>NZ_BAVQ01000009.1 GCF_000524475.1 Tomitella biformata AHU 1821 | reverse complement strand
CACTATCAGCACTGCCTTCAAGACGCGATAAAACTAGTTCTCTCCAGCGGAAACGCGACTTTGACGTGACCCTGCCGTGTGTTCCGAGTAAGGAGTAGGCATGAATGACACGATGCAGGCCATCAGCCAGGATGAACTTGGTGGGCCCGAGGTCCTCAAGTCCGTCACCGTCGCGGTTCCCGAACCCGGCCTGGGCGAGATCCTCGTCCGGGTGCATGCCGCGAGCGTGAATCCCGTCGACGGGATGAATCGGCAGACCGGCATGTTCGTCGGCAAGCCGCCGTTCGTGCTCGGCTGGGACGTCTCGGGCACCGTCGAGGCCATAGGTCCAGGGGTGACGATCTATCAGCCCGGTGACGCGGTGTTCGGCATGTTGCCCTTCCCGCACGGCCACGGCGCCCATGCGCAGTACGCTGTCGGCCCGGCCCGCGCCTTCGTGCCGAAGCCGGATCGACTCGACCACATTCACGCCGCGGCAGTGCCCCTGTCAGGACTGACCGCCTGGCAAGCGCTGGTGGACACCGCCCGGATCGGCGAAGGCAGCCGGGTGCTGATCAATGGCGCCTCCGGTGGCGTCGGCCACTTCGCTGTGCAGATCGCCAAGGACCGCGGCGCGCATGTCATCGGCGTGGCCTCGACCGCCAACACCGACTTCGTTCGCGCGCTGGGCGCAGACGAGGTGATCGACTACACCACCACGGACTTCCATCGGGTCGTCGACAACCTGGACGTGGTCCTGGAGACCGTCGGCGGCGATTCCCCGGCCAAGGCTCTGGACGTGCTCAAACCCGGCGGGATCCTGATCTCAACACTGCCTCCGACTCTCGCGGCCATCGCAGACGACGCGCGCACGCGGGGGATCCGCCTGGCCGGGATATTCGTCGAAGCCGATCGCCTGGGCATGACCGCACTGGCAGACCTGGCCGCTGCTGGACGGCTCATCCCCACCATCTCCGCGACCTACCCTCTCACCCAGGCCGGCATCGCACAGTCCACCAAGTCCGGTCCGGGCAAGACCGTGCTGACACTGGTCTCTGAAGGAGCCTGACATGCCTGCACTCAACGGATCCGTCGTCCTCGTCACGGGAGCGAACGGCGGCATCGGAACCCATTTCGTCCAGGAAGCCCTCGCCCGCGGCGCGGTGAAGGTCTACGCCACCGCACGCAACCCCCGTGCCTGGGACGACGAGCGCATCGTCCCCCTCCGCCTCGATGTCACCGACCCCGCGTCGATCCACGCGGCGGCGAAGGCGGCCGGCGACGTGACGGTGCTCATCAACAACGCCGGCACCTCCACCTCAAGTTCGGGCATCCTCACCCATACCGACGAGGAGATCCGCGCCAACGTCGAGACAAACTTTCTCGGCCCGCTCTTCCTCGCCCGTGCGTTCGCGCCGATCCTCGCCGCCAAGGACGAGTCGGTCATCATTGATATCCACTCGCTGCTGAGCTGGTATGCCATTGCCGGTATCTACAGCGCCACCAAGGCCGCCTTGTGGTCGGCGACAAACTCCCTGCGCCTCGAGCTCGCGCCCCAGGGTGTCCACGTGGTCGGCGTGCACGTCGGCTGGGTCGACACCCCGATGGCCGCACACACCACCGACCCCAAGACCCAGCCCGCGGACCTTGTGCGCATGGTGTTCGACGCGGTCGAGGCCGGCGAGCACGAGGTCCTCGCCGACGAGATGTCCGTACAGGTCAAGGCCGGGCTCGCGGCGCCGATCGAGGCGCTCTATCCCCAACTCAAGGCCGCAAACGACTGAGCTGCCACAGGGAGGCGTCGCGGAGTTTGCCGTTCTCGGCCTAACGTGGAATGTGGGTCCGGAACCGGCCCGGGGCGGCGTGGACGGGAGCCGAGATGGCGACGAAGTGGACTGCGGCCGATCTGCCGGATCTGACCGGAAAGACGATTGTGGTGACCGGCGCAACGGACGGTCTGGGCCTGATCACCGCGCGGGAGTTGGCGCGGGTCGGCGCCCGGGTGGTGCTGGCGGTGCGCAACGAGGCCAAGGGGGCTGCGGTCGCCCGCGGCATCGCGGGGCACACAGAGGTGCGCCGGCTGGATGTGTCGAGCCTGGCATCGGTGCGAGAGTTCGCGGAGGAGTGGACCGGGCCGCTCGACGTTTTGGTTCAACAACGCCGAGATCATGCAGGTGCCGCTTTCGCGGACAGAGGGCGGCTTCGAGCTGCAGATGGCGACGAATTACTTTGGCCCGTTCGCGCTGACCAACCTGCTGCTGCCGTACCTTGCCGACCGCGTCGTCACGCTGTCCTCGCAGCTGCAGCTCGCGGCCGAGCTCTGGGCCAAGACGGCGCAGTTGACCGGTACCGACTTCACGACCCCCGGCCGATGAGCCTGACCCCATGGGCCAGCTGCCCCTGCGGTGGTCGGGAATCGCGAAGCTAGATGACGGCGATGGTGTCGCCGACGGACACCCGACCCGGTGTGGCGACGTCGGCGTAGACCGCCAAGTTCGCCTCCCGCTGCTCCGTGATCGGCTTGAGTAGACGGTGCCGGGGCACGGCGCCGTCCTGAGCGATGTCGATCATCCGGCACCGCGGAATCCGGGAGGCCACGCGCAGCGCGCAGTCCCCGATTGTCACCGTCTGCCCAATCCAGGATTCCTCGATGAACGGCTCGTCCGAGGAGATCACGATGTTGACCCGCAGCCGCCGGGGATCGGCGTCGACCCCGAGGTGCTCGGCGCACCAGCGCAAGGTCCCGGTGCTGATCAGGGACACCGCCCCAGCGTCCTGATGCGGCACCTCGAGTTCCGGCAGCACCCGAACCGCTTGGCCGAACGCGCTGCTCAGCTCGGCGTCCAACTCCTGCTCTCCGGCGATCCACTGCTGGCCCGGGCGGCTGACCACAACCCCGTCCGCGGTGGTGGCCGCGCGGTAGTCGAAGATGCCGTCGTGCCGGCGGAACCGGCGGGAGTTCTTGCCGGAGGCGAGACGACCGTCCTCGTCCTCGACGGCGAACCAGCGATCACCCACCAGCCCGCGCTGATCTAGATCGACCCGGTCGAGATCTTCACCGCCCATCGATTTGACCGGATACCTGCGCAAGGAGACGACTCGAGACGGCATGGCACGACTCTAAGGGGCTGCGGCCGTGTTGCAGTGGAGTTGCCCTTGGACTGGGTTCGAGGCCAGGCCATGATTGTCCGCTAGGGATCCGCGGCGACCGCCAGGGCTGGCTCGGACAAGTTCACATCACGAGAACACCTCCATGATCTCGCGAATCAGGTCCTCGAGTGGATTCGCCGGCGCCACTGCGATTGTGGGTTCATTGCGGTCACAGGACGGTGGAGCCGAGAATCGCCCCGATCGGCACCAGCACTGCCACCGAGGCAAGGGCGAAGGGGTCGCCGCGGAGCATGCCGTCCGCGAGCCACTCGCCGATACCTCTCATAATGTCTGTTGAGACCATGTGTCCTCCTGTGGTTTGGTCGATGGAAAGGTCAGCGTAACCGCCGATTAGGTCAGGCGTGTTCCTAGTTTTAAGGATGTTGGCCAGTTCCTCGGCGGAGCAGCCGCTCCGCGAGCAGGGAGGCGTGCTCGGCGAGCTCGGGCGGGTCCTCGATGGTGAAATCGACGTCGAGGCGGGCGAGCAGGACTGCGATGGCGTTCAGTGATTCGCCGCCGAGGAGGGCCGAGCACGACCGGTCGTCGATCTCCTCGACAATGCCCTCGGCGGAGGCGAGTCGAGCGCGGATCTGGTCCGCGGGCGCCTCGAAGGTGACGGTGGCGAGCTGCTCCCACATCGCGCCCGGCAGTCGGCGGGTGACGTACGCCTGCAGATCGGCCTCCGAGAGGGGACGAGGTGTGAAGCGGGGGCCCCACGGCGGGGTGCGGGGCCGCAGCCCGCTGACCAGATAGATCTGCCAATCCTCCTCGCGGCGGCAGAAGCCGAGCAGGAGCCAGTGATGATGGCGGTTGATGAGCAGGTACGGTTCGACGTCGTGCTGGGTTGCTCGCCCCGACGGGGGCAAGACCCGGTAAGCTGTATCATCGTCGCTGGTCAGCGGCCAATCCGGCTCGCGATCGTACTCGAACCGGATGCGCTGTCGGGTGCTGCAGGCGTTCGTGATGAGTGTGAGCAGCGCGGGGTCCACCACGGGCACAGGCTGGGAGCCGGGGAGCGGGACGGTGTAGTGCCCGAGGTTCCGGACCTGCTGTCGGTGCCGGGCCGGCAGCGCCCGCTCGACCTTGGTGAGCGCCTGCAGGGCAGTCTCCTCCATCCCCCCGATGATGCAGTTGACCCCGGTGCGCAGTCCGATCGCGATGGCGATCGCCTCATCCGCGTCGAGCATGAGCGGCGGCAGCGCAGAACCCCCGTCCATGAGCCGATAGCCGCCGCCGCTGCCCTGGACGCCGTCGATCGCGTAACCCATCTCGCGCAGGCGCGCCATGTCATGGCGGACGGTCCGGCCGCTGACGTCGAGTCGCTCGGCAAGTTCCGTGCCCGTCCATTGGGGGCGCGATTGCAGGAGTGAGAGCAGCCGTAAGAGCCGCGTCGACGTCGGCGTCATGATCTCGACCATCGCACATGATGCGGCCTTCCGCTGGCCGCTCTGATCGGCGCCGCCGCCACTCAGTGCTGGAGCAGGCACCCGACCAGTCCAACGCAGCCGGTCTCCTCAGCGAGCTCCCGGGTGACGGCGTCGAATGGGTCCTCCGCATGCTCGACCCCGCCTCCGAGGAACGTCCAGTTGCCCTCTCCGCCCTCCGGAACATGGCGAGTCAGAAGTATCCACCCGTCATCGATGCACACGGCATATGTCGCCAGCCGGAAACCCATCTTTTCACCGGGCGATGCGCTGTCCACCGCGCGAGCACGGCGAGGGGAGACTCTTCGGGTTGTGTGGCAGATTGAGTGCATGAAATGCGTTTACGTCATTACGCATCCTGAGGCGACTCACCACATCGACGGTCTGGTCGGCGGCTGGTATGACTCCGAGCTCACCGACCAAGGGCGTCGGGACGCTGATGCGATCGCGGTACGGCTGCATGAGCTGATTCCGCCCACTACTGTTCCGGTGTTGCACACCTCGGATCTCAAGCGCGCCGCCCAGACCGCTCGCCCTATCGCGGACCGATTCGGTGTCGAGCCGATCCGTGTGCCGGACCTGAGGGAGAAGTCCTACGGCGTGGCGGGCGGACGCCCTCAGAAATGGCTTGACGCGCGTTTTGTGCCGCCGCCCCGGGTTGGGGAGCGCATGGCCCACGACGAGGGAATCGAGGGCGCGGAGACGAAGCTGGAATGGGTCTCGCGTGTGTACCGCGCGGTCGATCGCATCACGGCCGATAGCGCGACGCATCGAATTATTGTGACGCATGGCGGCTCTCTGAGCTGGGTCATCGCCGCCTGGCAAGGACTACCGATCTCCGCCTGCGCATACGCGTCCTTCCGCGCCGGCCCCGGCAGCATTACGGTGCTCCGGGAGGACGCCTACTTCCACAACCGGACCGTGCACACGCTGGGAGACTCAAGCCATCTACTGAACTGACGACGTAGCTGCCGGAGACCGCCATGATCTGGGCGTCTGCGGCGCGGTCGACCCGCGGCCCATGCCCGAATCCAGGGCACAATCAGATGAGAGCCGGGACAGCCCAGGCGACGGGCGATTCGGCGCGACGGCGTAGTCCGAGGAGTGGCATGAACGCACCAAACACGGCGCAGGCCGCACAGTGGATGAACGACTATGTCACCGAGTCGCTCTCCCGCGCAGACCTCGAGGCGTTCATCGACAGCATCGCGCAGTCGATGGGTGCGGACATCCCGGAGCTCGCCGCCGACACGGACATCCAGCGCGACCTTCAGCTGGCGGTGCGCAGCCAGTTCCGCCAGGTGCTCGTGGCCTCGCCGGACAGCTCGCACCGGTGGACCGTGCCGGTGGTGGAGGAGGCGCACTCGCTGGCCCGGACTATCGCGCGACGGGGCCTGGAACTGCGCATTCTCTCCCAGCTTTACCACGCCGGCCATAAAGCCGTGTGGCGGTTCGTCACGGATTTCGTCCGCGACGCGGACGTGCCCGCGGACTTCAAGGTCCAGCTCGTGGTCATGATGTGGGAGCAGACCAGCGAGGTCATGAACACGATGCTCGAGGACCTCGCCGCCACCTACACGCTGGAGCGCGAGCAGCTGCTCAGCGGCGCGTTCTCGATGCGCGTGAACATGGTCCGCGCCATCCTCGACGGCACTCACACCAGTGCCGACGAGGCCTCCGCGCAGTTGGGCTACCCGCTCCACCGGTCCCATGTCGCGATGGTCTTGTGGACCGAATCGGAAGTCGCGGCAGACGACTACTCGCACGCCGGGACCGGGTCCCTGGAGTCGTTGGCGACCCGGTTGGCACGCTCAGCGTCTTGTACGGAGATCCTGTGTGTGCCGTCGGGCTCCCGCGGGCTCTGGGCGTGGATGATCGCCCCCGCCCCCGATGCCGAGCCTGTGGTCGATCCCGACGTCGTGCCGGCGGGCGTGCGCGTGGCGATCGGCCGGCCGGGTTCGGGCATTGACGGGTTTCGGCGGACTCACCGGGAGGCACAGGCGGCGCAGGAGATCGCGGCGCGCGCGCGGCGAAACCAGCCGGTGACCAGCTATAAGGAGGTGGAGCTCGTCTCCATGCTCGCCGCGCAGCCGGACGCGATGGGCACCCTGATCGAGCGGGAACTGGGCGGGCTGCTGGAGGCCGACGAGCTGTCCGAGCGGCTCCGGGAGACCCTCCGCGCGGTGCTGGTGAGTCACGGCAATTTCGAGGCCGCGAGCCGGCTCCTCGCCGTGCACAAGAACACCGTGCGCTACCGGATGCAGCAGATCGAGGACCGGCTCGGACGGCGGATCAGCGAGCGAGCGCTACACCTGGAGCTGGCGCTGGACTGCCTCGACACCTTCGGCCAGGACGATGCTGGCACTGTGCCGGACGGACAAACCCGACCTGCGGGCTTGGACATCTAGGCCAAGCGGGCGGCGGGGCTCCACTGCCAGGCTGAGGTCAAAGGCCTGTCCAGGAGGAGATCATCGTGCCCACGCCAAACATTCCCACGGGTTTCGACCCGACCGACCCCGACATCTACGCGACCCACGTGCCGCACGCGGAGTTCGCGGAGCTGCGCGCCGCCGCGCCGGTCTGGTGGTGCCCGCAATCGCCCGACGTCGGCGGATACCACGACGATGGGTATTGGGTGGTCACCCGCCACGCCGACATTATGGAGGTCTCCCGCAACAGCGAGGTGTACTCCACGTGGGAGAACACCGCGATCGTCCGATTCCAAGACGACATCGAGCGCGAGGCCATCGAGCTGCAGCGGCACATCCTCCTGTTCAAGGACCCGCCGGAGCACACCAAGCTCCGCAAGCTCATCGCGCGCGGCTTCACCCCCCGCGCGATTGGCAGCCTGCGGGGGGCGCTGTCCGCGCGGGCGGAGAAGATCGTCACCGAGGCTCTGACCACCGGGGCCGGGGACTTCGTCACGCAGGTCGCCTGCGAACTGCCGCTGCAGGCGATCGCCGAGCTCATCGGCATCCCCCAGGCGGATCGCGCCAAGGTGTTCGACTGGTCCAACCAGATGACCGGCTATGACGACCCCGACTACGAGGGCGACCCGCAGGTGGCCTCCATGGAGATCCTGGGATACGCGTACCAGATGGCCGAGGAACGCAAGGCGTGCCCGGCGGACGACATCCTGACCCACCTGCTGGAGGCCGACGTCGACGGCCACGAGCTCAGCCCGGAGGACTTCGGCTTCTTCGTGATGCTCCTGGCCGTGGCGGGCAACGAGACCACCCGCAACGCCATCACCCACGGCATGGTCGCGTTCCTCGACCACCCGGAGCAGTGGGAGCTATATAAGCGGGAGCGCCCGAGCACGACAGCTGACGAGATCGTCCGCTGGGCCACCCCGGTCAACGCGTTCCAGCGGACCGCGTTATCCGACGCCACACTCGGCGGGCAGGCGATCAAGAAGGGCGACCGGGTGGCGATGTTCTACGCGTCGGCGAATTTCGACGAGGACGTCTTCGAGAACCCGATGGCCTTCGACATCACCCGCGACCCCAACCCGCACTTGGGGTTTGGCGGGACCGGGGCGCACTATTGCGTTGGCGTGAATCTCGCCCGCTTGGAGATCGACTTGATCTTCAACGCGATCGCCGACCATCTCCCCGACATCACGAAGCTGGGAGATCCGCAGCGGCTGCGCTCGGGATGGCTGAACGGCATCAAGGAGTTCGAGGTGGACTTCACGGGGCAGGGCAGCGCCGGGAAGTGCCCCGTCGCGCACTGATAGAGGGCCGGGGTCCTCAACCGGCATCGGCCAAAATCCCGCCGCTGCCCTGTCGACGGCGCATAATGCTTCTGTAGCGGCAACAGCCAGCGATTGGTGGTGCGCACATGGCCAGTACGGATGTACTTATCGCTGGCGGCGGTCCGGTCGGCTTGACGGCGGCGATTGAGTTGCGCCGCCGCGGCGTTCAGGTTCGCGTCGTCGACCCCTTGCTGCAGCCACCGCAGTATGCCAAGGCGGTGGGCGTGCAGCCGCGCACCCTTGAGCTGTTCGAGGGGATAGGCGTGCTGCGAAAGGTGCTGGACGCGGCGATCCAGATGCGCGGTCAGATCGTCTACGTCAATGGTGCGCGGGTCGCCCAGATGGACTTTGCCGCGCCGGGCGATGTGCCATTCAGTTTCATTGCTATTCCGCAGTACGAGACCGAGAGAATCCTGCGAGACAGGCTCGCCTCGATGGATGTGCAAGTCGAGCGAGGCAGCGCGCTGGCCTCGTTTGAACAGGATGCCAACGGGGTGCGCGCCATGCTGACCAGCCTCGACGGCGAAGAAGTCGTCGTTGACGCGCAATATCTCGTCGGCTGCGACGGAGCCCACAGCATCACCCGCAAGACGCTCGGATTGTCGTTTGACGGAGCGGCGTTCGCCGAGCAATACCTGCTCGGCGATGTCGAGGTCGACTGGTCTCAGCCGATTGGGTACGGCATCAGATCGATGCACCAGGTGGATGGCGTGACGGATGACGCGCTGGTCTGCATTCCGCTCCCCGGCCGCGGCCGTTACCGGATGTCGATGCTGGTGCCCGACGACCTCTCGGGCGCGCCGGAGCCTGGCACCGACCAGATTCAGCACGGGTTCGAGGGCACCCGCCAACCCGAACTCTCCCATATTCAGGCCGTCCTCGATCGGTTGTCGCCCGAGCCGACCACCGCGCGAAACCTGCGCTGGTCCTCCGTCTTCCGGATCAGCCACCGCATCGTCGACAGCTATGGACGCGATCGGGTGTTCGTCGCCGGAGACGCCGCGCATATTCACCCGCCGACCGGAGCACAAGGGATGAACACCGGCATCCAGGACGCGCACAACCTGGCGTGGAAGCTGGCGCTCGCCGTGAAAGGCCAAGCCGCCGACGGTTTGCTGCCGAGCTACGACGCCGAGCGTCGTCCGGTGGGTGAGGAGGTCGTGGGCCGCACGGTGCGAGCTGCTCGGGAGGGCATCGGGGCGGATTCGGACGACCCAGACCACATCATCCGCCGCGAGGCGCAGCTGCTGATCGAATATGCCGACAGCGCCATCCTCGGCGACACCGCCGAAGAGGGAACCCTACTGCGTCCGGGCGTGCGCGCACCCGATGCCACCGGAATCCGGCGTGACGCCGTCACCTCCCCGATCCGACTGTTCTCCCTGCTCGACAGGCTGCGGCACACAATGATGATCTACACCGGGGACCGCACCGGACCCGACGACCTCCGCGCGGCGGAAAGCCTTGCGGCGCTTGCCCGCACCGCCGCCCATGGCGAGCTGGACACGTATCTCGTCGTCGCAGCAGACGCGGTTGTGCTCAGCTCCCTCCTGCCCGTGCTTCGGGACGTGGAGGGGGCCGTCGCCGCCGCGTATGGCGCGGTGAATCAGTCCGTGTTCGTCATTCGCCCCGATGGGTACCTGGGACACTCGCAGCCTGGGGTGGACAGCGAGGCCCTGCTCCGTTACCTCGCGAAGACATTTCGGTGACCCGGGGACAAGGGCCGCGACCGGTGTCGCTCAGTCGGCAATAACCATGCGAATGATGGTGGCGCGGAACAGCTTGCGCGCTAGATCGTGGTCTACAAGCTCCGGAAGAGCGGGCGGCAGCAGCAGATATGAGTGCGAGATCCGGGTGATCAGGTCCGTGCACACCTCCGGCGACGCCGTCAACCGGTACCCAAAGTCGGTCAGCCTCGTCAGCTCCCTCATCATGAACTGGCGACCGAAAGCGAGGATCGGCTCCGCATTGGTCGTGAGGTGAGGCAGCACGGTATCTGGATCCGACTCAACCAGGCGGCGCAGGACCGGGTTCAGCGGTGCGACCTCGCAGAACCGCACGAACGTCTCGACAAGGCGGTCCACGGGATCGGCGATCTCGTCGAGACGTTGCTCGAGGTCGCTGAGGAACGCCGTCACCTCGCGCGACATCAATGCGCTGAAAAGGTCACTCCTGCTGGGAAACCGCCGGAATAATGTCGCGCGTGACACCCCTGACTCGCGGACGACGTCGGAGATCGTCGTCCGACGGAGACCGTGACGGCTCAGCAGGGCATAGGCGGCGTCGATGATGCGATCCGCATAGGGGTCTGTGGGCGCGGCGGTCATAGGAACGGGACTCTGCGCCGCAGCCGGTTGCCGAGTGCGGGCAGGCGGGCAGCCTGCATCAGCGCCTTGAACTGCCAGCTGTCATCGCGCGGGGCTATGCCCGCTGACTGCGCCATGTCCATGAAGTCCCAGAGAGTCTCGCCGAAGCACATTAAACCGTCGGGGCTGAAGTGATAGCGGTCGACCGCGCAGGCCTGCACGAAGTTCCCCGCTCCGGTCAGCGCCGGCGCTGTGTCGTCGTACGGGTAGAGCCGCAGCGTCCCGTCGAAGTATCCGCTGCCCATGTAGCGGATCACCAGGCGTGTTTCACCGTCGGCTGTGACGTCGATGTAGAACTGATCAGGGAACGGGTCGTATCGCCAGTCCGAGATCGCATCGAGGAAGGCGAAGTTGTACTTGACGAATTCCTCTTGTCCGACGATCGTCCGGCCGAACGTCGTCGGGTCCACGTAACGCAGGTCCTGGGTGTAGATCTCGTCGTTGCGACTCATGTCCCGTGCGAGCCAGCTCCAGGTGTACTTTGCCGCCCAGTCGTAGAGCCACCCGATGTCGATGCCGTGTCCGCCGAGGAAGTCGATCTGGCGTTTGAGCTCGACGAAGAACTCCCGGTGCATCTTGTTCAGCTCGTCTTCGGCAATCACCCGAGCTTGGACCCCGCGGTTCGAGGGCAGGAATTCCGGCAGCGGCTGCCGTAGCCGAGGTTTGTCCAGCTCGTTCAGCAAGAGATTGAAGTCGAACATCTGCATCCCTTCGTCGGAGTGACTAGAAGAGACGATAAAGGCCTTTTAGTCTCTACGAGGGGAATTGCCATTTGTCTGCATCTTGAGCGGCTCCTGGTCACATGACGATTCGGGAGCGGGTCCCAGCGATAGCCCGTCCTCCTAGTCGAACGGACCCTGGTCCGGTTGGCAGACCGTGCCGTTCGGTGGGGTGACGAGATCGGTGAGGTACTGCACCCGCAGGTCGTCCATGCACTTGCTGGGGACCTGGTAGCTCGGGTGGCCGAAGCTCTCCAGGGTGACCAGCACGGCGTTGCCGAGTCGCTTCTGGGCGACCTCGGCGTTGGGGTATGGGGTGCCGGGGTCGTAGCGGGCGCTCATCACCAGGAGCGGGGTCTCGGTCTTAGCGTCCCAGGGCCCGGTGTAGCGGCCGGTGGCGTTCGCCGGCCAGTTCGCGGCGCACGGCGCCCATAGCGTCCAGCCCAGCAACGTCCCGTCCAGTATGCCCGAGTTGCTGAAGCGGGCGATCTGCGCGGGCCATGCCGACAACGGGACGCGCGCTGGAGCGTCGCCGCACGAGATTGCGGCCGAGGTATAAAAGCCGGGGCTGGATTCCGGTGCTGCCAGCGCCTGCACCGTGATCTCCAGGGCCGAGGCGTCACCGTTGACGGCGTCCTCGAGATTCTGCGCGAAGGCGGGCCAGGTGAGCGGTACCCGCAGGGGGTTGAACGTGGAGACCTGCAGGTCAGTGGCGGTGAGCTCGCCGGGAGGGTCTGCGTGGGGTGCGGGGATCGGCGCCTGGCGAGCCTTGGCGAACAGTGCCGCCACCCGCTGCCCGACGGTCTCGCCATGGCCGGCAAGCGCGCAGCGTTCGGGACCGGCTTCCTGGCACTGTGCGATGAACTGCTCGAGAACCTGGTCGGCGCCGCTGATGGCATTGCTGATATTCGTCTCCATGCTGGTGGATTCGTCGACCGGGTCGACCACGCCGTCGAGCATGATCGCCCGCACCCGGTCGGGGAACAGGTTGGCGTAGGTCTGGCCGATCATCGTGCCGTAGGACAGGCCGACGTAGGTGATCTTCTGGTCGCCGACCAGTTCGCGCAGTCTGTCGAGGTCGCGGGCGGTGTCCGCGGTGGTGATATGCGAGAGGAGGTCTCCGCTGAGCTGTCCGCACCGTTGCGCCAGCTCGGTGACCTTGTTCGCATAGGCCTCCGACTCAGCGGGCGTGTTGGGAATCGACACGCCCCGCCAGAACTGGTCTTGGTCGTCGCTGTTGGTGAAGCACTGCACGGGTGTGCTGGCGTTCGTGCCCCGGGGATCCCAGCCCACCAGGTCGAAGCGGCCCGCACCCCAGGTGTCGAAGTCGTCGGCCGAGTTCCGCACCAGGTCGACGCCGCTCTGGCCCGGCCCGCCCGGATTGACGAACATCGATCCGATTCGCTGGTCGGGGTGGCTGGCGAGGTGGCGGATCACGGCCAGCTCGATCTTCTTGCCGTCCTGGTTGTTCCAGTCCAGGGGCACCTCAACTTTGGCGCACTGGAACTCCTCGCCCAGTCCGTCGCAGCTCGTCCACGCGATCTGTTTTTCTTGGGCCTCGGCCTCGTCCGAGCCGGATGTGCCCGAGCTGGCACACGCCGCGGCCGCCGACATCAGGAGAATTGCGGTGGCGGCCAGCACGGTGCGCTGTCGCCATCGGGAGGTGGGGCCGTCGGGGTTGCGTGTCACGGTGGTCATTGGGTGACCTCCTCCTGCAAATCTCGTACAAAGAGACTACGCGTCCCGGACTGCAAATATGCGGATTTGGGATAATTGGCGGACTCCTGATCTTTGGCGCGATCGCTGACCACCTGCCCGACATCGGGAAGCTGGGCGAACGCGGCGGCCAGCAGCCTTGCCAGGAAAGGATAGGTTAGCCTAACCTCATGAAATGACGTTTCGCCGATCTACTCTGATGACCGCATTGGCTGCCGCCGCGTTGGTGGCCGTCGCCGGCTGCTCCAGCGCCGCCACGGACACGGAGTCCACGGACTCCGTGGAAGTCGTCGCCATCGACCACCAGTACGGTTCGACGAACGTGCCCCGCGCCCCCCAGCGGGTGGTCACGATCAACTCGACTTGGTCGGACTCGCTGGTCAAGCTCGACGTGCCCATCACCGCGGAGTTCGTGATGTCGGGTTACGCGGGCCCTGGCAATCGATTTGAGTGGACGCCTGCGCACGATTCGACCGTTGTGGAGTACGGCGTGAGCGCCGGCAGGCCCGATCTCGAGGAGCTCGCGAAGTTCGCCCCGGACGTGATCTTGGCTGGCTACGTGCCAGACCAGGGCACGTACGACAAGCTGAGCTCCGTAGCGCCGACCATCCCGGTGATGGCGTCGGGCGCGGTCAACGACAGCTGGCAGGACGTGCTGTCCGCGGCGGGGAGGATCTTCGACAAGCAGGATGATGCCGCCACGGCGATCGCCGAGGTCGACGGCCAGCTGGCGCAGATCAAGTCGAAATACCCCGCGGCGCAGGGGCAGACGTTCGCCTTCGGGCAGCTGACGCCCGACGGCGAGTTCGGCGTGGTGACCTCGGGGACCGACCCGTCGGCAAAGCTGCTGGCATCGGTGGGCCTGGTCCTGGACCCGGGGGTGGAGTCGCTGTCGGCCAATGGCCAGCGCGTTACGGTCTCCGGCGAGCGGTTGGACCTGCTGGGCTCGGATCTGCTGATCTTCTGGCCGCTGGCCGGCGGCCCCGAGGTGTTCGGCTCGATCCCGGGTTGGAACAACCTGCCCGCAGTCCAGCGCGGGGCGACGGTCTTTCTGACCAATGACAACGCGGCGGCGTTCGCGGCGCCGACCGTCTACTCCGTCCCGTGGGCCGCCAACAAGCTCGAGCCCGCGTTGGCCACGCTTGGGCAGTGAGTCGGATGGCCAAGCGCGGGTTTCAAGGAGCGGTGCTGCGGGCGTTCGGCGCGCGCGACCACGAGGCGACAGTCGTCGGCACGGAGCTGTTGGCCCCGCGGTTCCTGCGGGTGCGGATGGTCTCGCCCACCCTGTTCGAGGACGCGGAGGCGGGGCCGACGGCATGGCTGCGGTTCTGGTTCCCCGATCCGGACGGCGGGGTCGCCGAGTATCAGCGCGCGTACACCCTCAGCGAGGCAGACGAGGAGACGGGCGCGTTCGCGGTGGACGTCGTCCTGCACGAGCCGGCGGGCCCGGCCTCGGCGTGGGCGGTGCGGGTCGAGCCCGGCGATCACCGGGATCCTGCGCACCGTGCCCGCGGACGTGCCGGTGGAGCTGTACCTGGAGCAGCACGACGAGGCCGATCTGCTCATCCCCATGCCCGCGCATCCGCGCCTGCGCACGCACTGGGCGCCGCGCCGCGGTCCGAGCTCGCTCGCCGCGGCGATCGAGGATCGGGGTTGGTCCGACTGGTACGCCTGGCTGGGGCCGGAGTCCGCCTCGCTGAAGCACCTGCGGGCGCGACTGCGCGACGAGTTCGGATTCCCCAAGGCGGAGATGCACGCGCAGGCCTATTGGATCTACGGCCGCGCGATGGGCAAACTCCGCTCGGAGGGCGAGCCGGAGCAAGTTCTCGAGGCCGTGGCGCCGGTGGCCGCGGTGCCCAACGCGGCGGACAGCGCCGAGCCCGGCGTGTGGCGGGCGCAGGCGGCGGGCCGGCTCATGGCCCCGCTGCGGCCGAAGCTGATCGCGGGCGGCGTGGCATCGGCCCTGGTCACTCTGATCCAGCTGGCGCCGTTCCTGCTGCTGGTGGAGCTCTCCCGGCTGCTGCTCGCCGGCGCGGAGTCCGCCCGGCTGTGGACCGTCGTCGTGTGGGCGCTCTCGCTTATGGGCGCCGGGGCGCTGTTTGCGTCGGCGCTCCTGCTGTGGCTGCACGCGGTCGACGCTCGATTCGAGCGTGACGTCCGCCGCCGCCTGCTCGGCAAGCTCGCCCGTCTCCCGCTGGGCTGGTACGACGCCCGCGGCTCGGGACAGGTCAAGCAACTCGTCCAAGACGACACGCT
The DNA here is from genome assembly GCF_000524475.1 of Tomitella biformata AHU 1821. Classification (GTDB taxonomy): domain Bacteria; phylum Actinomycetota; class Actinomycetes; order Mycobacteriales; family Mycobacteriaceae; genus Tomitella; species Tomitella biformata. Next base: position 144,975 of record NZ_BAVQ01000009.1, on the reverse strand, counting down.
GGCCCTGCACTACTTGGTCACCCATGCGGTGCCCGACGCGGTCGCAGCGGTCGTCGCGCCCGTCTCGGTGCTCGTGTACCTGTTCTTCGTGGACTGGCGGATCGCGCTGCTGCTGCTCGTCCCGGTGCTGGTCTACATGGCGACGATGTCGGTGATGATGGTGCAGTCCGGGCCGAAGACAGCCCAGGCGTTGCGCTGGTCGGAACGGATGAACACCGAGGCCGGCGCGTACCTGGAAGGACAGCCGGTGGTGCGCGTGTTCGGCGGTGCCGCGGCCTCGACGTTCCGGGCCAGGACGGACGACTACATCGGATTCCTCAACGACTGGCAGCGGCCGTTCATTGGACAGAAGACGCTGATGGACCTGGCGACGCGGCCGGCGACGGCCCTGCTCCTCATCGTCGCCCTCGGGACCCTGTTGATCACGACCGGATCCATGGATCGGGTGGCGCTGCTGCCATTCCTGTTGCTGGGCACCACTTTTGGCTCGCGTCTGCTTGGCATCGGCTACGGACTCTCGGGGCTGCGCGCGGGGCTGCTCGCCGCGCGCAGGATCCAGGTGACGCTCGACGAGCCGGAGCTGACGGCGGCCGAACCCGCCGCGGCGGCACACGGCGATCCCGGGCGCGTCGAATTCGACGGCGTCGAGTTCGCCTACCGCCCGGGCGTGCCGGTGCTGGCGGACATCTCGCTGACCCTGGAGCCGGGCACGGTGACGGCGCTGGTCGGGCCGTCGGGGTCGGGGAAGTCGACGCTGGCCGCGCTGCTCGCCCGTTTCCACGACGTGGGCGCCGGGGCGATTCGCGTCGGCGGTCAGGACCTCCGCGAGATGACGGCCGACACGTTGTACGCCAAGGTTGGCTTCGTCTTCCAACAGACGCAACTGGTGCACGGCACGGTGCGCGAGAATATCGCTCTCGCGGTCCCGTCCGCCACCGACGAGCAGGTGGCGGACGCGGCGCGAGCGGCGCACATCCACCACCGGATCCTGCGCCTGCCCGACGGCTACGCCACGGTCCTCGGCCCGGACGCGGCGCTGTCCGGCGGCGAGCGCCAGCGCCTGACCATCGCCCGCGCGATCCTCGCCGACACCCCAGTGCTGGTGTTGGACGAGGCGACCGCGTTCGCGGACCCCGAATCGGAGTACCTCGTGCAACGCGCGCTCAACCGCCTCACCGCGGACCGCACCGTGCTGGTCATCGCGCACCGCCTGCACACCATCACCGGGGTGGACCGCATCGTCGTGCTCGAACATGGCCGGATCGCCGAGACCGGCACCCATGCCGCCCTGGTCGCCGGCTCCGGCCGCTACCGCCAACTGTGGGAGGCCGACGGCGCGCGGTCGATGGCCGGCGCCCAGACGGAGGACGCTCGATGATCCGCACCCTGCTGACGCTGTTGCCCGCGGGCCGCCGCCCCGCCGTCCGCGTCCTCCTGGCATTGACCACGCTCAGCATCCTGCTGCGGGCGGCGGGCGCGGTGCTGCTCGTGCCGATCGTGGGCGCATTGTTCGGGGAGGACCCGGCGAGCGCGTGGCCGTGGCTCGGGGCCCTCGCGCTGGTGACAGTGCTCGGGTGGGGCATCGACTGGGCCGGGGTCCGAAGCGGCTTCGACTTGGGCTTCGAGCTGCTCGACTCCGGTCAGCACGCCGTCGCCGACCAGCTCACCCGCACCCGCCTGACCTGGTTCACCGCAGAGAACACCGCCACCGCGCGGCAGTCCGTCGCCGCCACCGGGCCGGACCTCGTCGGGCTGGTCGTCTACCTGGTCACGCCGGTGCTCAGCGCCGTCCTCCTACCGCTCGCGATCGCCCTCGCCCTGCTCCCGATCTCCTGGCCGCTGGGGCTGGCCGCGCTGGCCGGGGTGCCGATGCTCCTCGGCGCCCACTGGGCGGCCACCCGGCTCGGGCGGGACGCAGAGCGCGCCGCCGCCACCGCGAACGGCGCCCTGACCGAGCGGATCGTCGAGTTCGCGCGCACCCAGCAGGCCCTCCGGGCGGCCCGCCGCGTGGACCCGGCGCGCAGCCATGTCGGCGTGGCCCTGACCACGCAGCACAGCACCGCCATGCGGCTGCTGCGGATGCAGATCCCGGGGCAGATCATCTTCAGCGTGGCCAGCCAGCTCGCGCTGATCATCCTGGCGGGCACGGCCGTGGTGCTCGCCCAGCGCGGCGAGCTGACCATCCCCGAGGCGATCGCGCTGATCGTCGTCATCGTCCGCTACCTCGAGCCGTTTACCGTGCTCGCGGAGCTCAGCGGCGGCGTCGAGGCCTCCGCTGGCGCGCGGCGCCGCATCAAGGCCGTGCTCGACGCGCCCACGGATGCGGTGGACGCGGGGGTAGTCGCGCCCGAGTCGCAGCCGAGCAGCCTGCCCCGGATCGAGCTGCGCGGCGTCGGCTTCCGCTACGCGCCGGGAGATCCGGCCGTCCTCCACGGGCTCGACCTCACGCTGGAGCCGGGCACGACCACGGCGGTGGTCGGGCCCTCCGGCTCGGGCAAGAGCACTGTGCTCGCGCTGCTCGCGGGCCTGCACCGGCCTACTGCGGGCACCATCCTCGTCGACGTGGCCACGCTCGACGACGCCGCGCGGCGGGACATCGTGAGCGTGGTGTTCCAGCAGCCCTACCTATTCGATACCACCGTCCGGGAGAACATCCTGGTGGGCAACCCGACGGCCACGGCGGCAACCCTCGAGCGGGCTGCCGGGCTGGCCCGCGTAGACGCCGTCGTGCGCCGCCTGCCCGACGGCTGGGACACGCGGGTGGGCGAGGCCGGCGGCTCGCTGTCCGGCGGCGAGCGCCAGCGAGTCTCCATCGCCAGGGCGCTGCTCAAACCCGCGCCCGTGCTGCTGGTCGACGAGGCCACCAGCGCGCTGGACACCGAGAACGAGGCCGCGATCACCAGAGCCCTGAGCGCAGACTCGACCCCGCGCACGCGCGTGATCGTCTCTCACCAGCTGGCCAGTATTCGCGCGGCCGACCGGGTCCTCCTCCTCGAGGACGGGCGCGTGGTGGAGGACGGCACCGTGCCCGGGTTGCTCGCCAGCGGTGCGCGGTTTGCCGATTTCTGGCGGCGGCAGGAGAGCGCCGGCGGTTGGCGGATCGGCGCGCGGGACGAGGATGCGGGGCGCCTTTTCTGAGGGGAGGCGTCCGACGGCCGGGTAGAGGCTGAGGTCACAGGCCCGCCGATTAGGACCGTGACAACCGCGGCGTGGACAATGGTTCCGCCACGCGGGTGAATCCGCCCGTGCGGATGCCTGTGCAGGTGCGGGCCTGACGAGCCGGCTCGCCGCGTGGTTGCGGGGCGTCGGCGCGGCTGGTTCCGCGGGCACATTTCAGGGAGATCCATAGTGAAAAGCACCGCCGCGGTACTCACGCGTGGGCTGACAGGGCGCCACATCCGGTTCATCGCGCTAGGCTCGGCCATCGGGACCGGCCTGTTCTACGGCTCGGCCGAGGCGATCCAGAAGGCCGGCCCGTCGGTGCTGCTCGCCTACCTCATCGGCGGCGCGGTGATCTACATCGTGCTCCGCGCGCTCGGCGAGATGGCCGTGAGCAATCCGGTGTCGGGCTCGTTCGGGGAGTACGCGAGTAAGCACCTGGGCCCGCTCGCGGGATTCCTGACGGGCTGGACCTACACCTTCGAGATGATCGTGGTGTGCCTCGCCGACGTCACGGCCTTCGGCATCTATATGGGGTTCTGGTTCCCCGACGTGCCGCGGTGGATCTGGGTGCTGGCCATCATCTTCTTCATCGGCGCGATCAACCTGCTCAACGTCAAGGTGTTCGGCGAGGTCGAGTTCTGGTTCACCCTGGTCAAGGTCACGGCGATCATCGCGATGATCGTCGGCGGCGCGGCGATCCTGATCTTCGGCTTCGGGATCCACGACACTTCCACGGGCGTGAGCAACCTGTGGAACGACGGCGGCTTCTTCGCCAACGGCTTCGGCGGGTTCGTCGGCTGCTTCGCGATCGTCATGTTCGCCTTCGGCGGCACCGAGATCATCGGGGTCACCGCCGGCGAGGCGGAGGACCCGGCACGCACCATCCCCCGCGCGATCAACACCGTCCCCGTGCGCATCATCTTGTTCTACGTGCTCACCATCGCCGTGATCATGATGATCAACCCGTGGCAGAGCATCGGTTCCGAGGGCAGCCCCTTCGTGCAGATCTTCTCCAGCCTCGGCCTCGGACCGGCGGCGACGGTCCTGAACATCGTGGTGATCACCGCGGCGCTGTCGGCGATCAACAGCGACATTTTCGGCGCGGGCCGGATGATGTTCGGCATGTCCCAGCGCGGCCAGGCGCCCGCGATCATGAGCCGGGTCTCCCGCAGCGGTGTGCCCTGGATGACGGTGGTGATCATGACGATCGCGCTGCTGTTCGCGGTGCTGCTCAACTACCTGATCCCGGACCGGATGTTCCTGGTCATCGCGTCGATCGCCACGTTCGCGACCATCTTCGTCTGGCTGATGATCCTGCTCTCGCAGTACCGCTCCCGTCAGACGATGACCGCGGAGGAGACCGCCGCGCTGAAGTTCCCGGTCCCGTTCTGGCCCTACGGACAGCTGCTCGCGATCGCCTTCCTGGTGTTCGTCATCGCGGTGCTCGCCTTCGACGCCGACACCCGCATCGCGCTGATCGTCGGAGCCGTGTGGCTGGCGCTGCTGGGCGTGGCGTATCGCCGGTGGTGCCGGCCGCAGACGTCGGAACCCGCGAGACCTGAGGTTACGACGAGCTGAGCGTCGGGCCGGTAGCTTGAGTCCATGACGAACTCAGAATCAGCATTGGAGCACTTCGACGACAGCGGCATCGGCCGCGTCCTGTGCATCGTCGCGCACCCCGACGACATGGAATACGGCGCGTCGGCGGCCGTCGCCGAGTGGACGGCCCGCGGCGTGGAGGTCGCCTACCTGTTGCTCACAGCGGGTGAGGCGGGGATCCGGGAGATGGACCCGGCTGAGGTCGGGCCGCTGCGGGCGGAGGAGCAGCGACGGTCCTGTGCGGTCGTGGGCGTCACGGACCTGACCATCCTTGATCTGCCCGACGGGCTCCTGCAGGCGGACCTCGAGACCCGCCGCCACATCGCCCGCCGGATCCGCGAGTTCCGCCCGGACGCGGTCATGTGCACCACCTGGGAGCTGGAGGCGCCATGGGGCCTCAACCATGTGGACCACCGAGCGACGGGCTTGGCCACCGTCGACGCGATCCGCGATGCCGACAACCCCTGGCTCTACCGTGAGCTCCGTGCCGAGGAGGGCCTGGAGGCGTGGTCGACGCGTTGGCTGCTCGTCACCGGCGCCGCCAACACCCATGCGATTGCGCTGAGCGCCGAGTCGGTGGAGAAGGGCATCGCCTCCCTCGAGGCGCACAAGGTCTACCTGGCGGCGCTGCCGGATCACGTGCCGCCGCGGGAGATGATCACGGGCATTACCGCTGGTGCCGGGGCTGCGGCTGGCGTGCCGAGCGCGCTCGGCGTGCGCGCGATCCGCATGGGGTAGGAACTGCCATCGCGCCGGGCGATTCGTGCGATCCTTGAGTCCATGAGCACCGAGACGACGCCCCCGATCCGCCTTCCCAAGGTCCTCCGCGAGGGCGACGACGCCGGGGCGATCGACGTGCTGCAGGAGTACTTCACCCGCAAGGTCGTCAAGACCGGGCACCTGCGCAGCGGCGCGCGGTGGGATGGCTGGGACCCCAGTGGAAGGCGCACGGCCGACGCGGACATATTCACGGCCGACGACTTCGTCGCGATCACGGCGCTGTCCGTCGAGGTCCCCCCGGAGGGCGCCTGGATCATGCTCACGGAACGCCATGCTGAGCTCAACCGAATGCTCGCCGCTGTGGGCCCGGACCGCGACCTCGCCGATGAGGCCGGCGCCAAGACGGCGGAATCGCCCGAGTGGCAGTTGGAGAACGCGCTGCGGGAAATCCACGGCATCGGCTGGACCACCGCGTCGAAGCTCATCGCGCGCAAACGCCCGCGGCTCTTTCCCATCTACGACGACGTCGTCGGCCGCACACTCGATACCCGTAAGGCACACCTGGAACCGGTGCGGCGGGCTATGCGCGACGATGACCGGGCGCTGCACCACCGGCTGCTCGACCTGCGCGATCGCGCCGGCCTCGATCAGAACGTGCCGGCCCTGCGGATCCTCGACGTGCTGGCGTGGATGCAGGGGAAGAACTACCAGCCGAAGCCGGGCTCGGGCGTGGCGGGCGTGTAGCTGCGGCCCCACCCTTGGTCGTCACTATATAAAGTGACGCTGTCACTATATATAGTGACAGGGGTCAGTGTAGTAAGTGATGGCGTCACTATATGCAGTGAACGGAGCGGAGCATGGAAACTGCGGAGTTGGCCACGATCGTCAAGACGCTTCGTTTAGCGGGTACAGACACCGCGAAAGTCGAGGTGAAGGCGGCTGTGGCCAAGGTCGGCAAGAGCCTGTGGCCAACGATCAGTGCGTTCAGCAATGGTGCTGGCGGTCTCGTCATCCTGGGACTAGACGAGAAGTCCGGCTTCGCCCCAGCGGCAGGTTTTGATGCCAATAGGGTGCTCGAGCAGGTGGCTGAGGCAGCACGGCCGCGCGGGACCCGCGAAGGGCGCGGTCCGCTGTCTCCGACACCCGCGATGACTGTCGATCAAGTTGAATTCGAGGGCGCGATGGTGGTTGTCGTCGAGGTGGACGAGCTACCCCCATCAGATAAGCCGTGCTTTGTCACCGATCAAGGTATTGATAGAGGGACCTACCAGCGGTTGGGTGACGGTGACCATCGGATGGACACATACTCGGTGTTCCAGCTCGCAAACCTGACGGTGCCTAGCCCTGCTGATCGGGCACCCGTTGAGCGGGCAGTGTTCGCGGACCTCGATCCGCAACTGGTGGCACGGACAATCGAGCGCATACGAGTCGCGCGGCCGCGAGCCCTTGCTGGGACGATAACCGACACGGAGGTGCTCGAGCGGATCGGGGCGGTTGACCGCGACACAGGGTTGCCGACACTCGCAGGGCTACTTGCTCTGGGAACCTTTCCGCAGCAGTTCTTTCCGCAACTCATGGTGAGTTTCGCGTCTTATCCGGGGTTGGACAAGTCAGTGGTTGTCGGCGATACGCGGATGTTGGACCGCGCAGTGCTTGAGGGCGCGGTGCCCGACATAGTCGACGATGCTGTGGCTGCAGTGATTCGTAATCTTCAGGTGCGCCGGGTCTCCCGTGGTGCGGGTGCCGAGGACGTTCCTGAGATCCCGGTCGATGCAATCCGTGAGGCGTTGGTGAATGCGGTCAGCCACCGCGACTACAGCGCACACGCCATCGGTGACCAGGTGCTCGTCGAGCTCTACCCGGACCGGCTTGAGATACACAGCCCAGGCGGTTTATGGGGCGGCAGGGGGATCGAGAATCTCTTCGATGGCGGTTCACAGTCTCGGAACCAAGTATTGGCTCGTCTGCTCACTGATGTGCCGTTCCGGAATCGAGATGAAACCGTATGTGAGAACGCGGGGTCCGGTATCCCGAGGATGCTCGGCGAGATGACTCGACATGGGCTGCCTGCCCCAAGATTTCCTATTACCGCGTCGCAGTTCGTGGTCACCCTGGACAGATTCGGATTGCTCAACCCGGAGACCCGTTCCTGGCTCGATGCATTGGGAGGCGGTGAGCGTAGTCGTGAGCAGGAGTCCGCGCTCGCGCTCATGCATCACCTGGACACGGTCTCGGTCTCGGAGCTTCGGCGGCAGTTGGCGGTGGACACGACCGTCGCGCAGGAGGCACTCGACGGGCTCGTAGAGGAGGGACTCATTCAAGAGTTTGCTGGCCGATACTCTATGGCGGCAATGCCCGTGGCGAACGTTCGGCGTGGCAACGAGTTCAAGGTTGTTGAGGAGTTGACAACGGGGGGGACGATGTCGGCCCGTGAGCTCGCCGCCGCGATTGGCACCACCGTCAATGCAATTCGGCCAGTGCTCCGGAGGCTGATGAACTCCGGGCAGATTGAGGCGACGGCCTCCGTCACGAGCCGTAATCGGGCTTACCGGATGCCGTAGCGTACGGCCTGGCTACCTGCCCGCTGGCGCGGATCAGCCGCGCAGCGGACCCTGCAGCCAAGCGGCATCCACGCTGACCCACTGGCCTGTCATCCCCAACAGCCCGGTGGCCCAGCTGCCGACGAGGACCACGGCGATCAGCCCGCAGGCCATAGCCGTCTTGGAGACGGCCGATCGACGCAGGTACCAGTGCAGGACGGCGTCGTAGCCGCGGCGGATGAGGTGGGTGACCCGGTGGGCCCACTCGAACTCGGTGGACAGCACGCCGAGGCCGAGGAACAGAGTTAGCCAGCCGAAGCCCGGTGTCGGCAGGGGGATCATCACGACGCCAAGCAGGATCATCAGCGCGCCGACGACGGCCACACCGACCCGATAGGTGCGGTCGAGGTGCTTGTTCAGGCGGATGGCGTATCGCTTCTTCCGATGCCACAGCTTGAGCCGGTGACGCCGTGTCCTCGTCGTGGTCATCTGCGATATCTCTCCCAAGCCAGCCCGCGGTCGGCCCGGCAGCAGTCAGGCTCTCACTACGACAACGAGGCGGAGGAGCCTACAGTTCCCGGGGAGCCCGTCGTCGTCGGATTCAGGCAATCAGATAGAGTGTTCGATAGTAGACAGTGTTGCCAGGCGTGACCATCCGCCCCATCGGTAGCAACTTCAGAAGGATCCTGTGCATCTTCCGGGCGGGGCCGCGCGCAGCGGTCTGGCCTCTTCGGCACGTCAACCGAACTGAACTATCCAGTGCCGCAATAGTATCTAAGTAGAAGGTGTGTGATTGACGTGTCAGTCAAGTCCCCTGTCCAGACCAGGCGGTCGGTCGGGAAGGGCCCAGCGAGCCGGCGGGCCTCGAGCCCTGCGCGCAAGATCCTGGCGCTGTGCGGAACTATCCTGATCGCCGTGGTCATGGCAGTGGGCTACGTCGTGGTCGAGGACTGGCTGGCCGACGACGTTGCCGGGCCGCCCGCGACATTGGACACGAGCGAGTTCCCCGCTCTGCTCGCGCAGCTGCGGGTGGGGCCCGAGTCGCCGATGGCCGGCTACAGCCGCGACGAGTTCCCGCACTGGGACCGCAACAAGCCCGAGCACGGCTTCGGCCCCGAGTTCGACCAGTACAGCCGCTGCACCACCCGGGACGTGATGTTGCTGCGCGACGCGGTCGGCTCGGTGCAGCTCGATCCGAGCACCTGCAAGCTGACCATCGGCGCCGACGGCGGCTGGCAGGACCAGTACGGCTTCATCGACCGCAAGACCGGGCAGATGAAGCCCTATAAGTGGATGGCCGACTCCACCGGGGTCGACGCCGAGCACATCGTGCCCTTGGCTGAGGCGTGGCGCTCGGGGGCCGCAGACCTTGACGTCGACGCCCGTCGCGGCATTGCCAACGACGCGATCAACCTGGAGGCCTCGGACCCCTCGGCCAATCGCTCGAAGGGCGACCAGGACGCGTCGACGTACCTGCCGCCCGGCAACTTCCGATGCGAGTACACCGGCCGATACATGCAGATCAAGGTAAAGTACGGGCTGGCCGTGAACCCCGAGGAACTGGCTAAATTGCGTGTCGCCGTTGATGATTGCGCCGGTTGAGGAGTGCTCCCATGATCGAGACCGTCGAACTGCCCGACAAGGCCGTCATCATGACGACCGAGGAGGGCACGGTGTCCGGGCTCTTGGACATCGCTGTTGACGAGAGCGGGGCCGGCTTGGTCCGATACCGCGGCACCGATGCCTGGTTGACCATCGGGAACCTCGACGACGAGCCGCCGGCAGTGTGGGCGGCGGTGGCGGATCTCGTGTCCGCGATCGAGGATGCCGCAGGGGCCAAAGACATTGCCGGGAACGCGATTCCGTTCGAGACGTGATTCTCGCGGCCGCATTGGTCAGGAATCGAGAAGCTCCGTCAGCTCAGGCGCGCATAAAGTGGCTGGCAGGACGTCAAACAGGTGATGTCCACTGCGAGCTCTGGAGGTTGTGGGCGCCATGAAGACGATGACGTGCAGGCAAATGGGCGGACCGTGCGACGCCGCATTCCACGGAAACAAGGCCGACGAGGTGATCAACGCACAGGACCGGCACCTGAAGGAGATGGTGGGAAACGGCGACGCCACCCATGCGGATGCCCTGAAGGAGATGCAGGGCCGGTGGAAGCGCCCCGTGTCAGGGCTGGGCTGGTATCGAAAGACGAAGAAGGCCTTCGCAGCACTTCCTGAGGACTGATCAACCCGGTCCGGTCGCCGCGGGCAGTTCCCCGTTCGCGGTCGCCGCGATCCAATCGACGTTCTCGTCCGAGAGACAGACCCCGCCGGGCTCGACCTCGCCAAGCCACCGCGCGTTGTCATCAGAGATGCCGTTGGCGGACATGATCGCGCCCAGAACTTCCACGGAAACGGGCTCCCCGTTGTGCTCGATCAGCCACTCCTGCGTCGTGGTGTCGAGCTTGGGCCACCACTGGTCGATATTCATGACTCAACCTTCCGACATCTGCACAGTCGCACTCACCATGCTGAACCCGTCGAGGGTGGCGCGCAACCACACACGTCCCCGGCGTCCGACGAGTCGAGCTTCGTCACCTCGGAGCATTTGAGCGTCAACGGCGGCATGCAGTACTTTTGACCCCTGCTCGCCGACGAATCCGTGGCGGCGACGCGAAGGCTGTGGGACTCTGGGCGTCGAGAGGAATCCACCATGGCAACACCAGGATCCAGTCAGGCCCGACGCGTCCCGCGCCCGCACGATTTCCTGCCGCTGCTCAAGTTCAAGAGGCCGGTCCTGGACCCGACCACGCGGCGGCTGGAGCGGGCGCTGACCATCGCGGACCTGCGCGTGATCGCCAAGCGTCGCACGCCTAAGGCCCCGTTCGACTACACCGACGGCGCGGCGGAGGCGGAGCTCTCGCTCAGCCGCGCCCGGCAGGCCTTCGAGGACATCACGTTCCACCCGGCGATCCTGCGGGACGTGTCCGCCGTCGACACCTCCGTGCAGGTGCTGGGGAAACGCTCGGCCCTGCCGTTCGGCATCGCCCCGACGGGTTTCACCCGGATGATGCAGTCGGAGGGGGAGATCGCCGGCGCCACGGCCGCGGCCGCCGCTGGCATCCCGTACTCGCTGTCGACGATGGGCACCACCGGCATCGAGGAGGTCGCCGCGGCAACCCCGCAGGGGCGCAACTGGTTCCAGCTGTACATGTGGAAGGACCGGGACCGGTCGATGGCCCTGGTGGACCGGGCTGCGGCCGCGGGGTTCGACACCCTGTTGGTGACCGTCGACGTCCCGGTCGCTGGCGCGCGCCTGCGGGATGTGCGCAATGGCATGACGATCCCGCCGACGCTCACCCCGCGCACGGTGCTCAACACGATCCCCCGCCCGGCCTGGTGGATCAACTTCCTCACAACGGAGCCGCTGGCCTTCGCGTCGCTGGACAAATGGTCGGGCACCGTGGCCGAACTCCTGGATACGATGTTCGACCCGACCGTGACCTTCGAGGACCTGGCCTGGATCCGCGACCAATGGCCGGGCACGGTCGTGGTCAAGGGCGTGCAGAGCGTCGAGGACGCGGTCAAGGTCGCGGAGCTGGGCGTCGACGCGGTCCTGCTGTCCAACCACGGCGGCCGCCAGCTCGACCGCGCGCCGATCCCCTTCCACCTGTTGCCGCAGGTGCGGGCCGCGGTCGGGGATCAGCTCGAGGTACACCTGGACACCGGCATCATGTCCGGCCAGGACATCGTGGCCGCGCTCGCGGTGGGCGCGGACTTCACGCTGATCGGGCGGGCGTATCTGTACGGGCTCATGGCGGGCGGCCGACGGGGGGTGGACCGGGCCATCGAGATCCTCACCGGCGAGATTGAGCGCACGATGCGGCTGCTGGGGGTCACGTCGATCGCCGAGCTGGAGCCGAGGCACGTCACGCAGCTGCAGCGGCTGGCCCCGCGGAGCGTCTAGCCGGTGCCGGCAGCCTGTCAGACCGAATGCGACCGGCACTCGGGTGTGCGTTCCATGAAGATTTGGTGAAGACGCACGCGCCGACATCGCTGGTGCACAATGGCGATACGGGCATGGCCACTCCAGCCCGGCGCCTCGATTGATTGGACGATCGCATGACTCTCAACCTCGACACCGCCCGTACCCTGATCGCCGCCGCCCGTGCGCATGGCGCGCAGGAGGGCTTCAAGCCACTGACCGTGGTGGTGCTCGACGCGGGCGGGCACGTGCTGGCCGCCGAGCGCGAGGACGGCTCGTCGAATAAGCGCTTCGAGATCGCGTTTGGCAAGGCGAATGGCGCACTTGCCCTGGGCGTCGGCTCGCGGGCGCTGATGGCGCGGGCGGAGGACCAGGCCTACTTCATCGCCGCGGCGGCCTCGGCCATCGGCGGCGCCCTGGTGCCAGTGCCCGGCGGTGTGCTGGTGCGCGACGGCGAGGGCACGCTGATCGGCGCCGTCGGTGTCACGGGCGACACCTCCGACCACGACGAGGCGGCCGCGGTGGCCGGGATCGCGGCGGCCGGGCTGACCGCTCAGCCCGGCGCCTGACTACGACGGTGCGCGCCCCCGGCGCGCGAGATCCAGCAGGTGGGGGTCGTGGGCGTTGACGAGCAGCAGGTCAGGCTCGGCCGCGGCCCATAGCTGCGTGAGCCGATCATGATTGGCCCGGACCTTGGCCCAGTCATACGCGATGAGGCGCTCCATCGCGAGCAGCGCCTTCGGCGCCTTGCCAGCGCCGTCGACCTGGCCGTGGTGGTAGAAGGAGTCGCCGGCGTGGAGGACCCACCTCTCGCCCGCGTCGACCGCCACCGCCGCGTGGCCACGGCTGTGCCCTGGCAGGTTGATCAGCACGATGCCGGGGGCGATGTCGGTGAGTTCCTTGGCCCCCGGGAAGCCCCGCCAGCTCTCCGACTGCGCCGGCGTGTGTTCGACGAGCAGCGGGTTGTGCTCGAGCTGGGCGGGGAGATAGCGGCCCTTCTCCTGCAGTGTCTGGGGGTGCCGCGCCGCGAAGGACTCGGCGGCGGTCAGGTGGATCTGGGCCCACGGGAAGTCGGCGATGCCACCGGTGTGATCGGCGTCGAAATGCGTGAGCACGATGTGCCGCACATCCTGGGGATCGAGCCCGAGCCGCGTGATCTGGCGAAAGGCGCTCTCCTCGGGATCGTAGGCGGGCCGCACAAAGAACCTGGCCGGGCCGAACCGTCTGGCCCGTTCCGCCGGGTCCCGCAGGCCGAGGCCGGAGTCGACCAGCACGAGGCCGGACGCGGTTTCCAGCAGCAGGACATGGCAGACCAGGCCGTCGGGCATGGCGGGCGGCCGCAGCGTGGCGCAGTTGAGGTGGTGGACGCGCATCATCGATCTCCTGGTGGAATCAGAGTCAGAGATCTGGCTCGGTCGTCTCGAGCAGGCGGGCGTCGGGCGCCTCGCCGGCCATCCCCAGCATGCCGATGACGGCGCGGCCGAGCGTGACCAGGTCGCGGGGGTCTTTCTTGTCCAGCCCGGCGAGGACCTGCTTGAGGATTGTCAGCTGGTCGAAGTAGATCCGCTCGGTCACCAGGTTCTCGTGCTCGTCGAAGATGAAGTACGCCGTCATCCTGGTGCGGTGCTTCCCGCCGGTCGCGGGGATCTTGCCGAGCGGGCCGAGATGCGTTCCCAACAGCCAGAATTCGACGATCACGGCGTCGGCGCTGTGGCGCAGGGCGATGATCTCGTGGTCCTGGTCGGGGAACGCGGTGCGGGTCTCGTCGTAGTATCCCCGGACGTCGCCGTCGCCGTCATGCACCGTCATGCTGGCGATGAGCTCGTAGTGCGGATGCGGGAAGGTCGCCAGCACGTCGTCCCAGTCCTGGCGGACCTCGTCGTGGAAGTGGTTGAGCACCAGCTTCTCGCGTGCGTGCAGGATGTCCTCGGCGGGGATGGTGCGGTGGGGCGCGGTGCTGGGGGTCATGGTGGGTTCCGTTTCGGGTCAGCTCGCTGGACGGGAAGAACTGCAGGAAGCGGGGATCGGCGACCCCCGTATCTCGCCGAGTGCGATCACGAGGAAGAGTTCGATTTCGGCCTTATGTTGCTGATCGACGCGTTGGAGTCACGCTTGGGCCAGTCCGCAGCCGTCACTTCTGGGTGATCGACCGGAGTGTGAACCGGAACAGGACCGCGGTGCCGACCCCGACCGCCACGCCCACGACGGCATTGGCCAGGAGGACTCCCACTACGGCGCCCAGGGCGATGGCAACGGCGAGCGTTAATGCGACATCGGCGAGGGCGGGTCGAGACTTGTGCACCGCGGCAGCCTTCCGGGCGGGGATCAGTGTGCGCTGGAATTGAGCATGCCATGAATCCGTCGGTGCCGGGTGGTGGCCAACCCCTACAACAATTGAACAGTTGTTCCAGAATTATTTAGTTAGCCGTCCCAATGTTCCTTCCGCTTCAGGTCGCTGAGGCAGCCTTTAGATCCGCGGAGGTGTTGCCGCGACCCGGCCCGCTGGGGCCGGGTTCCCTTGTCTTGGAGGAGTCAACGTGTCGGGTAGTACGGCGAAGAGCCGACGGCAATTCGTGGAGCCGATAGTGGCGGCCGCTGTGGTGGCCAGCGTGATGGCGATGAGCGCGTCACCGGCGGTCGCCGCCCCCGGGGCAGAGGCGGCTGGCGACGAGGTGGTGCTCACCGAGGACTTCCGCGGCGCCGTGAACAGCGACGGCGAGCGGAGCGCGCCGGTCAGCGTCACCGCGACCCCGGGCGTGCCCGGGATCAAGGGCTTCGCCAAGACGCTCAACGCCGGCAACTGGGACGCCGGCCACGTGCAGGGCATCGCGGTCGACGCGGACAAGGGGCGGATCTACTACTCATTCACCACGATGCTGGTCAAGACCGATCTTGCGGGCAATGTCCTCGGCACGGTCAGCGGGTTCACCGGGCACCTCGGCGACCTCGACCTCAACGAGGCTGACGGCCGCGTCTACGGCTCGCTGGAGTACAAGGCGCAGGAGGCGTTCTACATCGCGATCCTCGACGTGGACAAAGTCGACCGCATCGGGATGGACGCGGAGGACGCCGCGATCGTGACGACGGTGCACCTCGACGAGGTGGTGGACGACTACTCCGCGGACATGGACCAGAACGGTGTCTTCGACGGCAACATCGGGAACACCCCGGACCACCGCTACGGCAGCAGCGGGATCGATGGCGTGAGCTTCGGGCCGAAGTTCGGCTCCAACGATGGCGCGCAATACCTGACCGTCGCCTATGGCGTGTACTCGAACGTGGGCCGGACTGATAACGACAATCAGGTGCTGCTGCAGTACGACACCAGCGGGTGGGGCGCCTATGAGCGGCCGCTCGTCGAGGCGGACCCGCACCGCAGCGGACCGGATACGATGTCCGGCAAGTACTTCGTCCGCACTGGCAACACCAGCTATGGCGTGCAGAACCTGGAGTACGACGCGTTCCTAGGCCGCTGGTTCATGGGGGTCTACAAGGGGAGCAAGCCCCAATTCCCGAATTACACCCTGTTCGCCATCGACGCCGCCACACAGCCGGTTCTTGGCGAGCTTGAGGGCACCGGCGGCGACACGGGCTTGCTGATCGACCTGGCCCAGGACGGACTCGTGGACCCCGCGACAGACATCCACGGCTGGGTCCAGAAGGCGGACGTCGGGATGGAGTCGCTGGGCGATGGGCTCTTCTACCTCGCCCGTAACAGCGTCGTCAACGGCCGTGAGACCGCCGACATCACCCTGCACCGATGGACGGGAAACCCGGCGGAGCCGTTCGTGCCCGTGAACGACGAGAGCGAGCTGCATCGCGCCCCCGCCTTCACCTCGCCCGCACCGGCCGCGGCGACGACGGGGACCGGCTACTCGCACACCTTCAGCGCCTCGGCCTTCCCGGAGGCGCGGTTCACGGTCTCCGACGGCAACCTGCCCCGGGGCATCGCGCTCGACGAGGCGTCGGGCGTCCTGTCCGGCACCCCGGTGGACCCCGGCGTGGTCGAATTCGCCGTCACGGCGGAGAACGGGGTCGGCGAGCCCGCAACGCAGCAGGTGGCGCTGACGGTCGATGCGGGCGTCGGCGGGGGCTTGGGCTCGCTGGGCTCTCTCGGCGCACTATTCGGCTAGCCCGCGGCCGGCCTAGATCAAGCCAGCCAGCTCCATGCCGTCGAGGCTGAGGTTGGCGGCGCGCAGGAGCAGGTCCATTTCGATGAGGGTGGCATCCCGGGTGGCCGGGTTCTGCAGGCCAAAGCTGTTGATCAGGGCCGCCGTCCGCACCGACTGGAACATCACGGTGGTGGTCGTCTTATCGCCGATGACGTCGCCCACGAACCAGCCCGTGAACAGGGGGCCGAGGTCTACCCCATAGGTCGCCTCGAAGTCCGTCGCGATCGCTGGGGTGGCGTCGACAAGGGCTTCGCCGAAGGTGTAGAAGTCGTGGGTGTGCTCGGGCGTCGTCCCGATCGTGACGAGCGCGTGCGGGAAGTCGATGATCAGGTGCGCGAAGATCTGCCCCAGCAGGACTCGGCCCGGGCTGCGGTCGCAGTCCTCGGTGAGCGCGAAGGCCGCGGCCCAGTGCGCGGCGGGAGTGCCGCCGGTGACGTACTCGTGCAGACCGGCCAGGTATAGCCGCACGACCTCGACGGCGAGAGCGGTGGCCCACTCGGAGTCGTCGTAGATGCCGGACTCGATGCTCGGCCCCACCAAATCGAGGATGTTGTCGAAGGCGATCGGGAATGTCCCCCGGAGATCCTCGGGGTTGCTGAGCTCGGTGCGCAGCGCGGAAATCCGTTCCTGCGCCTCGTCGAAGGTGGTGACGCCCGCGGGGTCCGTGAGCTCGGCGAGCCTGGCGTCCGACTCCGCGTCGGACGCCGGCCTGCAGGATGACGCTGGGCTGTCAGCCGTTGGGACGGCAGCTGTCGAGTTCGCGGCGGCGGGCGCGATACCGGCGAAGGCGATGGCTGCGGCGAGGAAGGCTGCGCTGAACGACCGTCTGAGATGCATGTCGAGGAGAATAGCGGTTGGCGGGACGTTAGCCCAGGTGGTCGCGGCGGCCGAGGGTGCTGGCCAGCCCGGCGGCCGCGGACCGGATCGCGCTCACGTGATTTTCGGGCTTGAACCGGCCGATGGGCCCCGTCACGCTGATCGCCGCGACGGGCCGCTCGCCCCGGCCGAAGACCGGGGCCGCCACGCAGGTCAGTCCCAGCGCGGACTCCTCGCGCTCGAACGCCACCCCCGCCGCCGAGATGCGGGCCAGCTGATCGCGCAGGATGCCCGGGGCCACCACGGTGTATGGGGTGCGCCGGACCAGCTCGCCGCCGAGGACCTCCCGGCGCACGGCCGGGTCCTCGTCGGCCAGCAGCGCCTTGCCAATGGCGGCGCAGTGCAGGGGCAGCCGTCCGCCGATGCGGGATGGGGAGCTCGCCTGGCTGTGCCCGCCGATCTTCGCGACGTAGACCACGTCGTGGCCGTCGCGCACGCCCAGGTGCACCGTCTCATGGGTGCGCGCGTAGAGGTCCTGCAGGAACGGCATCGCCATTTCCAGGAGGCTGCGCTCTAGGGAGGCGAGCATGCCGAGCTCGAACAGGCCGCCGCTGAGGCGATATCCGCCCTCGACCCGGTCGAGGAGCCGATTCGCCGCCAGGTCTCCGGCGAGCCGGTAGACCGTGGCCTTGTGCAGCCCGGTGCGGCGGACCAATTCCGCGAGGGGCAGCACATGGTCGTCGGGGCGGAAGGCGCGCAGGATCGTCACGGCCTTGCCCAGCACGGTGTCGAGGTCCGCGGTCATCTGCCGAGCGTATCGCTCAGCGAGACGTATTGCTGGCGCACCCCGGCAGGGATGTTGGACAGTGGTAGCCATGAGCCAGCAAACCCCCTCCACGACAGTGAGCGATGCCGACATCGCCAAGGCCGCGGACCGCCTCTACGCCGCCATCGAGGCCGGCGTGCCCTGCGAGCCGGTGCGCGACCTGATCGGTGAGACCGACCTCGTCGCCGCCTACAAGGTCCAGAACCAGGTGAACGCGCGCAAGCAGGCGGCCGGCGCGAAGGTCGTGGGCCGCAAGATCGGCCTCACCTCGAAGGCCGTCCAGGAGCAGCTCGGGGTGGGTCAGCCCGACCTCGGCGTCCTCTTCGAGGACATGGACTTCCCCAATGGCGGGGACATCCCCATGAGCCGGCTGATCCAGCCGAAGATCGAGGGCGAGGTCGGCTTCGTGCTCGGCAAGGACCTCATCGAGGGCGAGCTGGACAAGGCCCAGGTGCGCGACGCGATCGAGTACGCCGTCGCCGCCCTGGAGATCTGCGACAGCCGCGTCGAGAACTGGGACATCCGCTTCGGCGACACCGTCGCCGACAACGCGTCCTCCGGCGTGTACGTGCTCGGCACCGAGCGCCGCACCCTCGCCGAGGTCGAGCCGGTCGACGTCGAGATGACCATGTCCGTCGACGGCCGCGAGGTCTCCACCGGCAACGGCGCCGCCTGCCTGGGCGACCCCATCGAGGCCGTCGTCTGGCTCGCCCAGACGGCACGGGAGCTCGGCCAGCCGCTGCTCGCGGGCCAGGTCATCCTGTCCGGCGCGCTCGGCCCGATGGCCACCGTCGCCGCCGGCGAGACCGTCACCGTCACCGTGTCCGGACTGGGCACCGTCAGCGCACGATTCGTGGAAGGCAACAACGCATGAGCAAGATCAAGGTCGCGATCATTGGACCGGGCAACATCGGCACGGACCTGATGATCAAGGTCATCCGCAATTCCGAGCACCTCGAGATGGGCGCCATGGTCGGCATCGACCCGGCCTCCGACGGGCTGGCCCGCGCCGCCCGCCTCGGCGTGCCGACCACCGCAGAGGGCGTCGAGGGGCTTATCGCCCTGCCGAACTTCGACGAGATCCAGATCGTGTTCGACGCGACGTCGGCGAAGGCGCACATCGCGAACAACGCGCGCCTGGCCCCGCTGGGCAAGATCATGATCGACCTGACGCCCGCCGCTATCGGCCCGTTCGTCGTGCCCGCCGTCAACGCCGACGAGCACCTGGCCGCGCAGAACGTCAACATGGTCACCTGTGGTGGCCAGGCGACGATCCCGATGGTCGCGGCCGTCTCGCGCGTCGTGCCCGTGGCCTACGCGGAGATCGTGGCCTCCATCGCGTCCAAGTCGGCCGGCCCGGGCACCCGCGCCAACATCGACGAGTTCACGGAGACCACCTCGCAGGCGATCGTCTCGGTCGGCGGCGCGGAGCGCGGCAAGGCCGTCATCATCCTCAACCCGGCCGAGCCGCCGCTGATCATGCGTGACACGGTGTTCTGCCTGGTCGACGCCCCGGACCCCGCGATGCACGAGGAGATCAAGGCGTCCATCGAGAAGATGGTCGGCGACGTCTCCGCCTACGTGCCCGGCTACCGCCTCAAGCAGCAGGTCCAGATCACCGAGATCCCGGCTGACCAGCCGGTGGAGACCCTGCTCGTCGACGGCGCGAGCCGCCCGACCCACCAGGTGTCGGTGTTCCTCGAGGTCGAGGGCGCCGCGCACTACCTGCCCGCATACGCAGGCAACCTCGACATCATGACCGCCGCCGGTATGCAGATCGCCGAGCGGATCGCCCAGCTGCAGGGAGCAAACAACTGATGAGCAAGCCCAACCTCTTCATCCAGGACGTCACGCTCCGCGACGGGATGCACGCGGTGCGCCACCGCATCAGCCCGACGGACGTGCGCCGCATCGTCTCCGCGCTGGACGCCGCCGGCGTCGGCGCCATCGAGGTCGCCCACGGTGACGGCCTCGCCGGCGGCTCCATCAACTACGGCCCCGGCTCGCACACCGACTGGGAGTGGATCGAGGCCGCGGCCGATGCGATCACGAACGCCCGCCTGACCACCCTGCTCCTGCCGGGCGTGGGCACCGTCCACGACCTGCAGCGCGCCTGGGACCTGGGCGTGCGCTCGGTCCGCATCGCCACGCACTGCACGGAGGCCGACGTCTCCGCGCAGCACATCACCACCGCCCGCGAGATCGGCATGGACGTCTCGGGCTTCCTCATGATGAGCCACATGGCGCCGCCCGAGGAGCTCGCCAAGCAGGCCAAGCTGATGGAGTCCTACGGCGCGCACTGCGTGTACGTCACCGACTCCGGCGGCCGCCTGACCATGCCCGACGTCGCCGCGCGGGTGCGTGCCTACAAGGAGGTCCTCGACGAGGGCACCGAGATCGGCATCCACGCCCACGAGAACCTGTCGCTCTCGGTCGCGAACTCCGTGGTGGCCGTGGAGAACGGCGTCACCCGCGTCGACGCCTCGCTCGCGGGCCACGGTGCCGGGGCCGGCAACTGCCCCATCGAGCCGTTCATCGCCGTCGCCGACATCTACGGCTGGGACCACGGCTGCGACCTGATGGCGCTGCAGGACGCCGCCGACGACATCGTCCGCCCGCTGCAGGACCGCCCCGTCCGGGTGGACCGCGAGACGCTGACCCTCGGCTACGCCGGCGTGTACTCGAGCTTCCTGCGCCACGCGGAGGTCGCGTCGGAGCGCTACGGCATCGACGTGCGGACCCTGCTGCTCGAGGCCGGCAAGCGCAAGCTCGTCGGCGGCCAGGAGGACATGATCATCGACATCGCGCTGACCCTCATCCAGGAGCGCGAAGCCGCGAACGCGTAGTCCCTTAGTTCAGCTTTTCTCCGCTGAGCGTGTAGAGGAACGTGCAGGTTTTCGCGAAAACCCGCACGTTCCTCTACACGCTCGATGCATGATCGGCGGTATGGGGGATTTCTTAAGGCCGTTCCGCGGGGCCGATCATGGGGTGACCGGGCATCGCAGGGCGAAGTTCCAGCGGCTGCTGCGGGGCGTGTATGTGGATCCGGCGGTCGACGTCACCGCACGAGTCAAGGCTGAGGCCGCGTGGGAGTACTGCCAGGGCTCGGGAGTGCTGGGCGGCGGTCCGCGGCGGCCGTGCTGGGGGTGCGGTATCTAGACCAGCGACGACGGGTCGATGCCCGCTGGCGGGACTTCGATGCCGAGCCGGCGGTGCTCATCCGGCCGCGCAGTGGCGGGGCGGGGGATTGCGACGGTTTGACGGTGCATCGGATGGACCTGCCGGAGGACGAGATCGTCCGGGCACAGGGCATGCGGGTGACGTCGGCGGCGAGGACGGGGTTAGACCTGGGACGGTGGCCGGCGTCGGCGCAGCCGCGGTGGGACCCGAATTCGCAGAGGGACCTGGACCAGCGGGTGGTGCTGCTCGACGCGCTGTGCAATCGCCTGCGGATGGAGCCCGCCCGGATATCGAGGAGGTCGCCGCGGCGCATCCCCGCGCTGGGGGCCTGCGCCGCTTGCGGGAGGCCCTGGAACTTGTCGACGGTGGCGCGGAGTCGCCGCCCGAGACGCATCTGCGGTTGCTCCTGATCCGAAATGGATTTCCGCGCCCGGAGACGCAGGTCCCGGTGCTGGACACCAACGGCCGCCTCTTCGCCCACCTCGACCTCGGCTGGGCGGAGTGGAAGGTCGGCTTTGAGTACGACGGCCAATGGCATGGCGATTCCGAGGAGCAGCGGAATTACGACGTCAACCGCTACGCCATGTACTTCGAGACGGGCTGGCGGGTGGTCACCGTCGACAAGACGCTGCTGTATCGGCTGACAGCCACACTGACCGGGCGCGCATGGGAGTACCTGGCGGCCGCGGGCGCGAGCGTGTAGCGAAACGTGCAGGATTTCGCGAAAACCTGCACGTTCCTCTACACGCTCGCGGTGTGCACCCGCTGGCCATGGAGTTGATGCTCAGGGGCGTCGGGCCGCCCACGTGGTCCGAGTGGTCCGGACGTCGAGGTCGGAGCGCCGGGCCAATGTGCGCGGCCCATCGACGTCGAGCAGGGTGTCGAGGGACGCCAGGTCCTCCGCGGAGACCTGGCCGTCGAGGTGCGAGCGCAGGCGGCGCAGGCAAATCTCGGCGTAGCGGGCGGCAGCGGTCCCGGGATTGGCCAGCTGGACCTCGAAGGGGCGCGCGGCCTCGATGGTGAATCCTGCCCGGACCAGGTTCTCGGTCCAGTCGACGAAGGGCGAGGTGTCGAGCGCCGTGTGGACCCGCTCCTCGAGTCCCGGCGGCCCGACGCCGATATCGGCGGGCAGGAAGCGCGGGAAGAAGTGCATCTCGGTCACCGCGAGCAGGCCGCCCGGGCGCAGCGCCGCGAACGCGTCGGCCAGCACCCGATCCGGATCGGACATGTGGTGCAGGGAGGACGCCGCCCAGACCAGGTCGGCGTCGCCGAGCGGAGGCAGGCCCGCGTCCAAGTCGGCCTCGAGGCCGGTGACGCGCGCCGACAATCCGAGCGCCGCGGCCCGCGTGGAGAGTCGGTGCAGCAGAAGGGGAGAGACGTCGACGGCCGTGACCTCGGCCTGCGGGAACTGCCGGGCCAGGGCGAACGCACCGGTGCCGGGTCCGGCTCCCAGGTCGATGATGCGGCGGGGTTCGCCATCGGACAGCTCGCCCAGCCAGCCGGTCAGCTCGGCGAGGTAGTCCTGCAGCACCTCGGCGTCGAGCTCCAGCATCTCCGCCATGGCGTGGTCGTCTGGGCCGGGGACCTGATGGCCCGAGTGGTTGTGGCCGGTGTGAGCGTGGTGCGAAGTTGCCATGCCTCCACGGTAACCGCGCTTTGCTCCTAGTGGGTACCATCTTGCGTATGACGCAAGAAAGCGATTTGGACAGCACCGTCCGCATGCGGATCCGAAGCCTGCGGCAGGCCCGCGGCTGGTCACTGGACCGCCTCGCCGAACGGGCCTTCCTGAGTCCATCCACCCTCAGCCGCATCGAGACCGGCCACCGCAGGATCAGCCTCGACCAGCTGACCTCCCTGGCCCGGGCGCTGGGGACGACGCTCGATCAGTTGGTGGAGTCGATCGACGACGACGACGTGGTGATCCGGCCTCAGCGCGACGAGCGGCGCGGGCAGACGAGTTGGCTGCTCAACCGGGGAGCGGAGGGCACGACGGTCGCGAAGATCCGCGTCACCGAGGAGCCGCTGGGCGGAGGTCGCGATCAGATGGGCGTGCATCCGGGCAAGGACTGGTTCACGGTGCTGTCCGGGACCGTCGCGCTGCTGCTGGGCGAGCGCATCATCCGGGTCGAGACGGGCCAGGCCGCCGAGTTCTCCACGATGATCCCACATGCGATCAAGGCATTCGGGGGACCGGCGGAGATCCTCTGCATCCTCAACCATGAGGGCCAGCGCTCCCACTTGCGCCCCCACGAATAGGCGTGGCGGCTGGCCCTCGTCGATCACTTGATAATGCGCCAGTGGACGCTAGTCTATGTCGGACGTCACATTCTGGCCGCGGACGTGCGACGCTCGTGCCATGACCAACCACCTGAAGGAGCAGCCGTGACCGCTGATCCCCAGCAAGCCGCCCAGCAACACATCGCGAAGGTGATGGGGGGCCTGATGGGCCCAGGCGGGCGCTTTGAGCAGCAGATCGAGGATGTGCTCGGCGTGCCGATGCCCGTGATGCGCAACCGCGACCGCTCGCTCGGCGAGGTGCTCGCGGCCTCCCTCGGCTACGGGGATCGCGACTACCTCGTCACCGCGGGCCGCCGAATGAGTTATGCCGAGCACGGGGCGGCCGTCGCCGCGCTCGCCGCCGCGCTGCGGGACAAGTACGGGGTCGGCAAGGGTGACCGCGTCGGGATCCTCGCCGCCAATGTCCCGGAGTGGCTCGTCGCCTTCTGGGCCGCGCAGACGCTCGGGGCGGTCGCCGTCGGCTATAACGCCTGGTGGGCTCCGCGGGAGATCGAGTACGGCATCGGCCACACAAGGCCGACCGTCGTGATCGCCGACGCCAAGCGCGCCGCACGCATCGAGGGGCAGGGTGTGCCGCTGCTGACGATGGAGGAGGACCTCCCGCGCCTGATCGCCGAGTTCGCGGGCGCGGACCTGCCCACGACGGACGTCGACGAGGACGATCCCGCGCTGATCCTTTACACCAGCGGGACCAGCGGCCGACCCAAGGGCGCGGTGCAATCACACCGGAGCCTCCTAGCGGTTATCGACTACCACCGCCACAGCGACGCTCTCCTTGCGGCTTTCATCGGCGGCGACCCGAACTCGACCGCGCCGAGCGATCTTCGGTATTTGCTCACCGCGCCGCTGTTCCACACGGCCAGCCTGAACAACCTGGCGCTGCCGCGGCTGGCGACGGGCGGGGCAGTGGTGATCTACGAGGGCGCCTTCGACGTCGACCGCATGCTGCAGCTCGTGGAGAAGGAGAAGGTGACCAACTGGGCGGCGGTCCCCACCCTGGTGGGCCGGTTGATGGAGCACGACCTGACGCAGTATGACCTGTCCTCGCTGACCTCCTTCGCCCTCGCCTCCGCGCCGTCCTCGCCGGAGTTCCAGCAGCGGCTCCGGGAGAAACTGCCGTTCACGCGGAACGCCCTGGTGGACAGCTACGGGCTCACCGAGTCCAGCACCGCGATCTCCGTCGCCACGCCCCCGGAGCTGGCGGCGTTCCCGGGCACCCTCGGCCGGCCTATCGTCGGCGTCCAGGTGGAGATCCGGGACCCGTTCGGGCAGGTGCTCGCGGATGGGGAGGAGGGGGAGATCTGCGCCCGCAGCCCCTACGTGATGCTCGGCTACTGGGACAACCCCGCGGCGACCGCGGGCGCGATCACCGCGGACCGCTGGCTCCGGACCGGCGACTACGGAGTGCTCGAGGACGGGCGGCTGCGGATGGTGGGCCGGCGGTCCGACCTGATTTTGCGTGGCGGCGAGAACATCTATCCCATCGAGGTCGAGCAGGTCCTGGACGAGCATCCCGCCGTCGCCGAGTGCGCGGTGATCGGCGCCCCGCACGAGGACCTCGGGGAGGAGGTCGCCGCGGTGGTGGTGCTGCGCCCCGGGATGGCCGCCACGGAGGAGGAGCTGCGGGAGTTCGCCGCGGAGCGGATCGCCTATTTCAAGGTCCCATCGCGCTGGCGGATCACGACAGATCCTTTGCCGCGCAACGCGACCGGCAAAGCAATCCGCAATCAGATCACCCTGTGAACGCTGAGAGAGGCACGACGATGAGCTACGACGCGATCATCAAGAACGGCCGGTGGTTCGACGGCGCCGGTGGCAGGTCCGAGATCCGGAACCTCGGGCTGCGCGACGGCCGGGTCGCCGCGGTCTCGGCCACCGCGCTGGACGAGGCGGGCTGCGCGCGGGTCGTCGACGCCGCCGGCAAGTGGGTCATCCCCGGCATGGTCGACATCCACACGCACTACGACGTCGAGGTCCTGCTCAGCCCCGGCCTCAAAGAGTCGGTGCGCCATGGGGTGACCTCGATCCTGCTCGGCTCCTGCTCGCTGTCCACGATCCACGTCGGCCCCGCTGATGCCGGCGACCTGTTCGGCCGGGTCGAGGCCATCCCCCGCAAGTTCGTGGTGGCGGCGCTCGAGGGCGGCGAGAGCTGGACGTCGGCGCGGGAGTACATCGCGGCCCTCGAGTCGCTGCCGCTCGGGCCGAACGTGGCGGCGTTCATCGGCCACTCGGATCTGCGCGCCGCGGAGATGGGCTTGGACCGGGCCACCCGCAAGGACGTCAAGCCCTCCCCGGTCGAGCTCGCGGCGATGGAGGCCATGCTCGCCGAGGCGCTTGACGCCGGCTTCGTGGGCATGTCCTCGCAGCAGCTGCGCTTCGACAGGCTCGATGGCGAGGTCTGCCGCTCGAGGACGCTGCCGTCCACCTACGCGACAAACCGGGAACGCCGCCGTCTCAACGCGATTCTGCGGCGTCGCGGCCGGGCACTGCAGGCCGGGCCGGATGCGAGCCGCCCGCATTCGATCATGGTCATGGCGCTGAGCAGCCTGGGCGTCTTCCGCAAGCCACTCAAGACCAGCCTGCTCTCGGCGGCCGACTTCAAGTCGATCCCCGGCATCGCACTGCTGTTCCCGGTGGTGGCGCGGGTGATCAACAGCCTCGGCGGGAACTTCCGGTGGCAGCATCTGCCGGTGCCGTTCGAGGTGTACTCCGACGGCATCGGCCTGGTGGTCTTCGAGGAGTTCGGTTCCGGGGCGGCCGCGCTGGACCTGTCGAACCGGCTGGAGCAGCAGCGCGCGCTGATGTCGGACGAGGGCTACCGGCGCCGGTTCCGCAAGGACTACGGCAAGAAGTACGGGCCCCGCGTGTGGCACCGCGACTTCTTCGACGCCGAGATCGTCGAGTGCCCCGACGCGTCCGTGCTCGGCAAGACCTTCGGCCAGGTCGGCGTCGACCGCGGCGGCGTGCACCCGGTGGACGTGTTCTTGGACCTCGTCGTCGAGCACGGCGACAAGGTCCGGTGGCGCACCACGATCTCGAACCACCGGCCCGAGGTCCTCAACAAGTTCGCGGCGGACCCCGGCGTCCAGATGGGCTTCTCCGACGCGGGCGCACACCTGCGGAACATGGCGTTCTACAACTTCGGGCTGCGACTGCTGCGCCGGGTGCACGACGCGGAGCTGGCGGGCACGCCCTTCATGACCGTCGAGCAGGCGGTGCACCGCCTGACCGGGGAGCTTGCCGACTGGTACTCGCTCGACGCGGGCCACCTGCGCGAGGGCGACCGCGCCGACGTCGTGGTGCTCGACCCGGCGCACCTCGACGCCGCGCTGGACTCCTACGCCGAGGCCGTGGTGCCGGAGTACGAGAACCTCTCCCGCATGGTCAACCGCAACGACGAGGCCGTCACCGCAGTGTTCATCGGCGGCGAGTATGTCTTCGGCGAGGGCGCGGAGGCCGAGGTGCTGGGCAACCGCCGCACCGGCAGCTTCTTGCGGGCGGGCCGGTAGTTAGAGCAGCGTCTCCCAGTAGTACCAGAACCGATCCGCGATCATGGTGACGATGATCATCGCCCACACGATCGGTGGCACCAGGCTGGTCTTGCGTAGGAACCGGGCGACGCCCTGGGCCCGCGGCGACTTCGCCAGGTAGTTCACGTTGCGCAGGGTCACCCACCACCACAGCGGGATCGTCGTGACCCACACGACCATGCAATACGGGCACAGGGCGCCGATGGTGTACAGGCTCTGGTAGATCAACCAGTGCACCATCACGACCGCGGCCGTCAGGCCCACCCACAGCGTCATCCAGTACCAGGCGGCCATCCGCGCCCCGGCGAGCATCGCGGCGCCGGTGGCCACGACCATGGCGAAGCCCAGGATGCCGAGCAGCGAGTTGGGGAACCCGAACAGGGAGGCCTGCGGGGTGTCCATCACGGAACCGCAGCTCAGCACCGGGTTGAAGCTGCACGATGGGACGTAGTTGGGGTCGATGAGCAGCTCGACCTTTTCCCAGGTGAGGATGAACGACGCGAGCCCGCCGAGCAGGCCCGCGATCAGCAGGAGCCAGGGCAGCACGCGGCCAGACGGCTCCGGATTCCCCCTCGACCCGTAGGGCGGCTGATCGTCATTGGACGTTGGCGACGGGGTCGGCTCAACGGAGGTCGGCGATGAAGACGTGGGCACACGGCCATAGTAATGATCGCGGCGGCAGTGTGGGGTCGGTCAGCCCGCGATGAGGGCGGCGACGGCGTCTGCCGCCGAGGTCGGCCCGTCGGTGAGTTCGACGATGACCCTGTTCAGAGCCGGTGCAGACAGCGCGGCCTCGATGAACGCCGCGACGTTGTCCCGGCGAGTCACCCCGTAGTCGATGGCCAGCCCGGCGGTCACGGCTCCGTCGCCCGGCTCGTCGCTGAGCAGCCCGGGGCGGACGATCAGCCAGTCCAGGCCAGTGCGGCTCAGATACACGTCGGCGCTCTTCTTGACGCGCATATAGTGCTCGAACCCCTCGCTCGCGCCCTGGCCGCGGGCAGCCTCGGGGAAGGCCGACACGAGAACGAAGCGGGACACCCCGGCGAGCGCTGCCGCGTCGGCCGCCTTCTCCAGGCCCTCGCCGTCGATCAAGGTGGTCTGGTCCATGCCGGTGCCGTGCGCGCCGGCGGAGAAGACGATGGCATCATGCCCGCGGAATTTTTCGGCCAGGTCCGCGGTGCTGTCGGCAATCAAATCCCCCAAGACCGGCGTGGCGCCCGTCGCGCGGACAGTGTCGGCTTGGGCGGGCCGGCGGTGCATGCCGGTGCTCTCATGGCCGTGGTCGCGTAGGAGCGTGGCCAGGCGTGAGCCGACGCCGCCGGCCGCGCCGATCTGGAAAACTCGCATGGGGTGTGTGTCCTTCATGATGTGGGCCCTCCGGGATCAGACGGCGTACGCGTATTGGGGCATGTATCGGCCCTGGGCGCCGAGCGCGGTGGCCGCGTTGTTGGCCCAGGAGGCGTCGCGCAACAGAGCGCGGCCGAGGAAGATCGCGTCGGCCGATTCTGCGACCAGCAGCTCGTTGGCGTGCATCGGGTCGGTGATGCGCCCGACGGCGGCGACAACGGCGCCGCTGCCGGCCTTGAGCAGCGCCGCGTTCGTGGTTTGGTAGTCGGCGGTGTTCGGTATCCGCGCCGGCACCAGGCCGCCGGAGGAGGCGTCGATGAGGTCGGCGCCGTGCTCGCGGGCCCAGCCGGCCAGTGCGGTGGCGTCCGCCAGCGTCCAGGAATCCCGGCCGTCCTCGGCATCCTCCGCCACCCAGTCGGTGGTGGAGATCCGCAGGAACACTGGTTTGCCAGCGGGCCAGACACTACGGACGGCGTCGAGGACTTCCAGCACTATCCGCGATCGGTTCTCCAGGGTGCCGCCGTACTCGTCGGTGCGGGTGTTGCTCAACGGCGAGAGGAACGAATGCAGCAGGTAGCCGTGGGCGGCGTGGACCTCGACGACCTCGTAGCCGGCTTCCAGCGCGCGGCGCGCCGCGTCTGCCCAGGCCGTGACGACCGCGGAGATATCTGCTCTGGTCATGGCGGACGGCGCCGGGCTTCCGGGGAAGGGCACCGCGCTCGGGGCGAGCGTGGGCCAGCCGCCGTCGGCCGCTGCAACCGGCTTCCCACCCAGCCAGGGCCGTTCGGTGGAGGCCTTGCGTCCGGCATGGGCCAGCTGGATGCCGGGCACCGCCCCGGCCTCGGCGATGGCCCGCGCGAGCCGCTGGTGGGCGGGAACCTGCTCGTTGGTCCAGAGCCCCAGGTCGAAGGCGGAGATCCGGCCCTCGGCCACGACGCCGGTGGCCTCGATCATCACCAGGCCGACGCCACCGGCGGCGCGGGCCCCGTAGTGGGTCAGGTGGAAGTCGTTGGGCTGGCCGACGCCGAGGCCATCCGACTCTGCGCTGTAGGTGCACATGGGGGACATCCAGACGCGGTTGGGAATGGTGGTCCCGCGCAGTGTCAACGGTCGGAACAGCTCGGTCACGGATTCTCTCCTCGAATTCTGCACTCGGCAATCTAGTACGAGTTACATCGTAGTACGATCAAACTCGTACTAGCACCATCGGGGAGTGGAAAATGAGAGATACTGCGGGCATGCGCCGCCTCGAACATCCAACGCCCGAGCAGTTGACGCTCGACGCCGTCCTCGCCGCCCTGGCCGACCCCGTGCGGCGGACCATCGTGCGGCAACTAGCTGACGGCCATGACGACCAAGCCTGCATCGCCTTCGAGCTGCCGGTGAGCAAATCAACCTCCACCCACCACTTCCGGGTGCTGCGGGAGGCTGGAGTGATCACCCAGCAGTATCGGGGCACCGCGATCCTCAACAGCCTGCGCACCGCTGCGGTGGACGAGCGGTTCCCGGGTTTGCTCGAGGCGATCTTGAAGGCCCGGTAGCTGGCGCGTCGGGGAAGGATTACCCTCGGCGCCACCTGCCTGTGCCACCCTCCCCGATCAGTCGACCATTAGGAGAACCATGCTCACCGTCAAGGCGTATGCCGCCCACTCCGTCACGGAGCCGCTCTCCCTGACGACCATCGAGCGGCGAGATGTCGGCCCCCACGATGTGCTGATCGACATCAAGTTCTCCGGCATCTGCCACTCCGACATCCACACCGTCCGCGGCGAGTGGAGCGCGCCGAAGCTCCCGCTGGCCCCCGGCCACGAGATCGCCGGGATCGTCGCCGAGGTCGGCTCCGCGGTCACCCGCCACAAAGTTGGCGACCGCGTCGGCGTCGGCTGCATGGTCAACTCCTGCCGCGAGTGCGCCAACTGCCAGCAGGGCGAGGAGCAGTACTGCCTCGCCGGCAACATCGGCACCTATGGGGCCCTCGACCGGGACGGCACCATCACGCAGGGCGGGTACTCCACCCACATCGTCGTGACCGAGGACTTCGTGCTGAACATCCCCGACGGCATCGAGCTCGACGTCGCCGCGCCGCTGCTGTGCGCGGGCATCACCACGTACTCGCCGCTGCGGCACTGGGGCGCGGGCCCCGGTAAGCGGGTCGCGATCGTGGGGCTCGGCGGGCTGGGGCACATGGCCGTCAAGCTCGCCCACGCGATGGGCGCGGAGGTCACCGTCCTGTCGCAGTCGTTGAAGAAGCAGGAGGACGGGCTGCGCCTGGGCGCCGACCACTACCACGCGACCGGCGACCCGGCGACGTTCAAGACGCTGCGCGGCAGCTTCGACCTGATCATCAACACCGTCAGCGCCAACATCGACGTGGACGCCTACCTGGGCCTGCTCGCGCTGGACGGGGCGATGGTCAACGTGGGCGCGCCGCCCGAGAAGCTTTCGCTCAACGTGTTCTCCCTGATCGGGGCTCGCCGCACCTACGCCGGCTCGCTCATCGGCGGCATCCGCGAGACCCAGGAGATGCTCAACTTCTGCGCCGAGCACGGCCTGGGCTCCGAGATCGAGGTCATCGGGGCCGACAAGATCAATGAGGCCTACGAGCGCGTGCTGGCCTCCGACGTCCGGTACCGCTTCGTCATCGACGCCTCCACCTTCTAAGGCTGTATTGCCCGGCCGGACTCAGGTGCTCGGCCGGGCGTGCACGTAGGCGTCCATGAGCAGGCTGAGGACCCGGTCGCCCGCGCCGTCGACCAGCTCGGCGGAGGTGGTCACCAGCGCGCGGGCGCGGTCGTCGAACACGATGTCCTCGATGACGACGGTCCCGGTCAGGGCATCGCCCGGCCGTACCGGACGCAAGAATCGCACCGAGCGCAGCTCCCGGCCGGCGATCACGGCCCAGTCGTCGAATATGCCGACGACGCTGAGCCGCTGGTAGATGGCGAGGGTGTGGATGCCGCTCGCGATGAGCCCGCCGAATTGGCCGGCGTCCGCCACGCTGCGGTCGATATGGAAGCCCTGTGGGTCCCACTGGGCGGCAAACTCGACGAGCTCGGCCTCGGTGACGGTGTGCGAGCCGAGCTGGTGGGCGGCGCCCTTGCGCAGGTCCTCGGCGTAGATGGTCAATGTCATGGGCTCATCTTGTCCCGCCCCTCCCGTGGGGCGATCACTCAGCCCGTGTTGACCATCCCGGCCACGGGGATGGTGGGGGCCTCGGGCGCTGCGAGTGTGCGGCCCACCAGTGCATGGCTTTTCGCCGCCAGTGTCGAGCCCGACCGCAACCCGATCCGGCGGGCAAGTTCGAGAGCCTGCACGGCCGGACGGATCAACGGGATCAGGTGGCCCGTCCGGGTACTCGGCAGGTCGAACTGTGCGGCCAGCTCCGGACCGGCCCAGCGGCGCGTGAGTCCATAGAGCACCGTGGTGATCACCGGCGTGCACCTCGCCTTGACTCCGGCAGGTAGCGGCAGGGCTGGGATCAGGCCGTCGTTGATCAGGGCGTGCACCAACAGCGTGGAATCGTCATCGGGTG
Organism: Tomitella biformata AHU 1821; assembly: GCF_000524475.1. GTDB lineage: Bacteria > Actinomycetota > Actinomycetes > Mycobacteriales > Mycobacteriaceae > Tomitella > Tomitella biformata. The sequence goes on along the minus strand of NZ_BAVQ01000009.1, from coordinate 113,281 downwards.
CGGACTCGGTGAGGTCGAGTGCGCCCACGATCGCCAATGCGCGCGCCTCGCTGTCCGGCAATAGATCCGCCGGCACACCGAGGACATGGCCTATATAGCGCCATAGGTGGTGCATAGCTTCGCGCTCGGCCTGCGAATAGTGGATGCCCGCGTCGACCACCGCGTCGATCATGACGGTGCTGAACTCGCCGACGATCCCGTGGACGAGGTCCGAGTCGTTGAGCGGTGCGCCCCAGTCATCCCACTGCCAGTCGGGCGAGGTCTGGAGGCGTCGTCGCACCATGGCGTGCACGAGCCGGACCTTCAGGGTGGCGGCGAAACCCGCACCCCCGGGCCGCATCCCGCCCGGGGTGGTGACGGCATGGATCCACCGACCGGTCTCCCGCAGCCGGACGCCCGCCTTGTTCACGATGCGACCGGTATACACCAGCGGCTTGACCCCGGCGCCGGACCGGTAGCCCGCGGCCAACGACGCGCAGCCCAGGCCCAGGCCCGTCAGCAGCCCCGGACGCAGATACGCGATGCGTCCGGTCTCCATCTGCTCCCAATCGACCCAGGCGGGGACTGTCGCGGCCTGCTCGAAGAGGGCGATCAGGGGTGGGGGCGCGTCGGGCACCTGGTCGATACCGCGGGTGATCGCGGACTCGAGCATCTGCCACCCGGTGCGCCCGGGCAGGTCGGCGAAACACGCGACCACGTCATCGGCGAGGGTGTCGGTCTCCCAGAACCCCGCCTCGAGCCTCGTGACCAAGCTGGCTCCGAATCTCGCGTCGGCCTGCTCGCGATTTCTAAACCGGGTCAGGGGGCCGCGGTCGGCGGGTTCGGGTCTCGACGTCGGGGTCATCGCGGGAAGCCTCCAGTTGGTGAGCGTGCTCACCGAACCGTAGACCAATCCGGGCGGTGTGTATAGACACCATGTCTGACTTATTTTTGAGATCCTGCGAAGATCGTCTGCCACGCGATCACGGCGAGGGCTTCCGTGGTTCGGCCCACGGTGGCGGGATCTGCGTCAGGCGGTAACTGGTGGCACATCCGCTCTACCATCCACACCATGGCGGCGGCGATCTCGTCGGCGGGACCCGATGCCGCCAGCCCGGCTTCTTGCAATGCCCGAAGGCGTTGCGCGGTGACGGCGATAATGCCGTTGACCGCGCCGTCGAGCACCGCACGGGCCGCGGAGTCATAGCGCGCGGACTCGGTGAGCGCGGCATATACGGCCGCGTTGGCTCGGTAAAGCTCGACAATTTGGCCGATCGCGGCACGCAGGCCGGCCGGATCGGTATCCGCTGCGGCCAGGCTCGACAGCAATCCGGCGGGCGCCTGCAATTGCGCGGCCGCCCGTTGGGTGAGGCGCACAATCAGCGCACCCTTGTCGGCGAAGTAGACGTAGAACGTCGCTCTCGAGACCCCGGCGCCGGCGGCTAGCCGCGCGACGCTCATCTCGGTGAAGCTCACGCCTTCCGCGGTCAATTGGTTGAGCGATGCCAGCAGTCGATCCTCGACTTCGCCCCGACGGTCACGACGCCCGCCGCCCTTGGCCATACGCGTTATCGACGCCATCGGGGGTCTCCTCCTCAGTTCGGCCTGATCTTACGAGCTGAGATGGATCATGGTCCGTCGATAATCGTGGCGCAGCGAGGCACTCTTGGTGGGAACATGGTGCGGTGGATGCATTCTTTCAGTTCGTCGGGCAGTACTGGTGGCTGGTGTTCGTCTTCGGCGGCAGCGTCGGCGGCGTGGCCAAGGGGATCGGCGCGGCCAACCGCCGGCGTGCGGACCGGCGGCAGGAGCGGTACCTCGCCAAGCAGCAGACCAAGGTCGCAGTGGCCCAGTCGAAGGCGCTGACGCGCAAGGACGAGCAGGCCCAACGTCGCGATATCGCCAAGACCGTCGACGAGCACATCCAGACCGATGTGCGCTGGTTCGCCTACGAGACCGAGCTAGTCACGCTGCTGGACTACCCCATGATGATCGACATGCGCGAGCCGCTGACCGTCGAGTTCCACAAGGCCAAGCGCCATGCCGACCTGCTGCGCCCCGACGAGCCCGACGCGCTGCTCGACGATGACGCCGCGCAGACGCGGTACCGCGACGCCGTGCACGACTACGCCGTCGCGTTCGACATCGCCGAGACCGAGGCCCGCCGCCGGCGACGCGGGGGCTTCGACCTCGCCGAGCAGTCCCGACTCGCCCGGGCGCAGAATCTGCTGCGTCTGGCCATCGACGAGGCGGCCACGCCGCAGGAGCGGCAGAACGCCTACCGCCGGGCCCGTCGGGAGCTCGACGGGCTCATCGTCATGCCGACGGCGGCGTGCGCGGAGCTCGAGCAGCAGATCGCGGGCCAGTTGGAGGCGTGAGATCGGCGGCGGAGCGACTGCAGGGGTCAGCGTTCCCGATGGTGCGGGTGATGCCGGAGCGGCGCACCCAAGGCAACGCTCGAATCGGTACGATAAGGACATTTCAGTTCGCGAGCGGAGCGCGAGTGGGGCAACCTCGAGGTCCCGAGAAACTCCGCGCGATTTGTCTGTGCCCCTCGGAAGGTATTGCCGCAGAAGACCATTAATGGAGCACCGTCCCTGGACGAAGTCCTTGGGGGAATCTCATTTAGCCCTCGTTGTGAGGACTGGCCTCGACGTCTTGTGTCTGATGTGGTGTCCGCATGCCAGCGCCATCTGGGTCTTCCTGGCTGGGCTCCGAGAATGCCGGGGTGCGCCAGTTGACGAAAAAGTAGCCAATGGCTACAGTGCTCCTAGCGGTCAAACATAGTGACTGCTGTCACGTCAAACCGTGCGAGTCCGAGGCGGCCGGTGGCATTCACGCCTTGCACAAGGAGGAATCGATGTCATACGCCGTCGACCCCGAGTACCTGCCGATGATGGGATTCATCCCGCGTCTCGACGTCTCTGACCCCGGGACGGCCCGCGCGGTCGTTCGCTCGATGCGCGTGGGTGACCCGATGGCCACTGTGCCCGCAGGCATCGTGGTGGACCGTCGAACAGCGTCGGCAGCTGACGGATCGGACATCGAACTCGTCGTGTTCAGGCCGGAGCGGCGCACCGAACAGCAGCTCCCCGCTATCGCTTACTTTCACGGTGGAGGATTTGTCTTCGGCGACGCCAGCACCGATGTCCGAGTTCCATCGGCACTCGCTGCAGATCTCGACGCGGTGGTGGTGTCGGTGAACTATCGCCTCGCTCCCGAGCACCCGTTCCCGACACCGTTCGACGACTGCTTCAGCGCTCTGACTTGGATCGCCGGAGATAATGACCTCGGGATCGACCCAGCCAAAATTGTCGTCGCCGGGATCAGCGCCGGTGCCGGGCTCGCCGCGGCAGTCGCGCTCAAGGCACGCGATATTGGCGGTCCCGCTGTCTGTTTTCAGGCGCTGGACTCGCCGGTCCTCGACGACCGCCTGCTCACCGTCTCGGCGACCGAGTACACCGAATCCCCGCTGTGGAACCGACAGAACTCAATCGACAGTTGGCACCACTACCTCGGGGGAGACGCCGACCGAGAACAGACGTCGAAGTACGCCGCACCCGCGCGCGCACGCGATCTCGCCGGGCTACCCCCGGCCTACATCACGGTTTCTTCATACGACCCTCTCCGCGACGAGGGAATCGACTATGCACAACGATTGACGCAGGCCGGTGTGCCCACCGAACTGCGGCTCTCCCCCGGGACCTTCCACGGATCGTCGGGAGTGTTCCCGCAGACTGCGATCTCCCAGCGGATCGACGCCGACTACACAGCCGCCATCCGGCGAGCGCTGAACAGCTGAACCATGAGCACCGAAATTGGAGAATCATGCGGAATCGCTTTGAGGGAAGGGTCGCAATCGTTACCGGTGGCGCACGCGGGCAGGGCGAACAGATCGTTCGGACGCTGTCACGCGAAGGCTGCTCGGTCGTGGTCGGCGACGTTCTCGACGATGAGGGAAAGGCCCTCGCCGGCGACCTCGGCAAGTCCGTCGTCTACACACGCCTCGACGTGACGGACCAGGCTGACTGGGCTGACGCCGTAGCATTGGCGACGTCGACCTTCGGCGGGCTTGACATCCTCGTCAACAATGCGGGGATCTACCGCAGGCAGCTGCTGGAGGACGAGACGGTCGCCGACCTCGACAAGGTCCTCGACGTCAACCTGCACGGACCGTTCCTCGGCATCCAGGCCGTCATCCCCGCCATGCGCGCTCGGAACGGCGGCTCGATCGTGAACGTATCGTCGCTCGCCGGAACCACGTCATACCCGGCGCACGGCGCGTACAGCATGTCGAAGTGGGCCCTCCGTGGATTGACGAGGACTGCTGCGATCGAGCTCGCGCCGTCGAACATCCGGGTAAACGCAGTTCTTCCCGGCAACATCCGGACCAGCATGTCGCCGACGACCGCGGCCGCCGATGCCCCGACCGGTCTGAAACGTCAGGCAGACCCGCAAGAGACCGCGAACGTCGTAGTATTCCTCGCCTCGGACGATGCATCATTCGTCAATGGCACCGACGTCATCGCCGACGGCGGCTCCGTGCTGGGGTAGCGGTGTCCACGCCGCACCGGCCCGTGCACCCGACCACGCCACGTCGCAGATACAGATTCTAATTTTTGGAGGAACATGTCCACCTCGACCCCCGCAGCCGACCGCACCGACCAACCCTTCGACGTCGTCGTCATCGGCGCGGGATTTAGCGGGTTGTACGCCCTACACCGTCTCCGTCAACAGGGGCGACGGGTCGTCTGCCTGGAGGCCGGCGACGGCGTCGGCGGCACCTGGTACTGGAACCGCTACCCCGGCGCTCGCGTCGACATCGAGAGCATGCAGTACTCGTACTCCTTCGACGAGAACCTCCAGCAGGAGTGGACGTGGTCGGAGCACTTCTCGCCGCAGCCAGACCTTGAGGCATACGCCAACCACGTGGCCGACCGTTTCGACCTGCGCGAGAACATCCGGTTCGAGACTCGTGTCAATGAACTGACCTTCGACGATGCTGCGGACGAATGGCACGTTGGCACCGCATTGGGCGAGCGATTCGTCGCCAAGTACGTAATCGCGGCCACCGGCAGCCTGGACGTCTCCAATGTCCCCGACTGGCCCGGCCTGGACAGCTTTCACGGCGAGGCCTACCACACCTCGCGGTGGCCTAAGGAGGGCGTCGAACTCGCTGGTAAGCGCGTGGGCCTGATCGGGACCGGCTCCACCGGCATCCAGCTCGCCCCAGAGGTGGCCGCGCTCGCCGACCAACTCACCGTTTTTCAGCGGACCCCGAACTTCAGCCTTCCCTCGCTCAACCGGGAGTTGGATCCGGAATACGTGCAGGACTGGAAAGCCAACTACACCCAGCGGCGCAAGCAAGTGTTGAAAACCCACGGTGCCGTGTTGATGAGTAGTGTCGCCGAGCAGCGTTCGATCTTCGACTACACCGAAGTAGAGCGCGAAGAGGTAATGGAGCGCGCGTGGAATGCCCGGAATGGACTCGAATTCATCCGCACATTCACTGACACCTCCACCGATCTGGAGGCGAATGCGATTCTCGCCGAGTTCGTGCGAAACAAGATCCGGGCCATCGTAGATGACCCGGGGACCGCCGAACTTCTGTGCCCGAAGACCTATCCGATCGGCGGCAAGCGGATCTGCCAGGACTCCGGCTACTACGAGACGTTCAATCGGGACAATGTGAAACTGGTCGACGTGCGGGCGGACACTATCGAGGAGATTACCGAATCAGGGCTTCGCACAACCGATTCCGAGTACGAGCTCGACGTGATCATCTTTGCCACCGGCTTCGACGCGATGACCGGCTCGATGCTGAATATGAACGCGACCGGGCTTGACGGTGTACGCCTCGCCGACAGATGGGCCGACGGTCCGAAGACTGTGTTCGGTTTGATGACCGCGGGCTTGCCGAACCTGTTCATGGTGCATGGTCCCGGTAGCCCGTCGGTCCAGGCACAGATGATCACCACGGGCGAATGGCAGGTCGACTGGATCCTGCGGGCCATCGAATACCTCGAGGACAATCAGATCTCACGTTTCGGTGCCACCCACGCCCAGGAGGAGGCGTGGGCCAGCGAGTTGGACACGGTCGCTGCTCGCACGATGCATGCGAAGACCGACTCCTGGTACACGGGCGCGAACATTCCAGGCAAGCCGCGAGTACTGCTGATGTACGTCGGCGGATTCGAGCGGTACTCCAACTGGTGCATCCGCGCTACAGATCATGGGTACGCAGAATTCGAAAAGAAGCAGCGGGTGTCTCTGCCATCGGGGCAGCGGTCTTTCGAGTGAGCATCCGAGCGCCGCGAGGAAACGAATCGAAAATCCTCGCTCGCCCGATACGCCGTCGCGGTTCTCCTCGGCTCAGTCACTAACCCCTCAGGGGCCAGCGATACAGCGAATAACGAGCAAGAGGGTCTTCTGGCCGAATCAAGGACGAAGGAACCAACTATGAGAATGCTCGAACAAAAGCCCGATTTTGTCGCCGGGATCGCGTGCGGGCAAGGCTGGGGAAATTCGGTCCCAATGGTGAAGAAAGGTGCCGATGGTGAACAGTTTTAATCGATGTGCGTGTATGGACGGTCAGCGAATTCTGAATTCACCGATGCAACGTAACTACCGGAGAGCGTAGGCGACTGGAAGTGAATACCACACGAACAGCCGTTATCGGGCACGAACTGACCGTTACCGATGTTATTGAAGAAACCTCGGATTCGAAGTCGATCGTACTGCAGAAGCCGGAGGGATCTCGCGAGCTCTTCACCTACCGGCCAGGTCAGTTCTTGACTGTCCGTATCCCGAGTGACCGCACGGGGCACGTCGCCCGGTCGTACTCGTTGTCGAGTAGCCCCGACATCGATGAAGATCTAAAGGTGACCGTGAAGCGCACAGCGGGCGGATATGGGTCCAACTGGTTGTGTGACAATGTGACACCTGGGAGCACGATCACTGTGCTGCCGCCATCGGGTCGGTTCACTCCGTCGGAGCGCAAGAGTGACCTGTTGCTCTTCGCCGCAGGTAGTGGCATCACACCGATCATCTCGATTCTGAAGACCGCCTTGCTCCGAGCCGACTCTTCGGTGGTGTTGTTTTATGCCAATCGTGATAGCGACTCGGTTATCTTCCGTCGAGAGCTCGAGGATTATGCCCGAGACTTCGAGTGCCGGCTGAAGGTGCATTACTGGTTTGACGATGTGCATGGTTTTCCCTCGAGCGAGAAGATCGCTGCGCTGGCGGCGGGGAGTATGTCGTGCGAAACCTTCGTCTGCGGCCCAGCGCCATTCATGACTGCGGTGAGTGTGGGACTTCGATCTGCGGGGGTGCCGCAGGAAAATCAGCATCAGGAAGTCTTCGTGTCGATTTCAGGCGACCCCTTTGAATCGCCCCGATCGATCTCAGATGATGGTTCCGACTCCATGGTCGATACGGTAGTGCACTTGGATGGAGAATCTCACCAGTTCGGCTGGCCAGTCAGCCGAACTCTCGTCGATGTGCTCCTGGATCGGGGTGTCGACGTTCCGTACTCCTGCAGATCGGGGGAATGCGGTTCCTGCGCGTGCACTGTGGTGTCGGGCAAGGTTGTGATGGCAAATTCGGACATTTTAGATCCTGCGGATATAGCCGATGGATTCGTACTCGGGTGCCAATCCCGTCCAGATTCGGGTCCAATCGAGATCGAGTTCTGAGACTAGGGCTTGACGGTAGTCCCAGTCGAAGCTCGTCATCCGGCCGAAGCCGTACGCGGTAGGTGCCTTACACGCACATTCTCAACTGAGTCCGCGGGCAGCTCTATGTGTGCACGGTGAATGAGCCACCGCGACCCATTGACGCTTAAGAGGCCAATGGCTACAGTGATGTAGGACACTGCGCGAGCTGGGGCGGATGTGGCGACTCGCTCACTGTTGCCGCCCTCCTGTAGCGCCAGTTGCGCAGTGTGATTGAGGGCAGACGGATGATCGCGGCGTTGTCACCGGAGGCTGTCACAGGAATTGCTCTTTATCGGGGAGCGCCGCAGCGTCTAGTAATGCCTCCTCAACTGGTCTCGAGAGTCGTGGAAAGCCCTTCAAGGAGAGGTATGGAATGACCCGATTGTTCGATAATTACCGACTCGGTGACATTGTTCTCAGGAACCGCATGGTGATGGCGCCCATGACCCGAGCGCGCTGCGTCGACACCGTCGCGAGTGCAGATACGGCGGAGTACTACCGTCAGCGCGCGACCGCAGGGTTGATCGTCACCGAAGGCACGCCGATCTCCCCAGAAGGCCAAGGGTATGCGTACGTTCCCGGTATCTGGTCCAAGGAACAGGTCGCTGGCTGGCAAACGGTTACCGGTGCCGTCCACAATGAGGGGGGCCGCATTTTTTCCCAACTCTGGCACGTCGGTCGACTTTCGCACGCGTCGCTCCAACCCGAACGTCAGCGGCCTGTCAGTGCCGGCGCAGTGCCAGCCCATGAAGGCAAGACTTTTGCGTTCACCGATGACGGCGCCGTCGGCTTCGTCGATGTGACCGAGCCTCGGCCGCTATCCACGGAGGAGGTGCGCCGCGTGATTCGTGATTTCGTCCACGGGGCAGTCAACGCGAGCGAGGCGGGCTTCGACGGCGTGGAGTTGCACGCGGCCAACGGCTACCTGTTCGAGCAGTTCCTGAATCCCTCGACTAACACCAGATCTGATCACTATGGTGGTTCAATTCAAAATCGCGCCCGGTTCCTCCTCGAGACGGTCGACTGTGTGATCGAGGCGGTCGGTTCCAGCCGTGTCGGTGTTCGCCTTTCGCCGTTCAGCGAACTGTTCGACATGCCTGCCTACACTGAAGCCGCTGACACCTACCTGTATCTAGCGTCCGAGCTATCTCGACGAGACCTTGCCTATGTGCACCTTGTCGATCAGCTTCCTGCCGGAGGCCGCGTCCTAGACGTCGATTTTCTCAAGCCGTTCCGAGCCGAGTACAGCGGAACGATCATCCTCGCTGGTGGCATGACCCGAGAGTTGGCGCGGGACCTGGCGGAGATGGACTTGATCGACCTCGCCGCGTTCGGGCAGCCGTTCATCGCCAACCCCGACCTTGTCGAGCGTATGCAGAACGGTTGGCCTCAGGCCACGCCTGACCGGAACTCGTACTACGGCGGCGTTGGCGCAGAGGGCTACCTCGACTACCCGAGGTTCGACCCCGCATACGTGCAACCCACGGTTCCGTGCGCTTAAGGCCGCCACTCGGGCCGGAGCAGGCCCCGGCATCGCCGAAGTGCCATATTCCCGCGTCGATGGCGATGGCGCCAGTGGTGCCATCTCTCCCTGCGGCGGAGACGTTTTCGCTTGAATCCGATTGCACCCACTACGTACGAACGGAGGATCATGTCTGAATTGTCTATTCCGGCCTATGACCCCGCCACACTTGTTCGATCCATAACGGTTGAGATCGAGGCCCCTGCGAGTGTCGTGTGGGAGGTCCTCACCGACCTCGACAAGTATTCGCACTGGAATCCTCTCTGTGTGGCGGCGAGATCAACACTGGAAATGGGTGCGCCTGTTGAGATGATGCTGGCGGAGTACACGGGAGGCACGGAGGTGTACCCGTATACCGAGTACGTCTGTGCAGTCGCGCCGGAGCGTCTGCTGTCGTGGGAGCTGCGACCTACCGAGGTTTCAGCACAGGCCGCCCGACGGGATCAGGTCATTGAGCGCATCTCTGAGAATCGGTGTTCCTACTTTTCGACGGATGCGTTCCTTGGTGTGGAAGCGCGGGAAATCATGGCCGAAAGCGGTGCCTGGGTGAAACGTGCATTCGATGAAACCGCCGTGGCGCTGAAACAGCGCAGTGAATCCCTCTATACGGATCGCTGCCGTTGAAACCAGCGGTCCGAGTTACGCAGTGCAGACCGAATGAGAGAAATATGAACGCTTTGACTGGGTAGATGTATTGATCGGTTGCCCGGATTAGCCGGCTCGGTCCCAACCCCGCGCTGCTGGTGCCGGGCGTGGATTCCTTTGGCACGATGATTCGAAAGGTTGATAGATGACAAACCGCATGCAGGATAAGATCGTCATTGTTACCGGCGCATCGTCGGGTCTGGGGCGAGCCACAGCAGAATTAATGATCGCCGAAGGTGCCCGTGTTGTCATTGCGGACATCAACCAGGCGGCGGGGGAGGCTGTGGCGAACACGATTGGCGCCGAGTTTGTCCGTGTCGATGTCGGGATCCCGGGGGAGGTGGATGCTCTGGTCGCAGGTACTGTGGCCCGGTTCGGCCGGCTTGATGTGATGTGCAACAACGCCGGCGTCATCGCTACCACGCCGGTCGTTGAGACGACGGACGAAGATTACGATCGTATGGTGACCGTCAACTTCGGTGGGGTTTTCTACGGCACGAGGGCGGCAGGACGGGTGATGGTGGAGCAAGGGTTCGGCGTCATCGTCAACACAGCGTCGAACGGTGGGTGTTCTCCCTCAGCCGGCATGGCTGTCTACAGTGGCACGAAGGCAGCAGTGGTGGCACTATCGAAGGCCTGCGCCATCGAGCTTGCGCCCAAAGGCGTGCGGGTGAACACGATCTCGCCGGGGACGATGCTGACCGGCATGGTCCCGGACGTGGAGGGAATCGTCGAGATGCTGGATAAGATCCAGCCCATCGGATATGCCGCGAAGCCCTCGCAGATGGCGGCAGGAGTTCTGTTCCTGGCCTCGGACGAAGGTAATTACGTCACCGGTCATGATCTGGTCGTAGACGGCGGCGCAACCGCTGGCCGCTCCGCGGTCGGAGTCTGAATCGCGCGGCGGGCGGCACTGGCGAGAAGGGCTGTTCCCTGGACAGGAAGCTACCGCCTGGCGTTTGTCCGGATTCGTCAAGGGTCATGTTGATCCGAATCCCATCTCTCCACGGGGCACTCTCGCCTTGGCCGCGTCGTACCGCCATCGAGCTGGCCAATCTCTCCAAAACCCTCATTTTCACCCTTTCAATCCCTGCCGCGGATTGCTGCGCTTTCGCGCAGTGTGCGGCGGAATTCCAGAGAACAGCGAGGCTTGAAGTTGAAAGCAATTGTCTTTGACGGCACCGAGAACAAGCTGGTTGACGGCGTCACCGTCCGCGGGCCCGGCCCCGGTGAGGTCCAGGTCCGCATCGTCGCGAGCGGCCTATGCCAGAGCGATCTGAGCGTCGTCAACGGAAAGATCCCGTTCCCGTCCCCGGTCATCCTCGGGCACGAGGGTGCGGGCATCGTCGAGGCCGTTGGGCCGGGCGTCACCATGCCCGCCGTCGGCGACCACGTGGTGCTGACAACGCTCGCGACATGCGGCCAGTGCGCCCCGTGCACCTCCGGACATCCCACGATGTGCCGCGAGTCGTTCGGGAAGACGGCAACTCCATTCGAGCTCGACGGCACCCCGATCCACAACTTCGCGGCGCTCTCGACCTTCAGCGAGCGGATCGTCGTCCAGGCCGGGCAGGCGATCTCTATCCCGAAGGATATTCCGCTGACGACCGCGTGCCTGATCGGCTGCGCGGTGCTGACCGGCGTCGGAGCGGTGCTGAACCGGGCCCGTGTCAGTCCCGGCGACTCGGTCGTCGTCATCGGCGCCGGCGGTATCGGCCTCAACGTCATTCAGGCTGCTCGGGTCGCGGGCGCGGCGACGATCATCGCCGTCGACACCAACCCGGAGAAGGAGCCGAAGACGAGCCTTTTCGGTGCCACCCACTTCATCAACGCGATGGCGGGTGACACTGTCGCCGCTGTCCGTGAAGTCATCGCCGGTGGGGCAGCCCACGTCTTCGACTGCGTCGGTGGCGAGGCGATCACCAGCCAGGCGATGGAAATGCTCGATTGGGGCGGGCAGTTGATCATGCTCGGTGTTGCCGGCCCGGAGACCAAGCTGTCGGTCCCGGCGTCGACCTTCTACATGGATCGCTCGGTGCTGGGTTGCCGCTACGGGTCGTCGCGACCGGGTGCCGACATCCCCAAGTACCTGGACCTATACCGCTCTGGCCGGCTCCTCCTCGACGAACTCGTCACCAAGACCTATGAGCTGGAAGACTTCGAGTCGCTCCTGGACGACGCCCGGAACGGCAGGCTCGACCGCGGAGTCCTGCTCATGCAGTCCTGACGTCGGTTTGCGCCGTTCGCCAGTGAACACGGGGGCAGGAGCGGCTATCGCTCCTGCGCCCGTGTTTCAGCTTCTTCGACGCGCCACGCCGCCTACTTGCTCGGGCGGGTCGCGAAAACGAGGATTTTGAGGATGTCGGTGACTTCCTGTCGGACGTCTTCTCGACCGCGACTCGGATTGTCGGCGAGCTCGGTGAGGTACGGCTCGTAGAGATCCCACACCGCGCCGACGAGGGCGAGCAGAGACGCCACCACGTTTGAATCGAACTCGGGCCGCACTTGCGGCTCTACCGGATTTTCCCACAATGCGTCGATTTGCGCACGATAGCCGCGTGAACGGACCCCGCCGAGCAGGCGATCCGGTCGAGTTCCCTCAAAGATCGACCACGTCAGCATCCGGCCGAACTGGCCCGCGTCGACGTCGGCGCCGAACGAGTTCTCGATTGCGGCGTAAGCGTCGTGCTCACCGGACAGACGATCGCCGCCATAGCTGACGAGCAATTCCATCACCGCCACCAATAAGTTCTCTTTAGTTCGATAGAACCGATGGATCAGACCGTAAGACACATCCGCCTCGGCGGCAATCTCCCGTAACGAAACTTTCGCCGGGCCCTTGCGCGAGAAGAGATCCGCGGCGGCGATGAGGATGGCGTGTTGCGCGCCGGTCGAACCTGCGCGGGACGGCGTCCACTCGGCGACATTCTCGTCCGCGCGCTTCACACTGGACTCGGCAGCCTCCGCAAGAATTTCCTCGACCGGGCCGGGATCACAGGTGCTGGCCAACCGAAGTGCATCCAGCTTGGTGTCCGGGCTTAGCAACAGTTCGGCCGGTGTTCGGCCTGACTCATCGATTCTCGTGATCGACCACCGGGCGATGGTGTGCGGCTCGATATCCTCATCGAATGCCGTAAGAAGCTCAGGGACGGCTGGATGGACTCTGCGATTCTCTAGATCGAACTGCCATACCGGAAACAACGTCACGCCGATGCCCGGATAGCCGAGCATCTTCCGATTCTGGACGCGCTTATTTATCGCCTGACGGCTGATATTCAGGAACTCCGCCGCCTGTGGCGTGGTCCATACGTCGTCGGCGGATAGGGCGACTTCGCAGAGGTCTTTCATATAGCGGAAACCCTATCATGGTCAGCAGCAGCGTAATTGGTGAACACCATCGCCGGATTTGCGGCGCCGATGGTGGGGAACGTGGGTGTTCCGACGTCACATTATTTCTTTCGAACCTCCTTTTTCTACCACACCTAGTACCTGGAGACGATCGAACCAGCATGTGATGTAGGTCAGTGGCATCGCCGGTAGCGGGTGGTGTCACGGCGGGGCGGTTGACGCAATGGTAGCCATTGGCTACTGTGATGGGGGTTATGGTCCGCTGCCGAAGTGATCGCAGGGTTCCCGAGCTCCTACGGGCCATTTCATGGGGCATATCTGCAGGTTGTTGTCCGTGAATGCCCGTGACGTAGAGCAGATTCTCTGCGCAGTTGGCGGAAGTGCCGCTGTCGCAACAGTTCAGGAGGACGAAATGACACCTATGGCGTTATCTATGAAGCCGACGGGGTGGTTCCAACTCGGTTGGTCTACCGACCTCGCAGTTGGCGACGTGAAACCTCTGCGTTATTTCGGTCAACACCTGGTCGCCTACCGCACCGGGAGTGGCCGGCTGGTGGTGCTGAACGCATACTGCGAGCACCTCGGCGCCCACCTGGGGCATGGCGGCTCGGTTGACGGTGAGGACATCCAGTGCCCGTTCCACGGTTGGCAGTGGAGCCCGGAGGGTCGTAACACCTGCATTCCTTATCAAAAGGCGACGAACCGCGTACGTAAGATCGGTACTTGGGCCACTGCTGAGCGCGACGGAGTCATGTACATCTGGCACGACGCGAACGGCGGCGAGCCGCTCTACGAGGTGCCTAGCATCTTCGACCTGTTTTCGGGCTCTGGTTCGGTGGACGACTACCACGGGCTGGGGGAGGGCGGCCGCTACGAGACAGCCGAGCTGCCGATCCATCCGCAGTACGCCGCAGAGAACGGCGTCGACTTCGCGCACTTCAAGTACGTCCACCGTGCTGACGAGATCCCGACCGTCGTCAACCGCGAGTTCGGTGAGTACGACTTCAAGACCGAGCTGGCCCTGAACTTCAAGCGCCGTGGCGCTGACGGGGAGTTTGAGACCGTGGTGGGCCGCACGAGGGCCTCGCTGCTGGGCCTGGGGCTGGGCTTCTCGCACGCCGACGGCGTCGGGGCCATCTGCTCGCTGACAGCGGTGACGCCGGTTGACGATGAGCTCTCGATCCTGCGGTTCTCCACGTGGGCGAGCAAGGAAGATGGCGAGGACGAATCTCGTGTGCTCAAGCGGCAGCGCAACGCAATCAGACAAGTGCAGGCTGACATCGCAATCTGGGAGCACCAGCGCTACACCCAGCCGCCCGGCCTGGCGACTGCGGAAGCCGCAGGCTTCCGGGCCATCCGGAAGTGGGCTCGTCGCTTCTACCCCGAGGGCGAACTTGGCCACGGCGCTGCTGAGCAGGCCGCAGGCACCGACGAACTACAGGCGGAAAACGCGTAATGAGAATGACACTGGCACAAGAGCATGAGGCCTGGCGGGCCGAGATCCGGGAGTTCCTCGACGCCGAGCTGCCGCAGGAGAACGCCTTCAACCCGGAGTTCGACGACGCCCCGGACCAGTGGGCGATCGCCGTCGAGTTCAGCAAGAAGGTCGCCGCCAAGGGCTGGATCGGACTGACCTGGCCGGTGGAGTATGGCGGCAAGGGGCTGTCCCCAATCGCGAACCAGATCTTCCTGGAAGAGCTATACGCGGCCGACGCCCCGATGATCAACACGGTCGGGATCTTCCTTGCCGCGGGCACCATCCTGGTGGGTGGCACCGAGGAGCAGAAGAAGCGACTGCTTCCGGACATCGCGAACATGCGCACCCTCTGGGCTGAGGGCCTGACCGAGCCGGAGGCCGGCTCCGACTTAGGCGCCCTGCAGACGAAGGCCGTCCTCGAGGGTGACGAGTGGGTCATCACCGGGCAGAAGGCGTTCACCTCGTGGGGGCCGATGTCCGACGTCCTGTATGTGGCCGCGCGCACGGCGACCGACCCCTCTTCGCGCGATGCGATCAGCATCTTCGTGGTCGATCTGCGCAGTCCCGGCGTCACCCTCCACCCGATGCGCAACTACGGCGGCGGCGTCCAGTCCAGCACCTACCTCGATCATGTCCGCGTGCCGAAGACCTCGCTGATCGGCGAAGAGGGCAAAGGCTGGCAGTACATCATGCGGGCCTTCTACGCGTCGGGCACGGTGGAGCCGATCTACGCGATGCAGGAGTCTCGGCTGCGCGATCTGATCGCGCACTGCAAAACAATTCCGGGCAAGCTCGACGATCCGCGCGCGCAGGCCGACCTGGCTGAACTCGCGGGGATGATCCAGACGCAGCGTCTGCTGGCCTACGAGATCATCGGCGACAACGCCAACGGTCGGCAGACCCCGTGGGGCGGCGGCGTCCAACAGGTCGCGGCCAAGGAGTACGAGCCGCTGTTCGCGCAGATCTACGACCGAGTGCTCGGCCCGGCCAGCCAGTTGCGCTCGGGCTCGGCACACGCACCCCTCAACGGAAAGCCCGAGGCGTGGTACCGGCAGTCATTTGCCAACCACGCCGGAGGAACGTCCCAACTCAAGCGGATGGTGCTCGCGACGCGGGGCCTCGGTCTGGCGCGATAGGAGCAGATGATGGATTTGGAATGGGGCGAGGACTTCGCGGCCCTCGCAGATGTCAGCAAGTCGGTTTTCGCGCGGTACTCACCGCTGGAAGACCGGTCGAACGAGGTGCCGTTCGTAGATCAGGTTGCGCAGTTCGCCGAGCTGGGGTGGCTGGAGCTCGGCGATCCGACCGGAGCCGACGCGGATAGCCCAGCGCTCGGCACGATCGCCGGGGTCTTCGTCGAGATGGGGCGCGCGCTGGCCAACACACCACTCCTCGACCTGATGATGGCCCGCGACGCGGCCCTGGCGATCGGCACGGAGATATCGGCGGGCTTCGCCGAGCGCATCGGCAGCGGCGAGGCCGTCGTGATCCCGGTGTTCCCTTCTGCCGAGTGGGGCTCCGCGGTGACGTGTGAGAACGGCGTCCTGCGAGGAATCGCGCTGGCGGTGGGCTACGCCGACCGCGCCAACAGCTTCCTCGTTCACGCCAGTACCGGCGAAAGCATTGTGGCCATTGTGGATTCGAGCTCGGCGATCAGTATCGAGGCGATGCCGAACATGGGTGGGCATCCGATGTTCGCGGTGACCTTCGACAACGTGCCGGTGGCCGACACCGTGGTGCTGGCCCGCGGAGGCGACGCCGACCGCGCTGTCGAGGTCGCCGAGCAGCGCGGCGCGGTGCTTCGCGCCGCGCAGGTCTACGGCTCCGCGCTGCGGCTGCTCGACATCACCGTGCTGTACGCGCAGCAACGGCACCAGTTCGGCGGGCCGATTGGCCGATTCCAGGCGGTGCAGTACCTGTGCAGCGATATTGCGGTCGCCGCGCACCTCACCTCGGCGCACGCGCGCTCGGCCGCTGGAGCCATCGGAGCCGGCCTCGATCCGCAGCCGCACATCGGCTTGATGCGCAAGCAGGCCGCGAAGGCCGCGCTGCAGATCGTCCACTCGGCACACGAGGTCCATGCGGGCATCGGGTACATGGTCGAGTCGAACGTGCATCTGTTCACGGATGCGGCCAAGCGCTGGCAGTACGACTTTGGCTCGGAGGCGCGCAACGACGCCGAGATCGTGTCGGCCCTCGATCGGATCTACACGGGAGCATCGCGATGAGCTACATCAACTACGAGGTGGATGGCGCCGTCGGCGTGATCACCCTCAACCGTCCGGATAAGCACAACGCGCAGGACGCGTCCCTGCTGCGCGACCTCGATGCCCGCTGGCAGCAGGCGGCCACCGACGACGCGGTCAAGGTGATCGTCGTGCGCGCCAACGGCGACCACTTCTCATCGGGCCACGACCTGAAGACCCCGGCACCGGGCTACTTTCAGGAGGGCAAGACAACACTGGAGAGCGCTTACAGCTGGGAGGCCGAGCACTACCTCGGCTTCTCCCGCAAGTGGCGCGATGTGCCGAAGCCGTCGATCGCGGCCGTTCAGGGTGCCTGCGTCGCCGGTGCTCTCAACGTGATCTGGCCGTGCGACCTGATCGTCGCGGCCGACAACGCGTACTTCAGCGACCCGGTCGTGAAATTCGGTGTCGGCGGCGTCGAGTACCACGCGCACACGTGGGAGCTCGGGGCGCGCCGCGCAAAGGAGATGCTGTTCACGGCCCGCAAGTTCACCGCGGCCGAGGCGTTCGACGCCGGCATGGTGAACCGGGTAGTCCCGCTCGATGAGCTTGACGCGCAGACGATGGAATTGGCGCACGAGATCTCGGAAATGGACGGGTGGGGACTGGCCACCGCCAAGCGTGCGGTCAACCAGACCCTCGATGTCATGGGCCAGCAGGCCGCGATGCAGTCGGCATTCGACATCCACTGGCACGGGCACGCGAACGCGCTGCTCCGCACCGGGTACCCGCTCCTGACGCCAGACCCGCTCCCGTCGGGGGCACGTGAGAAGAAGGGGGAGGATTCGTGAACTCGGACCTCGCGCCGAACGACGCGCGCTCCCTGTGGGATCTGCTCGCGATGCGGGTCGAGGCCACCGGCGACGCCGTCGCCATCATCGACGAGTTCGATCGGCGCCTGACTTTCGCTGAGGTCGCCGCCGCCGCCGAGCGCGTCGCGGCCGGCCTACTGGCGCGCGGTATCGAGCCCGGCGCCACGGTGAGCTGGCAGCTGCCCACTCGCATCGACACCATGGTCCTCAGCCTGGCGCTGTCGCGTATCGGCGTGACCCAGAACCCGATCATTCCGCTCTACAGGGCGCGTGAGGTCACGGCCATGGTTGAGCAGTGCGCATCGGAATGGCTGATCACGCTCCCCAAGTTCCGTGGTTTTGACCATCAGGCGATGGCCAATGATCTGCGAGCGGCGAGCGGTGACCGCCTCGAACTGCTTATCGTCTCCGGTGAGTTGCCCGACGGCGACCCGGCCGTGCTCCCCGCCGCGCCACTCGGCCGGGACGAGGTGCGCTGGATCTACACCACCTCTGGCACGACCTCGACGCCCAAGGGCGTCTGCCACACGGACGGCACCCTCATCGCCGGCGGCGTCGCGCTCGCGGATGCGATCGGAGCCAACTCGGACGACGTCGGAACGATCCTGTTCCCGTACGCCCACATCGGCGGCCCAGACCTGTTGATCGCCTCCCTGACCAGCGGCATGTCGCTGGTGGTCATGGAGGCCTACGAGCCGGTCGCGGCGGTCGAGCTGATGCGAAGGACGGGTGCGACGATCACCGGCGGATCGACCCCGCATTACGCCCTTCTGCTCGAGGAGCAGCGGAAGAACCCGGGTACCCCGGTTGTTCCGACGCTGCGCATGGTGACCGGTGGCGGAGCGCCGATGCCCGAGAAGCTGTTCCGCGATGTGCTTGCCGAGGTCGGCGTCCCGATTCTGCATGCCTACGGCATGACCGAGTGCCCGATGATCGCCTCGGCGCGGATGAGCGACAGCATCGAGCAGCTGGCCACCACCTCTGGACGTCCCGTCCTGGGATGCGAGGTGCAGATCCGCTCTGAGGAGGATGACGTGCTGGCGTCTGGCGAGGAGGGCCGGGTGTGGCTGCGCGGCCCGATGCTGTTCAAGCACTACCGGGACAATGGCGAGATCGTCCGCCCTCTCGACGACGACGGATGGATGTTCACCGGTGACACCGGAAGACTCGAGGAGGACGGGCACCTGGTCCTAGTCGGCCGGGAGAAGGACCTGATCATCCGCAAGGGCGAGTCGATCAGTCCAATCGAGATCGAAGAAGTGCTGGCGAAGCACTCCGCGGTGGCCGATGTCGCCGTTATCGGTTTGCCCGACGACAGATCGGGCGAGCGGATCTGCGCAGTGATTCAGCTGTGCGACGGCGCGGCCGACATCGGCGTCGACGAGATCCGGGCCTACTGCCGCAATGCCGGCATCTCGCCGGCGAAGTTCCCCGAAGAAGTCGTGATCGTCTCGGAGATGCCGAAGACGCCGACGATGAAGATCCGCAAGCAGAACCTTCGGCAGTCCGTCATCGACTTGCGGGTCGTGGCCAGCGCAACCGCGCAGTGACACGTGCCCCAGGTCCTCCACCAGACTTGAGAATTGGAAGTTCCCATGCCAGGACGTAGCTATATAGAGCGCGCCGTCGAGTGCGCCGATGCGAACGCGTTGCGGATGGCGCTGTACCAGGCGACCCGAGATGCGGAGATCGCCGCGATCACGCCCGAACGTGTCTTCGGCCCGGCCGCGGACAGAGTCGAGTTCTCCGACGACGACATCGCGCTCATCCGGGTGAAAGCTGTCGAGTACCTGCTCGCCGAGCCCGACGAGTCCGCGTTGCCGGCCCCGTCGCGGGACGAGATAGTCGAGCTGCTTGAGATGGCCGAGGCCCGCAAGCTGGGGCCCGAGGACCTGATCATGCGCCACCACATCCCGGCCTTCGCCGACATGCCGTTCCCGGCTCAGTGGACTGGAGAGAAGGTGGTCCCGGAGGGATACCACGTCGCGATCGTCGGTGCGGGCTTCGCCGGTGTCACCATGGGTGTGCAGCTGGCTCAGCTCGGCATCCCGTTCACGGTTTATGAGCGTCGCTCGGAGGTGGGCGGGGTGTGGAGCGTCAACACCTACCCCGACGTTCGCGTCGACACGCTGAGCTGCATCTACGAGTTCGGGTTCGAGAAAAAGTATCCGTGGACCGAACATTTCGCCCGGCAGTCGGAGGTTCGCGCGTACATCGATCACGTGGCGCACGAGCACGGCGTCTACGAGCACATTCAGTTCGACTCCGATATTCAGGAGGCCCGCTTCGACGACGCGACGCAGCGCTGGACTCTGACCGTGAGCGGCGAGGATTCCACCGCGGAGGTCGAGGTAAATGTGGTGGTCGCCGCTAGTGGCGTGTTCGCGACTCCGCGGGACCTGCCGGTGGAGGGCGTCGCCGGATTTGCCGGGCAGATCGTGCACACCACAGAGTGGAGCGACGACGTCGAGTACGCGGGGAAGAAGGTCGCCATCATCGGCAACGGTTCGACCGGGGTCCAGCTCCTGTCGAAGGTGGCCGAGAAGGCGCAGTCGGTGGCGGTGTACCAGCGGACACCGCAGTGGATCTCGCCGCGTGTCAACTACGGCGTGCCGATCGCCGACGAACTCCAGTGGCTGGTCCAGAAGATGCCCTACTACTGGAACTGGAACAAGTATGTCGCCGGGCTGAGCACGATTGATCTGCGGAACGTGATCATGCCGGACGAGGAGTGGATCGCGAATGGCGGCGACGTGAGCGAGCGCAACGACATGCTGCGCGAGATCCTGGTCGGCTACGTCTCGAGCCAGGTCGACGGCCGGCAGGACCTGATCGATCAGCTCGTCCCGGACTACCCGCCGATGACCAGGCGTCCGGTGGTTGACAACAACTGGTATGCCTCGTTGACCAGGAACAATGTCGAGCTCGTGACGACTCCGATCGATCGGATGACCGACACCGCGATCGTCACCGCAGACGGCGAGGCCCGCGACGCGGACCTGGTCATCGCTGCGGTCGGCTTCCAGACGGAGAAGTACCTCTGGCCGACGCAGTACTACGGCATCGGCGGTGTGACACTGGAGGACGTCTGGTCCCGCCAGGGCGCGCAAGCGCATCTCGGTATGACCGTTCCGGGGTTCCCGAACATGTTTATGCTCTATGGCCCCAACTCACAGCCGGTGGCGAGCGGATCGGGACTGCCCACCTGGTTCGAGATCTGGACCCGCTACATCGCCGAGGGCATCGTCGGCATGATCGAGAACGGTCGTTCGTCGATGGTTATTCGCCAGGACGCGTTCGATGACTACAACGACCAACTGCACGAAGAGGCCAAGAAGCTCATCTACCTGTCGCCGAGCACAGCGACGGAGAAGAACTACTACGTCAACGAGTTCGGTCGGCTGCAGATGAACGCGCCCTGGAGCGGCGAGAAGTTCTACGAATTGTGCGCGAGCCCTGATGAGTCGCACTTCGAGTACACGGACGTGCAGTAGTACTTCCCTCGATAAGCGGAGCGAGCCGAAACCGCCTGTGCCGGTGCTGGATCTAGGATCACCAGCAACGGATCAGCGGTTCGGCTCGCTTTGCACACGTCGTGACATGGGTGCACGGCTGCCGCGCTCGCTCGCACCAGCCGCGAGGCACAGGATCACGGCTTCGAAGCGCCGCATTGGGCTCTGACCTGCGGCGCCGATCGCTGGCGAGCCGCCCAGTCGGTAGACGCAGCTCGGGAATATACGGCGGATTCGGGGGACTGATCATCGGGTCCCGCTCGAGTTGACGCAGAAGACGATTGCGTCAGCCAGTCGGCATGCGAACTGTAAAGCGGCCCCGACTCGGGCATGGGAATAGCACTCCGTGGCCTCTGATGTCTAGCCTCGGGCTTTCACGCTGATTGAGCGACACGCCCCCGAAAAATAGAAGAATGGTGCTCTGACCTGCGATAATTGGACTTGCGACGGTTCAATAATCTTAGGAACAAGGAGCACCATTCTGGTGAGCAACTCTACAAGCCCGTACCCCGCTTTGTCCCCCGACACCACCGGAACCTCGATCGTGTCCCACGCTGGCACTTTGAATGAGACCCTCGCGGGGCTGATCAACATGATCCCGAAGGACGGGTGGACTCCGGCCTACAACGCCGATCGGATGCCCCGCAAAGGCGCATGGGTCGCCGAGCTCACGCATATGGCGGACCTGTCGTGCTGGCCGGACGGGATGTGGCTGATCATCCGCAAGGAGCGTCCCGACCCGGGCGCCCAGTTGCGGTTCACCGACGTTGACGGCCTGCGGATCACCGCGTTCGTCACCAACACCAAGCGCGGGCAGCTCGCTGACCTGGAGCTACGGCACCGTCAACGCGCGCGCTGCGAGGACCGGATCCGAAACTCGAAGGACACCGGCCTGACGAATCTCCCGCTGCGCTACTTCGGCCAGAACCAGATCTGGCTCGCGATCGTCGGCCTGGCGACGGAGCTGACGGCGTGGATGCAGATGCTGGCCCTGACCGGCCATGAGGCGCGGCGGTGGGAGCCGAAACGTCTCCGCCTGCGGATGTTCTCGATCGCCGCGAGAATCTCACGGCACGCCCGCCGCACCTGGCTGAGATTGTCGGCGCACGCGCCGTGGTCGGAACTGGTTGCCCACGGTCTGGCCAGACTCAAAGACTTGCCCGCCCCGTCCTGACCGGCGGGGGCCAGCATCGACGAGATGAAAGAGCGAATCTTCTTCTGGGGCAATGGAACCCAGACCTCATCCGCGGTCAGCGGGCGATGCCTGGGTGCCATCGGCCGAATCTCGGCCTGAAATCCGCAATCCGAAACCGATCAGGCCAGCACCGGCACCTCATGAAAGATCGAGGCTAGCGTCAGACGCACTAATAGATCGGGAATATGGCCCGCGGCCAGGTCGGTGATGACCTGGCCGCGGGCCAGTAGGTATTCGGCATTTGAGAAGCGCAACTCAGCCAGCCGTCCGCGGGAGTGATCCAGGCAGAGTCAGTCGACGATGTATGCCTTGTCGAGCAGCAAGATCTGCTCGATCGAGGGGGTAACCCCGTGGACGTTCTCCGACCATGCGATGAACACCTGGCCTGCGGAAGCCCACGTGAGGAACGGCTGCTCCCGGTTGACGAACTCCTGAATCTGGTTGATCGCCGCGCGCTTGGCGTCGGCGTCCGGTGCCGAGAGCACCTCGCTGAGCAAGGCGTCCATCTCCGGGCTCTTCAGACTGATGGTGTTGTTGCGCGTGCTCGATAGCGTGTTGAACAGGCGGATCTCTGGGTCGATATCGGACACATCGTAGGCACCCCACGTCATGTCGTAGTCGCGGTCAACGATTGTGCGGACCACCATATCTGTGGCGGTGCTGACGTACTCGATGGTCGTGTCGAAGCCAACGGCGTTGAGCTGTGCCTGCACCGCGAGGGCAACCTTCTGCTGGTCAGGGGTGTTTACAGTGAGATAGGTGATCTTGCCGTCGAAGCCTTCCGCCTTCGTTTGATCGAGCAGATCCTGCGCCTTCGTTGAATCGGGCTTCACGCCAGTGGCATCACCGTGCCACACGGACTGCGGCCCGAACATATCTGAGCCGGCCATGCCCGCGCCGTCCCAAGCCCGCTGATTCACGACCTCCGGATCTATGGCATAGGCCATTGCCTGGCGCACCCGAACATCGGAGCCCGGACGGCCAGGAGCATTGTTGATGTTGCCGAGTATCGACATATTGGTGATGTCGAGGAATCCGGGGAACTCCCCCTTGGCCGTGCTGGTGGTGTCCGCCTCACGTAGGTAGATCATGTCGAGCCCACCAGTTCTGAGCGCATCAAGCTTCGGTTGCTCGCCAGCGATCGCGACGAACCGAAGCCCGTCGAGGTGGGGCTCGCCGCCCCAATAGTCGGAGCGCGCCTTCAGCCGGAGCTCCTGTGCCGGTTGCAAGCTCTCGACAGTGAACGCGCCAGCGCCAATGGGAGTGAAATCCTCCCCCTGTAGCGCGGACGGCGCGACAATCATGCCGTGCCCGTAGGACAGGATTGCAGGGAAGTTCTGCCACGGCTGGCTCAGCGTGAACTCGACTGTGGTGGAGTCCTTTGCCACAGTGCTCTGCACCATCTCTTTGAACAATGCTGAGTATGCGCCGCCCCGCTCGTTATACCGGTCGATGCTGGAGACCACCGCGTCCGCGTCGAAGGCCGTGCCATCGCTGAATCGCACGCCCTCTCGGAGTTCCAATGTCCACGTCAAGTAGTCGGGACTCGCTTGGATCGATTTGGCCAGCTGTGGCTCGAAACTGTGGGAATCGTTGTCGTACTTGATCAGAACGTCGTACACCGCCGCCAGCTCGGTGCCGCCAGTGGACCCCGCCGGGTGCGTCACGGTGGGATCGAGGCTCGCGACCGGCGCATACCCCGCGAAGCTCAGCACACCACCCTTGGCCGGGCTGCTCGGGGCGACCTGACTGCCTTGGATGCCGCGCGTCCCCAAAGTCTGGTCCGAGGACGCCCCGCCGCTGCTGTCGCTGCTACCAGCGTTCGCGCACCCCGCCAACACGGCGCTACTCACCATGATCCCCGCTAAAGCCCGGCCAAGCCGGGAGTGCGTTCGCTTCATTGATCTCTCCTCATTGATCGGACGCTGCTAGAAATCCGTACTGGTGGTGACAGGGAACACAGTAGCCAGTGGCCACAGTTGAGGCAACCATTGGAATGGGGTTTGCGATGCGAAGCCCTGATTGCGCTTTGCCGGATTTGGAATCTGTGGTGGCTTAGCGGGTAGGAGGTGGCCGAAAAGTCAAGTGTGCGTAAGGATTTGCGTAAGGCACTGCAGGGCCGGTCTGGATTCGGTAGAGGGCGCTCAGTGGTTGCCGCGCAATTGCGCCATCTTCAGCGAGGTGCTCGCACCGAGGTGTCCTTCGCGGTTGACGCTTGCCAGCCGGCGATCGCCAGCGAGAAGCAGTCGATCACAAACGCCGCGTGGGCGAACCATATGCCCGCATCGTGTAGGGGGTGTTGTGCGCTACCGCGCATCGCCTCGGACGGCACCGAATGTATGTGGAATCCGTGGCCAGTTTGGGGGTCGGCCCTCGGCCGTGAACCCTCGATCGAGCAGGTCGGACCTCGCTGGCTGTCCTTCCCGCCAGGAAATCGTGGTGCGGTGCCGGTGGGCCCCGGACGGGGTCGCATAGACCCCGTTTCGCATGTGTCGGTCGACGGCGCGCGCGGATAAAGCTGTCATTTGTACGGCAGCAAACTCGGCATGGCATCCAGATGCGTTGGGGCGCAGCGCCTGATCAGCGGCATGGACCAACGCGCTCGCCGAACGGCTGCCCGTCGGCGGTCTCAACGCTACTGTGCGGGCGCGGGGCCGTGGCCTGCCGTCGGCACTTCACGTTCCGTCGCTCGGGCGTCGAGACCGCTGCCCGACGGGTAGCCGATCGTGGTCGACTGCTCCCGGGAGAACGTCGTCGTAACACGGCGCGAGATCAGCCAGGTTTTGTCGACGCGGGTGTAGGCAACGTCGTAATACCCGACCATGTTCACCTGCGGAGCGCCGGGATCCCGCGGCCAGACTCCCCGGTATTCTAGGTGGATTCGAGCAGTGGCCGTGCCATCGAGGATGGTGACTTGGGGCAGGTGGAACAGATGCAGGCCATCAAACGGTGCGTTATCGCAGAAGTCTTTCAAGGCGGCCCGTCCCTGTACGAATGTCGCTCCAGCGTCTCGTGACTGGTAGATCCCGTCCGGGGTGAACAGGCCACTCCACGCATCGCCGTCGTGGTCGTCGAAGAATCGGGAGTACTGTCCTTCCAGCTCCAATAGTTCGATGCGATCTTCCAGTGCGCGGACGCGGGCACTGAGGTCTTTGCTCATTGAAGGAACTTAACAGGCGGCGTTCGCCCATTCGGCCGGGGCACGCATCGCGGAGAACAGCTGGTCGGGACCGCGGGTGTCCGGGTGCAGATCACGACCCCTGGTCGGCACCTCGATGCTGGGATACACGAGCCGAACGGCTCCATGCTCTACGAGATTCCGGCTACCTTGCCGGTGTTGGCGGGGTCGTTTCGGCAGGAGCCGATGTACTCGTATCAGCTCACTGTCGCTGCTCCCGCGCGAAGTGAGCCGCTGCTTCTTCCGGAACGCCGTCTCCGCGCGAAGCTCGGCATTGTACCGCTCCACCTCCTTCAGACGTGCCCGCTCATCGAGCGTCACCTCGGTCTCGGTGCCCCCATGGGCCTGGCGGTACTTGTGCAACAAGGTCCGCAGGGTTTCCGTGCCGACGCCGTAGGCCACGGCGACGTCTTTGATCGTGCGCGAGGTGGTGACGACCTCCTGGCACAGCTCGTCCTTGAACTCCCGGCTGAACCGTCTGCGTGATCCGCTCACCGCTGATTCTCATTTCAGTTGATCGCTCACCTTAGGAGGGTCTACCGTCCGAGATTGCGACAGCAGGTCAGTCTGGCAGATTGGGAGCATTCCTTCCCCGTCTTGAGCGGTGGGGCCAGCACGGATGCGGTGAAAGACGCGGATCTTCTTCTGGGGCCGTGGAGCCCGGATTCGGTCGCTGGCAGTGAGCGAATCCGGGCTCCATTGGCCGATACAGAACCTGAGAACCGTTATCTGAAACAGGTCAGGCGAGCAATTCGCGGACTCCTGAGGCTAATCGAGAGCCCCGAGGGGTTGGCGTCGAATCTCCGCGACGGGGAATCGGTCGGCGTCTTCCAATGGCGATCCCGTCACGCCGGAGCGAAGGGGGCCGGAGGCGTGAGATGCGCGAGATGCTCGGCTCGGTAAGTGGCGAAGGCGGTGAGCTCCTCAGGTTGGGTGCCAATCCAGAAGGCACCGTCGGCGGCCTGGGCGAGGATGGTCTCTGCCGCCTGGGCCGGTGTGATTCCGTTGCTGAGATACTGATCGAGTTGATCGCGCAGGCCTTCGCCGCTGGCGCCGTTGCCCGTCGCGGACGAGTAGATCCGAGTCCGCACGGCCCCGGGGAGCACCGCAGACACCTGCACAGGTGCGCCAGCAGCCTGGACATCCAGATAGAGCGTTTCACTCAGCGCGAGTACCGCGTGCTTGCTTGTGAGATATGGGGACTGGAGCGGCCCCGCGCTTAGCCCGCCGATTGAGCTGACATTGAGTACGTACGCCTGCTCGCCTGCATTGATCATCCGGGGCAAGAACGAATGCACGCAGTTGACGACACCGCCGACATTGATCGAGAGCAGCTGGTGCCACCGCTCGACCGGCACCTCCCAGAACAGCCCGGGCGCCTCGACGCCCGCATTGTTGACGAGCAGCCGAATCGATCCGAACTGCTCATATGCACTTGCCGCAAGGACCTCGACCGAGTGTGGGTCGCTGACATCAGTGCACATCGCGAGCGTCCGCGTTCCACCGCTGGACAACTCCTCCGCGACTGCCTCGACTCGACTCGAATCGATATCTGCGAGTACGACATTCATGCCGAGAGCGGCTGCATGGCGGGCAAGTCCCTCGCCGATGCCAGAGGCTGCGCCGGTGATGACGGCAGTGCCTCCGGCAAAGATCTCGTGTGCTGTGGACATGGGATTCCTTCCTTGGGTTGTCAAGACTGGTCTGCTTTGGCGCCTGCCAGCCCACGCGCTGGCAGGCGCGGGGCGGCTGCGCCACCGGTGGCCGGGCTGCGCCCGTCCTTCATCCTCATCGCGACAACAAGCCCGAGGACCGCTGACACGGCGGCCGCCAGTAGCGCGTATGTGAATCCGGCTTCGCTGTATACGATCTGGCGGACGGCTGGCTCCGTCGGCAATGTGTTCGCGGCGAGCACCGCACCGAGCACGGTGACTCCCAGAGCCGGTCCGAGGCTGTTCACACAGCCGACCATCCCGGCGCTCGCCCCGGTCTGGGAGGCTGGGACGGACTCGACGACAAGGTTGGCTTGGGACGCATAGAAGAATCCCATGCCGAGGCCGTACAACCCTGCTAGGACAGCGATCTGCCAGAGGTGATCGTGGTAGAAGGCCAGCAACGTCACGCTGATTGCAAGGCTTGCCATCGCGATAATCAGGCTGCTCCGCGGTCCGCTCCGGCGGGCGAGCAAGCCGGCGAGCGGCCCTCCCACCATTCCCGCGAGGCCATGTGTCGTGGTCCATAGTGCGTATGCCAGCGCAGTCAGCCCGAACCCGTATGAGATTCCAACCTCTCGCGGCGTCATCAACATCAGCGGCAGTGCGAAGGCGAACCCGCCGATCACGAACGAGGCGAATAGGCCGGCGAGCATGCTATCGCGCATGACCGGCATCGCAAGCAGACGGATGTCGACCAGGGGCTGTTCCGTGCGCAATTGGTGCGCGACAAAGATCGAGGTCAGCACCAGCGAGGCCGCGAGCGCGCCAAACACACGAACCGAGCCCCACCCCCACTGAGGTCCCTGACTGATGCCGAGGAGCAGCAGTGCGGCGCCGCCGCCGAGCAGGATCGCGCCGATCCAATCGAGTCGATGGCGCAGGCGCAGCGGTGACTCGGAAGCCAAGAGGTAGACGATGGGAGCCAGGATCACCACATAGCCGAGTAGGAACCAAAAGATGGCGCGGTAGCCGAACTCGGTGGCGAGATATCCGCCGAGGATCGGACCGATGATTCCGTTGAGGCCGATACCGGTGGACACGGCGGCCAAAGCGATTGGAACCATGCGCTTCGGAAATGTGTCACGGATGAGGCCGTAGGCGATAGGGGTGATGCCGATGCTGGTGGCTTGGAGAACTCGGCCGATGAGCAGGAGTTGGAAGTTGGGCGCGGTGGCGCAGATTAGCGAACCCAGGGCGAACAGGCCGGCGACGCACATCAGCATGCGCTTCTTCCCGTAGATATCGCCGAGCTTGCCGATGATCGGCATAGCGATGATGCCGGTCAGGCTGACGGTAGTGAGCACCCAGCCGATGTGCGGGGTGGGGAATTCCGCTGACATGTAGCGCAGCGACGGATATATCATGCTGAATTCGAGAGGAGCGATTTCGAATAGCAGCACGATCGAGGCGAGGACGGCGATGTAGTGCCGAGTGGTCTGAGTGGGTTCGTCGAGATTATTGGATGGTGTCAGTGGGTGCACTTGGTTCGTCACAGATTGTTCTCTCAATTAAATGTGTGTTCGGGTGTCAAGGCGGGCTCTCGGGAGGGCGCTTGAGTGTTTCTGGAACCGGAGATAACCCGGGCATGGCGTTTTCGCTACTGACTGTGCGGCGATTTATTGAGGGCCTTCACTCTTGGGGGGTGAAGGCCGCAAGGTCCTTGATTCATCGACAACGCTGCGCAAAGGGTGCGGGCTGGCGATTACGGCAGCCCGCACAGTGGTCGAAATATAGACCGGTGCGGTAGGATGATTTGTGTCACGTTAGGGCATGGCCTTAGGATTCGTCAATGGTCAATCTTGGAACTGCAGGTTCCCTTAGTCGCGAGCAGGTATCGCCGCCCACCGCGCGCGTCGTGCGGGTGCTCGACTTTCTGGTGCGTAACCAGGGTCAACGCTTCGGTCTGTCGGAGTTGGCTCGGCGTTGTGAGATCAGCAAGCCCACCTGCCTTGGCATCGTCTTGGAGCTCACTGCATGTGGGTATCTGCTGCGAGACCCGCTCACGAAGGAGTACGGGCTCGGGCCGGCGTTGGTGGCCGCTGGCCGGGCAGCCCAGAAGGACTTCGCATTGGGGCCAGCCGTGCGGGAAGGGCTCGAAAGGCTCAGTGAGAGGTTCAATGCGCACTGTGCCGCCGCCGGTGCGATGGGCGACAAGATCATGATGCTTGAGGTCATCACGCCGCCCGGCGCGAGTGCGCGAGCCAGCGTCGGCGAGACCTATCACTTTGCTCCGCCGCTTGGATTGATGCTGATGCTCTGGCAACCTGCGGACGAACTTGATCAGTGGTTGAGACGGGAGCCCACCCTGACATCGGGGCTTGACCTAGATGGCCTGCGCACGATGGCCACCGAATGTCACAGCACTGGATATCTAGTCGAGAATCGCTCTCCGGTGGTGGAGCGTCTTCACCGATTGATGGCCAGCGTGGCATCGAATGATGTTCCCGACGAGATGCGCACGGTGGTCGCTGATCTGGTGTCTAGCCTAGGGGACCACATGTTCTTTGGCGGTGCGGTGCGAGACCGCGCCGAGTCGCATAATGTGAGTCTCATCGCGGCGCCGACATTTGACTCGGATACTCGGCAGTCGATGGTGTTGACCCTGAATGTCGGCGGGGAGATTACCACCGCGGAGCTCGCGCAGCGGGGCGCGGCGCTGCTCGAGGTCGCAGCCGAGGTCACGGCCGAAGTTGGTGGCCGCAATCCCTTCGCCGAAAGCGGATAGCCGCCTCGTTTCCCTGGGCGATTGACGCATCGCCGTTGGGCTCGTCGAACCAGGTTGGAGAGCCTTGCTGGGGCGGTGGTGGAAGCCGGCGATAGCCCTGGCGCTTATGCCCTGGCGGTTATGCCCTGTGAGGTCCGCCGATAGGGGAGGGGGTGGCTTGCGGGCCGTACTCGGCACCGGCGTGCAGAAATGAGGGTCATGGGAAAGATCGGCCGGACAGCCACACCCCCCGTGCAGTTCAGGTTCCTACAGCGGCGCGTCCTGCCGTTGCTCCTCCATCTACGACCAGATCATGACCGGTGACGTAATTGCCTTCGTCCGAGGCCAGGAATAGAATTCCGGCCGCCATCTGGGATGGATTCGCGGCGTATCCAATGGGCTGGATCTTATCCAGAATTCCGACAATGCCCTCCACGTCAGGCACCATGCCGGTGAGCATCGTCCCCGGCGAGATTGTGTTCACCCGCACGCCCTTGGGCGCAAGCTCGATGGCGCAGGCCTTAGACAGGGCCACCACTGCCGCCTTTGTGCCACTGTAGACAGCCATGCCGGCTGAGGGGGAACACCCGCCGTTCGACGCCGTGTTGACAATAACGCCGAACCCTTGCTCGGTCATCACCCGCCCTGCCGCCCGAGTGCCATAGAAAACTCCTGCGAAGTTAACGGTTACCATGCGATCGAAGTCTGCGTCTGTAGTCTCGATGACCGGTGTGGTGGCAATAACGCCGGCGTTATTGCACATCACATCAAGCCGCCCGTACTGGGCCACAGTGGCTGCGACGAGGGCATCGACTTCCTCCGGGTTTCCGACGTCGGTGCGGGCGAACTGAGCGCC
Organism: Tomitella biformata AHU 1821; assembly: GCF_000524475.1. Classification (GTDB taxonomy): domain Bacteria; phylum Actinomycetota; class Actinomycetes; order Mycobacteriales; family Mycobacteriaceae; genus Tomitella; species Tomitella biformata. The sequence continues at coordinate 82,377 of NZ_BAVQ01000009.1, read as the reverse complement.
GATGGCACTCGCCACAGCCTCCCCCGCTTCCCGGTTGGTGTCCGCAATTACGACACGGGCTCCTTCGGCGATCATTAATTCTGCCGTGGCGCGCCCTAAACCCGATGATGCGCCGGTAATTATGACGATCTTGTCCTGCATGCGGTTTGTCATGTATCGATCTTTCAAATAGAAACGACAATGGAATACACGCCCAGAGTCAGCAGCGTGAGCCTGGAACCCTCAGTCTTGCGCACCGCGGACCGCGGTTGTCAACGTTGGCGATCCGCATAGAGGGATTCGCTGCGAAGCTTCAGCGCCTCGGCGGTCTCGTCGAATGCGCGCTTCACCCAGGCGCCGCTTTCGGCCATGATCTCTTGCGCTTCCACGCCAGGGAAGGCATCCGTCGAATGGTAAGAGCACCGATCCTCAGAGATGGGCTCGATGATCTGATCGCGGCGGCCTGCGCAGATGTCTCGGTGGGCCGCAACTCCCACGACAGCAGACGCTCTGGCACGACGGCGCAGACATACTCGGTGTTGGGGAATGTGCCCGCGCCGCCGGTGTAGTCCGTCAGCGTCATCTCAACCGGCGCACCCATTTACAGGGTTGATCTCACCGCCACACAGAGGGGGTTCCAGAGCGGATAGCTATCGAGGTCGGTGACGATCTCCCCCACGAGACTCGCGGGAGCCTCGATCTCGACCGTAATGGATCGAACAAGGGTGGTTGGGTCATAATCCGGAAGAAGCGATTCAGACATGGTCATCCATTCGTGCGTGGTTGGACGTGATCGGATTCATGGAACGGGGGGGTCATACGGTCGCCGGATCGAACCTCGGGTAGTCTAGGTAGCCCTCCGCCCCAGCGCCGCCGTAGTACGAGTCCCGGTCAGGCGTTGTCTGGGGCCACCCGTTCTGCATACGTTCGACAAGATCGGGATTGGCAATGAATGGCTGCCCGAACGCGGCGAGATCGATCAAGCCCCTCTCGGTCAGGTCCCCTGCGAGGTCTCGGGTCATGCCGCCGGCGAGGATGATCGTCCCTCCGTACTCCGCCCGGAACGGAACGAGGAAATCGTCACCGACGATGCGATCTCCGCCGGGGAGTTGGTCGATGAGGTGCACATAGGCGAGGTCCCGTCGAGACAGCTCGGACGCTAGATACAGGTAGGTGTCGGCCGCTTCGGCGTAGGCGGGCATGTCGAACAGATCGCTGAATGGTGACAAGCGGATACCGACGCGGGTGGAACCGTTTACCTCGCTCACGCGGTCGACAGTCTCGAGGAGGAACCGGGCGCGATTCTGAATCGAACCACCATAGCGATCGGTTCTAGTGTTGGTCGAGGGGTTGAGGAACTGCTCGAATAGGTAGCCATTGGCCCCGTGCAGTTCCACCCCGTCGAAGCTCGCCTCTCTCGCGTTGGCCGCCCCGCGGACGAAGTCACGAGTCACGCGGCCCACCTCCTCGGTGGACAACGGCCGTGGCTCGGCCACATTGACGAAGCCGACGGTGCCCTCGTCGGTGAATGCGAAAGTCATACAGTCGTTGGCCGGAACCGCGCCAGCTCCGACAGGACGCTGCCGTTCGGGTTGGAGCGACTGGTGCGATAGTCGGCCGACGTGCCAGAGTTGGGCGAAAATGCGGCCCCCCACATCGTGCACAGCATCGGTCACCGTTTGCCAACCGGCAACCTGCTTACTCGACCAGATACCGGGAACATACGCATACCCTTGGGCTTCCGGGGAGATCGGCGTGCCCTCGGTGACAATCAATCCCGCGGTCGCGCGCTGGCGATAGTACTCCGCCGTATCCGCACCCGCGATAGTGTCGACGCAGCGCGCTCGGGTCATGGGAGCCATCACCACGCGATTCCTGAGAACAACGTCACCGAGTCGATAATTTTCGAATAGTCGGATCATTTCATACCTCTTCCTGAAGGGTTTCCCACGACTCTCGTAGCGAACTGAGGCGGCATCACGAGATGCTTCGGCGTTGCTGACAAGGAGGCGTGCCCACTTCCAGCGATCACGCCGAGACGATCCATCTGCCCGCAATCGCTTCGCGTAGTCGGGCCGCAGATAGGCATCGATGTCGCACGAAGTGCTTGGTTCAACCCAGCACGCACAGTGGCGTGCATCACTGTAGCCATAGGCTACTCTTGCGTCAATGGGCTGAGTTCGCCCATGTGGCATGCGCACGTGGGGAGGTTCACGGGGCTGCGGGCTCGCCCCGACCGTCATGGGCCCCGCAGTGCGTCGGGGAAGCGCAGGGAGCCGCCATCTTCGCGCCCGAGGGCCCGCTATGTGTTGTGGCTCATCAAGATCGGCCGCGGCCGGCGTCGCGCGACCTCGGTCGCGAGGGGCTCCATTGGCTTCACTTCGGCACCAGGTCTATGGGGTGGAGTCCGGATTGCCGAGTGAGGCTGTACAGGTGGAAGGGTCGCCGGCTCTTCTTTCCGGCCGGCGGTGCGGGCTCGAGGTGCGGCCTGTTCGCGGGCGGAGGCTCTGGTGATTGACCTCACGTGGCCTCGACGGTAGCCTTCAGATCACGATATTTGACCAATGCGGTCGAATAGTCGACCGATCAGATGGGTGGGGGATTCGGGTGCGCCCCGCGACGAGAGATTCGGTTGCGAACGCGGATGCAAGCCAGGTCTGCAGTCGGCGGCGCCACTGTGCCCGGTCCCGCTATCGATCTGGTGATCACTGAGCGGGTCGGGGGAGACCGTTGTAGCTGTCCCATCCGACGCCCTACCTTCGCCACGCGAATAGATGAAGCCTTACTACGTGGTGCGGCAACCATGGCCGCAAGAGCCCAGAGGAGTTACCGCTATGAAACCGATGATCGACCCGACACTGACCCCGGATGACCTCGCCCGACTGACAACGGAAGCATTCGACTGGGGAATCAGTCTCGTCGGCTTCTACGAACTGCGGCACCTGTACGCCGGCATGGAGGGGCAACCCGCCTACCGGGGGATCAATCGAGTGCAGCCGACGCTAGATCTGTTCGACGCGAAGGTGCGCTATGCGACGACGGTCAATGCCTCAACTCTGTATTCCGGCGGGATGTTCGATGTGTCGGACGGGCCGGCGGTGCTCGAGACCCCCGCGGTGAATGACGGACGTTACTGGAGTGTGCAGGCTCTCGACCCTCACGTCGACTGGTTCTTCATGGCCGGATCGCAATTCACCGGAAATAGCGCCCAAAAATATGTGATCGTTGGTCCGCGGTGGCGAGGATCTCTCCCGGACGGATTCACGGGGACCGAGATCGTGCGGGCGCCGTCCGACACTTTCTCGTTGACGGTGCGGGTGGCGGTGACGACGCGCACCGCCGAGGACATGGCAGGGGCGCGGGCGGCGGTCTGCGGCGTGCGCGCATCCCCGTTGGCGTTGTGGCTGGAAAACGGTGGCCGGGTGCCAGATTTGGAAGATCAGCCCATTGTCAAGGGGGGCTACGCCTCATTCGCGCGGATGGACGCGATCACGGATATCGGCAAGTCGATGACCGGCGTCGACTATCTTCAACTGCTCTCCTTGGTCTTGGTTGATCCGACGATGACGCTGCGGCGCGACTCCATGAAGGAGTGCGGCACAATCGAGAGACTCGCTGACCTGGGTCTACGTGACGGGGTCGACTTCGAACCCGAGCGGCTCACTGATGTTCAGCGAGGGGCCATCGAGCGTGGGTTCTCCCAGGCCCGCATCGCATCGCGGGATGCGTTCGACAAGACGCAGATCGACATGAACGGCTGGCGGCTTCAGTCGAGCCTGTTCTACGACGATTTGGATTACCGATCCAAGGCCGGGGCGAACGACGTCGCCTGGGGCACGCCTGTGCCGTACCAGTCCCACACCATCGGATATCTATTTGAGGACAGTGACGGCCGGCCGTTCGACGGCGCGGATTCCTACACGATCACCCTCGACGTGAACAACTTGCCGCCCGTCACGGAGTTCTGGGAAATTCCCGTGTATGACGTCCAGGGCTACTTCATCGACAATCCTGAGAATCGCTACAGCGTAACGAGTTATCTGTCTGATGCTGGTTTGTACCACACGGACGAAGGGCAGCTGACCTTCTACTTGCAGGCTGAGCGCCCAAAGGACGCCAACCTGGCCCGGAACTGGCTACCGGTATCCACGGACGGTGGATTCCAGCTCGCCGCGAGGTTCTATGGTCCGCTCTCGCCGTTGATCGATGGCTCGTATCCGATGCCGCCGGCGGTTCGGACCTCCCAACCGGCATGAGATCGCTGTCAGCAACAAGACCCCCGGCCTTCCTTGTCGCCGCAGTCGCCTTCCACCGTGCGGCGGAAGGCGATCGGAAGACCGAAAGGACATTCGCATGCTGGAAATGATGTCGGCCTATCAGCTTAGGCAGTGGGGCAAGGCTCCGCAGATCGTCGAGGTGCCCGTTCCGGAACCTGGACCGGGTGAGGTCGTGGTGAGGGTGGCGGGATGTGGCTTGTGCCATTCGGACCTCGGTTTGATGGAGATGCCGCGAGAGGTCGGCGAGTCTCTCGGTTTGCAGATGCCTTTCACTCTCGGTCACGAGACTGCGGGGTGGGTCGCGGCGCTGGGGTCCGGTGTGACGGGGTTTAGGGAGGGAGATCCGGTCGCGCTCGTCTCACCGGCGTCTTGCGGACACTGCTGGCAATGCGCGCGCGGAGAGGACATCTCGTGCCCCAGCGGCCGAGTCGGGCGCGGCTACGGCCGAGACGGCGGCCTCGCAGAGTTTGTGCGGGTGACCAGCACACGTGGTTTGGTCGGGCTCGGAAGCCTCGACCCGAGCAGTGCGGGTCCGCTGACGGATGCGGGCGCGACGGCATTCCATGCGGTCCGCCGGGCGTTGCCACGAATTACTCCCGGCGGGGTCGTGGTGGTGATCGGCGCAGGTGGGCTGGGCTCGTTCGCGGTGCAGTACCTGCGGCTGCTCACCTCTGCGAGGGTCGTCGTCATCGATACCAGTGAGGCGAGGCGGGAGTTCGCGCGTGAACTCGGAGCGCATGACACGCTCATGGTGGCGGGTGATGTGACCGCGGCGCAGATCCGGGTGATGAGCGATGACGGACGCGGCGCCGATGTGGTCCTCGACTTTGTCGGTGTTGACGAGACGATTTCGGCCGGCGTGGCTGCCACCCGCGAGGGCGGCGCTTTCGGGCTGGTTGGCGCTGCTGGCGGCAGGCTCGAACGGTCCTGGTTCGGCGGACTCCCGCAAGACGGTGAGGTGTTCTCCTTCCAGGGGTCGACAATCGCGGACGCTCACTCCGTGATCGAGTTAGCCCAGTCCGGGGTGATCCGCAACGAGGTGGAGAAGTTCCCGTTCGGCGAGGTCGCAGAGGCATACCGACGCCTCGACAAGGGAGTTCTGCGTGGGCGTGCCGTGGTGGTTTTCGACAACCATTAGCGATCAGTGAAGGCCGCGACGCGGACCGGACGTTGTCGAGTTCCCGGTCCTGGACATGCTGGGCCGAGGGCGGTTCGCGCAGAGGTGGGCCGCGCCAAATCGACGCTATTGACGCATGCGTGGCCGGTGGCTACAGTGAGTCCAATCACAAAGCTGATGGATTGTGCAGTGCCGCAAGAAGCTCCGCATTCGCACTCGAACTTCGGCGCCTTCGAGATCCGCATGGCAGCCATCCCTCGCTACTAAGAATCTGATGTTTAGGAGTCAACGTTGAGCACACGCAAGTCAAATTGGGGTCGTTGGGGCGAGTCGGATGAATTGGGCGCGCTCAATCTCCTCACCCCGGAGCGGGTGCTCGCCGCACTCCGCCTGCCGAAGACCGGCAAGACCTACAGCCTCAGCATTCCGATCCAGCGGTCGGGCGTGCCCAACCTCGAGTACCGCGGAATTCCGCAGCGCCTGACCTTGACCAATCACGAGGACGAGGCGATGGCCCGCGCCAACGGCGGCGCTCCGGGTGTCGGTGCCAACGAGGATCAGCTCATCATGCCGTCGCACACCTCGACGCACATGGACGCGCTGTGCCACGTGTACGCAGACAACAAGATCTACAACGGATACCCGGCCGATCAAGTCACGCCGTACTCGGGCGCGGCCAAGTGCAGCATCGACAAGGTTGGCGGCATCGCCGGCCGTGGTGTCCTCATCGACGTCGCGGCATCGAAGGGCGTCGACCTGCTGGATCCGGGCTACGTCATCACCGTGGCTGATCTGCAAACGGCACTCGATGGTCAGGGCGTCGAACTGCAGACGGGAGATCTGGTGCTCATCCGCACGGGATGGCTCGAGGACTACATGGCAAACCAGGGCGAGATCATGCCGCAGCCGGGCATCGGTCTCGAAGCGGCCTCCTTCCTCGCTGAGAAGGACGTGGCGCTGGTCGGCTCGGACAACGCGGCCATCGAGCCGATCCCGTTCGACCAGAACGTGTATCTCGGCGGACACATCATCCTGCTCGTCGAGAACGGCATCCACCTGGTCGAGAACATGAACCTGGCAGAGCTGGCGGCCGACAAGTGCTACGAGTTTTTGCTGACAATCGGCGCACTGAAGATTACCGGCGGCACCGCGAGCCCGGTCACTCCCGTCGCCGTCGGTTGACCGTGCCCACCTCGAACAACAAGGACTCCAGATGACTAAGAACATTGAATCGGCCGCGCACGAGTACCGCACCTCCCACGTCGGGCTGTGCGTCTCCGACCTCGCGAAGAGCCTTCGCTTCTACTGCGACGGACTGGGCTTCGTCAAGCTCATGGAATACGACGTCGACGAGCAAATTCCTGAGGTCGATGCGCCGTGCAGCCTCTCCTCGACCTTCCTGGAGAAGGACGGTATGCGCATCGAGTTGCTCGCTTACCGGCAGCCCGGCGTGATCGGCACCCCGCCCACCCGACGCAACCATCTGGGAATGACCCACCTGTCGTTCTTCTCCGAAGACATCGACGCCGCGGCGGAGGCGCTCTGCGGTTACGGCGGCGTGCTGGTGCCGGACACCCGCGTGGGTACGGATGACCCGACCGCGCCGCAGTTCGTGTTCGTGGCCGACCCCGACGGCAACCGCGTGGAGATCATGCACATCCCGGCCGGCACGCCGTGGTGACCGCGCCTGGCCACGGTCGGATTCTCGCCGTCACTCAATCAATCGTTGAACGCAGCACGGTGACGGATCCCCTCCGCAGCCGGAAGGCTCCTGCCGATGCAGTGACAAACAAAGGACATTCATGACCGCCCCAGAAAAGACTGCACGCGATCCGCACCTCTGGGCACCGCAGCGCAAGGTGGAAGACCTGGACTGGTTCCGGGAGAAGTACGCGGCCGAGCGTGACAAGCGCCTGCCCAACACCGGTGCCGACACATTCCAGGCGATCGATTTCGAAGGCAAGTTCGCATCGTTCGACGCCGACCCGCATGCGAGTCCTCGCACCGTGCCGCCGGTGACCGCGGATCTCGACATGCTCGTCATCGGCGCTGGCTTCATGGGCATCAGTGCGGGCATCGAGCTGAAGAAGGCCGGTGTCACCAACTTCAAGATCCTTGACGTCGCCGCAGACTTCGGTGGCACCTGGTACTGGAACCGATACCCGGGCGTGCGCTGTGACGTCGAGTCGTACGTATATCTGCCGTATCTGGAGGAGACCGGATATATCCCGACGGAGCGGTACACCCGCGGCAGCGAGATCTTCGCGTACTGCCAGTCGCTGGGTGAGCAGTTTGGCCTGTACGACCACGCACTGTTCCAGACGCGGGTCACCGACATGGAGTGGGACGAGGACACCGCGCGGTGGATGGTTCGGACGGATGGCGGCGACCTGTTTCGCGCACGTTTTGTCTCGACGCAGAGTGGTCAGTTCAGCCGCCCGCAGTTGCCCTCCATTCCGGGGATCGAGAAGTTCACCGGTCACAGTTTCCACACGAGCCGCTGGGACTACGAGTACACGGGCGGCGACAGCGCCGGGGACCTGGACAAGCTGCGTGACAAGCGCGTGGCCGTCATCGGAACCGGCGCCACTGGTGTGCAGGCCATTCCGCAACTCGCCGAGTACGCGAAATCGTTGGTCGTCTTCCAGCGCACGCCCACTCAGATCGCACCCCGCGAGAACGCGCCGACTGACATCGAATGGTTCAAGTCTCTGCCTGCAGGTTGGCACGGTGTGCGCCGCGCATCCTTCGATAAATGTGCGATGGACCGCGCCACCGCCGACTGCGATATCGACGACGGCTGGATCAAGTTCGCGAAGTACCAGCTCGGTGCGATCTACGAGGCCGGCGGTGCGGAGCCGACCCTCGAGCAGTTCATGGATGCGATGGAGCGTTCGGACTACGAGTGGAACGAGATGCTGCGAGACCGCGTCGACTCGATCGTGACTGACCCGGCCAAGGCCGAGAGGTTGAAGAGCTACTACCGCACCATGTGCAAGCGGCCGGGCTTCAGCGACGACTTCCTGCCCGCCTTCAACAAGGAGTCCGTCGACGTCGTTGATACCGCCACCACGCCGGTCGACCGGATCACGGAGAAGGGCATCGTCGTGGGCGACCACGAGTACGAAGTCGACCTCATCGTCTATGCGACCGGCTTCCAGCAGGGGCGTACCTGGACCGACAAAGCGGGCTATGACGTGACGGGCTGCAACGGCAACCGACTGTCGAAGAAATTCGCCGACGGCGCCAGCACCTACCACGGCTTCCTCAGCGAGGACTTCCCGAATCTGTTCTTCCTCGGATTCCTCCAGTCGACACAGGTGTCGAACATCGCGAACCTCATCGACCACCAGGCCAGGCACATGGTCTACATGGTCGAGAAGTCCCTCACCGACGGCATCCGGACCATCGAGCCGACCCCCGAGGCAGAAGCCGGATGGAACCAGACCATTCTCGAGCACGCGGAGATGCGACGGGACTGGAACATGACATGCACCCCGGGTCAGTACAACAATGAGGGCCGCCTCGACGATAAGCGCAGCACTCTGGTGGGCGGCCTCTACGGACCCGGATACGAGTACTTCGATCTGCTCCGCCAGTGGCGCGAGGACGACAAGCTCGACGGCATCGCAGTGACCCGCTGAGTCGCCGGCCGTAGTTCGCAAGAATTCCGTGGCCTGTGGGCAGCCGATGCCAAGGGCCGCCCACATGGCCATGCCAAAATACGAAGGAGATAGTAATGACATTGACTCCAGTGAGACTCGGCCAGGCACTGTTCACCCTGGTAGATCCGACGCGCGGTCACGAGGTCGCATACAACCGCTGGTACGAGCGCGACCACCGTTACTCGGGTTGCATGGTCGGTCCCGGCTGGTTCGCCGGTAGCCGCTGGGTCGCGCCGAAGCGGCTCAAGGACCTGCGTTTCCCGGCGACCGGACCGGTCGCGACCAAGACTGAGGACGGCTCGTACCTCGCGATCTACTGGGTGCACGAGCCGGAGATGGAAGAAGCAGAGGGCTGGGCCCGCACCCAGGTCGGCGAGCTGTACGCAGCCGGCCGCGGTTTCCCCGAGCGTGAGCACGTGCACACCGCCCAGTACCTGCCGGACTCGACGGTCTCGGCTCAAGAGGACGGTGTGCCCCTCGAGCTCGCACACGATCACAACTACCGCGGCCTCGTCACCGTGATGATCGAGCCGGCGGAGGGCTTCGACCGCGCCGCCGCAATCCAGGCCATCGATGGCGGACCGGTCAAGACGCTGCTCGGCACCGGTGCCGTCGACCTGGTGAGCAGCTGGCGGATGAAGCCCTGGCCCGCCGATCACAACGTGCCGATGAAGATGGGCAACGACGGCGGAACCACCGAGCGCATCCTGCAGATGTGCTTTCTTGAAGGCGACCCCGTGGAGAGCTGGCAGCACATCGTCGACTACGCCGCAAACATCGAGAGCTCGGGTGCCGGACGAGTCACCTTCGCCTCGCCGTTCATCCCGACCGAGATCGGCACGGACAAATACACAGACGAACTGTGGTGACTTCCGTGTTGAGCGGCGAGAAGATCCTGGTCACCGGGGCTACGGGGCAGATTGCCTTCCCAATCGCCAGCATGCTCGCTGCCGAGAACGAAGTGTGGGGATTAGCGCGGTTCAGCCGACCAGACGATCGGCAGCGGATGATCGAGGCGGGGATCACCCCGGTGACCTGCAACCTCGGTGACGGCGACTTCACCGGTGTCCCGACCGACTTCACATACGTTGTGCATCTGGCGGCGAATCTGGCTCCGGGGTGGGACTACGACGCCGCGATCCGCGACAACGCGGAGGGCACCGGGCTCCTCCTTCAGCACTGCCGATCGGCCAAGGGTGCCCTCGTGATGTCGACCCATTCGGTCTATCGGCCGCAGGACGACCCCATGTACATGTTCACGGAGGAGTCGCCGCTCGGGGAGTGCAACAGCACGCATACCCCGACCTACTCGATCTCGAAGATCAGCCAGGAGGCCACCGCACGGCTCGCCGCACGAGCCTTCGACGTCCCGGTCACGATCGCTCGGATGAACGCCTCGTACGGACCCAACGGCGGATTGCCCGCCATGCACATCGATGCCCTCGCAGAGGGGCGGTCGATCACCACCCGCTGGGATCCGTGCATGTACAGTCCGATCTACGAAGACGACATAAACCTGCAGGTCAGCGCGCTTCTCGGTGCTGCGTCCGTGCCAGCCACCATCGTTAACTGGGGCGGCGACGAAGCAGTCAGCGTCCAGGAGTGGGCGGCATATGCCAGCGAGCTGATGGGCATCGATGCGACCGTCGAGGTGGTCCCGATCGAGGGGACGTTGCGGGGCTCGATTGCGGACACAAGTCGGCGTGCAGCCATCACCGGACCATGCACGGTGGACTGGCGCGAAGGCATCCGCCGGACAATCGCAGTCCGCCATCCGGACAAGCTCGTCCAGATCGCGCACTCGTGAGCACCACCTCGGCACTGCACCAGTCGCTGCCCGCCGAGCGGGCGGGCGCACCGGCGAGCCCGGAGCTCCGCGAACGCCGCGCGAAGTTCGCTGCGACCGAGCTCGATCCCGCACTGGGAGTCACGGCGGGCGATGCGGATTTCGCGGGTGTGCCGTGCCGGACCCTCCGCGCAGGAGACCAGGCCACCGTTCTCTACCTGCACGGGGGCGGATATCGGATGGGCAGTCCGGAGGCGTACAACGCCCATGCCGCGGCGCTGGCCGCGGGTGCCGCGGCGACGGTCGTCGTGCCGCGGTATCGGCTCGCGCCGGAGAACCCGTTCCCGGCCGGACTGCGCGATGCCCTCAAGGTCTACGAGGAGCTCGCGTCCGCGACGGACGGGCCGATCGTCGTCGCCGGAGATTCGGCGGGCGCCGGCCTCGCCGCCGCGGTGGTCGTCGCCGTGGGCAATAGCGACGTTCGCACACCCGACGGGCTGATGCTGCTGTCTCCGTGGCTCGACCTGCACTGCTCGTCGCCGTTCTACGAGACCGCGACCGACGTCTTCTTCCCGCTGGCAAGCGCGGAGTCGGCGCGGGACGACTATCTGCAGGGCGCTTCCGCGGCCGATCCATTGGTCTCGCCGCTGCTGGCCGACCACACCGGCTTTCCGCCCACGTTGATCCAGGTCGGCGGCAACGAGGCGCTGGTGGGGGACGGTCTCAGCCTGACTCGGGCGCTCGCGACCGCGAACATCACCTGCACACTGGAGGTGATTGCGGATCAAGGGCACACGTGGCCACTGATCTACCCCGACCACGGCGTCTCCGTCGCTGCCATCGAGTCTTGCGTCCGGTTCGTCCGGTCGATCGGAGTCTAAAGGGCGTCTAAAGGGCGTCGACACCCCGGACTCCCACGTTGAGCGCTTACGCCCCCAGCCAGTCCACCAGCACCGCGTCGGTGTCCGCGCCGGGCTTGCGCGCGCCGGAGGGCTGAGAGGGGGTCGTGCGGGAGAACCGCGGGGCCGGGGCGGACTGCACGATGCCGTCGGCCTCGACGAGGGAACCGCGATGGACGAGGTGCGGGTGCTTCGCGGCCTCCGCGGGGGTCAGGACGGGAGCGACGCAGGCGTCGGTGTCCACGAAGATCGCCGCCCACTCGTCGCGGGTGCGGCTTGCGAACGCCTCGGTGAACCGCGCGCGTAGCACCGGCCAGCCGGCTGAATCCATCTGCGCGGGAAGCGATTCCGGATCGATACCCAAGCCCTCGAGAAGCAGTGCGTAGAACTGCGGCTCGAGCGCGCCCACCGCCACGAAGCCGCCGTCGGCGCACTCGTAGGTGTCATAGAACGGCCTCGAGCCGTCGAGCAGGTTGGTGGCGCGGTCATCGCTCCACTCCCCGCTCCCGCGCAGCGACCAGATCATCTGCGCCAGAACAGAAGTGCCGTCGACGATGGCCGCGTCGATCACCTGGCCCTTGCCGGAGCGCTCCCGCTCGTACAGCGCGGAGACGATGCCCAGGATCAGGAACATCGAGCCGCCGCCGAAGTCCCCCACGAGATTCAGCGGGACCGTGGGCTTTTCAGCCGGGCCGATGGTGTGCAGAATGCCGGTCAGGGCGAGGTAGGTGATGTCGTGACCGGCGCGCTGGGCCAGCGGGCCGTCCTGCCCCCAGCCGGTCATGCGCGCGTAGATCAACCGGTCATTGAGCTGCGCGCAGTCGTCGGGCCCGAAACCCAGTCGCTCGGTGACGCCGGGGCGGAAGCCCTCGACCAGCACATCGGCCTTCGCGATCAGGGACCGGACGGTCTCGCGGCCGGCCTCGGTCTTGAGGTCCGCGGTGACGGAGCGCCGTCCGCGCAGAAGTTGGTCCTGCTCGGGGGAGCCGATCTGCAGTCCGCCGGAGGGGCGTTCGACGCGGACGACGTCCGCGCCCAGATCCGCCAGCAGCATCGCGGCGTGGGGCCCGGGGCCGAGTCCCGCGAGCTCGAGAACTTTAACGCCGTGTAGTGGGCCTGCCATTTCAGAGACCTCCTAGAGAGAGTTGATAGGTCATACGAGGGCTAGCGCGACCTTGCCGGTGGCGGTGCGATCGCGCAGCGACGCGAGGGCGTCGGCGGCGCGGGACAACGGGTACAGCGTCGGCTCGGGGACTGTCAGCGTGCCCGATTCGAGCAATGGGTAGAGCGACTCCCATTGCCGGGCAAGGTATCCGGGGTTCGTCCGCAGGTACTCTCCCCAGCCCGCGCCGAGGACCGAGGTGTTGCCCAACAGCAGGCGGTTGACCTTGACGGTGGGGATCTCGCCGCCGGTGAATCCCAGCACTACGAGCCGCCCGTTGGGGGCCAGGCTGCGCAGGCTGTCGGTGAATCGGTCCCCACCCACGGGGTCGAGGATGATGTCGACGCCGCGGCCGCCGGTGAGCTGGCGCACCTGGTCCTTCCAGCCGTCGAGGAGGACGACGTGTGTGGCCCCGGACGCTGCGGCGACGGCGGCCTTCTCGGGGGTGCTGACCACGGCGATGGTCTCGAGGCCGAGGGCGGCGGCGACGTGCAGTGCCGCGATGCCGACTCCACCGGCCGCGCCGTGCACCAGCACCGTCTCGCCGGCCCGGTACCGCGCGCGCTCGTCGAGGGCGAAGTGCACGGTCAGATAGTTGACGAGGAAACCGGATCCGGCGGTGAGGGAGACGGCGTCAGGCAGGGGGAAGACGTCTGCCGGCTCCACTGCCACCGTCTGCTGCCAAGAGCCCCCGGCCGTGGTCAGCACAGCGACGCGGTCGCCGCGGTTCAGGCCGGAGTCGGCTGGCGCGTGCCGGACGATGCCTGCGCCCTCGAGACCCAACACGCACGGCAGCTCGCGCGCCATCTGGTAGCTGCCGGTGGTCTGCAGCAGGTCGGGGAAGCACACCCCGGCGGCGTGCAGGTCGACGAGCACCTGTGTGGGATCGCTGGGTTCGGTGATCTCGACGAGGCCCACCCCGTCGGGCCCGGATAGCTCTGTCAGTTGGATTGCCTGCATACGTGCTCCTAGTCCCGGCCGCGGCCAGCAATGCTTGACTCCGGCGATTACCTAGCGATCGTTAGGTAGGACCATACGGCGGGAGGTCGGTGATGGCAATCACGGGAAGGGCGCCCGACGGCGCGCGCTGAGATCGGGTGACCGCCTTCTGCGGTATCGCGGCTGGCCCGACTATCCTGTGCACCATGGCGGACACACTTTTTGGGCGGATGATCACTGCGATGGTCACGCCGATGCGCGATGACGGCTCCATCGACTTCGACGGGCTCCAGCGCCTCGCGGTGCACCTGGCCGATCATGGCCATGACGGGCTACTCGTCAACGGCACAACGGGCGAGTCCCCCACCACCACCGACGGGGAGGACTACGACTGCGTGCAGGCCGTCGTCGAGGCCGTCGGCGACCGCGTCAAGGTGATGGCCGGCTGCGGCACCAACGACACCGAGCACTCAGCCCGCGCGGCGCGGGAGATGGTGGCCCGCGGCGCGGACTCGCTGTTGGTGGTCACCCCGTACTACAACAAGCCGCCCCAGGACTGCATCCTCGAGCACATCCGCATGGTCGCCGAGGCCGGCGGGGACACCCCCGTGATGCTCTACGACATCCCCGGCCGCACCGGCACCGCGCTGGCCACGGACACGATTCGCCGTGCCGCCGAGATCGAGCAGGTCAAGGCCGTCAAGGACGCCAAGGGCGACTTCTTCGAGGCGGCCCGGCTCATGGCCGAGACGGACCTGCTGTGGTTCTCCGGCGACGACGTCGTCAACCTCGCGCACCTCGCGCAGGGGGCCGCGGGCGTGGTCTCGGTGGTCGGGCATGTGGCGGGCGAGAAGTACGCGGAGATGATCGCGTGTGTCGACCGCGGCGACCTGGCCCGGGCCCGGGAGATCAACGCGCAGGTCATCCCAGTCGTCGACGCGATCATGCACGTCTCGCAGGGCGCGATCCAGGCGAAGGCCGCGATGAAGATGCTCGGCGTGATCGAGTCCGACCACCTCCGTATGCCGCTGCGGCAGGGCCCGCCGGAGCACCAGGAGATTCTGCGGACGGCCCTACAGGCGGCTGGCCTGCTCTAATCGGACCGCGGGAACTTTTCCCGGTCGCCGTGCGTAAAGACAATTGAGCGACCGACCCGCGGTCGCCCCACCCACTCAGAGGAGCAATGGACAGCCATAGATTCAGGCCGGATATCACCTGTGCCCAGCGCGAGGCGGTATCCGGCCGATGATGTTGTTCCTCACCCTGCTGCTCGGCGTGCTCGCGGTCCTGCTGATCACCGCCATCACCGGGTACTTCGTGGCCCAAGAGTTCGCGTTCATGGCCGTCGACCGCTCCCGCCTGAAGGCCCAGGCCGAGGCTGGGGACGCGGGCGCCGAGCGTGCCCTCGCCGTCACCCGCAGGACCTCCTTCATGCTCTCGGGCGCCCAGCTCGGGATCACCGTGACTGGGCTGCTGGTCGGCTATGTCGCGGAGCCGCTGATCGGTGTCTCGATCGGCACGGTATTCGGCGACATCGGCCTGGGCGCGGCCGTCGGCCTGGCCATCGGCACGGTGGTCGCGCTGGTGTTCTCCACGCTGGTGCAGATGCTGTTCGGGGAGTTGTTTCCCAAGAACCTCGCGATCGCGCGGCCCGAGCCGGTGGCCCGCGCACTCGCCCGGTCCACCACGATCTACCTGCGGCTGTTCGGCTGGCTGATCTGGTTCTTCGATCAGGCGTCGAACCTGCTGCTGCGGGCACTGCGGATCGAGCCGGTCCACGACGTCGAGCACTCGGCAACGGCCCGGGACCTCGAGCACATCGTGTCCGCGTCGCGCCAGGCCGGTGACCTCCCCACGGAGCTCTCCCACGTCCTCGACCGGATCCTGGACTTCCCCACCCGCCCCGTAGAGCACGCGACGATCCCCCGCACCAGGGTGGACACCGTGGCCGCCACAGATTCCCTCGAGAAGGTGCGGGCGCTGATGGGGACCGGGCACTCGCGCTACCCCGTGCTCGGCGGGGACCCCGACGACATTGTGGGCGTCGTGCATCTACATGACGTGCTGGCCCTGGAGCCGCCGTACGCAGGCACAGCCGCGGACATCGCGCGGCCGGCCCTGCTGCTGCCCGCCTCGCTCCCGCTGCCCCGCGCGCTCGCCGAGCTCACCGAGTCGAAGAGCAAGCTCGCCTGCGTCGTCGACGAGTACGGCGGCTTCGCCGGGATCCTCACCGTCGAGGACATCGCGGAGGAGCTCGTCGGCGAGATCGAGGACGAGCACGATCCGGATGCCCCCGAGCGGCCGCCCGACGCGGATGGCTCCTGGCGCTTCGACGGCGGACTGAACATCGATGAGGTCGAGCGGGTGATCGGCCGCGACCTGCCGGAGGGGGACTACGAGACCCTCGCCGGCCTGGCCATCGCCTACCACCGCGACCTGCCCGAGGTGGGCGCCCGCATCCGCGTCCCCCTCGATCCCGGCCCCGCCAGCCTGTTGGTGGACGGGTCGCCGGAGAGAGTCCTGGTCATCGAGGTCCTCGGCATCGACCGCCATGTGCCATCCGAACTGCGGCTGAGACTGGCCGAATCCAAGACTGAGGAGGACGCGCGCTGATGTCCAACCCCTGGATAGTCCTGGCCCTGACCGTGGTCCTTATCGCGGCCAGCGCGTTCTTCGTGGCGGTGGAGTTCGCCCTTATCTCCGCCAAGCGGCACCGGCTCGAGGACGCAGCCGCCACCAGCAAGTCTGCCCGCGCAGCCCTGCGCAGCGCGTCGGAGCTGACGGTCCTACTTGCGGGCTCGCAGCTCGGTATCACCGTGTGCACCCTGGCGCTCGGCGCGATCACCAAGCCGGCCGTGCACCATTGGCTGACCCCCGTCTTCAACACCGCGGGCCTGCCGCTGTGGGGCGCGGACATCGCGGGATTCGTCCTCGCGTTGATCATCGTGACGTTCCTGCACCTGGTGATCGGCGAGATGGCCCCGAAGTCCTGGGCCATCGCGCACCCCGAGCGCTCGGCCACCATGCTGGCGATTCCTATGCGGGGGTTCATGTGGTGCACGCGCCCGCTGCTGCGGGTGCTCAACAACATGGCGAACTGGCTGCTGCTCAAGGTGGGCGTGGATCCCGCGGACCAGGTCGGGGGCGGGCAGGACGCCGCGGCGCTGTGGCACCTCGTCGAGCACTCGGCGGACGTCGGGGCGCTCGATGCCGCCTACTCCGCCCAGCTCAGCGGGGCGCTGGAGATGCAGACGGTGACCGTGGGCGCGCTGCTGCGCCGCGACCAGGAGATCACGGTGGTCGCCTCTGCCTCGACGCCGGCGCAGATCCGCGTGGCGTCCATGCGCACCGGCCACCTGCGGATCCTGGTGCTCGACGACGGCGTCGCCCGCGGCGTCGTCCACGTGCGGGACACCCTCCTCGCCGCGGAAGGAGACACTGCGGCCGAGCTGATGCGGCCGGTCCTCGAGCTCGGCGTGTCCACCCCCGCGCACGAGGCACTCGCCGCGATGCGGGAGAGCCGCACGCACCTGGCGGTGGTGGTGGAGGAGGGCGCGATCGCCGGCGTCATCACGCTGGCCGACGTGCTGGCGCGGCTGTTCGAGGCGGAGGGCAGCGCCGCTTGAGCGATGGACAGCCGTGTGGAGCTCAGCCGATGGTGGGCCACCGCGCGGCAAGCGCCTCGGGGGACCAGGCTGGCCAGGCTGGCGCACCGACGCTGAATCCGCCGCTCATCCGCGCCACCACCCTTGGCCCACGCAGCGAGCTGTTGTCGTAGACCGTCGCGGTGTCGGCTAGGTCGATCGCGGTGGCCACGAGCTTCCAATACCCGCCGGCGTGCACCCGCCACGCGACGCGCTCGACGGCCAGGTCCTCGGGGATCAGCACCACATGGAGGTGGACCTCGTAACCGGCTGCGAGGGCATCGGCGACGAGGTCCAACTTGGACGGGTGGGAGAACTCGGTCTCCGCGATGAACGACCGGCCGAGTTCGATGAGCCGGCTACGGGTGGCCGTCGCGACCCGGGCCGCATCGTAGGAGTGGTGCACGGGATCGTGGGGCCAGCGCTCTTTGGCGATCTCGTCCGCGTTGACGAACACGCTTCGGGGGAGCAGCGGCCCCAGGGTTATCTGGACAAACGTGGACTTTCCCGCGCCGTTGGAGCCGACGATGAGGTCGAGTCGCTTCATACGGTGGAGTGGCTGCTCAGCCGCGCGCGTCGCGGATGGTGACGGCTCCGCCGGGGCGGCGCTCGACCATATTGCCGTCATCGTCCAAGCTGACGGTGGTGACGCCCTGCTCGGCCAAGATCGCGCCATAGTCAGTGTCCGCCAGTCTGCTGTCGATGGCTGCGCTGACCTCGGCATTGAACACGACCCCCTCGTCGGAGGTCAGCTCGTCCAGCCCCAAAGCTCCGGCCAAGGCCGCCTCTACGCGGCTGCGTGCCGCGGACTCGTGGCTGGACACGGCACGGCCGACTCGGATCCAATGGTCGAGTTGCTGCTTCGCGGATCGGCTTTGGCGTTTGCCCTCTGCAGCGGCGCTGTCGAAAAGCTCGCGGTCGACTCGGGTGGGGCGGTCAGTGGCGCTCGGCATGGATTCTGTCCCTTCACGCGGCGGTAGGGTCCGTAGCACAATGCTACAGCCCAAACGCCTCCGCCAGCAGCGTGTGCGAGTGTTGCCGGTCCACGGGGTCGGCGATCAGGTTCTGCACCATCACCTCGTCGGCTCCACTCTCCTCGACCATCTGCTCCAACGTGGCCCGGACCTGACCGGGGTCGCCGGCCACGAACTGCGGCCACTGGCCGTTGACGATGCTGGTGGGCTGGTCCCGCTCGGCCTGCGTCAACTCGCTGGCCGCCACGTCGGCGGCGGGCACGAGGGTGCCGGTGTCGCCCCGGTATAGCCGCGCGTAATAGGCCTTGGGTGAGCCGACGAGGCGCTGCGCGTCGGTGGCGGTGTCTCCGACGGTGACGTTGACGGCCAGGATCGCCCGCGGTTGCTGCAAGCCGAACTCTTGGGGCCGGAATTGCTGGCGATAGTTCCGCAGGGCGGACGCCGCGCCGGGTGGGTTGATGAACCCGGCGAAGGTGTAGCCGATGCCCAGGCCCGCGGCCAGGTTCGATCCGCTGGGACTGGACCCGAGCAGCCAGGTTTGCGGCACCTCGGGCACCGACGGCAGCACCCGCGACGTGGCGAACGGGTGCTCGTCGGGGAAGCCGCCGTGCAGCCAGGCCAGGGTCTCGGCGACCTGCTGGGTGTGGTCGGGCTGGGCCGGGTGCTGGCGGTCGCGCTGCAGCGCCATGTCGATGACCGGCCCGGCGGTGGCGCGGCCCATCCCGAGGTCGACGCGGCCGGGGAACATCGCCTCGAGCTGCTTGAACATCTCGGCGACTTTGAAGGGACTGTAGTGGTTCATCAACACCGCGCCGGAGCCGACGCGGATCCGAGAGGTCAGGGCCCCGACGGCTGCGATGAGCAGCTCCGGGTGGTGCGAGGCGCCCATGGCGCTCACGTGGTGCTCGGCGAACCAGATCCGATGGAACCCCAACTCCTCGACGTGCCGAGCCAGCTGAATCGAGTCGGCCAGGGCCTGCTTCTCGTCTGTGCCCGGGGCAACGACCCCCAGGTCCACTACTGACAACCGCATTGGTAGGCCTCTCATCGGGTGCGCGAAGGCCGCAGGCACGCGTGCCGCAGCATGCGACGTTATGCGGGTTTGCTGTTCTTTCCGTCTAGCCAGAGCTCAGTGGACTCGTCACGGTGGCTACCCGCGGAGCCGACGTGCTTGTCGCTGATCGTCGGTCCGTTCTTGACAATGTGGACCACCGCCATCGCGTGACCGCGACCGAGGCCGTAATCCTCCTTGAGCCAGTCGATTATCGCGCCCGCCTTGACCGGCGGTTTGTCGAGCCCGCGGTCGTGCGCCAGCGCGAGAAGCTGTCGCGGCGTCAGGCCGGTCTTGTCCTCGATGGTGTCGAGGTACGCCTGGAAGGACAATGTTGCCTCACCCTCTGTGCTCGGGAACAGCTTCGGCTGCTCGAATATAGCGGGTTTGCGGTCAGCCCTCGGCCCGGCGCCGATCGCGCTCGATGCGCCGCTGCTCCTCGGCGCGGGCCCGACACTGGCGCAGGAACTCCGCGTCTGCCTCGGGGGTCTGGGCGACGTAGCGGCCGGGTTTGGTCTCGTACTCGGGGAATGGGGAATTTCGGCGCGCCGCACCACCACCGGTGCCGCCGCCCCACACTGGGCCGCGGACGGGCCGGCCCAGGAACAACCAGGCCAACGACCCGACGAGCGGCACCAGGAGCACGGCGATCACCCATACGGCCTTCGGCAGGTGGCGGATGCCGCCGTCGTCCGCGGTGATCGCGTCGATCAGGGAGAACAGCCACAGGGCCATGATCAGCAGGCCGAGATACGGCATAGGTGCTCCCAATACGATCGGTGGATTGTGCTGGTCAGCACCATACCCAACCGCGGGTGGCGGCACGGGGTTCACGAGGTGGGGTCGGAACCATCCTCGGCGCCCTGCTGAACGGCCTCGGCAGCATTATCTGCGTCATAGGACTGCCCCCGGCCAAATGGCCGGGGGCAGTTCGCGCTTGAGGCTCTTAGGTTGTGCGCACGGACTCCTGCTCGTCCTCGGGCGCGACAGCCGCCGGGGCCGGGGCCACCTGCGGGACCGTGTACGTCGCGACGATCACCAGGATGCCCACCGCGAAGCAGCCCAGCGTGTACCAGAGGCTGCCGGTGGGATCGCCGTTGGCGGTGACGCCGTCGACGGCCCCGAAGTAGTCGGGCAGCGCGGTCGCCCACAGCAGAGCCAGGACGGCGAGGTAGAAGATCGCGAAGTAGCGGATGGGCTTGTTGATGTACCCGCTGCCTTGATTTCCGGGGCCAGAGCCCTCAGCGCGGAGCCGCGACCACTGCCGGTACAGCACCACGATGGCGACCACCGACAAGATCGCCAGCTCGGCCCCGTAGACGAAGCCGCGGCGCGTGTCGCTGCCGATCCCCAGGACCGTCGCCGGAATCGGCAGGATGAACACGCCGACCGAGGCGGTGAGGCCGACCATGATGGTGCGCCACACGATGCCGATCCCCGTGTACTTCTTGCCCGCGTCCACATGCCGGCCCACGAAATACTGCACGCAGAACGCCAGCGACATCGGCCACAGCGCGGCGAACACGGCGACGCTGGGGAAGGGGACGGAGTCAAAGAACGGCTGGTTGATGGGGTTGTCGAGAGACCACTCCCACCAGCGCAGTTGCGGGCCGAGCTGGTCGAAGATCTCATAGAACGCGTGGTGGACAAAGCCGACGCAGGCCGCGCCGATCAGCGCGCCGCCGAATCCGCTGTAGCGGCGGAAGGCCCCGAGCATCCGGACCAGCTCGAAGGCCATCGTGGCCATCAGCGGATAGATGGCGATGATGTAGAGCGGGAGCCGGCCCCACATGAAGTCCACGGTGAACACGTTGTGGGCGAACATGGTGTCCACGTGCTGTTCGATGCCGAAGGCGGCGGGGAAGTACAGGGGCGGCTCGATGATGAATAGGAAGGCGCAGGCCCCGAACCACAGCACGATGTTCGTGGGGTCGCGGTCTCGGCGCAGGCGCACGATCGCGAGCACCAGCGCGAGGATCGAGCCGAGGATGATCGTGTACTCGAGGACCGGGAGCGTCCAGTTCTCCAGCGCCGTCGGGCTGCGGAACTCCATCATGCCGCCGGCTTCCTCGCAGGAGAAGCCCATCCGGACAGCGAGGTCGGAGAAGGTGGGGGAGCAGAGGTTAGACATCAGCTCTTCCCCCCGTTGGCGCTGGCGGAGGCGGTGTACCAGCGCGTGACGTCGTAGCCGTCGTCATAACGCTGGAACCAGTCCCCGGCGAGCGCGGGCAGGTTCTCGTGGTCGGGGTTATGGCCAGGCATCTGGCTGCGGACGACGCCGGCCAACGCGGTGAGCTGCTCGCCGAGTTTAAGGCCGTCGAACGCCCGGGGCGAGGTGCCGTTGTAGGTGTAGGTGCGCCCCGGCAGCCACTTGTTGAGCTTCTGCTTGGCGCGGTAGCGGGCGAACATCGACATCGCGTCGACCTGCCGCTCCTCGAGGGGGACGTGGTCGTTGAAGCCCTCGCAGGCGATCATGATGACCTTCAGGACGTGGTTGAAGATCGACGGGGCCATCTGCATCCGGTAGAACTCGCTGTCCACCACCTCGTTGAAGATCTTCAGGCCGGAGCTGCGATGCTCCACCTCCTCCACGAAGTGCCAGATGAACAGCGACGCGACGCGGTCATCGCCCGGCTGGAACAGGGTGGCCTCGTTGTCGAGCATCAGCTTGAACACCGGGGTGAAGGTGGCCTCGAGGTCGGCGGTATACGCCAGCCGGTAGTTGAGCGAGGTCTCGGCGGAGAGTCGGTCGAATTCCCCGACCACCTCGTCGAGCGTCTCCTGCAGGCCGGGATAGCTCGTGATCAGGCCCCGCACGTGCTGGCGGTGCGCGGCCGAGTGCTGGCCCTCCTGGCGCATGAACGCGTCCGCCTCCTCGGCGATCGCGGGGTCGGTGATCGTGGGGATGACCTCGCGCATCAGCGACAGGATCATCTTCTCGAAGCCGATGGCCAGGAAAGAGACGGCGTTGGACATGCTCGACCACGCCGGATTCGCCTCGTTCCACAGGAACGGGACGTGGTGGTCCGCAAATGCGAAGTTCATCTTTCGGATCTGTAGGTCGGTCACTGCGCGGTACCTCGTGATTCGAGAAGTGGGCTGGTCAGATGGCCCCGCACTGGTGATTCGAAGCCGTGGACACTGACCATACACAATGACGCAAGGTTGTATGATCACTTTCGTCTCTGTGCTACCTTCGGGCCTTGATACCGATGGACGCTCAGTCGATCGACACCGATTCGAGTCGAGGACGCGGGCATTGGCACGAAGGCGCGGGTGGGGCGGTAGCCCCCCGGAGAACGACGAGGATGCGGCGCAGCGGATAGTCGACGCGGCGGTCGAGCTGATCGGGCGCACGGGCACCGCGATCAGCATCGCCGACGTCGCCGAGACCCTCGGCGTGATCCGGCAGACGGTCTACCGGTACTTCCCCAAGGCGGATGACCTCATGCGGGCCGCCGCGATCGCTTCGGTCGACGGCTTCCTCGACCGGCTGGCAGAGCGGGTGCGCGGGCTCGCGGATCCCGCGGAGGCGATGACCGAGGGCGTGATCTTCACCCTCGCCGACGTGCGCCGCACCCCTCACCTGGGAATCCTGCTCACCGGCGACCACCCGAGCCTGAACCGCGACGGCCTCACCTCCGCCGAGGCGAGGGGGTTCGGCCTGACGATGATCCGGCGCTTCGACGTGGACTGGGAGCGGCACGGCTACGACGACGCGGCGCTCGAGGGACTCGTGGAATACGTGCTGCGCACGATGCAGTCCTTCTTCTTGTCCCCCGGCAGCCCGCCGCGCACCGACGACGAGCTGCGGGCCTACCTGCGGCGTTGGCTGGGGACGGCGATCCAAGCGCAGCCGCCGAGGCTCTAGGTCGAGCTCTGTCGACGCCGCCTCTTCTTGTGCGTACCGTCGCAGAAGGGGGCTATCGAGGTCCCCCGGCAGCGGCACAGGGCGATGGTGGGACGTTCCTTCTTGATCGGATTCCCGTCGGCGTCGATTAAGGTCACAGGTCCGCGCACAAGCAGTGGCCCGTCCGGGCACACTGTGATGGTGACGTCATCATTGTCGCTTTGAGGGTTGGAAACGGAGTTCATGTGTCCTCCATGCAAATCGATCTGGAAGCCCCGCGCGGCACGCGGATGCCGATGCCGAGCGCGCGTGGTCCGCTGAGCGCGCATTTGATTGCGGTGCTCTCCGGCCTCGAAGCGAACCCAGGTTTCGCGGCCGCCGCGCAGGCACTGGTGGATGGGAATCGCGATCATCGCTGGATTGTCTTCGACGAGGACGCCCAGTTGTCGCTCACGATACTGTACGAATTGCATTTGCAGGGGCTCAGCGAGGTGTCGGACCGGTGGGAGTGGGACCTCGACCTGCTCGCGGGCCGGGCTACTTTGGAAGCCGTGTTCGAGGCCGCGCTGCGCGAGATCGGAGCTGTACCCGCCGAGGATGGCCCCGAGGCTGTGGTGCCGCGCCTGTGGGAGATGACGGCCCCATCCGCCGGGCCGGGCATGTCCACGTTCATGGCGCGGGAGGCGGACGTCGAGCAGTTCCGTGAGGTGCTGATCCATCGATCCCTCAACCAGCTTCGGGAAGCCGACGTCCACACGCTCGGCATCCCGCGGCTCGCGGGGGCGCCGAAGGGCGCGTTGGTGGAGGTGCAGGCGGACGAGTACGGAGGCGGCCGCCTCGAGCGGATGCACTCCACGTTGTTCGCGACGACGATGCGCGAGCTCGGCCTGTCGAGCCAATACGCGCACTATCTCGACCTTGTCCCTTCGGTGACGTTGGCGAGCTTGAACGCGCTATCCCTCTTCGGGCTGCACCGGCGTCTACTGGGGGCGTTGGTGGGGCACCTGTGCGCGGTGGAGACCACCTCCTCCGCGCCCAGCAAGGACTACAGCGCGGGTCTGCGGCGCTTGGGCTTCGGCCGGGCTGCGACGCTGTTCTACGACGAGCACGTCGAGGCGGACTCGGTGCATGAGCAGATCGTTGTCCGCGACCTCGCTGGTGGTCTCGCGCAGCAGCGTCCCGAGCTGGCGGCGGACATCATCTTCGGCGCGGCCGCGTGCCTTGCGCTCGACGACCTGCTCGGCGCGCACATCACCGGCTGCTGGTCGAGGGGCGAGAGCTCGCTCCGCGCCCCGGCCGTGTGACGCGCTGACGCCGTGCTACTTGGTGGCGCGGACTACTTGGTGGCGCGGAGCACCAGCAACCCCTCTGTGCGCTCGCCCGGGCGGATCAGTCCGCGCGCCTCGAAGAGCTCCGCGCGAGCGGAGAGCACTCGCCCAAAAGGGATGTCGACTTGAGCCGCGACCTCGACGGACAATCCTTGCTCCTCGAGCATCGACCAGGTCTTGGCCACGCCATTGAGCGCAGACTGCGCCAGCAGCAGCACCCCGCCCGTGGCGAGCACCTCCGGCGCCTGCACGCAGATCTGGTCTAGCAGCAGGCGCCCGTCCGTGCCGGCGTCCCAGGCGCGTGCGGAGCCGCGCGTGGGCAGTGTGTCCCCGTGCGCCGGGACATACGGCGGGTTCGACACCACCACGTCGAACAGCTCATCCCGAACGGGTGCCGTGAGGTCGCCGCGCAGCACGCGAACCCGATGCCCGTGCAGCCGGGAGTTGACCCAGGCGGTGGCCAGCGCGCGCCGGGAGATGTCGATCGCGGTGACGTGTCCGGCCCCGCAGTCGGCGGCGCGCACGCTCAGGGCGCCGGTCCCGGTGCAGAGGTCCAGCAGTCGGGTCCCGCTACCCAGTTTCTCGTCGGCCAGCACGTCGGCGAGCAGCCAGGTGTCTTGCTGTGGGGGGTAGACGCCGGGCAGGCGGAGCAGCATGGGGCATCCTCACGGTCGTGTGGCTGGCTGGGCGATGACGTGACCGGCTCACCATGCGAGTATCGCTGAAATCGCCGCTGTGTGGGTGCTCGCCGGTAGATCTCGCCGGTGGTGTGGCCCGGCGGTCCCGGGGGATTCGCAGCTACGCCTCAATCGGGCAGCGAGTCAGGCGCGGCCCGTAGTCGGCGGCCACGTCCTCGGGCATCTCCGCGTCGGTGAGGATCGTGTCCACCTCGTCGATGGCGGCGATCTTCGCCAGGGTGCGGCGGCCGAATTTCGTGCTGTCGGCGACGACGACGGTGCGCTGGCCAGCCGCGATCATGGCCCGCTTGATCGGCACCTCGAGGGTGTTGGTGTTGGTGATGCCGGCGCGCGGGTCGACGGCGTCGGCGCCGAGGAACGTCACGTCGGCGGTGTAGTCGTCGAAGAAGCGGAGCGCGTGCTCGCCGATCAGGGTGAAGACGGAGTCCAGGAGTTCGCCGCCGGTGACCAGCAGACGCATGCCCGGAATCGTGGCGACGAACTTGCAGATGCGCAGATCATTGGTGATCACCGTCAAGCCCTCGCGGTGCCGAAGCGCTTGCGCCACAGCGTAAGTGGTGGATCCACTGTCGAGGATCACCGTGTCGCCGTCGCGCACGTGGTCGGCGGCGGCGCGGGCGATGGCGGCCTTCTCTGCGAGCTGCGTGTCCCGTTTGAGCGCGTAGGGCAGCTCGATCACCGCGCCGGGCGTGGGCCGGGCTCCGCCGTGAGTGCGCTGCACGTGGCCGGCGCGGGCGAGGGCGTCCAGGTCTCGGCGGATCGTCGAGGCGTCCACCTCGAACCGGTCGGCCAGGGCCTTGGCCTCGACGTACCCGTCGGCGAGCAGTTGGTGCAGGATCTCCCGCTGCCGCGTGCTCGACGTCATGGTGCCCCCTGTTGTGCCCGATCGTGGTGTGGTCGCCTGCGCCAAAACGCGCATGTCTGCGCTGTCTGCGGTGGCAATGCTACCGGGAGGCAGCGTAGACCGTTGACATCACTCCGCCTCAGTTGCATGATTGCGTGCAGTTGATGCACGGATTCGTGCAAGCATTGGTCAATCGCAAAGGGGTCTTGCATGCAGAACTCGGTGGAGCAGCTGGCGGACGCGGGCGTCGCGGTGTGGCTGGACGATCTGAGCCGGACGCGCTTGCGGTCCGGCGACCTCGAGCGACTGGTGCGCGAGCAGGGGGTGCGCGGGGTGACGACCAACCCTGCGATCTTCCACGCGGCGATCACCGGCGGCGGGGCCTACGACGAGGCGCTTGCCGACCTCGCCCGATGCGGCGCTGGGCCCGCGGAGGCAACGCGGAGGTTGACCTGCCAGGACGTGCGGGCGGCCTGCGACGTGCTGGCCGCGGTCCACCGGGAATCGGGCAGGCGCGAGGGCTGGGTCTCCATCGAGGTGGACCCCGGGCTGGCCCACGACGCGGTCGGCAGCCTCGCCGAGGCGCGACTGCTGCGCTGGCTGATCGACCGCCCGAACGTGATGATCAAGATCCCCGCCACCGTCGAGTGCCTCCCGACGATCACGGCGTGCCTGGCGGAGGGCATCAGCGTCAACGCCACGCTCATCTTCTCGGTGGCGCGGTACGAGGCGGTGTCGCTCGCCTTCCTCGAGGGCCTGGAACTGGCCCGTGCGGCCAGCCGCGACTTAGGCGGGATCTCCTCCGTCGCATCATTTTTCATCAGCCGGATGGACAGCGAGATCGATTCCAGGCTGGACGCGGTGGGCACCAAGGAGGCGCTGATGGTGCGCGGGCACGCCGCGATCGCGAACGCGCGCCTAGCCTACGAGCGCTTCGAGGCGCTGCTCGCGACGCCGCGCTGGCAGTCGCTCGCGGAGGATGGGGCGCGGCCGCAGCGGCTCCTGTGGGCGTCGACCGGAGTCAAGGACCCGACGTTCGACGACACCCGCTATGTGATCGACCTCGTCGCCCCCGACACGGTCAACACCATGCCCGAGTCGACGCTGCACGCCGTCGCGGACCACGGCGTCGTGCGTGGGAACAGGGTCAGCGACACCTATGGCGACGCCCGGCAGGTGTTCGGCGACCTTGCCGCGCTCGGCATCGACTACACCTATGTGGTCACGCTGCTCGAGCGCGAGGGGATCGCAAAGTTCCAAGAATCCTGGCGGGCGCTGCTCGCCTGCGTCGGGGAGAGCCTCGACGCCCTCC
Organism: Tomitella biformata AHU 1821; assembly: GCF_000524475.1. Taxonomy (GTDB): domain Bacteria; phylum Actinomycetota; class Actinomycetes; order Mycobacteriales; family Mycobacteriaceae; genus Tomitella; species Tomitella biformata. The sequence continues at coordinate 54,852 of NZ_BAVQ01000009.1, read as the reverse complement.
ACAACCAGAGCAAGGTGGCCTGACATGCAGATCGGGATTATCGGCGCGGGCCGGATGGGCGCGAACCTGGCGCGGCGGCTTATGCAGGCGGGGCACAAAGTCGTCATCCACGACAAGGACTGGGACGCGGCGGCGAGCCTGGAGGCCGAGGGCGCGGAGGCGGTCGCCCGGGTCCGGGAGCTGGCGGCTCGGCTTCGGCAGCCGCGCGCGGTCTGGGTGATGGTGCCTGCGGCGGTGACCGACACTGTGGTCGCCGAGTTGGCGGGGGTCCTCGACGAGGGCGATGTGATCATCGACGGCGGCAACTCCCACCACCGCGACGGGGCGCGGCGCGCAGGAGAATTGGCCGAGCGGGGCATCGACTTCCTCGACGTGGGCACCAGCGGCGGGGTGCACGGCCTCGACCGTGGCTACTGCCTCATGATCGGCGGGGAAGCGCCGGTGGTTCAGCGGCTGGACCCCATTTTCCGGGCCTTGTCGCCGGGCGTCACCGCCGCTCCGCGCACCCCGGGCGGGCCGGACGCGCCGAGCCCGGCGGAGCACGGCTACCTGCACTGCGGCCCGGCCGGGGCGGGGCACTTCGTGAAGATGGTGCACAACGGCATCGAGTACGGGCAGATGGCCGCACTGGCCGAGGGCCTCGCGATCCTGCGCGGCGCCAACATCGGGGCGGCCGACCGCGCCGCCGACGCGGAGACCGCGCCGCTGGCCAACCCCGAGGCTTATCAGTACGACTTCCAGGTCGACGAGATCGCCGAGGTGTGGCGCCGCGGCAGCGTCATCGGGTCCTGGTTGCTGGACCTGACGGCAGAGGCGCTGCGCGCGGATCCCAAGCTGTCGGAGTATTCCGGCCGGGTGTCGGACTCCGGCGAGGGGCGCTGGGCTGTGCAGGCCGCCGTCGACGAGGGCATCCCCGCCCACGTGCTCACCGCCGCGCTGTATCAGCGGTTCAGCTCCCGTCAGGAGGGTGAGTTCGGGGACAAGGCGCTGTCCGCGATGCGCCACGCCTTCGGTGGCCACGACGAGAGGCCGGCAATCCGATGAGCATCACCACGACTGCGCACATCACCACGACGACGATCTCACAGACGGCACAGTGGCGGGCGCTCCAGGAGCACCACCTGGCGATGGAGTCCGCGCACCTGCGGGACCTCTTCGCCGCGGACGCTGGGCGGGGGGCGAGTTTCACCGCCGAGCACGACGGCATCTATCTCGACTACTCGAAGCAGCGGATCACCGCTGAGACCCTCGATCTGCTGGCAGAGCTGGCGGAGGCCGCAGGGCTGGGCGAGGCGATCGAGGCGATGTTCGCGGGCGCGCCGATCAACAGCACGGAGGACCGGGCCGTGCTGCACACCGCGCTGCGGCGGCCCCGCGGCGATGTCCTTTCGGTGGCCGGGCAGGACGTGATGCCGCAGATCCACGGGGTGCTGGACCGGATGGCCGAGTTCGCGGAGCAGGTGCGGGGCGGGCACTGGCTCGGGTTCACCGGCCGGCGCATCCGCACGGTCGTCAACATCGGCATCGGCGGCTCCGACCTCGGCCCCGCGATGGCCTGCCGGGCCCTGGTCGACTTCGCCGACCCGGACCTGGAGATGCGGTTCGTCTCGAACGTCGACGGCGGGGACATCACCGAGGCGCTGGGCGGACTCGATCCCCACGAGACGCTGTTCATAGTCTCGTCGAAGACGTTCGGCACCATCGAGACCCTCACCAACGCGGAGACCGCGCGCGGCTGGCTGCTGGCGGCGATAGCCGACCCCGCCGCGGTGCGCAGCCACTTCGTCGCGGTCTCCACCAACACGGCCGCGGTGGCGGAGTTCGGCATCGCCGAGGCCAACATGTTCGAGTTCTGGGACTGGGTGGGCGGCCGCTACTCCCTGCCCTCGGCCATCGGGCTCTCGCTCATGATCTCCATCGGCCCGGCCCAGTTCCAGGACTTCCTGGCCGGCGCGCACTCGATGGACCAGCATTTCCGGAGCGCCCCGCTCACACAGAACCTGCCCGTGCTGCTGGCCCTGCTGGGCATCTGGAATCGGAACTTCCTCGGCGCCCAGACCCATGCGGTGCTGCCGTATGACCACCGCCTGGCGGCCTTCCCCGGCTACCTGCAGCAGCTGGACATGGAGAGCAACGGCAAATCCGTGGACCGCGGCGGCAACCCGGTCGACATCGACACCGCGCCGATCGTGTGGGGCGCGCCGGGCACCAACGGCCAGCACGCGTTCTTTCAGCTTCTGCACCAGGGCACCACCCTCACACCCTGCGATTTCATCGGAATCCTGCGGCCCGCACATGAGCTGGATAATCACCACGATCTGTTGATGGCGAACTTCTTCGCGCAGACCCAAGCGCTGGCGTTCGGCAAGACGGCGGCGCAGGCCCTCGGCGACGGTGTCGCGCCGGAGCAGGTCCCGCATCGCACGTTCCCCGGGAACCAGCCGACCTCGACGATCCTGGTCGACAAGCTCACGCCCCACGCGCTGGGCGAGTTGGTCGCGCTCTACGAGCACAAGGTCTTCACCCAGGGCTGGATCTGGGGTGTCGGCTCGTTCGATCAGTGGGGCGTCGAGCTCGGCAAGACCCTCGCGAACCAGATCCTGGACCAGCTGCAGGGCACTGCGGCGCCCGACGCGCCGGTGCTGGACAGCTCCACCGCGGCGCTCGTGACCAGGTACACGGCGGCGGAACGGGTAGGCGTCGGGGGCTGAGGCCGGGCCTCTCGGTAAGTCCTGCGACCCGGGGCAACCGTGCGTACCATTTTGAAATATGGGAAAACACCGTGCGAGTGAGGTCGGCGGAGACAATGACGGGACTGCGCTGCCCGGCGTCGTGTCCGGCATGCGGGGCCTGATCGGGAACACCCCGTTGATCAGGCTGGACCGGCTTTTTCAAGGCTCGCCCGCGCAGGTTCTGGTCAAGTGGGAGCGGATGAACCCCGCGGGCAGCGCGAAGGACCGGGTGGCCGACGCGATGATGACCGCCGCGATGGCCCACAGCGGGCTGCGGACCGGCGGGCACGTGATCGAGTCCACCTCCGGCAACCTCGGCGTCGCCCTCGCCCAGCAGTGCTGCCTACGGGGCGTGACGTTCCACGCCGTCGTCGACCCGCGCACCAACCCGCGGCAGGTGGACCTGATGCGGGCGTATGGGGCCGATGTCATGCGGGTGACCGAGCCGGATCCGGTGAGCGGGGAGTGGCTGCCCGCGCGGATCGCGGCGGTCAGCGCGGCGCTGGCCGCGCATCCGGGCTGGCACTGGCCCAACCAGTACGCGAACCCCGTGAACCCCGCGGCGCACTGCGCCGGCACCGCCGCCGAGCTGTGGGCGCAGGCCGGCAGCCCGCCGGACGTCGTGGTCGTCGCGGCGTCCTCGTGCGGCACGCTCTCGGGCCTGCGGGACTACATCGACAGCCGTCAGGTCCCCACCCGTCTCGTGGCTGTCGATACCCGGGGCAGCATCATCTTCGGGGCATCGAGCGGGCCGCGGCGCTTTCCTGGGATCGGCGCCGGCGTGATCCCCACCCTGGCGGGGCGGGCCCGGCCGGACGACGTCGTGATGGTCTCGGACGAGGATTGCGTCGCGGGCGCCCAGCTGATGCTGCGGCGCGAGGCACTGCTGTGCGGTGCCTCCGGCGGCGCGGTGGTGGCGGCGGCGGCCCGGATCGCCGCGGGCCTGGCGGCCGATCAGACGGTGGCGATGCTCGCGCACGACGGCGGAGAGGCCTACCTCGACACGCTCTACAACCCAGACTGGCTCGAGCGCGAGCTGGGTCTTTCGCCGGCGGGGGTGGACGAGATCGTGGGCGCGCTCGCGCGGCGCGCCGAGCCTGCCGCCGCGGGCGCGCTGGCGCAGCCGGCCTGATGGGCGGCTCGATCGCGCTGGTCGGCGGTGGCCCGCGCGCGGTGTTCGCGTTGGAACGCCTTGTGGCGCACGGCGTGTGCGCGGCTGCGACGACGGTGACGATCTTCGACCCGTCCACGGACCTCGGCGTCGGGGCGGCCTATGAGGCTGACCTGCCGGGCTGGGCGCGCTTGAACCTGCGGGCCGACGCCATCGACGCCGGCCTGGCGGTCCCCGGCGGGCCGGCGCGGCTCCTGCCGTCCTTTGAGGACTGGCGGCGGGCGACCGGCGCGCACGACGGCGACCAGTTCCCCGCGCGGGCCCTCGCGGGGCGCTATCTGACGGCGATGGCCGGTCGGCTGGCCGAGCACTGGGGCGATCGGCTGTGCCACGTGCGGGAGTTCGCCCTGCTGACCGAGCCTGATCAGCGCGCGCCCGGGCGGTGGCGAATCCAGACCGGCCAGGCGTCGTACGGGAACTTCGACGAGGTGCTGGTCCTGACCGGCCACGCGCCCACCTGGCCGGGACAGTTGCCCGGACGGGTCGAGGGTGTCGCGGCGATCCAGGCGCTGCCGCTGCCGAGCCTGGTTGCCCGGGCGGCGGACGTGGCGGGCCCGCAGGCCGCAGTGCTCATCCGCGGCGCGGCGCTCACGGCGATCGACACTGCCCTCGCATTCACCTCCGAGGGCGGGGGCCAGCGCCCGCGGCTCACCTGGTGGAGTCGGACCGGCCGTCTCATGGAGGCCAAGCCCGGCGACGTGGTGCGGGCGCGGCTGCGCGCGGCGATGCCCGTCGGCGGACCGGAGGCGTGGGCGGGCGAGCGGCCGCTGGGCCCACTGATCCAGGACGCGGCGGCGATGCTCCTCGGCCCCGGGCGTGCGGGGGAGATCGACCGGGAGTGGGCGCGGCTGACGGCACCCGTGAGCGTTGCAGGAGACGTGACCGCGCAGGCGCTGCGCCGGCTGCGCACCTCCATCTCCATCGCCAGCGGGCGGCGGCCGCCAGATGCCCGCTGGGCGCTCGGAGAGGCCTGGCGCTGGCTGTATCCGGTGGTGGTCGCGCGCGCTGAGCAGGACTGCGGCCCGCACCCCGCCGGTTGGCCCGGCTACCGAGAGCTGAGCCCGGAGCTCGAACGGCTGGCGTTCGGCCCGCCCCTGGTCAACGCGCGCATCCTCGCGGGGCTGTTGGCGTCCGGCCGCCTGCGGGTCCGCGCCGGGGGCACCCTCCCGGACGCGGTGCGCGCCACCGGCGCCGGGCTCGTGGTGGACGCGGTGCTCGCGCCACCGGGTCTGCACCTGGGGTCGGCGCTGTGGTCCGCGCTGGCCGAGCGTGGCCTGGCCCGGACTAGGGGCGCGCGCCGGGGAGTCGACGTGGACGGGCAGGCCCGGGTGATCGGGGCCGACGGCGCGCCGGTTCCGGGGCTCTCTGCGGCGGGACGTGTCACCGAGGACGTCGTCATCGGCAACGACACGCTGACCCGGGTCCAGCATCCAGGACTGGACCGCTGGGGCGCCCGGATGGCGGCCCGGCTCGGCTCGGACCTCAAGATGAGTGTGAGATGACGGAGGAGCTGTGATGGACGAGCACGCCGCGGGCCCAGCGCCCGGACTCCGGGACGCGATGGCGGGGCTGGTGCCGCTGCCGGGCCGGCTGCGGCCATGGCAAGTCGAGACGTTGGACCACGTGGGGCTGGCCGAGCTGCTGACCGCGCACGGTTCCCCCGTGAACCTCATCGACCCTGAACCGTTGACAGCGAATGCGGCGGCCTTGGTGGCGGCCGGGGCCGAGCTGGGGGTCACGGTCCGAATTTGCTTCGCGCGCAAGGCGAATAAGGCACTGGCTCTGGTGGATCAGGCCGCCGCCGCGGGCCATGGCATCGACGTCTCCAGCGACGACGAGTTGGCGCAGGTGCTCGCCCGCGGGGTGGAACCAGAAAAGGTCATCCTGACTGCGGCGGTCAAGCCCGCGCGGGTGCTGGACCGTGCGATCCGCGCAGGGGTGGCGATCTCGGTCGACAGCGCCGACGAGCTGGCGGCGATCCGGGCGTGCGCGGCGGCTAACGGGATCTTTGCCCGCATCGCGCCGCGCGTGGCCCCGGACCTGCCGCACCGGCCGCTGTCGCGCTTTGGCCTGCCGGTGGGCGAGGTCCGCGGGCTGCTCACGGATCCCGGCGCGCACGTCGAGGTTGTCGGCTTGCACGTGCACCTGGACGGCTACGACATTGGCGACCGAGTCGTCATGCTGCACCGCATGCTCGACCTGGTGGAGCAGACCGGGGCCACGCTGCGCTTTGTCGACCTGGGCGGCGGCATCCCCATCCGCTACCTGGACGACCCCGCTCCGTGGCAGGAGTTCTGGCAGGCGCACCGAGCGGGCCTGCTGGGCGACGGGCCCGAGCAGACGTGGCGCAATAAGGGCCTCGGCCTCGCGGTCCACGGCGGACAGATCCACGGTGCGCCTGCGGTGTACCCGGCCTGGCAGGAGACGATCGTCGGTGACTGGCTGCGGCAGATTCTGGACGGAACCCCTGCGGGCGGGGCAGGAGAGAGCGCTGCCGTCCGCTTGCGCCGACTGGGGTTGGCGCTGCAGCTGGAGCCGGGGCGCGCGCTGCTCGAGGGCTGCGGACTGACAGCGGCCCGGGTGGAGGCGCGCAAGCAGCTGGCGGACGGCTCGTGGCTCGCGGTGCTGGCAATGAACCGAACCCAGTGCCGGTCCGCGGCGGACGACTTCCTTGTGGACCCGATCCTGCTGCCCAACCCCGATCCCGCGGCGGACCGCTCGCCGGCGGCGGAGGGCTTCCTGGTGGGCGCGTATTGCATCGAGGCAGAGCTGATCACGTTGCGGCGCATGCGCTTTCCCCGTGGACTCGCGGTGGGGGACATCGTGGTATTCGTCAACACCGCCGGCTACCTCATGCACATCGTGGAGAGCGCCTCGCACCAGATGCCGCTGGCCCGCAACCTGATTCGCGTCGGGGCCGGGTGGCAGTTAGATCCGCTGGATGGCCTTCCCGATCGGTAAGAAGTAATTGAAAGTTGTTGAATGCGACAAATTTGTCTATGGTAGAAAATATCCAACTATCTGAAAGGGATGCATCATGCTGCTCGGATCTCTCGGACTGGCCGTTGTTGGCCTGCTCATCGGCCTCGGAATCATTCTTTAATCAGCGCAAAAATGCTCGGATGGCCCCCGGAATTCCGGGGGCCATCTGCGTTTGAATTGTTCGCCACCTAAGACGCGAACCGGTCGCCGCCCGTGACGGCCGGCTTTATCAGCTGGCGGTGATCCTCGCGTTCATTGGCGCCCCTGGCCCATTGCGGCCGGGGGCGATCCGCATTCCACCCGGGGTCACCTGCTGTACGCGATGACCCCGTCGACGACGCGCGCCACCTGGTCATCCGGGAGGTCGGGCCACAGGGGCAGCCGCAGGATGGTCGAGGAGAACTCGGCGCTGCGCACGCAGGGCACGGGCGTGCGGCCGTACTTCTGGCCGGCCCGGCTCGAGTCCAGCGGGATGTAGTGGAACGGCGCGGAGACCCCGCGCTGCGCGAGGTGCGCGATCAGGCCATCACGCAGGTCCGGGCTGGGCATGCGCAGGTAGAACAGGTGCGCCGTGTGCCCCCGCTCGGGCGGGATGGTCATGAGGTGGACGTCGCGGCGGAGCGCCCAGTCCGACAGCTCGGCCCGGTAGATGTCCCACACGCGGTGCCTGCCGGCCTGGATGGTGTCGAACTCTGCGAGCTGCGCGTCGAGCACCGCGGCGTTGAGCTCGCTGGGCAGGTAGCTGGAGCCGATGTCCTGCCAGGAGTACTTGTCCACCTGGCCCCGCAGGAAACTCGCCCGGTCGGTGCCCTTCTCGCGGATGAGCTCGGCCCGGCACATCAGCTTCTCGTCGGTCAGCAGCAGTGCCCCGCCCTCGCCGCAGTGCACATTCTTGGTGTCGTGGAAGCTCTGGGTGCCGATGTCGCCGATGGTGCCAAGGATGCGCCCGCGCCAGGTTCCGCCGAGCCCGTGCGCGTTGTCCTCGATCAGCGAGATGCCGTGCTGCGCCGTCAGTTCCAGCAGCGGCGCCAGGTCGACAGCCACCCCGCCGTAGTGCAGCGCCACCACGGCCTTGGTGCGCGCGGTGATGGCGTCGGCGACGGCGGCCACGTCGATGTTGCCGGTGGCGAGGTCGATGTCGACGAATACGACCGTCGCCCCGCGCAGCGCCACGGCAGTCGCGGCGGAGGTGAAGGCGAAGCTGGGCACGATCACCTCGTCGCCCGGGCCCACCTGCAGCAGCAGCGCCGCGAGCTCGAGGGCGTGGGTGCAGGATGTGGTGAGCAGGGCGTGCGGCGCGCCGGTGATCGCCCGCAGGCGAGCGGTCGCGGAGCCGGTGAACGGGCCGTCGCCGTGCACGTGGTCCGAGCCGAGCACCACGGCCACGTTCGCCAGCTCGGCGGCGGCTCGGAACGGCCGGCTGAAGAGGATGCGCTCGTCGGTCATTCGGCGATGCCGGGCCGGGGTGCGTCGACAGTCAGGTAGAGGGGCTTGCCCACCAGGATGTGCAGAGCCACCCCGAGGTATTCGGCGATCAGCCCGAGGGACAGCAGGGTCGCCCCGGAGCACACCAGCAGCACCACGACGATCGACGCCCAGCCCTCCGGGTTGGCGCCGCCATCCGCGAGCGCCTGGACGATGATCACCACGGCCATCACCGCGCCGACGATCGTGAGGGTGATCCCGAGCAGGCTGACCAGGCGAAGGCCGCGAGTCCCGCTGCACAGCACCATCTTCCAGAACAGCGCGAACAGCCGCCGGTAGTTGTAGCCGGACTCCTCACGGCCCTCCGCGCGCAGGACGACGGGCACCGTGGCCGTCTCGCCCACCACCCAGGTCAGCGCCACGTCGAGGTAGGCGCCGTTGGCGGCGACATCGGCCAACTGGCGGCCGATGTCGCCGCGGATCAGCCGGAAGCTCTCGAACCGGGTCGACGCGGGGAACGCGAACACGGTGGACAGCACCATCTTTGCGCCGCGGGAGGTGAGGTTGCGCAGCAGCCCGTGCGGGCGGGTGTTGGTGGGGCTGGAGTACACGAGGTCGGCGCGGTCGGCGATCGCCGCGTCGAGGAACGCGCCGATGAACGCGGGGTCGTGCTGCCCGTCCTCGTCCATGGTGGCGATCCACTCGCCGCGCGCCGCCGCCAGCCCGGCGATGGTCGCGGCGTCCTGGCCGAAGTTGCGGCTGAGCCACACCACCCGCACTTGGCCGAAGCGGCGCTCCAGGTCGAGGAGCACCCGGTCCGACTCGTCGGGGCCATGGTCGTGGACCAAGACGATCTCGTCGACGGAGAACTCCGCGCCGCCGGGGGTCACGCAGGGGCCGGCAAGTGCGTCCAGCTCGTGGACCAGCGCGGATATTGTCTGCTCTCCCTGATACACGGGTACCACAATGGAGATCGAGTGCACCGAATCTCCTCCCGGGCGCTGTGAGAACTACGCCGCCGCGAACAATAACACGCGCCGTGATGGCCGTCTCACAGCGCTGTTAACGTGCACATCACGAGCGTGCACACGACAAGGTCCTCGCTGGCCGGATTGGATATGAGGGTGGAGATCCGCGAGGTGGCCAGACGGGATGTGCATCGGTGGGGCTTGATCACCGTCGCCGGAATTATCGTGGGATACCTCGCCGTGGTGCTGGCGAACGCGCGGCACTTCTACACCGACGACACGGAGTCCCAGTACGCCCCGATGTGGGTGATGGTGGGCCGCAGGCTGCGCGACGGCGACTTCCCTTTGATGGTCCCGGAGCACTGGATGGCGGGCAATAACACGATCGAGGAGGTGGGGCTGCTCAACCCGCCCCAGCTGCTGATCGACCTGATCGCGCCGTCCATCGACAACCTTGCTTTGTACGCCACCGTCGTGAAGCTGGTCTTCGCCGTGATCCTCGGCCTCGGCGTCTACCGCATCTGTCTCGAGTACGGGTCGAAGGCACCGTGGGCGGCGGTGGCGGGCGTGTCGATCCCCTTCACCGGCTTCCTGCTGTTCTTCGACGAGGCCAGCTGGATGACGGCCTTCACCGGCACCGCGTGGGTGGTGCACGCGTGGGCGTCTGGGGTCCGTTACAGCCGCGGGCGTAGCGGGCCCATCCCCACGTTTGTGTTCCTCTACCTGGCCATGTCGGTGCAGTACGTCTTCCCCGCCGTGGAGGCGGGCCTGATGATCGGCGCGGTCGCCATCGGGGAGGTCGTCTACCAGCGCCGCTGGCAGCCGTCGGTGCGGCTGCTCACCGTCTCCGCGTGCGCCGCGCTGGCCGGTCTGCTGACCTACCTGCCGAGCCTGCTGTCCGCGCAGGTGACCTGGCGCGGCACCTCGCAGATCAACAATGACCCGTTCCTGACGGTCCCGTGGTCGGAGTCTCTCAACGCCAGCCTGCCCAGCACCCTGCCGGCGTTCACGTCCTGGTGGGGCTATGTCCAGCCGATGCCAGTGGTCTACATCGCCTGGTTCCTCATCCCGGCGCTGGCGTTCATCGACTGGGGCAAGGCCCGGTCCGCCGCGCGCGAGCTCACCGGCGTCGCGGTGTTCACCGTCATCATGCTGATGTGGACCGCCGGTCCGGGCTCGATCGGCCCCCTGCGCTGGCCGGCCCGGGTGCTGCCGATGCTCGCGATCGGGCTGCTGGTGCTGGTGTGCGTGCTCCTCGGCCGCTGCGCCACCACCCGCGATTGGCGTCGCCGGGCGATCGCGGCAGGGGTGCTCGTGGCGCTGCTGCTGGTCCGCTCCGCATCGGCGGCGCCGCACCGGCTGGGCTGGCACCTCGTGGCCGTGCTCGTGGTGCTCGCGCTCGGGGCGGCGATGCTGTGGCTCGGCCACAACCGGGGCGTCGCCGCGGCCTGCCTCCTCGCCATCGTGGCGGTCCCGCCGATCGCCTACGCCCAGGTCAAAGGTGTCCAGCCGACCCCGATGAGCTGGAACCTGCCCGAGGTGCGCTCGGAGATGATGTCCGCGTTCCCCGACTTCGAGGGCACCACACTGCAACTCGCGGACCGCGCCCTCATCGCGCCCGGCGAGAAATCACTCGACGGCGCATACGGCTCCCTGGCGTTCGGCCACTACGCGAAGAATCTGGAACTGGACTACACCAGCGGCTACACGCCCAACGGCTACTACTGGTTCGGTGAGATGCTCTGCATGCGTTGGGATATGAGTGTGTGTCCCGACGCGTTCCGGCGGGCCTTTACGGTGGAGCCGACCACCGGGCGCACCGTAGTGGACCTGATGAAGGTGGACCGCGTGGTGCTGCAGCGCGCCCTGTATCCGGACGCGCGGGGCCAGGCCGCGCCCGACGGCTGGAAATGGGTCGACTACCCCGGCCACGAGCAGCAGATCTCGGTGCTCGAACGGGTCGATGGCCCCGTCTCCACTCGCGATGGTCGGATCGCGGATACCCAAGGTGTGCAGGCGATCTCGTTGGGCGAGTCGGATCTGACGAGCCGGGCGCGGGTCAGCTCGGCCGACGGCGGGCGGGTGGTCTTCGCACGCCTGGGCTGGCCGGGTTACCGGGCGACGCTCGACGGCCGCCCCGTGCCCATCGATGTCGTCGCCAAGTCCTTTGTCTCCGTGGATATTCCGGCTGGAACCCAGGACGCGGAGCTGGTGCTGTCCTGGCGTCCGCCAGGCTGGAAGATCGGTGGCGCGGCGATGCTCGTCGGGCTCGCCGGCCTGGGGGTGCTCGAGTGGCTGCACCTGCGCCGCCGCCGCGCGGACCGGATGGCCCCGGCGTGACGGGGGACGCCGGGGCGGAGGTGGACCCCGGCCCGCTATTGCGGGTGGTGCGCCACCAGCCGATTGCGTTCGCCATCGTCGGCGTCGCCAACACGGTGATCGGGTACGTGCTGTTCGTCCTGTGGTCCTGGGTGCTCGACGACGACCGGCTCTACCAGCTCGCGGTGATCCTCGCGTACAGCGTGAGCGTGCTGATCGCCTTCGTCCTGCATCGCACGCTGGTGTTCCGGGTGCGCGGGCACGTGCTGCGCGACCTGATCGCGTTCATCGGCGTCAACTCCGGCGGGCTCGCGCTGAACCTGGTCCTAGTGACGGTGGCGGTGTCCACGCTGGGCGCCCCGCCCCTGCCCGCTCAGGCGGTGGTGATGCTGCTGGTGGCCGGCATCAGTTTCTTCGGCCACCGCTACATCTCGTTCCGCCGCCGGTAGCCGCGGTGCCGTCGGCCTCCAACGTGCCCGATTGACCGGGACCGCTGGGTAGTTCCCGCAGGTCGTCGCACACGAACGGTGGGTACTATTACCGGGGTGTCCCATGACCCAGACCGCGACCCCTCGCCGGCAGGCCACGGCGCTGCCCCCGTGCGAGGGTCCCGGCACCGAGCCGGCCGTCGCCGGGCGACGCCCGCGCGGACCCCGTGGGCCCCGTGGGCCCGCCGCCTCGCGAGGACGCTGACGGCCCTCGTCTCCGTGCTGGTCCTGTGCGTGGTGGGCTTGGCCTGGGCGGTCAAGACCAACCTGGTCTCCGGGTTCTACGTCTCCGACGCGCTCAGCGCCCTGGGCGACGACGCGCCCAAGTCCGCGCACGGCGACGTGAACATCCTGCTCATCGGCCTGGACAGCCGCAAGGCGATGGACGGCAGCGACCTGCCCGCCCAGTTCGTCACCGACGAGCTGCACGCCGGCGACAGCGACGTCGGCGGCTACAACACCAACACGCTGATCCTCCTGCATGTGCCGGGCGACGGCGGCCGGGCCACCGCGGTGGCGATTCCCCGCGACGACTACGTGGCCGTCCCGGGCTACGGCATGCGCAAGATCAAGGAGGCCTACGGGCTGGCCAAGTACGACGAGGGGATCCGGCTGGAGGAGGCGGGGGTTAGCGACCCGGCGACGCTGGAGCAACGGACCCGCGATGCCGGCCGGAAGTCCACTCTCGCGACGGTGCAGAATCTGCTGCAGGTCCCGATCGACCACTTCGCGGAGGTCAATCTCATCGGTTTCTATCACATCGCGCAGGCCCTCGGGCCGCTGACGGTGTGCCTGAACGGGCCGGTCCAAGACGATTTCTCCGGGGCCGACTTCCCCGCCGGCGTCCAGGAGTTGGACCCGTCGCAGGCGCTGTCCTTCGTGCGCCAGCGCCACGGGCTCGACAACGGCGACCTGGATCGGACGCATCGCCAGCAGGCGTTCATCGCCGCGGTGATCGCGAACCTCAAGAGCGCGGGCGTGGTCGGGAACGTCGGCAAGATGCAGTCGCTGCTGGACGTGGTCAAGAAGGACATCGTCCTGGACTCCGGGATGGACCCGGTGGCGTTTGCGACCCAGGCGGGCAATCTGACCTCGGGCTCCGTCGACTTCCAGACCCTGCCCATCGAGGGCTACGAGACGGTCGACGGCCAGGACGTCAACCTGGTCAACCCCGCCCGCCTGCGCGCCGAGGTCGCGAGGCTCTTTGGTGCCTCCAGCGCCGCCGAGGCCGTGGCGCACGGGACGCCGACGGGCAGGGAGGTTGTCGACGTCGTCAACGCCACGCCCCGGGCGGGGTTGGCCGGCGCCACCGCGGACGTACTCGCGGCGGTCGGCTACCAGGTCGGCGAGATCATCTCAGGCACGGAGAAGGACATGACGACGGTGACCTACGGCCCCGGCGGAGAGGCGCTCGCACAGATCCTCGCCGCCAAGTACTGGGTGACCGCGACCGCAGGCTCGTCCCTGCCGGCCGGCAGGGTGACGCTCACGCTCGGGGACGACAGCCCGATGGCACCGCCGCAGTTCGGCGAGATGGAGGAGGTGGCATCGGTGGTGAGCACGACGACCCCGGCGGCCCCGGGAGGCACCGCCGCGACCTCGTCGGATGCGAGCCCGGAGCATGGGGCGGCGGGTGCGCCCATCCGTGCGGACACCGGCGTGCCCTGCGTGGATTGATGCGGCGAGGTTAGTTCTCAGTCCCCGTTCTGCTCCGCGTACTCGGCCGCGGTGAGCAGCTCGCCCGCCGCGCTCGGTCGCACCTCGAACAGCCAGCCCTCGCCGTACGGGTCGGAGTTGACCAGGCCCGGCTCCTCGACCGCGGCGGCGTTGACGGCGGTGATCTCGCCGGTGACCGGCGGGAACAGGTCCGAGACGGTCTTGGTGGACTCGACCTCGCCGCACGACTGGCCGACGGACACCGTGGCCCCGACCTCGGGCAGCTCCACGAAGACGAGCTCGCCGAGCGCCTCCACCGCCACCGAGGTGATGCCGACGCGGACGGGGGCGTCCGGCAACTCGGCGCCGGGCGCGATGAGGATCCACTCGTGGTCGCTGGTGTAGCTGCGGTCATCAGGGAAAGCGTTGTCGGACATGGCGATACCTCTCGGGGTGGTGGCTGCTGATCAGGAACGGCGGTAGAACGGGAAGGCAGTGATCTCGTAGGGAACGCTCTTGCCTCGGATGTCGACGTCGACGGTGGTGCCGACCTCGGACACGGCCGGGTCGACGTACGCCAACGCGATGGGGTGGCCGAGGGTGGGGGACAAGGCCCCGGATGTGACGGCGCCGATGGGCTCGCCGTCGGCGAGGACGGGATAGCCGGCGCGCGCTGCGCGCCGCCCCTCGCCACTGAGCCCGACCAGGACCCGTGCCGGCCCCTGCGCGGAGAGTCGTTGCAGCGCAGCACGTCCCACAAAATCCTTGCTGAGCGCCACAACCCTGCCGAGCCCCGCCTCGTACGGGTTGACGTCGGCAGAAAGCTCATTGCCGTACAGGGCCATTCCCGCCTCGAGGCGCAGGGTGTCCCGGCAGGCGAGGCCTGCGGGCAGCCCCCCGACGGCGAGGGTCGCCGCGAGCAGGCCCCGCCACAGCGCTGGGGCCTGGGCATTCGGCAGATACAGCTCGAAGCCGTCCTCTCCGGTGTAACCGGTGCGGGAGAGCAGGACGTCGACGTCGGCCACCACGGCTGGAGCGGCGGCGTAGTACCGAAGACCGCTGGCTATCGAGGGCTCCGCGGATAGCGACGCCACGATGGACAGGGCGAGCGGGCCCTGCACCGCGATCAGCGCCGTGGTGGCCGATTGGTCCTCCACGATCGCGTCGAAACTCGTTGCCCGGAAACACAATTCCTTGAGCACCGTCGAAGTGTTGGCGGCGTTGGCGACCACGAGGAAGTGCTCGTCGGCGAGGCGGTAGATGACGAGGTCGTCGAGGACCCCGCCGTCCGCATCGCACAGCAGCGAGTACTTGGCGCGGCCGATCGCCACCCTGGACAGCTCGCCGCTCAGCGCGTGGTCCAGTGCTGCGGCGGCGCCGGGCCCGGTCACGGCGATCTCGCCCATGTGGGAGAGGTCGAACAGCCCGGCGGCCGTGCGGACGGCGTGGTGCTCGGTCAGCTCGCTGCCGTACTTCAGCGGCATCTGCCAGCCTGCGAAGTCGGTGAAGTGGGCGTCGAGCGCGCGATGCTCGTCGAGCAATGGGGTGGCGGACATGAGGCCTCCTGGCTGCGGACGAGTTAGGCGTAGTGCTCGGGCGGGGGGCAGGAGCAAACGAGGTTGCGGTCCCCGTGCACGCCGTCGATGCGGCGCACCGGCGGCCAGTACTTCGCAGCGTGCAGGGTCGGCACGGGGTACGCCGCGAGCTGGCGCGAGTACGGCAGCTTCCACTCGTCGGCCGTGACCATCTCCGCAGTGTGCGGGGCCTGGCGCAGCGGGCTCTCGGCCAGGGGCCACTCGCCGCTGCCGACTCGGTCGATCTCGCCGCGGATCGCGATCATCGCCGCGATGAACCGGTCCAGCTCGGCCAGATCCTCCGACTCGGTGGGCTCGACCATGAGGGTGCCGCCCACGGGGAAAGACAGTGTCGGCGCGTGGAAGCCGTAGTCGATCAGCCGCTTAGCGACGTCCTCGGCTGTCACGCCCGTGGCCTTGGTGATGGCGCGCAGGTCGAGGATGCACTCGTGGGCCACCAGCCCCGCCGGCCCGGTGTACAGCACCGGGTAGTGCTCGGTCAGCGAGCGCGCCACGTAGTTCGCGGTGAGGACGGCCGTCGTGGTCGCGCTGGTGAGCCCGTCTGGCCCCATGAGCGCGATGTAGGCCCAGGTGATCGGCAGGATCCCGGCGGAGCCGTAGTTGGCCGCCGAGACCGGCGGCCCGAACCCCTCGGCCCGTGCATTCAGCGGGTCCGCAGGCAAGAACGGGGCGAGGTGCGCGCGCACCGCGACGGGCCCGACGCCGGGGCCGCCGCCGCCGTGGGGGATGCAGAACGTCTTGTGCAGGTTCAGGTGTGAGACGTCGCCGCCGAACTGCCCGGGCTGCGCGAGCCCGACGAGCGCGTTGAGGTTGGCGCCGTCGACGTAGACCTGGCCGCCGGCGTCGTGCACCAGCTCGCAGACCGTCGTCACCTCCCCCTCATACACGCCATGCGTCGAGGGATAGGTCAGCATGATCGCGGCGACCATGCCCTCGTGGGCGGCGATCTTTGCCCGCAGGTCCGCCAGGTCGATGTTGCCGTTCTCGGCGGTGGCGACGACCACCACGCGCATCCCGGCAAGCACGGCGGACGCGGCATTGGTGCCGTGCGCGGACTGCGGGATCAGGCACACGTTGCGGGAATGGTCGCCGCGGCTGGCGTGGTAGTGGTGGATCGCGAGCAGGCCAGCCAGCTCGCCCTGCGATCCGGCGTTGGGCTGCAACGAGACTCGGTCATAGCCGGTGATCTCGGCGAGCCAGTCCTCGAGGTCGGCGATCAGCTCCCGGTAGCCGCGGGTCTGGGCCCTCGGGGCGAGCGGGTGGATGCTGGCGAAGCCGGGCCAGCTGATCGGCTCCATCTCCACGGCGGAGTTCAGCTTCATGGTGCACGAGCCCAAGGGGATCATCGTGCGGTCCAGCGCCAGGTCCTTATCGGAGAGTCTGCGTAGGTAGCGCATGATCGCGGTCTCCGACTGGTATTGCGCGAAGACCGGGTGCTGCAGGAACTTCGAGGTGCGCAGCAGCGCTTGGGGCAGTGCCGGTCCCGGGCTGGGCTCGGCCGCGTCGGCCTGGATCCCGATGCGGAAGGCGTCGACGACCCGCTCGACGATGCCGGTTGTGGTGAGCTCGTCGCACGAGACCGCGACGAAGTTCGGGTCCACCAGTCGCAGATTGATGCCGTCGCGCTCGGCGCGCGCCACCACATCGCGGGCCCAGCCGCGGACCTCGACGAGGACGGTGTCGAAGAACGTGTCGTGGACAATGACGTGCCCGGCGGTACGCAGCCCCTCGGCGATCGAGCTGGCGTGCACGTGGACGCGGGTTGCGATGGCGCGCAAGCCTTCTGGGCCGTGGTAGACGGCGTACATCGCCGCGACATTGGCCAGTAGGGCCTGGGCGGTGCAGATGTTGCTGGTGGCCTTCTCCCGGCGGATGTGCTGCTCGCGGGTCTGCAGGGCCAGGCGGTGGGCGGTCTTCCCGGCGGCGTCGACGGAGACTCCGACGAGGCGGCCCGGGAGCATGCGTTCCAGGCCCGCCCGCACGGCGATGTACCCGGCGTGGGGGCCGCCGAAGAATAGCGGCACGCCGAAGCGCTGCGCCGAGCCGATCGCGATGTCCGCGCCCTGCTCGCCGGGCGGAGTGAGCAGCGTCAGCGACAGCAGGTCCGCGGCGACGGCGGCGAACGCGCCGCGCGCCTTGGCCTGCGCGATCAGCGGCGCGTTGTCGCGCACGGCGCCGCTCGCGCCGGGGGCCTGCAGCACGACGCCGAAGATGTCGCCGTCGGGCAGCCCGGTCGTCAGGTCCGCGAGCACCACGCGGATGCCCATCGGCTCGGCCCGCCCCTGCACCACGGCGAGGGTCTGCGGGAGGCAGTCGGCGTCGAGCACCACCACCGCGGACTCCGGCTTCGCCTTGTTGGCGCGGCGCATCAGCAGCACGGCCTCCATGACGGCGGTGGCCTCGTCGAGCAGGGAGGCCCCCGCCAGCGGCAGGGCGGTGAGGTCCTCGATCAGGGTTTGGAACGTCAGCAGCGCCTCGAGCCGGCCCTGCGAGATCTCGGGCTGATACGGCGTATAGGCCGTGTACCAGGCAGGGGACTCGAGTATGTTGCGCCGCAACACTGCCGGGGTGACGGTGTCGTG
Source organism: Tomitella biformata AHU 1821 (assembly GCF_000524475.1). Classification (GTDB taxonomy): domain Bacteria; phylum Actinomycetota; class Actinomycetes; order Mycobacteriales; family Mycobacteriaceae; genus Tomitella; species Tomitella biformata. Next base: position 36,934 of record NZ_BAVQ01000009.1, on the reverse strand, counting down.
GTAGCCCAGGCCGATCATCTGGATGCGCGGCCTGTTCCGCTCGGAGAGCGCACGCAGCGTCGCCAGCACCTCCTGCTCGGTGCGCGCGGACGGCAGGTCCATCGCGTAGGTGCTGCGGATCTGAGCGGGTACGGCGGCGTCGATCAGAGCGTCGAGGCTCTCATAACCCAGCGTATCGAGCATGTGGCGGGCCGCGTCGGCATCGGGGCCGATGTGACGGCCGGGAAACTCGCCGGAGGGTGAATCGAACACGCGGTGGCTCCAGTCTCGGTTCGGCGAATGCAGTTGTGGTGGGCCTGACATTACACAGCCGGGACGGCGGTGGCCCGTTCTTCCGTACGTTAGTCCTAGCATTCGGGCCATCAGGTGTGCTTGGCCCGTCGGTCGCTGGACGGGGCCAGCGACACCTGTGTGGATGCGGGCACGTTGCTGGGTGGGACGCGGTGGCAAACGCGACCGGCGCGGCTCCCAATGGGAGCCGCGCCGGTCAACTGTGGATCGAGAACTTTTACTAGCCGATCCACGCCTTGTCGAACAGGATGACGGTGTCGAGGCTGGGCTTGACGCCGTGCACGTCGTCCTGCCAGGTGATGAAGGTGGCCTGCGCGCCCCAGGACAGGAACGGGACCTCCTCGTTGACCACCGTCTGGATCTTGGCGATGGCCGCGCGCTTCGCGTCGTCCGTGGTCGCCGTCTGCAACTCCTCCAGCGCGGCATCCATCGCCGGATCGGAGAAGCCGAGGGCGTTGGAGGGGGAGGTGCTGCTCAGGGAGCTGTCCAAGCGGATGTAGGGGTCCTGCTCCATGAGGCTGGCGGCGCCGCGGCTGATATCGAAGTCGCGCTCGATGTAGTTGCGCTTGGTGACATCGGTGGCGTTGTTGAGGTACACGATCTCGACATTGAAACCGACCGCCTGCAGCTGTGCCTGCACGGAGAGGGCCTGGGCCTGCGCGGTGGGCGCGGAGAGCGACGTGTAGGTCAGGTGCCCGTCGTAGCCGTCGGCCTTGGCCTCGTCGAGCAACTCCTTCGCCTTGGCCGTGTCCTGGGTGATCGGGGTGCTCTCGGTGTGCCACTTGGACCAGGGCATGAAGATCTCGGACCCGGGCAGGCCGGTGCCGTTGGCGACGCGCTGGTCGATCTGGGCGGGGTCGATCGCGTAGGCCATGGCCTTGCGGACGCGGATGTCGGCGCCGGGGCGGCCTTCGCTGTTGTTGATCATGCCGAAGTTGCCGAGGCTGTTGATCTCCTGCATGCCGACGCCCCCGGCTTCACGGGCCGCGGTGACGGTCTCCGGGCTGCGGAGATAGGCCATCTGGATGCCGCCGGAGTCCATCGCGTCGATCTTCGCCTGGTCACCGGCGATGTTCACAAAGCGAAGCTGGTCCAGGTACGGCTTGCCGCCCCAGTAGTCGGCCTTGGGGGCGAGGACAAGCTCATCCTGGGGGGCGAAGCGCTCGACGGTGAACGGGCCTGCGCCGATCGGGGTGAACTCATCGCCCTGCACCGAGCTGGGCGCCACGATGATGCCGGGGCCGGCGGCCAGCAGCGCGGGGAAAGTGGCCGAGGGCTGGTGCAGATCGAACACCACGGTGTGCTCGTCCGGGGTGGTGGTCGAGGCGACACCCTCCGAGATCAGCTGGCCGTTGAGGCCCTTCTTCTCGACGAAGCGGTCGATGCTCCAGGTGACGGCCTCGGCGTTCAGCGGGGTGCCGTCGCTGAAGTTGACGCCGTCGCGCAGGGTCACGGTCCAGGACGTGAAGTCCTCGTTCGGCGTGATCTCCTGCGCCAACTGCGGCTTGAAGGTGTCATCGACCGGGTCCCAGCGTGCCAGCACGTCGTAGACGGCGCTGAGCTCCGACGCCCCCGTCGCGCCCGACGGCATGGTGACCGTGGGGTCCAGGCTTGCGATGGGCGAGTACGAGGCATAGGTGAGCTTGCCGCCGCTGATGGGATCCCCGCCGTCGGGCTGGTTTCCGATCAATCCCATGGTGGTGGCGTCATCGCTGCCACCGCCCGCGGTGGCTCCATCGCTGCCGCCGCTGGCACAGGACGCCAGTACCAGGCTGCCCAGCACCACGACGGCTGCGATACTCGCGCGGCCTCTTGAACTCAACACGTGTTGTTCTCCTTATTCCTGGTCCGCCGATCAAGGGCGACGGATATTGCGGCACCACGAAGTACCCAGAAATGATCGTGGTAGCCGATCTCCGGCATCCTTTGGCGTTCCGTGGCCCGGGGTTGTCGGGGGTTGTGGCACACAGTGCCCAACGCCCGGTGTCGCCTGGATTGCGGAGTCCTGTTCAGTGAGACCGTGCCGCCCTCATGGGCGGCCCCATTGTCGGATGGTGACGAGGAATTCCGGAGGGCCCCGCCGCGCGAGGCCACGGTTGTCGATGATGGGAGTGACGAGATGTCTGAACGGTTGGCTGGCAGGTCTGCGGTGATCACCGGGGGCGGTCTGGGGATCGGCCGGGGCATCGCGGAGGCGTATGTCCAGGCCGGTGCGAATGTGCTGATCGCCGAGCTCAACGAGGAGGCCGGTGCCAAGGCCGCGACCGAGCTCCGTGAGCAGTACGGGGCGAACGTCGAGTTCGTTCGCACCGATGTCGCCGACAGGCAGCAGGTCCAGGACATGATCGCCACTGCCGTCGAGCACTTCGGCCGCCTCGACGTGCTGGTCAACAACGCCTGGGGCGGAATCCCTTATGCGCGGCTGGAGAAGACGCCGGAGGGGTCGGTTCGGGCCGGGTTCGAGGTGGGGGCGATGGCGGCGTTCTGGGGGATGCAGGCCGCGTTTCCCGAGTTGAGCAAGCACGGCACGGGGCGGGTGATCAACATTGCCTCGCTCAACGGCGTCAACGCCCACATGTACTCGGTGGCATACAACATGGCGAAGGAGGCACTGCGCACGCTCACCCGCACTGCCGCGCGCGAATGGGCTGAGCACCAGATCTGCTGCAACATCATCTGCCCCGGGGCGAAGAGCGACGCCTACAACCGGATGGCGGCGGCAAGCCCGGAGAACGCCGCGCGGATGGACGCCGCGAATCCCATGGGCCGCCTTGGCGATCCGCTGGACGACATCGGCCCCGTCGCAGTGTTCCTCGGCGGCGACGATTGCCGGTACTTGACGGGCAACACCCTCTTTGTCGATGGCGGTAGCCACATCAACGGCGTGCAGTGGGCGCCGAACGTGGACTAGGGGCCGGGCCCGACGCCAGAACCGCCGGGGAGCCGGTCGTCGAGACGTCTTCTCCACGATTCGGCAACAGCCTCGATAGGGTAAGAAGATGCGCGGAGAATACAAAGTCTTGGGCGGCAAGCTGGTCGCGGTCGAGGTCGATGTGGTGGACGGGCTCCTTGCCAACGTCGCGGTCTCGGGAGACTTCTTCCTTGAGCCTGACGAGGCGCTGGCCGAGATCAACGCGGCGCTGACCGGCATGCCCGCCGACGCGAATGTCGAGCAGCTTGCGACGGCGATCACGACCCGGCTGGACGAGTCGGTGTCGATGATTGGCTTCACCCCCGAGTCGGTGGGCATCGCGGTCCGGCGGGCGCTGGGGCACGCGACGAGCTGGGCGGACCACACCTTCGACGTCATCGGGCCGGTGGTGCTGGACCCCGCGATGCACGTCGCGCTGGACGAGGTGATCGCCCGCGAGGTCGCGACCGGGCAGCGCCCGCCCACCCTGCGGTTCTGGGACTGGGACTCGCCGCTGGTGGTGATCGGCTCGTTTCAGTCGGTGCGCAACGAGGTCGATGAGGAGCAGGCGGCAGCGCATGGCATCGGCGTGGTGCGGCGGATCTCCGGCGGCGGCGCGATGTTCATGGAGCCCGGCAACTGCGTAACGTATTCCCTCGTCGTGCCGGGGTCGCTGGTGGAGGGTTTGAGTTTCGAGCGGTCCTACGCGTTCCTCGACGAGTGGGTGATGGGCGCGCTCGCGGAGGTGGGGATCAACGCCCGGTATGTGCCGCTCAACGACATCGCCTCGGATAAGGGCAAGATCGCCGGGGCCGCGCAGAAGCGGTTCGCGAACGGCGCGGTGCTGCACCACGTGACGATGGCCTATGACATCGACGCGGCGAAGATGACGCAGGTGCTGCGCATCGGCCGGGAGAAGATGTCCGACAAGGGGACCAAGAGCGCGGCCAAGCGGGTGGACCCGCTGCGCTCGCAGACCGGGATGACGCGCGCGGCGATCCTCACGTCCTTCGCGGAGCACTTCCGCGCGCAGTACGACACCCGCGACAGCGACTACACGCCAGGCGAGTTGGCCGAGGCGCGGGAGCTGGTGGCGACGAAGTTCAGCCGCGCGGAGTGGACCCACCGCGTGCCGTGATGCCTCAGCTGTAAACGCTGACCTCGTCCGCGTGACCGAGTGAGAGCTCGCCCCGCACCACGAGGAGATTGAGATGCGCCATCGTCTCGCACACCGCGAACATCTGGTTCAGCGTGTCGAGGCTGGCGAACGAGCGATTGCGGCCAGTCCAGGTCAGGGTCGACGCCACCGCATGCCCGTTCTGGGGTCCGCACTGATCCAGGATCTCTAGAATCTGGTCGAGCCGGACATCGTGATGTCTGAGCAGATCGCGCGCCCGTGATCCGACCTTGCCGCCGACGGCGCCGTGGGCGGGGGCGACGGTGTGAGTGTCGTCGTCCGCCATCATGGTTAAAGAGTCGAGGAACCGCCCCAGCGGCAGATCAGGTTTACCCAGCTCAAACCCGATCGAGGGGGTGATCCTCGGCAGGATGTGGTCCCCGGTAAAGGACAGGGAGTTGTCGTGGTCGTGGAAGACGATGTGTCCCTTGGTATGTCCGGGTGTGTGGACGGCCTCGATATTGCGGCCGGCCAGCGGCAGCATGCCGGGGGAGAGCCAGCCGTCGGGCGTCTCCCAATCTGCCAGGTCGAACGGCTCGTCCACGGTGAGCGCGTAGGCGTCCGCGGCGAGCTGGGGGGCGCCAGCCCGCCGAAGCTCGCCAAGGGACGTCTCGGGCACGTTGCTGTTGACGAGGGCGATCTCATCCAGGCCGGCGGCCTCCTTCGACCCGAGATGGACGCGTGCCCCATGACGCCGGCGCAACTCGACGGCGAAGGTGTAGTGGTCGCGGTGAATATGCGTGACGTAGACGTCGTGGACCTCGTCCGGACTCCGTCCGATCTCGGCCAATGCGGTCGAGAATTCGAGGTAGGTGTCGGGGCGATGCCATCCGCCGTCGATCAGGGCGAGACCCGAATCGGTCTCGAGCACATAGACATTCACCGCGCGGAGACCGTCCTGGGGCAGCGTCAGCGGAATCCGGTAGACGCCGTCGGCGACCGGGTGGCAGCCGGGCTCCACCCACTCAAGGGTCATGATCCGGAGTCGGTCAACGGCACCATCGTCTGCTCGTTGCCGTACCAGATCATCCGGCGGCCGCGCATGTCCCCAACGTGCGCGATGGCAGCCTTCCACTCGTCGCTGGCCAGCGCGGCATCCAAGGCCTCGCGGGATTCGAAGCTCAGGATCGAGAGCCCATCCCACCCCGCGGACTTCTCATCGATCCCCTCCACAATCTCGGTGTGCTGCCAGCGCAGCAGCCCCGGCAGCGGGTAAGTCACCTCGGCGTGCTCGCCGCGCCACCACTCGATGTACTGCTCGTGGGTCCAGTCGCTGGGCCTGGAGGCTAGAACCATCAGATTGAACATAATTTCCTCTCGGTTTGTGTTCAGGCTTGGCCGGCGAGTTCGCGGGCCAGTTGGACGGCGTCGGGCCGGGAGAGCTTCCCGACGCGGTTTTGGGGCAGGTCATCGACCGTGAACAGATACTCCGGCCATTTGAATTTGGGGAATCCAGCATGGTCGAGCCGTTCGGTCACCGATTGCAAAGTCATCTCCGCACCGCCGGTGACGATCAGCGCCGCGGCCCGTTCGCCGAGGAGATCGTCTGGCACAGGCACGACGCACACCTGCACGATGCCGGGTATGTGGGCGATGGCGCTCTCGACCTCGTTGATGTCGATGTTTCGGCCGCCGCGAATGATGATCTGCTTCTGCCTGCCCATCACCTGGATGAAGCCGTCTTCCCCGATTTCCACCAAGTCTCCGGTGGGCAGGAAGCCGTCGGCTGTGAGCTCGGGCAACTGGGGGACGCCGTCGCGGGCGTATCCCAGGAACATCGATGGTCCGCGGACCTGTGCATCGCCGATCTGCCCGGGGGGCAGGGAGGTACCGGCGCTGTCGACGGCCCGCACGATGGTCCCGGGGAAGGGGCGGCCATCACGCCCGAGACGCGTCTCGGGCGGATCGTCGAGGGCCGGGGTGGTGTGCCCGAGGCACTCCGACATGCCGAACACGCGCAGGAACACTGTGCCCAGCTTCTCCTCGGCCTCCTGCAGTGCTCGCACATTCATCGGCCCGCCGCCGACTGTCATCGCGCGCAAGCTGGTCAGCGGCTGCTCAGAGCCCTCGGCGACCGACAGCTGCAGCGCCATAGTGGGCACGAGCATGGTCCATGCCACCTGGTGGTCTCGGATCGCGTGGAGCGCAACCGTGGGGGTCCACCTCTCGACGCACACCATGGTGCCACCGAGATATGCGGGCAGATACATTCCGAAGCAGGCGGCCGCCACAGAGGACAGCGGGACGAATGCGCCAATGGCATCCTCTGGCCTCAGCCCGACGACATCAATGGTCGATTGCGCCGCGTATCGGAGCGCTTCCTCGGTCTGCACCACGCATTTTGGCCTGCCGGTGCTGCCGGAGGTCATGGCGATCACGGCTCCGTCCCGCCACCGATCGATCGAGCCGAACTGGCTGGCGGCCAGGATGTCTCGACCGGCGCAGCCGGGCAGCAGGTGGGGGAAATCCTCCGCGTCGACGCCCCATCGCTCGGCGATGGACTGGTCGGCGATCACGACGTCGGGCTCGATGTCGGCGAGAGCGAGCGCGAACTCTCCGGCCGTGGCATGGGGGCTCAGTACCGCGACGACACCGCCGCGGAGCCCGACGGCGATCGCGGAGGCGAGGGTGCGCCAGCTGTTGTCGGCGGCGACGATGGCGGTCGGCGCGGAGGAGGTATGCCAGGCGAGTGCGCCAGCCATCGCCTCCGCCGCGGCCATCAGCACGCCCAACGAATGCTCGCCGTACTGGTCGATCACGGCGACGAGGTCGGGAGACACGCGCGCACGGGCGCGCATCTCGGATGCCAGAATTCTCACACGAAATCACCTCTGAACTGATGCTGTGGCGCGCTGCGCCCTCCGCAATCTATCGCGGAGGGGAGCACCGGAGTCGGGGTTGTCCTGCTCATCGCGCCGTCCAACCACCATCGACGACGAGGGTCTGGCCGGTGACGTAACTCGAGGCATCTGAGGCCAGGAAGACGATCGCCCCGTTGACCTCGCCGGGCTGGCCGCCTCGGCCGAGCATGGTGTTCCGGCGAACCCATCCGGCGGACTTCTCGTTGGCGAACAGCCCATCGGTCATGTCGGTGTCGAACCAACCGGGCACGACCGCGTTCACCCGGATCCCACGCCGGCCCCATTGCCCAGCGAGCTCTCGGGTCATGCCAAGCGTGCCCGCCTTGGACGCGGCATAAGAGGCCCCGCCAATAGGGGCGGTCGACACGAGGCCGATCACCGAGGAGATGTTGATGATGGAGGTGCTCGCGCCCTCGTCAAGACGACGGGTCAGTGCGGTGGAAAGGTGGAATCCGGCCGCCAAATTCAGATCGAGGAGGGACGAGAATCCCTCCGCAGTCTCCTGCTCGGCGTCCGGGGGCCCCGGCATCCCCGCGTTGTTGATGAGGATGTCGACGGTGCCCGTCACCTTGAAAGCCCGCTCGATGAGCGCTTGGCGGTCGGTATCGGAGGTGACATCGCACTGCACAGGGATGATCGTCGGATTGTCTGCGGCGAGTTGCTCGAGCCGGTCGAGCCGCCGGGCCGCGGCCACCACGGTCGCGCCAGCCGCGGCGAGCGTGGTGGCGAAACCCAGCCCGAGCCCCGATGACGCCCCAGTGACTACCGCGGTCTTGCCGTGGAGGCCGAACATTCCTGACAATAGTTCTGCTGTGGTTGATTCGGTCATATTTGTCATCTCCGTCAGTAGACCGCGGTCCGGCCGCCATCCACCGGGATCAACGCCCCGGTGGTGTAACCGGCGTTGTCGCCCGCGAGGTGCGTCACCATGCCCGCGATCTCCCGCGGATCCCCGAGGCGGCCAGCCGGCAGCCCGTCCGTGACCAGGCCGATGAACTCCTCGTCCCAGTTCTCGGCCATATCGGTGGCGAAGCTCCCTGGCAGGACGCAGTTGACCCGCACTGTCGGAGCGTATTCCTGGGCGAAGGCCTGCGTTAACGCGTTGAGCCCGCTCTTGGCGGCCGCGTACATGGCCTCGGCGGGGCTCGGTCGGAGCGCACCGATGCTCGAGATATTGATGATGGAGCCGCCGCCGGCCGCGCGCATGCGGTCCCCGACCACTGCCATGAGGCGGAAAGGGCCCTTCACGTTGACCTCGATAGTCTTGTCCCACAAGGCTTCCGAGACCGACATCAGGTTGTCTGCCAGCGGCGCGATCCCGGCGTTGTTGACCAGGATGTCGAGCCGGCCGTGGCGCTCGATGATGCCGTCGACGGCGGGCTCGAGCTCGTCCCAGCGGCCAACGTGCAGGGCCAGCGGGTACGCCTCGCCGGGGCCCCCGTCGAGGGCGGCGACGACCTCATCGCAGGCCTCGATCTTGCGGCTGGACACGATGACGGTGGCGCCGGCCTCTTTGAGCCCGCGGGCGATAGCCAGCCCCAGGCCGCGGCTGGCTCCGGTCACCAGCGCTACTTTTCCGGTCAAGTCTGTGCTCATGAGTATTTCTTGATCTCCAGTCGGGCGATGGTGCGCAGATGGACCTCATTGGGCCCGTCGGCGATCTGCAGTGCTCGCGTGATGGCGTGCAGCCGAGCGAGGATGGTGTCGTTGCTGACTCCGGCGGCGCCGAAGGTCTGCACGGCGCGGTTGACCACCTCGTGGGCGATGTCCATGGCCGAGACCTTGATCGCCGCCACCTCCGACCGTGCGGAGGCATTGCCCTGGGTGTCCATCAGCCACGAGGCGTACAGCACTTGGAGCCGGATCTGATCGATGTCGATGCGGCTACGCGCGATCCACTCGCGGATGACGCCGCGATTGGCCAGCGGCTCGCCGAACGCGACGCGCTCCAGCGATCGTCGGACCATCATCTCCAGGGCCCGCTCCGCGATACCGACAGCGCGCATCGCGTAATGCATCCGGCCCGGCCCCAGTCGTCCCTGCGCAATGGCGAAGCCGTCGCCCTCGGCCCCGAGCATGTTCGTCACCGGCACCCGCACGTCCGTGAACTGGACCTCACCGTGGCCGAGCCGATCCGTGAAGCCGAACATGGGCAGGTCGCGGAGCACCTCGACGCCCGGCGCGTCGGCCGGCACCAAGATCATGGACTGCTGCCGATAGGTGGGGCCGTCCGGATCGGACTTGCCCATGAAGATGATCAGCTTGCAATCGGGGTCGAGGATGCCGGAGGTGTACCACTTGCGGCCGTTGAGGACGTATTCGTCGCCGTCCCGGATGATCGTCGAGGTGATGTTGGTGGCGTCCGAGGACGCCACCGCCGGCTCGGTCATCGCGAAGGCGGAGCGGATGTCGCAGTCGAGCAGCGGCTTGAGCCACTGCTCTTTCTGCGCCTCGGTCCCGTACATGGTCAGGATCTCCATGTTGCCGGTGTCCGGCGCGGAGCAGTTGATCGCCTCGTTGCCGATGATCGAGCGGCCGACGATCTCGGCGAGGGGCGCGTACTCGAGATTGGTGAGGCCGGCACCCAGCCCGTCGTGGGTCATGAACAGGTTCCACAGGCCCTGGTCCCGGGCGATCTGTTGCAGGTTACGCATGATCTGCGGTTGCTCGTGCGGATTGGCGTTGGCGGCGATCTGCTCGTCGTAGACGCGCTCGGCCGGGAACACATGGTCGGCCATGAAGGATTCGAGCTTTTCGGCTAACTCGACGGTCTTGGGAGAGTAGGAGAAATCCATGATGAGCCTCCAGGCGGGGAAAAGTGGGCCGGTTAGTGCGCAGCGGACAGCAGGGCGGTACCGGTTTCGATGAGCCGGTTGATTGTGGCGGGGAGCATCTCTTGAGCGGGGTCGTGATGCCGGCCCTCGCGGTGTCGGCGCAGGTTGTGGCCCATGATGGCGGCCATCTTTAGCCGCCCCAGAGCGTTGAACCACGCCATGTCGGGGAGTCCGTCCGCAGACTCGGTATAGGCGGCGATCAGTTCTGCCGCGCTGGGGAGGCCAGGGACCTCGCGGCCGACACCGGGGAAGTTGGCGCCGTCGGCGAACACGAGGAACCAACCCAACTCGACGCGTGGATCGCCGATGCTCCAAATTTCCCAGTCGATGAGCGCCGCCGGCTCAAGATCAGCCGAGATGATATTGCCCAGTCGGTAGTCTCCGTGCACAAGTGTCGGAGCCATGGGGGCAGGGACTGTGGCTGCGAGGAGCTCGAGAAGCTGCTCGCCGCCCTCGACCAAGGCCGGTGGCACCGCATGTAGGGTCTTTGCCCAGCGCGCGAGCTCGTCCGCGGGCGTCAGCGCCTCGCCCGCATCGGGGAGAGTCCGCCAGTCGACGGCGTGGAGGCGGGGCAGGATCTGCGCCGCTCGAAGCATCCGGGCGGCGGCGAGTTCAGCGCGGACAGCCGGATCATCAAGCACCGGCTCCAGCGATTCCCCGACGATGAGATCCATGGCAAACCACGCTGGTTCGGACCGATCGATCGCGACGACTCCGGGTACCGGCACATCGGTATCAGCGAGTGCGGTGAGGATCGCCGCCTGGCGGAGCATGTCATGTCGGCCGATGGGGCGCTGGCCCTCCGGCACAGCCTTGACCACGAGGTCGCCGCCATCGGTGCCAACCCGGTAGGTCAGTCCGGAATGCCCGCCCGGAAGGACCTCGAACGAGGTGAGCGTCAGGCCCCGGGTCTGCTGGAGGGTGTCCGAAACTCTTTGCTGAAGTCCGGCATTCATGGTCGAGGCTCCCTAGGTAGGCCAAGCACCCGCTCGGCGATGATGTTGTGCTGGATCTCGTCTGTGCCACCGGCGATGCGGTAGCCGGGCGCGCCGAGGACGTGCTGGGACCAGGCGAACCGACCCCACCCGCTGTGGTCGGCGACGAGATCCGAACCCAGGAGGAGCCGGGCCACCTCGCTGGTGCGGGCCATCGTGTCGGTGGCGAGCAGCTTGCCGAGCGAGGCCTCCGGCCCGGGTTCGACGCCGTTGACCATCGCCTGTGCCACGCGCATCCCGGCGATGCGTTGGACCATGATGCGGGTGGCGAGGTCGGCCACCTTGTCGCGCTCGATCTCCGTGAGGTCGCGGCCGAGGTTCTGTGCCAGCGCGATCGCTTGGTCGGCATTGGCCAGGCCGAGATTGGCCCCGTCCAACCGCTCCGCGGCCAGCACGGTTAGCGCGACCGACCAGCCCTGGCCCACGGGGCCCAGCCGGTACTGGTCCTCGAGGCGCACGTCCTCGAGGTAGACCTCGTTGAAGGAGGTGCCGCCGGTCATCTGACGGATTGGCCGCACACTGAGCCCCGGGGCGTCCATCGGGACGAGGAAGACGGTCATGCCTTTGTGTTTGGGCGCGCTGGGATCGGTTCGGCAGACGGCGACACCGAAGTCCGCCACCCGCGCACCTGAGGTCCACACCTTGTGCCCGTTGAGCGTCCACATGCCCGAGTCATCGAGGACGGCCTTGGTGCGCACCGCCGCCAGGTCGGAGCCAGCCTCGGTCTCCGAGAACAGTTGGCAGGCGATGAGGTCAGTCCGCAGCATCGCGCGGACGTAACGTTCACGCTGGTCCGGCGTGCCCCACTGCGCGATGGTCGGCGCCACCAAATTCTGTGTGACAGAGAACATCTCGGTGCGCCTGGGCACGTCGAACTCTTCTTCTGCGCTGCGAAAGGCGAGCTCGTACGACATCGGCAGGTCTTGGCCGCCGTACACCTGGGGCGAGGTCAATGCGCCCCAGCCGGCGTCGAACTTCTGCTGCTCATAGGCCGCGATGGCATCGGTGTGCGCGCGTTCCTCGGCGGCGGTCCAGTTCTCGAACACCGCCACGGAATCCGAACCTTCCCCCCACTTGCTGCTCGAGCGGGGGAGGGCGACGGTGGCGAGCCAAGTCCGGGCCTTCTCCGTGAAGGCAGCCAGATCAGAGGGGGTATGTGTGGTCATCGATTTCTCGTCTCGATCCTTGAGTCAGACCGTCAGGACAGTGCACGCGCTGATGCCCGGTGCCCCGTACACGTGGGTGAACCCAACCTTGGGGGAGTTCGGTACCTGGCGGGCCCCGGCGTCGCCGCGCAACTGCGTCACGACCTCGTGGACTTGCCGCAGGCCGGAGGCCCCGATGGGCTCGCCGTTGGCGATGCAACCGCCGTCGGTGTTGACCGGTAGCCGGCCGCCGATCTCGGTGTCGCCATTGGTGATCCACGATTCCTGCTCGCCGTGCTCACAGAATCCGGCTTCCGCCATATGCATGATCTCGGCACCGCTCTCGGTGTCCTGCAGCTGTGCCACGTTGACCTCGGTGGGGAGGATCCCGGCTTGAGCGAAGGCCGCTCGCGCCGCGTCCGCACTCACGCTGGGCGGCTCTCCGCTGCCCTGGACCGCGGGACTGAAGACCTCGAAGGAGCCGAAGCGTCGGGTCTGATGGCTGATTGCGCGAATCCGCACCGGGCGGGCGCCCAGTCGGCGTGCTGCGCTGGGGGTGGCGACGATGATGGCCGCTCCGCCCTCGCCGGGGGAGCAGAACATGTAACGAGTCAGGGGATCGTTGACCATGTCCGCATCACGGATTTGTTCCAGGGACATGGGGTCCCGGCGCCATGCATTGGGGTTCAGGCTGCCGTTTCGGTAGGCCTTCTCGGCAACCCGGGCCAGCGTGTTGTTGCTGATCCCGTGCTGGCGCATATAGCGCGCGATCTTGGAGCCGAAGAACTGCGTGGTGACCATGAGGCCGGCCTCGCCGTACCCCTCGGGCAAGCCCCAGTCCGCAGGCTGCGGGTCGAAGGCGCCGCGGGGATGTTTGTCGAACCCGACGGCCAGGGCGATCTCGGCGGCACCGGCTCGAACCGCGTTTACCGCGGAGATCAGTGCGCTGCCGCCGGTGGCGCAGCCATTTTTGACGTTGGTGAAGGGGATTCCGGTGAGACCGAGCTCGGCGACCAGGGTGTCCGCCAAACCGGAGCCATCGCTGCCACCGAAGGCGACTTGCACGTCCGGCCACTGGATGCCCGCGTCGGTGAGTGCCGTCTGGATGGCGGTCACCGCCATCTGGCGTCCGGTGATTCCGGGCTGCCGGCCGAACTTAGATAGTCCGGCCCCGATGATTACGACGTCGTCGTTCATCCGTTCACCTCTTCGGTGTGTGGTTTCACGGCGAACCGCGGCACGGGTTCGGTGGCGACCAGGACGGCGTGCGCGCCCGTGAGGTCGGTGAAGTCTTCGCAGTCGAGAATGGCGCTGATGCGGATGCCCTCGGGGAGCTCTACGAATCCGACCGCGAAGGGTGAAAAGCCCTCGGGCGGAGGAACATAAGGCGGCGACTTGGGCGCGAACTGCTGAACTGTGTACGTCCAGACGGTGCCCTCCCGGCTCAGCTCGCGGGGTTGCGCCGTCGGTGTGGCGCAGCGCGCGCAATGCTCGCTCGCTGGGAAGCCGACGGCGCCGCAGGTGCTGCACTCCGAGCCCTGCAGTACGGCTTGTTGGCGCTTCATTATGTTCCTCCGGTCCCGGTTGTCAGTGCTTGCTCGTTAGCGGCCGGTCCACACGGGCTCGCGCTTCTCCAGGAATGCCTGGACGCCTTCGCGGCCGTCCTCGGACTGCAGGGCGTTGCCCACCGCGAGGTGTTCCATGACCATCAGCGACTGGATGTCGGCGTCGAGGCCGCGGTCGATGGTCATCTTGGTCAGCTTCATCATGAACGGGCTCTTGTCGATGAGCGGTGCGATGAAATCATCCACCAGCTCGTCGAGCTTGTCGGCCGGGGCCGAGGCGTTGATGAGGTCCCACTCGGTCGCCTCCTTGCCGGAGAGCAGCTTGCCGGTGAGCATCAGCTCCTTGGTCTTGCGGATGCCGATCATGCGCGGCAGGCGGTAGATCGGGCCGGCGCCGCCGAACAGCGCGCGGCGGATGTGGAAATCGCCGATCTTGGCATCGTCCGCGGCGACGGCGAAGTCGCAGGAGATCATCAGCTCGAAGCCGCCCGCGGTGACGTAGTCCTCGAGGACCGCGACCGACGGCGTGTTCATCGAGTACAGGCGGTCGCAGACCTTGGCGGAGAGCACGGCGACGTCCATCGCGTTGGTGCTGCCGACGTAGTCCTTGAGCAGGATGTCGAGGTCGAAGCCGGAGCAGAACATGTTGCCGCGGCCGCGCAGCACCAGAACTCGCAGCTCAGGGTCGTTGTCGACCTCGACGATGATCTCGTCCAGTCGGTGCAACAGCTCCGGGGTGACCGCGTTCTTCTTGTGGGGGCGGTTGAGCCAAACGCGAGCGATGGGACCGTCTTTTTCGAGGATGATGTGGTCGGTGTCGATCATGGGGGCACCTTTTCGCTAGATGAACTGGATTCGGTTCAAGTTCTATCTTGCGGTGTGATGGATGTCAAGACTCGACAGCGGGGAAGTCCTGAACTAAATTCACTTTATGGCAAAAATGGAGAAGTACTACGCGACGCTCGACAGCGGGCGGCTGGAGGAGGCGACAGCTCTCCTCGCCGAAGACGTGGAGTTCGCGATGATCCTCCCGACCGGCGAAAATCGGGGTAGGGGGAGGTCAGAGATGCTCAGCTACCTGCGCGGCCGGCCCCCGGTGGACCGTCAGCATGTGGTCCTGCGCGCCGCCGCCGACGGGGACCTGGAGTTCGCGCAGGGTGAGGTGACGGAGAACGGCGAGCGCACCACGGGCTACTTCACCGGCGTCATGCATATCGGCGCGGACGGCCTGATCGACCGCTACCAGGTCGCATTCAGCGCCGAGTTCTCGGTTCTACCGGCAGGAGAGGTTCGATGACCAACGCAATGACGACTCCGGTGCTCGCCCAGTGGTTCGCCCACATGGACTCCGACGCGCCCGATCACGTCCTGGACATGATCACCAGTGATTTCGTGATGTCGGTCCAGTTCTCGAAGGGGGATGGACAGTCTGCGGAATTTGTCGGCGACCGCGATGGGCTGATCGGCTACCTCGCGCAACGGGAGAAGAGCACCCTGATCCACCACGTCGACGTCGGTGTGGCGGCATCCGGCCATGAGTTGGTGCTTGGGCGGACCACCCGGGCGGGGGAGTTCGAAGCGTCCTTCACCGCGACGGCGCAAATTGACAGTGCCGGGCAGGTGCGGAGGTTGCTGATCGCCCGAACGCCCGAGGTCGACTTCGCCTGATGGTCGGCCGGGCGCCGAGGGGAAGGCCGGCTCCGCGATGAGCGGGGGTCAAGTGGGGTTGTTCGCGCCGTTGCGGGTGCGTCGTTTCCGGCTCCTGGTCCCCGTTGAGCTCGGCATTTCCGTGGGCGTCTGGATCATCGTCCTTGCGGCGCAGTGGATTCTCACCGTGGGGGGCGAGTCTGCGACCGTCGTCGCCACGGTTCAGGTGGCCGCGAGCCTGCCCTTCTTCCTCCTCGGCCTGCCGATCGGCGCTGTGGCGGATGTGGTCGGGCACCGGCTGCTGCTCGTTTCCGCGTCGGTGGCGCTGGCGGGGATCTCGGCGGTAGCCGCGATCTTGGCTACGCTGGACGTGGTCGGGGTCGCCGTGCTTATGTCCACGGTATTCGTGGCCGGCGCGGGTCTGGCGACCATGGCGATCGTCTGGCAGGCGCTGCTGCCCCATCTTGTCGACCGGCCGCTGATGGCTGTGGTGCCAGCGCTCGATGGCGCCGTCTTCAACGGTGCGCGCGCGGTGGGGCCGGTGATCGGCGGGGCGATCCTGGCGACGTTCGGCACCTCGGCCACATTTGTGGCGGTCGCCGTGGTGTTCGCGGTGTGCGCCGCGATCGCCGCCTGGCAGGTGCCGCGCGACTCGGGGCGAGGGCGCGCGCCCGACTCCTGGACCCAGCACATTGCGACGGCAACCCGATTCATCCGGCACTCGAGCTGGATGCGCACTCTGCTGCTCTTGATGGTCGCGTTTGGAGTGCCGTCTAGCGCGCTGTGGGCGCTGCTCCCGATAGTTGCGAATGAGCGATTGCATGCGACCACCTTCGAATTCGGGCTGGTCTCCGGTGCCATCGGGATCGGCGCAGTGATGGGGACCTTGCTGCTGATGCCGTTGCGTCGCCGCTTGTCCTGGAATTCGTTTGTGGCGCTTGGCGCCATCGCCTACGCCGTTGTGTTGGCGGGCATGGCGGTGATCCCCTCGGTTCCAGGTGTGTCTGGGCTGATGGTGGTGGCGGGCGCCGCTTGGGTGGCGGTGCAGAGCACGTGGATGGTGGCGGCGCACCATGTGGTGCCGGCGTGGATTCGGGCGCAAGTGCTCGGGATCCTGATCGTGACCGGGCAGGCGGTGCAGGCCGCCGGCGCCATGACTTGGGGCCTCGTGGCGGACTGGCTTGGACTGGTGCCAGCGCTGTTCATCAGCGCGGTTTTGATGGGCGCCGCCAGCGCGACCTTCCTCCGAGTTCGGATTCGTGGCGGCGACGAGCTGGTGCCGGAGCCCGCGGGCAGCTCCGACCCGGAGTGGGACCGGGTGGCTGACTCCGATATGCGTGGCCGGAGGGCGGGAGTGGAGACGCGCTATGTGGTCCGACCGGATCGGCGTGCCGAGTTCGTCCGGGATATGCGCGAGGTTCGGCTATCGCGGCTCCGGCTCGGAGCCGTGGATTGCGTCGTTTGGGAGGACATGAGCGACCCAGGGACGTTTGTGGAGCTCTCCACCTTCCATGTCTGGGATGACTTTCTGGCCCAAGAACGGGATCGGTTGACCATCCCGGAAGGCCGGGTTAGGGCTCGATTGGCCGGGCACCTCGTCGAGGACTCCACGCGTCGATTCCTCATGGAGCCAACGGGTTTCGGCCGCATTCGAGCGCCTCGCCGCCGGTTGCGACGCCAGCGCTGAGGGGTTGGCCGCAGGGGGTGTTTATGGCCTCCAAGCTGGTGATTGACATCACAACATGACCACGTTAGAGTCCTGAACTGAGATCGGTTCACTGACCTGGGGTGGGACCCAGAGGATTGCCGACTGGACGACCCGCACATGCAGTTCGGGGGGACCGCCTGTCGCCGAGGGCCGTACGACAGCCACGAAAGGAACGTAAAACATGATGAAGTTATCGCGTGCGGTGACAGCGTTGCTGTCGGCCGCCGTCGTCCTTGGAGTCTCGGCGTGCAGCAGCGGTGGTGGTGCTACTGCTCCCGTGGATGGCAGCTGGGACGAGATCGTCGCGGCAGCCAACGAAGAGGGCGAGGTGATGCTCTATTCAAGCCAGAAGCCGGCGAACCTGGAAGCGCTCAAGGCGGCCTTCGAGTCCGAATACCCC
Source organism: Tomitella biformata AHU 1821 (assembly GCF_000524475.1). Classification (GTDB taxonomy): domain Bacteria; phylum Actinomycetota; class Actinomycetes; order Mycobacteriales; family Mycobacteriaceae; genus Tomitella; species Tomitella biformata. The sequence continues at coordinate 19,400 of NZ_BAVQ01000009.1, read as the reverse complement.
GAGATCACGATGAGTTTCGTGCGGGGGACCGACCCGGAGATCAACCCACGGGTGGAGACCGAGAATAAGACCGGGAAGGGCATCGCCGACGTCCACATGCTCACGGACGCGGCGTGGATCGACATCGCGGCGAAGTCCGGGACCTACTCCACGGACCTGGTGGCTCCGAATCTGGATGCACCCGAGTACGACCGGTCAGCCAGCGTGATCGATGACAAGTTCGCCCTGACCAGCGCGGCGGTGTTCGCGCTCGGCTGGAACACCGACGCGGTCCCAGACGGGCTCAGCAAGCCGGAGGACATCATCAACCCTGCCTACAGCGGCAAGATCGGGATCGTCAACCCGACCGGGATCGCCTCCTACGTGGACATGTACCGCTTCTACGCGGACACCTACGGGCAGGACTTCTGGAGCCAGGTCGCCGAGCTCGGCCCCCGCGTCTACCCGAGCGCACTAGGCGTCGCGCAGGCGCTGACCTCCGGTGAGATCTCAGTGGCGCCCTCAGTCCAGCCCCTCGTCACCGAAGTGGACAGTGGCGCGCCCGTCGATTGGGCGCTGCCGTCCTCGCCGTGGGGCACCCCGTGGTACACCCAAGTCCTCAATGTCGCGCCGCATCCCAACGCCGCGCAGGTGCTCGTCAACTTCATGTTGGGCCAAGAGGGCCAGACCGCGCTGAACTCCGGCTACGCCGCTGTGTTGCCAGATATCCCCGGCGCTGTGGCCCGGGCCCAGGAGATCACGATGCCGAACACCGCCGACCTCACTCCGGACAAGGTCCGCGAGTACTCGCAGCAGTGGTCCGAGGTGTTCCAGTGACCTCATCCGAAGTCTCCGGCGGTCCGGCCGGAGTGGCGCCCGCGGGCGGCCTGCGCGGGGTCGGCGTGCTCGTGACCGGCGCGGCAAACGGCATCGGGGCGGCGACGGCGGCTTTGCTGGCCAGCGAGGGCGCGCTTGTGTACCCCACCGACATCGATGAGGAGCAGGGGCGTCGCACCGCGGCGGAGTTCGGAGCCGCAGATCGATTCCGAGTCCTAGACGTGCGAGATGAGCAATCGTGGGATGCGGCCGTGGACCAGATGGCAGCGGATGGGGCTCCGCTGACGGTCTTGGTGAACTCGGCAGGGGCGGCGATGAAGGCGCCCCTGGCGGAGACCTCGCTCGAGTCCTTCCGACGAATGATCGACCTCAACCTGGTGGGCACCTTCCTCGGTGTGCGGTCAGCCGCGCGCCACATGGTGCCGGGCGGCGCGGTGGTGAACATCTCCTCGCTCCGCGGCGTGCTGGCCACTGCGGAGCTCGGCGCGTATGGCGCGGCTAAGTTCGGGGTACGGGCCCTAAGTCGAGTGGCTGCAATTGAGTTGGCGCACAAGGGAATTAGAGTAAACAGCGTGTGCCCTGGCAGCATCGAGACCGGTATCACCGACTTACCAGATTTTGCTGCGGACGATGTGGAAGCCTATGTGCGCAGCATCCCGCTCCAGCGCCGCGGATCGCCAGGCGAGGTGGCAGAGGCGATCCTGTTCCTGGTCGATCGTCGCAGCAGCTATGTCAACGGTGTGGACCTCCTAGTCGACGGTGGAACCGCCGCAGGCGTGCATACCTCGAAGAAGAAGAAGAACGCGGAGAGCGGGAAATGACTACGCAATTCACAGTAAATGGCCTGGTTAAGAAGTATGGCGACAACGTGGTTGTCGACAATCTGGACCTCCCCATCGAGGACGGGGAATTCCTCGTCCTCCTCGGGCCCAGCGGATGTGGGAAGACCACGACGCTCAGGTGCCTCGCTGGCCTGGAGACACCGCAGGGCGGCGAGATCACCTTCAAGGGGCAGAAGATGTTCGATGCCGCCGCGAACGTTGACGTGCCGGCGCACAAGCGCAACATCGGCATGGTCTTCCAGTCGTATGCGCTCTGGCCACACATGACCGTGCGCAGAAACATCGGCTACCCGCTCAAGGTCCGGAAGATGCGGTCGGAGATGCGCGACGGCTCGGTCGAGACGGCCGCCGCGATGGTCGACTGCGAGGGCCTCTTGGACCGCTTCCCGTCGCAGCTCAGTGGTGGCCAGCAGCAGCGCGTCGCCGTGGCGCGGGGACTGGTCGCCAAGCCGGATCTGGTGTTGTTCGATGAGCCGCTCAGCAACCTCGATGCGAGGCTGCGGGACCAAGTGCGGTCGCAGATCCACCGGCTCCACCAGCAGCTGGGGTTCACCGCAGTGTTCGTCACCCACGATCAGTCTGAGGCGTTCGCGCTCGGTGACCGAGTGGCGATCATGAAGTCCGGGAAGATCGAGCAGTACGAGGCTCCCGAGGCCGTGTTCGAGAACCCGGTATCCGAGTACGTGGCGGCCTTCATCGGTATGTCCAACCGGATTGAACTCCGCCGTGGGCCCCACGGGTGGGAGACAGCTGCTGGGGACCAGGTGGACCTCAGCCGTGCGGTGGTCCGCGGGGTTCCCGACCGCGCTGACGCGGCGATTGGGCGTTTGCGTCCCGACGACGTCTCCCTGCACGCTTCCGCCTCCGAGGTGCCCGCAGGGAATGTGGCCCTGCACGCGGAACTCGTCGACTACGAGTACGGGGGCCGCTACTACGACGTCACCGTCCGAAGCGGCGCCGACAAGCTCATCCTGCGAGCCCCGGCCGTCGAGCACAGCGCCACGCTGAAGAAGAGCCAGACCGGTGACCCCATGGTGGTGAGTTTCTCGCCGTCAGCTCTGCGCGTATTCGCCCCTGACGTCGACGGCGCCGTGGACTCCGTGTCCAGCGGAGCCGGAGGCCACGCATGAGCACCATGGCGCCAGCAGCGTCCGCGACGCCGACAACGCCACCAGCCCCCACCGGGTTCCGGACGTTCTCCGTGTCGGCGCACTGGCGTGCGCGGATCGGCTACAGCATTCTCTTGGCGGTGCTGGCATACCTCGTAGTCGTGCCGATGGTCCGGCTGCAGATCTTGGCGTTCGAGGACGGCGCCCAGGGATATAAGAGCCAGTACGGCCGGTTCGATATCGCGGAGACCATCTGGACCACTGTGGCATTGGCGTTGGGCTCCTTGGTGATTGCCATGGTCCTCGGAACGCTGCTCGCCTTTGCCGCGAGCCGGTTGCCCGATCGCATGGGATTCCTGCGGGTGATCCCGATCATGCCGATCGTGATGCCCGCCGTCGCGAACATCGTCGGCTGGGCCTTCCTGCTCTCGCCGGGCCCGGGGTACCTCAATGTGATCCTGCGGAAGATCATGTGGTGGAGCGATAGCGATACCGGCCCCATCGACGTGTACACGGTGCCGTGGATCATCATCCTCACCGGTTTTGGGCTGACGTCCTTCGTCTATCTGTTCGTCAGCGCCGGTATGCAGAACATCAGCAGCGAGCATCTGGAGGCCGCGCAGATCAGCGGCTCCTCCACCGTCGGGGTCTTCTTCCGCGTGGTCTTGCCGCTGCTGCGCCCGTCTCTGGTCTACGGCGGCGGAATCGCGTTCCTGCTCGGCCTTGGACAGTTCACCGGCCCCCTGCTGCTCGGACAGAACAACGGCGTCAACGTGCTCACCACCGACATGTTCCGAAGAGTGTCGGAATCGCCCTCAGACTTCGCTGCCGCGGCTGCCGCGGGATCTCCGCTGGTGATCTTCGGCATCGTGTTGGTCCTGGTGCAAAAATACCTGCTGGGAAACCAGAGTCGCTTCGTCACGCACGGCGGCAAAGCCTTCGCGCCATCCGGTGGCCGTGCGCGCTGGGCAAGCGTCACCATCATGGTGTTCGCGCTATTCGCCCTGGTGATTCCCATTATCGGTCTGGTCATCGTGTCTCTGACGCCATACTGGTCGAGCTCACTGTCCTGGAGCCTGCTGACGCTCGACAACTTCCGGGCGCTGGTGGACGATCCGGCCGTCATGGAATCGGTGATCACCAGCGTGGTCACCTCGCTCGGTGCCGTGGCCGTGTGTGTGCCGATCGGCTACATGCTGGCGAACCTTCTGGTGCGCGGTCGGCGTTTCAAGATTCTCAGCCTGATCGGCGACCTGATGGCCTCGCTGCCGCTGGGTATCCCGGCCGTGATCTTCGGCGTGGGGTTCCTGCTCACCTACACCGAGCCGCCGCTGATCCTCTACGGGACTCGCACAGTGATCATCCTGGTCTACATCGTCTTGATGCTGCCGTTCGCAACTCGAATGCAGATGACGGCGATGCTGTCGCTGGGCAATGCCTATACCGAGGCGTCCGCCACCAGCGGGGCCTCGCCGATGGTGACCAACCTGCGCATCATGCTCCCGCTGATGCGGCCGGCGATTCTAGGTGCGGTGGCGCTGATGTTCATCCTGCTCACGCACGAGTTCGCCGCCTCCCTGCTAGTGCGGGCATCGACCACCCAGGTCATGGGGACACTGCTCTATGACATGTGGCAGAACGGCTCCTATCCGCTGGTCGCAGCCATGGCGCTCCTGATGACCGCGGTGACCAGCATCGGCGTAATCCTGGCCATGCTGGTTGGTGGCCGCAACGTGCTCAGCAAGCTATAGGAGGACCAGATGGCAGTAGGCGAGACTCGACTAGAGGGAAAGGTGGCGCTGGTCACCGGCGCCACCGGTGGGCTGGGGGGCGAAATCGCCCGCCGCCTGGCTCAGGAGGGCGCTGCGGTTGTGGCCACCGACCTGGTCGGCACACCGATCGACGACCTCATCGCGGGCCTGCCCGGTCACGCGCGGCACTACGGTGCGACATTGGATATCTCGAGTGAGGACGAGTGGGCGGGCGTGATCGCGGCCGTCATGGACAAATACTCCACACTCGATGTGCTGATCAACAACGCCGCCGCAGGCAGCCTCGCAAGCGTTGTGGACGAGGAGCTCGAGACGTACCAAAAGGTCATCGATATCAGCCAAACCGGCACCTGGCTTGGGATGAAGCATGCCGGGGCGGCGATCGAGGAGACCGGTGGGGGCTCGGTCGTCAACATCTGCTCGATCCTGGGCTCCGTCGGCGGTTTGGGCAACAGCCTGGCTTATGCCGCCGCGAAGGGCGCGGTGCGCACGATGACCAAGAACGCTGCACTCCATTGGGCGCAGAAGGGCGTGCGCGTGAACTCGGTGCACCCTGGGTTCATCGGCACAGACCAGTTGATGGAGCGGTATGAGGGCACAGATCGCCATGCGGCGATGCTCGCGAACACTCCGATGGGGCGGCTGGGCAAGGCGGAGGACATCGCCGCCGCGGTGGCCTACCTTGCCGGTGACGACGCACGGTACGTCACCGGCAGCGAGCTGTATGTCGACGGAGGCTGGACCTGCGCCTAGAGCGTAGAAATTGGAGCGTTACAACTCCAGTGGCGGGGGAATCACTACGGCACGGCCACTGATGTGGCCGTGCCGTAGCTCTCGGTACACCTCCACAGCGTCAATGAGGTCGAACGTGGTGGAGGTGACCTCGAGCTCGCGGCGTTGCGCGAGGTCCACCACCGCTGCGAGGTCGCCCGCCGAACCCCAGAACGGGGCGCTCACGGACCAGCCCGTGGCCAGCCCGAGATCCTTGGACACGGCCAATTGGCCGCCGGCGCTGCCCACGGCGACCAATCGTCCGCCCGGTGCCAAGGCGGACAGCCCGTCCTCCAGGGTGCGCTGAGAGCCAACGAAATCGAACACGACATCGGCGAGATTTCCGCCGAGCCCCGCGGACAGTGTGGTGGCCGCGCTATGCGCGCCAAGGCTCCGGGCCAGGCTGAGCGCGTCGTCGTGGGTGTCGACCGCGACGATCTGCCCGACGCCCATGGTCCGGAGGATCTGCACCGCCATGTGGCCAAGGCCGCCCACGCCGACGACCGCGCACACGGAGTTGTGGTCGAGTAGCGCGCGGTGCTCGGAGATCGCGTGGTAGGCGGTCAGACCCGCGTCCGCCAGGGGCGCGGAACGCACGGGGTCGAGGTCGCCGGTGTTCACGAGATGGCGCGCGTGCGGGACCAGCATGGCTTGGGCCAGGCCGCCGTCGTGGCCCAGGCCGTTGCCCAGCGGGAGCCGGCGGCCGTTGGCGTCGACGCCGAGACACAGGCAGTAGTTCTCCCGACCCCGAAGGCAGTTCCGGCAGGCTCCGCAGCCCCAGATGCCATGGACCACAACGGAGTCGCCGATCCTGGCATGGTCAGCGTCGGGCCCCGCCTCGACAACCGTGCCGGCGACCTCGTGTCCCAGAGTCATTGGCAGTGAGTAGGCGAATTTCCCGGGCGCAGTATCCATCACGTGCAGGTCGGACCTGCAGAGCCCGGCGGCGCCGACAGCGATCAGCAGTTCGGTGCCCGTGGGTGTGGGGACAGGCACTTCCCGCGCAGTGGGCTCGCTGCCCCACTCGGTCAACTGCACGGCAAGCATGTTTCGGGACGCCATTGGTGCCCTTCTTTCGGCTAGGAGGCTGCGGGTCAGGTCAGTGAGTGATTGACACCACACCGGCCGGTCGATTAGTTTGAACTGAAATCAGTTTACCAAGGAGGGTCTTGTGCGCAAGCGTATTCGGCGGATCGCAGGAGCTCTTGGCGCGGTGGTAGCGGTTGCGGCCGCAGCCGCTTGCAGTTCCGCAGCCGAGACCGCGTCTGGGCCGGTGGCCGGGAGCTGGGCGGACGTTGTGGCGGCGGCGGAGCAGGAGGGCAGCGTCTATCTGTACTCGACGCAGCATCCGGACAATCTGCAGTTGCTGAAGGAGGCGTTCGAGTCGGCGTATCCGGGCATCTCCATGGAGTTCACCCGGGGTACCGATGTCGAGATCAACCCGCGGGTGGAGACGGAGCAGCGGACGGGGAAGGGCACCGCGGATGTGCACATGACCTCAGATCCGGCGTGGACCACGCGGGCGGCGGAGTCCGGCGATTACTCGTTGAACCTCGTGGGGCCGGCCTTTGACAACCCCGTGTATGAGCGTGATCGCAGCGTCCTTGATGACAAACTGTTCCTCACGAGTGCGGCCGTCATGGCGCTCGGGTGGAACACCGAGCTACTCCCTGGGGGACTCGAAACGCCGCAGGATCTGCTGACCGAGTCCTTGCGCGGAAAGATCGGCGTGGTCAATCCGTCCGGATTCGCGGCGGTGATCGACCAATTCCAGTTCTTCGACCAGAACTGGGGCAGTGACTTCAATGAACGCCTGGCCGCGCTGGCTCCGCGTATCTATCCGAGCTCACTCGGTATCGCGCAGGCTCTGAACTCCGGCGAGATCGTGGCCACCCCGATGGTGCAGCCGCTGGTGCGGGAGCAGGCCACGGGCGCGCCCGTCGGCTGGACGCTGCCGGAACCAGCCTGGGGCACGCCCTGGTACAGCCATGTGCTCGCGGCCGCACCGCACCCCAACGCGGCCCAGGTCTTGGCGAACTTCATGGTGACACCGGAGGGCCAGGAAGCGCTCTCCGCCGGCTATGCGTCCGCGCTGCCCGATATCCCCGGCGCGGTCGCGCGCGCACAAGACACCCCGATCCCGGACATCGATGCTCTGACGCCCGAGGCGGTGACGAAGTTTCAGCAGCAGTGGGGCCAGATGTTTATTCAGTAGTGGAAGACCTGTAAAGACCAGCTAAAGGACGGTAATGGGTAGTCAACAGAGCATGAACAGGTATGACCTCGTGGTGGTCGGAGCAGGCATGGCTGGGTTGACCGCGGCCGCGCGCGCGGCGACGGCCGGGCAGTCTGTGCTGGTGGTGGAGATTGGCGGCGAGGTTGGCGGATCGGCGCGGTACGCCGGTTACGCGTGGACCGCGCCCGATCGGGAGGTGATGGACCGCGCGAACCCGGCTGGCGATGAGACCCTCCGGCACGCGTTGGTGGACGGCTTCGACGAGGGTGTGCAATGGATCGCGTCGATGGGGGTCGAGGTGGGCGCCTCCCAGCGCATCCTTGACTTTGGCGGGCGCGGTCATAAATTCGACACCAACCAGTACGTTGACAACTGCCGGCGGAAGACGCTTGATGCAGGCGGGGCTGTCTGGCTCGAGACGACTGTGGACGGCCTACTCACTGACGACGGCGTCGTCACCGGTATTGCGGTGACCCGGGCGGGCGTGGCGCAAGACGTGCTGGCGGACCACGTCCTGCTCGCCACCGGCGGGTTCCAGGGCAGCCCGGAGTTATTGACGGAGCTGCTGGGGCCGGCGGCGGCGCAGATGCCGCTGCGCTCGAACCCCCGCAGCACGGGGACTGGCTATCGGCTAGGGGTTGCGGCGGGTGCAGCAACCGGATTCGAGAATGCGGGCTTCTACGGCCATCTGATCCCCAGCGGCGTCGCATTCACCGACGCGGACTTCGTCGACCTCTCGCTCTACTACAGCGAGCACGCGCTGCTGTTCAACCTCGCCAACGAGCGCTTCACCGATGAGACGCTCGGGGACCACCTCACCACCATGGAGCTGCTCGACCAACCCGAGTCGCGGGGCCTGCTCATCGCCGATGAGCGCGTCTACCAGCAGTGGATGCTCGGCTCGTACGTCGACGGTGCCGTCGCCGTCGACAAGTTCGCGCTGGCCAGCAAGCGGGGTGGGCGGGTCGGGAAGGCTGAGACGCTCTCCGAGCTGGCCTATCTTCCGGAGGAATGGGGCTACGACGGGACCGCGATCGCCACGGCCATCGAAGAGTTCAACGCCCAGGTCGCCACTGGCGAACCGACGCCCGGGCGTCTGCGTGACCGGGAACCGCTCACCACCCCGCCGTACTACGTCATTGAGACCATTCCGGCGATCACCTTCCCCTTCCAGGGACTCCGCATCGACAAAAACGCTCGGGTCTTGACCGATCTCGGCGATCCGATTCCAGGCCTGCTAGCGGCAGGCTCAGACACCGGCGGACTGTGGCGCCGCGCATACGCGGGCGGTATCGCCTCTGCGCTCGTCTTCGGTCTCGCCGCAGCCAACACATCAATTGCAGGAAAGGCATCATAATGAACGCTGGAAAAATTCGGCTTCTGGCCGTCATGGCAGTGACCGCGGTGGCCGTTGCCGCCTGCGGCGGTTCCACTGGGACCACCGGCCCCGTCGAGGGCAGCTGGGAGGACGTCGTTGCCGCTGCCAATAACGAGGGCAAGGTGACGATCTACTCGACCCAGGCTGCCCCCAGGCTGGCAGCACTCGAGACGGCTTTCGAGACGGCCTACCCGGAGATCGACCTCGAAGTGGTCCGCGGCGTCGACTCCGACCTCCTGGCGAAAATGGACGCCGAGACCCGTTCGGGTAAGGGCATCGGCGACGTCGCCGTCATCACCGACGTCTCGTGGATGCAAGCCAACGCGGACTCCGATGTCGCGGCCTCGATCATCGGCCCCGACTTCGACAATCCCGAATACAATCGCGCCACCAGCATCGTCGACGATCGGTTCTTCCTTGAGGGCGCGGTCATCCTGGGCCTGGGCTGGAACACGGACTTGCTGCCGAACGGCATTGAGGAGCCCGCAGACCTACTGGATCCGGCGCTAAAGGACAAGGTCGGCATCGTCAATCCCGCGACGTCCCCGACCTACCTTGACTACTACTCGCATATCGAGGCCAACTATGGCGGTCGGGAATACCTCACCGACCTGGCCGCGCAGGAGCCGCGGATCTACCCCAGCAACCAGCCGCTCGGACAGGCACTGGCATCAGGCGAGATCAGCGCCGGGCTGATGGCTGACCCGATGCTTCCCTCCAAGGAGGCCGGAGCTCCGGTCGAGTGGACCGCTGGCGAGCACATTTGGGGTGCCAAGTGGTACGGACTGGTGATGGGGACCTCCCCGCACCCGAACGCGGCCCAGGTATTGGCGAACTTCATGGTGACCGTGCCCGGCCAGGAAGCGACCTCCGTGGGGTATGCCTCCGTTCTTCCCGGAGTGACGGGGTCACTGGCCGCTGCGCAGGAAGTTCCAGATCAGAACCTCGAAGTAACCGTCGGTGAGGGCGCTCAGCGCTACCGCACCGAACTAGAGACACTCTTCCGCTAAGTGTCACTGGCCGCACTAGGGAGATATCAGTGAAGGATCAGTTCGCGGGAAAAGTTTGCCTTGTCACCGGGGCTGGCTCGGGGATCGGGGCCGCGACATGCGGACTGTTGGCCGCGCGTGGAGCCGAGCACATCTATGCCGTAGACATCGCGCACGGCACAGCGGAGGCAACCTCCAGCAAACTAGAGCGGGCCACCGCCCTGGGCGTAGATGTCGGAGACCCGGCACAGGTGGACCGCGCGATCGATGAGGCGGTCCAGGCGTCGGGCCGAATCGACGTCATCGTGCATGCGGCCGGGGTGGACGATCCCGAGAGCAAGAAGTGGATCTACGAGGCAGCCGAATCCGGGGCACCGGTGGACGTGCTGAGCCGGCTATCCGACGAGGCGTGGCGGCGCGTTATGCGCGTCAACCTCGACGGGACCTTCCATCTGCTCCGCGCCGGTGCCCGAGTGATGCGGGGAAGCGGCGGCGCGATTGTGACAGTTGGCTCGTCGTCGGCCTTCGACACTCTCACGGGCTATCCGCACTATGCCGCGTCTAAGTCCGGCGTGCATGCGCTGAGCCAGGCAGCGGCAAAAGAGTTGCTGCCGTATGGAATTCGGGTCAACGTGGTGGCGCCTGGGCCAGTTGATACGGGGATGGCTGCGCGCACGCCGGCGCACCTGCGGGCGGCGATGGAGGCTGGGCCGGCCAGAGGTTATGCGACGGCCGAGGAGATCGCCGAGTCGATCCTCTACTTGGCTTCTCCGGCCGCCGCGAATGTGGTTGGAGCGATTCTGTTGACCAACGGCGGACAGTTCACCGTCGCGTGATTCGGCTGCGGCCGCGAAAGGTGGAGCAATGAGTCTGGACGGCAATCAGATGCTGCGGCTCCGCCGTCGGCCGCATGGCCGATTGGCCGAGGGCGACTTGGAGGTCGTTGACGCGGCAATTCCGGAACCGGCCGCAGGCGAGGTGCTCGTCCGCAACCTATGGCTATCGGTCGACCCCTCGATACGGATCCGGCTGGCGGCGGCCACGCCTCCGGGCTACCTCCCGCCAGTGGGCTTGAACGAGCCGTTGCCCGGCTTGGCCTTGGGCGCGGTGGTCGAAAGTCGTTGCGATGGATTCGAAGTGGGGGACATCGTCTCCCACATGCACGGTTTCAGAGAGTATGCAGTTGTCGGGGGCGCCGGTTCGCTGGGAGGCTACGGCGCTCTCGCCAAGGTGCGCCCCGGCAGCCTCCCCCTGGAATGGTTCCTGGGGCCGCTGGGGAGCTCGGGGCTCACGGCCTACGCCGGATTGGTCGGGGTGCTTGCGGTCCAGCCCGGCGATGTCGTCTGGGTGTCGGCGGCCGCAGGGGCGGTGGGCAGCATCGCCGCCCAATTAGCGAAACTACGAGGCTGCCGGGTGATCGGCTCCGCGGGCGGCCAGCAGAAGCTGGACTATCTGACCGGTGAACTCGGGTTGTCTGACGTGTTCGACTATCGCAGCGAGTCCATTGATGAGGCGCTCCGCCGCCTTGCGCCCAGCGGTATCGACAAGTACTTCGACAACGTCGGCGCGGGGCACCTGACTGCGGCGGTGGGAAACCTACGGCATGGCGGGAGAATAGCGCTGTGCGGGGCGGTCTCCGAATACGACGGATCAACTCCCGACCCGGGGCCGTCGAAGCTGTTCCAGCTGGTCGCCAAAGAGGCCAGCATGCAGGGATTTCGCGCCGGCTCATTCCTGCATCTCGAGGCAGAGATGCAGGCGGAGATCGGTGCGCACCTCGCCGAGAAGCGCCTGTCCTGGCGGAGCACGGTGTTCTCTGGCGTGGCGGCGGCGCCCGCAGCGTTGGTCTCGATGTTGAACGGAAGCCACGTGGGCAAGACCCTGTGCCGGATCGAATAACGATGGGCATGGTCTAGCCGGGGCTCGGTGCTGGAATTTCGCGTGCCGCCGAAGTGGGTTACCCCAGTAGGCGGCACGCGAAATTAGGCTCGCACCATTCGAACGACTGCGTCGGAGACGGAGTCGATCAGTTCATCGAGGGGCATCGGACCCCCGGGCCGGTACCAGCGCCACACGCTGACCAGAACACCCAGCACTAATCTCGCACTCACCCGCGGATCGATATCGGCGTTGAAGGTCCCGTCGTCCATCCCGCTCTTCAGCAGATTCGTCCAATTTCGTTCGATCTCGGCCACGAGTTCACGTGAGTGCAGACGTTCTGCCTCTTCTTTTTCGGACTGGCGCGGGGAGGCCAGGATGTCCATGTGATTCTGGAGAATGCGGCGCTGCAGAGCATCGATGGGGGATCCGTGGAGCGATGCGGCTACTGCAGACCGGAGCATCTCCTCAGAGTCAGCGATTCCCTCTGTCCCAGTGGTGAATCTCGCGGCTGAATCGGTGAGCTCCAACTGCATGATGGTCAGCAGGCAGTGCGCCTTCGACTCGAAGTAGTGGTACAGCGCAGTTTGCCCGATGCCCACCTCGCCGGCGATGGACGCCCACTTGGTGTGCTCGTATCCGACCTCGCCGAACTGTTCGATGGCGGCGGTCAGGATAGAGGCCCGCTTGGATCGTGGCCCCTCTTTACGCACCTCAGGTGCCACGGACATCTGCTCTCCTTCGTGTAGATCGATGCAAGTGTACCCACAAGTAACTTGAAGTCAGGTCAAATCGCTGTTCTTGGCGAGGCCAAGGTGCCGGGCGATCTCTCGCCGATGCGAGGTCGCGTCGCCGTACAAGGATTCGTTGGTCAGCACGCGCCGGTAGTAGCTATGCACCGGATGCTCCCACGTGAATCCGATCCCGCCGTGGAGTTGGATTGACTCGGCGGCAATATGCTGCGCCGCCTCCGCGCACACAGCCCCGGCCGTGGCGGCCGCAAGATGGGCGGTGGACGGGTCGTAGTCGAAATGGGCGGCGGCGTAGAGCGCCGCCGATCGCGCGCGCTCAACGCTCAGGAGCATGTCTGCGAGGCGGTGCTTGATCGCCTGAAATGAGGCGATGGGCCGGTCGAACTGCTTGCGTGATCGGGTGTACTCACAGGTCATCTCGAAAAGGCGGTCGCAGATCCCGACATTCTCGGCCGCGAGCGCGATCACCGCGCGATTTCGGAGGGTCGTTATCTCCGCCTCGGTCTGCGTGCCGAGAGACAACGCGATCGCGGCGGTCGAGGAGAACGAGATCGAGGTCAGCGGTCGGGTTGGATCAATCGACTCATGACGCTGCCTATCCAAGTGCGAGTCCGAGCCCACCGCGAAAAGGCCCCGGCCCGAGCTCGTCTCGGCGGAGACCACGAGGATGTCCGCCAAGTGCCCGCCTGGCACATTATGGGCCGTGCCGGTGAGTCGCCAGCCGTCGGCCTCGGGGGCGGCCTCGATGGCGTCCGAATTGCGGCTCAGCGCGCTGGCCGCGACGACGAGTTGCCCGCTCAGCGCGCCAGACAGCATCGGCTCGAGCGTCGAATCCTGTCCAAGCAGCAGCGCCGGCACGCCGATGGCAGCGGAGCCGAGCACCGGTTCCGGTCGCAGCTCACGGCCGCACTCCTCGATGACTGCCGAGAGGTAGGCGACGCCGTACCCCAGCCCGCCAGATGATTCCGGGACGGCGATCGTGTTGATCGACATCGAGTCGGCGAGTAGGGACCACAGCTCAACTGAGTACCCAGGCTCCAGTTCGGCGAGCTGGCGGATCTGCTCGATTCCATCTTGTGCCGCTAAGAGCGAGCGCACGGCTTCCCGCAGATCGGTCTCTTCTGTGGTCGGTACCACTGGAACCACACTGGAGATGCTCGCCGATATGTCGATATCTAGGACTGTCATGGTGTGGACTCCATCCTCTGTGGCCATTGACCAGAATCGAACTCACTTTAGTTTGCCTGCTCGGGGCCTGTCAACGTCGCTGCGATTGCGTTGGCCGCGGCCATGCTGCGGTGTGCGCTGCGAGCCGAGGCTGTCTACGCGCTTTCGCGATCCTTGCCTCGCGGGTGCCGGTGGGCCTACGCTCAATGAAGCAGAACTGAACTCAGTACGGTATTGCGGCATCGCGAAAGGTCCAGTATGAGCACCGAATTCCCCCGCCTTTTCTCACCTCTTCAGGTGGGCGGGATGACCTTGAAGAACCGCCTGGTGGCGCTACCCGCGGGCACCAGCATGGTCGATCATGGCATTCCCACCCTGGGGGACACCGGCCACTTCGAGCGGCTCGCTGCCGGGGGCGTCGGCCTGATCATCGGCGGGGCCACCGTGGTGCATCCGACGACAACGCTGCGGTCGAGGAAGCTGGTGGAGGCCTACTTAGACGAATTCGTGCCGTCCACGGCGGCCAAGGTTGAGGTCATCCATCGACACGGTGCACGGTTCGTGGGGCAACTGTGCCACCTTGGGCGCGAGTTCATCGGCGGCGAGTCGGAGGCGGCACCGGTCGCGCCATCGCCGATCAAGACCGTGCGGGATGCCTATCCGCCGCATGAGCTGACCGTGCGCGAGATCGAGGGCATTGTTGAGGGATGGCGGGTCTCCACCGAGAATCTGGTCAAAGCAGGTGCTGACGGGGTGGAGATCCACGCCGCGCACGGCTACCTCCCGGCGCAATTCATGTCCTCGTTGACGAACCGGCGCAGCGACGACTTCGGCGGTTCGTTTGAGAACCGGATGCGGTTTATGCGAATGGTGATGGAGGCTATGCGCTCGGTGATGCCAGTGGGCTTCGCTCTTGGCGTCCGGCTCAGCGGCGAAGAGGAGATTCCCGGTGGCATGGGTATCGAAGACTGCGTGCGGATCGCGGAGAACCTGACGGACCTCGGGGTGGACTACTTCAGCATCACCCATGGCACACGCGGCAAATACGTCAAGGACTCCACCAATCCCGACGCCGTCGCTGTGCCCTCCGCGTCTCGGGTGCGGGCGGCGACCGGGGTGACGACGCTGGTCGGTCAGCGGATCCGCGACGCCGCGACCGCCGAACACGCCATCAAGTCCGGACACGCTGACTTGGTGGGCATGGCCAGGGCGCTGATCGCTGACCCTGATCTGCCGGTGAAGTCGGAGACTGGCCGACTGGGCGAGATCCGAGGATGCCTGGGGATCAACCAGGACTGCCGAGCCTTCGACCCGCACCTGCATTGCGCGGTCAATGCTGAGGTAGGGCGGGGGCGGCACGCGGGAGTGGGGATCAAGGCTCCGCACGCCAAGGAGGTCTACATCATCGGCGGTGGCCCTGCCGGGATGGAGGCCGCCAGGGTGGCCGCCGGGCGAGGTCACCAAGTGACACTGTTCGAGAAGGAGATCGAGCTCGGCGGTGCGGCGCGGATCGCGGCCGCGTCCCCCCACCGGGCGGCGTTCATCGATGCCATCGATTACCTGGAACGCGAGCTCAGGCGCCTCAAAGTTGATGTGAATCTGGCGGCGGGTATCGAGGTCGATGACATTGCCGAGATCCGATCCACAGCGGACCACATCGTGCTCGCCACCGGCTCCCGGCCAGCGAGCCCGCCAACCCAGCTGAGCGGGCGTCCCACAGCGAGCGTCGATGATGTCCTGCTGGGGAGCCTTCCGGAGGTTCAAGGGAAACGCGCTCTCGTATACGACGAGGGCGACGGATTTTGGCCCGCCTACAGCGCGGCCGAGGCATTGGCCCGTAATGGTTGGCAGGTCACCTTCGCCACGGCGCTGACGGCGCTGGCATCGAGGGTACCTGCGGAGAGCGCGGGGCCGTTGTTGTCTCGACTGGGCGAGGCCGGCGTCGAGCTCCGAGTCGGACACTCATTGATAGTGCCCGATAATCCGGCAGACACTCTGGTGCTGAGGCCACTGTTCGGTGTCGGGGACATCGAGACCGGGTCTGTGCTTACGGTTTGGCATCAGCCGCGAATCCCGGTGACGCCGTTCGATATGGAGGTCGGCGATGGTGTGAGCGTGATCGGAGATTGTGTGTCTCCGAGACGTTTGAGCCACGCAATCGCAGAGGGGTACCGCGCTGGCGCAGAAATTTAAGCCTGGATTGGTCGCCGCCCATCGAGGGTCTTGACGTTAGCAACGTCCCCAGGGACGACAACTAGCCGACGGGGACGGGGTTCTCGCAGGCGCAGCGCTGCTGCTCGGCGACATTGACCATGACCTCGTCAACGTGCTCGCCGCAGCCGGCCCAGGTCGTCTTCGCGCAGGCCGAGCAGGGAACGGGGTAGCACATGGAGATCTCCTCAGATTGGGACAGACGACCCCAACAATACGTACGAGGTGTGGTGGGCGTAGATGCGGTTGCTCACATGGGGGCAGGACGGTCCGCTCTCCTTCGAGCCGATCACCGGGACACCCGGCCTGAAGATCATGACGGCGTTCAAGGAGTTCGCGGAGGCCCCGGTGTAGGCGCCAGGGGAAACCGGGCGAGCGGGTCGTACCGCGACCGCCCGTCCGGGCCCCCGGCCAGGACCGACTCGTACAGCCAGACCTCCTCCACCGGCCACTCGTGCGTGGGCAGCGCGGCAATCGTGGCGAGCGCGGCGGCCGTATCCACGGACTCGCGGACCCGGGCGAGGGTCAAGTGCCCGACGGCGTCCGCTCGGGCCCCGACGGCGACCCGCACTGCGCGCAGTGCGGTCTGATCCGCCTCGATTGCGCCCCGCGCAGCCATCCACAGGGTGTAGCCGCGTCGGGCCTGGAATGAGCCCGCCCCGCCGATCCGCAACCGGAATGCTCGGTGGCCGGCGACGGCCGAGCCCAGCCGCGTGATGAGCTCTGGCACGTCCGCGCAGGCAGGCTCGAATACCAGAGTGACGTGCATGTTCGGCGCCGGAGTCCAGCGGACGTCCGAGGCGGCGGCGAGACGTCGGGCCAGGTCTTCGCGCACGGCCAAGGGCGGAACGATTGCCGCGAACACTCGCCTGATGGGCCGCTCCATGATTCCAGGCTAGCTGCGAGTCCAAGACCCTTTATGAGTTCTCGCGCAGAATAGATGGATGGCGACGACGCAGATCGAGCGAGAAGACAAATACGAGGTGGGGCGCAAGTTTGTCCGCCCGGCTCTCGATGGGCTACTCCCCGCGGGTGGCCGAATCGAGGAGGCCACGGTCAACCTCGACAGCGCCTATTACGACACCGCGGACCTCGATTTGCTGCGCCAGCGCATCACACTGCGCCGACGGACTGGGGATGCCGATGTCGGGTGGCAGCTGAAAGTTCCCGCAGACAAGGCGCGCACGGAGATCCGGGTGCTCTTGGGCGAGGGCGATGCAGTGCCCGACGAGTTGGGGAGCCTGGTCTCGGGTGTGGCCCTCGGCAAGTGTGTGCGCCCGGTGGCCACTCTGACGACGGTGCGGCGCACGACGCGTCTCCACGGCCGCGACGGGCGACTGCTGGCCGAGGTTGCCGACGACCGAGTGCGAGCGACCGTCACAGGTGACGGCGCTGTCGCCAGCGAGTGGCGCGAGGTGGAGGTCGAACTTGGCGAGGATGCGGACGCGAGGGTGCTGAGGGCGATCGGCAAACGCCTCATCCGGGCCGGCGCGCGGCCATCGCGGCATCCGTCGAAACTGAGCCGGGCGCTCGGGGACCACCACGATGGGGTCAGCGCTGCGGGCGCGAGCGCCACAACGGTGGCGGCGCTCACCCGCTACCTGGAGGCGCAGGTCCAGGCGATCGTGGCTGGCGATGTGTGGTTCCGCCGGGGTCTGGACGCAGTGCACTCCACGCGGGTTGGGGCCCGACGCCTCCGCAGCACGCTGCGGGTATTCGGCCCATTGCTTGATCCCGGCGAATCAGCGGGGCTCGACACGGAGTTGTCCTGGTATGCAGGGCTGCTCGGTGAGGTGCGCGACCGCCAAGTGCAACGGAAGCGGTTCGCGAAGGCGTTGACGGACCTCCCCGCCGAGTTGGTGCTGGGGCCGGTGTCCGCCCGGATCGAGAGCGATCTACTTGCTGAGCAGATCCGGCGCCAGGACGAGGTGCGCATCGCCCTCGACGGGGACCGCTATCGGGCGCTGCTGGCGGCGTTGGCCAGGTGGCGGACAGTCCCGCCGTTGGTCATGGCGGCGGCGCGAGATCCCGACGGGATCGGACGGCATGCGCGACGGGCCGATCGGCAGGCGGTCCGCCGGGTGGCCGCGGCGGCGGCGAGCGGCGGCGACGCCGACCTGCACCGCGCCCGCAAAGCGGCCAAGCGCGCCCGCTACGCCTACGAGCTCGCCGCGCCCGTCCTTGGCGGGGCGAGGAAAAAGGTCGCCCGGTTCAAGGTGCTCCAGCAGGTGCTTGGTGAGCACCAGGACAGCGTCGTCGCCGCGAGAACGCTCCGAATCCTCGGGGCCCGCGCAGACGTGGCGCCGGGCGAGAACGGCTTCACCTTCGGCCTGCTCTACGGACTCGAGTTGCAGCGGGCGCGGCAGGCCCGCGCGGACGCTGCTCGGTTGGCCATCTGATTGGCGGCGCTTAGCCCTCGGTCAGGATCGCGTCGATCTGGCCCATCGCCTCCGTCATGCCCTCCTCCATACCCATCTCGATGACCTGCTCGAACTGCTCGGTCGTGGCGAACGTGCTGACGATGGACATTCGCGTCTTGGCGCCGGACGCCTCCAGGGCAACGGCGGCGTGGATGGTGGGCATCGCCGGATCGGGCTCGCCGTCCTCGCCGGCGAATCCGTCGTCGAACTCGAGGCTGTGGGGGCCGTCGATGGCGGTCATCCGCCACCAGCCGGGTGCCTTCTCGCCCTCGGGGCCGGTCATGAAGTAGCGGGACTCGCCGCCGACGGTGAAGTCGTGGCGGGCGAACGTCGCCGGCCACGTCGGCGGACCCCACCAACGCTCGAGCTTGCGCGGGTCCGCCCAGATCTGCCAGACGCGCTCGATGGTCGCGTCGAACTCCGCGACGATCGTCATGCGCAAGGCGGCGAGGTCCTTCTTCGAACTGATGACAGTCATGATGAAATCCCTTCTCAATCTTCGGCGAGGACGTCGGCGATCTGCTGTAGGCGATGGCCCCACAGCTGCTCATAGGCGTCGAGCAGCGTGGCGGCCTTGCGGAGGGCGGCCATGTTGCCATGCACGATCTGCTCCCTCCCCCGGCGCTGCTTGGTGATGAGCGAGGCCCGTTGCAGCACCGCCACGTGTTTTTGCACCGCGGCGAAACTCATGTCGTAGTGCTGGGCGAGGGTGGAGACGGACTGCTCGTTCTGGATGACCCGGGTGACGATGTCGCGGCGGGTGGCGTCCGCGAGGGCTTGGAAAATTCGATCCACCTCGGCGTCGCTCAACTCAAGTGCAACCATAAGGTTGTACGTTACCCCGGGGTGCGGAGCTGCGCAATGGCCCGCGGGATCGCCGCAACCTTGTCGGACTTAGGTTAGGCTCACCTCGCTCTGTCTCGCGGGAGGTGGAGCTATCCCGAACCCCCACGGCGAAAGCGAGCGCGATGCGTGCGATCAGAATGGCTTATATCGTTTTGGTGTTGGGTTTTCCCAGCTCGACGGCCCGCTAGGGTCGAAGGTGGGAGAGGTCTGGTG
>NZ_BAVQ01000010.1 GCF_000524475.1 Tomitella biformata AHU 1821 | reverse complement strand
TTGATGGACAACACGATCATCATCGCCCGCGTCGCACTGGGGCTTGGCCTCGGCGCGATGGTCGGCATCGAACGGCAATGGCGCGCGCGGATGGCGGGCCTGCGCACCAACGCCCTCGTGAGCCTCGGTTCCGCCCTCTTCGTGGTCATGGGCGCGTACAGCTTCGACGGCCCCGATGCGGACCCCACCCG
>NZ_BAVQ01000011.1 GCF_000524475.1 Tomitella biformata AHU 1821 | reverse complement strand
TCTACGACTATTGGCGTGTCTCTCCCCAAACCGCCAGCTCACACGCTATCTAGACGACTTTGACGGCACCCTGGAACACACGGGTCGCAGCTTGACCGTTCACGTCGTTTCGAGAGGGAAGACCAGCAGGGAGCTAGAGGCGGTTGCCACGGTCTTGCCGTCTTTATCAACGACTTCACCTTCGGCGAAGATGACTCGGCGGCCCGATTTGACGACCCGTCCGGTGCAGGTCAGCGGCCCGCTGTCGGCAGTGACCGGCCGGAGGAAGTTGGTTTTGATGTCGATTGAGGTGTATCCGGTCCCAGCCGCCAACGTGGAGTGCGCGGCACACCCGAGGGCGGAGTCGAGCAATGTGCAGACGAAACCGCCGTGGACCATGCCAATCGGGTTGTAATGCGACTCATCGGGCTGCCCGCGGAACGTCACCGTGCCGTGCGTGACGTCGACGAGGTCCATGTTCAGATGGCTTGCGATAGGAGCGCCCGGGAGATCCCCGGAAACTATTTTCTGGAGGAACTCGATCCCATCGAGTGCGGGCAGCTGGGCCAGCCCCACCTGTGGGTCACGCCACCGGACGAGCACTTCTCTTTCCTCCGCGATGAGAGCTTCGGGCTCAGCCATGTGGGTCTCCATTTCATTCATACGTGGTCAGTTGATTTCTTCAGGTTCCACGAGCGTGCGGTACCGCGCTGCCCGCTGCGGATCGTCGGCCGCGACCGCGTGGCGCTCACCCCAGGCGAGCAGTGCGTTCAGGGCGGGAAGGAGATCAGCCCCCGACGCGGTCAACCCGTACGTGTGCCGCCGGGCTCCGGGGCTTAGCTCGCACTGGATCACGCCGGCGGCCTCGAGCGATTTGAGCCGCGCGGCGATCCGATCCCGCGGCGCACCCGTCCCGCGCACGATGTCGGAGAAGCGGACGCTGCCCATGGCGATCTCGCGCACGACGAGCAGGGACCAGCGCTCTCCGACGAGCTCGAGCGTGGCCGCGATCGGGCACGGTCGACCGGGCAGTTGCTCCAGGGGAACAGTTGTCATGATGGGTGCTACCTTACCTCCATGAGTTTGAATATCAAACCAATATCATCGCGTGGGCCGTTGGTGCCGGTGGCCGCCGGCACAGCATTGGTGCTCGTCACCTACGTGACGCCGATGGCCACGCTCGCCCCCACGTCCGCGGACCTCGGAACCGGGGCGACCGCCAACGCATGGATCCTCAGCGCCATGAGCATCGGGCTCGCCGGCGCGCTCCTCGCTGGCGGACTCCTGGGCGACCGTCTTGGGCGTCGCCGGGTATACATCGGCGGCCTCCTTGCCGTGATCGTCGGCGCCCTGGCCTGCGCGGCGGCATGGGATCCGTGGTTCCTCGTCGGCGCCCGCGTTGTGCAGGGGGCGGGCGGGGCGGCGGTCATCGCGTGTGGCCTGGCGATCCTCGCCCACTCGTATCCCCCCGGACGCGAGCGCCTCCACGCCACAGCGGTGTGGGGGGCCAGTGTTGGCGGCGGAGTCGCCGGCGGCTCGCTGCTCGCCATGGCCCTCGATATCGGCACAGCCTGGCGGGAGAACTACGCCGCGGCCGCTGTGGCCGGAGTACTCCTGCTCGTGCCCACACTGCGTGCGATCCCGGATTCTCGGGCCGCCACGCCGCGGCGCATCGATATCGGCGGACTGGTGCTCCTCATCATCGGGATGGTCCTCCTCGTCTCGACCCTGACGCAGGTGCGCGACGGGGTGGGGTTGGCGGCCCTGCTCCTGGCACTGCTGACGCTGGCCTCGTTCGCCGCGCTCTGGCTGGTCGAGCGGTGGGCACGACAACCCTTGGTCGATCCCGACCTCCTGCGGCATCCGAGCTTTCTCGCCACCACGCTGGGGGCCCTCACACTGGGCATCGGGATGATCGGCATGGCCTCGTTTTTGCCGATGGTGGCGCAGTTGGGATTCGGCGACTCGTTGCGGATGGCGAGCGTGCCGCCCCTGATCTGGGCGGTGACGAGCATGCTCGCCTCCTTGGCGCTGCGTCGACTGCCCTTCCAACTTCAGGGCCCGCTACCCATCGCCGCGCTGCTGGCACTGACAGCGGCCGGCATGCTCACCGCGGTCGGCGCCGATTCAACGCTGTGGCTTCTCATTCCCATGTCGCTGACAGGCATCACGAACGGACTTCTCACCGCGATACTGGGGCGCGAGTCGGTGGCCAGCGCGGCACCCGACCACGCAGCCATGGCCAGCGGCGCCAACAGCACGGCCCGCTATCTCGGAGCCGCGTGCGGAATCACGCTGTTCGCCGTGATCGCGGTCAACACCGGAGCCGACATCACCGAGGGCTGGACCAATGCCGTGCTCATCGCCGCCGCCATCACGCTGCTCGGCGCGGCGGTAATCGCGGCGCAATCCGTCGTCCGGAGACGGCAAGACTCTCGTCGAGGGCTCGCGCCAGTAGCGTGATGCGAGGCTACTTCCCCTCGCAGCGGCCCGTCCCGCGGTGAGCGTGTAGAGGAACGTGCAAGTTTTTGCGAAATCCTGCACGTTTCTATACACGCTCGCGAATCCTAGGGTCGGATCCCCATCTCATCCTGAATTCGGCAACAGCCTCATCGGCAGAAGAACATCGACATACGCATCGGGATCCCGGACCAGCACGGCGGCGGCCGCCCCGGGCGGCCATCCGTGTAATCCTGGAATATGGCTGGGATGCGGCACGACAAGCGCACGCCGGTCCTGTTCGCCCTGATCCTGAGCATGGCCCTTGTCGCCATGGACACGACCATCGTCGCCACCGCCATCCCGCAGGTGGTCGACAGCCTCGGCGGCTTCTCCCAGATCGGCTGGGTCTTCTCCGTCTACATGCTGGCGCAGACCGTGACGATCCCGATCTACGGCAAGCTCGCGGACCTCTACGGCCGCAAGCCGGTGCTCATCTTCGGGATCGTGGTGTTCCTGCTCGGCTCCCTCGTATCGGCCATGGCCTGGAGCATGACGATCCTGATCCTGTTCCGCGCGCTGCAGGGCCTGGGTGCCGGCTCGATCGGCGCCACCGTGAACACCGTGGCCGGGGACATCTACAGCGTCGAGGAGCGCGGCCGCGTCCAGGGCTATCTGTCGAGCGTGTGGGGGATCGCGGCCGTCGTCGCCCCCGCTATCGGCGGCCTCTTCGCGGAGTACCTGACGTGGCACTGGATCTTCCTGGTGAACCTGCCGATCGGCGCCATTGCGCTACTGCTGATAATCCGCCTCCTGCACGAGGATGTGGAGCGGCACAGCCACCGGATCGACTATGCCGGCGCGCTGCTCGTGCTGGTCTCCGCGTCGGCGCTGATCCTCGGCCTGCTGCAGGGCGGCACCACCTGGGCGTGGGACTCCCCCGCCAGCATCGGGACCTTCCTCGTCTCCGTCGGCGCCGCCATCGGCCTCGTCTTCGTCGAGCGCCGCGCCGCGGAGCCGATCCTGCCGCCGCACCTGTGGGCGCGCCGACTGCCCGCCGGCTCCTACGCCACGACCCTGACGGCGGGGATGATGGTGATCGGCCTTTCCATCTACCTGCCCAACTGGGCCCAGCAGGTCCTGGGCCTCAAGCCCGTGGTCGCCGGGTTCGTCTTGGCGGCGATGAGCATCACCTGGCCGGTGGCCTCGGGGCTGTCCGCGCGCCTCTATATGCGCGTGGGCTTCCGGAACACCGCTCTGCTCGGCACCGCATTCGCCATCTCGTCAGGCGCCGTGTTCAGCATGCTGTCGGTGTCCTCGCCGGTGTGGCAACCGGTGCTGGGCAGCGCGCTGATGGGCGCCGGGATGGGCCTGATCGTCTCGCCGCTGCTCGTCGGCCTGCAGAGCACCGTCGGCTGGTCCGAGCGCGGCACGATCACCGGCGGCGCCATGTTCGCCCGGTTCCTGGGCCAGAGCCTGGGCGCGGCGGTGTTTGGCGCGATCACCAACTCCGTGCTGCGCGGCCAGCACGGGGTCGCGGCAGACATCGCGACAAACGCCGCGACGCACGCGACGTTCGTCGGCTTGCTCATCAGCGCGGTCGCGACCGCGCTGATACTCGTCACCGTGGTGCCCCGGCATTTCCCCGCGCATGCGGGGCAGGACGACGGCCGGGTGCGATCAGGTCCAGAACAGGAGGAACTGCACGAATAGCGCCAGGCTGAACACCCCGATGCCGCCGCGCAGCAGCGCGGCGGCAGTGGCGCGCCCGGCTACTTGGGCACGCGCGTCCTGATCCTCGGACTCCGCGGCGGCGTGGCGCAGGCGCGTCAGCTGGCGCGCCTGCACGATCCCCCACGCCAGCGAGGACACCAGGAGCGCGGCCACCACCGCCAGCGCGGTGCTCTCGCCCGTCCACGTGGCAGCGCCCAGCAAAACCGCGCCGGCGATCAGCCCAATGAGCAGGTCGACGGAGGCGAAGATGCCGTAGACGCGGCCAAATGCCCGGAAGAACGCCACCCGGCTGGCCGGGTCCAGGGTGCGCGAGGAGACACGGGCGACGAGGAGGACGGCGACCATGCCGCCGATCCAGATACTTCCCGCGAGGACCAGGATTCCGAGGAGCGCGGTTTCCAGAGCGTGCGGCAATGATGTCATCGCGACTGTTCCCCCTCTCACCGCGCCGACCGAGCGGGGACGGACCCCGGGTTCAGGCTAATAGCCCCGGACCTCGCCGCTGCCAGTGGCCGGCTCCGCGTGGCGTGCAGTGGGATCCGAGTCAGGCCGCGAACTTCTCCGGGAACTGCTCGACGATCCCGTTGGTCAGCATGTCGGCCATCTCCCGCATATGCGATGTTCTGGTCGATATGGAGCTCCATCATCGCCTCCATATCGGCCGCGGGCCACGCGGGGTTCGCGGAGGCGAGGAAGTCGCCGATCTCTCGAGCATTCGCGTACCAGGCATCGCTGGCTGTCGCCAAGTCTGCGCTGTTGCCGGCCTTCGCGGCAGTGAGGACGGGCACCGCGCCCGTGATGTGCGCCTCGAGGAGGATAGGGGATAGGCACCACGATGACCGCATCTAGAAAACCTCTCTCCGACGACACCGCGCGCGCGCTGGTCTTGAACGCCGATCCATGGCTCTCCTGTGACGATTGCTTCGAGCAGGTGGACGAGGCCGTCGAGCAGCTTCTCATCGGCAACATCCCGTTCTCCGCGCCATTCAAGGCGCACCTGGTCGGCTGCTCGGTCTGCCTGGAGGAGGCGCGCTCGCTGGCGGGGCTGCTGGCCCTCGACGCCGGCCTCGAGGCCGCGGGCACCCTCGTCTGGTTCGACAACGCGGTGTCAGCCTGAGTTCTGGGCGGCGGTGCTGAGCTATCCCCGCGGGGGCCGCGTCCGCCACCATCCGGTCGCGTCCTCGTAGTGGTGCGCCGCGGCCAGCACCCGGCCGTCAGCATGCCGTGGTCCCACGATCTGCAATCCGACCGGCAGCCCGGCGTCGGTGAAACCGCACGGCACGGAGATCGCGGGCTGCTGGGTCATGTTGAACGGGTAGCTGAAGGGCGCCCACCGGGTCCACCTGTGCCCCGGCCAGCCCGCCGGCACCTCCACGCCGGCCTCGAACGCCGGGATCGGCATCGCGGGCGTGATCAGCAGGTCGTAGGTCTCATGGAACGCGCCCATCTGCACGCCCATGTTCATCCGCCGCTCCATCGCGTTCAGATAATCCTGGGCGCTGTAGGTGAGCCCCTGCGTGCTGGATTGCGCCAGCCCGGCATCCATCCCGGCCCGCTGCGCATCGGTCAGGTGCGCGGTGGCCTTCGCCGCCCCGGCGAACCACAGGCACTCGAACTCATCCACCGGATCGTCGAACCCCGGGTCGACCTCCACGATCTCGGCACCGAGGCTGGCAAGAACCTCGGCGGCGTTCTCGACGAGAGCGGCTACCTCGGGGTCGACGGTGACGAAGCCCAGGTCACGGCTGTAGGCGATGCGCAGGCCCGCGAGCGGCGTGGCGAGATCGGCGGTGAAGGGGTGCTGCGGCGGCGCCAGCGCCGACCAGTCCCGCGAGTCCGGCCCGGTGATCGCGTCCAGCAGCATCGCCGCGTCCCGGACCGTGCGCGTGATGGGTCCGACGTGCGCGAGGGTGCCGTACGGGCTCGGCGGATACATCGGCACCGTGCCGTAGGTCGGCTTGAAGCCGACCGCCCCGCAGAAGCTCCCCGGTATCCGCACCGACCCGCCGCCGTCGGTGCCGAGGGCGAGGGGGCCCATACCCGCGACGACCGCGGCCGCCGCGCCGCCGCTCGACCCGCCGGCGGTCCGGCTCGGATCCCACGGGTTGCGAGTCACCCCGGTCAGCGGGCCGTCGGTCACCCCCTTCCACCCCAATTCGGGCGTGGTGGTCTTGCCGGTGAACACTGCCCCGGCCTCGCGCAGCCGCGCCACCGCCGGCGCGTCCACCTCCCACGGGCCGGCCGGGTCGACGGTCTTGGAGCCGCGCAGCGTTGGCCAGTCCTTGGTGAGGAATAGGTCCTTGATCGAGGTGGGCACGCCGTCGATGGCGCTGAGGGGGTTGCCGGCGTGCCACCGCTGTTCAGACGCGCGCGCCATCTCCAGCGTGACATCCGCGTCGACCAGGCAGTAGGCGTTGAGCGCCCCATCGGACGCCTCGATCCGCTGCAGCACCGCGCGGGCCACCTCGACCGGGGACACCGCACCGCTGCGATATGCGACGGCGAGTTCGGCGGCGGTCCGGTCCGCGAGCTCGTCTGGTTGCTGGGTCATGGTCTCTCACCTTCCGTGCACTAGTCCTCGTGGGTGACGTATCCCCGCTGCTTGTCCACCACGTTCGGCAGCGACTCGGGCGCGTCCCCGCCGACATAGCGGGCCAGGCTGGCGGTGAACATCTGCGCCAGGCGATCACGCCAGCCGGCCGCGTCCCCGCTCATGTGCGCGGAGATCAGCACCGTGTCCATCGGCCACAACGGATGGTCTGCGGGCAGCGGCTCCTCCTCGAAGACGTCCAGCGCGGCCCCCGCGATCTGTCCGTCGCGCAGGGCCTGCACCAGGTCCTCGGTGACCAGCAGCTCCCCGCGGCCCACGTTGATCACGTGCGCGTCGGGGCGCATCGCGGCGAGCACCGACGCGTCGACCATGCCCCGCGTCTGCGCGGTCAGGGGCGCCACCAGCACCACGTAGTGCGCGTCTGTGACGGCGCTGGCCAGGTCGTCGCTGGCGTGCACCACCCCGAAGTCGGGATCGTGCTCGCGTGCCACCCGGCCCACGCCGCGGACGTTGAGGCCGACGGCGGTGAGCAGCCGCGCCGTCTCGCGGCCGATCGCGCCGGTCCCGACGACGAGCGCGGTCGCGTCCTGGATCCGCTCGGTCTCGCGGTGGCGCCACTCGCCCCGTGACTGCAGGCGTAACGAGCGCGGGAGGTCCTTGGCGAAGGCCAGGATCGAGGCCAGGACGAACTCGGCGATCGGCCGGTCGAAGATGCCGCGTGAGTTGGTCACCACCACGTCGGAGGCCGCCAGCTCGTCGAACATCAACGTGTCGACGCCGGCAGCTGCGATGTGGATCCAGCGCAGCGTGGGCGCGCCCTGCGGCCAGGCCTCCCACAGCGCCCCGGAGAAGAAGTCCCACAGCAGCAGCGCATCTGCCCCTGCCAGCGCGTCGCCAAGAGTGTCGGCGGTGGCGTAGCGGACCTCGGCGAGAGCCTCGGCCTCCTCGAACCGGCGCAGCGCGCCCTCGGCGTGCAGGATCACGACGATCGGTTTCCGTGTCTCGGCGGCCTGCGCGCTCACCGGGCGGGCTCCGACATCATCGCGGTCAGGTCGGCGACGGCGGTGGACAGATGCGTCGTGATAGCGGCGCACAGCTCGTCGTGTGCCCCCGCCGCGAGCAGGTCCACCAGCCGTACGTGCTCCTCGGCCAGCGCCTCCGGCCGGGCGTAGGCGCTGCGCAGGTGTGCCATGCAGATCCGGGACTCGGCGGCGAGCGTGGAGTAGATCCGGATCAGCCGGCTATTACCGGTGGCGGCGACGAGCCCCTCGTGAAATGCCAGGTCCTGCGCGGCCACCGCCGACCAGTCGCCCGCGGCCACCAACGGCGGCATGGCGTCGGCGATTGCGCGGAGCCGGGCGGCGACGGCGCTCCGGGCGCGAGCCGGGAGGGCGAGGAGGACGCGTGCCGCGGCCAGCTCGATCGCCTCCCGCGCGGCATAAATCTCGGCGATGTCGGTGTCGGTCAACTCCACGACGAACACCCCGCGATTGCGGTGGCTGACCAGCAGGCCTTCCTGCGCCAGCCGCTGGAGCGCCTCGCGCACCGGGCCGCGGGAGATCCGCAACTGCGCGGTGAGGCTCGCCTCGCTCACCTGCTCGCCCGGCGCGTAGGTGCCGTCGACGATGAGCTCGCGCAGCTGATCGGCGATCACCACCGAGGTCTGCGGCCCGGTCATCGGCGAGAGCCGTCCCGCCCTCACGATGTGGCCACGGCGATGTACTTGTACTCGAGGTACTCGTCGATGCCGACGCGCCCGCCCTCGCGGCCGAGCCCGGACTCCTTGACCCCGCCGAACGGCGCGGCGGGGTTTGAGACCAGGCCCGTGTTCAGGCCCACCATGCCAACCTCCATCTGGTCACTGAGCTGCAGCGCCCGGTCGAGGTCGCGCGTGTACAGATACCCGACCAGGCCCCAGGGGGTGTCGTTGGCGCGGGTGATCGCCTCGTCCTCATCCTCGAAGGTGGTGATCGCGGCGACCGGGCCGAAGATCTCGGTGCCCATCAGCTCCGCGTCGTCGGGCACCTCACACAGCACGGTCGGCGGGTAGAAGTGGCCGCGCCCATCGGAGTCGTCAGGGTTTGGAGCGCCGCACAGCGGGCGCGCGCCCCGGTCCACCGCGTCGGCGACTAGCCGGCGCACCTTGGCCAGGCCCGCGGCGTTGATGAGCGGGCCGATGTCGGTGCCCTCGGCGCTGCCGTCGCCCACGGTGAGCGCGGACATGCGCTGCGCGAGCTTCTCGGAGAACGCGGCGACGACCGAGCTGTGCACATAGAACCGGTTGGCGGCGGTGCACGCCTCGCCCATGTTGCGCAGCTTCGCGACCAGCGCTCCCTCTACCGCCGCGTCGATGTCGGCGTCCGCGCACACGATGAACGGCGCGTTGCCGCCCAACTCCATCGACGTGCGCATCACCGTGCTCGCCGCCTGTGCGAGCAACCGCTTCCCCACCTCCGTCGAGCCGGTGAAGCTGAGCTTGCGCGCGGCGCCGCCCTCCAGCCACGGCGTGACCACCGCGCCGGCGTCGCTCGTGGTCACCACGTTGAGCACGCCCGCCGGCAGCCCTGCCTCGTCGAGGATCTCGGTGAGTGCCAGGGCGGTGAGCGGCGTCAGCTGGGCGGGTTTGAACACCATGGTGCAGCCGGCGGCTATGGCGGGGCCGATCTTGCGGGTCCCCATCGCCAGCGGGAAGTTCCACGGCGTGACGAGCACGCACGGGCCGACGGGCACCTTGCTGACGAGGATCCGCTTGCCGCCGTCGCCGGTGAGCATGTTCCCGCCGTCGATGCGCACCGCCTCCTCGGCGAACCAGCGAAAAAACTCTGCGCCGTAGGCGACCTCGCCGCGGGCCTCGGCCAGCGGCTTGCCCATCTCCAGGGTCATCAGCGTGGCCAGCTCGTCGGTGCGCTCGATGATCAGCTCGTAGGCCCGGCGCAGGATCTCGCTGCGCTCGCGCGGCGCGGTCGCGGCCCACGCGGGCTGCGCGGCCGCGGCGGCGCGCATCGCCCGGTCGGCGTCCTCGGCCCCGCCGTCTGCCACCTCGGCGAGCAGGGTCTCCGTCGCGGGGTTCTCCACCGCGAACGTGCGGCCCGACGCCGCCGCGGACCACTTTCCGTCAATGTAGTGCCCTGAGGGCACCCGCGGGAGCGTGGCAGTCATTCCGAGACCCCCAAGCCGGACGCGACGGCGGCGGCGAGGCGGCGCCCGCCCTCGGCGACCTCGTCCGCGCTGACCACCAGCGCGGGGATCACGCGCACCACGTTGCCGGCGCCGCAGGTCAGCAGCAACAGGTCCTCATCGAGCGCGGCGCGCTGGACCGCCTGCGCGGCGGCGACATCGGGCTGGCCATCCGCGCCGGTGAACTCCATCGCCTGCATCAGCCCGAGCCCGCGCACGTCGCCGATGCGGCTGTGCTCGGCCGCGATCCCGCGCAGCAGCTCGTTGAGCTGGTCCCCGCGGGCGCAGGCGTTCTCGACGAGATTCTCCTCGCGCACGACGTCCAGCGTCGCGCACGCGGCGGCCGCGGCCACCGCGTTGCCGCCGTAGGTGCCGCCCTGCGAGCCGGGCCAGGCCTTGCCCATCAGTGCGGCGGGCGCGGCGATCGCGGAGAGGGGGAAACCGCTCGCGAGGCCCTTCGCGGTGACGAGGATGTCGGGGGTGATCGCGCTGTGCTGGTGGCCCCAGAATCGTCCGGTGCGGCCGACGCCGGTCTGCACCTCGTCGAGGATCAGGAGGATGCCGTGCCGGTCGGCGCGTTCGCGCAGGCCCGCGAGGAACCGCGGCGGGGTGGGAATGTAGCCGCCCTCGCCCAGCACCGGCTCGATGAGCAGCGCGGCGGTGTCGGCGACGCTCGAGACGGTCTGCAGCAGCTGGTCGAGCTCGCGGAGCGCGAAGTCGATGGCCGTGTCCTCGTCCCAGCCGTACCGGTAGGCGGCGGGGAAGGGCGCAAAGTGCACCCCGGCCATCAGCGGCGCGAAGCCGGCGGAGAACTTTGTCCCCGAGCTGGTCAGCGACGCCGTGGCGACCGTGCGGCCGTGGAAGCCGCCCGCGAACGCGATGATGTTCGGCCGGCCGGTGGCCATGCGCGCCAGGCGCACCGCGGCCTCGACCGCCTCGGATCCGGAGTTCGTGAAGAAGACGCTGTCGAGGGCGGCGGGCAGCACCTCGCCCAGCTTCTCGGTCAGCTCCAGCAGCGGGCGGTGCATCACCGTCGTGTACTGGGCGTGGATCACAGACCCGATCTGGGCGCGCGCGGCCTCGACCACGCGAGGGTGGCAGTGTCCGGTGCTGGTGACGCCGATTCCGGCGGTGAAGTCGAGGTGGCGTCGACCATCGGTGCCGTAGATCCAGCAACCCTCGGCGTGGTCGACGACGACGGGGGTCGCCTGCGTGAGGATGGGGCTCAGTGCTGTCATGCCCCCATGTTGTGACGCAAGCCGCAGATTGTCAACAATCGACAATCTGCGGCCGGCGGTCAATGCCGTGTGTCCAGCTCCAACCCTGTGCGCCGCGGCATGGTCCCATCGATCAGCCACGGCGCGAGGACGCGGTCGACGATCTCGGTCATCTTGTGGCTGAGCCGCCCGAACACGTCCTCGTCCTGGCCGAGCAGCACCCACCACGACCAGGCGACACCGCCCGCGTTCGCGACGAAATCGGGCACCACCGCGATGTCCCGGACCGCCAGCTCCAGCTCGGCCTCGCGGGTGGCGGCCGCATTGGCGCCCTCCACGACCACCCTGGCCTGCACCACACTGTGGTTTTTCCCGGTGAGCGCGTAGGAGATCGCCGCGGGCACAAGGATGTCCACAGGTGCGCCCAGGACCGCGTCCCGCGGCTGCAACTCGCAGCCGACGGGCAGCGCGGCGCGATCGAACTCGCCGTATTCGTTGCGCGTGGCGAGCAGGGCCGGGATGTCGAGCCCATCCGGGTGGTAGACGGTGCCCAAGAGGTCGGAGACGGCTACAACCGTGATCCCCATCTGCTGCGCGTACAGCGCCGTCGACCCGCCGATGGTGCCGAAGCCCTGCACCGCCATCGACAGCGGCTCCGTGGTGAAACCGAGTGCGCGCATGGTCGCGGCGGCGGCCTGCGCGACGCCGTAACCGGCGATGTTCTCGCACACCAGCCCGTCCGGGTTCGATTCCGCCATCGCCGCCCGGATGCGCCGCAGCGCCGCCGCCGGATCAGCGTCACGGAAGATTTGCGCGTGATACGAGGACTCGCCCAGCCCGATCTCGCCGAACGTGGCGTCGAGGACCTGCTGAGAGACGCCCAGGTCCTCCGCGGTCACCCACGTCCCCTCGAGGAACGGGCGGATCGCCTCGAGATAGCGGCGGAGCACCCCATCGCTGCGCGTGTCCTTGGGGTCGAAGTCGATGCCGCCCTTGGCGCCGCCGGCCGGTAGCCCGAAGACGGCCGTCTTGGTCGACATCGCATACGCGAGATCCTCAACCTCGCGCAGCGTGCAGCCGGGCCGCATCCGCAGGCCGCCGGTGGCGACGCCGCGAAACAGGTCATGCACCACCAAGTGGCCCACCGCAGAGGTCTCGGTGTCACGCCAGGTAGTCGACAGGTACGGGGCGGGTTGTTGAACAGGCTTGGGTTGCATGCGACCTCCTGGAGACGAGGCGCTTCCCGTTCGCGACGGGGCGCGAAATGGTGGTCGCGTTCAGGCCGAACGTGCCACTAGCCGGAGCATACGTCCGATCGGGCGGGGCCAGCCCCGAACTCCGGGTTCAGGATCCTGCGGAACAGGTCAGGCTCCGATTGAAGAGTGCCGCAACGTAATCTCCCTCGGTTGCCGATGACGGCTGCGGGACCCCGGCCCGTCTAGACTGCGAGCACATCGATCCAGGAGGACCTATGGCGCGATTCCGCGAGATCGACTTCCAGCCGACCCCCATGGGAGAGCTCGTCTTACGCGAGCGCTGGGACCCGGTCGCCAAGCAGGACCTGCTCGAGATCAAGCTCGGCGATGAGTTTTTGATGTCCAGCCTGTTCACGGTTGCCGAGATTGCGCTCGGCCACCTCGCCACGGCGGATTGCCACGGGGACGAGCTTGACGTGATCGTCGGCGGATTGGGCCTCGGGTGCACGGCCCTCGCAGTCCTCGACGACCCACGGGTACGCAGCCTCGTCGTCGTGGATGCCCTCCCCGAGGTCATCCAGTGGCACCGTGACCACCTCATTCCCGCGGGCGTTCAACTAACCGCCGATCCGCGCTGCCGCCTGGTCCACGGCGACTTCTTCGCAGGCCTCCGAGACGAGGGCGAGCTCGACCCGGAGACACCCGGCCGGCGCTGGGACGCCGTGGTCGTCGACATCGATCACACGCCCAGCCATCACCTCAACCCCAGCCACGCCGATCTCTACGATCGAGCCGGGCTCGCGCGGGTCGTCACGAGGCTGCACCCCGGCGGGGTTTTCGCCCTATGGTCGGACGATCCGCCCGACGGCGACTTCCTGCGTGTGCTCGAGGCGACGTTCACCGACGTCCGGGCGGAGGTCGTGCCATTCGCCAACCCGCTCACCGGGCGGACCTCGTCCAACACGGTCTACCTGGGCCGGGCCCCGTCCGCGTGATGGATGGCGTCACTCGCCAACGACGCTGATACCAAGGCCCCGTCATCCCGGTCTCTGGGCGGGTCGCAAGCCCAACTGTGGGCGCGCCCCGCCCAGAGAACCGCGGTGACTCGATATCAATACCAGTGCTTGCGCCCACCGACCGCGCGGCCGGCAGCGCCGAGAAGGAACAGCACAGCGCCCACCACGAGCAAGATGATGCCGATGGTCCACAGAATCGGAATCTTGATCAAGAAGCCGATCACGAGAAGGATGATCCCAAGAGTAATCATGTGCCGCTCCTAGTTTCATGACCACTCCCCAGCGTCCCCGGGTGGAACGAAAGGATGAGGAAGTGGCTCACCGCTGACTGTGCCATAGCCGCTACGTCGGCGCGCGTTTTCGCGTGGTGCCCGCAGTTACTTACAACCACCTGATCCTGCGCGTGCTCGAGGCGACGTTCACCGATGTCCGGGGCCCGTCCGCGTGATGTCGCAGGATGGCGCTCACTGGGCGTGAATGAGCTCGTTCAGCGTGTCCTGCACCTGCTTCACTGAGCTCACGTCGTGGAAGCGCAGCGGCTGGTTCGCGGACGCGTCGTTCACGATCAGCGAGCCACAGCCGAAGATCCGGTCCAAGATGCCCTGCTCGAAGTCGACGGACGTGATGCGGCTGATCGGCACGGTCTTGCTGGTCCGGTACAAGATCCCGGAGGAGACGACGAGCTGCCGGGCGGTGACTGTGTGCCGGCCGCGGCTCCACTGCAGCACCGGCACCACGGCCAGCACGAGCAGCGTGAGGACCGCGAGGCCGAGGATCGCGTAACGCACTCCACCCGAGAGCCAGTCGCCGGGCACGAAGATGAAGTCCAAGACGATGACCGCGATGAGCACCAGCGACCAGATGCCGGGCTTGAACAGGATCTTGGGGTGCGTGCGGCCCTCGAACAGCACCTCGTCAACGGGCCGGTCGGCGCTCGACGAGCCGGATTTGGGGGGCCGGGTGCCGGTGTCGTCGACCTCGCGGTCCAGGTTCTGCGGGGTGGTGTCCACTAGGACGGGTCCTTCCGGGAGGGCTGTCGAGCATCTAGTGGGCCCACGGTATCGGATCGGCCCAGGTGAGGCCCGGCGGTCCTATTCGGTCACATCCACTTTTTTCGCTTGAACACGACATACAGCGCGACGGCCAGGAGCGCCATCGCTCCGATCGCGAGCGGATACCCGTACGTCCAATGCAGTTCCGGCATGCTGTCGAAGTTCATGCCGTAGATCGCGCCGATAAGGGTGGGGGCGAACAGGATTGCGGCCCAGCCCGAGATCTTCTTCATGTCCTCGTTCTGCCGCTGGGACACCAGCGTCCCGTTGACCTGCAGGATCTGGGAGAGGGCATGTCGAAGCTCGAGGACCTCAGTCTGCACCCGGGTGAGGTGATCGGACACGTCCTGCAGATGCGCCTGCAGCGGCTCCGGGATCGCATACCGGCCAAAGCCCTCTCGGAGCGCCACGAGCACGCTAGCCAGGGAGGACGTCGCGTGCTGCAGATCGATAACCTCCTGGCTGAGGCGATAGATCCGCTCCGTGGCCGCCGCGTCGCCGCTGAAGACCTGCCGCTCGATCTCCTCCTTGTCGATGGTGAGCCCGTGCAGCACCGGCGTGTATCCATCCACGACGGCGTCGAGCAGACGGTAGAGCACCGCTTCGGGGCCGAGACGGAGCAGGTGCTCGTCACTCAACAGCGTGGCCTCGCCGCTCGCCACGACATCGTCATCGCTCTCGGGAAGCGTGCTGTCGTCGGTGCCGTCGATCCAACGACCGTCCTGGCAGAGCACCGCTATCGCGCGGGGCCGCACCAGAACATGGAACTCGGAGAAGTCGACGTCCTCCCTCTCATCGACGTACCGCGCCGAACGCACCACCACGAACAGGACATCGCCGTACCGCTCCAACTTCGGACGCTGGCCCCCGTGCCGCAAATCCTCGGTGAGGATCGGGTGCAGTTCCCACGCCTCGGCGAGCTCGTCGACATCCGCTGGGCTGGGAGAGGGAAAGAGGCACAAGGCCATTCGGTCCGGCTCTTCGTGAGCGAACTCCAGGGCCTCCCCGATGGTCGCGGCGCGTGGGGCCGGCGACAGCCGTCCATCGATCAGGTACCGAGTCCGCCGAGTCGTCCCAGACGGGCTGGGCGATGCGGCGGCGGCACGCGGACCGAACAGTCCGCTTCGGCGGGCCAGCGTCCCGTCATGCGCCTTCATGGGCATTACATCCTCTTTTCCAGCTCCTCCGGCGAGGCGGAAAACCATGCCCCACGACGATTGTGTCTACGTCGCGGGCGCCGGTCTATTCGATGTCACAAGGCCCCGCTCATGGCCCACTATCGCTTGTCCCGTCGAACATGACCACTTTTCGAGACC
This sequence comes from Tomitella biformata AHU 1821, assembly GCF_000524475.1. Taxonomy (GTDB): domain Bacteria; phylum Actinomycetota; class Actinomycetes; order Mycobacteriales; family Mycobacteriaceae; genus Tomitella; species Tomitella biformata. Next base: position 18,819 of record NZ_BAVQ01000011.1, on the reverse strand, counting down.
TCCACCATGCCAACACCCCGCTGCAGCTGCCCAACGCCTGGGACGGCGGCCGGGCCATGGCGGCGACAGCCTACTGGGACATGTAGAACCGGCTCACCGAAATGTCCTCCCGAGATAGCCGAGCAACGCGGCCCCGTCCACCCCCGGCTGCGCGTGCCCCAGGTACCCATCGGGGCGAATGACAAACAGCGACCGGTCCACCGCACCGTACGCGCCGGCGAAGTCCCCGCCCGCGTCGCGGAGCACGGGCAGCACGGTGTCGGGCGCGACCGCATCCGCCGCGACAACGAGATACACGTCCAGCTCCCCCTGCGCAGCGATGCGCGCCTGCGCCGCGAGACTTTCCGCCGCGCGGACCTCGTCGAGTCCGGTGCGGGCGCCGGTGTGGATCACCATGGTGTGCCGCAGCCGGTCTAGCTGGGAGTACAGCCGGAGCGGGGAGGTGACGGCGTCGCGCCGCAGCCCGGTGGCGTCGGGCGCGCGCACGCCCGGACGCAACAGCGTCCCCACCTCGGCGGCGTCGCCGAGAATGGGGCTGTCGGCGTAGTCGATCAGCAACTGCGCCTCGCGGCGGATGATGTGGTCCGGGTCGTCGGAGCCGGCGCCGATGCCCTCGCGCGCGGCGCGCACCGTCCGGCCCACGACCTCCTCACCCACCGGGCGGCGTTCGGCGTCGTAGCTCGGCAACAAGCCTTCTGCCGCTTGGCCTTTCACGGCGAGGGCCAGCTTCCACGCCAGGTTGTGCGCGTCCTGGATGCCGGTGTTCATCCCCTGCGCTCCGGTCGGGGGATGGATATGCGCGGCGTCCCCGGCCACGAAGACCCGATCCCGCCCGTAACTGTCAACGATGCGATGGCTGATCCGGAAGACGGAGGACCAGCGCAGGTTGCGCGCGGTGGTCGGCTCGGGCGACAACCGATCGAGGACGGCCTGGAGATGCGAGAGCTCGGGTTTGCGGGCGCCCTCGAACCCGTGCTGAACCTGATCCCCGTCGGACTTCGGCGCGGCCGAGAGGTCCTCGGGCACCAGCATCGACATCCGGTAGCGGCCGCGGCCAGGGAGCGGGATGCAGACCAGCAGGTCATCCGTCACGCCGTCCACCTGGTGCATCGCCCTGATTCCGTAGCCGATCGGCTGAGACCAGTCGACCTCGACATCGCCGAGCATGTACTGCTCCGCGAACGCCCCGCCCTCAAACGACAATCCGAGCGTCTTGCGGGTGACGCTGTGGGCGCCGTCGCAGCCGACGAGGTACTGCGCCTCGACGATCTCGTCGCTGCCGGGGCCGGTCAGCGTGGCGCGCACCCCGTTGGCGTCCTGCTCGAACGAGGCCAGCGCGACGCCCCGCTCGATCTGCACATCCATCGAGGCGAGACGGCCCCGCAGGATCCCCTCGGTCTCATACTGCGGAATTGCGGTGAAGCCGAACGGCACGTCGGCCGGCAGGGTCAGGTCCATCTGGGCGACCCGCTCGCCGTTGACGTAGACGATCTGACCACGCATCTGGATGGCCGCGTCGAGCACCTGGCGCAGCACGCCCATCCCCTCGAACACCTCAAGGGTGCGAGGCTGCACGCCCACGGCTTTCGCGTACTGCGGCGGCGTCAGCAGCGGGTCGACGACGCGAACCCGCACCCCGCGCTGGCGCAGTTCGATCGCCGCCGTCAGTCCGACCGGGCCGCCGCCCGCGATGAGAACATCCGTGCTGGCCATGTGCGAACCACCCGTCGATGATCAATTTACGCTTAGAGGGCAGTATCCTCCGCGGCCGTCCTGCGGTCAGGCCTTTGGCCACAATCCTTGGCCCAGAACGATTCCTCCGCGCCAATTGTTCATCTGGCATTCAATTCGCAGTCCGGCGTTCTCGTAATTGCCAGACACCTCGGTGAGTTTGAGTAAGGGCGTTCCCGAAATTCCCCCTCAGCTCGAAAGGCCATCATGCGCCGCTTCACCCTGCCGGCAGTAGGAATGTTCGGCATCATCGCGCTCGCCATCACCGGTTGCCAGGCATCAGGCTCCGAATCCGCGTCGCCAGCCGACGTGACGATCACCATCGCCATGCCGCCCATCTCGGACGACCCGACGCAGGCCAACCCCGTGGACGCGCTGGCGACGCTCCTCGAGAAGGAGACCGGACGCAAAGTCGAGATAGCGGATGTGCCCGACTACCTCAGCGTCGTCGAAGCCATCCGCGCCGACCACGTCGACATCGGCATCATGAGCGGCTTCCCGTCGGCCCTGGCGGTCAACACCGGCAAGGTGGACGCGCTCCTGGCCTGGAAGGGCAAGGACACCCCCGTCTCGACGTGCGTCGTGCTGGACGGCTCGCCGGAGAAAAAGCTCGAAGACCTCAGGGGCAAGACGGTGGCCTTCGCCGATCAGGGCTCCAGCTCGGGCTACTTCATGCCCGTCTACATGCTCGACCAGGCCGGGCTCACGCAGGACGTCGACTACGAGGCCATCTTCGCCGGCGGCCACGACGGCAGCTTCGCGGCGCTCGAGCAGGGACAGGTCGACGCGGCGTGCACGGCGATCGTGCTGACGGAGATGGGCGCGCCGGCGTTCCCGTTCGCGGACGGCGAGTGGCGCGGGATCGGGCAGAGCCCCTCGATGGCCGTCACCGGCACCGTGCTCGCGCGTCAGACCCTGGACGAGGAGACCCGCACGCTCCTCGAGACCGCGATCCCGAAGGTGTTCTCCCCTGAGAACGCCGAGGAGCTCGGCGCGCTGAGCAGCTTCACCGGGCTCGACGTCGTCTTCGCGCCCGAGCCCAGCATGTTCTCCTCGTTCGCCGCCATCGCCGAGGTCGCGGGCGTCAAGCTCGAGGACCTCAAGTGACCGCGGCGATCAGCACTGGTGCGAGCAGCCCCGACCGGGTCATCCTCCCGAGTCCAGCCGAGATTCGGCGGTCCCTCCCGCTGGTGACGGTGCGCGGCCTCCGCGTCGCCTACGACGAGCACGTGGTCCTCGACGGCGTCGACCTCGACCTGTTCCCCGGCGAGATGGTGGCGCTGCTCGGGGCGTCGGGCTCCGGCAAGTCCACGCTGATGAAAAGCCTGACCGGATTCGCGGACATCGCCGGCGGGTCCGTCCGCGTCGCGGGCCACGACGTGACCAACCTGGCCAGCGGCGAGTTACGCACCCTCCGCTCGGAGGTCGGCCAGATCTTCCAGCAGTTCAACCTCATCTCCCGGATGAGCGTGCTCACCAACGTCCTCACCGGCGGGCTGCACAACGCGGGCCGGATCAATATCGCCGGCAGCTTCTCGAGCGCGGACCGGCAGCGGGCGATGCACCTGCTTGAGCGGGTCGGCATCGTCGACAAGGCGAAGGCCCCCGCGCGCTCGCTCTCCGGCGGGCAGCAGCAGCGCGTCGCGATCGCCCGGGCGCTCATGCAACGGCCGCGCGTCATCCTCGCCGACGAGCCCGTCGCGTCGCTGGACCCCAAGCTCGCGTCCTCGGTGCTGGACCTGCTGCGCGAGATCGCGACCGAGGACAGCATCCCCGTGCTGGTCAGCCTGCATGTGCTACCCCTCGCGCTCAAGCACAGCGACCGCATCGTCGGGCTCCGGCACGGCCAGATGCTCGTCTCCGCGCCCACCCCCGACCTCGACGCCGACGCGCTCGCCGTCCTCTACGACGATGGGGAGGCACCGGATGAAAACCACTGACCGTGCCCGACACGAGCCGGCGACGCCGTCGCTGTCCGCCGACGACCGCGCCCGCCTCGAACGCGCCGTCAAGGTCCCGCGCGCCCGGTTCCAGATCGGGGTAGTCGTCGCGATCCTGGTGCTGCTCTGGTCCTTCAACGGCGCACAGTTCAACTTCCTCAAGCTGGGCGAGGGCTCGGTGAACATGGCCGAGTTCCTCTCGCGGCTGTTCCCGCCCGACTTCTCGAAGTTCGGCAAGATCGTCGACCTGCTCATCGAGACCCTCCAGATGGCGATCGTCGGCACCGTCCTCGGCACGGTCCTCTCGCTGTTCGTCGCGTTCGCCGCGGCCTCCAACATCGCGCCGAAGTGGCTCTACTACCCGGCGCGCTGGCTGATGAACATCATCCGCTCGGTGCCGGACCTCGTGTTCGCGCTGATGTTCGTCTCGGCTGTCGGGCTCGGCCCCTTCGCCGGCATCCTCGCCATGACGCTCGGTTCCATCGGCTCGATCGGCAAGATCTTCGCCGAGGCGATGGAGTCCGTCGACCGCGGCCCCGTCACCGCGATGCAGGCCGTCGGCGCGTCGAAGCGCCAGACCATCCAATACGGCGTCCTGCCCCAGGCCGCCCCGCTGCTCGTCTCGTACACGCTGGTCCTCTTCGAGGGCAACGTGCGGGGCGCGACGATCCTCGGCATGGTCGGCGCCGGCGGGATCGGGCTCGAGCTCACCACCGCCATGCGCATGTACGACTACGGCCACCTCAGCGCCATCATCATCTGCATCATCGTGCTCGTCACGGTGATCGACCAGGGCAGCGCCCTGATCCGAAGGAGAATCACGTGACCGCCACCATCGGCATCCAGCTCAGCCCCCTGGCCAACAAGCGCGATCTCGGCGGTATCCCCATCGACGGGGGCGTGCTGCGGGCCGGGCTCGCGCTCCGCACCGACGACCTCTCGATCATCACCGAGCAGTGCGCCCGCGGGCTCGTGGCCGACGGGCTCACCGCGGTGATCGACCTCCGCACCCCCGAGGAGGTCGCCATCACCGGCCGCGGCCCCCTCGCCGACTTCCCCGTGGCTTACCACCACATCCCACTCATCGCGAGCATCGGCGACTCGATGTCCCAGGACACGATGGTGATCGAGCACGAGACAATGGGCCAGATGTACGTCGGCATGGTGGAGAACGCTGCACCGCAGCTGGTCACCGCGCTCAACGTCATCGCCTACGCCCCGGGCACGACGGCCTTCCACTGCGCCGCCGGCCGCGACCGCACCGGGGTCCTCGCCGCGGCTCTGCTCCTGATCCTCGGGGCCGAGGATGACGACATCATCGCCGACTACGCGCGGACCGGCCCCAACATGGACGCGATCATCGCCCGCACCCGTCCGATCACCGGCGCGATCATGTCCCGCCTCGGCTTCGACCTCGACGCCCTGGACGCCCTCACCATCGAGGACTCCCCGATGGACATCGCCATGCGCAGCACGCTCGACGTCCTGCGCGAGCGCCACGGTGAGGCGCTCGCCCCGCTGCGCGCGGCCGGGCTCAGCGCCGACACCATCGCGCGTCTGCGGGAGCGGGCCCTGACGGCATGACAGCATCTCCACAGCTCGCCGAGGTCGCAGTCGCCCGCGGCCCCGGCCGGCCGCGCGACGAGGACCTCGACGGCCAGCTCATCCAGGCGACCCTCGAGCTGATCGACGCGGAGCAAGAGGTCACGGTCTCGCGGATCGTGGCGCACAGCGGCGTCAGCCGGGCCGCGATCTACAGGCGGTGGCCCTCGATCACCGGGCTCATCGCCGAGGCCCTCGACCGCGGCCGAACCGTCCCGCCGGGAATCCCTGCCGTCCGCGACCTGCGTGAGGAGCTCCTCGCCATGGTGCTGGGCGGGACCTCAGCAATCGTCGCCGCCGAGAATCTGGAGGCCCGGTTCCGCAAGCGGATCCGGCTCGTGATGGCCGACCGCGCGCTGCAGGAGGCCTACTGGACCTCGCATGTGGCCCGGCGGCGGGTCCCCACCGAGGCCGCGCTCCGACGCGGCATCAACCTGGGGCTCCTCCAGCCCGACCTCGACGTCACGGCGTGCGTCGACGCGCTCGCCGGGGTGGCGTATTACCAGCTCGTCGCGCGCGGGGTCTCTCTTGAGGACCCCGCCACGCAGGAGCGATTGCGCGCGGCGGTCGAGATCTTGTGGCGGGGGATTGTGCGGGAGTAGCCCTGGATCCGACACGTACCGATAATCTCCACGAGTAATATGCTCTACTACACTGGTGATGACATTCGCACAGCTTTGGTGGCAGCTTTCCTAGCGGCCCTGCACTGTGCTTTTCCGGCCGCCTCTCGTGCGGCCGACGATCTCTCACCTGATTGTGGGCTTTCGTCCTGGTTAGCCCGGCGAGGTGGCCTCAAATCGAGAGGACCACCCTAATGACCTTCAGCGACAATCCTATTCGCACCAGCGCTATTGGCCAGATGCTGATCAGCTCTCGCTCGCTCGACGAATACCGCGCCATGTTCCGTCTCACCGATGCCGATCTGGCCCGGCGGATCCTGGACTGCCCCGGCGGCGCGGCCGGGTTCACCAGCGCGGCACATGCTCGCGGCGGCGATGTGACCGCCTGCGACACAGCCTATTTCGAGCACCAGCCCAAGGAGCTCGCTGTCCTTGCGACGGCCGAGGCGGATCGAGGGAATCGCTACGTGCGCACACATTCAGAGCAGTACGAGTGGACGTTCTTCGCCGATCCCGATGAGCACCAACGTGTCCGGCAGCAGGCCTGCCAACAGTTCGCCGACCACATTCGCCGGCACCCTGACCGCTATATCGCCGGACGGCTGCCCTCATTGCCGTTCGCGGATGCCAGTTTCGATCTCGCGCTCAGCTCCCACCTGCTGTTCAGCTACTCCGACACCCTCGATCACGAATTCCATGTTCGCGCGATTAGGGAACTAATGCGCGTCACCCGCGAAGAGCTCCGCGTATTTCCGCTTGTGGCGGTGGGATCGTCGGAGCCATACCGGCGTCTCGATGAGCTGCTGGCCGACCTACGCGCCCAAGGCATTTCCGGCGATGTCGTCACCGTCGACTACGAATTCCAGCGGGGCGGAAACCAGATGCTCGTGTGCCGCCACACCTCTGCCGAGCAGCGATGATCGGCCCGGTGGCGCGTCAGCGGATCAGCTCTGGCTCGTCGTTCGAGAAGACGATCAGGTTCTCCCCTGCGATCCGCTCCGGTTTGCAAGTCCTGGTCTCCGGCACCGAATGGGGCGATGTGGTCCGCACTCCCGTGTACGTCACCGCCCTCGGCGACAGTGAGCAGATGGGCACCGTGTATGGGGAGATCTTCGCCCATGTGCGCCCCACTGCAACGGTGGGGATTGCTGCACGAATAGGTGACAGCAATCCTGAGTGGAACCTAGTCGATCAACTCCACCGACTCACCCTTGTAGCATTGCAACACTTCATGTTTCCAAGTTTCGACCAAGCCAGGGTTGACCTGAATATCCAGACCAGCTGATGGCCCAGTGATCTCAAATGTTCTACCCAGAACGTATGTAGTCCCCTCGTATATAAACCGCTTCCCTTGATGCACAAAATCACCTCTGGAATCAAGTTCCACGAGGTCTCGCGCCAGCATCTCCGACATCGCTGCCTCTCTGTGCGGCTAATAAAACACGACGGTTATCCGGCCAGAGTACGCCTGAGTTGGCTCTTTTCGTTGGTGCGTGAGCTCGGGCCAAAAATCATCGTGATGAAATCACTGACTCGAGACTGAGGTCGGGCGGAAACGTGCGCCGGGCCCGTTGATCGCCCCCCGCGGTGACCGCTCTACTTGACGGTCAACACCCTGACCGATCAGCGAGATAGCGCTCCGTGGAGTGGTGGAATTCGGATCAGCGTCCCAAGCGAGGTTAATCAGCCCTCGGCGGCGACAGACCGACCATGTGAATCACCAGTCGGCAGCCCGACCTCCGAGTAGGGGACTCTCGTCCTGTGAGTCAGCTGCCTGACGGTAGGCGGGTCCGCGCCATCTGACTCACCGAGAGTCGAGTCCGTAATGATCGGCCATCAGCTCGACCGTGCGCGCCTGGGCTTCGCGGGAGTAGCCCATGACCACGAGCATCACCTCGTCGACCCCGGTCCGGTCGTGGAGCTGTTCCAAGTTTTCGGCAACGTCGGCGGCAGTGCCGTTGATGAATCGTTCCGCGTACATATCGAGAACCTGCTGTTCCTGCGGCGTGGCCTGGTACGCCTCGACCTCCTCGGGCGGGAGCAAGCTGTAGTGCTTGCGCTGGAACATGCGCAGCATCGCCATCGCGGACGAGCTTGCCTGGCGCCTCGCCTCATGCGGATCATCGTCTGCCAATGCCCCGACGCTGACCAGCGTGTATGGCTCCGCCAAGGCCGCCGATGGCCGGAAACTATCCCGATACAGCTGCAGAGCCGCAGTGGCGTCTGCGTCGCCGAACTGCAAGGCGAACGCGTAGGGCCGCCCAAGCTGGCCGGCAAGACGTGCGGAGTATGGCGACGAGCCCAGAATCCAGGTTTCGGGCATGGTACCGCAATGTCCACGCGGTTCTGCTCGGCCTGCCAGGGCCCGGGAACCGCGTGGACATTGCGGTACGGGTGGCCGTCGGGGAAGTCATCGTTGAGGAATCCCAGCAGCTCCAGCACCTGCTGCGGGAATTCGTCGTTGGCGTCGTGGTGCCGACGCAGGGCCGCGGCGGTGGCCTGATCTGTGCCAGGCGCTCGTCCGACCCCCAGGTCAATCCGCCCTGGGGCAAGTGCGTCCAGCATGCCGAACTGTTCGGCGATCACGAGCGGCGCGTGGTTCGGCAGCATCACCCCGCCTGCGCCGAGTCGAATCTGGTTTGTCTCGCCGATCAATCGCGCCAGCATCAGCTGCGGCGATGACGTCGCCGCACCGGGCATCGCGTGGTGCTCGGACATCCAGAACCGGCGGTAGCCGCGGCGATCCGCCAGCTGCGCCAGCGCGATCACCTCATTGAGCGCCTCGCCGGCTCCTTGGCCGACTGCAGTGTGGGCATTGTCGAGAACCGATAGGGCGAATGGTGCGGTTCCCGAAGGCTGTGTGGGGGTCATGCGACTCCTTGAGTATCACGGCAAACATTGTCTTTCATCGTGATAACTATGCTACCAGGCTTCTCACGGTGAATCATTGCTGTTACCGTGAGTCCGATGACAAAAATCCCGCTTCCGCCAGCTCCAGGCACAGACACTCACGTCAGCCTCGCGCTGGCCAACAGCGCCGTCGCCCTGCCTGGCCAGCAGCGAGCCGATGATCTTGAAACCCCAGAGGACGCCACCCGCTGGCTAGCCGACCGCGGACTCGTGCCCGGAGACACCGCCCTGCTGGCGTATTGCCAGAGCCAGCTCACCGACCTGCGCGCCCACCTGCGCACGCTCTTCGCGGCGCAGGCGGGTGGCGAGGAGCCTTCGCTGCCAGCACTCAGTGCGGTCAACCGGGCTCTCACCACGGTGCCGAGCGCTCCCCTGCTTCGGCACGACCAGCAATCGGGCTTCCGCCGCGAGCAAGCCCACCCGGTGACACAGCTAGTGGAGTACGCGATGGCGCAGATCGCCGAGGACGCTGCCGCCCTTCTCGCAAGTGACGAGGCTGCGTTGATCACGCACTGTGCAGCGCCGCCCTGCGATCGGTATCTGCTTCGGACCCACGCGCGTCGGCACTGGTGCTCCACCCGCTGCGGGGACCGTGTCCGCGCAGCCCGTGCATACGCACGCAAGCGAAACCAAGTCTCGCCCGCATGACATAGTCGCTAACCTCGCGCGGTCACTCGCCTGCTGCGGCGCTGCCCTGCATGGCGGAGACCACCAGGTTGCTCTTGGGCAAGCTCGCCCCGGACGCCGCGGCGTCTGCCCACTGCGCACTCGTGGCGACCGCGGCAAAGTTCGACTGCAGCAGCACCATCAGCGTGGTGTGCAGCAACTCGGCGGAAACCTGCCCGGCCTCATTCGCCAGGTGGATCGCGCCGGTCGCGTCGGACAGGATCTCCGCCTCGAAGCCGAGGGCCTCGGCCTCCGCCGCGGTGGCGATATCGCAGTTGTTGGTCATGTAGCCGACGATCGTGATGGTGTCGACGTCCTTCCCACGCAGCCACTCGGCCACGTCGGTGCCGGCGAACACGCTGCCGTACTTCTTCTGCGCGCGCTTGAACGACGGGTCGACACGCTCCTCGATATCGGGGTGCAGCGACCAGCCCTTCGAGCCGGTCGCGAAGATCGGCGCGCCCTCCGGCAGCTCGTGCTGGACGATGACGACCGGGATCTCGTTGGCGACAGCGACCTGGATCGAGTCCACGATGTTGGCCAGGGACTTGTCCCGGGGCGGGTACTGGATGGCCATGGGGCCATCGAAGTACTCCTGCTGGGCATCGACGACGATGAGGGCACGCTTTACTGAGGACACGATGACATCACTCCTGGTAGATGAGCTGGATTCGAGTTCGCGCCAGCATGGCCGACGCTCTCCTTAGAGTCTCCGGTAGATTGCGGGGCACCGCGAGTGGCATGAATGCACACTTTCGATGAATTCAGGCCAACGGCTGGAGGTGCGCATGCGAATCGCCATCTATGCCTTCGACGGCATCACCATGTTCCATCTCGCCGCGCCGCTGATGGTGTTCGGCGAGGTGGGTCGGCTCGGGCTCGCCGCCGACTGGGAGACCCAGTTGTGGACGGACCAGGCAGGGCCGGTCCGGACCATCGAGGGGTACCCGATTGGTGATATCGCCGGGCCGGACGCCCTCGATGTGGCAGACATTGTTGTCATCCCGTCGTGGCCCCTGCCGATAACACCCATCAGCGACGCGCTGCGGAGCCAACTCACCCAGGCGCATCAGCGTGGCGCGGTGATCGCGGGGCTATGCCTCGGGGCCTTCGCGGTCGCTGAGACCGGGCTGCTCAACGGCCGCTCGGCCGTCACCCACTGGGAGCTGATGCCCGAGCTCGCCGACCGCCAACCCGATTCCCCATTAGACGACTCCGTCCTCTACATCGACCACGGCGACGTGCTGACCTCGGCTGGCACCGCATCCTCCATCGACGCGTGCCTGCACCTTGTGCGCAAATACCTCGGCTCCGCCATTGCCGCCCGGGTAGCGCGCAGCCTGGTCGTCGCCCCGCATCGGGACGGCGGACAAGCCCAGTACATCGAGCGTCCCCTGGCGCAGCCGGCCACCGATCCGGCCATCGCGAACGTGCTGGAGTGGGCGCTGGGCCGGCTCGACGAGGACCTCTCCATAGATCGGCTCGCCGCGCAGGCGGCGATGAGTCGTCGAGGCTTCATCCGCCACTTCCACCTGGCCACGGGCATCACACCCGCGAAGTGGGTGCTCACACAACGTCTCGACGAGGCCCGCGGGCTCCTCGAGACCACGGACTGGAGCATCGACGACGTCGCCGCCGCCTGCGGGTTCGGCAGCACCGTCACGTTCCGGCAGAACTTCATCTCCACCTTTGGCGTGCCCCCCTCCGCGTACCGCAGGCAGTTCTCCGCGCCGTAGCAGACGGCAGGCGCGGTCAGGTGGCGATGAGCGCCCAATTGCCGCACGACGGCGACGCCTACCACCACGCTGCAAGGCATCAGCAGTCAGTTTCATCGGCATCTTTACAATCGTTCTGTGTATTACACAATGCAGGAGTGCGTCAGACGGATTATTGATTCATCTGATGAGACACCCCTGCGGGCACTATCTCGACTGGATCTTCTGGGTCTACCTGGCCAGCGTTGAACTGACCAACCGTGTCCTCCACGAACAACGAAACCTGTGAACGAGGCACTGCGGGCCATCCGCACCGCGATCAACACAGCCCCCAGGGAGCGGCTCCGCCATCTAGGGTTCTGGCGAGGCCACATCGGGTTCGTAACTAATGACGCCTTTGTGCCTGGTAGACACTTTTTCCACCAGCACCCCGCTGGTGTAATCGTCCACCCAGAGCTCGACGGCATCAATCTCGGCGGCGAGGGGGTGCTCGAACGCCGCACGCGCGTTCGACGCACAAATCGACTCCACGCTTCCCGTCGGATACAGGCTGGCGATGACCGATGTCGGCGTGAATCGGCCGCCGAACTCGTCGCCGTCAGTGCGCCCGGTCCACCACCGCTGCAGCGCTTGTTCCTGCGCTCGCTCGCGGGCGACCTCGACGTCCATGATCGTCAGCCGCTCTCCAAGTCCCAGCCAGCTGAAGGTGCCCTCGATTACGAGGTTCTCGCCGCGGCCCATGCACAGCTCCTGCAGCGCGTCGACGATCTTTGTGGACTCCATATGCACCAGCGTCGCCAACTCGCGGGGCATCACAGTGCCACCGTCCGGCAACCCCATCGACATGATGTCGCGGTAGACGCTGGCGTCGAGGACACGCCAGCCTTGCCCTGCCAGCCCGTGCCTCTCGATGCTCGTGGACTTGCCGGCACACGGCACTCCCGCCGTGGCGATCGCACAGAACTGCCCGCCGATCACGACGTTATCCTGTTCGGCGAGGTAGCTCTCGATGATCCGGTCGAGGGTGCGGCGTCGACGGGCGTTGTCAGCGTGCAGTCGATGGGAGGCGGCGGCGCCGTTCTGGTTGAGGACACCGCCGCGGCCGCACATGCGCTCGAGCACCGCTGCGGTCACGGCGCGGGGATCGGCCGACACTATGCGCGCACGCCCCCGCGTTGGGCCGCGGTCAGCGTGAAGAGGCGTTGGTAGTCCTCATCGGAGATCAGATCCCCGGCCCGCTCGACCTGATCCCAGGTGCCCGGCAGATAGACCTCGCCGGTGGGATTGGTCCGGCCAAACGTATAGGGCCAGTTCGCAAGTTCGTCCATCATCGCCCCGTGGCCGATGCGGCCGGCGGCGTATTCGAGTAGGACTTCCCGCGGGCCGCGCTCACACACTTCCGGGATGAGCCGGGCCGCCTTGGCCAAGCGGCTGACCTCCGGCTGCGTGACGCCGATTGCGGCCGCGATCTCGGTTTGGTTCAGCCCGGCCTGGACTGCGGCGTTGACCGCGCGGAGCTTGAGGATCTTCGCAAGCTCGGTGAGTGCCGGTACCGCCCGGAGTTGGCGATCGATGTCTGGGCTGTATGCGATGGACACTGCGTTCCCCTCTCAGCCTGGCGTTATACCAAAGTGTATAGCGCGACTAGCCTCCACGCCCACAACTGACAGGGTCTGGACGGACACGGAGAAACGGTTCGACAGGTGCGCGGGGCTACGCCGGATCGGGATCGATAGAGAATCCATCGCACAGAAGAGAGATGAGTTGCGCAAACGCGAACTCGTAGCGGTCGAGGCGATCCTTAGCTCGCTTACCTCTTTCGTCAGCCTGCGCTGATGCCGAGCTTGTACGCGGTCTGCTTGACCTGTTTGCCTGAATGGATGAGGCGATCGCGCGGCACGGAACTCGGGAGGGTATGGACGGGGCATGGTCGGAGCCTTTCAATAAGGCCCTCGACTCATCACCGAATCTGGAAACCAAACTGTGGGTCAGGTCAACTTGTCACCTATTCGTGCAGCAGTCCCCCGGTGGAGTTTCCTGGTTGCGCATCTCGCGGAGTGCTCGGGGGGAGGCTCCCTAGTGTGAGGTAAGTTAACGTTCTGGATCGTCCGTTCCGAAGTGGCGCGCATGGGCCGGAGTGGGCAGCAGCAACGTACTAAACAAGAATTCATCCGGATGGGCAGCAAAGCCTGCAATCGGAGCTCGTGGCGGCTAAGGAAGCCGGTGCTTCGCGTAGTCGTCTATCCACGATGCGATCAGTGTGGGTTTCGCTCGAGCAACACCGTAGAGGAGTGTTAATGCGCAACGCCTTCAACGTGCTAGGTCGTGACCTTGCGCGCATCCGGCGGGCCCCAAAGTCGTGGGCGATCATCATAGGTCTGCTCGTGCTGCCCTCCCTGTATGCCTGGGTCAACATCATGGCGTTCTGGAATCCATACGAAAATGCAGACCACATCAAGGTCGCCATCGTCAATCAGGATGAGGGCGCGAGCACACAGCTCACCGGTGAGGTGAACATCGGTGAACAGGTTGTCGGCCAGCTGAAGACTAACGATGAGCTCGGTTGGCAGTTCATGGATCACGATGACGCGATGAAGGCAGTCAGATCCGGCGAGAGTTACGCCGCAATCGTCATGCCGCCGGAGTTCAGCAAAGATCTCCTGACCATCACAACCGGCGAATTCGTGCAACCGGAGCTTGAGTACTACACCAACGAGAAGGCGAATGCGATCGCGCCGAAGATCACCGAGGTCGGCGCATCGACGCTGGCCACGCAGATCAACTCGAACTTCGTCGCCACCGTCGCGCAGACGATCGCCAAGCAAGCCGAGCAGGCGGGCGTCGACGCCGGGGATTGGCTGATCGGCTCACGCAGCGACACCTTGGCAGCGTTGGATCAGGCCGTCGCCACTCTGGAGTCCGCGCGCGCGAGCCTGACCGAACTAGATGGCGCAATCGGCCCCGGTGTGGCGGCCATCACCGATGCCAGGAGAGCCCTGGAAGGGGTTGTCGCCACGATCGACGACGTCACTGATGCGGCCGCTGACGCGCAGAGTCTCGTCAACGAGGTACAGCAGGACCTGATCGACTTCTCAGAGACCGTGACGGGTGCCTACGTCTCCGGTTCGGCGAACCTCACGGCTGCCACCGCCCGCCTCAATGAGACCATCGGGCAGGTCGCGGGCGGTGCCACTGCAGCCCGGTTCGCGCTCACCACCGCACAACGGGATGTGCAGGCGTTGATCACCGCAAACCAAGAGTTGATCACCGCCATGCGTCCCATTGCGGCCGCAGTTCCCGATGGAGTGCCGCTCAGAGACCAGATGACGCAGGCGATCGGCGGGCTCGAGGCACAGACGGTCCGCGATCAAGAGCTTCTGGCAACGCTCGAAGCCGCGCAGAGCGGTGTCTCGACGGTTGCCGATCAGACGGCCGCGGTGTCGGAGGCGATGAGCGCCGCTCAGAGATCGTCCACTGCTCTGAACGGCGCGCTGGCCGGTACTTTCCCGGGCCTCAACCAGTCCATGTCGGCACTGTCTGCCAGCGTCGGGGCGATGTCCTCGGCGCTGGATTCGCAGAAGGTGCTCGTGGGCGAGGCCGTAAACATGCTCGCCAATCTCGAATCGCTACTCGATGAGACCGGCACTGCCGTGTCCTCGCTCGACGGAAATTTTGCGGACGTGCAGTCGGATCTCCTGACTCTACAAACAGATCTGAACGCGATCAGCGCCGCGGATATCTGGAACCAGGTGAGCGCACTGACGTCGCTCGACCCCGAGGCGGTCGCCAAGTTCATGACCGGTCCGGTAGAGGTTAAGCAAATTGACCTGTACCCCGTTCCGGCGTACGGCTCGTCGATGGCTCCATTGTTCACCAACCTGTCGCTGTGGATCGCCGGCTTCGTGTTGATGGTGCTGTTCAAGCAGGAGGTCGACGACGAGGACGTCGATGGACTGACGGTCAGGCAGGCGTACTTCGGCCGCTGGCTGTTGTTCGCGGTGCTGAACGTCATCCAAGCGCTGCTCGTGAGCATCGGCAATGTGGTGATCGGAGTCCAGACAGTCAACCCGGTCATATACGTGGCGACTAGCGTGTTCATCGGCCTCGTATACATGTCGATCATCTACGCGCTAGCGGTGTCATTCGGCTACATCGGCAAAGGCATCGCCGTATTGCTCGTGATCATGCAGATCCCCGGCGCCTCCGGCATCTACCCGATCGAAATGATGCCGGACTTCTTCCGGGCGCTGTTCCCGTTCCTCCCCTTCACCTACGGCATCGACGCGATGCGGGAAACCATCGGTGGTTTCTACGGATTGAACTATCTCCGATACATGGCCGTGCTCGCACTCTTCGCCGTGCTGGCCTTTGCCCTCGGGATCTTTTTGCGCCAACGCCTCGGAAACTTCTCACGTCTGTTCAACAGCAAGTTGGCCGACACCGGCCTGTTCCTGAGCGAGGACGTACAGATCCTGGGTTCACGGCGTCGCCTCACCCAGCTTGTGCGGGCATTAACCGACCGGGAGAGGTTCCGCGAGGACAATGCCCGCCGCCGACGGTGGCTCGACATGAATCACAAGGCCGCGCAGCGTGCGGCACTGTACATCGGGCTAGCCGGAACTGTTGCGCTGTTCGTGGTGGGGAGCATCTTCCCAGATGCGAAGGCCGCCGTTCTCGGCCTCTTCGCACTGCTGTGCCTGCTCGTGATGGCCGCGATCGTGGCGGTCGAGTACATCAATCAGAACGTCATGTATGGCACAGAAGTTGTCGACCTTCCCGACGATGCGTTGAAGCAGGCGCTGGCGGAGGAAGAGATCGCGATCCGGTCGGATGCTCGGCTCGATCAGCTTGAAAAGCAAGGACAGAACTCGTGAACAACATCCTCACTCTGATTCGTCATGACTACCGCCAGGCCACCCGAAACTGGATCTCGGGAATAGTGCTGTTCGGGGTCGTTCTGATTCCATCTTTCTTCGCCTGGTTCAACGTGCTCTCAAGCTGGAGCCCGTTCGACAATGTCGACAACCTCAAGGTCGCGGTTGCCAGCGCCGATGAAGGGTATGAGAGCAATCTGTTTCCGATGCGGCTGAGCGTCGGCGAGCAGGTGATCTCGCAATTGCGTGCCAATAGCGACATCGACTGGCAGTTCGTGTCAAAAGACGAAGCCATCGACGGAACCAAGTCCGAGGACTACTACGCGGCGATCGTGCTGCCCCCGGACTTCAGTCAGAGGATGATGACCTTCCTCTCGCCCGACGCCAAACCGGTCGAGATCGACCTCTACGTGAACGAGAAGAAGAACGCACTCTCGTCACTGATCACCGGAGAGGCGGCAACAGACGTCTCGACGCAGATCAATACGAGCTTCACGCAGACTCTCGACAAGGTCGGCTTGGCATTGGTCTCGTCGCTGTCCACGCACCTCGAGGACTCCGATGCACAGAAGACGACGAATCAGATCGAGTCTGCAGTCGGAAAGGTCTCGGTGCAGTTGAACTCTGCAGCGGACACTGCCGACAGTTTCGCTATCGTTCTGTCGGCCGGCGATGCCCTCCTGTCGAGCGCCGACTCACTCACCTCGTCATCGTCCAAAGCGGTTAGTGACACCGCCGGTGCGATCGGCCAGGGCGCCGGGGCTGTGAGTTCCGCGAAGAACGTGATCTCCTCTGCAGCGGAGCGACTGTCCACTGCCTTCACGGTGAGTGCCGACGGCTACAACACCCTGCGCGCTGAGATCAACCAGATCTTCGGCCCCTCGTCTACCGTGCCGCAGTCCGGAACCGATTTCTCGCAGGCTTCCGGCAGAGTGAATCAGCAGATCGAGTCGTATACCCGGCTCCGCGATCAGTTGCGAAGCTGGGCGTCTGCCCCCGGTTCCGACCCCGTAACTCGAGACGCGGTGAATCTTCTGGCGGATGGTATCGATGGTGTAGTGGACCGGCAGGAGGCGCTCAAGCAACGTCTCGATGCGGCAACGTCGACCACGCCTGAGGGCACCGCCGATCCTTCCGCGACGCGCAGCGCGATTCTGCAGGAGGTGGATGCTGCACAGACCGCGATCACCGCAGCCCGCGATCAATACACGAACGTCCTGCGACCGCAGCTGGAACGACTCGCCGCCGACCTATCCTCGATCCGAGGCAACTTTGACGGCATCAGCCAGGATCTGCGCGCGGCGGAACAGTCGCTGGCCGCAGGCGCGGGTTCGCTCCGCGCAGGCCTGGCGGATAGCGAGACCGCGGTCCGGATGCTTGCGACCGACCTTCGCGACTCCGCTAACACCTTCGCTGAGCTCGAATCAGCCCTCAACAGTGCCTCGAACACGGGCGATCTGAGCGAGGTTAAGAAGATTATCGGCTCGGATCCGGCGAAGTTCGCCACGGAACTAGCCTCCCCGGTCAACCTCAAGACGATCCCCGTGTTCAAGGTCGACAACTTTGGCTCCCAGATGGCACCGCTGTACTCGGTGCTCGGTCTCTGGGTGGGTGCGCTGCTTCTCGCGGTGCTCATCCGAACCGAGATCGACAAGCGTACGCTCCCGACGCTCAAGCGGCCGCTCAAGCCGTGGCAGGAGTACTTCGGGCACTACGCGATCTTCGGCGGGCTCGCGCTTCTGCAAGCCACGATCCTCTTCGTCGGCCTCATCGGCTTCGTCGGGGTGCGCCCCGCCCATCCGTTCCTGTTGCTGCTCGCCGGCTGGGTGATGTCGTTCACTTTCTCGCTCATCACCTACACGCTCGTGTTGGCGTTCGGAGAGGCGGGCAAGGCGATCGGGGTCCTCCTCCTGGTCGTGCAGATCTCGGCCGGCGGGGGAGCGTACCCGCTGTCGGTCCTTCCGCAGTGGTTCCAGAACATCAGCCCCTTCGTTCCCGTGTCGCACGCCACGACGGCGGTGCGTGCCGCCATCGCGGGAATCTACGATGCCGATTACTGGAAGGCCCTGGGGTGGCTACTCCTGTTTACCGTGCCGTTCCTCTTCATAGGACTGGTACTGCGCCTGGTGGTGAAGAAGTTCAATGACGACCTGAACTCCTCGCTCGAGGCGACCAAACTCATGAGCGTGTGACTGAGGGAGAGTCCCGTGGAGTGGTGGGAATTGGATCGGTCCCTGACCTGCTGATCCGGCCGCGTGTCGCAGCCCAAAAGTAGGCGGGCCACCGCGTAGTGATGAACGAGTTACCTCCACAGTGACTCAACCCAAGGAACTATGCGATGACCCACAACGATCATGCCAACACCACCACTCCAGGTCCATTTAACGGGCCCGACCGACAGGCGATGTTCGCCGAGTTCATCCGCTCAGGCCTGCAACAGCTGATCAAGGCCGAGCTGACCGCGGCTGTCAGCGCCGGCCGCTACGAACGCACCGAACATCGGACCTGAGTTAGGACATTTTGCTTAGTATCCCGTTTCGGCCCGAAGTCGGTCCAAAATCTCGCGTTCAGTCGGCGGGATCTGTGGCGGGAACTCCTGTGTGACGCCGTTGATGACGATGGTCGCGTGTCGCAGCGGCCGCAGTTGTTTGACGACCTTTCCGATCGCCAGACCCGTGTCCTGTTGAACGCGCCTTGCGACGGCGAGCGCCGCGAACACGATCGTCAGATGCGCCTCGATCGCATCCCGCCGCCTGTGAAA
>NZ_BAVQ01000012.1 GCF_000524475.1 Tomitella biformata AHU 1821 | reverse complement strand
AGCAAGTTCATTATGCTGCCCTCAAGGCTGAGCCGCAGCCCGTTTAGGAGCGGCACAGAACCTGGGGCAGTTCAGCTGGTCGGCGGCGTCGATGACTGCTCGGACACTGTGCCGTGACATGCCCTGGGAGTCTGCGATGGTTCTGCCCGACAGCCCTTCGGCGCGTAGCTGCAGCACGAGTTTCGCCCTGATTTTCCGTACCATTACCGGTACTCCTTCCACCACGTGTCCCTCACATGGTGGGAGGAGCCTATTTAGGTGGCGCTCAACGAGGCCGGTGGTGGCGCTCGACCACGCCATTCACGAATTCAGGGCCTGGCGCTCACCCGCACGACAGGTGGACTCCAGTCGAGCAAATACTCAGCGGCCGTAGAACGATGACACCAGCACGGTCTTGCCCGACCCTGACTCACCAAAGACAGCGATGCTCTGTTGCCGAACCCGCGGATATTTCGCCATGGCTGGAAACCTATCCCAGCCGTCCGACGCTATCGGTAGGGACAGGTGCACTTCGTCCTGACGCCCAGGGCCCAGGGCCCAGGCAAAGTCGTATAGCCGCACGTCAAGCCGCATGAAGCAGGTCTACTGGTGCCCGACGTCAGGTACGAGCTTGAAGGAGCGCAGTTCATGGGAGTCCCACCGCTACCGAGTCCCGTCGCACGTACGCCAGGTGGCCGCCTCGACATAGAAGGAACGCTCACCCGCCATAACAGATCTGATCAGTGACCCGGACAGCGTCGGAACTGCCCCCACTTTGGTTGACTCGTTGACCTGACCCATGGGTTAGTTTCCAGATTCGGTGATGAGTCGAGGGCCTTACTGAAAGGCTCCGACCATGCCCCGCCCCTACCCTCCCGAGTTCCGTGCCCGCGCGATCGCGCTCATCCATTCAGGCAAACAGGTCAAACAGACCGCGTACGAGCTCGGCATCAGCGCCGGCTGCCTACACACCTGGCGGGGGCACGACCGCATCGATCGCGGAGAGATCCCCGGTGCGCTATAAGGTCGCGTTCGACAAGTACGTCGCCGAGCATGGCTACACGAACGTCGCCGCACTCGTCGCGTTCTCCGGGGTTATCACGGATCTGGACTCGGGGGTGGAAAAGGGCACCGAGACTTCGCTGGACCCTGGGCTCAAGGGCCGGGGGTTGCGGGAGGCGTTCAACACCGAGGAATACCAGGTGATGCTGGCGGCCAACAAGTTCCAGACCGGGTTCGATCAGCCGCTGCTCGTCGCGATGTACGTGGACAAGAAGCTCTCCGGCGTGGCCGCCGTGCAGACCCTCTCGCGGCTCAACCGCAAGGCGAAGGGCAAAGACAAGACCTACGTCCTCGACTTCGCCAACAGCGCGGAGGAGATCGTGGAGGCGTTCGAGCCGTACTACGAGGCCACGACGCTGGCGGACGTCACCGATCCGAACATCGTGCATGAAACCGCCGCCAAGCTCGACGCGGCCGCGATCTACCGCGAGATCGACGGCCTCGTCGCCGGCTTCCTGGGCCGCAAGCTGCGTTGGCAATAACCACATGATCGTATTCAAGCGAATGTTACCGAGACTGCTATGTCACCACGACGCGAAAGAGTTTATCCGTCATTTCCCAGATAGTCCCATTCGATGTGATCAGTGAGGCTTCCGCGAAATTATCAGAGGGGCTGCCTGAAACCCGAGGCAGCGCCACCGTATTCATATCCTTCGCCTTCTCATTGGTGAGGCCGGAGCCTGGCCTCATGTCGACCAATATGACATGCAATCCGGAATCTGCCCTGGATATGACATCGGGTCGGACACGCTAACCGGAATATGACAACTTGAACCGGAACCTACAGCAGCACCTACCCCCGCGCCATGTCCACAAACCGCGACAGGTGCAGTTGGTGCGCCACGGTGATCGTCGCCGTGGGGCCATTACGGTGCTTGCCCAGGATCAGGTCCGCCTCGCCCATGCGCGGATCGTCGCGCTCGAACGCGTCGGGGCGGTGCAGCAGGATCACCATGTCGGCGTCCTGCTCGAGGGAGCCGGACTCGCGGAGGTCGGAGACCATGGGCTTCTTGTCGGTGCGCTGCTCGGGGCCACGGTTGAGCTGGCAAATGGCGACCAGGGGGACCTCGAGCTCCTTGGCGAGGAGCTTGAGGCTTCGCGAGAAGTCGGAGACCTCCTGCTGGCGGGACTCGACCTTCTTGCCGGAGGACATCAGCTGCAGGTAGTCGATGACGATGAGCTTGAGGTCGTGCTTCTGCTTGAGCCGGCGGGCCTTGGCGCGGATCTCCATCATGGTCAGGTTGGGGGAGTCGTCGATGAACAGCGGAGCCTCGCTGATCTCGCTCATGCGGCGGGCCAGCTTGGTCCAGTCCTCGTCGTTCATCTTGCCGGAGCGCATGTCGCCCAGCTTGATCTTCGCCTCGGCGGACAAAAGTCGCATGACAATCTCAGTTTTGCTCATCTCAAGTGAGAAGATGACGCTGGTTAGTCCATTTTTAATGGAACAAGAGCGCATAAAATCGAGTCCGAGGGTCGATTTGCCCACGGCCGGCCTCGCCGCGACGATGATCATCTGGCCGGCGTGGAAGCCGTTGGTGATCTCGTCGAGCTCGGTGAAGCCGGTGGGCACACCGTGCGCCATGCCGCCGCGGGTGGCAATGGAGTCGATCTCGTCCATCGTGGGCTGGAGCAGCTCCGTGAGGGGGACGAAGTCCTCGGTGGTGCGCCGCTCGGTGACCTCGTAGACCTCGGCCTGGGCGCGGTCGACAACCTCGTCGACGTTCTGCCCGTCGGCGCCGGCGTAGCCGAACTGGACGATGCGCGTGCCGGCCTCCACGAGGCGGCGCAGGATCGCCTTGTCCGCGACGATCTCGGCGTAGAAGCTGGCGTTGGCGGCGGTGGGGACGGTGGAGATCAGCGTGTGCAGGTAGGGGGCGCCGCCGATGCGCTTGAGCTCGCCGCGGTTGTCCAGCTCGGCGGAGACGGTGACGGCGTCCGCGGGCTCACCGCGCCCGTACAGGTCCAGGATCGCCTCGTACACGCTCTGGTGGGCGGGCCGGTAGAAGTCGCCCGGCCGGATGACCTCCAAGACGTCAGCGATCGCGTCCTTGCTCAGCAGCATGCCGCCCAGTACCGACTGCTCGGCCACCAAGTCCTGCGGCGGCTGCCTCCCGAAGTCCTCGCTCGGCGGCTCTTGCGGTCCACTCCTGCTGAAGTCCGCATGATCCTGATCCATACCCACCGACACGTTCCCACCACTCCCTAGCCGCACCACACAGCAAAATCCCGCTACACCAACCACACTAGCCACAATGTTCGATCCGGCCGCACACCTGATTCATACCCGGACCCTCTGACAAAACCCCCGAAAATCTCCGGGATTACCACGATTATGAAACCCCTGTACAGGATCTATCGCCTGACCGTAAGGCCTATCGCCCCCCGATACAACACAGGCTGTGGATAACTCTGTGGATAACGTGTTAGCGCGTCCACAAACCTTGTTAAGTCCCTGTTAGCAACCTGTGCATAGACGCAAATCACACCCGTATCACTGCAGGTCAATGCCTGTAAATACCGTCCACACCCTGTGAGGGGAAACTCGTGCGGCGTGTCGCACGCTGAGCGCATTCGGGCGTGTCGGGGACCCGTGTTGTGCACATCTATCCACAGGCTCTCCACAGATGAACGTGACGCAGCCCACTAATGGCCCTCACCTGTGAATATGTCTGTTCGGCCCATGTCGAGGTAGTTGAATAACAAACCGATAACGACGGCCCGGCCCGACTTCTGCCAAAGTGAGGGGCCCCGCACCGGATACCGGTGCGGGGCCCCTCACGTGGAAATGGTGCTTAGCCCTCTGCGACAACCTCAAGGTTGAACTTCGCCGAGACGTCAGCGCTCAGGCTGACTGCGACCGCGTGCTTGCCCGTGGCCTTGATGTGCGCCTTGGGCAGCTCGAGGCTGCGCTTGTCAATGTTCGGGCCACCGGCTGCCTTGAGGGCAGCGGCGACGTCACCAGCGGTGACCGAGCCGAACAGCTTCTTGCCGTTGGCCGCAGTTCGGACCTTCAGCGTCACGGACTCAAGGCCTTCAATGGCGGCCTTGAGCTCGTTGGCATGGTCGAGGTCGCGCACAGCGCGCGCGTCCTTCGACCGGCGGATACCCTCGACCTGCTTGAGGGCACCACGCGTGGCATAAATCGCCAGTCCGCGAGGCAGCAGGAAGTTACGTCCGTAACCGTCCTTGACCTCGACAGCATCTCCAGCAACACCGACGTTCTCAACATCAGCGGTGAGGATTAGCTTCATCTTTCAATCCCCTTTCGTCAACGCGCCGTCGACGTGTAAGGCAGCAGAGCCACCTCACGCGAATTCTTGACAGCGACCGCAACGTCCCGCTGATGCTGGACGCAGTTGCCGGACACCCGGCGGGTACGGATCTTGCCTCGGTCACTCAGAAAGCGACGCAGGAGCGTCACATCTTTGTAATCGATTTCCGTGTTCTTCTCTTTACAGAAGGAGCAGGGCTTCGCAGCCTGCACCTTGCGCTCATGCGCCTTAGCCATGGGATTTCTCCGTAAGTCTGGAATCTCAGCGTGTGCCGCCGCATTCCGACCCCGCTAGTGGGTCAGAAGGGCGGTTCGTCAGCTGGAGCCGCGCCGTACGAGCCGGACGCCGCGGGAGCACTGCCCCACGGATCGTCGCCGCCTGCGGGAGCGCCTCCACCGGAACGGCCTGCATTGGAACCACCTGATCCGCCACCGAATCCACCACCGCCACCGGATCCACCCTCACCGCGACTGGCCTTGTTGACCTTTGCCGTGGCGTACTTGAGGGACGGACCCACCTCGTCGACGTCCAGCTCGAACACAGTGCGCTTCTCGCCCTCGCGGGTTTCGAAGGAGCGCTGCTTGAGCCGGCCGCTGACGATGACACGGGACCCACGGGTCAGCGACTCAGCGACGTTCTCCGCCGCCTGACGCCAGATGCTGCAGCGCAAGAACAGCGATTCGCCGTCCTCCCACGCACTCGTCTGGGCGTTGAATCGCCGGGGCGTGCTCGCCACCGTGAACGAGGCCACCGCTGCACCCGAAGGGGTGAAACGGAGCTCCGGATCGGCAACCAGGTTGCCGATCACGGTGATTACGGTCTCGCCTGCCATGTGTCCTCCTGGGGTGATGGCCAACCGGGGCTAAAGCCCTGGCCGGACATCGGTAAATGGATCAGTTGTTACGACGCAGGACCTTGGTCCGAACCACTGACTCGTTGAGGCCCAGCTGACGGTCGAATTCCTGGACCGTGGCCGGCGTGGCAGTCAGTTCGACTACCACGTAAATGCCTTCGTTCTTCTTATCGATCTCGTAAGCGAAGCGCCGCTTACCCCAGACGTCCACCTTGTCAACCACGCCACCGTCGTTACGCACGACGTTGAGCAGGGTATCCATGGACGGGGCAACGGTGCGCTCATCCAGACTGGGATCGAGGATGATCATCATTTCGTATTGACGCACGGGACCTCATCACCTCCTATGGGCTTTGTGTGAAACGGCTACGGACTGTCCGCAGCAGGAGGGTCGTTGCGTCAGGCAACCTCCGCAACTTACCAGAACAGCGGGCTACCAGCTAATTCAGGCCTCTGGAGTGAGCTGGCGGCTGAGCACCCCGGCGAGCAGCCGCTCGGCGAGGGGGCCGGGCAGCGCCTCCACCAACGCGTGTACGGGGGCCATCCGCTCGGGTAGGCCTGCAGACCCCCCGACTCCCGCCATCTCCAGGAGGAAGCCGACCTGCTCCTCGGTGAGCTCGGCCACGTCGATCTGGGCGGCGGCGGCGATCAGGTCCGGGTCTGCCGCCGCCCGCCCCACCAGGCGCGCGGCGGCGACGGAATCCCGCAGCACGGCCAGGAGTTCGGGCATCTTGCCGGCGGCCGACGCGGTGATGGTGGCGTGCGCCGTGGTGGGCACGTGCCGCACCGACGGCTGGATCTGCAGGTGCCAGCCGCGCAGCGCCAACTCGTCGACGACGACGCGCACGTCGGGGTCGTCGGGCCCGCCGTCGTCGGCGAACGCGACGAGCGTCGAGTCGACCCCGCCGACCACCCGCAGGCCGTCGATGTCCGCGATGCCGGCCGCGAGCTGCGCGGCGGCGGCGTGCGCGGAGCGGGCCAGCGCGCGGAAGCCGTCGGCGCCCAGATACTTCTGCACGGCCCACGCCGAGGCCATCGGGCCCACGGGCCGCGAGGACGCCAAGGTCGGGTTGACCAGGGGATACCCGGCCCAGCCCGCAATGGTGAACCAGTGCCGCAGCCGCAATTCGGAGTTCTTGTGCAGGAGCACCGAGACGCCCTTGGGCACGTACCCGTACTTGTGCAGGTCCACGGACAGGGATGTCACGCCGGGGACGGACAGGTCGAACGGGGCCACCCCCTCGAGGAACGGCAGCACCCAGCCGCCGATGCACGCGTCGACATGGCAGGGCACCCCGGCATTGAGCGCGGCGGCCGCGATCTCGCGCACCGGGTCGAGCACGCCGTATGCGTAGCTGGGGGCGGAGGCGACGACCAGCGCGGTGAGCGGGCCGATCGCCGCAGCCATCGCCGCCGGGTCCGCCCGCAGGGTCAGCGGGTCCACCGGCACCGTCACCGCATCCAGGCCGAACAGGTGCGCCGCCTTATAGAACGCGGCGTGCACCGTGTTGGGCACCACGATGCGCGGAGTGCCGGTGAGCTTCTTGGCCCGCCACAGCTCGCGCGCGCCCAGGACAGCGAGCAGGCAGGACTCGGTGCCGCCGCTCGTGACGGTGCCGACGGTCGCCGCATCCCCGCCGAGCTGGCCGGCGACGGTGGCGACGAGGTCGTTCTCGATGCGGGCGACGGACGGGAACTGGGTGGGATCGATGCCGTTGACGTGCGCGAGGAGCTCGTAGGCGCGCAGCGCGATGTCGTCGATCGCCGGGTCGCCGGGGTCGAACACATAGGCCGTCGTCGTCCCGCCGTGCGTGGGCAGGTCATCCTTCTTGTACGCGGCGAGTTGCGCCAGGATCTGCTCGGCGGTCATGCCGAGACCTCACTTTCCTCAAGTACTGCGGGGGTGCGATGGGCCAGCACGAACGGGATGCTGAGCAGGGCGAACAGGGCGGGCACCAAGGAGGTCGACCACACGATGGCCCGCATCGCGGAGTCCGGCTGGATCACCGTCTGATCCCCCGTGCTGGCCACATACCCGCTCAGGCCCAGGACGAACGAGACCACCAGGAACGGCCCGAGCGCCAGGCCCGTCGTCTCGCCCGCGGTCCACACGCCGGTGAAGATGCCGGCGCGGCTTGAGCCCGTGACCCGCGAGTCCTCGGCGAGGGTGTCCGGGAGCATGGCGAGGGGGAACAGCTGCAGCCCGGCGTAGCCGATGCCGACGACGCCCACGAGGAGGTACACCCCGACGGGCGGCAGCGACCGGGCGGCGAGCAGGCCCGTCGACCCGGCCGCGAACACGACGGTGGCGGCGACGAATCCGTTGCGCTTGCCGATCACCCCGGCGATCTTGTGCCAGATCGGCATCACCAGCAGCGCCGGGCCGACGAGGCAGCCGAACAGCACGGCCGTGAGCCCCTCGCTGCCGAGGATGTAGCGGGCCAGGTACGGCGCGCCGGCGAGCATCGCGCCGGTCGCGACGGCCTGCAGGATGAACGCGGCCAGCAGCATGATGAACGGCCGGTTCCCCGCGGCGGCGCGCAGCTGCTGACGGACGGTTCCGGAGACCTCGCCGAGCTGGACCATCGTGATCCCGCGCGTGCCCCGCCAGGCGCCGAACATGCCGAGCGCGATGCCGACCCCCAGCACAATGCCCATCAGCGCGTATCCGCCGCGGTTCCCGCCGCCGGCCTGCACCAGCATCGGGGCGGTGACGCCGAATAGCAGGATCGCGACGGTGAGGAACGCGATGCGCCAGGCGGTGATCGTGGTCCGCTCGGCGGGGTTGTCCGTCAGCTCCGTCGGCATCGTCACGTACGGCACCTGGAACAGGACGTATCCGCTGGCGGCGAGCAGGAAGAACACGGCGACCCACAGTGCGGCGGGGGCGCCGGTCAGGCCGGGCGGCACCAGGAAGGTCAGCGCGAAGAACAGCGGCAGCACCAGCGCGCCGGCCAGGAGCCAGGGCCGCCGGTCCCCGCGGGTGGCCAGGGTGCGGTCGGTCAACCGGCCGACGATCGGCGAGATCACGACATCCCACACCTTCGGCGCGAACACCACGAACCCGGCGAGCCCGGCCGCCACCCCGAGGCTGTCGGTGAGATAGAACGCCAGCAGCAGGCCGGGCACGACGCCGAACCCGCCCGTGCCGAACGAGCCCAGCCCATAGCCCAGCTGCTGCCGGCGCGTGAGCCGATACGAGGTCGATCGCTCCGCCATACCGCTCCCACCAGTGTGAAACCCCAACCCCGGCCCTAGCCCTCGGCCCTTACCCCGCAGCGTAGCGAGCGAGGGGCCACGCCGGGCCGCATTCCGCGCTAACGAAATGAACCGCAATGGCGATAAGCGGGGCAATGGGTAAACGGTAGTTGAATGTGAAAGGAACCAGTGGCATCTGCTCAGCAGTTCTCGCAGCACGACTCCCCGACAGTCATCGTCGCGGGCCACGACCTGCCGGGCAGCGCGGCGGAGCTCGTCGACCTCGCCATCCCCAACCGCGAGATGCCGCGGCCGAACCTCACGGCCCGCGAGCAGGAGGTCCTGCGCTGCTGGATCACCTCGGACTCGAAGACGGTGGTCAGCGTCGCCCTCGGCCTGTCCGACAGCACGGTGAAGACACATCTGCACCGCATCCGCGGCAAATACCAGGCCGTGGGCCGCCACGCCTCCACCAAGGCCGCTCTGGTCGCCCGGGCGCTGCAGGACGGCCTCATCCGCCTCGAGGACCTCTAAATTCCGGAAACGACAAATCGGGCGTCGGACCAGTTGGTCCGACGCCCGATGTAGTCTCTGACTGCCTACTTGGGCAGCACCTTGCTCAGCAGCGGGCCGAGCAACGACACGGCGTCCGTGGTCAGGTCCGAGAACGTGCCAATGTCGCCGTCGTTGACCAGGTTCAACAGCGCGCCGATGCCGCCGGCCGCGGTGATCTTCTCGAACAGCGCGAACACCTCGTCCATGCGGTCGAAGACGCCGACCGCCGCCTCGGGCTTCGTGATGGCCGCGGTGGCGGGGGTGGTGGGCGCCGGCGTGGAGACGGTGCCATCGTTCATCTTGATCGTCACCTCGGGCGAGGTGGCCGCGGGCGTCTCCGGGCTGGCCGGAGTCTCGTGGGTGGCCGGCTCCCCCTCGGGGTAGCCGTCCGAGAACAGGTAGCTGACGATGCCGCGGGCGATGGCCGTCGCGTGCTCGTACTGGCCATCGGTGCCCTCAAGCTTGGCTGCATCGGCCGAGTTGGAGCCGTTGCCCATCTCGATGAACACCAGCGGGATGGTTGTCAGCGCGGGGCCGGCGATATCGCTGCGGACGCTGAAGGCGTCCACCACACCGCCGTAGTTGGCGGGGGAGAAGCCCTGCTCCTTATAGGAGTCGACCATCAGCTTGGAGGCAGTGCGCCCGCCCTCGGACTGGGCGGCCTGGGCGGCCGCGTTCGGCAGCGGCAGCGTCGGGACGATCAGATGGAAGCCGCTACGGGCAGCGTCGGCGCCCGTGGTGGAGGTGGAGTCGGCGTGGATGCTCACGGCCAGGTCCGCGCCCGACGCATTGGCGGCGGCGGCGCGCTCGTCGATGCAGCCGCCCCAGCCGGTGTCGTCGGCGCGGCTCATCTTGACCTCGGCGCCGAGGCTCTCGAGGACGCCCTTGACGATGGTGGCCACATTCCAGTTGATCTCGTGCTCGGCAACGCCGTTCACGGTCTCCATGCCAGTGGTGCCGCAGTCCTTCATGCCGCCGTAGCCGTTGGGCACCTGCTTGCTGAGGGAGTGCCCCTCGGCTGAGCCCTGGTGGCCGGGATCGAGGAACACGGTCTTGCCGGCGAGCTCAGTGCCCGTCGGGCCTTCTGCTGGCGCCGCGCCAGCACTGGCGATGGGGGCCAGCAGGGCCGCCGTCACCGCGCTCACGCACAGCACTGCCTTGATACCGGAGTGTCTCATCTGGCTCCCTCAATAATCACTTCAGTCACATCTGTCACAACCTGCACAAGTGAATCAGATTTGGCGTGTCATTGCGAGGGGAAGTCCACATCCCGTGCTAAAGACGCCAACTCGTGACACAGGGCGGCCGCCGGATGCTGATGCGCATCCGGCGGCCGCCCTGGCGAAGATTGTGCGGGGAGCTGTCGGCTAGATGCCGTTCGGGAGCGTGGCCGCGATGATCTCCACCGGCTCCGCCGGGGCGCCATCCGCGCCCAGCTGATCGGATGCGGTGGGCGCGACGCCCTTGGCCGCGACCGCGTCGAGCGTGGCCAGCCCGGCCTCGTCGATCTGGCCGACCACCGTGTAACTCGGCGGCAGCGGAGAATCCTTGTAGACCAGGAAGAACTGGCTGCCCACGGTATTCGGGCCGGCGTTCGCCATGGCGATGGACCCACGCGGGTAGATCACGGCCGAGGTCGGCTGCCCGTCCATCAGATACGGCGCCAGGGTGGTCGGCAGCTCGTCCGGCACGGTGTAGCCGGGACCGCCGGTGCCCTGGCCGGTGGGATCGCCGCACTGGAGCACGAAGATGCCCTGCGTGGTCAGGCGGTGACACGGCGTCGCGTCGTAGTACTGCTGGCTGATCAGCGAGACGAAGCTCTCCGTGGTGCACGGCGCCTCGGCACGGTCGAGCGTCAGGCCGATCGGCCCCGCGGACGTCTCCAAGTTGACCGAGACAAAACCCTCGGTCGGCGGATTCACGTTGGTCGGCGGGTTCACCTCCTTGGCGGCGCCGCGCGCCGTGCCATAGGCACAGGCGCCGGCTGCCACCGGGGCTGCCGACGACGAGGTCGCCGACGCGCTGGCCGAGGTCGTCACGGCCGGTTTTTCCTGCTGCGCGTTGGCGCCGCCGTCCGTCGAGCTCGAGCAGCCAGCGACTACCACCGCCACCGCGGCCACCAATAAACCGATACGTCCCACTGAAGTCATTGCGCCAGGATATGTCAGAGCGGGCCAATCGTCACCGAGACCGGGCCCGCCGCGCGAATTCCCGCCAGCCGAGGCGCCTACAGTGGCGGCAGCGCTCATAGTGACCGCCATTACGTTTCCGAAGAGAGAAGGACCCCGCCTTGGGCAACGACGACACCACCCCGGCCACCACCAGCGTGCGCTTTCCACACCCGGAGATCGCCGACCTGCCCGAGGATATCGCCGCGATGATCCTCGGCGTGCAGGAGAAGATGGGCTTCGTGCCGAACGTCTTCCTCGGCTTCGCCCGGCGACCCGCGGAGCTGCGCGCGTTCTTCGCCTATCACGACGCGCTGATGCTGCGGGAGCCGTCGAACCTGACGCCCGCCGACCGCGAGATGATCATCACCACCATCTCCGGCGCCAACAACTGCCTGTACTGCGTGGTGGCGCACGGGGCGATCCTGCGGATCTACGAGAAGAACCCGCGGATCGCGGACCAGGTGGCCACCAACTACCGCAAGGCCGAGATCACCCCGCGCCAGCACGCGATGCTGAACTTCGCGATGAAGGTCAACACGCGCGCCGACGAGGTCGCGGACGCGGACTTCGAGGCCCTCGCCGCGTTCGGGTTCGACGATGACGACGCCTGGGACATCGCGTCCATCACCGGGCTCTTCGGCCTGAGCAACCGGCTCGCGAATGTCTCCGGGATGCAACCGAATCCGGAGTTCTACCTGCTGGGCAGGGTGCCGCGGGCCAAAAAATAGCTATCGGGCGCGCCGTCGAGGACCCCGCCGACCGGATCATCGATCCCGCCGGCCCGGACCAGGTCCTCGGCGGGCCGGTAGATCTGCCGGATGATCATCGCGCACAACCCCAGCACCACGATGTCGCGCAGCACGATCGACGCCGTGAACCATTGCTCCGGCAGCCCCTTGTTGGCGACGCCGTGGAAGTAGTACATCAACGGCACCCAGGTGAGGGCGTCGATGGTCATCCACGCCAACAGTATTCGGGTGTGCGGGAGCGCCAGAACCGCGAGCGGCACCAGCCACAGCGAGAACTGCGGGCTCCACACCTTGTTCGTCAGCAAGAACATCGCCACCACCAGGAAGCACAGCTGAGCCACCCGGGGCCGGCGCGGCGCGGTCAGCCCGATCACCGCGACCCCCACGCACGCCGCCACGAATAGGCCCATCGCGACCATGTTCAGGTTGCTTGGCGACTCGCCGGGCCCCAGGGGACCGTCGAAGCCCTGCCAGCCGGTGAACGACGAGACCACGTTGTAGATCGATTCCGGATTCATCCCCCGGATCTCGCTGAGCCGGTAAAACTCCCGCCAGCCCTTGGGGAACAGGAGCGCGATCGGCAGGTTCACGGCGGTCCACGCCACGGCGGCCCCGGCGGCGGTGCGCCAGAAGTCCCGCATGCGGCCAGCCCGCCAGCACAGGATCAGCAGCGGGCCCAGGAAGAACAGCGGATACATCTTCGCGGCGCTGCCCAGGCCGAGCAGCACCCCGGCCAGGACCGGCCGCTTGCGCGACCACGCCAGCAGCGCCGTCATCGCGAATGCCGTCGCGATGGCGTCGAAGTTGGTGAACACGTGCACCAGCACCAACGGCGAGGCCGCGACGAGCGCCACGTCCCACTTGCGCCGCCCGGTCAGCGACGCGCTCGCCCACACCGTGACCAGCCACGCCAAGGCGAGCCCGATCGCGATCACCGTGAAATAGAGGACCACCTCGAGGGCGCCGGGGAGCTGGCCGTCATCCGCGGCCTGCTTCCAGGCCTTCGCGATGGTCATCGCGCCGTACTGGTAGAGCCCCGTCAGGACCGGGTACTCCATGTGCCGGACCACGAGCTCGCCGTCCGCGCCGAGCGTCCCGTCCGTCCAGCCGGACTTATAGGGGAACTCGCCGTCGCTGAGCCGCTCGCCGCCGTAGAGGGGGATCGCGTCGGCGTAGCACATGGCCACGTACTGGCGATCGCCTTGCCAGTCCAGCACCTGCGCGCCGTCCTCGCCGCCCGGGAACTGCTGCAGGCAGGCTGCCTTGCCCGCCCAGCCGAAGGACATCGCGATGACGGCCAGCAGGAAGCACACGCGCAGCGGGGTGAGGAACCGCTGGCGCCCCACCACCGCGTGGGCCCCGATCGGGCCCCCGATGGCAGCCGAGAGCTGCGCCGTCATCGGATCCGTGCGACTCGGCAGGTCGCGGTCGTCCGCCGTCCGCCGGTCCGGATCCAGCTTGCCAGGGGCGAGCTCTCCAGGGACGACGGCGTTGCCCTGCGAGATCACCTAGTTCTCGCCCGGTGCCAGCCCGTCGCCTGTGCCGCCACCCGCCGCGCCGCCTCCCGGCGTGCCGCCGCCGGGTGTGCCGCCACCGGGCGTGCCGCCACCTCCGGCCGGTGGCGTGACTGGGGTCGCCGCTGGCGGCATCACGGGGATGGGGATCGTGACGCCGGGCAGCACCTCGACATCAGACAGCGTCGGCATCGTGACCGTGGTCGGCGCGGTCCCTGTGGATGTGGGCCTGCTCGGCGCCGTGGTCACCGGCGGCACATAGACCGGCACTCCCGCCTGGCCCCCGATGGCGGCCGGCTTCGGGAACTTCTCCACATCGGTGCCGTCGAGGGCGCCGTCCATCACGGACTTCCAGATGTCCGACGGCAGACCCGAGCCGTAGACCGTCGCGCCGTTGAAGTTCACCAGCGGCGCGCCGTCGTCGATGCTGCCGACCCACACCGCGGTGCTCAGCGACGGCGTGTAGCCGACCATCCACGCGTCCTTGTTCGCGCCGGTGGTGCCCAGCTGCGTGGTGCCGGTCTTGGCGGCCGACGGGCGGCCGCTTGCGAGGTTGTGCCCGTTGGAGTAACCGGCAATAGGCGCCATCGCCGCGGTCACGTTGTCCGCCACAGCCGCCGACATCGCCTGCGAGCCGGCGTCGGGACCGCGGTCCAGCAGGACGCTGCCGTCCGAGGTGACGACCTTCTGCACGAAGTACGGATCGTGGTGGATGCCCGACGCGGCGAAGGTGCCGACGGCGGAGGCCATGTCCAGGGTCCGCACCAGGTACTCGCCGAGGATGATGCCGTTGGAGACCTCGCCGTTGTCATTCTGCAGGGAGGTGCCGGCGACGCCGGGGATCTCCTTGGGGATGCCTGCCTTGTGCGCCATGTCGGCGACGCTGGCCGCGCCGTTGTTCAGACCGAGCTGCAGCCGGTAGAAGCTGGTGTTCAGGGACATCTTGAGCGCCTCGGCGATGTTGCAGGTGCCGCAGCTCTCGTTGCCCACGTTGCTGATGCTGACGCCGTTGACGGTCAGCGGCGAACTGTCGAACTCCGTCGCGAGAGACTTGCCCTCGTCGAGCAGCGCCGCCAGGCCGAACACCTTGAACGTCGAGCCGGATTGCAGCGGGGCCTGCGCGAAGTCGTAGCCCACGCCGTCCGACCCGCCGTAGTAGCCGCGGACCGCGCCGGTCCGCGGATCGACGGACACGGAGGCGGCCCGCAGCGAGTCCGGCTCGCCGGACATGTTGTTCTCGACCCCCCGCACGGTCGCATCCTGGGTCTGCGTGTCGATGGTGGTGGTGATCTGCAGGCCACCGGTGTTCAGCTGCTGCTCGCTGATATTGGCCGCGGTCAGCTCCTTGAGCACCTGGTTCTTGATCAATCCGTTGGGGCCAACCGAGAGGTTGTCGGTCTCCGCCTCCGCGCCGGGGGTGAACCCGGGGAATTCGATCGTCGCGCGGGTGGCCGCGTCCAGGGTGCCTGCCGAGACCATGCCGTCGAGCACGTAGTTCCAGCGGTTGGTCGCGCCTTCGAGGTTGTTAGCGGGGTCTCGCAGCGACGGGCTCTGGATCATCGCGGCGAGCATGGCGCCCTCCGAGACGTCGAGCTCTTGCACCGGCTTCCCGAAGTACGCCTTCGAGGCCGAGTCGATGCCGTACGCGCCGCGGCCGAAGTAGATCGTGTTGAGGTAGGCCTCGAGGATGTCGTTCTTGGACCACTCCCGGGCCATCTTCGTGGAGGCGACTAGCTCCCGCATCTTGCGCCAAATGCTCCGCTCGGACCCGACCAGCACGTTCTTGACGTACTGCTGGGTGATCGTGGAGCCACCGCCCGCGGAGTCCCTGCCCAGCACATTGTCGCGGGCCGCGCGGGCGAAGCCGGAGACGGAGAAGCCGGGGTTGGAGTAGAAGTCGCGGTCCTCCGCTGCCAGCACCGCGTTGCGCACCGGCTCCGGCACCTCCCCGAGGCTGACTTCGGTGCGGTTGCCCTCCGGCGGCACCACCTTCGCAATAGGCGTGGTGCCATCCGCGGCGTAAATAGTGGCCACTTGATTGGAACTCATCTCGCCGGGCCGCGGCACGTCCACCATGACGTACGCCACCGCGAACGTGCCGATGGCGCCGATGATGGCCACGATCAGGCCGATCCCGATGACAGCCGAGCCCAACTTCAGCCAGCGCTTCGCGCCGGTGTCCTTGTCCTTGGGCTTCTTTGCCGTCGCGGTTGCGGACGTGTTCTCCGTCGAGGGCTTATCGCCGGGAGTGCTTCCGTCGGGTCGAGATGAGCTTGGGGGCACGTACACCTACAGGTCTCCAGATCGTTGCGGTGGCCTGTGCCGAATTGCTCGGCGCTAGTCAGGCTCGGGTCTTCATCGTCATCCTCAGGGCATTCGGCGATCCTACTCGCTGACCGTTCGCCGCCGACGGGGTTGCCGCGGCTGTGGCACCGCTCCCAGCACATAGGACTGGACGAGGTGGTTCCAGCGGCAGGTGCGGCACACCTCGACGTCATGGACCGAGAACTCGTCCTGGCTGGCGGCGAGGCGCTCAAGCTCATCGGCGGTACGCGCGGAGCCGGACACCTGGCCCAGCCCCTCGCCAAAAACCCAGGATACGAGCGTCACCGGCTCTTTGCGGCAGATCGGGCAAGTGATCTCGCTCAAGCGGCCGTGGAATCGTGCCGCACGCAGCAGATAGGTGCCCGCATCGCAGACCTCGTCCACCCGGGTCTTGCCGCTCGAGACCGCCGCCAGCACCGACCGACGCTGAAGCGAGAAATCAACCACCTGCCGTTGTCCCTGCACGACTGACAGCCTACGTGCGCGACATTCAACCGTCCTACGTGGCGGGAATCACAATCGCCCGACCGAACCATTCATCCTGTCCCGCGTCTATAGTCGTAACATGTATCGACCCGATATAGTCGGGTATCCGCCTGGCGCAGCGTCAGGCAGTGCAGTGTGGTCAATACTGTGCGGGCAGACGCCCGCGCGAGAAGCGCAAGGAAAGGCGGTG
Source organism: Tomitella biformata AHU 1821 (assembly GCF_000524475.1). Taxonomy (GTDB): domain Bacteria; phylum Actinomycetota; class Actinomycetes; order Mycobacteriales; family Mycobacteriaceae; genus Tomitella; species Tomitella biformata. Next base: position 11,248 of record NZ_BAVQ01000012.1, on the reverse strand, counting down.
AACCGTGCTGGAGCTAGCGATCCTCGGCCTTCTGCACGAGTCACCAATGCACGGATATGAGCTGCGCAAGCGGCTCACCGGGCTGCTCGGGCCGTTCCGTGCGTTCTCCTATGGCTCCCTCTACCCCGCCCTCAAGCGCATGCAGGCCAAAGGCCTGATCATCGAGGAGGAGAGCGCAGAGGGGATGGTTCGGCGTCGCGCGCGCAAGGTGTACCGCCTGACCCCGTTGGGGCAGACCCGGTTCACCGAGCTCGTCGCCGATACCGGCCCGGCCAACTACTCCGACGATGGCTTCGGAGTCCATCTCGCGTTCTTCAGCCGAACGCCCGCCGAGGCGCGCATGCGCATCCTCGAGGGACGGCGGCGGCAGGTCGAAGAGCGGCGCGAAGGTCTCCGAGACGCCGTGGGGGCCTCGGGCCAAATCAACCGCTACACCCGGGGGTTGCACGAGCTCAGCCTTGAGTCCAGCGAGCGTGAAGTCCGCTGGCTCAACGAGCTCATCGCCGCCGAGCAGAGCAATCCGTTATTCACAGAGAAAGAAGGAGAACCCGACCATGGGTGAGAACAACACCTCCGTGCGCGTGGCTATCGTGGGAGTGGGCAACTGCGCATCGTCCCTGGTCCAGGGCGTGCAGTACTACCAGGGCGCCGACGAGACCACGACGGTCCCCGGCCTCATGCACGTCAAATTCGGCAAGTACCACGTCCGCGACGTCCAGTTCGTCGCCGCGTTTGACGTGGACGCCAAGAAGGTCGGGTTCGACCTCTCCGAGGCCATCAACGCCAGCGAGAACAACACCATCAAGATCGCCGACGTGCCCCCGACGGACATCATCGTCCAGCGCGGACCCACCCTGGACGGCATCGGCAAGTACTACGGCGAGACCATCGAGGTCTCCGAGGCCGAGCCCGTCGACGTCGTCGCCGCGCTCAAGGCCGCCAAGGTCGACGTCCTCGTCTCCTACCTCCCGGTGGGCTCCGAAGAGGCCGACAAGTTCTACGCGCAGTGCTGCATCGACGCCGGTGTGGCGTTCGTCAACGCCCTGCCCGTGTTCATCGCCTCCGACCCCGTCTGGGCGAAGAAGTTCACCGACGCCGGTGTCCCGGTCGTCGGCGACGACATCAAGAGCCAGGTCGGCGCCACCATCACCCACCGCGTGATGGCGAAGCTGTTCGAGGACCGCGGCGTGGTGCTGGACCGCACCTTCCAGCTCAACGTCGGCGGCAACATGGACTTCAAGAACATGCTCGAGCGTGAGCGCCTGGAGTCCAAGAAGGTCTCCAAGACGCAGGCCGTCACGTCGAACCTGACCGGCGCGCTGGCCGGCAAGGTCCACGACCGCAACGTCCACATCGGGCCGTCGGACTACGTCGAGTGGCTCGATGACCGCAAGTGGGCCTACGTCCGCCTTGAGGGTCGCGCGTTCGGCGACGCCCCCCTGAACCTGGAGTACAAGCTCGAGGTCTGGGACTCGCCCAACTCCGCCGGCATCATCATCGACGCGATCCGCGCCGCGAAGATCGCCCTGGACCGCGGCATCGGCGGCCCGATCCTGCCGGCCTCCGCGTACCTGATGAAGTCCCCGCCCGTGCAGATGGAGGACACCCACGCCCGCGAGGAGCTTGAGGCCTTCATCATCGGCGCCGAGTAACAACCGGCTTCTCCCGCGTCGCCCCCGTATCTTGACCTGACCCCCGCTGCAACGTCAGCGAGGTCAAGATACGGGGGCGAGCTGCGTTTGCGGGTCCAGGCCTCGCTGCCGATGTCAGAGGGCGCCTATAGATTTGTTGGAGACCGCCGAAGGGGAGGGCCCATGCCAGAGCAGACATTCGACGAGTTGACGGACCGGACGTGGTCGCGGTTCACGGACGACCTCGCGGGCTACCTGCGGCAGATGCAGGCGGGGGACATCCTCATCCTCGAGTCCCACTACGACGGCGCGGTGGACCCCGAGTCGACGGGCGGGGATGCCGGCCGCGCCCGGGTGCGCCTGACTGCCCGCCCCGACGACGGGTACCGGGTTGAGGTTCCGCGGAATGACTTCCTCAACCCGCTGCGCACCCTCGACGGGTTGGCGCATCGAGCGCTGGCCCAGTTGGGGTTCCACAAGCCGGACCAGTGCTCCCACGAGGATCCCGCGCCCGGGCATGACGGCTCCGAGTCCTACTACGCGGACGGCGCTCCGGACGCCATCGCCCAGATCGCCGCGGTGGTCTTCCGGCTGACGTGGAGCGTGCCGGACCCCGCGTTCCTGCGCGGCAGGGCAGCGGGCCGGGAGGACGTGCCGGAGTTCGACGCGTGGGGTCCCGAGATCGATGAGGACGCGCCCGAGTCCGCCCTGCAGATCGCCGTCGAGGCCGCCGTGGTGGAGATGTTCGGCGAGAATCCGGCCATCGACGACGAGGGCGTCATCACCCTCAGCTATGGGGAGAGCCATGTGCACCTGCGCGTGGACGAGCACACCGATCACGTCGACGTCTACGCCGGCATCTTGGACCTGGCCGAGGCCGATAGCGAGGACGAGTACGACCTGACCCGCGAGGTGCTCGACGCGATCCCCAGCCTCAACCTGCAGTGGCCGTCCGTGAAGTGGCACATCAGCGAGCAGACCCTATTGGGCGTCATCCGCGTCGACGGCGCCCCGTTCATGCCTCCGCACCTGACCCGGGCGCTCGAGGCGATGGGCGCGCTGCTCGACTCCGCGGACGACATCCTGACCGAGCTGACGTCCGACGCGGAGGCCAGCGGCCACCCCGGCGGCCAGGCCCTGCTGAACTACTCGCGCCCGGCCGGCGCCCGCAGCGTGCTCGAGGCCGAGCACGCGTGGGACGGGTCCGCCGCCGCCGCGGACACCATCGTCGCGGTGCTGCGCCTGAACACCGGCGCCACGAGCGGACTGGCGGACGACGAGGTGGCCGACCTCTGCGAGGGGGACGTCGACCTCGTCCTGGAATGCCTGCGGATGGCGAAAGCGGAGCTGGCCTTCTGGCAGTCCGAGGACGCCGACACCGCGATGCGGGCCGAGGAGCAGCGCGGGTGGGCAGTGGTGATTGACAAGCTGCTCGGCGCCATCGCGTCCCTGTCCCAGTCGGGCCGCTAAGGCCAGCCGGGTCCGATCAGGCCCGGCGGTACGCCCGCCACGTGAGGCCGAGCAGCACCGCGAGGACCAGCAGGATCACCGATGGCCACAGCCCGGGCGCGCCGCGCACGATGCCGACGACCGCCACAATGAACGTCATCACCGTGAAGAAGCCGAGAAACCCGAGCACCGCCTCAAGCCGCTGGCGGCGCCGCTGGGCCTGTCTGCCCGCGCTCCCGGCCAGGGCTTCGCCGGTCACGACTTCACACCGCCAGCGGTCAGGCCGGAGACGATGCGGCGCTGGAAGATCAGCACCATGATCACCAGCGGGATGGTGACGATCGCGCCCGCGGCCATGATGGTCGCGTACGGCTCCTCGAACTGGTTGGTGCCCGCGAACCGGGCGATCGCGACCGTCACCGGCTCCGTCTTGGTGCTGGAGAGCTGGTTCGAGAGCATGTACTCGTTCCAGGTCGCGATGAACGCGAGGATCGCCGTGGTGAACAGCGCCGGCGCGGCCAGCGGCAGGATCACCAAGCGGAATGCCTGGAGGCGGGAGGCGCCGTCGACCCGCGCGGCCTCCTCGAGCTCCCACGGCAGATCCGACAGGAAGGACGTGAGCGTGTAGATCGTCAGGGGCAGCACGAACGAGATGTTCGGGATGATCATCGCCTGGTATTGGCCGATCCAGCCGAGGTCGCCAAATAGTTGGAATAGCGGGGTGACCAGCGCGACGCCCGGGAACATCGAGGCCGCCAGGACGATGCCGGTGACGACGAACTTGCCGCGGAACTGGATGCGGGCCAGCGCATAGGCGGTGAGGATGCCCAGCGCCAGGGCAACGGCGGTGGTGGCCGCGCCGATGATGAGGCTGTTGCGGATCGCGGCCAGGAAGTCGTTGCCCGCGTCGGTGGACATCGCCTGCCGGAAGTTGTCGAACGTGACGAAGGTGGGCCACGGGGTCGAGTCGTAGGTGTGGCTGACCTTCCGGAAGGCGACGATCACCATCCAGTAGAACGGCGCGAGCCCCCAGATCAGGATCGCGATGACGCCCAGATAGGTGCGTGCGGCGGGTCCGAGGGTCCGCCGTCGACGCTTTGGCAGCGCCGGCTCGGCATCAACCGACCTGTCGAGCACGGCCGCCCCCACGCCTGCCCCGGCGAGGACCGTGGGGTCGGGTTCGCGTCGGTGCTTGCCCACCATCATCGGCCGGCTCCCTTCCGCTGGTCATCCTGTGTTCGGACGGCGTTGGCCCCCAGGAATTTCACCAGGATGAACGCCACGATGAAGATGATGAAGAACACGATCGTCGACAGAGCCGAGGCACTGTTGTAACCGCCACCCTTCATCTCCGCGACGACGAGGATCGACATGGTGCTGGTGGGGGTGCCGCCGCCGGCGCCCACGAGGATCGCGGGCAGGTCATACATCCGCAGCGCATCCATGGTGCGGAACAGGACGGCGACCATCAGTGCGGGCTTGACCAGGGGCAGGGTGATCTTGGTGAACCGCTGCCAGGAGCTGGCGCCGTCGACCCGCGCCGCCTCGTGCAGCTCCTTCGGGATCATCTGCAGACCCGCCAGGATGAGGAGCGCGATGAACGGGGTGGTCTTCCAGATGTCCGCGAGGATCACCGCGAATCGGGCGGCCCAGGGGTCTGTGGTCCAGGCGATCGTGGTGCCGAGCATCGTGTTGGCGATGCCCTTCTCCGCGAAGATGAACACCCACAGCTTGGCGGTGACCGCGGTGGGGATCGCCCAGGGGATCAGCACCGCGGCGCGCAGCAAAGAGCGACCGAAGAACGAGCGGCTCATGACGGTGGCCATCCACAGTCCGAGCAGCACCTCGACGGTGACGGTGACGGCCGCGAAGAAGAACGTGATCCCGATCGACGACCAGAAGTCCGCGCCGTTGGTGCCCGGGACGCAGGAGCCCATGCCGTCGCCACAGTCCTGCAGCAGCCACATCTTGTAGTTGTCGAGCCCGACGAAGCCGCCTTTGACGAAGCGGCCCGTCGAGTCGTCGTAGTGCTCACTGCCCTGCAGCGACATGTACATCGCGCGCAGGACCGGATAGACGATGACGACCGCGAGGATCGCCATGGTGGGGCCGATCAGCCAGAGCGTGCGCTTGTCGAAGCGCCGACGTAGCCCGGCGGCCGGGCCACCTTGGACGTCTTGGGGGTCGCCAGAGTCCTTGCCCGGGCCCAATGTGGACCGTCCGCGCTTCTTGACGCGAACGCCGCGGCCGGAGTCATCGACTCCGGCCGCGGCCCGGGCCTCGTCTGCACCGGCAGATTCAGCCATCGATCGTGATTTCCTAACTTGCCTTCAGGGAACTACTTGCCCGCGTTGTTGATTGCCGTGGTCATATCGGCGACAGCCTGGTCAACGGTCTTGTTGCCGTTAAGCGCGGCATAGACGTTGTCCTGGATCGCCTTGCTGACGGCGGTGTAGTTCGGCGAGACCGGTCGGGGCTTCGCGTTCTCCAGCGCCGTCTTGAGCACCGGCAGGTAGGGATGGTCGGCGATCAGCGTCGCGTCGTCGTAGACCGAGGCCAGGACGGGCGGGAACGAGTTGTCCGCGAAGGACTTCTGGCTCTCCTCGTTCTGGACGAAGGCCATGAAATCCTTGGCGGTGGCCTTGTTCTTGGAGTTCACGTTGATGCCGTTGTTGTAGCCGCCGAGAGTCGACGCGCCGGGACCAGTCGGGGAGAGGATCGGCGCGACGCCGACCTTGCCGACGACCTTGGAAGCCTCAGCGTCCTCGGAGGTGGTCACCATGTAGGGCCAGTTGTACGCGTACATCGACTCGCCGCCGGTGAAGGCCAGGTTGGTCTCCGACTCCTCGAAACCGGTGCTGCGCTTGGCGATGTCCTCGTTCTGGTACGCGTCGACAAGCGCCTGGAGTCCGGCCTTCGCCTGCTCGCTATCGACCGTCGCGGTCTTGCCGTCCGGTCCGACGACGGAGCCGCCCCACGAGTTGATGAACTGCGTGGCGTTGACCGTCAGGCCCTCGAACTGCTTGAGCTGCGTGACCAGGCAGTCCACATTGTTCTCGACGGCGATGGTGCAGGAGTCAAGCAGACCCTGCCAGTCCGTCGGGGCCTGCGGGACGAGGTCGGTGCGGTAGTACAGCAGCTGCGCATTGGTGTTCTGCGGTGCCGCGTACTGCTTTCCGTTGAACGTCGCGCTCTCGACGGTCGCGGGCAGCAGGCCCGACGTGTCCATCGCAAAGTCGCCCGAGAGCTCCTGCAGCCAGCCCCGGGCGGCGAACTCCGCGGTCCAGACGACGTCGAGCGCCATCACGTCATAGTCGTCGTTGCCGGCCTGCAGCGACTGCACCAGCTGATCGCGGGCATCGTCCGCGGACTTGGCGAGTTCCTTGAGGGAGACCTGCTCGTCGGGGTGGGACGCGTTCCACGATTCGATGATGGGCTTGACGCTGCCCGCGTCGTTGCTGCCCATCGCAAACGTGATGGGGCCGCGCGCCGACGTGTTCTCCGTCGCCGCCGTGTCCGCGTCGACGCTGCTCGAGCACGCAGCGAGTGTCAGAAGGGAGACCGCGGACACCGCAGCCACCATCCGTGGGATGTAAGAACGCATTGTTCACCTTTCACCAGAGCCGAACTCAGTCCGCGTCAGCATGCCATGTGAGCCAGCGCATGGCGTACTTTACGGTGACAACCGTTACAGGCGCGCGACCGCGCAGCCCGTGTCACCGCAGTTCCGGCGCCTCACTCGAGCCGGCGGCCGTCGACGGCCGAGAACATGTGGACCTGGTCGACGTCGAATCCCAGGCGCACGCGCGCGCCACGGGCGGGCGGATTGCGCCAATCGGCCCGCGCGACGATCTGGTGGCGGGCGCCGGCCACCTCGACGCGCCCGTACATGTACGCGTCGGCGCCCAGCTCCTCGACGATGTCCACCTCAAGTTCGAGCCCGGTCGCGGTCCCGTCGTCCACCAGCTGCTCGGGCCGGATTCCGATGACGATCTCCGTCGCACCCGAGGTTTCCCGTGAAACATCGATTTCGATCTCGCCGACGCTGACCTTCCCGTCGGCGATGGGGAGCCGCATCAGGTTCATCGCGGGCGAGCCGATGAAGCCGGCGACGAACTCGTTGACGGGCCGGTTGTAGAGCTCGCGCGGCGGCGCGCACTGCTGGAGCACACCGTCCTTGAGCACGGCGACGCGGTCGCCCATCGTCATGGCCTCGACCTGGTCATGTGTCACGTAGACCATGGTGGTGCCGAGCCTGCGCTGCAGCTCCGCGATCTGCGCGCGGGTCTGCACGCGCAGCTTAGCGTCGAGGTTCGAGAGCGGCTCGTCCATGAGGAAGACCTGCGGCTTGCGCACGATCGCCCGGCCCATCGCCACCCGCTGGCGCTGACCACCCGAGAGCGCCTTCGGCTTGCGGCCGAGGAACTCCTCGAGTCCCAGCAGCTCGGCGACCTCGTCCACCCGCGCCTTGATCTCCGCCTTCGATGTGCCGGCCAGCTTCAAACCGAAGCCCATGTTCTCGGCCACCGACATATGCGGATATAGCGCGTAGTTCTGGAAAACCATCGCGATGTCGCGGTCCTTGGGCTCGGCGCCGGTCACGTCGCGGTCGCCGATCAGGATGCTGCCGGAGTCCACGTGCTCCAGCCCCGCGAGCATCCGCAGAGAGGTGGACTTCCCGCAGCCCGACGGGCCGACGAGCACCAGCAGCTCGCCATCTTTGATCTCGAGGCTGAGCCGGTCGACGGCGGGTTTCGTCGAGCCGGGGAACACGCACGACGCGCGGTCATAGGTCACAGAGGCCATGGGGAGGCATCCCTTCACCGGCAGGAACGTGCCGGACGATCCGAGTAGAGGGTGGTGCGGAGCACGTTAGCAACGTCTTCTCGGCCGCCTCGAATTGAGGCCGATGCCCCATGCGCCAGATCTCGCCTCGTCGGAGTATTAGGGGTATGAGAACAACGCGAGTACCGCGCGAGATCGCGAGATCGATCACCGCTAATCCGGTCCTTCCCCCCGGGGCGGACGAGACCTTCACCGGCTACGGCGTGATGGGGCTGCCGTTCGCCTCCGGGCACTACCTCGCGCTGCGCGAGATCCCCGCCACGTCCTTCGCCGGCGGGTATCGGAGCGTCTGGCACCGTGACCCGGCCGGAGCCTGGCGGTTCTTCACCACCGCCCCCGCGGACCTGAGCTGTCCGCGCTACTTCGGCGCGGCCTCGGAGCACGCCCCGACGCGCTGCGAGATCGCGGTCGCCTGGCCGACCGAGACGTCCCTGCGGGTGTCCATCGACGGGGTGCTCGACTGGCGAGTCGAGGTGGGGCCGACGGCCGGCACCCGGTTGATGTCCTCGATGGGCTCGCTTATGCCGCAATGGGTTTGGACCAGCCGGCCCATACTCGCCGCGATGGGCCGCATGGCGGGGCCGATCCTCAAGGTCGGCCGGGTGCGCCTGCGCGGCACAGTCCCCAACGGGCAGGCGTTCACCGTGGCGCCGGTGCTGACGTGGTCGGTCACCTCGAGCACGGCCGTACTCGACGGCGTCGACCTCGGTGCGCCGGGCCCGCTCTCAGAGCAGGCCCACCTGGCCGGATTCTGGCTGCCGCAGCGCGGCATCCTCGCCGCTGGCCACGGACACTTCGAGGCCCTGGACCCGGTCCAGCACCAACTGGCTCGCGCAGCCGTCGAAGGGGCCCGGCCGGGAGCATAATTGGCAGATGACCAGCGGGTTGCCGCGTCGCGCGGAGGTGCTCGCCACCCTCTCGGTGGCGATCGACCTCGGGCTGGGCCAGCCCGCCGAACACATGTTGCGCAGCGCGCTGATCGCGACGCGGCTGGCCGACCGCCTCGGGCTCGGCCGGGCCCAGCGGGACACCGTCTTTCACACGACGCTGGTGATGTGGATCGGCTGTCACGCCGACTCCCACGAATACGCACGCTGGTTCGGCGACGACATCGCGGTCCGGCACGACGCGTACCTCGTCGACTGGGCCGGCCTGCCCTATCTGCGGTTCCTGCTCCGCAATGTCGCCCGCGGAGAGCCGCCCGCCCGGCGCGCCACCGTGATGTTCACGCTGTTCCGCGACGCCCGGGGCCAGCTCGCGCGGATGGTCCACTCGCACTGCGCCTCCGCGGCGCTGCTCGCCGATCAGGTCGGCCTGGGTCCGGAGGTGGGCCGGGTGCTGCCGTTCGCATTCGAGCGCTACGACGGCGGCGGGCTGCCCGACGGGGTCCGGTCCGCCGCCATCCCCGTCGAAATGCGGGTGGCACAGCTCGCCGACCTGCTGGAGGTCCACCACCGGCAATACGGACTCGACGGAGCCCTCGCCATGGCCCACGAGCGCCGTGGCCGCCAGTTCGACCCGGAGCTCGTCGACCTGTTCACCGCGTGCCCTGCCGAGATCCTCGCAGCGCCGGCCACCGGTGAGGTGTGGGCGACCGCGCTCGCCCAGGCCCCCGACGGCGACGCCCGCCTCGACGGCCCGGGGCTCGACGCGCTGTTGACCGCGATGGGGGACTTCGTCGATCTGAAGTGCCCCTTCACCCTCGGCCATTCACGGGGAGTCGCGGCCCTCGCCGGCGGCGCGGGTCGGCTCGCCGGGCTGTCCGCCACCGAGGCCGAGACGCTCGAACGCGCGGGGCACGTCCACGACCTCGGCCGGATCGGGGTCTCCAACCAGATCTGGTCGCGGGCCGCCCCGCTGTCCGCCACCGAGTGGGAGCGGGTCCGGCTGCACCCCTACCTCACCGAGCGGATCCTCACGCACGTCCCTGGCCTGGAGGCCGAGGCCGCGCTCGCCGGCAAACACCACGAGCGCGCCGACGGCACCGGCTACCCTCGCGGGCTGCCAGGCTCGGGACTGTCGCTGTCGGACCGCATCCTCGCCGCGGCCGTCAGCTATCACTCCGCCGTCGAGCCTCGGCCCTACCGGCCCGCGGGGAACGCGGACTCCGCCGGCCGCGCGTTGCGCGAGGCCGCGCGGGCGGGGCGGCTCGACACGGACGCGGTCGACGCGGTCCTGGCTGCGGCCGGGCACCGCACCAGGGCGCGCGCGGTGCGGCCCGACGGCCTAACCAGCCGCGAGATCGAGATCCTGTGCGCGGTGGCGCGCGGGGCATCGAACCAGGAGATCGCCGACGGGCTGGGGATCAGCTCGAAGACCGTTCGCAACCACGTCGAGCACGTCTACGCCAAGCTCGGGGTGTCCAACCGCATCGGGGCCAGCATGTACGCGCTCGGGCATGGGCTGGTGCAGGCAGTGCGGTAGCCGGCCGGGATCAACGGGAGAGGAGCGCCGCCGTGGCCGCGTCCGCGGGATAGAACGACTCGATGGCCAACTCCGAGACCGTGACCTCCTGCGGGGTCCCGAACACGGTGGTGACGCTGAGCATGGACAGCACGCCGGCCTCGGTGCGCAGCCTGAGCGGCACGATGATCGCGTCCGTCTCCTCGCCGCCCATCGAGCCGCCCGGGTAACCCCGCAGCTCCTCGTGCAGCCGCTCCAACTCCCGGTCCCCGGACGCCGCGATCTCACGGCCGAGCCGATCCAGCAGGTGCGCCCGCCACTGCGGCAAGTTCGCGATCCGCGGCGCCAGGCCATCCGGGTGCAGGCTCAAGCGCAGCACGTTCACCGGCGGCTCGAGCAGCCGCGGGTCCACCCCCGCGAGTAGCGGCTCCAACGCCGAGTTCGAGTCCACCAGCTCCCAGTGCCGGTCGATCACCAGCGCGGGATACGGCTCGTGCACGCGCAGGATGTGCGCGATGGCGTCGGCCACCGCCGCCATCGGAGTCGAGGCCAGCGCTCGCTCCGGGTAGGCCGGCGCGAAGCCACCTGCGAGGAGCATCGAATTTCGATCCCGCAGCGGCACCTCGAGGCGCTCGCACAAGTTCAGGATCATCGGCGCCGTGGGATTGGAGCGGCCATTCTCGACAAAGCTCAGATGCCGGGTGGACACCTCCGCCGCCAGCGCAAGGTCCAGCTGGCTCAGCCCGCGCCGACGCCGCCACCCGCGCAGCAGTTCGCCGACCGGTTCCGGGGCAAGTCCTGTGGTCATGGCACCACCGTATTTGTCGGTCGCGCCGACGGCAATGACAGGGTCACGTCAAAGTCGCGTTTCCGCTGGAGAGAACTAGTTTTATCGCGTCTTGAAGGCAGTGCTGATAGTG
>NZ_BAVQ01000013.1 GCF_000524475.1 Tomitella biformata AHU 1821 | reverse complement strand
AGCTCCTACGGCGGCCGGTCATGCCCGAAACCGCAGTTCAAGACGGGTCTTGACAATCATTAGGGAATCTCTTCCGTAATCAGAGTGCCTTGATTCGTTCCTGGAGCTGACCGGACTGGATCAGCGACCGCAAGATGTAGTGCGTCAGATTCCTGAACCCGAAGGCGATGCCGCGGAGGGGCTCGAGCCGGCGGTTAATCGCCTCCACGGCAAGGCCTTGCTCGCTACCCTCGTCGACCCCGGCACCGACCTGGGGTGAGGGGAAGGGCTCAAGTGGAGGAGTTAGGCGGCATTGTTCAACAGCAGCAGTAACGCCTCATCGCGCACAATCGACATTAGGGGTAGCTGCTACTGGAAGGGACTCAATGAGAAACAACCGTCTCGCAACTGCGCGCGTCGCTGCGGTGGCCGCATTCGGGATAGCTTTCGCAACATTCATCGGCTCCGGCACCGCTCAGTCTGCCCCCGCGGACTGCGTCGTTCAGTGGGATCCATTCAATGCGACAGCTACATGCCATGACATCGATGCGCCCCCGGGTCGGGAGTACGTGCTGATCGTCGACTGCTGGGGCCTTCACGGCATCCCCAACGCCTTTCCGCTCTACGCGATCGGCCCTTACAGCCAGTCGAGTAGCTCTTTCGTGCCGACAAGCCAGACAACCGGGGGATGCGGAACGAATTGGGGCGCTCCTTCATTGAATGTCGGAGTCATTACCAACGCCCATGTGGAGATCTACCGCCAATAGGTCTCAGGGGTGCGATCGTGAAGCGGGCGCGGCCCATCGCCGACCTGCGCGACATCGTGTCGACGATCCGGTGTCCCGAAAGGACTTCCAGAGCTTGTCCAGCTTGGTCGGAGCCTTTGGAAACGGCGGAGGAGATCCTCGCGTACTTCGATACCGGGGCCTCGAATGGTCTGGCGGAGGCGATCAACGGCCGGCTCGAGCACTTCCGTGGCATTGCCTTCGGGTTCAGGAACCTCACGCACTACATCTTGCGGTCGCTGATCCACTCCGGTCAGCTCCAGGAACGAATCAAGGCACTCTGATTACGGAAGAGCCGCGCTACCTGCGCAGCATCGCCTTGGGATCAGAGTCCCCAGGCGGCGAGCGTTGTCCGGATCGCAGTGACGAGCGGCAGCGGCTGGTCGATCATCGGGTGATGTCCCGCGGTGGGCAATGTGGTGAAGAGCGTGGACTCGCCGAGGCGGGAGCGCAGCTCCGCGTAGGCGTCGTCGGGGATGATCCCGCACTCGGCGCGGAAGTACGCCATCCGGCAGGACGGCGCGCCGGCCCCGAGGAGCGCGGTGCCATCGCGCCCGATCATTTTCGGGTCGAACTTCCAGGCCCATCCGCCGTCCCCCTCGACGAGTGACGTCCGGGCGATGTGGTCCATGACGTAGGGCAGCGTGTGATCCTGGCCCGGCACCAGTCGGAAGCGGGCGACTGCGTCATCCTGGGTCGGGTAAAGCTTCTTGGGCCCGAAGGCTGTTTTGGCGCGATCCGCGCTCTCCTTGTGGAACCGGGCCCAGATGGGGGAGTCGATGATCTGCACGCCCGCCAGCCGGTCCCCGTACAGATGCGCCGCGACGAACGCGACCATGCCGCCCATACTGTGGCCCACCAGGACGGGCGGGCCGTCGATGCCCGCGGCGACGGCGACGGTCAGCGCTTCCAGACACCATTGCTCCAGGTCATAGTGCTCGCGATGATCGCTGTCCCCGTGGCCGCTCAGATCAGGCGCGACCACCCGCCGGCCAGCGGCCAGCAAAGGCGCGATGTGGTCCCACCAGTGGGACTGGGCGGCACCGCCATGGACCAGGACAACGCCGGGCGATCCGGCCTCCCCCCAGGCGCGGTACTTGATCTGCGCGCCGCCGACCGTGACAGAGCCGGTCTCGACGTTGGCAGCAAGTGCCGTTGTGAACCACTCCGGGGCATCCATTGGTGAATCGGGCATAGCCCGAATCTACGAGATCGTCGGAGCGGGGATGACAGCGCATTGAGTCTGTGTGCGCCACCACGGCGGCCTAGTCGTTGATCCAGGGCTCGATCTGCTCGAGCAGGTCGACGATGCGGGCGCAGTCGGCGTCGCCGTCGGGGTTGCGATGGTCCCCGCCGGTGATGTTCATCGATCCGAAGGTGGTGGTCATGGAGACACTGCAGCTGACGCCTAGTCCTGCGGGTGGTCGGACGATGCTGGGGCGGCCGGCGATCTCGATGAGGTGCGATGGGCCACTGGTGTTATCCGTCGGGGTCAGGGTTTCATCCGGCATCATGAACGGCGCAGTGGTGGATGCCGTGAGTGCGCTGAAATCGCCTGACTTGTACGGACAGGAAGCTATCCAGTATTGGAAGTACTTTTGTCCTGCGGGCAGGACGACACTAGCCGCGAGCTCGTACCCGAGTGATTCCATGTCATGGATGAAGGTGTCGTGACACGGGTCGATGGAGAGTTCGGGGTTTTCTTCGTAGTAGTTGTCCATCTGGGAGACGATGGTGGATTTGCTGATCGCCGGGGCCGGGGACATAGCTGCAGTGGCAGGGTTTGTGGCGGTGCCGTTGGTCGTCGTGCTGCAGGCTGAGGCCAGCAGGGTGCACAGGATTGTTGCCAATAGGATGCGGGCTCTCACGACGGACGGTTCACCGTAGTCAAGGAGCTGGCTGTCTGGCCGTCAGCCTCGAGGATCGACTGCCAGTCCCGCTGGAGCTTGTCGGCGAATTCGTTTGCGGCCGCAGCGTACTCGAGGACGCGTTGGTGAAGGCTGCCCTCGCCACCCTTCAGAAGCTGGTCGTATCCATGAGCCAATTGTCTCAGCGAATCCAGGTCCCCAAAATAGGTGATGTTTTTGCGTTGGGCTATCAGTTCTGCGATACGGCCCATCTCGTCCGCGTACTTCCGATACGCAGATACCCACCCCTGCACTGCCTCGTCGGACATCACCAGCCGCCCGCCACCGGGGCCATTCTCGCTTCTAACAACGAGATTCGGATCGAATCCTGGATTGCCCATAGTGCCCCCAATGTCACGCCGCGTTGCCGCGGCCACCCCCCGTGATTCCCGCATCGAGGCTATAACAAGGCGGCCTCGATGCGGAAGGGTTCGGTCAGAGCAGTTCGGCCAGGGGGAACGACCGGTGCGCGCGTGGCGGCAACATCATGTTCTGCCGATGCGTGGTCACGAGGAATTTGGTGAACCCGAGGTTCTCGTCGGGCAGGTTGTGCCTCTTCTGATGTTCGACGCCGTCCATCTCCAGGCGCACTTTCTCGAAGTGCTGGGCGGAGGGGCTCATGCCGATGAAGTGCACCCCGGCACGCGGAGTCGGGGAGATGGGGCTGGACGTGGAGAACTGGAAGGGGTTCTCCACGGTGTTGAAGTCCTGCCGCAGGAAGAACACGGTGCCTCGGGAGATCGTCTCGCCGTACGCGGAGACGGTGTCCTCCTTGAGTCGGGTGAGGAACTGCATCTGCTCGTTGTGCCCGATGATCTTGTGCTCAGCCGCGTCCTTGTCCCGCTGTTCCTCGAACACGACGGTGTCCGCGGATTGGCTGGGGGAGAGCACCTCCTCAGACTCGGTGCGACGTGGGTTGAACACCCGGTGCAGCCGGCCCTTATGGCCGAATTTGTACCACTCCTCCAAGTTGATGCCAATGTGCGAGAGGTGCTGCGCGGTCCCCCCGGCGAAGTAGTCGCCCACCTTCACATCCGTGTAGCCGGGCAGGGTCTCGAAGCTCGCCAGATTGCCCTGCGCCAGACCGTCCTTGTGGCTGGAGGTGAAGCCCATGAACAGCATCGCGCCGTCGGGGACGTGCTCAGCCCCAGGAATGCCGAGGCGGGTGCCCATGATCTTGGGGACCCCGCGGCCGGCGAATCCGCGCCGCACCGACGTCACGCTGAGCAGATCGCCCACGTACGTGTTCTCGGCGGGCAGCCCGTTGAGCATCTGCTCGCCGGGTTGGAACAGTGCCGCGATCGTGTTGTCGAGGTGGCCCAGATAGTCGCTCTTGAGGTGGAAGCAGACGTCGTGCTCCTCCAGGATCAGCTCCTCGGGGTCCTTGGGGAAGCGCAGCGAGTCGATGATCGCCCACTGGCCCTCGGTGCCCGCCATCACGGACTTCGGGAAGTGCTCGTCAGTGACGGCGGCGGGGATGCGGTCCCGGAAATAGGAGAGCCCGTAGGCCACCTGGATGAGGATGCCGCCCGGCGAGAGTGGGTATACGCGCTCCACCTCGGCGAGCGCTTGTGTCAGTCGTTCTTGGGCGGTGGCGAGTTGAGCCTTATCGCCCGGCGGAAACGTCAACCTCACCGTGACTATCGCGTGCCATAGCGGGACCACCGCCACCGGCACCCCGAGATGGTCCTCGAGGGTCACTCCCGGCAGCTCGTACTGCGTTCTGGGTGGTTCGACCGCCGTGCGCTTCGCATAGTCGACTACCCCGGTCCAATCAAATTGTGGTGCCATGCCGCTCTCCTAGGTGGGAACAATTCCGGCTAGGTTCACCTTACGACTGGAAAGGGGTAGATCAATGCTTTTGCCGGATATGGATCCCCTGAAAACGTTGTGAGAGGCCTCGAGATCAGGGCATCCCCAGAGCGGCCGCGGGTGTTCGACGCACACCTGCACATCGTCGACCCCCGATTCCCCCTCGTCGCCAACGCGGGCTATCTGCCGCCGGCGTTCACTGTGACGCAATATCGGGAGCGTGTCGCGGGCATGCGTATCGAGGGCGGGGCGGTGGTCTCGGGCTCCTTCCAGGCTTTCGACCAGTGTTACCTGCTCGACGCGCTGGCGCGGTTGGGGCCGGGATTTGTCGGCGTCACGCAGTTGCCGCAGACGGTCTTGGACGCGGAGATCCTCGAGCTCGCCGCGGCGGGGGTATGCGCGGTCCGATTCAATGCCCGACGGGGCGGCTCTGCGGAGTTGGCGGATCTGGACCGGCTGGCCCGGCGTGTGCACGAGATCGCAGGGTGGCACGTAGAGCTCTACATCGACTCCCGCGACCTCGCGGCGGTCGAGTCTGTTGTGGCAGCGCTGCCCGCGGTGAGCGTCGATCACTTGGGCCTGAGCGCCGACGGACTGCCGACGCTGCTGCGCCTGGTCGAGCGCGGCGTGCGGGTCAAGGCCACCGGGTTCGGGCGCGTGGATCTAGCCCCCGCGGCGGCGATGGCCGCGATCGCGCGGGCGAACCCGGCTGCGCTGATGTTTGGCACCGACCTGCCGTCCACTCGGGCCCGGCGGCCGTTCGAGGACGATGATCTGGCACTTGTGCGAGAGGTGGCGGGGGAGCGGGCGCTGTGGCAGAACGCAGCGGAGTTCTATGCCGGCCCCACGCCGACAACGCCCCCGGTGGCTGCTGAACAACAGGATGGGACTGCGTCCTGACGTTCGGCATCCGCCGGGGTGGCCCGCGGGCTGTCGTTACTGGGGCAGGACGCTGCGCATGACCCGCAGCGTGTTGCCGCCCATGATCGCCGTGATCTCCTCATCGGTATAGCCGCGGTTCACCAGCTCCTGAGTGATGGCGGCGAGCTCGGTGGTGTCCCAGCCGACCGTCGTCGATCCGTCGAAGTCGCTCCCGAGCGCCACGGACTCCACGCCGGCAACAGCAACCACGTGGTCGATCGCATCGACGACGGCCTTGATGGTCAGGTCGCACACCGCAGCGTCGAAGTACCCGATGCCGACCACCCCGCCGGTGGCGGCGACGCCCCGGATCTGCTCATCGGAGAGGTTGCGGTTGGCATCACAGGTCGCCTGCACCCCGCCATGGCTGAGTACCAGCGGCCTCGTCGCCAGCTCCAGCATCTCGGCGACCGCGGCCTCGCTGGCGTGGGCGATGTCGATGATGACGCCGCGCTGCTCGAGCTCGACGAACGCCTCGCGGCCGAGGTCGGTCAGGCCGCCACGGTCCACGCCGTGCATCGACCCGGCGGCGTCGTTGTCGAAGAAGTGGGCGAATCCGGCCATCCGCATGCCCGCGTCGTAGAGGCGGTCGAGGTTGTCGATGTTGCCCTCCAGGTTCTGGAGGCCTTCCACGGAGAACAGGGCGCCGGTCACCTGCTCGCCCGCCTCGCGGTCGGAGATCAGCTGGTCGAGATCGCCGCGGGTGCGGATGAGGACGAGCTTCCCATCGGAGTCCTCGGCCGCGTGCTCCAGCTTCTCCGCGTGATAGAGCGAGCGCTCCGTCATCGAGTTCCAAGTGCGCGGCGGTTGCAGTTGCGCGATCGTGAGGAGGGTGATGTTGTCAGTGTCACCGGTGTTGCTGTCCATGTTCTGGCCTTTCGGCGATTTCGACACCGAGGAGAAGACCTGGAGGGCGACGTTGCCGTCCTCTAGTCGAGGCAGATCCATGTGCCCACGATCGGAGCGGTCGAGGATGTCGCGATCCCACATCAGCGTGTCCGAGTGCATGTCGATGATCTGCAGCGAATCGTGCAGCTGTTGTGTTTCCGCGCTGACGTCCGGCAATTCTGCGGGCTCCACCTTGTTCTGGGCCCGCTCGATGATTCCGGGGGCGGCGATAAAGAAAACTGTTGCGGCCACCACCACGACGGCGGCAACGGCAATCAACACGCGAACGATTCTTCGGCGGGTCATTCTGTGACAAGTCCTTTCAAGATACGAGCGTTTTCCGGCTCCTTCGCTGGAGCCGCCAGGTGTTATCGAGTAGTATGCAGCCCAGTTCATATCTGCGACCAAAGCCACTAGATTCGCTCATTTCACAAAAACCACTGCGAGATAGCTATGAGAACACTGGACGAAGAGGACTTTTCGCTCATCCATGCTCTCCAGTTGAGGCCCCGGGCGACATGGACCCAATTAGCGGGTGCGCTCGGCACGACTCCGTCGACTCTGAGCCGCCGCTGGGACCAACTCCGCGCCGATGGCAGCGCCTGGGTCATGGCGTATCCGCGGGTGCAGGGCCTGCATGGGAACCAGTTGGCCATCGCGGAAATCTCCTGCGTGAGCGGCCATGCGAGTGGGCTCGCCCGGGAACTGGCCACGTGGCCCACGGTCGTCACGGTCGAAGAATCCGCTCGCGAGTACAGCTTGGTCGTCACGATCGTCGGGTTATCGCTGCAGGACCTGGCCGGCCTCATCCTCGATGACCTGCCGGGCCTGCCCGGAGTCCTCGGTGTCCGCACGCACCTCGTCGCCAAGGCCCACATCGATGCCAGTAGCTGGCGGATCGGCGGGCTGGATCACCAGCGCGCCCAGGCCGTCTCTCGGTTGCCACTGACAGGTGGCGCCGAGGACCGACCGGTAACGCTGAACCCCTGGGCTGACCCGCACGTGGACCTTGCTCGGGCGCTGGCAGAGGATGGTCGTCGTACCGCGGCGGACTTGGCGCGACTGACCGACCGGCCGCTGTCGACGGTGCGCCGTCAACTCGGGCACCTGCTCAGCTCCGACGCGCTCACCTTCCGGTGCGAGGTCGCCCAAGGGCTCACCGCCGCCCCAATCGTGGTGCAGTGGTGGTGCCACGTCCCGATTACCGACGTGCCCGCGTGTGTGAGCCACCTGCGGACCGTCCCGTCCGTCCGCCAGGTGGTCAGCATCCCCGGCCGTGCGAATCTCCTGGTCAGCACGTGGAGCCGGTCGGCCTCGGACGCCATGGGCATGCAACAGCGCCTTGAGCACGACCTGGCCCCACTCCAGGTTGTGGACTCCGCGGTGATTTTGCGCCAGGTCAAACGGTTGGGCTGGATGCTCGACCATCTCGGACGCAATACCGGTGTCTTCGTTCCCTACACCGCCGGTGGGCGGGTGTCGGACGGTAGCTGACGATTGGGGCTAGCCGCCAGCGCGTAGCGCAGTTGCACCGCGCCGCGGGGAGAAGTGATGGCCGGCTCGAGGAGCCGAAAGTTCACGGGCAGCACGCCGTCGTCGAAGACCCTTTTACCGCCGCCGAGGACGATGGGATACACCCAGAGCGTGAGCCGATCGAAGAGCCTCCGCGCGAAGAGGGTCTGGGCGAAGTTGAGGCTGCCGATGACGTGGGTTTCCTCGTGTCGGTCGCGCAGCTCGTGGACCGCGGAGGCAACATCCGGCCCGAGCTGCGCCGAGCGGTCCCACTCGAGAGCGGGAGCCTGGCGGGAGGCCACGTATTTGGGGATGCGGGCGGGGCCAGTACGCGGCGAAGATGTCGTAGGTGCGGCGCCCGAGCAGCAGCGCGTCCATCGTCGCCATTCCGGCGGAGATCTGGTCGCCGACGACCTCGTCGATCAGCGGGGCCTGCCAGCCGCCGAACGCGAAGGCGCCGTCGGCATCCTCTTCTGGTCCGCCAGGTGCTTGCTCGACGCCGTCGAGCGTGGTGAACAGGTCGATGCAAATGAGGCCTATGAGCGCTCCAGCCCTGTCGGTCGCCATCGTCGCGATGGCGACATCACCTCCACCCTGCCACCAGATTCCGTGGCGGGGTCTACGCGGCCTCCTCGGTAGGGTCAGCGACATGGCAATCGAGCGCGAAGTGTCACAGCCCCTGGCCGGTTTCACTATCGGTGTCACCGCCGCCCGCCGGGCCGAGGAGTTCGCGAACCTGCTGACCCGGCGCGGCGCGAAGGTCGTCCACACGCCCGCCATCCGCGTCATCCCGCTCGAGGACGACGCCGGGCTGGCTTTGGCCACGGCATCGGTGCTCGCGAACCCGCCGCAGGTCGTGGTCGCCACCACCGCGATCGGCTTCCGGGGGTGGGTGGAGTACGCCGAGGCACAGGGGCTCAGGCTGGTCGAGGCGCTCAAGCCTGCCCGTCTGATCGTCCGCGGACCCAAGGCGAAGGGCGCGGCGCGGGCATCGGGCCTGCGAGAGAGCTGGTCGCCCGCCTCGGAGTCCTCCAGCGAGGTCCTCGAGCACCTGGTGGCGGAGGGCGTCGGGGGCGTGCGGATCGCGGTGCAGCTGCACGGCACGCCCACCGTCTGGGAGCCGACCGTCGACCTGTGCGGGGAGCTCTCGAAAGCCGGTGCCGACGTCGTCCCCGTGCCCGTCTACCGCTGGATGCCGCCGACCAGCCCTGAGGGGCTCGACGCGATGGTCGGGCAGATCTGCGCCGGCGAGTTGGACGCGGTGACGTTCACCAGCGCCCCTGCCGTCGCGTCCCTGCTGACCCGGGCGCAGGACACTGGCCGATTGGAGCCGATGCTCGCCGCGCTGCGCGGGCCCGTGCTGGCGGCCTGCGTCGGGATCGTCACCGCCGCACCGCTGACGATCCTCGACGTACCGACGAGCGTTCCGGAGCGCTCGCGCCTCGGCGACCTCGCGAGGCTGCTGGAGGCGGAGCTGCCGCACCGCGCGTGACCACCTTCGCGCCCATCCTCACGGTCGAGCCGCGGCGACGGCAGTGCCGCGATGTCGAGAACCCGCTACCGGCTGCGTCCCCGTAGTGAGACGCCCACAATGGGGTCTGACTCTCCAAGGAGGACATGATGACCAAGTACCTTTTGCTCAAGCACTACCGCGGCGCGCCGGCGGCGGTCAACGATGTGCCGATGGACCAGTGGACGCCGGCGGAGGTCTCGGCGCACATCAAGTACATGAATGATTTCGCCGGCCGGCTCGAGTCCACCGGCGAGTTCGTCGACGGCCAGGCGCTCGCGCCGGAGGGCTCTTGGGTCCGCTACGGCGGGGAGGGGAAGCCCCCGGTCACCGACGGCCCGTTCGCGGAGACGAAGGACCTGATCGCGGGCTGGATGGTAATCGACGTCGAGGACTATGACCGTGCGGTGGAGTTGGCGGGCGAGTTGTCGGCGGCCCCGGGCGCGGGCGGGAAGCCGATCCATGAGTGGCTCGAGGTGCGCCCGTTCCTGGGTGCGCCCCCGGAGTTCGAGCACTGACGGATGATGGACGAGGCCCTGCTGCGGACACTGGTTCCCTCGGTGATCGGGATCCTGGTTCGCCGCGGGGCAGATTTCGCGCTGGCCGAGGACGCCGTCCAGGAGGCTCTGGTCGAGGCCTGGCGGATCTGGCCGGATAGTCCGCCCCGGGACCCGAAGGCCTGGCTGGTCGCCGTCGCCTGGCGCAAATCACTCGACGCTATCCGCGCAGATAATGCCCGACGGCGCCGCGAGGAGAAGTTCGGCGCCGAGACCACGCCCGGCCCCGCCGCGACGGGCGACGACACCCTGCGGTTGTATTTTCTGTGCGCGCACCCGTCGCTGACCCCGGCCTCGGCCGTCGCGTTGACGCTGCGCGCGGTCGGCGGCCTAACGACGCGGCAGATCGCGCAGGCGTACCTCGTGCCGGAGCCGACGATGGCCCAACGCATCTCGCGTGCCAAGAGGACTGTCGCGGGCGTCCGGCTTGATGCGCCCGGGGACATTGCCACGGTGCTGCGGGTGCTGTATCTCGTGTTCAACGAGGGCTACTCCGGCGACGTCGACATCGCCGCTGAGGCGATCCGGCTCACCCGGCAGTTGTCGGCCGCGATCGACCACGCGGAGGTTGCGGGCCTACTCGCTCTCATGTTGCTCCACCATGCCCGACGGCCGGCGCGGACCTCGGCAGATGGCGCGCTCGTCCCGCTCGCCGAGCAGGACCGCAGCCTGTGGGACACGGAGATGATCGTCGAGGGCATCGCGATCTTGCAGGCGACTCTTTCGCGAGACCGCTTGGGGGAGTATCAAACTCAGGCTGCGATTGCGGCCCTGCACGCCGATGCGCAGACGGCCGAGGAGACAGACTGGGTGCAGATCGTCGAGTGGTACGACGAGCTGACGCGGCTCAATGACAGCCCAGTGGTCCGCCTCAATCGCGCCGTCGCAGTGGGTGAGGCAGATGGCCCGCGCGGGGGTCTCGCCGCGCTGGCAGAACTCGATCCTGCACTTCCCCGATACGCGGCCGTGGAGGCGTACCTGCGCGAGCGGGCCGGAGAATTGGAGGCTGCGGCTCGGCTCTACGCGGAGGCTGGCCGCGCGGCGTCGAGCGTCCCCGAACGCGATCACCTCACGCGCCAGGCCGCACGCTTGAACGCGCTGCTGCGGGGCTAATACGCCGTGCAGACCTGGCTCTTCGTGATCCGGTCGGACGGACACGACGGCGCCTGGCAAAGACTCTCGGGGCGAACCCGGCGGTCGCTGAGCTAAGCGGCATGGAGTTCTTGGATTCTGTGCGGGACAGGGAGTTGGCCGATAGCAGGGCCTCAGCTCACGATTAGCCTGGCCGCGGGCTAGCTCCGCCGCCGCACCATCTCCGCGATCCAGATGGGCGCGAACGGCGAGGTGCAATTCGGGGGCGTCGGGTAGTCCTTGAACACCTCGAGGCGCTCGCCGATGTCGATGGCCCGGTCGCGCAGATCGGGGTGCTCGATCCCGATTTGCGCCAGCACGTTGTTCATCGCCCATTGCAGCCGTTCCGGCGCGTCCGTCATCTCAGCGTCGATGATGTCCAAGATTCCTGAAAGCTCAAGTCCAGCAGGCTTCTTCACGACACGCTCGCTGGTCAACGCCCATCCGGCGCTCGCGACCACCGGGTCGGGATCGGCTGTCCAGGCCACGCGCAACTCCTCGGCGTGCGGACTCTTCTTCACCACGTAGCTCACGAGCCAATCGTGGACTTTGGGCGTGCGCGCGTCGCGGAGCATCGCGTCGAGCTCCTCGAGCCCCAGGGCCTTCGGCCGGCAAATCAGGATCGCGACCAGCCGCCCCGCGGTGTCGCCGGCGGCCCACAGTTCGCGGGAGAGCTCGGGCGCGGCCTTGAGCCGCTTCGCGATGGCGCGCAGCTTGGTCAAGTTCACGCCGTGGTCGTCGCCGTGGCGCTCATTGATCGCCCGCGCCTTCGGCTCCTCGAGCGTGGCCAACTCGGCCAGCACCTCGGCAGCCGTCGTGCCCGTCGCGGCCATGCGAGCCTCCCGTCTCGTCGGTGCTGGCCAGCCTACTGCGAGAAGGCAGGGATCAGTCGACGGGCGAGACGCGGATCAGGTTCCCGTCCGGGTCGGCCACGACGAAGGTCCGCCCGAAGACCTCGTCGTGGGGCTCCTCGATGACGGTCACGCCCTGCGCCGTCCAGGTGGCGTGCACGGCGTCGACCGCGGCGGCCGAGCCCGGCACCATTAGTCCGACCTCGGAGGTGCGCGGTGTGGTCCGCGCGGCGTTCTCGGGCCGGCCGCTCCACAGCGCGAAAAGGACGCCGGGCGCGACCTCGAACGGCACGTAGCGCGGTGTGAGCATGACAGGCTCGATGTTGAAAAGGTCCTGGTAGAACGTGGTGGATCGCTCGATGTCGGTCACGTAGACCAGAAACAGGTTGGGTGCGCTCATCGTCGCAGCCTCCTCGAAGTGTGCGGATAAGTGGTGGGCGTCTTCTACGATGCCACCTATAGATGACAATCCATGTCCACTTATCCGCGAGGAGTTGAAAAGTGCGCCCACAACGGCTGTTGGCGATCCTCGTGGCACTGCAGGCGAACAGGCGGATGACGGCAGCGGACCTGGCGGAGCAGTTCGGCGTCTCCACGCGCACGATCTTGCGCGACATCGATGCGCTGGCGGCCGCGGACGTTCCCGTGGTCACGGAGCGGGGCCGATACGGCGGAATCGCGCTCCTGCCCGGCGCCGAGGTGGACGTGAGCCGCCTGACGGGGAGCGAGGCGGAGGTGCTGGAGCTGATCGGCGTCGACCTGGCGCGGGCCCGGCAGCTCGGAATTGAGGCGGCCGCGCGCAGCGCCACCCAGAAGCTCTCCGCCCGGAAACCCTGGAGGCCCAAGTCCGACGCGGGGCTGCTGACACTGAGCGACGTCGTCGCCATCGACAATTCCGGCTGGTTCGAGCCCGATACGGAGATCGACGTGTCCGCGCTGGCCCGTGACCTGCGTCGGGGAAAACGTCTACGGATCGATTATCGGCCCAGTGGGGAAAGGGCCTGGCGCGAGCGCGTCGTGGACCCCTATGGCCTGCTCAGCCGGGGGAGTCGCTGGTACCTGATTGCCGACGCGGAAGGCGCGACGCGCATGTACGCGCTCACCCGGCTCCGGTCCTGGACGCTGCTCGATGAGGACCGGTCAATCCGCGCCGACGTCACCCTCGAGGAGGTGGCGGCCAGCCTCGTGGGCGCGCTTGAGGGGCGGGGCGGCGTTCGCGTGACGGCCCTGCTCGACGCGACGACGGAGGACCTTGCCCGCCGCATCCTCGGCAAGCGGCTGCTGTCGGTCGAGCCGACAAGCGATGCCGATCAAGTCCGGATCGTGGTCGGCTACGACCATCTCGACGGTGTGCGGCAGTTGATGCAGTTCACCGACCACATCGAGGTCGTCGATCCGCCCCAGGCCCGCCAGCTCATCGGGCGGCTCGCCGCGGAAATCACCCGCAGGCACAATGCTCCAGCGTAGGAGCAGATGATCCGCGCCGGTTAGCTCGGGATCACCACATCGACGATCAGGCCGTGGTGATCTGAGCCTTCGATCTCGACGCGCTCAAGCGTCTGCGCCTGCGCGCCCCTCAGGAGCACGTGGTCGATGCCGATGACGGCCGGGTAACGCTTGTCCGCAGGGTACGTCCGCACTATGCCGGCGCCCAATTGTTCTGCGGCGTCGGAGTATCCGACAGCGAGCAGGTCGCGGAACTGCTTGTGCAGGTAGGTGGTGTTGAAATCGCCGCTGACGATGATGGTGTCGCTCGCGGCAGCCGTCTCAAGCGCGGCGCGCAGGTTGCGCAGCTCGTTTGTCCAGATATCGGGCGGAGTCACGTACGCCGGCCCAGGGTGTACCGCCAACAGGGTGAAAGGGGTGGAGAACCCCACCTCGGCCCCAAGATTCGTGGGTCCGTAACCGTCCAGCTCGCGGGTATCTGTCAGCGGGTAGCGGCTGTAGATCCCGGCACCGCCACCGCCGCGCTCATCCGGTATCAGGTATTGGTATTGCAGCAGCTGCTCAAGGCCCGCGGCCCGCAGCGATGCCGCCAGGGTCTCAGTCAACTCCTGGACGGTGAGCACGTCGATCGACCGCTCGCGCACGGTCCTGGTCAGGCTGTCGGGATCCGCCTGACCGAACAGCAGGTTCGCCTGCATCACCCGCACCGTCGTACCCTCGGCGCGAGCGCCGTTCGCCACATACATTGGGCTGATCGCGGATGCGCCGACCCCCAGCAGAGCCACTGAGATTCCCAGCAGGATCCAGCGCCGGAACGCCAGGCAGATCAGTGCGGCGAGGAGTGTCACCGCGAGCAGAAACGGGACAAACGAGGCCGCGGCGATCAACGGGTTGATCGGGCCGGTGGAATACATCGCGACGACGGCGACAATGCCGATCGTGATGCCAGCGACGCCGGCGGCCTGTGCTGCGCGGCGCGCCAAGACATTGTCTCTGGTGATGGCCATACGGAACGGTAACAGCGTGTGCGCGTCCCCAAGTCTTTGTCTACGACGGGCGATGCCTCGGCTAATCGCCGCACGCCTCAAGTCTTCGTGTTCTGGACGAGCTGCGGGCCTGAGTAACGACCTAGCATGCAATTGTGCAGACTGAGAACCTAGCCACCACTCGGCGTCTGCTCGCGGCGGTGCGCTGCCAGCAGACGACGGTCGCCGCCATCGCGCAGCGGGCCGAGGTTGCGGACATCGCTGCGGTTACCGACACTAGCTAGGGAGGTACGGCGATGAAGGTCGACGTGCAATTGAACGGCCGGCCCGAAAACGCGGCTGAGCGGGCGCGGGAACTGGTCGCGTTGGGCGCGGACGGGCTGTTCACGTTCGAGGGTGCGCATGACGTGTTCCTGCCGCTGGCCGCGGCGGCGGGCGCAGTGGAGGCGGACCTGATGACCAACGTGGCGATTGCGCTGCCCCGCAGCCCGTTGCACCTGGCGCACACCGCCTACGATCTGCAGTCGCTCACCCGCGGACGGTTCCGCCTCGGCCTCGGCTCGCAGATCAAGCCGCACATCGAGAAGCGGTACGGATCGCAGTGGTCGAAGCCGGCGGCCCGCATGCGCGAGACGGTGCTCGCCATCAAGGCGATCTTCGCCGCGTGGGAGGGGCAGGCCCCGCTCAAGTTCCAGGGCGAGTTCAGCACGCACACCCTGATGCCGCCCACCTTCAACCCCGGCCCCAATCCCTATGGGCCGCCGGAGATCTGCCTCGGCGCACTGGGCCCGCTGATGACGCGGGCCGCCGCGGAGGTCGCGGACGGGCTGCTCGTCATGCCGTTCAACTCGGCCCGGCATTTCCAGGAGCGGACCCTGCCCGCAATCGAGGAGGGCCTCGCGCGCGGCGGCCGGACCCGGGATGACTTCGCGATCTACCCGCAGGTCATCGTGGGGGTGGGCCGCACGGCCGAGGAGCTCGACGCGGCCGCGCGGGGTGTGCGGGGCCTGCTCGGGTTCTACGGCTCCACCCCCGCGTATCGGCCGGTGCTCGAGGTCGAGGGCTGGGTGGACGTGCAGCCGGAGCTGAACGCGCTGTCCAAGCGCGGCGAGTTCGCAGCGATGGCGGAGCTGATCGACGCCGACATGGTGAGCGAGCTCGCGGTACACGGCACCCCCGAGGAGTGCGCGGCGCAGATCGTCGCCCGATTCGGTGACCACGCGGACCGGGTGTGCTGCTACTTCCCCGGTTATCCGGTGTCGGATGTCAATATCGCAGAGCTGATCTCGGCGCTGCAGGCCGCGTCATGAGCGGACTGCGGGTGGAGGTCGGCGACGGCGTCGCGCTGATCACCCTCGACCGGCCGGAGCGTCGCAACGCGTTCACGAAGGAGATGGGCCGGGCGCTGGGGGAGGCGTATCGGAACCTTGACGCGGACGACGCGGTCCGGGCCATCGTCTTGACCGGCACGCCGCCCGCCTTCTGCGCGGGGGCGGACCTGGGCGGAGGGAAGGGGGCCGGGCCGGAGGATGTTTTCGATGCCCCTGCCGCCGACACGTTCACTGCCTCGCCGATCAACCCGCCGGCGTTCGACCTGCGCAAGCCGGTCATCGCGGCGGTGAACGGGCACGCCATCGGCATCGGGCTGACTATCGCGATGCAGGCCGACATCCGGATCCTCGCCGCCGACGCCAAGTACTCGATCCCTCAGGTTCGCCGCGGCGTGATTCCAGACGCCATGTCGCACTGGACTGTTCCGCACATCGCCGGGCTCGCGGTGGCCGCCGACGTGCTGCTGACGGGGCGCACCTTCGACGGCGTCGAGGCGGTGCGGCTGGGTTTGGCCAGCCGCTGCCTCTCGGCGGAGGAGGTGCTGCCCGCCGCGCTCGAGGCCGCCCGGGACATCGCGATCAATGTCTCCCCGATGTCGGCCGCGCTGTCCAAGCGGCTGCTGTGGCAGGGCGCGGCCCGCGGATATTCGCCGGATCGGGTAGCGGAGCTGGAAACCGAGCTGCACCTGCGGGTGATGGGCACGCACGATGCCGCAGAGGGAGTCCGAGCATTCATGGACCGCCGTGCACCCCAATGGGATTCGAGATTATCCACCGACTGGCAGGAGATCGACCCGCAATGAGCCGGCCCGCAATAAGCACGCCCCCGATGACTACCGACGAAGTCTTGGACGGCGTCGACCTGGGTGGCCGCACGGCCCTGGTCACCGGCCCGGCCGGCGGCCTCGGCACGGAGACCGTGCGGGCCCTGGCCGCCGCCGGCGCACGCGTGATTCTCGCCGCGCGCGCGATCTCCGCGGCGGAGGCCGTCGCGGCCCGGATCTGGGACGCGCACCCCGGCGCGGAGCTGGACATACTCGGCGTCGACCTGGCCGATCTAGATTGCGTTCGCGCGCTTGGTGATCGGATCGCCGATCGCGGCCTCCCGATCGACATACTGATCAACAACGCGGGGGTGATGTACACGCCCTTCGCGCGCACTCGGGACGATTTCGAGCTGCAGTTCGGCGTCAACCACCTGGGCCACTTCGCACTCACCACGGCGCTGCTGCCCGCGCTGATCGCGGCGGCGGAAAGATCGGGCGTCCCCGCCCGGGTGATCACGCTGTCCTCGGACGCGCACAAGGCGCACCCCGTAGACCTCGCGGACCCGAACTTCGTGGAGCGCGAGTACAACAAGTTCGTGGCCTACGGGCAGTCCAAGTCCGCGAACGCGCTGATGACCGTTGAGCTGCAACGGAGGTTCGGGGACCAGGGACTACGCGCGTTCGCGGTGCATCCCGGCGTGTGCGCCACCGGGATCGCGCGCCACATGTCCCGCGATGACATGGCCGAGATGAAGCGCATGGCCGCGGACACCAAGAACTCGCTCGCCAATCTCAAGGCCATCCCCGAGGCCGCGGCGACGTCCGTGTGGGGCGCCACCGCACCCGAGCTCGACACCCTCGGCGGCGCATACCTCGCCGACTGCGCATTGGGGGTGGCCGCCGAGCACGCGACAGACCCCGAGACCGCCGAAGCCCTGTGGACCCTGTCCGCGACGCTCACGTCCTAGGAGACGATGGGCTGCTCCCATTCCGGCGGCGGTGACATTGATTGCTGTGCACTGGAGTTCCTATTGGGGACGCTATCTTCCGGCCTGAGTGGCGACGGGCATTCGTGGGTATCGGGAAATGCAGCGAGGTACTGTTTCCGCATGTCTGACATCGTGATTGGAATCCTGGCCATATTGGTCGGCGCCGTCTTCTGTTTCCGCGGGATCATCGCAATGCGGTTCGTCATTGCCATCTGGGGCGCTTTCGTGGGCCTGAACCTGGGGGCCGCTCTGGTCGCGGCGATCAGCGGCGACGGATTCTTCGCGACCGCGATGGGCTGGACCGCCGGCATTGTTCTGGCGGTCGTCTTCTCCGTGCTGGCCTACCTGTATTACGCGGTGGCGGTGGTGCTGGCGATGTCGTCGGTGGGCTTCGCCCTCGGCGCGGGCGCGATGGCCGCGCTGGGCGTCACGTGGGACTGGGTGATCGTGCTGGTCGGCGTCGTCATCGGCGTCCTGCTGGCGATCCTGACTCTGGCCGTGGACTTGCCGTCGGTGCTGCTCGTGATCCTCAGCGCGCTGGGCGGCGCGGTCGCGATTGTCGGCGGTGTGATGCTGCTGTTCAACCAGATCAACACGGTGGAGTTCGACGACGTCACCGTCACGTCGGTCAATGTGGACTGGTGGTGGTATGCGCTGTACATCGTGCTGATCATCGCGGGTGGGCTGGCGCAGTCCCGGATGATCGACCGGGAGCGCTCCATGCGCCAGCAGTGGCAGTCGGCTCCGGCCTAACCTCGTTCCGCCGCTCTGTCCCGTCCGGGAGTTGACGGCTAGATTGGGATCATTAGCGGCCGTGTTCGCGGCCGACGAGGGGAGAAATCATGCCAGGTCGTCGACGTCGGGGAAGTTTGCTGGGATCGGTGGCCCGCACCGCGGTGATCACGAAGACTGCGACCAGGGTCGCGCATAACGAGGCGGCCAGGGCCGAGGCGAAACGGGCCGCGCTACAACCGCCGCCGGTCGCGCCGCCGGTATACCTGCCCCCCGCGGAGCCTGCCGCGCCAGCCGCGCCTTCTGCGGATGACGTGATCGCGCAATTGAAGAAGTTCGCAGAATTGCGGGACGCGGGAATCCTGACCGAGGAGGAATTCGTGGCGCAGAAGGCCAAACTTCTCGGATAGCCGCGCTAGAACTTCAGATGAATGGGAGGTCCGCCGAATTCGGCGGACCCTCCCATTCATCGTGGAGCTAATCCTGGGTGAGCACGATGGCGGTCTCGCCGGAGGTCAGGGTCAGCGTCTTGCCGGACAGTTCGGCGTCGGGCGCGGCGGCGAGGAATGCGCCGACCCACTGGTCCTGGTCCATCAGCTCAGGCTCGCAGGCCATCATGGTGCCCGCCAACATCGGCGCCGCGAGCGTGGCCTCGTCGAAGGTGTAGCCGCCGTGCATGCTGTTGCAGCCGGCCCGCACCGCGATCGTCTCGTCCTCGAACGCGATCGTCAGTTCGCTGCCCTCGACGAGCGTGTGGCCGGTGATCTCGGTGGCGGTGAACGTCTTGCCGCCGAGCGAGGCGCCAGCGGCCGTTGTGGTCGTCGATGTCGTCGGCTTTGCGGTAGTGGTCTCGGTCGAGGCGCGCTCGCTGTTGCTGCACGCGGTCAGTGCGAGCGCGGAGAGCGCTGCCACTGTGACGAGCAGGGTGGATGGGCGGCGAAACGTGCGATGAGAATGCATGCGGCGATGATATCTGGCCTCCTGTCGACTTATTGGCTGCGAGTGGCCGGGTCACGGGAATGGTTGGAGGACACGTCCGGGGACAAGGCCAGAGGGAGTCAGTCTGCATCGGATTCGAGAGTGGGGCCACTGACGTCCTTGTCCCGGAGCTGGGCCCAGTGGTGTAACCGTGCGGAGATGGTTCGCTCATATCCCTCGGTGGAGGGTTCGTAGAAGGTTTGTCGGGGGATGCCTTCGGGGAAAAAGTTCGCGCCTGAGAACCCGTTCTCGGTGTCAGGGTCGTACTGGTAGCCGTCGCCGTAGCCGAGGTCTTTCATGAGGCGGGTCGGGGCGTTCAGGATGTGCGCGGGCGGCATTAGTGATCCAGTCCGTTTCGCGGCGGCGCGCGCCTTGTTGAATCCGCGATACACGCCGATCGACTTCGGCGCGGTTGCTAGATAGATGACAGCTTGCGCGATGGCGAGTTCTCCCTCGGGTGAACCGAGGCGGTCATAGACATCCCAGGCGGCGAGGGCCTGTTGAACGGCGTTCGGGTCGGCCATGCCGATGTCCTCGGTGGCGAATCGGGTGATGCGGCGGGCGATGAACAGGGGGTCTTCACCGCCGTCGAGCATCCGTGCCAGCCAGTACAGTGCGGCGTCAGGGTCGGAGCCGCGCATCGACTTGTGAAGCGCGGAGATGAGGTTGTAGTGGCCTTCCTGCGATTTGTCGTACAGCGGAACCCGTTTCTGCACGGCGGCGGTGAGGACGGCCGAGTCGACGGGTGCGGGCAGGGCGTGCACCTGCTCGATCATGTTCAGCAAGTACCGGCCGTCACCGTCCGCCATCGCGATCAGCGCCTGGTGAGCCTCATCAGTCAGCGGTAGCGGCTGACCGATGAGCGCTTCGGCGCGGGTGATGAGGGTGCTGAGCGCGACATCATCGAGGCGCTTTAGAACGAAGACCTGGGTGCGGGACAGCAGCGCACCGTTGAGTTCGAAGCTGGGGTTCTCCGTGGTTGCGCCGACGAGGACTACGGTGCCGTCTTCGACGTAGGGAAGGAACGAGTCTTGCTGGGCGCGGTTGAAGCGGTGGATCTCGTCGACGAACAGCAGCGTGCCCTGACCGACCTCGCGCCGGCGCTGCGCTGCTTGAAACACTTTCCGGAGGTCCGCGACGCCAGCGAAGGTGGCGGAAAGCGGTTCGAACGCCAGGTCGGTCTGCTCGGCGAGAAGCCGCGCGATCGTGGTCTTCCCGCACCCGGGCGGTCCCCACAGCACCATCGATACAAGTCTCTGAGCGTCGACCATGCGCCCGATCGGCGCGTCCGCCCCGAGAATATGGCTCTGCCCGACGACATCGTGCAGGGTGCGCGGCCGGAGCCGATCAGCCAGCGGCCGTGAGTCGTCGTCGATGTCGAAGAGTGACGGCACCTCGCTCACGATTTCCGCCTCAGCGCACGGTCGCCGACGAGGTCGTAGGATGCGTGCACTAGGTACTCGATCAGCTGCTTCGTGATCCCGGCGCCGGGCCCGATAGAGATCCAATGCCGCTTGTCAAAATAGCGACCGCTCGTCATCGTGTCGACGGCACGGCGGAGCGCATCCCCCTCGTGGGGATTAACTTTCAAAGTAATGATCTGCAGGTCCGGATCATGGTCGGTGACGATGAGGAAAACCTTGTTATGCACCTTCCACGCTTCGAGGTGCGGAGTGAACGGGCGCCCATTGGTCACGTCCTCGAGCGACACCGCGATGTCACGGGCGTGCTGATGGAGTGTGTCGCCCTGCATATCGTCCTCCTGGGGACACTGACCGTTAGGGGCTATTTGGATCTGCGTACGACGGTACATACTTTGTCTGACATCGAGGAGGGCACGTGAGGAAGGGCTGGCCGAATGACTCGGAGCGCCGAACCCGGATCCTTCCCCGCGCAGGCCGGCGTGCCGCTCACTCAGCGTGAAAGCCTGAGGCTAGGCGCGCCCCCCAATTGCCGCAGTGCGCCCAGGGGGTCGTTGTACAGGGCGCTGAGCGAGACGACGCTTGCTGCGTGGGCCTGCACCCGCCCGCCGAACCCCGTGATCCGGATGTCCTGGTGGGACAGGGACGCGGAGCCCTTGATGGCCTCGGCCACGCGGCCGATGGCCTCCGGATACTCGGTGAAGGCCTGGCCGCCGAGGATCACGCGGTCGGGCCGGAAGGTATCGCTGAGCACCGCCACTGTGCGGCCGAGCGCTTCGGCGCGACGGGCCAGCAGCTCCCGTGCGGCGGCCGAGCCCTGGCGGGCGGCCTGGTACAGCTCGTCGATGGTGGCGGCTTGGCGGCCGAGGATGCCCTCCCCGTGCGCGCGCGCGAGCATCGCGTGGTCTGCGACGGTGGCCTCCAGGCAGCCGGTCCGCCCGCAGGCGCAGACGGCGTCCGATCCGGTGGGGAAGTGCGCGATGGTGCCAGACCCAGCAGTGGGGATCCGTACCTGGCCGTCGAAGCTGAGCGCCATGCCGGCGGTCTCCCGGGCGTAGAAATACAGCGTGGAGCCTTGGAACTCACGGTTCTCTTGTTCTCTGGCCAGCAGTAGTTCGGCGGCGGCCATCGCCTCCACATGGCCGGAGACCGACACGGGCAAGACGAGTTCGCGGCTGAGCACCGGCCCAACCTGGGCGCCGGTCCATGCCAGCCGAGGATGCTGCACGACGCCGGTGCCGGAGTCCACTGAGCCGCCCAGAGCCACTCCCACCCACAGTGGCACGCGTTGGGGCCAACGTGCCGCGAGCGCGCGGGCCCCGGCTGCGATCCGCGCGAGCGCGAGGTCGGGGATCTGCCGCGGGGTGGGGATGTCGGCGGCGCCGATGATGCGGCCACGCAGGTCGCTGGCCACGAGGGCGGTGACGAGGGCGCCGATGTGAATGCCAATGGTCAGATAGGACTCGTGGGAGACGTCGACGGGGACGGGCGGGCGACCGATGGCGCCATGCGCGACGAGCTCTGGCCGCTCTCGGACCAGGGCACCGGTGAGCAGCGCGGAGACCTGCCGGTTGACTGTGGCGGAGGACAGGCCGGTGGCCTTCGCGATCTCATCCCGAGACAACGGTCCCCGCCTGGTGAGCACGCGGAATACAGCCGCGGAGGGGATGCCGGCGATGGCGAACGTGGGCGGCACGATTGCCGGCGTCCACGGGACTGCGCGGGCGGAGGGGAGGGGAAGATCAGTGGCGGCAAACACGGTGTGGTCCTTGCGATTTCGCCCATTGCGGGCGAGGCGGCGTAGACCGTGCCGCGGTGATCAGCTGTGACGCTGGCGCGGGTCGGTCAATTAGGGCGTGAGAATTCGACAGCCATGACATGGCTCGCCCGGACACAACGCTTGGCGGCTGAGCGCGCCGGCTGCGCGTGTGGCGCGCGGTGCGGCAGTGCGGCGGCGGGGCATGTCGCCGAGAATATCAGCCCCGCCGCCGTCTTACAGGCACACATCAGTTCGCGGCGAAGCCCGGCAGCCGGGCTGGCTGGTCGATGACGGAGAAGTGCGACGCGTCGCCCGTGCGGATGCGGCTGGACTCGCCGTTGACGTTCACGGGCACGTCGCCGGCGAGGGTCGTGCGGTGGATCTTCCTGGGGCTGTCGCCGTAGTCGGAGATGCCGTAGTGCTGGGTGGAGCGGTTGTCCCAGATGGCGACGTCCCCGAGCTGCCAGGCCCAGCGCGTGGTGTTCTCGAGCTTGGTGACCCGGTTCTGCAGCAGCTGGAACAGTGCCGCGGACTCGGCGGGCTTGAGCCCGATGAACTCCTTGACGAAGTGGCCCAGCAGCAGCGACTTCTCGCCGGTCTCCGGGTGGATCCGCACCACCGGGTGCTCGGTCTCGAAGACAGTCCGGGTGAACTCGTTCACGTAGTTCTGGCCCTTGCCGGCGAGGTTTGGATTGCCCTGGCGCGCGCTGAGCACCTCGGTGTAGTCGTACGCGTTCGAGTGCACCGCCCACAGGTTCTCCACCAGTGCCTTTAGCGGGGCTGGCAGCTGGTCGTAGGCCGCGATGGTCGAGGCCCAGGTGGTGGCGCCGCCGTAAGGCGGCACGGTCACCGCACGCAGGATCGAGGCTTTCGGGATGCGGTCGATGAACGTGACGTCCGTGTGCCAGCTGCTGGCGGCACCCTCGAGGACCAGGGTCTTGTTGTCGTCTGAGCGGAGCGTCGGGTGGGTTGTGGTCTGGGAGCCGAATCGGCCGCCGAAGGCGTACTGGATCTCATCGGTCAGGTGATGCTGGCCGCGGAAGAAGATCACCCGGTGCGCAGCGAGGGCGTACTGGATCGCGTAGGCGGTCTCGTCGGAGATGTCTCCCGAGAGGGCAACGCCGTCGATGACAGCGCCGATGTGCTGGCCATGCTTGTGGACGGTGATGCCGCCGGCTGCGTAGATGTCCGCGGCGATCTCCGCTGCGGCGATGTTCGTGTCGAGGTCGGGTCGGACGTCGAGGATAGTCATGAAATTTCCTTTTCGCTCTGTGGTGATTATTTGGATGGTTAGACCGCGACGCGGATGGCGTCCGGGTGGCGGTCGGTGTTCTCCACAGCCGGGTCGAGCAGGGCTGCGGATGCGGCGCGCGCGCGTTGGCGCACCGGGTCTGGGATGGGCACGGCGGCGATCAGCCGCCGGGTGTAGTCGTGCTCGGGGGCGAGCAGGACGTTGTCGGCGGGGCCCAGCTCGACGATCCGGCCGGCATTCATCACGGCGACGCGATCGGCCACGCGGTGCACCACGGCCAGATCGTGGCTGATGAACAAGCACGCGAACTGGTACTCGGCGCGCAGGTCCTCGAACAGGTCGAGGACCTCGGCCTGGACGGACACGTCCAGGGCGCTGGTCGGCTCATCGGCCACGAGCACACGCGGGGCCAGGACCAGGGCGCGGGCCAGGGCCACCCGCTGGCGCTGGCCGCCGGAGAGCTCGGCGGGGCGGCGCTCGGCGAAGTCCCGGGGCAGCCGCACGGAGTCGAGGACCTGGGCCACCCGTGCCCGCGCGGCGGCCCCCGTCGCGACCCGGTGCACGCGCAGCGACTCCGCGACGGACTGGCCCACGCTCCACCGTGGGTCGAGGGAGGCCTGCGGATCCTGGTGCACCAGCGCGATGCCCTTGCGGAGCAGTCGAAGCTGCGCCCGATCCGCGGTCGCGAGGTCCACACCGGAGATCAGCACCCGCCCGCCGGTGGCCTTCTCCAGCCCTAGGGCCGCGCGGCCGAGCGTCGTTTTACCTGAGCCGGACTCGCCCACGAGGCCGACGGTCTCGCCGGGAGCGAGGATCAGGTTGGCGCCTTGCACAGCATCGAACGCCGCCGCGCCGCCGCGCGCCGGATAGCACACTCCCACGTTCTCGAGCTCGAGCACCGGAGCTAGATCCGCGTCCGGCGCCGGGAGGTCCGCGACCGCGCGGACGACATTCCGGGGGGCCACCTGGGCGGATTCGGGCAGCTGGGGGATGACGGCGAGCAGATGCCGCGTGTAGTCCACGTGCGGCGTGGCGAAGATGTCGAACACGCCGCGCTTCTCGACCACGCGTCCGGCCCGCAGCACCACGACGCGGTCGGCGATGTCCGCGACGACGCCCATGTTGTGGGTGATCAGCAGCACGGCCGCGCCGGTCTCCCGGCCGAGGCCGCGCAGCAGGTCGAGGATCTCGGCCTGCACGGTCACATCAAGCGCTGTGGTGGGCTCGTCCGCGATCAGCAGCCGGGGCTTGCCGGAGAGGGCGAGAGCGATCACCACGCGCTGCTTCTGCCCGCCGGAGAGCTGGTGGGGGTACCAGCCGATCCGCGTCGCAGGGTCGGGGATCTCGACCCGGCGCAGCAGCTCGATGGCCTGCCCTCGGGCCTCGGCGCGCGACAGCTTGGCGTTGGAGCCTTGGGCGCTGGTGCCCTTCGCTTGCGCCCGCAGCGCGGTGGCCAACTGGGTGCCGATGGTCTGCACCGGGTTCAGGGCGGTCTGCGGCTCCTGGAACACCATGGCGGCGCCGGTGCCGCGCACTCCGCGCAGCGTGGCGGCGTCCGCGCCGAGGACTTCGACGCCGCCGAGGCGCACCGAGCCCCGCGTGCGGGCGCCGTCGGGCAGGAGCCCGAGGATGCTGCGGGCCGTCAGCGACTTGCCGGACCCGGACTCGCCGACCAGCGCGACGATCTCGCCAGCGTGCACCGTGAGGTCGACGTGGTCCACGACGGGGCCGGGGCGTCCGTCGAACTGGACTACCAGGTCTTGGATCTCGAGCACAGTCATGATCGTGTTCTCCTTTGTCTTCTCAGGCGGAGTTCTAGGTCCGGCGGCTGTGGCCGAGGGCCTGGGCGATGAGCAGGAAGCCGAGCACCAGTGCGGTGACGACCAGCAGCGGGCCGACCGCGTACATGGAGTTTGCGTCGAGGTTGGCGACGGAGCCGGAGATGATGGCGCCAAGCGATGGGCTCGGCGGCTGCACCCCGATGCCGATGAAGCTCATCGCGCCCTCGACGAACACCGCGACCGACAGCGCCAGCGCGATCTGCACGCCCAGCGGCTCGGCGGCGTTGGGCAGGACGTGCGAGCGCAGTGTCCACCAGCGCCCCGCGCCGATCACCTCGGCCGACTCGACATAGGGCAGCTCGCGGATCCGCAGCGCGGACGCGCGGGCAAGACGGCCGAAGGCGGGGATCTCCACGACAATGATGACGATGCCGACGGTGACCGCCCCGGTGCCGATGACCGCGGCGAGCGCAATGGCCAGGATCAGTGCGGGGAAGGCGAGCACGACGTCGAAGGCCCGTTGAGCGGCCACGTCCGCCCACCTGTTGAGGGAGGAGAGCAGGCCGAGCGCCGTGCCGATCGTGGCCCCGATGGCCACCGAGACGAACACGATCACGAGGTTGATCCGGATCCCATACAAGGTGCGGGTGAAGACGTCCCGGTTGACCTCGTCGGTCCCGAACCAGTGCGTCGAGCTGGGGCCGACGAGGTTGGCGCCGGGGATCTGCTCCAGCGGCCCGTACTTGGTCAGCAGCGGCGCCGCGATGCCGAGCAGCACCACGGCGACGACGAGGATCAGGCCGACCAGGCCCTGGCCCTGGCCGAACGAGCGGCCGAAGGCCGGGATTCGGATGCGGGAGCGACTGGCTGGGGCGGGGGCGAGGCTCAGGGTGCTCATCAGCGGGCTCCGATGCGGATGCGGGGGTCGAGTTTGGCGTGGACGAGGTCGGTGGCCAGTTGCGCGATGACGAACACGGCGACGGAGAACAGCAGCACCGCCTGCACCACCGGGTAGTCGCGGCCGTTGATGGCCTGCTGGACCAGCAGGCCCAGGCCCGGCCAGGTGAAGATCGCCTCGACCAGCACGGCGCCTGCCAGCAGGTGGCCCACCTGCAGGCCGAGCACCGTCACCACCGGCGGCAGCGCGGCCCGCAGCGCGCCGTGGGTGACGATGTGGGCGCGGGAGATGCCGAGCGCCTCCTGCGTGAGGACGTGGGGCTGGCGCATCTCGGTGCGCAGCGACTCCGTGAGGAACCGGGTCAGCGCGGCGGCGCTGGGCAGGCCGAGGCAGATGGTCGGCAACAGCAGATATTGGAAGGTGATGTCCGGGCGGGCCAGGAAACCGTCCGGGGGCACGCCGCCGGCCGGCAGCAGGGGGGTGAGCACGGCGAACACCAGGACCAGCAGCACGCCGGTGACGAACGGCGGCAGTGCGACCGCGAGGGTGTTCACGGAGCTGGCCAGCGTGG
Source organism: Tomitella biformata AHU 1821 (assembly GCF_000524475.1). Taxonomy (GTDB): domain Bacteria; phylum Actinomycetota; class Actinomycetes; order Mycobacteriales; family Mycobacteriaceae; genus Tomitella; species Tomitella biformata. The sequence continues at coordinate 44,885 of NZ_BAVQ01000013.1, read as the reverse complement.
TCAGCCAGCGGCGCGGCCAGATCACCGACGACAACGACAGGACCAGGGCCACGATCACCGCGAAGAGCATGGCCGCGCCGGCGAGCACCACGGTGTTGAGCAATGCGGCGCCGAGCAGGTCGTTGATGGAGCCGCCCAACTGGAAGCTCTGGCCCAGGTCCAGGGTGAGGACCCCGCCAATCCAGGAGATGTACTGGCTGAAAGTCGACGTGTCGAGGCCCAACTGGTGGCGGATGGCGGCGATGGACTCGGGCGTGGCGTCGGCGCCTGCGAGGGTGGTGGCGGGATCGCCGGGGACCAGTCGCAGCAGCAGAAATATCGCCACCGACGCCAGGAACAGCACGAGCAGGGTCGACGGGAGCCTGCTGACCAAATATCGATACATGGTGATCGTCCTTAGATGCGGGCCGGAGCGGCCGTGGTCAGCTCAGGTAGGTGCCGGCGAGCAGTGGTTCGCCGCGCCGGTTCTGCGCGTAGCCGTGCACTCGCGCGGAGGTCACGGTGCGCGGCACGATGGAGGCCAGCTCGATGACGAAGAGTCCGTCCAGCAACTCCGAGTTGAGCGTCTTGTAGCGCTCGAGCGCCTCGGGGCTGGCACCGTCGGCGACGTGCCAGGCGGCCTCGGCCGCCGCGCGGTAGCTCGCCGACTCGTAGTTCGAGGCGTTGCGGCTGGCGTTGAACGGGAAGGCGCTCACGGTCAGCGTGGACGGGGTGTACTGGGCGAAGCCGTGGGTCAGCAGCCACATCCCGGGGAACTCGCCGGCGATGAGCTTGCTGATGGCGACGCTGTACTCGACTGGGACGAGATCGACGGTGATGCCGACCTCCGCGAGGTTCGCCTGGACGATCTGCGCCGCCAGCTCATACGTCGGGTTGCCCGTGGGGTAGCTCAGCGGGATCGACGGGATCTCGCCGACCTCGGCGATGAGCTTGCGGGCGGTGTCGAGGTCTCGGGCGTAGGCCTGATTCGCGGCCTCGTCATAGGCGGGCGAGCGCCTGGGCCACGGCAGCACGGCCGGGTAGGCGGCGCCGCGGTAGACCTCGTCGACGATGCGGTCCCGGTCCACGGCGTAGGCGATGGCCTGGCGCACCCGCGCATCGCTCAGGCCCGGGGCGGTCACATTGATCCCGATATAGGAGTTCGCGGCGGCGGCGTCGTTCTCGAGCACCTCGAAGCCGCCCAGCCCGCCGACGGTGTTCACATCGCGGCTCGTCAGCTCGCCGCTCACGTCGATCTGGCCGGCACGCAGGTTGGCCAGCAGGCTGTTCGTGTCAGGAATGATCTGCGCCTCGATACCGTCCAGATGCGGCTGGCCCTCGGCCCAGTAGGCGTCGTTCGCCTTGTAGACGATGGTGGAGTTCGGGGTCCGTGAGTCGAGCACGAACGGCCCGGTGCCGATGTACGCCTCGCCGGCGCGTAGCTGGTCGACGGTCTCGGAGTCGATGAGTGGGACCATCGAGAGCAGGTCGAACAGGTTGCCAATGGGCTGATCGAGGGTGAGGACCAGCGTGGTGGGGTCGCTGCTGTTATATCCGGTGATCGCGGCGGCGGTGCTGCGCAGTTGGGCGTTCCACACGGGATCGGTGTATGCGCGCAGCGAGAACTCGGCGTCGGCCGAGGTCAGCGTGCGGCCGGAGTGGTACTTCACGTCGTCGCGCAGCGTGAGCGTGTAGGTCAGCCCGTCCTCGGCGACGGCCCAGCCGGTGGCCACGGAGGGCTGCGGCTCGAGCGTGCCGGCCGAGTACTCCACCAGGCGGTCGTAAACCAGTCCGGAGTTGAGGATCTGGGTGCTGGTGGTCCCTGTCATGAGCCCGCCGGCGGTCAGGTCCTGCAGGACGCCCACCTTGAGAGTGCCGCCGTCCACCGGGGTCTCAGAGCCCGAAGTGGCTCCGCCCGAGCGCAATTCGCCAGCGGCGTTGCTGCAGCCCGCGATGGTTGCGGTGGCGACGGCGGCTAGCGCGGCGAACCGCACAAGAGTGCGCCGACTGGCGGCGGACGACGAGAAGATGCTCACAAGTTTTCCTTTAGGAGATGGCAGTGGCGATGACAATGCATTCGTCCGATCGGGCGATATCAAATGCACGGTTCGGGGCAATTAAGTGGGGAAACTCAATTGCGCAGAAATGAGGAAACATGATTCGACCTCGGCCTCGGCGAAGAATCGTCCGAGGAGAAAATCGAATCGTGTAGCCGGTGTATGGCTGGGGTGCTGCCCATAGCGGGGTGCTGGTGATTCGGTGAGCCAGGCAGGGCGTGGCGTGCTGGCCGAACAGGCTGCGCTAGTGCGGGTGTTGGGTCAGGACTGACGGCACATGGGTCGCCGCTGACAGTGCCCGTGGCAATATAGCCCTAGCATTCGGCCTCGACCAGCACTCGACGCGCGGGCCACCTGAGTGGTCTGCGTCGCGGCGGGGAGGTTGCTGGGCATGAGGATCAAAGTAGCGGCCGGCGCCGTGACCACCAAATGCCCGCGATCGTCGGACTTGGCTGGTAGCGGGACTTGGGGATGGACGCGGGCTCCTTGCCTGCGGGAACATTCCGTCAGCGTGATTCGATCTATTCGCGTCACGCTGATTTTATTGGTTTCAATCATGGTGATTATTTGTGTGTACTGGGGCGCTCTCCGGTGTTCTACTGGTGGACGTGCCGCGCGAGTCTCGCGGCGATTCCCATGAGATGAGGTTCCCCGCCCATGCCCATTCCCGAGAATGCCCGCGGCTACGAAGGTTTCGGCGGCACGGTCGGCCGCACCGCTGCTGCGTCCACCCCAAGCTGGCCCGCCGTGGCCACCGCCCCAGCCGGCGCACCCAACATCGTGGTGGTGCTCATCGACGATATGGGCTTTTCCGACATCGGACCCTTCGGCTCCGAGATCCCCACGCCCAACCTGGACCGGATCGCGGACTCCGGTGTGCGGCTGACGAATTACCACACCACGCCGCTGTGCTCCCCGTCCCGCGCGGCGCTGCTAACGGGGCTCAACCCGCACCGGGCGGGCTACGGATTCGTCGCCAACGCCGACCCCGGTTACCCCGGCCTGCGGCTGGAGCTCGCCGACGACGTGCTGACCCTGCCAGAGATCCTCCGAGACGGCGGCTACGCCACCTACGCCGTCGGCAAATGGCACCTGGTCCGCGACGCGAACCTGGGGCCCGGGCGCTCGCGGGACTCCTGGCCCACGCAGCGCGGCTTCGACCGGTACTACGGCTCCCTCGAGGGCCTCAACTCCTTCTTCCACCCCAACCAGCTGGTCTCGGACAACTCGGCGGTAGACACCGACGAGTACCCGGAGGGCTACTACCTGACCGATGACCTCACCGACAAGGCCGTCTCCTACATCAAGGATCTCCGGGCGCACGACGCGGACAAGCCGTTCTTCCTCTACTTCGCGCACGTGGCCATGCACGGGCCGCTGCAAGCGAAGGAGAGCGATATCGCCAGGCACCGGGGGAAGTACGCGGCCGGCTGGGACGAGGTGCGCGAGTCCCGGTTCGCCCGCCAACTCGCGGCCGGGCTTTTCCCCGCGGGCACCGAGGACGCGCGAAACGTGCTGGGCGGCTTCGATGTTCCCGCCTGGGACTCGCTCACCGCGGACCAGCAGGACCGCTTTGCCCGCTACCAGGAGGTGTACGCGGCGATGGTCGACTCGGTCGACCAGTCCGTGGGCCGCATCCTCGACACTCTCGACGAGCTGGGGGAGGCCGACAACACCATCATCGTGTTCACCACCGACAACGGCGGCACCGCGGAGGGCGGGCCGGAGGGCACCCGCAGCTACCTCGCGGAGTTCGCCCGCGTGGACGACCCGGCGTGGGTCGGCGACGTCCCGCACGACCCGGCGCTGATCGGCTCAGCCCGCCTGGGCGTGCACTACCCGCGCGGCTGGGCGCAGGCGTCGAACACGCCCTTCCGGTTCTACAAGGGCCAGTCCTACGCGGGCGGGGTGCGCGTGCCGTTCCTGCTGTCCTGGCCCGCCGGCTTGTCGACGGCGGAGGGGGACAACGGAATCCGCGACCAGTTCGCCTACGTCACTGACCTCGCCCCCACCCTGCTGGACCTGGCCGGGGTCGCGCGGCCTTCCGCCCGCCACGGGCTGGTCGCGAAGGGGTTCGACGGGGTCTCCGCCGCGGGGTTCCTGCGGGACCGGTCAGCGGTGACCGCGCACAACGAGCAGTACACCGAGATGACCGGCAACCGCGGCTACTACCGCGACGGCTGGAAGCTGTTGGCGCTCAACCCGACCCTGCTCGACCCCGCCGCGAGCCTGGACGAGCCGCGCTGGCAGCTGTTCAACGTGCTCCAGGACCCCACGGAGCTGCGCGACCTCGCCGCCGAGCACCCCGAGCTGGTGGCCGAGCTGGCCCAGGCGTGGGACGAGGCGGCCTGGGCGAACACCGTTTTCCCGCTGTTGGGCAACAGGGTGGGGCAGCGTCGGCGACCGGACGAGCAGCGACTGGCCCGCCCCGTCCGCATCCTCGCCGGCAGTCCGGTCCTGGAGCGCTACCGCAGCTCGCGGCTGATCGCCTACCGGGACTGGGACGCCGCCGTGGAGCTGACGGGCTTCGAGCGCGGCGACGAGGGCGTGCTGCTGGCCCACGGTGACCCGCAGGGCGGCTACCTGCTATTCGTCGAGAGCGGCCGGCTCTGGCTGGGCTACAACGCCTTTGGTGATTACACCGAGCTGGACTGCGGGCCGCTGGCAGTCGGCGCGCGGCTGGTGGAGCTGTCCGCGGCGGTGGCGCCGCATGTGCGATGGGACCTGGACGTGTTCGTGGACGGGGAGCCGACCGGAGGTGCTCTGCGCGTGCCGCAGCTCGTCGGGATGGCGCCGTGGACGGGGATCTCGGTTGGCGTGGACGCCCGCGGGCCGGTCTCCTGTGACCTGCGGGCGCGCCGCGGCGTGTTTCGCTACACTGGCGGGCTGCGTGCCGTGACCTACACGCCGGGTCCCGAGGGCGTCGCCGCCCTCGTCATCGCGGAGACGGAGCGGGCCGCCGAGGCATGGGCGGACTGAGCTCTCTGGGAGTCTGTCCAGGACGGGAACCCGGCAGACGGAGGCGGATCAGGATGACGCAGTCGCGGGAGAGTTTGGTGGGCACTGCCCTGTGCTGGGGCTGCGTGCCGGAGGCAGGGCTGGTCGAGCTCGCGACGCTGGCGGCCAGGCATGGATTCCCGGAGATCTCGGTGCGGCCCGCGCAGTACTTCCGCGCCCGACGGGAATCGGGCTGGCGCGAGCAGCTCGCGGGGACCGGGGTTTCGATCGGGGTCGTCGACGGACTGGTGGGCTATCTGCCCGGCTCCGACGGGGCCGCCGCAGACGCGGAGCGCCACGCGAGCCTCGATGGCTGTCTCGAGGCCACGGTTGACCTGGGCGCCCGCACTCTGAACGTGGCGCACTACCTCGGCGACCCCGCCGTCGAGGAGGCCGTGATGGCTGCGGAGGTCCGGGAGATCGCCGACCGCGCGGCACAGGCGGGGACCCGCATCAGCATGGAGTTCCTCCCCGGCACCGCGCTGCCGGACTTGGCCACCGCCTTGCGGATCGTAGAGCGGGCGGGCTCGCCGGCCGCGGGGGTCCTGTTCGACACGTGGCACCACCTCCGAGGCGGCGGCACCGGCGCCGATCTGGCCGGGCTCGAGCCCGGCCAGATACTCGAGGCGCAGATCAGCGGCCGCAGGACGCCAGCGCCCGGCGAGGTCTATGCGCCGATGACGGGCCGGCTCGCCCCCGGGGACGGGGATGCGCCGGTCGCGGAGCTGGTGCGCGCGTTGCGCGCGGCGGAGCCGGACCTGGTTCTCGGCCTGGAGGTCTTCACCGCGGAGCGGGGCGAGATGGATCGGCGGGTGGCGCACCTGGCCGCGGCGACCCGCAAATTCCTCGGCGAGTGACCATGCCGGCCTTCCCCCTTGGCGCTGCACGCGGTCAGTGCGAGCGAGGCGGCAGTTCTGTTGTGCGCCGCAGGATCACGGCGCTCTCGGGGTTCACACTAAGCAGCCGGGACACATCCGTGTGCCGCAGATCCCGGCACGCTTGCTGGTTCACATAGGCCTTGTCGGTGATCTCGCCGGCATCAAGATTGGGCGGCTCGGGGAGGATGAGAAGGCGTTCGACGCGGCCGGATGATCCCGTGCCGGTGGATGCGAGCGTGTCAAGGCCGACGGTGAGACGCTCGCGGAGCCAATCGTCGGGCATGCCCTCCGCCGAGCAGTGTCCCGCGTATTCGGGGTGGAGCCAAATGAGCGCCGCCGCATAGGTGTTGTCCTGTCCGCAGATGACGGCGTCGGTCAGGAGTCCTCCCATCGCGGACAACAGGTTCGGGCGCAGCGTGCCGACGCTGACGAAGGTGCCGGTGTCGAGCTTGAAATCCTCCGCGATCCGTCCGTTGAAGGTCAGCCCCAGCGCGGGATTTGCGGGGTCGACGAAGGCCACCGCGTCACCGGTCCGGAGATAGCCTTCGCTGTCGAATTCGCTGGCGGTCAGGTCGGGGCGTCCGAAGAACCCCGGCGTGACGTTGGGCCCTTTAAGCCGCAACTCGATTTTCTCGCCGTGTGGCTGAAGCTTGAGCTCGACCCCCGGCAACGGCACTCCGATGCTGTTGCTGCGGGTGATGGGGAAGTGGGTGCTGGTGGCGGCGGGAGCCGTCTCGGTCATTCCCCACGAGGTTGTCATCTGCATCGCGGAATCGTGTGCTGCGGCGAGGGCGGTCAGCCGCTCCCAGAGGGATTGGGGGAGTGCGGCCGCGGCGAAGAAGCCGAGGCGAAGATTCTTGAAGAACAACGCGGCGACGGCGTCATCGCGTTCCAGGATGGGGATCAGGGCGGCGTACCCCGCAGGCACGTTGAAGTAGATAGTGGGTTGGACATCCGCGAGATTGGCGACGGTTTGGGTGATGCCGCTGGCGCTGGGCCGGCCGTCGTCGATCCATAGGCTGCCCCCGTTGGTCAGCACCAGGTTGAGGTTGTGGTTGCCGCCAAAGGTGTGGCTCCACGGCAGCCAATCGAGCAGGATCGGGGGTTCGGCCGCGATGAAGGGCCATACCTGGCGCATCTGCTGCTGGTTCGCGCTCAGCATGCCGTGCGTGTTGAGCACGCCCTTCGGCGTCCCGGTGGAGCCCGAGGTGAACATGATCTTGGCGACGGTGTCCGGCGTGATCGAGCTGAACCGGGCCTCGACGCCGTCCCCGGGCGTCGCCTCCAGTCCGGTCAGGGCGAGGGAGCCGGGGAGATCTCCGGTCGCCGAGACGACTGTGGATTGGACCCCGATTGCCTCCACCGCGCCGCGATAGGCGGAATCCTCCGCGAAGATCATCGCGGGATGGGCCACTTCGGCCACGGCCTTCAGTTTGTGGTGGTCCTCGCTCTGCAGGGCGTAGGCGACGCTGGTCGGGACCACCGGTGCTCCCACGGTATAGGCCGCGAGCGTGAGGATCAGGTGGTCGATGCTGTTACCCGACAAGATCATGATGGGCTGATCAGCCAGTCCACGATCAAGCAGGCCTTGGGCGATCCGGTCTGCGCGGCGGCGCGCTTGCGACCAGGTACACGTGCGCCACTGCCCATCCGAGCCCCGCTGACCAATCAGGACCCGTTCGGGATGTGCTGCGGCGAGGGCTCGGAATGTGTGGACGACGCTGGTCGGATAGGGGCGCAAGGGGTCTCGGGAGGCGATCACAATGCTTCCGTCGTCGTGCTGGTCGACACTGATCGACGGCGAGGAGAACAGGGGGTGGGTCATGGTCAATCCCTTCTCGCTAGCCGCGCACGGTGTCGGACGTCCAGTCAGTGGCGCGCGTCACGTCCAGCAGTCTACTTTGGGGTCGAGGTGGCGACCCGCAGATTCCTCGGCGCGTGACCCGGCGCCGTGGGACAGTGGATCGATGGCTGACTACGGGCGTGAGTTGCAGTTCGGATACTTCCTGACACCAACCGCGGCGGACCCCGCGGCGGTGCTCCGCTCCGGGATTTTGTGCGACGAGCTGGGCTTCGACCTGATCGGCGTGCAGGACCACCCCTACCAGCGGCGCTTCCTCGACGCATGGACGCTGCTGTCCGTGCTCGGCGCGCGCACCACCCGCGTGGCCCTGTTCCCGGATGTGGCGAGCCTGCCGCTGCGCACGCCCGCGATGCTCGCCAAGGCCGCGGCGAGCCTGGACGTGTTGACCGGTGGCCGCGTCGAGCTCGGCCTCGGCGCCGGCGCGTTCTGGGACGCCATCGCCGCGATGGGCGGGCCTCGGCGCACACCCGGCGAGGCCGTCGGCGCGCTCACGGACGCCATCGAGGTGCTGCGGCTGATGTGGTCCGACGAGCGCGCCGTCTCCCACGACGGTGAGTTCTATTCGCTTGCTGGAGTCCACCCCGGCCCCGCGCCCGCGCACCCGATCGGCATCTGGATCGGCGGCTACAAGCCCAGGATGCTGCGGCTGGTCGGCGTGCAGGCTGACGGCTGGCTGCCCTCCCTCGGCTACATCGACCACAAGGGCATCGCGGAGGCCAGCGCCCGCATTGACGACGCCGCGGGCGAGGCCGGCCGCGAACCCTCGGCCATCCGCCGCATCCTCAACATCAATGGCAAGGCTGAGACCGCCGAGCTGGTGCGGTTATGCGCGGGGCTCGCCGTCGAGCACGGCATCGACACCTTCGTCCTCGACGCCGCGGACGACGACGAGCTGCGCCGGCTGGCCGGGGAGGTCATCCCGGCGATCCGGCGGCAGGTCGCCGAGAATCGAGGCGGTGCGGCGGCATTGTGACCGCGAAAATGACTGGGCTGCGGGTGATTTGGTGGATGGCTAAGTGACTCCACGTGGGGAATCGCTCCTGGCAGGGCCACGCGGCCGACGTCTTTGCCTGGAGCTCGTCAGGGATTTGGACCCGGCTATTCACAGCGCCGCCTTCGGGCTTGAGTACGGCCGTGAGCCGCCCCGACCCCACCTCGTCTCCGCGCTGGATCGGCTCTCCGCGAGAATCTTGGCCCTCGATCTGTCCGATCTCGACGACCACCGGATACTGGCCGCGCTGGGACAGGCGGTGGACTCCGCCAGATATTGGCAGCCACCCGAGGAGGCAGACGTGCTCGCGGAACACCCGGTTATCCGGTCCGCATTGGAGCCACTCTCGGAGCGGCTCGCGTCGGATCCCAGCACCCAGTGGTTCTGGGAGCCTCGCCGGGCCGAGCAGTGGGCCATCGATTGGCGATCGGAGAACGCCCGGCCGCCGCTGCCGAAGGATCCGCAACACACTCTGGCGAAGTGGGTGCGCGATGCACGCGTCGAGGAGGAATCGGCAGTGCGTGGACGGCCAGGCGGCCCCCACGCGAGTTGGACTGGGCACTGGTGGTCGATTCCGCTTGGGCTCGTCCAGACCGTCGGCCACCTGCCCGCCGCACTTGGCCTGGTGGAGGACTCCCTCGGGTGGGAGCAGGCGACGGCGATCCCCGTCCGCGGGTCCGGCCGCACGTTCGAGGTCCGCTCGGAAGCGGACTGGGTTTATCTGTGCCGGGACTTTCCACTTGAGGTCACCGCGTCCCGACGGCACGATTGGTTCCGCACGACCGGCCGTGACGGCCGATGGGTGATCCCCGATTGGGCACGTGTCGCGCACGAGTGGGACGCCGTGCACCTCACGGTCATGGCCTATCTCAGCAGCGCCACGCGCGCCCTTCAGATCGACGCCGACACCTCCTCGGTCATTGCCGGCTGGGACCCGGGCAGCACGATCTGGCTCACGGATGCTGTCGCCGAGTCTGACGGCCCGCGGCAGGATTGGCGTCTCGACGGCGCCGACGACACGTGGATTCGGGAGTCGTAGGCGCAGCTCAGCTCCGCGCCTCCGCGTCCGAGCGCGCCGCGCCCAGCTCCCACACCGGGCCGGTGATCAGCCAGATCACCGTCACGACGCCGATCGTGGGGAACACCTCCCACAGCGCCGTGGATTGGGCGTCGTCGGCGACGGTGAGCGTCAGCGCGAGCACCGCGACGGCGGTGATCGCGGCCGCCACCAGCCACCGGAAGAACAGCGCGCACTCGTGGCGAAAGGCCTCCGGGCCGTGCTTCGGCAGCTTCACCGGCGCGGGGCCGTCCGCGAACAGGTACGCGAACCGCACGTCCGCCCAGCGCACCAAGTATGCCCCGAACGCGACGCTGATCCCCAGATAGAGACCGGCGATCCGGTGCACGGTGGTGACCTCGGCACCGCCGTGCAGGTCCACGGTTACCGCGGCGATCAGGACGACGTCGAGCACTGGCACCAGCGCCAGCACGATCGCGCCTAACCGGGGCTGGCGGATCAGATAGCGGGCGGAGAGTCCGACAGCGATCAGGAGCCAGAACCCGAGCTCGCAGCCGATGATGACGGCGGTGATGTGACTGTTCATGCCATTCACCCTTGACGCGATCGCGCGTGCCCGCGTCCGCCGTCGGGACTGAAGGGCGTCATCACTTCGGAGGACGCGGCCAGTCCTGTGGTGTGGTCGAATGGATCGGTGAGCACCCGGTACACATCTGCGCTTATCGCGCTCGGCTACTTCGCCGGCGGGGCGCTGCTGTATCTGCTGGACCTGTCGGCGCTGGTTAGTGGCTACAGCGACGTCGGCTGGTGGCCGCGGCTGGTCGTCCTCGCCGCGATCTGCTGCGCCATCCTCTTACGACGCTCCCATCCCTTGCTCGGGCTGATCCTCGGCACCATCCCCCTGGTCGTCGACGCCGCACTGGGACCGTCGGTCTCGGCGTGGTTGGCGTATGGCGACCTGCTCTATGCGGCAGTTCTCGGCGGCACGCCGCTGGTGCGGCGGGTGCTCGAGCGCGGCGGCGTCACCGTGGTCGCGGCCGTCGCGGTGTGGGCGGCGATCGACATGGCGGATGTCGCGGCCGGGGTGCTGGTCGCTGGCGTCGGGACCCTGCTGGTGTTGACCCCCATCTGGTGGGCTGGCTCGCTACGCACCCAGCGTGACGCGGCCGACGCCGAGCGTGTCAAGTTCGCTGCGCTCGCCCGCGTCGCGGAGCTTGACCAGGTGGCCGCCGTCGGCTCCGAGCGGCAGCGGCTCGCCCGAGACCTGCACGACGTGATCGCCGGGCACCTGTCCGCCATCGCGATCCAGAGCGAGGCGGCGCTGCGGCTGGGGGACAAGGATCCGGCGCGCGCGATCGCGGTGTTGGCCTCGGTGCGCGCGAACAGCGTCGAGGCCCTCGGCGAGATGCAGACGATGATCGGGCTGCTCCAGAGCGAGTCCGACGCGCCCACCACGGCAGGGCGGCTGGGGGACATCGCGGTCCTCGTGGACTCGGCGCGGGCCAGCGGGTCGCCCGTGGCGGTCGTCGGAGCGCCGCCGCAAGGCTTGGACACCGACACCGACCTGACGGGATACCGCATCGTGCAGGAGATTCTGACCAACGCGACGAGGCATGCGTCCGGACGAGACGTGGAGCTGCGGTTTTCCGCGGCGGTCGACGAGCTGGTGATCACCTCGCAGAATGCGCTCGGGGACCGGCCCCATCCGGGCACTGGGCATGGGCTGCGCAACATCCGCGAGCGGGCGCTGGCAGTCGGCGGCAGGGCGTCGTGGCAGGCGTCGGACGGGCAGTGGACTATCGAGGCCGCGCTGCCGATCGCGGGCGCCCGATGAGCATTCGTGTGCTGCTCGCCGATGATCACGCCGCGATCCGCGCCGGCCTGCGGATGATCCTCGAGTCCGATGACGGCATCGAGGTCGTGGGGGAGGCGGCCGACGGCGCGGTCGCGATCGCCCAGGCACGGGCCCTGCGGCCCGACGTGGTGCTGATGGACATCCGGATGCCGGGGGTCGACGGCCTCGTCGCGACGAGGGCGATCACGGCGGAGTCGGGCGCGCGGGTCTTGGTGCTGACGAGCTTCGAGGTGGACGAGTACGTGTTCGGCAGCCTGCGGGCGGGCGCGTCGGGCTACCTGCTCAAGACCGTCTCCGCGGACGAGTTGATCCGGTCTGTGCGCGCGGTCCACGACGGCGACGGCGTTCTCGCCCCGGAGGTCACCCGCGCCGTTATCGCCGGATTCGCCTCGGCCTCGGTGCCTTTCGCTGCCGAGGTGCCGACTCCGGAGGGCCTCGACGAGCTGACCGAGCGGGAGCGGGAGGTCTTCGACTGCCTTGGCGAGGGGCTCTCGAACCGGCAGATCGCGCGTCGGCTCGAGATTGGGGAGACCACCGCCAAGACCCATGTGGCGCGGGTGCTGAGGAAGCTGGGGCTGCAGTCCCGGATCCAGGCGGCGATCATGGCGCAGGGGCGGTAGGCGCTATTCCGTCAGCCGACATTCCGTCAGCCGACGCTCCCGAGTGAGCCGAGCGCGGGCGTCGGGGTGTCGGTGGTGATGTCGAGGACGACGGGCAGCCCCACGTCGGCGCCTACGTCGTTGGACGCGGTGACGGTGAACGCGAACTGCCCGGGTTCGGTGGGGGTGCCGGACAAGACGCCGTCGAGCGAGAGTTCCATGCCTTCGGGTAGAGCGCCGCTGGTGACGTGGGTGGTCGGGATCGGCTCTCCGGTGAGGGTGAAGGTGTGGTCGTAGGATTGCCCGACGCCGCCGGCGGGCGGTGTGCCGCTGATGGTCGGCGCCTGATCGAATGCGATGACCGACACCAGGCCGCTGCCAGACTGGGCGACGTAGGCGCCTAGGCCGTCGGGGGTGATCGCAAACCCCTCAGGGCCTTTCCCCACAAGAAACGTGCTGGTGACGGCGCTGGATCCGGCGTCGATCACAGACATGGTGCTGTCGCTGTGGTTCGTGACATAGACCTGTTGGCCGTCCGGGGTGATTGCCACGTTCATGGGCTTCGCGCCGACGGGGATGGCGGTGGCTATTCCCGTGGCCACATCAATCTGGGACACCGTGTTATCGGTGTTGTTGACGACGTAGACACCGAGGCTGTCGGGCGTGACTGCCACGCCCAATGGGTCCGTGCCGACGGAGATTGTGTCGACAACCGTGTTAGTTTCCGTGCTGATCTGCGACACCGTGTTATCGATATTGTCGGTGACATAGACATGCAGGCCGTCGGGCGCGATCGCCACCTCCCGTGGGCCCGCGCCGACACGGATGGTGCCAACGACGGTATTGGTGTCGGTGTCGATCACCGAAACAGTGGCTCCGGACTGATGGACGACATAGGCATATTGCCCGTCGGGGGTGATTGCCACGGCACGGGGAATTGAACCGGTCGGGAGCTGGACGGTGGTCGCGACACTATTGGCCTCTGTGTCGATCACCGACACCGAGTGGCCGCCGTGGTTGGTGACGTAGGCGCGCGATCCGTCTGGGGTGACCGCCACCCCGTACGGAGTCCGGCCAACGTCAATGGTGGCGATGACTTCATTGGCCTCTGTGTTAATCACCGACACGGTGTTGCTGCCCCGGTTGGTGACGTAGGCGCGTTGGCCGTCGGGTGCGATCGCCACCCTGATCGGCATTTCCCCGACGGTCACCTCGGTGATGACGCTGGCGGCGGATGCGGGTCCTGCGGCGGTGAGGATGGCACCGACGATCAATATCGCGCCGCCGAGGGCCGCCGATATCCGAGATCGTCGTGCGCTCGAGGGGAACCGTTCAATTATGGACATGGTGATGTTTCCATTTCGAGTATTCCGCGTCCGGCGCGGGGCGGCCATAGAATTAGCCATACTCGACGAACATAATAGAAATTCTGAATTTATATGGACATTCGCTCTAATCTAGTTCGCAATGGTAACTACATCCTCATTTTCTGCATGCCAAGGTTTCGGAGGGATGACTGGTGTTTCGGAATTGATAGATCATTATCTTGGTGAAAATAGACGACAGCACAAGAACTGAATTGAGCTAGCCGTCGATCTCATTACGCAGTGGCGCTGGGGGCCTGGCCTGAGCTGGAGGCCGACTCCAGGCCTCGGCGGCGGACGGACACCGCCAGCACCGTGAGGACGGTCAGCCCCGCAGCTATGGGCAGGGACTCGGGCAGGAACGTCGAGGCCCCGACTGCGGTGGCCCCGCCGAGCGCGATCGCGTCGAGCACCCCGTCCCGCACCGACCGCAGAGCCAGGAACCAGAACATCACGATGAACACGGCGATCGGCACGGTGGCGACGGCGGCGGCTTGGCTCGTGCCCAAGACCGTGGCACCGGGGCTGCGAACGTCGAGCGCCATCTCCACCCCGACGGATACCGCGGCCGCGGCGGCGAACACCAGGTAGTGCCCGTAGCCCCAGCGCAGCGAGGCTCCGATTCCGCCGAGCAGGTGGTGCTGGGGCCGGTCGAAGTACAGCCACCACATGCTGGCCACGATCACCATGGCGCTGGCGGCGATCACGACCAGCGCGCCCAGGTGCTCCACCTCGTGCCGGGCGGCGATGATCGCAGTGGTCGAGGCCAGCACCGACTCGCCCAGGACGATCAGGGTGAACGAGCCATAGCGTTCGGCGATGTGCTCGGGATGGAACGGCGTCGTCGGGCCCTGGCGTTCCGCGACGGCGGGCACCGCCAGCTCGCACAGCATCAGCGCCAGGAAGGTCCACGGCTGCCACGGCTCGGGCACGGCCAGCCACGCGACCCAGCCGATCTGCACGACGGCGATACCGGCCGCGTACCCGAGCGCGACGCGGCGGCGGGGCGGGTCGGCCCGCGCCGCGCGGACCCACTGGCTGACCATCGCCACGCGCATCACCACATAGCCGACGACGACGAGGGTGAAGCTGCGGTGCTCCAACACATCCGAGATGCCGGCGGCGAGGATCAGCACGCCGGACATCTGCACCAGGGTGGTGACGCGGTAGAGCGCGTCGTCGCAGTCATAGGCGCTGGCGAACCAGCTGAAGTTCATCCACGCCCACCAGATCGCGAAGAACACCATCCCGAAGCCCACGAGCCCGCTCGCCACGTGGCCCGCCGAGATCTCGTGGTGGACTCCGGCGGAGGCGAGGCTGACCGCGACGACGAAGACCAGGTCGAACAGCAGCTCCAGGGGAGTGGCGGCGCGGTGCTCCTCGGCGGGGTCGCGCGGGCGCATGGAGGTGATCACAGCGGTCGGTCCCTTCGCCTGGGCGGGTGGAGGGTGCTGACGATACGACCGTTCGGGGCGGCGCGCAGCGCGGATGGGGGCCATGGGCACCGCGGCCCCGGCCAGAGGCCGAACGCCACGACGCCGATCATGATCGTGAGGCCGATGGCGATGAGGACCACCGGCATCCCGTTGTCGCCGCCGTTGGACACGGCGATCGCGGTGACGGCGAGGATCCCGGGAGCTGCCCGGCCTGCCGCAGGCTTGGTGTCGGCGCGGTTCGCCCGGCGGGACGTCCACCCGAGCCGCAGGCCGAGCACAAGGGGATCGACCCGAGGTAGGGCGGGGGAACTCGGGCAGCATCTCGCGGTGCAGCCCGCCGAGGCCAGACTGACGGCGACGACGAAGACCAGGTCGAACAGCAGACCCAAGGGAGCGGCGGCGGGTGGAGGTGCTGACGATACGAGGTCGCCGGTGCCAGGGGTAGGAATCTTGGCTATGGCCTTTTCCTCCGACGGCGCGCCGAGTGATGCCGCAATCGTTACCGTACCGTTATCGAATGGGGGTGATTTTTGGCTGTCTGGGGCCGGGGAATGTCAGAGGGTCCAGATAGCCTCCAGGTATCTCAAAGAACTACGAATCTTTGATCCCACGGAGGGAGGGGCGATGTCTCATCAATGGCAACTCGACGGCCTCTCCGCCGCGGAACTCCTCGACCTCGCCCACGCCTCCGTCAAGGAGTTGGCGACCCGGCAGTTCGACCATCTCGACAACCTCACCCGCCTCGACGTCGTGGAGGGGTTCGAGCGGATCAGCCGCACCATCCCCGGCATCAGCCACGAGCTGATCAACCAACTCGGCCAACAAAACGCCGCCACCGAACTTGGCGCCACGCACCTCTACATCGTGCTGTCGAAGCGTCTCCACATCACCACCGCCGACGCGAAACGACGCATCGCCAGCGCGGTCCTGTTGGGCCCCGGTGTGGGGATCGGTGGTCAGCCCATCCACGGGGAGCACGCACCCACCGGGGATGCCCAGCGCGACGGCGACATCAACACCGAGCACGCCGACGTGATCCTCAAATTCTTCAAGCGCCTCCCCACCGACATCCCTGCGGAGGAGAAGGGCAAGGCCGAGAAGCAGCTGGTCGATTTGGCTAAGCAGACGGACCCCGACGAGGTCGATGCCGCGGCCCGGCAGATCGAGGCCCACCTCAACCCCGACGGCGATCTCCCCGACGAGGAGGAGCGGAAAGGCAAAACGTATTTCCGAATGGGCCGGCAGGGTAGGGACAAGCTCACCCGCGGCTCCTTCTGCATCGACGCGGAGACACGGTCCTATGTGGAGGCGTATTTGGCGAAGGCCGGGCAGCCCGGGGTGGGGAACCCTGACGATGAGCACCCGATCTTCGACGCCGCGGACCTCGGCACAGGTGACGACCGGGCAGACCGGGCCGCGCCGACAACTGGGGGCCCGGGCGCGGGTGGAGGTTCAGGTGCGGGCGGTCGGGGTTGCCCATCAGACCCAACCCCAGCTCAGCAGGACTTGTTCGACTACTTCGCCGAGGCCGCCGCGGCCGCTGAACCGTCGGAGCAGCCCCGCCCCGCAGAACCCAGCCCGTCTCCCGACGAGCCCGCCGATTCACCGGAACCATCCACGCCCACCCCGGACGCCACTGAATCAGATGCCGCCGATGCGCCACACGATGCCGATGCGGCCGACACTGCGGACTCGTCCGCGGCCGCCAGCCGGGACCGCCGCAGCCAAGGCCAGATCTACCACGACGCGTTGAAACGACTCTTCCGCTGGGCACTCGGCGCACCCGGCCTCGGTCAGCACAACGGACTGCCCGTCACCGCGATCATCACCATGACCCTCGAACAGCTCGAGACCGCCACAGGCAACGCCATGACCGGGGGCGGCACCATGATCCCGATCCGTGAGGCCATCCGCATGGCCTCCCACTCCCACCACTATCTCGTGATCTACGACGGTGAGGGCCGGCCACTGCATCTGGGCCGCTCGAAACGGTTGGCGTCGGCGGATCAGCGGATCGTGCTCTACGCCGGGGACCGCGGCTGCACCCACCCCGGGTGCACCCGGCCGGGCTATTCCTGCCAGGTCCACCACACCGACGAGTGGGCCGAGAACGGGAACACCGATATCGAGCTTTTGGCCTTCGCCTGCCCGGAACACCACGGACTGGTCGGGCCCGGCGAGCACGACTGGGCCACCACCATCGCCCCGCCCACGAGCCGGTATCCGTTCCGCACGGTCTGGCACCCGCCGGCGTGCATCGACCCGGAGCGGCGGGGACGGGTCAATCACTACCTGTTCCCCGAGGAGTACCTGGAACCGCAGGAGGAGTTCCCCGGCCCACCCGGCTATATCCCCAAGGCTCGCAGGGTGCCCGGCGGCCAGGAGCCGCCACCGACAGCGTCACCGCAACCCCCACCAAAACGGGAATAGCCGGAGACTAGGCGGTTTCGGGTCAGTCTTGCCTGCGTGCTGCCGTCGGTATCGGGGCTGGGCTGCCGATGTCAGTGGTGGATGAGAGGGTGCCTCCTCGCAGAGGTTCTCGGGTGCTGGGACGCGTGCGGATCGAAGGGTTTGTCGGCGCTGATCTGGGCGGTTGACGGGCTATCCACGGTCGGGTTTACTTGAGTTATCGAACAATCATTCTAATAATGTGAGATCACGCCTTCCCCGTGATCATGCTGGCGGACCTGGGGGCGGAGGTGGGTTGTATGGGTTTGGAATCGCTCTCTCGGGGG
Source organism: Tomitella biformata AHU 1821 (assembly GCF_000524475.1). Classification (GTDB taxonomy): domain Bacteria; phylum Actinomycetota; class Actinomycetes; order Mycobacteriales; family Mycobacteriaceae; genus Tomitella; species Tomitella biformata. The sequence goes on along the minus strand of NZ_BAVQ01000013.1, from coordinate 27,112 downwards.
GAGCAAATTGAGGCGTTGCGGCGGAAGATGGCCGCGGTCCCGGCTCGGGTCGAGCGGGCCGAGGAGGCGCGGCCCATGCTCCGAACCCTCCCCGTCGCGCAGGGGCCGCCAGCGTCGGAGGAGCCCGAGCGGAGTCCTGCCAGTGTCCGCGGGGTGCTCGCGGCCCCGCCGGGCCTCGCCGCGCTGTTGCCGGATGGGGGGCTCGCCCGCGGCTCGGTCACCTCGGTCACGGGCTCGACGTCCCTGCTGCTCGGCATGCTCGCGTCGGTCACGGCCGACGGCGGGCACGCGGCGGTGATCGGGCACAAGGGCCTGGGGCTGCTCGCGGCTGTGGAGATGGGTGCGGACCTGAGCAGGGTGGCGCTGGTCCCCGATCCGGGCGTGGACCGGGTCGGGGTGGCCGCAGTGCTGCTCGACGGCATGGATTTGGTGGTGCTGGACTTGGGCGGGCTGGTGGTGCCACCCAGCCGCTCTCGGGCGGTGGTGGCCCGCGCCCGAAATCGCGGTACCGCGCTGGTGGTCACAGATGGGGATTGGGAGGGCGCGGAGACGCGCATCGACTCGCAGGTCGGCAACTATGAGGGGCTCGGCGTGGGCTGCGGGCGGCTGCGCGGGCTGGAGCTCTCGGTCCGGGCGCGGGGGCGGTCCTTCCCGCTGCGCAGCGCCAGGCTCGGCCTGGGGCACGGCGAGGGCCAGGCAATGCAGTGGCGTGGGCTGACCACCGCCGCGGCCGTCCCTGTGATCGGGCGAGTGGGATGAGCGGCCGTCGGATCCTGGCCTTGTGGTGCCCGGACTGGCCCGCGGTGGCCGCGGCCGCGGATAAGGACCTCTCGCCCGCGCTGCCCGTCGCGGTGACCGCGGCGAACCGGGTGCTGGCGTGCACTGCGGTGGCTCGGGCGGCCGGGGTGCGGCGGGGCCTGCGGCGGCGCGAGGCGCAATCGCGCTGTCCGGAGCTGATGGTCCTGGCGGCGGACGAGGACCGCGACGCCCGGCTCTTCGAGCCCGTGGTGAGCGCGGTCGAGGAGATCGTCCCGGGCGTGGAGATCCTGCGCCCGGGTCTGCTGGTGCTCTCCGCGAACCGGGCCAGCCGTTACTTCGGCGACGAGCACGCGGTGGCCGAGCCGCTGATCGACGCCGCCGCCTCGGTGGGCGTCGAGTGCCAGGTGGGCATCGCCGACGAGCTGTCGACGGCTGTCGTCGCGGCCAAGGTCGCCCGCCTAGTGGCGCCGGGCGATGGGCCGTCGTTTCTGGCGCCGTTGCCGCTGTCCGCGCTGGTGGATGAGCCCAGCTTGGCCGGTCCGGGGCGTGCGGACTTAGTGGACCTGTTGCGGCGCATGGGGATTCGCACGCTCGGGGCTTTCGCCGGGCTGTCGCGGGTGGACGTCGCCTCTCGGTTCGGCGCGGACGCGGTGCGCGCGCACAGGCTGGCGTGCGGGGAGCCAGAGCGGGCACCCGCCCCGCGTGGGGTCGCGGTGGAGCTGGCGGTGGAGAAGGTGTGCGAGCCGCCGATCAACCGCGTGGACATGGCCGCGTTTGCCGGGCGCGAGCTCGCGGAGCGGCTGCACGCCGGGCTCGCCGCGGCGGGCGTGGCCTGCACCCGGCTGCTGATCCACGCGGTTACCGAGGCGGGGGAGGAGCACAGCCGCACCTGGCGCTGCGCCGAGCCACTCACCCCCGCGGGCACGGCGGATCGGGTGCGCTGGCAGATGGACGGTTGGCTCTCCGGCAAGAACGCCGCGAAGCCCAGCGCCGGCATCGCCGTGCTGCGGCTCGAGCCCGTGGAGGTCGTCTCCTCGGGCTCGCTGCAGCTGGGATTGTTCGGCGGCGCGGGGGAGGGGCAGGACCGTGCCCGACGCGCCGTCTCCCGGGTGCAGGGTCTGCTCGGCGGCGATGCCGTGCAGATCGGGGTGCGCAGCGGCGGGCGCGGGCCCGCGGAGCAGATCACGCTGCTGCCGTGGGGCGATCAGCTTCTGCCTCGGGCCGATCCGTCGGCGCCCTGGCCCGGACAGCTGCCCGCGCCCGCGCCGTCGGTGCTCAGCACAGAGGGGGAGCGGACTCCGGTGGAGCTGCTGGATGGCGTGGGCCATCCAGTGTTCGTGACCGCCCGCGGGATGTTCAGCGCGGACCCGCGGACCCTGCGCTGGTTGAAGAAGGCCTGGCGGGTGGAGCGGTGGGCGGGGCCGTGGCCGGTGGATGAGAGCTGGTGGGATCCGGTGCTGGGCCTCCGCGCGGCGCGGGCGCAGGTGCTGCCGGGGTCTCGTGATTCTGACGGGGAAAGCCCCGCACCCGCGCTGCTGCTGATCTGCCGGGGCGGGGCCTGGACGGTGGAGGGGAGGTACGAGTGATCGTCGGCCGTGGTCATGGGCCGGGGAGCGGGCGGACACATCACGAGGAAGGGAACGATCATGAATGCTGAACAGCTGCGCAAGTGGCAAGAAGCAGAGCTACAGGACATGCTCGACAAGATCGCCAAGCACGGTTGGGCGGTGCAGGGGGTGTTCGGCGACGCTGAGACCGAGGCGGCGCCGTTCGCGTACACCGTCGGGCTGACCGCGAAGAGGCTGCCGGAGCTCGTGATTTACGGGCTCGATGTCGGGCTTGCGGGGAATATCGTGAACTCGGCCGCCACGCAGATGATCGAGCGGGGCGAATTCGCCGCCGGCCAGGAGGTTGGCAGGTTGATCAAGCGCTTCGACATGGTGGCGATCGAGGTTCTGCTGCCGATCGACCTGAGGGTGGCGGCACAGATATACGGCCAGGTCCGTGCGATCCAGCTGGTGTGGCCGGACAAGGAGGGGCGCTTCCCATGGCAGGCCGGTTACGGGTTTCCGGCAAATGTGCAGCCGCTGATGGGAGTGGCTCCGGACGTGACGTGAGCGTGTCTCGGGTTTGGCATCGAGGTGACCCGCGAGGATATCGCCCCCTAGCGAGGACCTTGCACGTAGGTTTTCCTAGTCGGCCAGCCTCTCGAGCGCGGCGGACAGCCGGTGGATCGCGGACAGCGCATCCGCCAGCTCCGCTGGGTCCATCGCCTGGGCGAGTCGGCCGGCGAATGCGGAGTGGGTGGGGTTGATCTTGGCGATCGCCTCAAATCCCTGCTCGGTGGGCGCGACGAGCTTGGCGCGGCGATGCGCGGGATTGGGCTGATACTCGGCGAGGCCCTTCTCTACGAGAAGGTTGGCGATGCGCTGCACGCTCTGTCGGGTGATGCCCATCGTGCGGGCGATATCCGCAACGGGCAGCGGCCGGTCGAGGACTGCGCCGAGGACTTGCCACCACGCCGCGGTCAGACCGGCCGGCCGCGCGAGGTCCTCCGCGATCTCCAGAAACTGGCCGTTGAGCCGGAACGCGCCCAGGGCGAGGCCACTGAGGAGATCCTGCTCAGCCCGATCCTGTTTGGCACGTGCGCTCACTCCGCCATCAACTCGAAGAATCCGGCCGGGTCGCGGTCGCCGTAGAGCTTGAACCACGAAGCGAGCACGTGCGGCTCGAACACGTCGAGGCGCTCGAGGACCTCTCGTGCGAAGTGGGCTGGCGCGGTGCCGGAGGCGGTGATGAGGTCGCGGTCGGTGACGGCGGGCCGGTCGCGGTACAAGTGCGCGCCGGCGTAGCCGACGCCGTTGAGGAACTCGGCGGCGTTGCTGGTGTGCTCGCGGTCATCGAGCAGCCCGGCCAGGGCGAGTCCGCCGGTGGCGCCACAGATCGCGGCCACCGGGACGCCTGCGTCGAGGAAATCCCGGGCCTTCGCGGCGAAGGGTGCGAACTGCTCGGTGGGCCAGATGTCGTTGCCCGTGAGGATGAGCATCGCGCTGTCCCGGGGCTGCAGCTCGTCCAGCGTGAGGTCGGGGAGCACCCGCAGGCCGCCCATCGTCACGACCGGATCGCGGGTCAGCCCCACCGTCTGGACGGTGAATCGGCCGGGGCGCTTATGCCAGGTCGGCTTGTTGAGGTGGTCGATGGCGAGACCGATCTCCCAATCCACGAAGGTGTCATAGAGGGCTACATGCACGGTTTCCATAAGACAACATGCTGTCACTGTGACAACATGTTGTCAATAGGCCGACGGCATCAGGGAGGCGGGCATTGGCCGGGTCTGCCGGTCACGGCATCGAGGTGACGTCTAGCGCCATGCCCTGTCCGTCGGGCCGCGCCACATAGCCGAGCGCGACAAGGTGCTCGTCGCGGAAGGGGGTCTCGATCGTCTCCGCGCCGAGGTCCGCCAGGCGGTGGGTGATGGCGTGCGCGAGCTGCGCGACGACCGTGTCCGGAGTCCCAGCCGTCACCTCGAGCACCTCCACGTGCGCGGTGGTCTCGTCCGACCAGCGGGCCGCGGCCTGCCCGACAAACGGCAGTCCCTGTTCGTTGTTCACGTAGGCCTCAAGCCACACCGCGAGAACCTCGGCGTTACCCCATGCGAGCGGGAGGACCTCGGCAATGCCGAACTCACGCGAGCGTGGACCGGGTGTGTGAGGCGGCGCCGATAGGTGGATCACTCCGTAGATTCGACGTCGGGTGCCCCTGACGAGGAACCCCGTGCGCAGACCTTCCTGCCAGCGCCCCAATGCCTCGTAGGCGACTCCGCGGGGAGTGTCCATGGGTGGACCAGGTAGTTCGCCCCGGGTCTGGGGCAACCGCAAGGTCACGGCGAAGGTGTTCGGATTGCGGGCCCACCGGAAGTGCACGACGGCGGTAGCGCGCTCGAGGTGCACTCGGATCGGACGGAACTTCGAGTCCACCGCGCCGCGGACCCGGACGGCATCTCGCAATTGCCGCGCCGTGGCGGCCGAGGTGTCGGTGAGTCCGTCGAGGGGCAGGCCGGTCATCGCTAACCGCCAACCGCCGTCGGGCTCGGTGTGGGGATCCCGGATCCCCTCGGTCACCGCATACGGGCCGAACTGCGCGATATGCGCGAGCAATTCGGTCGACGACGGGTCTGGGTCGAGTTTCCGCGCGCCAGTGTTCCTTTCCCAGATCCGGGGCCATGCGGTGTTGTCCGGCGCGAGTAGCGGTGTGCCGTCGGGCGCCAGGAACAACACGTAGATCCGCTGCTTGAACCACATTCTGCTGCGTGCTTCGCCCGCGTCGGCCTGCCGAGTCAGCTCGTACGCGTAGTCCGACCATTGCCCCAGCAACGCGCGGGCCCAGGCCTCACCCTCTTCCTCTGGGACCGCGTCCGCGAGGTCGGTTCCCGCGGCCTCGCGATCGGGGTACTGGTCGGAATATCCCTGCACGTGGATCCGCAGGCACACAGGCTCCACGCCCGCCGGGAACGAGCCCACGTCCGCGCCATCCTGATAGCTGTGAGCGACGTGGATCCGCAGATGTGGTGTGGTCAGCGACGGACCCTCGACAGTGTCGGTGTCGACGGGCCACCGCGGATCCGGGTGCGAGGGCCAACCAGTGGCGGCGACATGGTTCAGCAGTTCCCGGTAGACGGCGATGCGATCGGCGAACTGTGTGGTCAGGAGTCTGGTCATAGCGGAGCGGTCAAGCGCGCCGCCGGGCTCAGCGGGCCTGGACATACTTTCGACGTGTCGGCATCTGGCCACGGTAGCGGATTCGCCGAGGTGGTGGGGAGTGCATGAGGTTATGCGGCGATGCCCTCCTTGAAGCCCTGGCGCCAGGAGGGACAGCGCAGCTCCCAGCCGAGCTCCCGCTTCGCCCTGGCATTGGAGAAGCCGCGGCCCTCGGTCATCATGGTCACCGCCGCGTCGCCGGCGAGCATCCGGGCGATCCATGCGGGCACATGGATCGGCGGCTTCGCTCCGGCGCACGAGGCCAGGTAGGGGAGCCATTCGCGGGCGGGGGCGGGCTCGTCGTCGACGACGTTGAACACGCCGGTGGCATGCTGCTACACCGCGAGCACGGTCGCATTCGCGGCGTCGTCGAGATGCACCCACGAGCTGTGGCCGGTGCCCTGCCCCACCAGTGGGAACTGGCGCTTGCGGACGAGCTCGAGCTGGTCGTCCGCGTCGCCGGCCTCGAGGACTGCGGCGGCCAGCAGGTGGTCCGTCCCCGCGGTGCGCAGCAGATTCGTCGTGGCGAACCAGCGGTCCATGTGTTTGATGTCGGGCTTGTCGGAGATGGCCGTCATCTCGTGGATGATCACCTCCGGCCGGGCCGCGACGACCGCCGCGCTGACCGACGACGCGTTGAGCCCGTCCATCACGACGGCGTCGGCACCGAGTTGCCGCAGGGAGTCGAGTTTGGCGGCATCCGTCGTCGTGGCCGTCACCTGATGGCCCCGGTCGACCAGTCTGGGCACCAGATACCGCGCCACAACCCCCGCGTCACCTGCCACAAATACCCGCATGACAACCACCTTCCGTGCTTCCGCATCGGCCGCCCACGCCAGTGAAAGGAGGGTCGGGCCGTCGGGGAGTACGGGAGCTTGTGAGGGGACGTGGAGATTGTCGGCGGTCCGGCAATTGGTGACCTAAACGATACGCCGACCAGTTCGCGCGCCGCAGCCGCTGATGGGCGTGGCTCCGAACTAGGGCGTCAGTTCGGCCGCATGATCAGGCACGTCGTGGTGCCGTGCGCGACGAGGCGGCCCGCGCTGTCGAAGACCTTGCCCTCGGCCGTGGCAGTGGTGCGGCCGACGTGGATGACGGTCCCGTGCCCGGTGATCTCCTCGGCGTCCAGGGGAACGGTGCGGATGTAATTGAGCTTGAGCTCCAGCGTCGTGTAGCCGACGCCGGCCGGCAGCGTCGAGTGCACGGCACAGCCCATCACGGAGTCCAGCAGTGTCGCGCAGATGCCGCCGTGCACGGAGCCGAGAGGGTTGGAGAAATCGGCGCGCGGCGTGATCGCGAACGAGACCTCGCCGTGCTCGATGGTCCGCGGGACCATGCCGAGGAGCTTGCCGATGCCGGGGCGGGGATCCTCCTGCGTGGTCATCCAACGCAGGAGTTCGAGGCCGGACATGGAGGCGGGGTTTAATGTCTGCGAGGTCATGGCGGTGACGATAGTAGACTGATCGGTATATTGGCAACGGGAGGTCCGATGACGGCAGGTCCGCGCGAGCGGCTGGTCATGAGCGCGATCGAGCTGGTGCGGCGCAAAGGAGTGGCGGGCACCGGGCTCACGGAGCTGCTCGAGCACAGCGGGGCGGCCCGGCGCTCGATCTACCAGCACTTCCCGCACGGCAAGGCCGAGCTGATCGAGGTCTCCACCCGCACCGCGGGCGAGTTCATGACCGCCCGGTTGGCCGCGCTGGTCGACGGCCGGCCCACCGCGGACGCGATGCGGGCGTTCGTAGAGCAGTGGAAGGGGGTCATCGCCGGCAGCGGCTACGAGTCCGGATGCCCCGTCGTCGGCGCCGCGCTCGGCCGCTCGGAGGCGCCCGGGGCCGCGGACGAGGCGGGAACGGCCATCGCGGATTGGGAGCGGGTGCTCACGGCGAGCCTGCGGCGCGACGGGGCGGACGACGCCATCGCGGAATCACTTGCGACGCTGGCTATCTCATCGATCGAGGGCGCTGTCATGCTCTCGCTCGCCGGGCAGTCCACCGACCCGCTCGACCGGGTCAGTGGGCACCTGGTGGAGCTGATCGAGCGGCACACAGGCACCTAGCGCAGCGGGGCGATCTTGGCCGCGAGCCGCTTCAGGTAGCTGAGGGTCCCGGCCTCGTGTCGCCGGGCAGTGACGCGTCGAACTTCGTGTTGTACTCCCTGGCGGAGCCGTCAGTCGACGGTGAGCTCGCCCATCAGCGACCACTCGGTGCCTTCGATAACGGTGTTGATGATCCGCGGCGTCTCGGTGAGGGCCGGCTGCAAGTCCCGCATCGCGTCGATGAAGTGCTGCCCCTGCACGTGCGTGACCGCGGCGGCCTCGTCGCGGAACGCCTCGACGAGCACGAACAGGTTGGGGTCCTCGACGGCGCGTGACCAGTAGAACCACAAGTTGCCGTCCTCAGCCCTGGTGGCGGCGGTGAACGGCGCAACTAGGTCCAGCCAGGTGTCGGCCAGCTCGGGCTTCACCTGGAAGTTGACGACGATGAAGATCATGACGCTCCTTAGTGTCCTGGACGCGCAGGTAGATTCGGTCCGTCGGGCGCGTCCCGCGGGCAATCCTACGCGGCGCAGGAGCCCGATCAGGTGCTCCTCGAGGCCGCCGACTACTCGTCCCTCTGGTGCGTGCTGGCGGCATTCCTGAGCCTGAGCCTGATCGTGTTCGGCCTTTTCTCGGCCCAACGCATCGACCAGCGTGGTTCTCCGATACCGGCGACGCCCGGTGGGTCAAGCTCGTAGCGTCACAGCCATGGAACCCGTGATCCAGATAGAGGGGCTCGTCAAGCGCTTCGGCAAGTTCACGGCGCTCGACGGGCTGGACCTGGAGGTCAAGCCCGGCGAGGTGCACGGCTTCCTCGGGCCGAACGGGTCCGGGAAATCGACCACCCTGCGCGTGCTGCTGGGGCTGCTGCGCGCCGACGCCGGCCACGTCGAGCTGCTCGGCGGTGACCCCTGGCGGGACATCGTCGCGCTACACCGCCGGCTGGCCTACGTGCCGGGCGATGTCAGCCTGTGGCCGAATCTGTCCGGCGGAGAGGCCATCGACCTGCTCGGCGCGCTGCGCGGCGGGCTCGACGAGTCCCGGCGTGCAGAGCTCCTTGAGCGCTTCGAGCTGGACCCCACCAAGCGCGGCCGCACGTACTCGAAGGGCAACCGGCAGAAGGTCGCGATCGTCGCGGCGCTGTCCTCGGACGTGGAACTGCTGATCCTCGATGAGCCCACCGCCGGCCTGGACCCGCTGATGGAGGCCGTCTTCCAGGAGGAGATCCTCGCGGAGAAGGCCCGTGGGCGCACGGTATTGCTCTCGAGTCACATCCTCAGCGAGGTTGAGGCGCTCGCAGACCGGGTGAGCATCATCCGTGACGGCGTCGTGGTGGAGACCGGATCGCTGGCCCAGATGCGCAAGCACACACGCACGACGGTGACCGCGGTGCTGGGCGCAGGCAACGCCGGGCTCGACGGGCTGCCCGGGGTGCGGGAACTGCGGGTGGACGGGGAGCGGGTGCGGATGTCGGTCGACGTCGAGCACCTCGGGCCGGTGATCGCGGAGCTCAGCGCCCGCGGCATCACGGCGCTGACCGTGGAGCCGCCCTCACTGCAGGAGCTGTTCTTGAGACATTACGGCGAGGAGTTGGCCGGGTGAGCAGCCTGCTGGCGGGCTTCCAGCCACTGCTCAAAGTCACGGCGCGCCAGGACATTCGACGCATCGCACCCTGGATCGTGCTGATCACAGCGCTCTCGGCCAGCTCCATCCTCGGCTACAACTGGATCTTCACGACGCCGGCCCAGCGCAAGGCTCTCTCCATCACCCTCGGCTCGAATCCGGTGTTCAGCCTCCTGTTCGGCCCGGCCGGGAACCTGGACACGGCAGACGGCTTCAACACCTGGCGGGCTTTGGCGCTCGGCGGGCTGTTCGCCGCGGTCATGGGCGGTCTGATCGTGGTGCGCAACACCCGGGCCAGCGAGGATTCCGGGCGCGACGAGTTGATCGCGTCGGGCGTCGTGGGCCGGCACACGAGGCTGCTGGTCGCGGTCGGGCTGGCGGGGCTCGCGTCTGTGGTCCTCGGGCTCGTCTGCCTGGCCGTCACCTGCGCCGCGGGCGGTGGAGTCACCGCCACGCTAGCCCTGGCGCTGACCTTCACCGCGTGCGGGCTGATGGGCGCGGGCCTCGGCGCGGTCGCCGCGCAGCTCGCGTCCGACGCGCGCACCGCCACCACCATCGTCGTCTCCACCATCGGCGCGGCATACCTGGTCCGCGGCTATGTCGACGCGAGTGGCAGCGCGGGGTGGGCGACTTGGCTCACGCCCTTCGGGTGGACCCAGCGGGTACGCCCGGCCGCGGAGAGCAACCTGTGGCCGCTGCTGCTGTGCCTGGCGCTGGCTGTGGTGCTCGTGGCCGTGTCCACCGCGTTGCTCGCCCGGCGAGATTTTGGCATGGGCCTGCTCCCTTCCACCCCAGGCCGAGGCCGCGGGGGGATCGTCACCAGCGTGTGGGGGTTCGCGCTGCGCCTCCAGCGGGGCACGGTGTGCGCATGGACCGCCGGGTTCGTGGTGCTGGGCGTCGTGTTCGGCTTCCTGTTCGGCTCGATAGCAGACCTGTTCACCGGGAACGCCGAGCTGGTGCGGCTGCTCACCGCCGGCGGGGCGTCGTCGAACCTCACCTTCGAGTACATCCGCACGCTACTCAAGATCCTCGCGATCCTCGCCGCCGCCTACGGCCTGCAGCTCGTCCTTCGCGTGTGCGAGGAGGAGGTGGCCGGGCGCGGTGAGCTGGTCCTCGCTGGGGCGGTGACGCGGACCCGGTACTTTGCCACCCACGTGGTGCTGGCCCTGGTCGGTCCGGCGCTGGCGATGGTGGTGGGCGGGGTGGGGATCGGGGCGATCGCGGCGGCGCGGGGGACCGCCGGGATCGGGGTTGGCGACGTGGTGCTCCAGGCAGTCGCGACCGTGCCGTCGGTGTGGCTGCTCACTGGCTTCGGCGTGGCGTTTGTGGGCGCGGCGCCGAGGTTTCGGGAACTCGCCTGGCTGGGGGTGGTGAGTACCTTCGCGCTGACGATCCTGGGCCCAATGTTCCGGTTGTGGGATTGGGTGCTGGCGATCAGCCCGCTATGGTTCACCCCGAATGTGCTTGTGCCAGGTGTGGATTGGGTGGGATCGGTGGTGCTGATCGTGATCGCGGCGGCGCTGGTCGCCATCGGTTTCGCCGGATACGGCAAGCGGGATATCGCGGGCGCCTCCTGATCCGCGGGCGTGGGAGTATGGCCCGGTGACCGACTTCGGACTTCCCTCTGCCACCTCGCCACAGCCGCACCCAGGGGACTTCGCCAGGGCGGTGTGGGTGGCGTCGGCGCCGGTCGCACTGGGGTTCCTCACGGTGGCGTTGATGCTCGTTTGCGGCCTCCTGGACCTGCCGCTTCCTGACGTGCTGGCGGGATTCGGCTTGGTTAGCGTTTTCGGGATGGTGGTATTCCTGCCGCTGATGGCGATCGCCTGTGGCGGCGGAGTGTGCTTCCAGAGGAGCTTCTGGGTGGGGCGGTCGATCGTGTCCGCCGTGAACGCCGCGACGGTTGGATTCATCGGGCTTCTGCTCTTTGGCATGGTGGCCGAGCTACTCCACCCCGAGCATCGCGACCCGTACGCTTTCGCGCCGGCGACCACCCTCGGCAGCCTCGTCGTGTTCGCGATCCCGTACGGCGCGATGGTCGTTGCGAATGTGTGGGTGGCCGTGCGGCTCTGGTGGCGTCGGGCCCGAAACCGGCCGATCGTTGTTAGCCTCGCCCAATGGCATTCACAAAGTCAGACGGCGTCTTCCTCGGCTGGGCGGCGGCCTATGTCGTCTCGCAGGCCAACATCCTCCGCACATTGGGACCGGCCGGACCCAAGCTGCTGAAGATCCAGACAGCCACCTCCGCGGAGTCCTATCGGGCGGTCTTGGAAGGCATGGACACGCGCGAGCTGGCCGGATACCGGGCGCACTATCCCCTGGACATGGTCCACCCGGTGATCTACGCGCTGGCGCTGCGGGCCGGGGCGCGGGCCTTGGGCTCCCGGTCCCCGCTGTCGCCGCGGACGAGGAGATTCCTCGAGATCGCGCCGGTGGCCTCCGCCGCCGGGGACTACATCGAGAACGTGGTGGGCTGGCACCTGATCGACAACCGCCAGCACATCACCGACACCGGCACCCGGGTCGTGTCCGCGATCAGCACCGCCAAATGGGCGCTGGCCCTGGGCTCCCTCGGGTACATCGCGCAAGGGCTAGCGCGCTCGCCGCGCTGAGCTGAAACCGTAGAATCGCGGAATGGACGCAGACACTCTGGCCAGGTGCTTCGAGGGGCATCGGCCGCATCTGCTGTCGGTGGCGTACCGGCTCACGGGCAGCGTCGCCGACGCGGAGGATGCGGTGCAGGATGCCTGGCTGCGGCTGGACCGGGCAGGCGATCCCGCCGAGATCGAGGACCTGCGGGCCTGGCTGACGACGGTGGTCGGCCGGCTGTGCCTGGACCATCTGCGGTCGGCGGCCGTCCGACGCGAGAAGTACGTGGGCCAGTGGCTGCCGGAGCCGATCGTCACCCCGCTGTCCGGCGCCCGCCCGCAGGACCCACTGGACGCGGTGGTGCGCGACGAGGACAACCGTCTGGCCGCACTGGTCGTCCTGGACACGCTGGGCCCGGACCAGCGGGTGGCGTTTGTGCTGCATGACGGGTTCGGTGTGCCCTTCGCCGAGATCGCCGCCGTGCTGGGAATCTCCGCGGCGGCGGCGCGGCAGTCTGCCTCCCGCGCACGGAGGATCGCGGAGGCGGCGCCAGTGCTCGCGCCTAAAGCCGAGCACGACGCGGGGGTGCAGGCGTTGCTGGCCGCGGTCGCGTCGGGCGAGGTGGCCGCCGTAGTGCGGGCACTGCACCCGGACGCCCGGTTCATCGGCGACGCCGGCGGCACCAGTCGCACCGCGCCCAACATCCTCACCGGCCCCGACCACGTCGGGCGATTCCTGCTGGGCCTCACACGCATGTACGGCGCGGACGACCTGCTGGCCTTGGAACCGGTGCTGGTCAACGGGCAACTCGGTTTGCTGCACCGGGGGCGTCTGGGGGATCCCGCCACCGGGCGACGCGAGATCACTCGCCGCGTCGTCGCCTGCGCCGTGCGCGATGGCGTCGTGTGGGCCGGCTACGACATGGTCAATCCCGCGAAGCTCGGCGGCGTCCGGCTGTGATTAGCCCTGCTCTGTCACGTCCTGATCCGCCCACGGCACTCGGCACGCGCCTGTGCTGGAATCCTGAGCGCTGAACCCCTGCTCATGGATGCCCAGCGCCGAATTCATGCGCGCCCGCAGGTTCTCGAGCCCGATCTGATAGGTCAGCTCTATTAGTCCGTCCCGGCCGAAGCGCCGTTCGAGGTCCGCCACCTGTGCGTCCGTCACCTCCGTGGCGACGTCCCCGGTCATGGCATCGGCGTAGGCGATCGCGGCCCGCTCGTCCTCGCTGTAGAGCTCGGAGGTCGAGTAGTCGGCGATGTGGGCGAGCCGCTCGGTGTCGAGGCCGTCGAGTCGCTGGAGCATGGTGCCGAAATCCACGCACCACGAGCAGCCAATGGTCCAGGCGGTGCGGTACACGGCGATGTCGCGGATATTGGCGGGCAGCACTTTCGACGCGCGCTCAGCCATCAACTCATGGACGGTGCTAGCGCGGGCGAGGCCGGGGTGGTGCAGGGTCACGGCGAACGGCTCGGGCACTTCGCCGTACTTGCGGGCCGCGATGCGGTAGGACAGCTTCGTCATCGGCCCGGCGTCGGCGGGGGAGACTGCGGGGATGCGCGCCATGGTGGACTCCTGTGCTCGGGGAGGCCGCGGTGGGGCCTCCTGCAAATGGGACGAGGCGGCGGCTCGGAATGTGACCGGCTTGTGTCGCCGATGTCAGAGGGCAGGAATAAGATCTCGCTCAAACGCCGATCGAAGGGGACGATCATGAGCCGCAACAACCAGCAGAATCGGGCCGCCCGCAAGCGGAAGCAACAGCGGCGTGATCAGCGGCAGTCCGGTCGGGGTCGCAGTGGGGGAGGCGCTGGGAACTGGCTCTCCGAGGTGGAGGAGTTGGTATATGCCGGGATCGACTACGCGGCGCGCGGCAGCTCCCACGCGGCGTATCTGAGCAACGTGGTGGCGGAGCTGACGGAGCGGGACACCCACCCGGATCGCGCGATTGCGGATGCCCGGCTGTCGGAAATGTTCGACCTGACCCTCGACGGTCTTTTCGCGAACGGATGGCAGCCTGCGGAGGCGGTGCACTGTGTGCGCAGGGAGTTCGATGCGCGGGCTACGCGCCTGGTGACCACCGCAGTCGGCTATCACGCCTCGCGCACCAGCGCCCACACGACGGCTCCGGCACAGTGGCGAGAACAGCTCGAGGAAATGAAGCTGCCCGCCTTCCTCCCCACTCAGGCAATGGTGACGCACTGGCGGCAATCAGAGGGCGGCGACCCCGCAAAGGCATGGACGGCGATCCTGCAGGTCCTCGGGCACTGCGGCCGGCTACCGAGGATGGAGCCTCTGATCCCGGTCCCCTCGAAGTGGGGCCGCGCGAGCGCCCGGCCCTCAGGTCGTAGCGGGGCGGATCCGCGTGTGCTCGCCAGGATCCGCGGACTGCTGGCGAAGGCGGAGTCGACGACGTTCGCCGCGGAGGCCGAGTCGCTCTCCGCGAAGGCCCAGGACCTGATGACCCGCTATGCGCTCGACAGCGCGGTCGTCGACGCGGATGATGGCGCCTCGCTCGTCGATGAGGTGCGCACGCGTCGACTGCTCATCGACAACCCGTATCCGGAAGCGAAGATGCAGCTGCTCAATAGCGTCGCCAATGCGAACGGCATTCAGGCGCTCTGGCATGGCGGGCTGGGCCTGGCCAGCTGCGTCGGCCTGCCCGTGGACCTGGACCTGTGCGAATTGCTCTACACCTCCTTGCTGGTGCAGGCATCGAACGCGATGGCGGAGGCCGGCGGCGGGCAGCGATTGAACCGTGCGCCGAGCTTTCGACGGTCCTTCCTGATCGGTTTCGCCCACCGGATCGGGGAGCGGTTGCTGGAGGCGAAGGAGGGGGCCAGCCGGGAGGCGGAGGTCCAGTATGGGACGCAACTGGTGCCGATCATGGCGGCCCGGGCCGAAGCGGTAGGAGAGGTGTTCGAGCGGCAATTTCCTGAGGTGGGCCAGACGTCGACCGCCGTCACCAACGGGGCTGGCTGGCGTGCGGGGCAGGTGGCGGCGGAGCTCGCGGATCTGACGGGGCATCGGGAGCGGATCTCGGAGCGGATCTGATGCCACCATTGACAATCCCTTTAAGTGGGAGATATCTTTCAGTTATGCGTAGTGTTGGTCCTGCGTTGCTGCCAGTGTTCCGGTCGCAACATCAGGCGGAGTTGCTGATGTGGCTCATGCTGCACCCTGACCAGGAGTTCGGTGTGAGCGATCTTGCTGCGCGCTTGAAGGTGCCGCTATCCACTTTGCATCGCGAGGTGGTCCGTCTTGACGAAGCGGACCTTGTGACTAGTCGGACGCTGGGGCGAAACCGGCTGGTGCGGGCCAACACCAGCCACCCCGCTGCTCCAGCCCTCACCCAGTTGCTGGAGATAACCTTCGGGCCGAAGGTGGTGATCGCCGAAGAGTTCGCAGTCGACGGCGTCGAGCAGGTGCTGATCTTCGGGTCATGGGCGGCACGGTATGCCGGCGCGGCCGGACCTCCGCCGCGGGACATCGATGTGCTGGTGGTCGGCAAGGTCGACCGGGCCGATGTATACGATGCGGCCGACCGGGCGCAGGCGCGGCTCGGTATCGAGGTCAATCCGGTTGTGCGTACTGCTCAGCAGTATCAGGATCCCGCTGATGTGCTCGTCGCCCAGATCAGGGCGTCGGCGTTCACAGTCGTGTTCGAGGCATAATGGCTCGCTGGAGGCGTGGCGAAGACGAGATCAACGCGCTCGTCGCGTCCGGGGCTTTGCAGAAGCTCACTGGTGAGACCGCTAGCGGCGAGCGGCTCCTGAAGAAGGCGGCGGTCACGCTGGAGACGGCAAGGATAGCCGTGAAGCGGGATCCAGACTCGGCCTTTGTACTCGCCTATGACGCGGCACGTCAGGCAGTGACCGCTCTGCTCGCACATCAAGGACTGCGGCCCACGACGAAAGGGGGGCACTACGCTGTCGAGGAAGCCGTGCGTGGACAATTCGGTCCGGGCTTTCGACAGTTCGGCGCTTTGCGTAGACGGCGCAACGAGTTGGAGTATCCGGAGCGGCCCGGCGACGACGCCGCCGTCGATGAGGCGGATGTGGCAATCAAACACGCTCAGGCGATCGTCACGGCGGCGGAGAACATCATCGGTCAGCTTGGTTTGTACTGATCATCTGCCCCCGCCGCCATCGCCACGATCCGCTCGCGCGCCCTCCGGCCCTCCCTCGTCGGCACCAGCGGATACACGTGGCAGGCGCCCTCGGCGATGGTCAGGTCCACTTCGACGCCGGCCTCTCGCGCCCGCCGCGCCAGCACCTTGACGTCCGGGTACACGATGTCGAGGGTTCCGCAGTACACGTGCAGCGGCGGCAGCCCGGTCATGTCCCCGAACACGGGGCTCAGCCGCGGGTTGTCGCGGTCGGTGCCGGCGGCCCACGTCTGGCCGGCGAGGATCGCGCCGGGCCTGGCCAGCCATGGGTCCAGCGGCTCTAGCGCGTCGATCTCGGGATTGCGGCACGCGATGTCCAGCCACGGCGCGATCAGCGTCAGGGACCGGGGCAGCGGCCGGCCCGCGTCGCGCAGGGTCTGGGCGAAGCCCAGAGCGAGGCCGCCGCCCGCGGAGTCGCCCATGATGACCAGCTCATCCGAGTCGGCGGCCAGGCCGTCGTAGACCTTGTCGAGCAGCTCGTAGGCCTCGGTGAACGTGTGCTGCGGGGCCAGCCCGTACAGCGGCACGCGCACCGTCGCGCCCTGATCGGCGAGCTTCGAGATCAGCGCCCAGTGCTGCGGGGCGATCGAGTTCACATACCCGCCTCCGTGCAGATACAGCACGCCGCGGCCGGTCGCGCCCGCCCGCGGCGTCACCGTGAAGAGGCGGAAGCCCCGCACCGTCGACTCTTCGACCAGGTGTCGGGACCGCAGCCGGCGCGGGGGCGCCGGGTCGGCTTTCGGGGCACGAAGCTGCTTGGCGAAGTGGTCGACATCGGACCAGACGGGTTTGCGGGTGCGGCGCAGATACACCGAGACGATGGCCATCTCAAGGTTCAAGGGGTCTCCTTGTCGTAGGGCGCCGCCCAGTGTTCCACGCGGGCTGTCTTGACGGGGCGGGCACGCGAAAGTATCATTCGAATGAACGTTCTATTCTCCGCCGCTCCTTCCCTGCGGCGGGGACCGTGCGTAGTTGTCAGGGAAGGGGTCCGTCATGCGTTGGAGCGATGGCCCGCAGACCTGGTCGGAGATGGAGCGGGTGCTCTCGGGCCGTGCGCCCGTGGTGGGGGATGGCGGCGACGGCCCCGCCTGGTCCCGCAAACGCGGGGAGTACCTGGCCCCCGAGGTGGCGCCGCCGCGCACGACGGTGCCCTACGCGGAGCTGCACGCCCACTCGGCGTTCAGCTTCCTCGACGGGGCCAGCCAGCCGGAGGCCCTGATCGAGGAGGCTGCGAGGCTGGGCCTGGAGGCGATCGCGCTCACCGACCACGATGGGCTCTACGGCGTGGTCCGCTTTGCCGAGGCCGCGATGGGCCTCGGCATGCGGACCGTGTTCGGGGCGGAACTGAACTTGGGCGCGTCGGGAGAGCGTGCCGGGGCCAGCGGCGGGCCGGATCCCGATGGCACTCATCTGCTGGTGCTCGCCCACGGGCAGGAGGGCTACCGCAGGCTCTCCCGCGAGATCTCCGCCGCGCACCTGGCCGGCGGGCAGAAGGGGCACACCCGCTACGACCTCGACGGGCTCGCCGACGCGGCGGGCGGGCACTGGCAGATTCTCACCGGCTGCCGAAAAGGCCACGTGCGCAAGGCACTACAGTCGGCCGGCGGGATCGCCGCGGCGGAGGCGGCGCTGGGGGAGCTGATCGAGCGCTTCGGCCGCGAGCACGTCACCGTCGAGCTCACCCGGCACGGCGTGCCCGAGGACGACGAGCGCAACGACGCGCTGTTCGAGTTGGCCCGCCGCCACCGCCTCGGCGTGATCGCCTCCACCGCCGCGCACTACGCGGCGCCCAAGAACGGCCGCCTAGCGATGGCGATGGCGGCGGTGCGGGCCCGGCGCAGCCTCGACGACGCCGCGGGCTGGCTGCCGCCGACGGGCGGGGGCCACCTGCGCTCGGGGGCGGAGATGGCGGCGCTGTTCGCGCGGTACCCGGGGGCTGTCGAGCACGCGGCGGAGCTGGGCCGCGAGCTGGCGTTCGACCTGCGGCTGATCGCGCCCAAGCTGCCACCGTTCGATGTGCCGACCGGGCACGACGAGCGCAGCTGGCTCCGCGAGCTGACCATGCGCGGCGCGGCCCGGCGCTACGGCAGCGCGCGGGAGAACCCCAAGGCGTACAAGCAGATTGAGCACGAGCTAGCCGTGATCGAGCAGCTGGACTTTCCCGGCTACTTCCTCGTGGTCTGGGACATCGTAGAGTTCTGCCGGCGCAGCGACATCCTCTGCCAGGGCCGGGGCTCGGCCGCGAACTCCGCCGTCTGCTATGCCCTGGGAATCACGGCGGTCGACGCCGTCCGCAACGGGCTGCTGTTCGAGCGGTTCCTGTCCCCGGACCGCGACGGCCCGCCCGATATCGACGTGGACATCGAGTCCGACCGCCGCGAGGAGGCCATCCAGTACGTCTACCAAAAGTACGGCCGCACCCACGCCGCGCAGGTCGCCAACGTCATCACCTACAGGGGGCGCTCGGCGGTGCGGGACATGGCGCGCGCGCTCGGGTTCTCGCCGGGCCAGCAAGATGCGTGGAGCAAGCAGGTCAGCCGCTGGGGCCGAGTCGGCGGCCAGAAAGACGAGCATCATGACATCCCCGCCGCCGTCCTGGACCTCGCCGGCCAGATCGAGGACTTCCCCCGCCACCTGGGCATCCACTCCGGCGGCATGGTGATCTGCGATAGGCCCGTCGCCGACGTATGCCCCGTCGAGTGGGCCCGCATGGCGAACCGCAGCGTCCTGCAGTGGGACAAGGACGATTGCGCGGCAGTGGGTCTGGTGAAGTTCGACCTGCTGGGACTAGGCATGCTGTCCGCGCTGCACTACGTGATCGACCTCGTTGCCGAGCACAAGGGCCTCACCGTGGACCTCGCGCAGCTCGACCTCGCCGAGCCGGCCGTCTACGAGATGCTCCAGCGCGCGGACACCGTCGGGGTGTTCCAGGTGGAGTCCCGCGCGCAGATGGCGACACTGCCCAGGCTCAAGCCCCGCAACTTCTACGACCTTGTCGTGGAGGTCGCGCTGATCCGCCCCGGCCCCATCCAGGGCGGCTCGGTGCACCCGTATATCCGGCGGCGCAACGGTGCGGAGCCGGTGAGCTTTGAGCACCCGTCGATGGAGCCCGCGCTGGCCCGGACCCTCGGCATCCCGCTGTTCCAGGAGCAGCTGATGCAGCTGGCGGTGGACGTCGCCGGGTTCAGCGGGGCCGAGGCGGACCAGCTGCGCCGGGCCATGGGTTCCAAGCGCTCGCCGGAGAAGATGGACCGGCTGCGCGGGCGCTTCTATGACGGCATGCGCCAGCTCCACGGCATCACCGGCGAGAAGGCGGACCGGATCTACGAGAAGCTCTACGCCTTCGCCAATTTCGGTTTCCCCGAGAGCCATTCGCAGTCCTTCGCCGCGCTGGTGTTCTACTCCGCGTGGTTTAAGCTGCACCACCCGGCGGCATTCTGCGCGGCGCTGCTGCGGGCGCAGCCGATGGGTTTTTACTCCCCGCAGTCCCTCGTCGCCGATGCCCGCCGGCATGGCGTCGTGGTCCACGGCGTCGACGTCAACGCGAGCCTGGCCGAGGCCACCCTCGAGGGCGACGGTCTTCAGTTGCGCCTGGGCCTGGCGGGGATCCGCAGCCTCGGGGCGGACAAGGCACAGGAGATAGAGGATGCCCGACGCGCGGATGGCGACTTCACGTCGATGCTGGATCTGACCGGCCGGGTGGAACTTTCGACCGCGCAGGCCGAGGCCCTCGCCACGGCGGGCGCCTTCGACTGCTTTGGGGCCACCCGCCGCCAGGCCCTGTGGTCGGCGGGTGCGGCGGCGGCCGAGCGCCCGGACAAGCTGCCGGGACTGGGCACCCTGGCCAACGCGCCGTCGCTGCCGGGTATGAGCAAGCTCGAGCTGGCGGCGGCGGACGTGTGGGCCACCGGCATCTCCCCGGACAGCTATCCCACCGAGTTCCTGCGCGCGCACCTGGACTCGCTCGGTGTGGTGCCGGCCAACGGGCTGCTCGGGGTGCGCGACGGCTCCCGGGTTCTTATCGCCGGCGCCGTCACGCACCGCCAACGCCCGGCCACCGCGGGCGGGGTGACGTTCATCAACCTCGAGGACGAGACGGGGATGGTCAACGTCGTGTGCTCGGTGGGGCTGTGGGCGCGGCACAAACAGCTGGCACACACCGCGACGGCGCTGCTGGTGCGCGGGCAGGTGCAGAACGCGACGGGCGCGGTCAGCGTGGTCGCCGAGCGGCTCGAGCCCCTGGACCTGAGGATGGCGGTGAAGTCGCGGAACTACCAGTAGGAGGTCAGCCTGCGCAGCAGGCAGGACCGTCGATGGCGGGGCTCTCGCCCATCTGCTCGGCGTCGGCCTTCACGACGTAGACCTCCCACGGCTCCTGTCCGGGACCGTGCACCCAGACCTTGTCCTGCAGCGCGTAGCAGCAGGACGTGTCATTCTCCTCGAA
Organism: Tomitella biformata AHU 1821; assembly: GCF_000524475.1. Classification (GTDB taxonomy): domain Bacteria; phylum Actinomycetota; class Actinomycetes; order Mycobacteriales; family Mycobacteriaceae; genus Tomitella; species Tomitella biformata. The sequence continues at coordinate 6,737 of NZ_BAVQ01000013.1, read as the reverse complement.
GGTGGCGAGCTCGGCGGCCTTGAGTCGGGTGGTGGCCGCGGCGACCTCCTCGGCGGTCTCCACCTCGATGCCGAGGTGGTCCAGGCGGGTGGCCTGGCCGGGCTCGCCCTCGATCAGGACGAGCTTGAGTGGCGGATTTGCGATCACGAAGTTCGCGTAACCGGGTCGGCGTTTGGCGGGCTCGACGCCGAATAGCTTGGAGTAGAAGGTCACCGAGCCTTCGAGGTCGGCGACATTGAGGGCGAGCTGGGCGCGGGACATGACGGTCACTCCAATGGCGTTGTATTGATAACTGTCGATGCCATCTTGCGCTCTGAATCTAGAAATATCAATATAGATAGGTATCGAATCAGGGTCTGGGGGCGGCGTCCGCCGCAGTGGCCACTAGTGCGGGATACTGGCCGCATGATCGTCAGCGCGCAGATCAAGCCGAACAGCAAGAAGGGCCCCCTCGTCGAGCGGCAGGACGACGGGACCCTGGTGGTCTTCGTGCGCGCGCCGGCGGTGGAGGGCAAGGCGAACAAGGCCGCGATCGAGGTGCTGGCCAAGCACTACGGCGTGTCGAAGAGCCGTGTGGAGCTGGTCTCGGGCCACACCTCGCGGCACAAACGGTTCGAGGTGTCCGAGTAGTCAGCTCTGGTCAGGCGTGGGCAGGATGTGGTTTGCCGCCATGAACTGGGCGCGGGAGCCATTAGCCTTGACGATCGCCTCGATGGCGCCCCAGGCCAGCATCAGCAGGTGCTCGATCAGCTCGTCGACGTCCGTCGTGCGATGCGACATCCAGCGGTGGGTGGCCACCTGCACCGCGCCCACGACGCCGTATGCCCAGGTGCTCGAGCCCTCGGTGGCGAGGCCGCGCTGCGCGAGGTGCAGGCGCAGGACCTCGGCGAGCATGTCGGCGACGATCTGCTCGCTCGCCGCGACGGCGTCGCGGACACCCGGCCCGGTGGCCTTCATTCCCATCACGAACGGGTAGATCTCCGGCTCGTCGGCGACCGTGCGGACATAGACGGAGATGGCGGCCTCGGCCAGCCCGAACTCGTCCAAGTCCTGGGAGAAGGCCTCAGCGAGGGCGGGTGCTAGCCGGTTCTCCATGAAGCGGAGCGTCGCGGCACTGGTGAGGTCGCTCTTGTCCTCGAAGTAGCGGTAGAGCACGGTCTTGGACACGCCGATCTCGCTGGCGATCTCGTCCATGCCGATGTCGCTTCCGCGGCGCCGGATAGCGGCCAGCGCGCCGTCGGCCAGTTCCGACCTGCGGGCGAGCTTATGTTCCTGCCAGCGCCGCTTCCGGCCATCGATCACCGGGGCTGCCGATTGCTTGCTGTCCGTCACCGTGCTCCACATTGCCTGTCAACTCTGCCGATTTCTGTCTCTAGCAACTGTATGTGGTGCCAGGAATGCGGTGGCATGCGGTGGCGGGTCATCCTTCCCGCGAATGTGACGTTGGCCCCCGATAGCGCGCGCGGCGGGCGTGCGGCGGCGACAATGGCTAGGTGCTGACAACATTTGACGACGCTGCGAAGGTCAAGGATCTGCGCCGCATGAAACTCGTGGCCACGGGTTTCCTGGTGGGCGTGACGCTGGTGTACCTGCTGTGCCTCCTCTCGGAGGGCGGCGGTGAGCACGGCTGGGTGTCCTATGTGAAGTCCGCGGCTGAGGCGGGCATGGTCGGCGGGCTCGCGGACTGGTTCGCCGTCACGGCGCTGTTCCGGCATCCGCTGGGGATCCCGATCCCGCACACCGCCATCATCCGAAAGAAGAAGGATCAGATCGGGGAGAGCCTCGGCTCGTTCGTCGGCGAGAACTTCCTGGCGCCGGAGGCGGTGCTGGGCAAGCTCGAGTCGGCGCGCATCCCCGAGCGGGTCGGCACGTGGATGGCACAGCCGCGCAATGCCGAGCGGGTGGCGGCGGAGGCGTCGACGCTGGCGCTGGGATTGGTGACGGTGCTCAAGGACGACGACGTCCAGCAGATCATCGACGCGACCATCGTGCGCCGCCTCGCCGAGCCGGCGTGGGGCCCACCGATCGGCAAGGTCCTCGAGGAGCTGCTCAAGGAGGACCGCCAGCTGCCGATCATCGAGATGCTGTGCGAGCGGGCGTACGAGTGGGCGCTGGGCTCGCAGGAGACCATCGACCGGGTCATCACGCGCGATTCGCCGACCTGGTCGCCGAAGTTCGTCGACATGATGGTGGGGGAGAAGATCCACCGAGAGATCGTCGAGTTCACCTGGAAGGTGCGCTCGGACCCGCAGCATGAGATTCGGCAGGCGATGAACGCGTTCCTCGTCGACTTCGCGCGGGACCTCCAGAACGATCCCGCGACGATGGCCAAGGCGGAGAAGGTCAAGGCCGAGCTGATGGGGCGCAAGGAGATCGCGACGGCGGCGGAGGCGGCGTGGCGGATCGCCAAGAAGTTGATCGAGGACTCGGTCCGGGACCCGTCGAGCACATTGCGGACAAAGTTCGTCGAGTACAGCATCCGTATCGGCGAGCGCCTGCGGGACGATCCGGCGGCACGCGGCAAGGTCGACCGCTGGCTCTCAGACGGCGCGCGATACGTGGTGGAGAACTACTCCGGCGAGATCACCAGCGTCATCACCGACACCGTCGCGCGGTGGGACGGGGAGGAGGCCAGCCGCAAGATCGAGGTGCAGGCCGGGCGGGATTTGCAGTTCATCCGGATCAACGGAACGGTGGTCGGAGCGCTAGCTGGCTTGGTGATTCACGTTGTTTCGCAAGTCATCGTCGGCGGGTAGTTGAGCATTAAAACAGTCTGGACCAGCGTGATCGATCGCACAGGGAAAATTACCCCAGTGCAAGCAACGTGCTTGCAATAGTTAGCAGATCTGCTATTCTGGGTTCGTAGCCAACGGAGGATGCCATGACTGAGAACGTAGAGAATGCGGTTGCGATCGGCACGGAAAAGGTCGTCAACACCGCGCAGGACATCGGCAGCTTCATCCGGTCGCAGCGCGAGACCGCGCAGTTCTCCCTGCGGCAGTTGGCTGAACGTGCGGGGGTGAGTAATCCGTACTTGAGTCAGATCGAGCGGGGGCTGCGCAAGCCCTCAGCCGAGGTCCTGGGCCAGATCGCCAAGGGGCTGAGGATGTCCGCGGAGGCGCTGTATGTCCGCGCGGGAATCCTCGAGCAGCGTGAGCCGAGCCCGGTGCGAGACGCCGTGCTCAGTGACCCCGCTTTGACGGAGCGGCAGCGGCAAGTGGTCCTTGAGGTCTACGAGTCCTTCTGTCGAGAGAACGTCGCCGTGGCGGCTGCAACCGCAGCCGTCGAGGCAGCCGGAGCCGATCCCAAGGTGACGGCACCGGTCAATTGACCACCGGTCGACCGACCGAAATCTACCCATTCAGGGAGCGTGACATGTCCAACCCGATCGAGAATGTAAAGACCCCGCTGTTCGCCGCCGTCGGTGCAGGCGACTACGCGCTGCAGGCCGTGACTGAGGTCGCCACCAAGCTGCGCGAGCGTGCCGAGGCCCGCACCGCGGACTGGCAGGCCAAGGCGGAGGAGACCCGTGAGCGTCTGCAGGGGCTGCCCGAGGATGTCCCCACCCAGATCTCCGACCTCCGCGAGAAGTTCACCCCCGAGGAGCTCCGCAAGGTCGCCGAGGCGTACGTCCAGGTCGCGACCGACCTGTACAACTCCCTCGCAGAGCGCGGCGAGGGGGCCGTCGAGCGCCTCCGCCACCAGCCGCTGGTCGAGGAGAACCTGGAGCGCGCCGAGGCCTATGTCGCCGACGCCCGCGAGCTGACCGAGGAGGCCCTCGGCACCGTGGCGGCCCGTACCCGTGAGGTCGGCGAGCGCGCCGCCAAGCTGGGCGGCCTGGTCTCCAACCGCATCGGCGATGCCAGCATCGATGCCGGCGAGGAGCTCAACGAGGCTGCTGACCGTGTGGTCGACGCCGGCGCCGACGCTGCCGACAAGGTGACCGAGATCGCCGACAAGGCGAAGAAGTCCGCCACCGAGGCTGCCGCGAAGGTTTCCGAGGCGGCGCAGAAGCAGGCCCCGGCCGCGAAGAGGGCTGCTCCGGCCGCCCCGAGCAAGCCGGCCGCCAAGGCCACCCCGGCCACCCCGGCTGCCAAGGCTGCTCCGGTTGCTCCCGCCGCCAAGCGGGCCCCGGGCAAGAAGGCCTGAATTAGCTCGGCACTTGCCGAATAGCGTTATCGGACGCCCTGGACACCGTAATGGTGGCCAGGGCGTCTGCTATCCGTAGACTGACGGGGTGCAAACCGTATCGTGGTTGTTCTTCGCCCTTAAGCTCGCCGCCCTCGCTTTCGGGGCCGTGGCGGTGGTTCATGCGATCCGGCAGCGTGCGGACGCGTTCCCAGCCGTGGGCAAGTTGACCAAGCCCATCTGGCTCGGCATCCTCGCGGTGTCGACTATCGTGATCTTCCTGATGGGGCCGGTGAGCCTGTTTGGAGTCATCGGCGTGGTCGCCATCGGCGTGTACATGGCCGATGTCCGCCCCAAGGTCGACGAGATCCAGCAGCCAAAGTCCTGGTGACTTCGCGGGCCCGGTGCCATACTGGATGTATGTAACCGGAAGTCCTGGCTACATTTCGCGAGAGCGGGTCGATCATGTCGATCACCGGAAATCGTGTCCAGCCGCCAGCGCCGCGGCCGCCTCGGCAAGAGACCGCCGCCCGGCTGCTGAACTCCTCCGCACGTAAATCCTTCGACCCCAATGTCGAGATCGACTGGGACCAGCCCCTCGACCCCGCCCTGTACGGCATGACGCCGGAGTGGTGCAGCCTGTACGGCACCGAACTGTGGGAATCGATGTCGCAGGAGCAGCGCGTGGCCTTGACCGCGCACGAGGCTGCGAGCATCAGCTCCACCGGCATCTGGTTCGAGATGATCCTGATGCAGATGCTCCTGCGGGATATCTACTGGCAGGACTTCGCCAGCGCCCATGTGCGGTTCGCGCTGACCGAGATCGGCGACGAGTGCCGGCACTCCGCGATGTTCGCCCGCGCGGCGCAAACCTACGGGATCCCCAGCTATAAGCCCGGTCGGGTGTTGATGTGGCTGGGCACGTTCTTCAAGTCCACGTCCACCGGCTCGCTGGCCTACGGCGGCACCCTGTTCGCGGAGGAGATCCTGGACATGATGCAGCGCGATTTCATGCGCGATGCCCGCATCCAGCCGATCACCCGGGAGGTCAGCAAGATCCACGTGACCGAGGAGGCCCGCCACATCCGCTTCGCCCGCGAGGAGGCCATCCGCAAGGCGGCGGAGCTCACTCGGCTGCAACGTTGGTATGTCCGGCTGTCGCTCGGCGGTGTCGCGTTCTTCATCGTCCGCACACTGGTCAGCCCCGAGGTGTACCGGGCCGTCGGCCTCGACCCGAAGCAGGCGCGACGCGCGGCGCGCCACAACCGGCACTATTCCGCGATGCTCCACGAGGGCTGCGCGGGGACGGTGGAATTCCTGGACTCAATCGGCTTGATCGGCGGGCCGTCCGCACTGCTGCTGCGCCGGGCGCACATCGCCTAGGCGCTGGGATTTTATTGCTGCGGCGCGGTCGAAAAAGTTCTACGCTACAACGGTGTCCCCGCGTTCTCGCGGGGGACACCTGCGTGTGCGGGTAGATATGTGGGAGCGGAGAAGGATCGGGCTGATGGTCAATATTCCAGGCACCAATCTGCCCTTGCGGCCAGCAACCGCGCTGGCTCTCACGCGATTCGGGGGCGGCGGCCGACGAGTCCCCTCGGCCTCGGACACCCACGATCGCCGTCGCGCGATGGATTTGCTGCTGCGCGATCCGACCATCGATCCGGAGATCCTCGAGGTGGTCGCCGATGACGGCACGGCCATCTACACGGAGGCGCGCGGCCCGGCCGACGGCGTCCCCATCGTCCTCAGCCATGGCTGGTCCTGCCACTCGCGGGTGTGGAACGCGCAGATCAACGATTTGGCGCAGAGCCACCGGGTGATCGTCTACGACCAGCGCGGGCACGGACGCACTCCCAGCGGCCTCAGCGAGCCCACCATCGCTACCCTCGGCGACGATCTCGCCGCCGTCGTACGGGCCGCGGTAGCCGGCGGGCAGCGCGCGATCCTGGTCGGCCACAGCATGGGCGGCATGACGATCAGCGCCTGGGCGGGGCGGTACCCGGGCCTGGTGTCCGAGCAGTGCCGTGGCGTCGTGCTGGCCAGCACCGCGACGGACCGCCTACTCAACGATTTCGGCGTGCTGCCCTTCCCCACACGACTGCCCGGCGCGTACGCGGTGGGCCGGGTCGCGCTCTCCGCCCCGCTGGCCGCGGGCCTGCTGCCGGCCTGGGGCTTCCAATATGCCTCGATGGGCGGGGGCTCCACTCGCGCGCAGGTGGCGTTCAGCCGGGCCATCGTGGGCAGTTGCCGGGCCCGCAACCGCGGCCGCTGGGGCGTGGCGCTCAGCGACGTCGACGTGCGGGTAGGCCTGGCGGCCATCACCGCGCCCACCACCGTGATCGTCGGCTCTGCGGACAGGCTGACCCCGGCCGTGCACTCGGAGCGGATGGCCGAGATGCTGCGGGCGACCGGCGCCCTAGAGCGCTATGTGGTGCTCGACGGCGCGGGGCACATGACCCCCGTCGAGGCGCCCTTCGAGTTCAACGCGGAACTGCGGCACCTCGTCGAGGTGACGAGCTAACTTGCCGTGCCGAGCTGATATATATCGAGTAGGCCTTCACAAACACCTCCGGAGGTGCAAGGAAGGGAATGTAAGAAATTCCCAC
>NZ_BAVQ01000014.1 GCF_000524475.1 Tomitella biformata AHU 1821 | reverse complement strand
CTAGCTGGCTATAGGTCTTGTCAAGTGCGGGCTGGCCCAGGTGGCATCGCCGTCGCGAGTGGCGGCGGTGCCAGGGCCGGTGCTGTTCGGCCGGTGTGCCGGTTCGGGGGGGTGGGTGCCCAGCGCCCACGCTGACATATGCGACCTCACCCGAGATTGGCGGGTCATCTGGCGACGTTCGGGCTGCTATGAGGGCGAGGGGCCGGGTGCCAAGCTAGTTGCGGCGTAACCGGGTGACCGGTCCGCCATAGCTCAGGCGGCATCTGATCCAGCCCCTCGTCCCACCCTCCAGCCTGACATCTACGGCCGGAGTTGTGAAGGGCTCACACCAATCGGAATCTCCTCTCACCCAGACGGTCGGCCCAGTGGGGCCCGGGGCATGGTGGTCTGCCCGATCGCGGAGCAGTGTGCGCCGGTGCTCATCGCCGTCCACCGCGACATGGCATCGGCTGTGGCGAAACGTATCCCAGGCGGTGGACCGCTCTTTGCGCTCCGTCGCCCCATGGCGAGGACCGGGGCAGGGGCAGCAGCGGCGGTGGTCAGGCCCGGTCGTCAGGCCCAGCGGGCCGGCTCGTAGGCGGTGTGGTCGCGGACCATCGCGAACGCGATCCGGTTGGCGCGGTTGGCCATGGTGCAGGCGATGACCTTGCCCTTCATACCGCGGGCCCGCAGCTCAGCCCCACGGGCCCGGGCGGCGGGCTCGATAAGCCACAAACCCAGACCGAGGTCGATCAATGCCCGACGCAGCCGCACGGAGCCCTCGCGGCTGATCTTCCCGTCCCGGCGCCGCCCGGCGGACTCGTACTGCATCGGGGAGAGCCCGGAGGCCCGGTAGACCTGCCGTGGCCCCGGCCACCGGTCCGGATCACCTAGTGCCCCACCATAATTGGCGACACGGACGACACCCCATCCGGGGACGGTGGTCAGCGTCGCGAAGTCGCTGTCGGGTAGCAGCGCGGCCAGTTGCGCCTCGGCGGTCCCGATCTGGGCGTCGAGGTCGGCGAGCAGCGCCGCGTCCTGGGCGAGGATCTGCCGGGCCATGGGCGCTGCGTGGGTGGGCATGGCCTCGCGGGCGGCGGCGATCAGCCGTTCGGCGACGGGTTGGCGTAGTTGCAGGCCGCGGTTGCCGGCGAAGCGGATCAGCTTGGCTGTGCCGAGGTGCCGTAGGCGGGCGGGGTCGGCGAACTCGGCGATGATCAGGCGTCCGATTTTGGTGTCGAGCACCCTCGGCAGGGCGAGCGTGAGTCCGGGAAACGAACGGTCGAGTTGGCTGATCAGTTGGTTCTTGACCGCAGTGCGGGCCAGGACGCGGCGGGTCCGGTGCGCGGTCAGTGCGGTGATCTGCTCGATCACCAAGGGACGTGCGGAAGCGGGTTGGCCCTGCCCGGCCAAGACCAGGTCGGTGATCGCCTCGAGGTCGATGGCATCGGTCTTGACGCGGCGTTTGCCGTTGATCCGGCGTTGCTCGCCGACGCGGGCGGGGTTGACCTCGAGGACCTCCCAGCCGGTGGGCCACGAGTGGTCGAGCATGGGGTGGTGGTAGTGCCCGGCGGCCTCGATACCAAGCTTGACCTGTGCATCTGCTGGAATTCGGGATTGGATATGCGTGGTCAGGTCGGCGACGGCGGTGACGGTCATGGTGATCTCGACAGGGCCGAACAGTCGGTGGCGGTCGGCGGTGGTGGCGGAGATCGCGGCGACGGACTTGCCGACATCGACGGCGACGACAATGGTGGATGACGTCACTGGTTGGTTGGTGGCGGACATAGCAAACACCTCCGGGGTGCTGCGAGGCGTGGGACGCGGGAACGTCCCCAGCCTCGGCGAAGTGGGAATTTCTTACATTCCCTTCCTTGCACCTCCGGAGGTGTTTGTGAAGGCCTACTCGATATATATCAGCTC
>NZ_BAVQ01000015.1 GCF_000524475.1 Tomitella biformata AHU 1821 | reverse complement strand
TCGCCATGCTCGGACTCGCCCTGCGCCAACGAGACCGCCGCGAGGCGATCGGCCAGATCATCCGCATCATCGTCGCCGCGCCCGGATCGACGCTCGGCCGCTACCCCGAGGGCAACACCGGGCGAACCCGTGCCGGGCTCATGACGGCAATGCCCCTCTCGGCCGAGATGTCAGCGCTCCTGGCGCAATCGCCCTAGCGGCCATCCTCACGGGAACCGTCGCACCGCCGGGCAGTGCTCTCGCCTGTGCGCGTTAGCGTCTGTCCCGCAGGACCTGGGCCAACTGATCGACGGTGGGCGATCCAGCCAGCCCGGCCGCCGTCGAGTAGATACGGCACGCGAACTCGGCCACCGGTTCCGCCCCAGCGAACGCGTCCGTGCCATCGATCAGGATCGTCGGGGAACCGGCGAACGGCAGCGACGCGGCCTCTGTCTCCGTCTCGATCCGCCGATAGCCGATCTCGACATCGGACAACCCGACGGATTCAGCCGCCGCCCGGACTCGGGTACCCGCGTCCTGCCAGTTCGGGCAGCCATCGAAATACAGAATCTCTACCTTCATACCTATATCCTGCCTCGCCGTGTGGCCTTGGGCCTCAGCTGTTGGGTACCCCCCGTCCCCGGCACGAGCCAGTCCTCGTAGCGACGTCCGGGGAAGATAGGCACGCGTCGCCGCAGCCCATGGTGACAATCACGTCCGCGGCACGCAGGATCTCGTCAGTCCACAGTTTGGGGTGCACCCCCGACGGGATCAGCTCTTGTCGTAGATCTCCCAGAATCGGGTGCGCAGCTGATTCCGGATGCCCTCGTCCAAGTCGTATAGCTGCATGAGGTCGGAAGCGTCCTGGAGTAGGGCGCGGTCGACGTCGCGGGAGATCGATGGCCGGGCACGCTGGAGCTCAAGCTTGTCCTCAGAGCAGGCACTCTTAAGGAATGACGTGATCACCCGTCTCACGACCTCGTCGATCAGGCGATCGTGGTCGGTGTACCCGGGGAGCACCTGGGCGACCGTGCCGGTCGAAGCGCTGTAGGCGAGGACGGATTCCTGGCGGGGGAAGGCGGGAACCGGGGAGATGGTGGAGGCCAGATCGAGCGGGGTCCGGACGGCGGGCCGCGGCGCAGCGGCGACGACTTGATGCGGTGCAGGCCGGGGAGTGGGCTGCGGAGTGATTAGCGCATGTTCGGGTTCGGGTTCGGGTTTGCGATCGACCTTGAGCACCGCGGCGTCGATCGCGGCACCGTCGATGCTGTCGAGCTCGTCCGCGGCCCGGATCAGGTGCCGGCTCACGCCGTGGGGTTTGCCCGCGAGGGTGGGCACCGCAAGCAGCACCACCTGGATGCCGTGGACCTGGGCTTCTTCGACGGCCTCGGCGAGGTCGTCGTCGCCGGAGACGAGGAAGAACACATCGGATGCGCCGTTGCGGGCGTGGGCGACGAGGTCGAGGCCCATGCGCAGGTCCACGCCCTTCTGCTCGCCGTTGACGCCGAAGCGGCCGAGGCGGAGTTTGACCTTGGACAGCTCGCCGATGCGCTCTTGCTGGGTGTCGGGGACGCCGTTGCGGGCGGAGTCGTACCAATGGACTCGCAGGGCCGGCAGGCCGGAGAGTGTTTCGGCGGTGTCGATGAGGGTGCGGATCAGGGGTGGGTATTCGACGTGGATGCCACCGCGCAGGGAGGTGCCGGTGACCCGGGTCGCGGCGGAGGCGAGGAGGTAACCGGCATCGACGTAGAGGGAGCAGGTGGACCGCATGTGCTCACTATTGCACGGGTGTCCGACAGCTATCGGGAGCTCGCGATTTAGCCGGTGGCGGCGCCGGTGCACGGGCCGTGTGGGAGGACGGGGCGGAAGGAGTGGGGCGCTCGGAGTCGGTGTCGTCGGTGGCGAGGTTGGCGATGGTGCGCACCGGCGTGGTCATTGGCAGCCCGTCGACGATCTGCAGGGTGGCAGGCGTGGCGACTATCGATCATCTGGGGTGCACCTCAGACTGACGGATTCGAGCAGGGGAAATATCCGTCAAGTTGAGGCCAAAAATGGAATTTATTGACACTTGCTCGGTGGGCTCTTAGCCTTCAACCTGACAGTTTGGTCGGGTGGAGGGGGTTTGGCGTGCGGGTCGGGTACATCAGGGTCAGCACCGTGGAGCAGAACACCGCCCGGCAGCTCGACGGCGTCGACGTCGAGAAGACGTTCACGGAGAAGGCATCCGGCCGAGATACCGCTCGCCCGGTGCTGGAGCAGATGCTCGGCTTCGTCCGCGACGGTGATGTCGTGATCACGCATTCGATGGACCGGCTTGCGCGCAATCTCGATGATCTGCGTCGGCTGGTCAAGACGCTCACCGACAAGGGGGTGCGGGTCGAGTTCGTCAAGGAGTCGTTGACGTTCACCGGGGAGGACTCGCCGATGGCGATGATGCTGCTGTCCGTGATGGGGGCGTTCGCCGAGTTCGAGAGATCTCTGATCCTGGAGCGGCAGAAGGAGGGGATCGCGAAGGCCAAGCAGCGCGGCGTCTATAAGGGGCGCAAGCCTGCACTCACCGCAGAGCAGGCCGTCGAGCTGGCGGCGCGGGCGAAGGCCGGCGAGTCGAAGACCGCGCTCGCGAAGGCCTACGGGGTCAGCCGGGAGACGGTGTACAACTATCTGAGGTCACAGTTCACTGCACCAATATCGGAGTCGCCAGAATAGCCGAATTCAAGAGCCGGGTAGCGTCATCGCTATGATTCGCAAGCAGACCGCCCAAGTGTTCGGGGTTTCTACAGAGATCCTCAAGGACTCATACGTCGACCGGGGGGCCCTCGATGAGAAGATCAAACAATATTTGAAGCGGGATAATCACATTGCAATACGTGGGGCTTCTAAGAGTGGAAAATCTTGGCTTCGGCAGCGAATTATTGGCGATGCGATCACAGTGCAATGCCGATGGGGAAAGTCTGTCGCAGATATATACCGTGAGGCTCTAGGACAGATTGGGGTGAAGCTGGTCACCAGCGAGAGTAACTCTCGATCCATGGAAGGGACTGTAGAGGGGGAGACAGAATTCGGTGTCGGTCTCATTGGAAAGGTGAAGGTCAAACTAGGTTTGACTAGCACTTTGAGTGGGAGCGATTCTAAGGAATCGTTACGGCAGAACATCAACGATCTCGATTTCATCTGTCAACTAATTAGAGAATCTGGAAAACGCCTTATAGTAGAGGATTTTCATTACCTGGACACAAAAGAACGAACGAAGCTCGCATATGACCTAAAAACTATGTGGGACCTAAGGCTATATGTCGTTATCATTGGAGTTTGGAGCGACAATAATCTACTTTTGAACCTTAATTCTGAATTGACTGGAAGAGTGAGGGAGGTATCAGTAGTCTGGAACAGTGAAGAGCTTGCGAAGATTCTTGAAAAAGGATGCCAAGCGCTTAATTTAGAGCTTTCCGCGGGGGTCCGTGATGAGTTGGTAGAGATCGCATATGGTAATGCTGGAATCTTGCAACGCCTCGTTCTCGATACTTTAGATGACGCGAACATAACCCGACAGAAGTCTGTAAGGCAAGCTGTGCATGACATCAATCATGTGCACAATGCTGCAATGTTTTATGCAGATGAGCTGAACAGTGTGTATCAGACCTTCGCAAGCAGGGTATCATCCGGAATTAGAAGCCGAAAGAACTCGACGGGGATCTACGCCCATATTCTTGCGGTAGCCCTTGAGTCGACAGATGATGACCTGATCGCTGGTGTGCCACGCAGTGAAATACTTAGGGTTTCGAAGGCTCGCGAACCGCGGATTCAGCCTGGGAACCTCAAGCTCGCGCTAGGTAACTTGGAACGACTACAAGTCGACTCTGATGGTCGAGGGCTCGTACTGACTTATTCGGATGGTCGGGTCCGCCTGGTTGATCAACAACTCCTTGTGTATCGGCGTTTTGCAACGGTCCGGTGGCCGTGGGAAGACATGATCGAGGAAGCTGATACCGCTGGCGAGGACTATTCGACCGTGGTCAAGGTAGATGACCTGGCCGGTTGACGCGGGTGTTTAGCGCGGGCTTGTTACCGACCACAGGCTGTCGATGGGTGGGCGACGCCGTCGTTGGGTGACATGGTCCAGAAGATGTTCAGGGAGAAGGGGGTCGGCCGGGGTACTGCCCGCCCGGTGCTTGAGGAGATGCTCGATTTCGTTTGCGACGGTGACACGGTGATCGTGCAGCAGTCCCCCTCGATGGACAGGCTTGCTCAAATCTCGATGATCTGCGCCAGCTGGTCAAGACGCTGACCGGTCAGTTTTCTGGTAGTTCCAGGAGGTCGCGGAAGAAGCTGAGAAGCATCTGGGGGGCCGCATCGTGGTTGGTGAACTCTGCTCCGCCGAAGCGAAAGACTTCGTATCCGGCGAGGCGGAGCTTACGGTCTTCGACCATCATTTGCGCGTACAGGGTGGGAGAAGCCTGTCGGTCGGTTGACGCGTAATGCTGCATTCCGTCCAGCTCAAGGACTATGCGGCGGTTGCCGGGGAGAAGCAGCAGGAAGTCCATTCTCTGCCGGGGAAGCGTTGCGCCGGCTCCCTTCGTGTACGGGTCGTAGTGCAGGTATACCTGCGGGATCAGAGCCGGAACATTGAATCCGTGGGAGCCATACAGGGAACAGTACGTTTTGAACATCAACTGTTCTGCGCCGTTGCCGTTCATAGAACTCATCAGTCGGTCGTACAGTTCCAGCGCTTTCGTTCGTTCAGTCTTAGCGTCGAGGGTGTCGCTGCCAGCCCACCATCGTGTGAGGTCCCGCCACGTCAATCCGTGCTCGCTGAGTGGTTGGTCGAAGACGAGGCAGTATTCCTCGTTCTTGGTGATCCGGATGACATTGTTGAGCGCGTCGTCGAGGACGATCTCCGGCTTCGGGCCATCCGCAGCGAAAATAAGGTTCTTCATCTCGCCGTCCACTCCGCGTATGCCTGCGAGGGAGAGCAAGTGAGAAAGCGGGGGTGCGTCATAGTCAGCCGTGATTTTTCGGGCAAGATCCACCATGGCGGATAGATCCATTGCGGTGGTTCGCCGGTTGACGTATGCACGTTTACTCGTGTACGGGTCGTCTTCGTCCTCGACCTTTGCCGCCATCCCGAGACGGCAGCATTCGGCCTCGAGGTCGTACTCTTTGTTTTCGCACAACGCGTCTGTAATTGCGGCAGCGAGGTTTCTTCGCGTTACTCGCGTGGGCAGAGCAGGCTCGGAGTTGGCGATGGGCATAGACGTAGCGAGCAGCCCCTCAATAGACAGGGGGTGCGGATCACCTGACGGCGGAATGATGAAGGTCATCGATCACATTCTGCGAGTGCATCAATGATCTCCATGGTCCCGACCGCGACAGTGGTGACCCGATTGATCAGATCGACGATGTAGGTGGGGTCCTCGTACTCGTCGCACCAGTCGTTCGGGTCGTTGACGATCCCCGATGCCTTGTCGGTTTTGGCCTGGTAGCGGTCGATGATCCACGCCAACGCCGATCGGGAGCCGAGCATGTAGCGTTCGGCCTCCTCCGGGATGCCGCAGATCGTGATCTTTGGGTTGTAGATGATGGTGGTGCGGTCGTCGACGTTCTTGCCGGTGGCAGGGTCTTTCTTCTTGCCCCACTTCATCTTCTGCACTCGCCACGTCTCACGATCCCCCGCGGATACGCCGGGCTTGATCTGCACGTCGACGTCGTACGGCTCCACGGCCTCGTAGTTCATGTGCAGTTCGGCGAGCTTGCGGCCGATGGCGGTGGGCTTGTCGAACTGCTGTCGGGTTTCGGGGGTGGGGATGTGCGGGAGCATCTTCCTCAGGTCCGCCGCGTACATCTCGCGGTAGGCGGGGTCGTGGAGCAGGCCGTAGACGTAGTAGAAGATGTCGTCCTTGGCGACCTGCTCGCCGATCGCGGCCTGGTAGAGCGCGTGGATGCCGTCGGTGATGTTGTCGACGCGGCGGTATCCGTACTCGTCGGCCGTGTCTGCCGCCGCGAACTCGAGCTCACCACCTGACGGTTCAGACCGCACGTAGGTCCAGCGGGGGAAGAACTGGCCGCTGCCGGATCCCCAGAACGACAGGTCAGGAATCGAGTCCGTCATCAGCACCGAGAACGGCTTATCTGATCCGGTACCGACCACATAGAAGCCGAGGTTCTCATGATTCGGGGTCGGGAACATCGACGGTATTTGTCCGCGCTCGTGGTTGAGGTGCGCATCGAAGTAGGCGTGCTGTTTGCTGAACGGTCGGTAGAGGCTGACGACATGCCCCTCTGCCCGGCGCTCGACCTGCGCCCGACGGGCGAGGTGGGTGCGCAGGCTCCGCGACCACTTGATGTGGTCCGCTTCTGCCACATGCGGATTCGCTGTCAGATACGCGGTGACCGCAGCCTCGTTCGCTCGGGTGACGCCAGCAGCACGGCAGTACTCCGCGAATGGGGCGTGCTGGGCCTGGTAATTGCCGATCATGCGCCGCACATTTCCCACGAGCCCATCCCGCGAGTAGTTGTACACCCACGCGTCCCGGGTGGTTTCAAGCCCGCGGCTGAACGTGGTGAAGACGGTGGTGGTGGCCTGCTTCGCGTTCTTCTCCCCGATCACCGGCCATGCCCCGTACGTGTCGTCGCGTTGGTTGACCCAGTCCCCGTGGCTGTTTGGGGTGATGTCCTGCCACTCGACGGTGGTCAGGTCGCCGTCGTCGACGATCTTCAGTTTTTCTTCGCTGGTCAGGTAGTCGCCGATGTCCCGGTAGAGAACCTCGCAGCCGCCAGTGTGGGCGGGGTCCTTGACTCCGATGAGGATGGCGACGGTGTTGCGGCTGCCGGAGCCGAAGACTTTGCCGCCCTCCTTGCGGGAGAGCTCGCCGGCGGTGCGCTGGTTGCCGCGCAGGTTGTAGACGTAGATCCGCGAGTATTCCTCGGCGAGGGAGAGGCGGATGCCGTCGGCGGTGTTGCCGTCGATCCAACCGCCGTTGGAGACGAATGCGACCACGCCGGTGTCGCCGATGCGGTCGGTCGCCCATCGGAAGGCCCGCAGGTACGAGTCATAGAGGCTGTTCTTATTCGTCGCCGTCGAGCGTTTCGCGTAGGTGTCCGCGATGCGGCCATCCAACGTCGGGTAGCCGATGTTCGCGTTCAGGTCGTTCGCCGACGTCTGCCCCACCGAGTAGGGCGGGTTGCCGATGACGATGTTGATGGGGATCTTGTTCTGACGGACGATGCGGTCGTTATTCTGCGGGAACACCTTGAGGTCGAGCTCGTCTCCTTCCTCGGTGATCTGAAAAGTGTCGGCGAGAACGACCCCCTCGAACGGGCTGTACTCGACGCCCTCTACGCCGGGGAGGGCGTGGTAGGTGGTCTCGATGTTCACCGCCGCGATGTAATACGCCAGCAGCATGATCTCGTTGGCATGCAACTCATTCGCGTACTTCCGCGCCAGATCTGCCGGGGCGATGAGACCGGACTGCAACAACCTCGTCATGAACGTGCCGGTGCCGGTGAACGGGTCCAGGACGTGCACGCCCTCATCGGTCAGGCCCCGGCCGAACGCGTCCTTGGAGGCTTGGTCGGCGGCGCGGAGGATGAAGTCGACGATCTCCACCGGGGTGTAGACGATACCGAGGGCCTCGGACTGTTTGCGGAAGCCGATGCGGAAGAACTTCTCATACAGATCCGCGATGACCTGCTGCTTGCCCTCCGCGGTGGTGACCTCCGCGGCGCGGATGCGGACGGAGTCGTAGAACCCCTCCAGGTGCGCGGTCTCTGCTTCCAGGCCTGCGCCGCCGAGGGTGTCGACCATGGCCTGCATGACGATTGCGACGGGGTTGTGGGTGGCGAAGTCGTGGCTGGCGAACAGTGCGTCGAACACCGGCTTGGTGATCAAGTGCTGCGCCAGCATGGAGACGGCGTCGGCGTGGCTGATGGAGTCGTTGAGATTGTCGCGCAGCCCGGTCAGGAAATCCTCGAACGCCTCCGTGATTTCTGGTTCCGCGGCGGCGAGGATGGCGTCGATGCGGGTGGTGAGGGCTGCGGCGATGTCGGCGACGTCGCCGGCCCAGTCTTCCCAGTAGGCGCGGGTTCCGACCTTGTCGACGATCTTCGCGTAGATCGCCTCCTGCCACTCCGAGAGGGAGAACAGCGCCATCTGCGTGGCCATCTGACCGCCCGAGGCATCAGTCTCGACCGTCGCCGCATCGGTGGACCCGTCTGTGGATCTATCAGCGCCGTTGAGGCGCTCGTCGCCGGTGAGCGCGCCGATGTGCCCGCCGAGGAGCCGATCGGTGCCCTTGCCATCCCCCGCACCAGGGTTGGCGGCGTTGAGGGCGATGGAGTTGACCATTGCGTTGAACCGATCATCATGCGCACGAAGGGCGTTGAGGACCTGCCACACGACCTTGAACTTCACGTTGTCGTTCAACGCCGCTGCGGGGCTGACACCGGCGGGGACGGCGACCGGCAAGATGATGTAGCCGTAATTCTTATCGGGGGATTTGCGCATCACGCGGCCGACGGACTGCACGACGTCGACCACGGAGTTGCGGGGGTTGAGGAACATCACCGCATCCAGCGCTGGGACGTCCACGCCCTCGGACAGGCAGCGGGCGTTGGTCAGGATCCGGCATTCGCCCTCGGGCAGTGGGGCTTTGAGCCAGGCGAGCTCGCGGTTGCGCTCGAGTGCGTTGAAGGTGCCGTCGACGTGCCGGACGGCGCAGGTCAGGTCCAGGTTGGTGGCGTCGACGCGGTTGCCGTCGTCCTCGCTGGTCGCTAGGAGGTCTCGGTAGGCGTCGACGACGGCGGGGAAGACTTCGGCGACCTGCTTTGATGCGGCGATGTCTTTGGCGAATGCGACGGCGCGGCGCATCGGCAACTCGCCTGGCTGAAAGCCGGTGCCGTCGGGGGTTTGGCCGGCCCGTTTGGCGAGGCCGTTCCAGCAGCCCACGATCTTCGACGCGTCGTCGAGGCGCAGTTCCCCGTAATCGCCGGCGAGCTGGCCTTGCAGCGGGGAGGCCATGACGGACTCGTCGACGGTCAGGACGATGACCTTGTAGTCGGTGAGCAGGCCTCGGTCCACGGCCTCGCCGAAGGAGAGCCGGTGGAACTCGGGTCCGTAGGTGTCCTCGTCGTCCATGGAGGTGATTTCGGCGGAGTGCTCGTCGGCCTTGGCGCGGACGTTGTCGTCGAAGATCCGGGGTGTGGCGGTCATGTAGAGCCGGCGGGTGGATTTGAGGAAGTCGCCGTCGTGGACTTTCACGAAGTTCGACTCGTCATTGCCGAACAGAGTGACACCGGTGGTGCGGTGCGCCTCGTCGCAGATCACCAGGTCGAACGGGTCCACACCCTGCGTCTGCGCTGCGGCGATCACGGGCAGGGACTGGTAGGTGGTGAACACGACCGTCAGGCCCTTGGCGCGTTTACGGTGGCCCATCTCGACGGTCAGGGTGGCCGGGTCGGTGGTGACGGGGATCGCGACGTCGTAGGCGTTGATGTCCTCCGCCGAACGCGAGACTTTCTGGTCGGAGCACACGGCGAATGCCCGCAGGTCGAGCTTTGTTTGCGCGGTCCATTCCCGCAGGGTCTGGGAGAGCAGGGAGATGGAGGGGACGGCGAACAGGATGCGGGCGCTGCCGCCGTTCTCCGCCGCGGTGCGCTCGGCGATCTTGAGCGCGGTGAACGTCTTGCCGGTGCCGCACGCCATGATCAGCTTGCCGCGATCATTGCCGGCGCCAAAGCCGCCGAAGACGGCGTCCATCGCCTCTTGCTGGTGCGGGCGTGGCTCGTGCTTGACCGCCTCGGTGAGGGTGACGTGGAAGTCCTCGTCGGGGCGGGCGATGTCCCAGTTGATCGGGGACTCGGCGATTTCGGCGAGGCCGATTCGCTGCACGGGGATCACCTGGTCGGCAAGTGCGGCTTCAGCGTTGGATCCCCAGCGGTCGGTGGTAGAGATGATGAGCCGGTTGCTGAAGGGCTTCTTGCCCGAGGCGGTGAAGAACGAGTCGATGTCGCCCTTCGACAGTGTCGAGGTGGGCTCGTAGAACTTGCACTGGATCGCGGTGTAGGCGCCGGTGTCGCGTTCGCGGGCGACGAGGTCGATGCCGGTGTCGGGTTTGCCATCACGTCCGGGCCAGTCCATCCACCGCCAGACCTGGTCGTACTGCTGGTTGAGGGTGGGGTCGAGTTGGAAGTATCGGACCATGAGATGTTCGAACTTGGTGCCGCGTTCGGAGTTCGAGGGGGCTTTGCGGAACGCCTCGATCACTTCGTGCACTGACGCCACTGCGCCCACCTCGCTCTTTCCCGGCCGGAAACCTGTTCGTGTTCCTGCCACCGGGCAGGTCGTGTGACCATCATGGCAGTGGCCACAGACATGCTCGCTGGTCGAGTCGACCAGACTCCCGAGATACGGCGATTTCAGTAGGGCTTGAGACCGGCTGCGCACCACGCGCCGATCACAACGCTTCCGAACCCATCGTCGATGTGTGAGTCTGCGCCGAGACCATATTGCCCAGTTCATCGGTGGCCGTCCCGGATCCATGGTCACCGTGAATCCTGGCGGGACTCACTCCCCCGGCTCAGCCGTCTCACCCATCACGATGAACAGTCCCAGGCTTCTTGCCGATCACGACATCGGCGAGTGCGTCGACTCGGGACGTTCATGGCTTCGGCCGAGGTGTACTGCCCGTTATTTCAGCAAACCCGTCGGGAGTCGAGCACTTCTTGATCAAGTACTTCACGAACGCTCTGGTGTATCGGTAGGACCTGGTTGGCTCGTCGTATTCGCACCAGTCGGGGTTGGTATGTGTGGGGTCCTTGGCACCAGGCGATGGCCGGGCCTTGAGATTCTTCCATGCAGCGGTGAAGTGGTGCTGGCCGAAGATGTAGGGAAGTTCCTCCTGGATTTCTTGGGCCGCTGCCTTCGGCATCAGCCGACCGTATCCGGACACCGGCTGCTTCCGGTCTCGGATAATGACCTGACCCTTGCGCCCCATTTCCTCGACAGCTTCCCGCTCAGCCTCCGTCATGTCCTTGTAGGAAGTGAACTGGATCGCAACAGCATCGGGGTCCTTGGGGGCTAGTTCGATGGTCGCGCGCAGCCGAAACTCGTAGCGTGAATCCTCTACTACGCCCGACTCCAGCCCCGCCTCATATTCTGTAAGGAAGCCATGGAGGTCCTTGGGGAGGGTCTTACGGAGACGGCGGAGGGCCTGCTCTCCCTGGTGGCTGAATGTACCTACGAAAAGCGGGATGCGGAGGCGGAGGGCCAGCGATTGTTCGTCTCCGAACTGACCCGTCATCTCACCTTCGTAGTTGATTAACAGTGCGTGCGCGTTGCCCGCCAAGGTCAACATCAGAGCTGAGTCTGCGTGAGCGTGCCTGTGTTCTAACCGGTTGCGGAGGCGAATGAAGAGGCACAGGTTGGCCCTCACCGGGTCGGTGTCGTCAGGCCACCGCTCCTTCATTGAGCGTTCGAGCTCCCACCTCTTGGCTTCACCATCGACCTTCAAGAGGCGATTTTTGTACTGTTTGTCCCAGTATCGATAGTCCGTTCCGTCACGGAGGAACTCGGCGTGGAGAAGGTAAAGCCAAGCGAGGTGCATGTGAATGACGAAGCCTTCGAATGCCCGACTTTCTGCGGGATCGTTGTAGAGTCGGACCGCGAGGCAGGCCTCTTCGATGCTTGCGTTGAGGGTCGATTGCCATCGCGGAGGCCGGGCCATGACTGGACTCTAATGGCTGTCCAAAACGTCTACGCATGGGCCTGAGAAACTGCACACCGTCGGAAGTGGCCGGCGAGCCCTTCGCTCATTGGGGACAGGAGGCCGAGCCCTGTCCGATGCCGTGGCCTGCAGCGGTGACCCGCTCAACCGCGCTGGGGGCTGCACCCCTGCCTGGTAGTTTCCGGCTAGGGCCCTTTCAGGTGGGCGAATGCGAGGGGAAATCAATGATGGCCGATTCAGCACACGCCGACGGGAACGGGGAAGTGAGGGAGTCGGGCCCGGATCCCTCCGGACCGGAATCTGCTTCGCCGTCAGAGTCTAGGGGCTCATCGTCACGTGACCGTGCTGAACGGGCAGCGGCTCGAGCATCGAGGAAGAGCGGACAATACTCCGCCCGGACGGCTGACTTCGTGGCCCAGGCAGCGACTATGTCGAAGGCGCTCGACATGGCGAAGCTGATCGACCCGGAGGTGCTGGACCGAATGGTTGGCCCATCCAGTGTGGCGGCTTGGGCGGCAGCTGTGGCGAAGATGCCGGACGTCGCGGACCTGATTGACCAGGACGTATTGGAGCGCGTCACGAGGGCCAGAAGCGTGGGTGCCTGGGCGGCGGATGCGTCAATGACGCCCGGCAGGGCACAGCTGATTGAACAAGACGAGTGGGACCGCATCGCTGGTCGAACCGCCATCACTCGCACTCCCGAGTTCCCGGTCCAGGCGGCGGCCATAGCTAAGGCGATCGATGCGATCCCGCTTCTTGCTGCGGGCGTTGGGCCAGCCACCGCCGCGGCTCACTCCGCCGCGGCCAAAATATTTGGTGCGACCCTCCCGCCGGCAACTGCCTTCGCTGGGGTCGCGAGCAGGCTCAGCGAAATATCGAGCGAACTAGACTTTGATCGGATGCTCGGGATTACCCGGAGTCTGTCGAAGCTGTCTGAGGCGACGATTGCGACTGCGGTGGAAGCGTTGATGCCGCCGCCTGACGTACTAGCCCGACTTGCCGCCACCATGGACGACGTCGACGAGGACGACGAGTTTGATGCGATTGCGGAGGATATCGAGGGCGACCCCGTCTGGAAGGAGATTGTCTCCCGGCTTGCCGAGAGTACCGCGTTCCGTGCGACTTTTAGCAGGAAGAACGGGCGCAGGGCGGCGATTCTCTTGATCATGACGTTCTTTACGTTCCTCCATGTCGTAGCCGGGGTAGTGCCTTTTGCCGGCGGCATCCCCGGTGCGCTCGGTGTTCCTGGGGGAAAACCAGCCGCGGATTATGCGGCCCGAAAATTCGATGAGCGCTTCCCTCAGGAAGAATCGGGACAGCCTGGGCCCGAGTAGCCCGACCATGGAGTGGTCCTGTCCGTCAGTGGTGCAGTGCCTCGTAGCAGACGAGGATATGCAGGCAGTTTTTCTGACATAACATCTGGTCATCAGGCGCCAGACTGGTCAGCGGTCAGCTCCAGGGGCTTGTGGGCAGGCGGCGCTGCGCGCAGGGAGTCGAGGAGGTCCTTGTCCCAACTTGGTATGAGATCGGACCGGCGAACGCTGATCGTCAGCCCCTGAAAGTGGCCTTCTCCGATCACAGCCCGCGCGGCCTCGGCCAGCTCGCCGCGGACGTCCGCGGCGGCGTCGAACATGTCCGCGGGAAGTGCGAGATCGACCTCGTACTGGCCGCCATCCCAGTTGTCGACCTGATTGCGGCGATACTCGGCCACGGCGACGAGTGCGGCCGCGATCGACTCGCCGCGAGCGAGGAGCAACTCGGCAAGAGTCTTTCGCTCCTGCTCCCACACCAGGGTCTCGGTGTTCTCGTCCGAGACGTCATTGCTGGTCCACGTCATGCTCACTCCTCGTCGATGGTGTCGCCCATGATGGCAGCAGGTACTGACAAGAGGCGGCACGACATGGACAGGGAGCCTCGGCTGCCGAACGCAAGCGGGGGTCTCCACGAACGTGAACACCGCAGTGACCAGGGGCGATGTGATATCGCGCGATTATCGGATGGACTCCTCGGTGCTTTCGGGGGTGCTGCGGTTGTCGCCGGTCGTGCTATACACTTTGGTATAACGCCAGGCTGGAAGGAGAACGCAGTGTCCATCGCATACAGCCCAGACATCGATCGCCAACTTAAGGCGGTGCCGGCGCTCACCGAGCTCGCGAAAATCCTCAAGCTCCGCGCCGTCAACGTCGCAGTCCAGGCTGGACTAAGCCAGACCCAGATCGCGGCCGCGATCGGCGTCACCCAGCCCGAGGTCAGCCGCCTGGCCAAAGCCGCCCGGCTCACTCCCGCGGCGTGCGAGCGCGGCCCCCGGGAAGTCCTACTCGAGTACGCCGCCGGCCGCATCGACCACACGGCGATGATGGACGAACTCGCCAGCTGGCGCTACACATTCGGCCACACCGATCCCACCGGCGAGGTCTACCTGCCGGGCACCTGGGACCAAATCGAGCGGGCCGGAGACCTGCTCTCCGATGACGACTACCAGCGGCTGTTCGCGCTGACCGCGACCCAGCGCGCGGGCGCGCGCGCATAGTGGCGATCGATCCCCGCGCCGCGACCGCCGCGGCGCTCGAGCGCATGTGTCGTCCAGGTGGCGTCCTCGACCAGAACGGCGCCGCCGCCTCGCACCGTCTGCACGCGGACAACCCCCATCGGCGCCGCACCCTCGACCGGATCATCGAGAGCTACCTCGCCGAGCAGGACAACGTCGTGATCGGCGGGCAATTCTGCGCCATAGCCACAGCAGGAGTGCCGGGCGCCGGCAAGTCCACGAGCATCGAGCGGAACGGACTCGCGGGCCAAGGCTGGCGTGTTCTGGACGCGGACCGGGTCAAGGACTACCTGATCCGCGAAGCGCTGGAGGCTGGCGTCTACCGCGACATCGTGTCGATGGGGCTGCCGGACGGTGGCACCGTGATGGCACGGGAGCTGGCGACGCTGGTGCACACCGAGTCCACGAAGATCGTCGACGCGCTGCAGGAGCTATGTATGGGCCGCGGTGAGAACCTCGTCATCGAGGGCACCTTCAGCTGGCCGGGACTCGGAGAGCGGCTGTTGCGGCATCTCGGCGCGGCCGGCTATGAACGGTTCACGATCATGGACGTCGAGGTTCCCAGTGAGCGAGCCCAGGAGCAAGCGCTGGGGCGGTGGTGGACCGGGCGCACTGGCGGGGACGAGCTCGGTGGCCGATTCACGCCGGCATCGGTCATCGCAGGCTTGTATCCGGCGGGAAGTGCGGAGTCGATCTGCGCGACGAACGCCCGCGCGGCATTCGAGCACCCCCTCGCCGCCCAGATCGACGCCGTCGAGCTCTGGGTGGACGACTACACCAGCGGGGTGCTGGTAGAAAAGGTGTCCACCAGGCACAAAGGCATCATCAGCTATGAGCCTGATGTGGCGGCTTCCGAATCGTAGGGAGCGAAAATGGGCCGGGGTGCTCGGCTGTCCCCGGCGGATCGCCCTCATAGCGGGGAGATGCCGTCTCAACTGGTCAGAGTGCAAAACGATGCGGTTGATCGACTTCTGACAGGCTGATGAAGGTCCGGTCGCGAACAGTTCCCGCGCGTCTATGCTGCGGGTGTAATCCTGGACCCGACCAGCTGAGATCGGAGATCGTGATGGCGAGAATCGCATCGACCCCTGCTCGTGAGCGCGCCCAGGTGCGCAGTAGTCCGTATGAGCGTGCCGCCGTCAACACCACCGCGGCCATCCGCAAACGGCTCAAGACCGGCGCGAAGACCGTACTCGTGGACACCGACGGGCAGGTCCTCGAACTAACTGACGCGGATCTCGTCGCCGCCGGCCAGAGTTGGACGTTGCGCATCGTCGGTCAGTCGCAGGTGCGGATTCATCTACAGAAGCCCCTCCCCCGCACCGCACAATTGGTCGCCACGGACGCGAGCTTCGTCGAGGTGACCGGGCATGTGGCGGTTCACGCCTACACCCGGGCGACGGTGCATGCTTTCGACCACTGTGTGGTCTACGCGCGTAATCGCGTCACGGTGCTCGCGTGCGATCAAGCGTCGGTCAACGCCCAGGACGAGGCCGAGGTGTTCGCCTATGACAAGGCGCGTGTGCGCGCAAAAGGACACTCGGTAGCAGTCTGCGCGGGCATCGGCGAGCTATTCCTCGAGGATCAGGCGTCGGGCATCGTATCTTCCGGCGTTGCGGTTGGCGGTCCCTCGCAGGGGAACGCGAGTCCATTCCCCACTGAGGATGTGATCCAGTGAGGGGCAAGCACCCTTGAATGTAAGCATGAAAACAAGTTTGAATTCTTACATTCTTACAATCCATCACTGTGTTGATCAAGCCAGAGCTGGAAGGCTTCCGCTGTGATGCTCTGAACCGTGACACCACGGGTCACGGCTGCGATCTTTACCTTTCGGAGCAGGTCAGGGTCTATACGTGCTGAGAACGGGGTTAGTTTCGCGTCGGAACTAGCGGTCGGAGGGACAGTCGGCGTGGCTCGAGGGGCGAGAGGATGCGTATCGGCGTCAGGGGCCTTGGTGAGCTTTTTGGCGGCAAAAGCGCCGACGGGCTGATGCTTGGCAGACATGATTATCCCTTCGAGGAGATTCGGCCCAAAAAGGCGTCAAAGATTGCGATGAGATCAGTGGCACGGCTTCCGTATGAGTGGATCGGGGCGCGAGCACCACGTGACTCAGCCAGGACTGTCCGCAGCGGAATCACAGGTTCCCAGAGCTGGTCTCCGAGCACGTCACTCAGCTCTGTGGCTCGGTAGTCAGCTTCCCGGCTTCGAGGTGGAACCTTGTTCAGCACAATCCCGAGCACTTCGAGATCTGGGTTGTAGTGCTCGCGGACGGTATCGATGGTGTTGAGGATGTTAGCCACACCAGCGCTTGCATCGATGCTGGGTTCGGTGACGATGAGGACACCGGTGGAGGCGATCAGCGCATTAGAGACGAGCTTGCCAACTGAAGGTTGGCAGTCGATCAGGACCAGATCAAACCTGGCAGACAGGTCGGGGGAATCCAGAGCTTTGCGTAACCGCATTTCCGCGCCAAGCTGCTGGTCGGCGTCTCGTTGAGCGAGTGACAAGTTGGCTGGCACGACAGATACCCCAGGCCAGAGCGTGGGAGTGACAGCGTCGAGAGCAACTCCTGTCTGGTCTGCATAGAGGACGTCGTTGATGTTGAGCTCCGTATCAACGACGCCGAGCCCCGATGTGCTGTTGCCCTGAGGGTCCATATCGATGACAAGGGTCCGTAAGCCTGCGGCGCTGGCAGCCGAGGCAAGCCCTAGCGTGACCGCGGTCTTCCCTACGCCCCCCTTCTGATTCGCCACAGCGATGATGGGAATAATTGAAGTCATGTTTTCAAGGATACATGACTTCAAAATATATTGAAAACATGAAAACATGCTTGAAAGAATTCAAGCTCAAACTTGGAGCAGGGGCAGGTTTCTCGGCAATTTGTCGGGGACAGATTATGGGACCGTTGTCGGCGTGTCGCGTAGTAACTTGCGTCCACTACCTGCACGATCAGTGGTGTGATTGGAAGCGAGAAGAAACGAGGCCGCGGGCGCCCGAGTAAGGGTGTGCGCGCTGAGGTGAAGCTGCGCGTGCCTGTCCCGATCAAAGAAGCAGCCCAGGAGGCAGCACGGGAGCAAGGTCTGTCTGAGAACGACTTCTACATGGCACTAGCGGCCAAGTACGTCGGTCTGCAGCAGCTGGCCCCGCGACTGCCGGCCCGCAAGGCAGCAAAATCACGAGTTGACGAGGCACAGGAGGAACTGCAGCTTCAAGATATCGCCTGACGCCGGAGGCTAAGCACCTCCCGACATCTTCATAGCCGCAGTACGCACAGAAACGAGAAAACCCCGGCTGGCCGGCCGGGGCTCTCGAAGATGTGAGAACGAGTTCGTAGCTCGCTCTCGGTACTGCACGACCCCCGAAGGGATCACTCTTGCTGGAGTGCTCTCAGGGTAGCCCATACCCTGTTACAAGCTCAACCATCACAGGGCGTGTCGAAACCAGTAACACACTGGTTTCCCCCCATACACGCCGCACTTACCGCGGTCACCGCGGCAGCTCCAACAGCCCGGTGCTGTTCACGCTGCCACCGCTACGCCAGCCCATCCCGGATGGGACCTTCACCAGTAGCAACGCTGTCTGCTGGTGGTCCCGCGACCGGTGGCTCACCCATGTCGAAGCCCTCTACGACACCCACTACCGACGTCTCCGAGCCGCGGGCCTGATCCCGTCGGTCGCCAAGCAGACGTTCATGACGGTCATGGATGTCATGTCCACCGACGCGGACAACGACACCGGGCGCGGCTGTCGCACCCCGGTGGGGGACACCCGCCGCGATGGCACCCGCACGGGCCTGTGCGCCCACACCAAGCGCGCACGGCGCACCGTCCAACGCGCCCGCGAGATCGCCCGCCACCTCCAGATCGCCACCGAAGTGATCCCCGGCCGACACCGCACCCTCACCGAACGCCTCGAATCCTGGAAACGCGGCGACACAGCCCGCGGCTGGTGCGCCGTCTACGCCCTCCACGACACCACCCGCACCGACCTGCCTGTGGATAACTCACAGGACCTTGACCTGCACACACACCAGAATGTCACCCCACCACGTAGTGGCCGCTTTACAGCTTCTACTTCCAGTAGATCTGTGGTTACTACAGCAACAAACGTGCAAGGGCGACGCGCTCCGCGCGGCCCAGCCACTAAAAGACAGGGCAAACGGGCCGCCGCGTTCGATCCACGGGCACTACTGCTGGCCTCACGCTGCAGTCAGCACCCGAACATGCCCAGCTGGGTCCGGCGACACGGCACGAAAGCATGGGCCGCGGTCCTCACCAGACCCGCAGCGCACGGGTGGGATGTGGACGACGTCCTGGCCGCGATCGAGGACTACGCCCTAGGCCGGAGGATGCTGACCAACCCGGCCAATCCGTTCGGGTACCTCGCGGCGATCCTCGCAGGCTGCGACCTCGACGCGCCCCCCGCCGCGCACCTGAAAGCCCAAGCGGCGGAAGAGGACGCGCGGCGGCGGGCCGAGCAAGAACGGCATCGGGCCGAGATCCGGCGCCGCAACGCCAACGCGGCCCCGGTGGGCAGCCCCGGACGTGAAGCCGCGCTCGCTGTCGCCCGTGCAGCCCACACCCGCACCGACAAGGCCAAGCCGTGACCACCGGCCCAGAGCAGGGCGACGCATCTGCGGGGAACCGCGTAGATGGCGGGAACGTCGAACCTTATGTGATCGATGACCCCATCCCGGTGCCGCAACTTGGCCCGCCCTACAGCGCCGACTTCCTCGCCCACCTGCATGGCGGCATGTACGAGGACCTGCCCGAACACGCCCAACTCTGGCAGCAGGTCCGCGCCGACCCCGATGCTGCACACGTCCTCACCGCCCTCGATGAGGTCACAGCCCAGCTCCACGCCCTCAGACGTGGGCAGTAGCCATGGCGCGAGCGCGACCAGCCGGCCAGCAGTCGCCCCCGAAGCCCTCCGAGCAGGCGGAGAATCGAATAAGATTACGTTTCGTTTCATGAAACGTAACTAGA
Source organism: Tomitella biformata AHU 1821 (assembly GCF_000524475.1). Taxonomy (GTDB): domain Bacteria; phylum Actinomycetota; class Actinomycetes; order Mycobacteriales; family Mycobacteriaceae; genus Tomitella; species Tomitella biformata. The sequence continues at coordinate 22,987 of NZ_BAVQ01000015.1, read as the reverse complement.
TACGAAATGAAATATGTAACGTAACATGGTAAAGTGTGGTGAGCATCGATGAGAGGACCCCTCCTGTGACTGACGAGCGCCGGCCTGGCCGCCCCCGTATCCACGACACCTCGGCTGACCGGGTGCGTGCGCACCGCGAGCGCAAACGTGCCGAAGCCCAAGCGGCGGCGCTCCCGGTCCCGCCGGCGGCCGATGACCCCGAGGCCGCGGTCTCCGCGCTCGTCGATGTCCTGCCCAGGCTGCGGCAGGAGGCGGAGACGTTGGCGGGGCGGATGACGGCGATCGCCGCGCAAATCACCGCGGCTACCTCGGTGCTGGGGGATAAGACCGCCCTCGACACCCATCTGCGCCGCGCCCAGGCCGAGGCCGCGAAGGTCCGCGCCGACGCAGATGCCGAGCTCGCCGATATGCGCGAGAAGCTCGACGCCGCGCTCGAGGACCGGGCGAACGCGGATGCCGCGGCCGACACCTCCGATGCGGACGCCGTCGCCGCGCTCGAGGCACTCGAGACGGAGCGTGCCGCGCACACCGAGCAGATCGAGACCCTCACCGCCGGCTACCGCCAAGACCGGGACGAGGCCCGCGAGGAGCATGACCGGATGGTGCGCACTCTCAAATCCGACGCCGTCGATATCGGTATCCGGCATAAAGTCGACGTCGACACCCTCACTGCACAGATCACCACCGCTGTGGCCGAGCGTGACGCGATGGCCGAGCAGCGCGACGCCGCCCGGCTATCCGCCGAACGCGACAGTGCCGCGACGGCCGCGAGTATCGCCCGCCTCGACGCTGATCTTGCGGACGAGAAGCAGGCGGTGCAGGCTGAGCGGGACCGCGCCGACATAGCCCGCCAGGAACTCAATGCTGCGTTGATTGAGCTTGCGGAAGCTCGTGCACAGGCGGCCGCGGCGCGGGAACGCGCCGATGAACTGCGTGGCGAACGGGACGCGCTCCGCACGCAGAGATAAGCCATCCTCACCGGGGAGAGGAAGACCAGGCGGGGTAGTCCGATGTCTGTCTATGGTCAATCAACGCCGTGCGCACGTATCGGCCGGATGTGGGAACCTACGAGCGACGGAGCCGGACATGAGCCAGGACCCCTACCCAGTTCTCGCAGAGTGGGCCGAGCACGAGATGACCCTTAACCCTGATTCGGCGACGGCTCTGCGCGGCGGTGACGCAGCCGCGGTGGGCCGAGCGCTACTCGATCAGGTGGCAGGAAATGCCTCCCGCAGCACCGGGGAAGGGCAGTCTCCGCTCCGGGATGTGCCGCTCCCGGCGCCTAAGGCGGACGTCCTGGCGCGGGTGTGCGGGGCGCTCACCGCGGGGGACACCGTGGGTGGGGAGCAGATCCTGCACGCCGAATATCCTTTCGTCCCGTTTGAGAAAGTGCGCCGGCAGTACACCGCCCGCACCTGCCTGCGCGTGTTCTACCGGGATGGTTTCCTCGACCGCTACAGCGGTGCCCGGTTGGTCAACCCCGGGGTGCTGCGGTTGCTGTCGGTGCTGGTGCCGGAGGCGTTCCCAGCGCATCCGAACTGGGACATGGGGCAATCGCACATCGGGTTCTGGGAGTTGTTCCCCACCATCGACCACGTCCTGCCCATCGCCAGGGGAGGGGCAGATCAGATCGAGAATTGGGCGACGACCTCGATGCTGCGCAACTCCGCGAAAGCCCACTGGACCCTCGAAGAATTGGATTGGCAGATGGCCCCCGCTGGCGATCCGGCGCTGTGGGATGGCCTCTCGGGCTGGTTTATCGCATACGCGTCAGCCCATCCCGAGCAGATCGCGGGCAACACCTACATCCGCAAATGGCTAGCAGCGACCATCGACATCGCCCGGGAACACACGCAGGCGTAGCCGCCGGACACGGAGACGTAGCGCGACACACGGGCACAGGACCGGACCGCGCAGAAGTGCCGGTGCCGGAGGGGCTCGGGTGTACTTCTGCGGAAGGGTTCAGGAGTCGACGGCGAACTCGAACCCGCCCGGCGGCATCTCGTAGACGAGGACCTCATTGCCGTCGCCGGTGACGATCGTCAGATAGAACGTGGGCACCTCGTCGATCCAGACGCAGGAGTTCATGCTCACCCCGCGACGGCGCGGAACCTGCCGAAACACTGTCTCGCCGCCCCGCACCACCGCGCCCGGGTGCAGGGACTGCGCGGCGGTGAGGACCGTGCGGCGGATGACGTCGAGGTCCACGAGTTCGGCATCCCCAACCTGTGAAGGCTGAAAATCGCGCAGCGGGAAGGGCAGAGACAACAGCGTCGGAGCCGGCGACGGTGGGGCAGGGTCGTCCGAGTAGTCGACTTTCCAGATCAGAGCACCATCGTTGAGTGTCGGCGTCAGATAGGAATGCTCCGCCCCCGATTCGACACTGCGGCGAACGGAATCGATGTAGTCGGCCAGCGATGCGAAGATCGGTCCGCCATCATCAGCGCCGTCCGCGGCGAAGTACCGAACGCAACCCCGATGTTCGCCGCGGCGGGTATCGACATACCGGAAATCGCCGGCCCCGTCCTCAGCGAAGGGGACATAGGCATCAAGAAACATTGCCGCTTCATCACCCGCAACCTGCGCCTCGACGGTGGCCGGCCAGTCCGGCCTGAGGTCTTGGGCCAGGTGCAGGTTCTCGCGGGAAAAGATGTGCTGGGCCACCATCTCGTCGATGGACAGCAGCCTCAGATCTGGCAGCATCGTCCCGAGGAGAGAGCCGTGATCGTCGCGGTCGGGTTGGCCATCGTGGAGGGCGAAGAACTCGCGGAGCTCCGAAGTCCATCCGGTTGTGGCGCGTTCTGCATCCTCCCGATCAGCTAGTGGCCGCGGTGGACGCAGGGCCGCCGCCGTCACAGGTGCGCGGTCCCGAAGGACCTCCATGTACGCGAGCCAGGCGTCGGTGAGCGTCATGGCCTGAACCTATATCGGCCACGACGACATTGAGAGAATCAACATCGCAGACAAGAGCCTCACCGGGCACCGCGAACCGGAGCGAGAGCTTCTCTCCATCGCCAGCGGCGTCCCCGCGGAACACCCCGACCGCGTCACCGGCGATCAGTCCCACCAGCGAACCTGAAGTAGCGCTTCACGGACTACGGGGATGGGCCCGAGACAGGGCAGCGCTCGCGATTTTCCGGTGTGGTGATTGTCCAACAAGCTGTTGGACAATCACGACACCGGAGCCGCCTCAGACGCACTTTCGCTGTCGGCCAATGACTAGAACGGCAATCGGTCCGCGGGCGTCGCGGCGATCTCCGCGCACACTATCGCCTCGAGCACCGGGGCGATCGGGGAGACCGAAGTGGTCGGGGTCCGTTGATTGTCTTCCAGCCGTTGCTGCACCAGGCACTGTGCCCGGACTCGAAACGCCCCGTCCCGATGTAGCCACACCCGGTCCACGATCTTGCATGCCAGCGGTGTCACGTTGACGTGAAAGTCCTTCCACCGTTCCGGGTCTTTGCGCTCCCTCCGTTCGGCGATGGTCTGTGTGAGCATCGCGGCGATCATGGCGTCGGTTTCCTTGATCTCGGCGATGATCTCCGGGGTGACGCGCGGATACAACTCGACCTCGAGAATCTCCTTCCGTGCCTGATCCCACGTGTCCTGCCGCATCGCGGCCGTGTCCGACGACGTCGGCGTACGGCCCGGATTCGCCGACAACCACCTCTGCCGAAGTACGTCCTCGAGCTCCTCGGCGCGCGTTTCGGTGAGCTGCTGGAGACGCCGGGCCTCGGCGGCGACTGTGGGGTTGGTGTGGGGGATCGCGAGCCATTCGCCCATGATCCGGCGGGTCTCCCGCGCGATCACCACATCAACACCGCCATCCTCCCGCGGCCCATCCGGGCCATCGAGGACAGTGCTCTCCGGTTTTGTCCCGGTGTCCATCGGCGTCTGCTCACTCATCGTTGTAGCTCCCCGCTCTTTCGTGTATTGGCGGCACCAGATGCCGAGATTCTCGGTCCCGGCGGCCGCCGTTGACACGGCTGCCCATCGGCACTTCCGCAGGCCCGTGGCTGCCGCCACGGGCCTGCATTTCGGGAGGTGTCGTTGTGCGCAATCCGCCTCACAGTCAACTCCTCGGCTCCGCTGAGCGGAGCCGGAAACCGGGGTGGGGAAGCTGCCGCGGCGACGGCTCCGCCGCCCGCCTTGCCCACGAAACCCGACCCCCACCCTCCTCATCACCATCCCCTCCTATCCCTCAGCCTCCCACCCGTCCCTGACACAACCAGCCCCACACCAAACGCAGAACCATGAAACCCCAGAACAGTCATCTACGACGACCTCAAACTTTACACACCTCTGTCAGCGCACTGTGCCGTAGGTCACACCATGAGTTGTGGGGTGGAGATTCTGCCCGTACGCTGAGCGTCATGATGAGCCTGTCCGTCCTGCACGCGGGGGACGGCTACGCCTATCTGACGCGTTCGGTGGCGACGGGCGACCGCAACCGCGGCCCTATGTCGCTGGTCGACTACTACGCGGAGACGGGAACGCCGCCGGGACGCTGGTTCGGCAAGGGTCTGGACTCACTCGCGAAGGGGCACCCGGAGCTGCGGAAGCAGCTCACAGTCTCAGGGCAGGTGGACGAGAAGCAGATGTTCAACCTGTTCGGGTTGGGCCTGCACCCGAACCAGGAGGCGATCCATCAGGAGCTGCTGGACCGCGCGTACACCCCGCTTCAGGTCATGAGGGCAACTGCCGGCGCGACGAAGGTTGCCAAGCTTGGAATACAGTTCACCACCTACACCAACGACATTCCGGTCCTGGTGGCCATCAAGGCCGCGACGGCGGAATGGGAGAAGCGCGAGGGCTCCGCGCCGACGCCCGAGGTCCGTATGGCGATCGTCTCGGAGGTCGCCCCGAAGTTCTTCGCCGAGGCCAAGGGCCGCGAGCACGCGAACCTGCGCGAGCTGCATTCGTGGGTCGCCCACCAGCGCCGTCAGGTGCGCCAGCCCGTCGCCGGATTCGACTTCACCTTCACACCGCAGAAGTCGGTGTCGGTGCTGTGGGCGCTGGCCGACAAGGAAACGTCCGCGAAGATCCTGGATCTGCATCACCGTGCCGTCGATGATGCTTTGACGTGGATGGAGTCGGAGGCGGCATTCACGCGCTCGCATTCAGGTGCGGCGCAGCTCGATGTGGAGGGGCTGATTGTGGCCCGGTTCGACCACTGGGACACCCGCTCGGGTGATCCGAACTTGCACACGCACTGCGCCGTGTCGAACAAGGTCCTGGCCTCTGACGGCACCTGGCGATCGCTGGATTCGCGGTCCATTCACCGCAGCGCTGTCGCCGCATCCGAGCGGTACAACGCCCGCATCGTGGAGCTGATGGAAGCCGAGATGGGTGTCGAGTTTGAGGCCCGCGAACCGGCACCGGGCAAGCAGCCGGTGATGGAGGTCGTCGGCGTATCCGACGAGCTGGTGGCGGCGTTCTCCACCCGCCGCTCGGACATTGAAGTGCGCCGCGACGAGCTGGTCCAGGGGTACCGAACCAAGCATGGCCGCTCGCCGTCGAAGGACACTGAGTACAAGCTGCTCCAGCAGGCCACGCTGGAGACACGCGAGGGAAAGCAAGAGCCCAAGACCCTGGACGAGATCCGCGACGGGGCGATGGATCGGGCCGCGCAGATCGTGCCCGCCGCAGAGCTGGAGGACTTCGCCGAGACCGTGCGTGCTGGCACCAGCGAGCTGGGCTTGCCCGATTACCTGACGATGCACCTGGACGAGACCGTCGCGGCCGAGGCTGCCGCGCAGCCGGGCCGTAAGCCGGCGTGGATCGGCCAGGAAGCCGCGGCGAATGCCGTCGTCGCCTTGGTCTCTGAGCGCAGGGCCGACTGGACCCCGGTGCATGTGCGCGCCCGCGCCGAGGCAATCAGCGCGTACTTCGCGTTCGCCACCGAGGACGAGCGGCGGGAGGCGATCGAGCAGACCGTCACCGCCGCGATCGCTGAGCATTCGGTGCGCCTGTCCGTGGACGTGGACACCGGGGTACCGGCCGCGTTGCGCCGCCGCGATGGGCAGTCGGTGTTCGCCCGCCACAACGAACAGACCTACACGTCCGTCGAGATCTTGGAGGCCGAGGAGTCCCTGCGGGTCGCGGCCTCCGAGCCGACGGTCTACAGCGCCTACGACGCCAGCGCCGCCGCGGTGTTCGCACAGTTGCGGGAAGAGTCGGGCCGAGACCTCAACCCCGGCCAGGCTGCACTGGTTGGGCACTTCTGCCAGTCCGGCACCGCGCTCGCTGTCGGCACCGGCCCCGCCGGCGCCGGAAAGACCACCGCTATGTCCGCCGTGGTCCGCATCTGGAAGGCCGAGGGCCGCGACGTGATCGCCCTCGCCCCGTCGGCGGCTGCCGCGACGGTGCTCGGCGATGAGGTCGCCACCGACGGGCGCACCATCGCCTCGATGACCTACGCCTGGCGCGGCCTGCTCGCGAACAAGGGCATCCCGGCACGGACGCTGCCGAGGGGCATGACCATCGCGCCGGGCACGATGTTCTTGGTCGATGAGGCCGCGATGGCGTCCACGAAAGACCTCGCCGCCATTGCGGAGATCGCAGCCGAGTACGGCGCTGTGGTCCGTCTGCTCGGTGACCCGGCGCAGCTCGACGCCGTGGAGACCGGCGGGGCGCTGCGGATGCTCGCAGGTGACACCCATGCCCCCGAACTGTCCGACGTGGTGCGGTTCGGCGCGGACGCCGAGCAAGCAGAGAACTCGCTGCTGCTGCGCCAAGGCGACCCAGAAGCGCTCGGCATGTTCGCGCAGCGCGGATGGATCACCGCCGGCACCACCACCGAACTCCTCGACAGTGTCTTCGCCGGATTCGTTGCCGACACGGAGGCCGGGGACAAGTCGCTGATGCTCGCCTCGACCAACAACGAGATCTACGGGCTCAACTCCCGCGCCCAACTGTGGAACCAGGACCGCGGCGCAGTCGCCGACGACGGCACGACCGCCGCGCTGGCGGATGGACAGTCCGCATTCGTGGGCGATCGCGTGGTCACCCGCTCGAACAACCGGCAGCTCCGCACCGTCGGCGGCACCCGCCCCGGCGCCGCCGTCCTCAACGGCGACCTCTGGACCGTGAAAGCCGTCAACACCGATGGATCGCTGACCGTGCGGCACATCGAGCACGAAGGCTCCGTGACCCTTCCGGCTACCTATGTGCAGAAGTTCACCCAGCTCGGCTACGCCTCCACCATCCACCGCGCCCAGGGCATGACCGTCGATATCTCCCGTGCGGTGATCGGCAAGAACACCGACCGCGCCGGTGCCTACGTCGCGCTCACAAGGGGCCGCAAGAGCAACCACGCGTATGTGTCAGACTCGATCGACCTCGACGCCGATATCGAGGTCCACCAACTCGACGCCGAGCCCGACCAGCTCGACGCGCTCACGCGCCTGACGGCAGTGCTCAGCCGCGACGACCACACCGTCGCCGCCTCCGTCCAGATCCAGAACGCACTAGAAGAGGCGACCAGCCGCAAGGCGCAACTGACCGCCTACACCCACGGGCAGTCATTGCTGCGGGATCAGTGGATCAGCGGAGTGATCGCCGGCGTGCTCGGCACCGCGGATGATGACCGCGCTCAGGCACATCCCGAGGCCTACGAGACGCTGCGGGCCGCGCTCGGCCGTATCCACGACGCCGGCCACGACCCGCGGTCCGCACTCGAAAGCGCGCTGTCCCGCGGCGAGATCACGACGGCCGAGAATGTGGCCGGCGTCCTTGGCGCACGACTTGGTGCGGAGAGCCGCGTGCAGGCGATGGAGGTGCCGCCCATGCCGCCGGCCTACGCCGGGATGGACCGCGACCTCGCGGACTGGGCACGGCAACTACGCGCCCACCTGAACAACCCGGTGCCTGTTCCTGAGCGGGAGCCGGCGACCGCACCGACCCTGCCAACCGGTGCTCTGGCCCGGCTCACCGAAGCGGAACTGCGCGGCGCTTACGACCAGCACCGGTCCCAATGGAAGGAAACACGGAGCGGACGGGGCGAGGCGGTGGCCGAGCGGGAGCGGATCATCACCACCCGGCCCGAGGTCACACGGGCACAGGCAGTCCTGGCAACACGGGAGGCAGCACAGCAGATCGACGCGATCCGCGGGCTCGACTACGAGATCGCGCAGTGGCGCAAGCGCCTCGCCGCGGAGACCGAGACGCCGAAGAAAATGTTCCGCAAGCACCGCCCCAACACGGCGTTGGCCGCGATCACCGCACAACTGCAGCCGCTCGAGGACCGCCGGGCACGGTGGGCCGCGATGATGCCTCCGGAAGACCAGTGGTCCCGGATCGAGGCCGACGCACGGCATCTGAACGTGCCGGACCTCGCGGCCGCCGCGGCGATGGACAAACGTGAGGTTGCCGCGCTCGATGCGCAGATCAGCCGCGCGGACACCGCGATGCGGAAGATCAAGGGCGGCGCCGCCGGGATCAGGGCGGAGGTGGACCGGCGAGAAGCTCTCGCGCCCGCGCACAGGGCGGCGGAGGACCGTGCTCGCGCTGACCTGCCCACGGAGCCCAGGCCAGCGGATACCGCCGCAGGGGCCGACAGCGATGGCACTCCGGCACAGAAAACAGCACGGCCGAAGGGCGAGATCTCTGGCTTGTCTACGGCGGCGCAATCGCATCCCCGCTCCATACGCGACCTCCTCAACAGACCCGGAGCCAGCAGAGACGCAGAAGAACCGAGGACCGTCTCGGAGCCGTCGCACGACCGCGCGACCGGATACGACCTCGACCTCTAACGGCGGAGCAACGACATATGGACAGATCGTTGCGGCGTGGCTGTGCTGATCCAGCGTTCGACACAGTCCTCGGTGCCCGTTGCCATGTGACTCCCGATGTGCCTAACATGCTGGATGTAAGCCTTTGCGGACCGATGACGTTGTCATGTTGCTTAGGCCACGATCTGGAAGCCTCGGTACTCCGCTCGCGGACCCGGGGCTTTCGCCTTTTCTATGTGGCGGGATCCGCCGTGCGGACGTCAGCACTCGGCCTGTCCTGCATCCAGGTGCGGCGCTGATGGTCCCACTCAGCGTTTCGCTGTGCTGTGGGCAGTGCAGCGAGGATGTGGTTGTAGCAGTTCCCCGCCACGGCGAGAGCGGTGTCGAGGTCGTGGTGTTCGCTGGTGAGTGGGCTTTTCTTGGCGTTCGCCGACCAGTGGGTGGTCCAACTCGGGCCGGGGGAGACGAGGGTGGTGGGCAGTGCGGGGATTCCGCGGACAGTGCGTTCACGCTCGACGGCTTGGGCGGTGGTGGCGAGGTCGATGGGCAAGAACATGGCGATCAGGAGAAGGTCGACGAGGTCGCGGTAGCGACCCGACGCGGTACTGGCCGCCCCATGGACCTCGTACATCGCGCACAGCTTGTCGGCGATCTGATCCGCCAGGGGATAGAGCAACACGCTGGTCTCAGGGGTGAAGTCGTCGGTGTCGACCAGCCGGGGGATCGGGTGGCGCTCGACCTGCCCGACGAGCTCGCGCCGACTATCGACGATGTCGATGGAGAACGTGTCGAATGTGCGGCCGCCGAGCAGGGCGATGACCGTGACTTTGGAGCCTTTTTGATCGGCGAGGGGGCGGGGTGGGCCGACTTCGAAGCGGAAGTGGTCGAGGTGGTGATCGCGCACGGTGCGTCGCAGCTCCTCGATGGGATCAGCGGTGTCGTTTGCGATCAGCAGGTCGATGTCTTTGCTGTAGCGGGACTGGGGGAGTCGGACCATCATGCCGATCCCGCCCTTGAGGATCCACAGATCCGGGTCTGCGTCGAAAACGCGCGTGAGGAAACGGCTCATCACGAACTGGCGGCGCACGAGGTTGACGCTCTGCCCGGTGGCTTTCGCACGTGCGCCGAGTCGGTCGGTCAGGCTTGCCCGGACAGCGGCTGGCGAACGCGCGGGAGTGCTCACTGCTGGTGGCCTTTCGATAGAGGGGCCGCATTCAGGAGGGCCTCAAGGCCAGCTGGGTCCGTGCGGGCCGCAGCGAGGAAGGTGTTGAGAGAGTTCGGCTGCGGAAGCTCGCGCAGGACGCGGGCGATCTCCTTCAGCCCTGTTGCCGAGGACAGTGCCTGGGTGAGAGCGCCGGTGGCAGAGGCAGAATCGGCGATATCGTCCATCGTGGGCGAGGCCAGGCGGGCGAGCTCGGCGGTGAGTTCCTCGAAGTGCTGCGCCGCGAGATCGGCCGAGATAGCGCGGAGGAGATCTGGGCGGACGGGGGAGACCGCGGCGGAGAGTCGGCGAGTGATATCGGCCAGGGCCAGGGTGGTGGCCGGCACGCCTGCCTCCTGGATGAGCGAGTCCAGGAAGCCTGGCCCGTCGAGAGCGCGGTGGCCATAGGCGAACGCGTGCGGTGCGAGAGCCGCGGTGGTGTCCTCGATGGTGGCGAGGTCGCGGGCCAGCGTGTCGCGGACGACTGCGGCGAGGTGTCCGGAGTCGGTGCCGGCGGCGGCGAGGTCGGCGATGGTGCGCACAGGGGTGGTCACGGGCAGTCCGTCGATGACCTGCCAATTATCGCGGGCGAGCGGGCCGCGGTAGATGGCGACGTCGGGGATGGACAGGCGGTGCCGACGGAGTGCGGTGATCTCGACGACGTCGGCGTCGAGATCACCGAGCTGGTGCAGGTGTGCGGCGGTGCGGTGCGAGAGCACGCCGGTGGGCACATCTTCGTCGAGGCGTTCCCACATCACCCGTGCTGGGTCCAGGGCCAGCCACGCGACCCGCTCGTTCTGGTGCTCGTCGTGGGGGAAGCGGGCGAGACGGTAGATGCCGTGGTGTAGCCGCTCCAGATAGCCCGCGTCAGCCATGCGTTTGAGCTGCTGGGGGGTCACCGATGCGGCGGCGCGGGCCTGGCGGCTGGTGACCAGACCCCATTGCTCCGAGGCAAGACCCACCACACTATCGGCGGGGCTATCGCTAACCATGGCGCAATAATACCATCCTGGGTGTAATTATTTCGCCATGTGATGTTTGGTTGCTGTCGGCGGGGCAGCCTTGGGGAGGGCCGTTGTCGCGTAGAGAGTGCGGTGGCTCCCGACTGGGGAGTCGGGGTCGGGGCCTTCATCCGGGGGGATGTCAGGGCATCTATGAGTGAATCACTCATATCTGCTCATAAACAGTCATACATCGCCCCGGCGCCGGCCAGGTCGACTGGCGGCCACCAACATCCCAATCGGGCGCGACGACCCGTGGGCCGTTGCCGGAGCTCGCGTCGCGGTGTCCGTCGAGTGAATTGGACACGTGCTCACGGTAGAGTTACTGACGTATTCCCGGCCTGGTCCGGGTTTGTTGAAACCGCCGTCGCCCGGAAGGGAACGGCGGCTTCCCTCGTTTCTAGTCCTGATCGGGGCGCTCTCGCGTATCTGCGGTCGACGGCGGGATGTGGTTGGCGTCGCCGCCGATCCTGGCTTGTTCCTGTTCCTCGGCCAGGGAGGGCTGCCGGTTCGGACGGCTGCCCGCCACCCCGGAGGGATACGGATCTTTCTTGCTGTCCTCGGACTCCTCACGCAGCCGAGCCGCCAGTTCAGGGTCAATCTTCTTAGTCATCTGGCCTCTTTCCGGTGCTGCTTCCAGTCTGCCCTGCTGGGCGGAGCTAGGCGTTGATCCCGCGAGATCGTCGCATGGCCTCGGCCAGGGCATCGTGTGCTGCGGCGATGGCGGCATCGCGGTTCACCGTCAGCCGCTGGCTCAGCCGCCGCGTGGACTCGGGGACGCCGGCCTCGGCGAGGAAACGATCCAGTAGACCTGAGCCATCACCCAACGGGGCGCCGTAGGTGTGCGCGTAGGGGCGAAGGGCAGCTGCGGCGTCGTCGGGGTCGAGACGGCAGGTGATGACCGCGTCGCGGACAATGCCAGCCAGGTGTCCGCCGTCGAGGTGATCCGCGGCGAGATCCTCGACCGTCGAGAGCACCGTGGTGACCGGCAGCCCGTCGATCAGCGTCCACCTTTCCGGTGCGAGGGCCGCGACGCGGTACCGGACATCGGTGAGGCGGGACTGCTTGCGGCGGGCAACGATGAATTCCATGACATCGGCATCAGCGTCTCCGAGACCATGAAGCTTCGCCGCGGACCGATGAGAGACAACCGCCGGTTGCTGCTGGTTGAGCTGGTCATCCGCGGTGGCTGCGGGCTCGATCATCAGCCACGCCGCCCGAAGCTGCTCCTCGCGCGAGATGGGGGCGCCGCTGATGCGGTAGGCGCCGTGGCGAAGCCGCTCGACGATGCCGCGCTCGGCGAGCCGGGCGAGCTGCTGAGGCGAGACGCCGACGGTCCGGGCCTGGGCGGTGGTGAACAGGCCCCATTGCCCGGCAGCGAGTCCTGCCAGGTCTAGTGCTGAAAAACTCGCGCTCATGCTGCAATACTAACAACAGGAGTGTAACTTTTGCAGAAGTATCATGAATTTTTGTAGTTTTTGGCGCATGCGATGGTGGACGGTGTGACTGGAGCGATGGTGATGATAGATACGGAAAACACCTCCGGTGGTGCGCGAGGCGGGGCGCGTCAACGTCCCAGGGCCTCGGCGAAGTGGGGAACTTCGTACATTCCCTTACTTGCACCTCCGGAGGTGTTTGTGAAGGCCCACTCAATACATATCAGAACTCGCCGTCGGCCACGATCCGGTGCGTTACCGACAGCTGGTTGCAGTGCCGAAGGCCAAGCCCACCTCGCCCGTCCTCCTGGTGGCGGTGGCCGCCCGCCCAGTCTGGACCGGCCTCGCGCATGTCACCCGTGGCGCAACGAATTTGAATAGTGGTCCGGTCAGCTGAATAGCCCAGACCAGCCTAACGGGGACAAAGGCCACCGGATATCGCCGACGGTGACGGTGTCCGGTGCGCCCGCCTTTTAGAGGCTCGGGGGCTCTGGGCTATTCAATCGCAGGCAGTCGCACGGTGAACGCCGCGCCGCGGCTCGGCCCGTCGCTGTAGGCGGAGACTGTGCCCCCGTGCGCCTCCACCAGTGCGCGGGTGATCGTCAGCCCGATCCCGCTGCCGCCGTGCCGGCGATCGCGAGCGGCGTCGGCCCGGTAGAACCGGTCAAACAGATGCTCGAGATGATCCGGAGCGATCCCCTCGCCGTTGTCAGCGACGATGATCTCCACGTGGTGGGAGTCCGCCATGCGGCCGGTGACCGTGACCGCGCCGCCGGTGGGCGTGTGGCGCAGGGCGTTGTCCAGCAGGTTTCCGAGTACCTGGCCCATCCGGTCGGGGTCCACGAATACTATTGCCGCGCCCCGCGCGTGCCCGCTCAGTGCGACGGCCTTGTCGTCGTAGCGCTCCTGGACACTGCGGATCGCGGTGTCGATCAGCTCGGCCGCCGGGATGGAGACCGCAGCGATACGGTCGCGGCCCTCCTCCGCGCGGGAGACCGCGGTGATGTCGCGGGCCAGGCGGCCCAGGCGATGGGTGCTCAGGCGCAAGATCTCCATCGTGTCGGCGTCGAGCTCGCGGACGCCGTCTTCGAGGGCCTCGAGGTACGAGTCGAGGGTGGCCAGGGGCGTGCGCATTTCATGGGCGAGGTCGGAGAGCATCTGCCTGCGGGTGCCCTCGGTCTCCTCGAGCCGGTGGGCGAGCTCGTTGAAGGCTGCGGTGAGCTGGTCGAACTCGCGGCCCAGACCGGGGCCGGCGACGCGGACCCCGTAGCGCCCGCCCGTGATCTGCGCCGCGGACGCGGTCACAGCGGCGATAGAGCGTTGGACCCGGCGCGCGATGACCCAGCTGACGACCAGGGCAAGCAGCACCGCGACCGCCAGCGCGATCGACCAGGTCAGGATCATCGACCAGGTGTAGGCCTCCTCGACATGGGCGGCCTCGCCGGAGTGCTGGTCGATGCCGGCCCGGCCGAGGTGGTCGTGGAAGATGCCGGGCGCGACGGCGGCCGCGACCAGCCATGCGCTGACGGCGCAGCCGACGACCACCGCAGTCACCGCGACGAGAAGCCGGGTGCCGAAGCTGGTCGCGGCGAGCTTGCCGGGCGGGGTCACTGCGCCGTTCCCCTCTGGCCCGTGCCCATTCGGTAGCCGACGCCGCGGACGGTGCGTACGTAACGGCCGAGGGTGGCGTCGTCGCCGAGCTTGCGGCGTAGGTGGCCGATGTGCACATCCACCAGGTGCTCGTCGCTCACCCACGACGGCCCCCACACCGCGGCGATCAGCTGGGCGCGGGAGAGCACGAAGCCGGGGTCCTTCGACAACGCCGCCAGCACGTCGAACTCCGTGCGGGTCAACGACACAGGGGCATCGTCGACGGCCACTTCGCGGGCGTCAATGTCGATGGACAGGCCCCCGATGGCGCGGACCTCACGCTGGCGTGACCCCTCTGATGGGTCTGCGCCCGGTGAGACGGCGGCCCGCGCGCGGGGGCGGCGCATCATGGCCTGGATGCGGGCCATCAGCTCGCGGGGGCTGAATGGCTTTGTCTGGTAGTCGTCGGCGCCGACGGAGAGCCCGATGACGGTGTCGATCTCCTCGGCGCGGGCGGTGAGCATCACGACGTACGCGTCGGAGAACGTGCGCAGCTGCCGGCAGACCTCGACGCCGTCTAGACCGGGTAGGCCCAGGTCGAGGACCACGATGTCGGGGTCGAATTGCCGCGCGAGGTCCAGCGCGTCGTGCCCGTCGCCGGTGATGGCCACCTCGAATCCGTCGCGCTCCAAATATGAGGAGATGAGTACTGCCAGCGACGCCTCGTCCTCGACGACCATCGCCCGCAGCCCGGTGGGCAGGCGCGTCTCTGAGGCTGTGGGGTTGGTCGTGGCGACGGTGTCGGGGTGGGTGGCCATGGCTCCATCATCGCCAGCACCGCCCGGCCGCGTAGTCCCGGTCGCCCTTCTTTACCAAACCTTCATGAAACACACACCCGAATCACGGGGTCCACGTATCAGGCTGTGCGGGACACAGCGGCGGGAGAAGCAGGACATGACGGGCAGGGGCGCGATGAGCTGGATCGGATGGTCAGCGATCGCCATCGTGCTCGCATTGTGGGCGTTGGTGATCTGCCTGATCACCACCCTCTTCCGTGGCGCGGACCATGCCGCCGAGCCCGGCCCCGATGCCCCCCTCCGCACCCCGAACAAAGGACACCGTGACATGAGCAAGAAGACTCTCGCCGCCGGCGCCGCCGCTATCGCCCTTGGTCTGGTCCTGACCGCCTGCGGCAGCGGCGGCTCCACCACCACGGACGCGACTGCCACTACGACGACCAGCGCAAGCGCCGCGGAGACGTCCGCGGCTGCGGAGGCGCACAACGATGCGGACGTGATGTTCGCGCAGATGATGATCCCGCACCACGCCCAGGCTGTAGAGATGAGCGACATCCTGCTGGCCTCCGGCGGCATCTCCGAGCCGATGGTGGCACTCGCCGAGGAGATCAAGGCCGCCCAGGGGCCGGAGCTGGCGCAGCTGACCGGCTGGCTCGGGCAGTGGGGCGAGCCTCTGGAGATGCCCGGCATGGGCCACGACATGAGCACAATGGAGGGCATGCTCAGCGAGCAGGACCTGCAGGATCTGACCGACGCCCAGGGCAATGATGCGTCGAAGCTGTTCCTCACGCAGATGATCGGCCACCACGAGGGCGCGATCACCATGGCCGAGGACGAGCTGGCCGACGGCCAATTCCCCGACGCCCTTGAGATGGCGCAGGTCATCATCGACACGCAGAAGCAGGAGATCGACGTCATGCGGCAACTGCTGACCACGCTGTAAAAGGCTAGTTCCCACCCGACCATCAGGAGACTCGCCCATGGCCAGCCCCGAGCACGGACACACCCATCTTCCCTCGGGTCTGGCCGAGCACAGTCATCCCGAGCACGCTGGGCACGACACCGCGCCCCACGCCGGGCACGGAGGACATGACAAGCATGCCGGGCACGGTGCGCACGGCGAGATGTTCCGCCGCCGCTTCTGGGTCTGCCTGGCCCTGACCGTGCCGGTCGTGGTGTTCAGCCACATGATCGCCGACCTGCTCGGCTACACCATGCCCGAGTTCGCCGGCTCGATGTGGATAGCCCCGATCATCGGCACGGGCATCTACCTCTACGGCGGCCTGCCGTTCCTCACCGGCGGCTGGCACGAGGCCCGGACCCGCCAGCCCGGGATGATGCTGCTCATCGCCATGGCCATCACCGTCGCGTTCGTCGCCTCGTGGATCACCACTCTCGAGATCGGCGGGTTCAACCTCGACTTCTGGTGGGAACTGGCGCTGCTGATCGTGATCATGCTGCTGGGGCACTGGCTGGAGATGCGGGCGCTGGGCTCGGCGTCCGGCGCCCTCGACGCGCTGGCGGCGATGCTCCCGGACACCGCCGAGCTGATCACCGCGGACGGTGTCCGCGAGGTCCCGATCTCCGATCTCGCCCGCGGTGACCTGGTGCTCGTGCGCGCCGGCGCCCGGGTGCCCGCCGACGGCGCCGTCACCGAGGGCCGCGCCGAGGTGGACGAGTCGATGATCACCGGCGAATCCGCACCGGTGATCCGGGTGCCGGGGGACACCATCGTCGCGGGCACCGTCGCCACCGACAGCGCTCTTCGCGTGCGGGTCACCGCGGTCGGCGCGGACACCGCGCTGGCAGGGATCCAGCGGATGGTCGCCGACGCGCAGGCCTCGTCCTCGCGCGCCCAAGCCCTCGCCGACAAGGCCGCCGCGTTCCTGTTCTACTTCGCGACGATCGCAGGCATCGCCACGTTCGTGGTGTGGTCGCTAATCGGCAACGTCGACGAGGCCGTCGTCCGCACCGTCACCGTCCTCGTCATCGCCTGCCCGCATGCGTTGGGCCTGGCGATCCCGCTGGTCATCGCCATCTCCACCGAACGCGCCGCCAAGGCCGGAGTGCTGGTCAAGGACCGGCTCGCGCTCGAGCGGATGCGCACCGTGGACGTGGTGCTCTTCGACAAGACCGGCACCCTTACCGAGGGCCAGCACCAGGTCACGGGCGTCGCCGCCACCGCAGGGGTCGGCGATCAGCAGCTGCTGGCGCTGGCCGCGGCCGTCGAGGCGGACAGCGAGCATCCCGTCGCCCGGGCCATCGTGGCTGCAGCGAAGGACCGGGTGCCCGCCGGCGGGCACCCGGCCGCGACGGACTTCCGATCGGTGCCCGGACGCGGCGTCCGCGCCACCATCGACGGCGACACCGTCTCCGTCGGCGGCCCGGCGATGCTCGCGGACCTCGGACTGGCCGCGCCCGGCGACGTCGCCGCGGTCACCGACGCCTGGGTGGCGCGCGGCGCCTCAGTGCTGCACGTTGTCCGGGGCCAGAGGGTGCTCGGCGCGGTGGCCCTCGAAGACGCCGTCCGCGAGGAATCCCGCCAGGCCATCGACGCCCTGCACGCCCGCGGGGTGAAGGTCGCGATGATCACCGGCGACGCCCAGCAGGTCGCCGACGCCGTCGCCGCGGACCTGGGCATCGACGAGGTGTTCGCGCAGGTGCTCCCCGAGGACAAGGACGCGAAGGTCGCCGAGCTGCAAGCCCGCGGGCACCGGGTGGCGATGGTGGGCGACGGCGTGAACGACGCGCCCGCGCTGGCCCGCGCCGACGTCGGCGTCGCCATCGGCGCCGGTACCGATGTGGCCATCGAGTCCGCCGGGGTGGTGCTCGCGGCGAACGACCCGCGCGCGGTGCTCTCCATCTTCGTGCTCTCCCATGCCAGCTACCGGAAGATGTGGCAGAACCTGGTGTGGGCGGCGGGCTACAACGTCGTCGCCGTGCCGCTCGCCGCCGGCGTCCTCGCATTCGCCGGGGTGGTGCTGCCCCCGGCCGCGGCCGCGGTGCTCATGTCGGTCTCGACCATCGTCGTGGCCCTGAACGCGCAACTGCTGCGCCGCTTGGACCTCGACCCTGCCCGGCTCGCCCGCACCTGACACTTCCCCGGATCTGTAGAAACGAGAACAACAAATCATGTTCGGATCACGCATGTCTCGACTGCGTCCCCGCGCCCTGGCGGCCCTGGCAATCCCGCTCGCCGCGGTCGTGCTCGCAAGCTGCGCGTCGGCGCAGGATGCCCCTCCGGAGGAGGCCGGGCCGGGATCCGCGTCGGCGCATTCTGCGTCGGCGCAGGTGGCCTTGGACCCGCCGCTCGATCACTTGCACGGGCTGCACCTCGACGCGGACGGCACGGTGCTCGCCGGCACTCATACCGGGATGTTCGAGGTCGAGATGTCCGGGCGCACAACGAAGATTGGCGACTCGGACGACGACTTCATGGGCCTGGCCGGGGTGCCGGGCACCAACGACCTTTTCGCGTCGGGCCATCCCGGGGCCTCCAGCACTGCCCCGAACCCGCTGGGGCTGACCGCGAGCACCGACGGCGGGCGCACCTGGGAAACGCGATCGCTGCTCGGGGAGGTCGACTTCCACGCCCTGGCCACCGACGGTGAACTGCTGATCGGCTTCGACGGCGTCACCGGCCTCATTGTGTCCGCCGACGCCGGCACCACATGGACGCCCGGGGCTGCGATGGGCGCGGCTGCCCTCGCCGCCACAGACGGCGGTGTCTGGGCGGCGACCGCCGACGGCTTGCAGCACAGTGCCGACGCTGGACTCACCTTCGCCGCCGTGCCCGGCGCCCCGGTCCTGGTGCGTATCTCCGCCGCCGCGGACGGATCGCTGTGGGGCATCGACACCAGCGGCGTGGCCTGGCGCAGCAAGACCGGCGAGACGTGGGAGCAACGCGACGTTGTGGGGCCGGTGGAGGCGGTGCTCGCCGTCGACTTCAACACCGCGTACGCCGCGACTGCGAAGACGCTGTACACGCTGGGCTGAGTCCCGCTACTGGGGCGCACGTGCCCCTGCCTCGTGCCCAATTTTCCTGTCTAGACCGAGCGTTGGCCATGGACCCGCCACCACCTGAGCCGATCCCCGTCGAGAAGTAGAGAAGCAGAAACACAGTGACTGATCTCATCCTTGCCGAAGGCATCGGCGACGCCTTCCAATCGGCCGCGATCAGCGGTCCGCTGCTGCTCGCGGTGCTCGCTTGTGTCGTCGCGGGCCTGGTGTCCTTCGCCTCGCCATGCGTGGTGCCGCTGGTGCCCGGCTACATGTCCTACCTGGCCAGCGTGGTGGGCGCAGACGCTCCCGCCGTCACGGTGGAAGAGGCCAAACAGGTCCAGCGGGCTGGCCGCTGGCGAGTCGCCGGCGCTGCGACGCTGTTTATCGCCGGCTTCACCGTCGTCTTCGTCCTGGCCACTGCCACGATGTTCGGGGCCATCACCTCTCTGACACTGAACCGTGAACTGCTCGAGCGCATCGGCGGCGTGATCACCATGGTCATGGGCCTGGTGTTCATCGGCTTTTTCCCCATGCTCCAGCGGGACACCCGGATGGCCCCGACCCGCTTCACATCCCTCGCGGGAGCCCCGGTGCTGGGCGCCGTGTTCGGCCTCGGCTGGACCCCCTGCCTGGGGCCCACACTGACCGGCGTCGTCTCCGTCGCCGCGGGGACCGAGGGCACGACCGCGGCGCGCGGAGTCCTCCTGATCTTCGCGTACTGCCTGGGGCTGGGTCTGCCGTTCATCATTCTGGCGCTGGGCTCGGCCCGTGCGCTGCAGGGCGTCGGCTTCCTGCGCACACACTCTCGGACCATCCAGATCGTCGGCGGCGTCATGCTCGTCCTCGTCGGTATCGCCCTCGTCACCGGCATGTGGGGCCTATTCGTCGACTGGGTCCGCATCGCCTTCATCTCCGACACAGTGCTGCCGATATAAGCAGCACGGAAGATCCCACAATGGTCTTCACGACGGGAGCGGTACGCAACCCGTGGCGCTCGCTGACGGGCATGAGCACCGCGTTGGTGCTGATATTCATATCGCTGATTGGCTGCATCACCCACAGGGTTGCCGAGCGCCCATTCTGGCTGTGCGCGTGGATCGTTTGAAGCCGGCCACACGCCCGTCGTCGATGGAGAGGCAGACCGCCCTGTCATATCATCGCTAATTATGACTATCATCGTCTTATGACGATAGATGATGTGAGTGGTTGCCAGGCAGCTGTATGCGCGGGGACCGGGCTCGATGCCGCGGTGGCGCTGTTCCACAGCCTCTCCGACGGCACACGGCTCGCGATCGTGCGCCGCCTTGCGGACGGGGAGGCCCGGGTGGCGGACCTGGTAGGTGAGCTTGGCCTGGCCCAGTCCACGGTGTCGGCGCATGTGGCGTGCCTACGGGACTGCCACCTCGTCGAAGGTCGGCCGGAGGGTCGGCAGGTGTTTTACTCCCTCGTCCGCCCGGAGCTGATGGACCTGCTTGCCGCCGCGGAGACGCTGCTGGCGGCGACGGGCAACGCGGTCGCGTTGTGCCCGAACTACGGCATGGACACGGGGGAACGGTCATGAGCGACGCCTGCTGCGGCTCTGACGAGCCTCGCCCCGGCGGCGATGCGACGGATGAGCAGGGGAAATTGTGGCAGGTCACCGAGATTCGGGCCGCCGCAATCGCCGGAGCGCTGCTGGTCGCCGGGCTGGCCATCGGCTGGACCGGCGGCCTGGATGCGCTCACACTCGTCCTTGAATGGGCGGCGTTGATCGTCGCCGGCTACACCTTTATCCCCTCGACACTCACACGCCTGGCCAAGGGCAAGATCGGCGTCGGCACCCTGATGACGATCGCCGCCGTCGGCGCGGTGCTGCTCGGCGCGGTCGGCGAGGCCGCGATGCTCGCGTTCTTATTCACCATCAGCGAGGGCCTCGAGGAATACGCCGTCGCCCGCACCCGCCGCGGCCTACGTGCCCTGCTCTCCCTCGTCCCGGACACCGCCACTGTGCGCCGGGGCGGCCGCGAGCACACAGTCGCCCCGGCCGAGCTGCGGCTCGGTGAGACGATGATCGTTAAGCCCGGCGAGCGGCTCGCCACCGATGGAATCATCCGCGGCGGGCGCACCGCGCTGGACACCTCGGCGATCACCGGCGAGTCGATGCCGGTCGAGGCGGGGCCGGGGGATGAGGTGTTCGCCGGGTCGATCAACGGCACCGGGGCCCTTGAGGTCGAGGTCACCGCAGGGGCCGAGGACAACTCCCTGGCCAAGATCGTCCGGATCGTCGAGGCCGAGCAGTCCCGCAAGGGCGAGGCACAGCGCCTGGCCGACAAGATCGCGAAACCGCTGGTCCCGGGCGTGATGATCGCCGCCGCGGTCATAGCCGCCGTCGGCAGCGTGCTCGGCGACCCACTTGTCTGGATCGAGCGGGCGCTGGTCGTGCTGGTCGCCGCCTCCCCGTGCGCGTTGGCAATCGCTATCCCGGTGACGGTGGTCGCCGCGATCGGCGCCGCCAGCAAGTTCGGCGTCCTGATCAAGGGCGGTGCCGCGCTGGAGGCCCTCGGCCGGATCCGCGGTGTCGCGGTGGACAAGACCGGCACCCTGACCCGCAACCGGCCCGAGGTCATCGAGGTCGACGCCGTCGACGGCGTCACCGAGGCCGAGGTCCTGGCAGTCGCCGCCGCGCTGGAAGCCCGCAGCGAGCATCCGCTCGCCCGGGCGATCCTCGACGCCGTCGACACCGTCGTGCCGGCGGAGAATGTCGACGCTGTCGTCGGAGCCGGCCTGACCGGCGCTATCGACGGTGTCTCGGCCCGGTTGGGCCGGCCCGGGTGGATCGACCCCGGCCCGTTGGCCGGGGCTATCGAGCGCATGCAGCACGCCGGCGCCACCGCGGTGCTGATCGAACGCGGCGGCGTCCTGATCGGGGCGGTCGCGGTGCGCGATGAGCTGCGCCCGGAGGCCCGCGAGGTCGTGGCCGGGCTGCGCCACGGCGGGTATACCGTCGCGATGCTCACCGGCGACAACGAGCGGACCGCCCGCGCCCTGGCCACCGAGGTCGGCATCGACGAGGTGCACGCCGACCTACGCCCTGAGGACAAGGCCCGCATCATCGCTGCGCTGCGCGCTGACCGGCCGACGGCGATGGTCGGGGACGGCGTCAACGACGCCCCGGCCCTGGCCACCGCCGATCTGGGGATCGCGATGGGCGCGATGGGCGCGGACGTCGCGATCGAGACTGCGGACGTCGCGTTGATGGGCGAGGATCTGCGCCACCTGCCCCAAGCGCTCGATCATGCCCGTCGTGCGAGAAGGATCATGCTGCAGAACGTCGGGCTGTCCCTGGCGATCATCACGGTGCTGATGCCACTCGCGTTATTCGGGATTCTGGGCCTGGCGGCGGTGGTCCTCGTCCATGAGGTCGCCGAGATCGTCGTGATCGCCAACGGCGTCCGGGCGGGCCGCGCACGAGGACTCGCGGCCATGCCGACACCCCGGGTTCTTGAACCGGCTGGTGGATCCCGGTCATGACGTCTGCCGAGAGCCCCGCGCGGCCGCGCACGAGCCGCCGCGCCATCCTGGTCGCCGCCGGCCTCTTGGCCGCGGTAGCGCTGATCGTCGATCCGGTGGCCCGCGCCGGCCTCGCGGGAGGGGGAACCATGGGCCTTGGGGTGCTGGACCTGCGGCTGGTCTATAACAGCGGGGTCGCGTTCAGTCTCGGCGCGCAGCTCCCCACCGCCGTGATCGTCGCGGTGACCGCCGCAGTGACCGCCGGGATCGGCGTGTTTGCCTGGCGCACCGCACCCGGCAGCCCGAGGCTCCAGAGCATCGGCCTCGCCATGACCGTCGCCGGCGCCGCCGCCAACGTCATCGACCGGATCCTCGACGGCACGGTCACCGACTATTTCCACACCGGTTGGTGGCCCACCTTCAATCTCGCCGACGTCTACATCACCGGCGGCGTTCTGCTCGTGATCTGCGCGCTATTTCTCGACACCGCCACCATCAGAAAGGAGCCCATGTCATGAGCGGAATGCCTGGGAAGCTGCGCGATGCCTACGCCTCGGAGATGGCTGCCGCCCGAGATGCCGGTGAGGCCGGCGAACGGTGGCATCACCTCGAACGCGCCCACATCATCTCCCAGCCCTACCCGTGGCCGCACACCCGCAATCACATCGCCATGCTCGGACTCGCCCTGCGCCAACGAGACCGCCGCGAGGCGATCGGCCAGATCATCCGCATCATCGTC
>NZ_BAVQ01000016.1 GCF_000524475.1 Tomitella biformata AHU 1821 | reverse complement strand
TCTACGACTATTGGCGTGTCTCTCCCCAAACCGCCAGCTCACACGCTATCTAGACGACTTTGACGGCACCCTGCGTGCGGCGCTATGCGCAAAACCGGGAGATATTGCTCGCGGGCCTGCCGAAGATCGGTATCACCGACCTCGCGCCGGCCGATGGCGCCTTTTATGTTTATGCGAATATTGGACATCTGACGGACGACTCGCTCGCGTGGTGCCAGAGGGTGCTCGCGGAAACCGGAGTGGCCCTGACTCCCGGCGTGGATTTCGACCCGGTGGGCGGCGGCAGTACCGTGCGGATGAGCTTTGCCGGCGCGGGTGCGGACATTGCCGAGGCGTTGGCGCGGCTCGCCCACTTCGGGCTCTGACCTGGGTTCATTTCAGGTCACAATTTAATGCGCTGAACCCCCTCCACTCCAAATCGCTCCGGTGTATGTGAGGATTGGGCATGGCTACTGCGTCTACGAGCAAGGGTGAGTTGCGCCGTCAGCAGCTCATCGACTCTGCGGTTGGGCTCTTTCATGAGCGAGGATTATCTGCGGTCCGGCACCGCTCCGTGGCGGACCGAGCCGGGGTTCCATTATCCGCGACTACTTATTACTTCTCCTCCATAGATGAATTGTTAACTATTGTTGTGCGGGAGAGCACGCTCAACGAGCACAAGGCCATGCAGGATCGGGTGGACCGCATTCATTTGCGCCGGCGGGGAGCCGAGGCGACCGCGGATTTGCTGGTGGACCTGGTCGTCGCCCCAGAGGGGAAAGTCAACCGGGACGAGCTCGTCGCGCGCATGGAGCGGATCACCGCGTCGGCCCGGGTGCAGGAATTGCGGGACGTGCACATGGCCATCGCCCCCGATTACATTCGGATGATCGGCGAAGCGCTGCGCAAGTCCGGTCGCGTGGTCACGACCAAGAACATGGCCCACCTCACCGCGATGGTCAATGGCACGCTGCTCGCGTCCATGCTCTTCGACGGCTCGGATCCACGCTCGGATGTGCGTGCCGCGCTGATTCCGGTCATTGACGTGCTGGCCCCGCTGGCGCCGGCCCCGGGTGACGCCGAGACCGACTGAGCTAGGCGCACTGACGCCACGCCGGACCGCATCGCGCATAATGGGCGCCGTGGCTGCCCAGAAGAAGCGTGTCTCCAATGTCCTCGCCAACCGCTACGCCAGCCCGGAGCTCGTAGAGCTCTGGTCCGCGGAGCATAAGATCATCCTCGAGCGTCAGCTCTGGATCGCGGTCCTCCGCGCCCAGGCCGAGCTCGGCATCCCCGTCCCGGACGAGGCGTTTGCCGACTACGAGCGGGTCCTGAACCAGGTGGACCTGGACTCGATCGCCGCGCGCGAGCTCGTCACCCGACACGACGTCAAGGCCCGCATCGAGGAGTTCAACGCCCTCGCCGGCCACGAGCACGTGCACAAGGGCCTGACCAGCCGCGACCTCACCGAGAACGTGGAGCAGCTGCAGATCCTGCGCTCGCTCGAGCACGTGCACGCCCACGGCGTGGCCACCGTCGCGCGACTCGGAGCCAAGGCCGCCGAGTACTCGAGCCTGGTCATGGCCGGCCGCAGCCACAACGTCGCGGCCCAGGCCACCACGCTGGGCAAGCGTTTCGCATCCGCGGCCGACGAGATGCTCGTGGCGCTCACCCGCCTGCGCGAGCTGATCGACCGCTACCCGCTGCGCGGCATCAAGGGCCCCATGGGCACCGCGCAGGACATGCTCGACCTGCTCGACGGCGACGCGGGCAAGCTCGAGGAGCTCGAGGCGAAGGTCGCGAAGCACCTCGGCTTCGCGCACGTGTTCACCAGCGTCGGCCAGGTGTACCCGCGCTCGCTCGACCACGACGTGCTCTCCGCGCTGGTTCAGCTCGGCGCCGGGCCATCGTCCTTCGCCCACACCATCCGCCTGATGGCGGGCCACGAGCTGGTCACCGAGGGCTTCCAGCCCGGCCAGGTGGGCAGCTCCGCGATGCCGCACAAGATGAACACCCGCTCCTGCGAGCGCGTCAACGGCCTGCAGGTCATCCTGCGCGGCTACGCATCCATGGCCGCCGAGCTCGCGGGCGCCCAGTGGAACGAGGGCGACGTGTTCTGCTCGGTGGTGCGCCGCGTCGCGCTGCCGGACGCGTTCTTCGCGATCGACGGGCAGGCCGAGACCTTCCTGACCGTCCTCGACGAGTTCGGCGCCTACCCGGCCGTCATCGGCAAGGAGCTTGCCCGCTACCTGCCCTTCCTGGCCACCACGAAGGTCCTCATGGCCGCTGTGCGGGCCGGTGTCGGGCGCGAGACGGCGCACGAGGCGATCAAGGAGCATGCCGTCGCCGTGGCTCTGGCCATGCGCGAGCAGGGCCGTGAGCCGGACCTGCTGGACCGCCTCGCAGCCGACGACCGGCTGCCGCTGGACCGTGCCGGGCTCGACGCCGCGCTGGCCGACAAGTCTGCCTTCATCGGCGCGGCGGAGGCGCAGGTCGCGTCCGTCGTCGCCCGTGTGCAGGCCCTGGTCGACGAGTACCCGGAGGCCGCCGGCTACGCGCCGGCGCCGATCCTCTAATCGGCGCGGGCAGCTGGTAGCGGTACCCGGAGCTCTCCGGGACGGTCCCGTTCCGCAGTCGGGGGACGGGGCCGGCGCTTATAAAACGCGCAGATCAGACGTTATTTCACCCGGCAGTGAGGGAATTCCCACAGGGGTTTGGCTTCGGGGAACGCGCTTCGGCAGATAGGGTATGCAATCGTGCGCCCATCTCTGTCTGACTACACACATCTGGTCACCGGCAAGGTTCGCGATCTCTATGAGATCGACGAGTCAACGCTTCTCATGGTCGCCTCAGACCGTATTTCCGCGTATGACCACGTGCTGGAGACAGCCATCCCCGACAAGGGGCGGATCCTCACGGCCATGAGCGTGTACTTCTTCGAGCAGCTCGCGCTGCCGAACCAGCTCGCCGGCGACGAGTACGACGAGCGGATCCCCGAGGAGCTGCTCGGCCGCGCACTGGTGGTGCACAAGCTGGAGATGGTGCAGATCGAGTGCGTCGCCCGCGGCTTCCTGACCGGCTCCGGCCTGGCCGACTACCAGCGCACCGGCGAGGTGTGCGGCGTCGCCCTGCCCGACGGCCTGGTGGAGTCGAGCCAGCTGGCCGAGCCGATCTTCACCCCGGCCCGCAAGGCCCCGATCGGCTCGCACGATGAGAACATCTCGTTCGAGCAGGTCATCGAGTCCGTCGGCCAGGCCCTCGCGGTCAAGCTGCGCGACGACACCATCGACATCTACTCCCGCGCCTCGATGCTGGCGGCAGATCGTGGAGTCCTGTTGGCGGACACCAAGTTCGAGTTCGGCATCGACCCCAATGGCAACCTCGTGCTGGCCGACGAGGTCCTGACGCCCGATTCCTCCCGCTTCTGGGCGCTGGACGGGTACGAGGCGGGCAAGGTGCAGCCCAGCTTCGACAAGCAGTACGTGCGCGACTGGCTCACCAGCGGCGAGTCCGGGTGGGACAGGGCGTCCGACACCCCGCCGCCCGCACTGCCGGCGCACGTGGTCGACGCGACCCGAGAGCGCTATATCGAGGCCTACGAGAAGATCTCGCGCCGGTCTTTCGAAGACTGGCCGGGCTGATGGTCGAGGTGAACGCGCCCATCGCTGCCCGCAAGCCCATCGAGCGGATCCACCACGGGGACGTCTTCGTCGACGACTACGAGTGGCTGCGCGAGAAGATCGACCCCGAGGTGCTCGCGTACCTCGAGGCGGAGAATGTGTACACGGACGCGCAGACCGCGCACCTGGGCGAGCTGCGCGACCAGATCTTCGAGGAGATCAAGGCGCGTACCCAGCAGACCGACATGTCGGTGCCCGTGCGCGACGGCGACTGGTGGTACTACGGCCGCACCATCGAGGGCCAGCAGTACGCCCTGCAGTGCCGCTGCCCCGCCGAGCCCGATGAGTGGACGCCGCCGGAGCTGACCCCGGGCGTCGCGGTCGACGGCGAACAGGTGCTGCTCGATGGCAATCTCGAGGCGCAGGGACATGAGTTCTTCGCGCTCGGCAGCTTCGCGGTCTCCGACGACGGGAACCTGCTGGCCTACGCCGTCGATAACGAGGGCGACGAGCGGTACACCCTGCGTGTGAAGGACCTGCGCACCGGGCAGCTGCTGCCCGACGAGGTCACCGACACCTTCCCCGGCGCGATGTGGTCGCATGACGGCCAGTACATCTTCTATCCGACGGTGGACGAGTCCTGGCGGCCCGACACCATCTGGCGCCACCTCCTCGGCACGGACAAGGCCGAGGACGTCGCGATCTTCACCGAGCCCGACGAGCGCTACTGGGTGGGCATCGGCGCAACGCGCAGCCGCAAATACCTCGTCATCGAGGTCGGCTCCAAGGTCACCTCAGAGTCCCGGGTGCTCGACGCGGCCGACCCCACTGGTGAGTTCACCGTGGTGCTCCCGCGCCGCGAGGGTGTCGAGTACTCGCTCGAGCATGCCGTGGTCGCTGGCGAGGACCGCTTCCTGATCCTGCACAACGACGGCGCCGAGAACTTCGAGCTGGTCGAGGCCCCGGTGTCCGACCCGACGGCGCAGCGCGTGCTGGTGGCGCACCGCGAGGACGTGCGGCTTGAGGACATGGACGCGTTCGCGTCGCACCTGGTGCTGGGCTACCGGCGTGGGGCTGTGACGCGGCTCGCGATCTGGCCGCTGGACGGGGCTGGCGCGCACGGCTACGGCGAGCTCCGCGAGATGGAGTTCGACGAGGAGCTGTACTCCGTCGGCGCAGGCTCGAACCCGTCGTGGGACGCGCCGACGCTACGCATGGGCTACGGCTCGTTTGTGACGCCGTCCTGCGTGTACGACTACGAGTTCGCCACGAGCACGCTGCATCTGCGCAAGAAGCAGGCCGTGCTGGGGGAGTTCGACCCCGCTGACTACGAGCAGATCCGAGAGTGGGCAATCGCCGAGGACGGTGTGCGCGTGCCGCTCTCGATCATCCGGCGCAAAGGCGACGGTGGTGTTGAGGCTGGGGCGCCCGCGCCGACCCTGCTCTACGGCTACGGCTCCTACGAGGCCAGCATGGACCCGGCGTTCTCGGTGGCTCGGCTCTCGCTGCTTGACCGCGGCGTCGTCTTCGTCGTGGCGCACGTGCGCGGCGGCGGCGAGATGGGGCGCGGCTGGTACGAGAACGGCAAGATGCAGGCCAAGCGGAACACGTTCACAGATTTCATCGCGTGCGGCCAGCACCTGGTGGAGACCGGCGTGACGACGCCCGCGCAGATGGTCGCCGAGGGCGGCAGTGCCGGCGGGCTGCTGATGGGCGCCGTCGCGAATCTCGCGCCGGAGCTGTTCGGCGGCATCCTGGCGATCGTGCCGTTCGTGGACCCGCTGACCTCGATCCTGGATCCCTCGCTGCCGCTGACCGTCATCGAGTGGGATGAGTGGGGCGACCCGCTCCACAACGAGGACGTGTACCACTATATGAAGTCCTATGCGCCGTACGAGAATGTCGAGGCCAAGGACTACCCGCCGATTCTCGCGATCACGAGCCTGAACGACACCCGGGTGCTCTACGTCGAGCCCGCCAAGTGGGTCGCGAAGCTGCGCGCCGTCAAGACCGGGGACGCGCCGCTGCTGCTGCAGACCGAGATGAGCGCGGGCCACGGCGGGGTCAGCGGCCGCTATGACAAGTGGAAGCAGGCCGCGTTCGAGTACGCCTGGGTCATCGCCACGGCCAAGGCTGGCGCCGCGCAGTAGCGTGCGGGGCTAGCGTTCAGGCCTCACTGGAAGCCTGCGTCGTGCAGGACCTGCTGGCCCTGCACGCTGGTCACCAGGTCGATGAACCGCGCTGCGCCGTCGGGGTTCGCGCTGTCCTGCACGCGGGCGATTGGATACTCGTTGACCGCGCCGTCGGACTCGGGAAAATTGATGACCTGTACCTTGTCGCCCGCGGACGCGGCGTCGGTGACGTAGACCAGCCCGGCGTCAGCCTGCCCAGTGGTGATCTTGCCGAGGACGTCGGTGACCGAGGACTCCTCGCTGACGGGCGTCAGCGTGGTGCCCGTGGACTCCGCGATCGTGTCGGTTGCCGTGCCGCACGGCACCTGCGGCGCGCACACCACGAGGCTCAGGCTCGGCGTGGCGAGGTCGGCGAATGACGTGATGCCCGCGGGGTTGCCGGGCGGCGTCACGATGGTCAGGACGTTGCTGGTGAACACCGTGGGAGCGCCGTCGATAAGCCCGGCGGCGACCGCCTTGTCCATGGTCCTCTGGTCGGCGGACGCGAACACGTCGGCGTCCGCGCCGTTGGACATCTGCTCGAGCAGGCTGTTCGAGCCGGCGAAGTTGAAGGTCACCGTGGCGCCCGGGTGTTGCTGCTCGTACAGCGCGCCCAATTCGGTGAAGGTCTTGTTCAGCGACGCGGCGGCGAATACGGTCACGGTCTCGTGGGCCGCGGAGTCGGCGCTGGAGCCGCAGCCGGCGAGGGCCAGGGCAGCGACGGCGAGCGCCGCTACGGCGGTCTTGGTGGCGCGGATCATTCGGCGGTCTCCTGTGTGGTGCTGGGCCGTGCAGTGCTGGGCAAGGGCGTCTCGACGATGACGGTGGTGGCCTTGACGACGGCCACGGCGAGGCTGCCGGGCTCGAGGCGTAGTTCCCGGACAGCCTCCGCGCTCATGAGCGAGACCACGGAGTGGCGGCCGCACTGGATATCCACCTGTGCCATCACCCCGTCCACCACCACGCGGGTCACTAGCCCGACGAACCGGTTCCGCGCGGATCTGCCGATGCCAGAGGGGTCCTCGGCGGTGGTGGCCTGCTCGCGGGCGAACGCGGCGAGTTCTGCACCGTCGAGCAGTTTGCGGCCCTGCTCGTCGGCGGTGGCGCTTAGCTTTCCCGCCTCGACCCAACGATGGACCGTGTCGGTGCTGACTCCCAGCAAATTGGCGGCTTCGCGAACCCGATAGTGCGTCATGATGGAGATTTAACACGCAATTGCGGCTATTTGATAGCGATAGCAACGATTATGCGGCGACAGTGGCGATTTCCGTGATGGGCGGCAGAGTTCACGGTGGTCGGGAGGTAGCGTGGCCACATGAGCTCACAGGAACTTCTCAACCTCCCCGTCAACACCCTCGAGGGTGCCCCCACCACGCTGGGCGCGCAGTCGGGCAAGGCGATCCTCGCGGTCAACGTCGCCTCCAAGTGCGGGCTGACCCCGCAGTACGCCACCCTGGAGAAGCTGGCGCAGGAGTACGCCGAGCGCGGCCTGGCCGTCGTCGGCTTCCCGTGCAACCAGTTCATGGGGCAGGAGCCGGGCTCACCCGAGGAGATCGCGTCCTTCTGCTCCACCACCTACGGCGTGAGCTTCCCCCTGACGGAGAAGATCGAGGTGAACGGCGAGGGCCGCCATCCGATCTACGCCGAGCTGGTGCAGGCCGCTGATGCCGAGGGTGAGGCCGGGGACATCCAGTGGAACTTCGAGAAGTTCCTGATCGGCGCCGACGGCACCGTGCTGAACCGCTTCCGCCCGCGCACCGAGCCCGACGCGCCCGAGGTCATCGCTGCCATCGAGTCGGCCCTCGGGTAAATCTCGCTTAGTCCTCCACAGCTAGATTTCCACCGCAGAGCCAGGCGGCAGCACCAGGAAATCGGTGTCCGCGGGGCCCAGTGCTTTCAGTTGGCGGAAATAGATGCCGAGCCCGTTCTCCGACGCGATCGCGGTGTGGATGGGCACCGCCACGCGGGGGCGCACGGCCCGGTAGTAGTCGATGGTCTCCGACAGCTTCATCCACGGCGCGGTGGCGGGGAGCGCGAGCACGTCGATGGGCCGCTCAGGCGCGAACAGCGCGTCGCCGGGATGCATGAACCGGCCGGGCTGCGCGTGCGTGCTCAAGATGAAGCAGGCGTTGTCGATGACGGGGACGTCCTCGTGGATCACCGCATGGACGCCGCCCACCACGTCGACGGACACGGCCCCGAGGGCGAAGCTGTCACCGGTGTTCGCGGCCTGCCAGCGCCTGCCACCCGGTTCGGCGTTCCCTAGGGCTGCGTTCCACAGGGCCGCGCTCTGCGGATCGCAGTGCAGCTCGGCCTCCGGATTCTGCGCCACCAAGGCTGGCAGGCGTTCGGGATCGCCGTGGTCCGGGTGCTGATGGGTGACCAGGATGGCATCGAGGTCGGTGAGCATTTCGAAGCCCGTCGAGAAGTTGCCGGGGTCGAACAGGATGCGGGAGCCGTCGAGCTCCACCAGCAGGCAGGAGTGTCCGAAATGAGTCAGGCGCATGCCTGTCAGTATGCGCCCCCGGGGTGCTGGAATGGGGTCGGTAGACTGAGCGACGGATTGACACTTTCCAATTCTTATCGCTAGGAGCGCCGGGTGGCCCGTGTAATTGTGGACGTCATGCCCAAGGAAGAGATTCTCGACCCGCAGGGCCAGGCGATCGCCGGGGCGCTGGGGCGCCTTGGCTTCGCCGGAGTCTCGAGCGTGCGACAGGGCAAGCGTTTCGAGCTTGAGGTCGACGGCTCGGTCAGCGACGAGGAGCTCGGCAAGATCGCCGAAGGCCTGCTGGCGAACACCGTCATCGAGAACTGGACCGTCACGCGGGTGCAGCAGGCATGAGCGCGCGTATCGGTGTCATCACGTTCCCGGGCACCCTCGACGATGTCGACGCGGTGCGCGCGGTGAACCTCGCTGGCGGCGAGGCCGTCAACCTTTGGCACGGCGACGCCGACATCAAGGGTGTCGACGCGGTCATCGTGCCGGGCGGCTTCTCCTACGGGGACTACCTGCGCTGCGGCGCGATCGCGCGCTTCGCGCCGGTGATGGGCACGGTCATCGAGGCGGCCAAGGGCGGCATGCCCGTCTTGGGCATCTGCAATGGCTTCCAGGTGCTGTGCGAGGCCGGGCTACTGCCGGGCGCACTCACCCGCAACCAGGACCTGCGCTTCGTGTGCAAGGACGAGTGGCTGCGCGTGGAGTCCAACAGCACCGTGTGGAGCTCGCGCTATGAGGTCGGCGCCGAGATCCTGGTGCCGCTCAAGTCCGGCGAGGGGCGCTACCAGGCGTCCGAGCAGGTGCTGGACGAGCTCGAGGGCGAGGGCCGCGTCGTGTTCCGCTACGCCGGGGACAACATCAACGGCTCCGAGCGCGGCATCGCCGGCATCGCGTCGGCGAACGGCCGCATCGTCGGGCTGATGCCGCACCCCGAGCACGCCACCGAGCCCCTCACCGGGCCGAGTGACGACGGGTTGGGCATGTTCCTGTCGGTGCTGGACGGCGTGCTGACCGCCTAGTCTGAGCAGGCGTGTGACGCACGGGGAGGTCGGACCAATGGTCCGGCCTCCCCGTCTTTTTGCCCAAACCAGCGCGCGAACGTGTTCCCACTGGCTACCGTCGAGGCCATGATCTCCACGGTGGTCTGGGGCACTGGCAACGTCGGGCGTGCCGCCATTCGCGCGGTCGACGCGCATCCTGAGCTCGAGCTCGCCGCGGTGCTGGTGCACAACCCGGACAAGGTCGGCCGAGACGCCGGCGCGCTCGCGGGCCTCGACCGCGACCTCGGCGTCGCGGCCACGGACGATATCGCCGTGGTGCTCGCCGCCCGCCCGGGGGCGGTGGTGTACGCGGCTTCCGGCGATATCCGGCCCGACGACGCCCTCGCCGACGTGTGCGCCGCGATCCGTGCCGGCGCCGTGGTCGTCTCCCCGGCGCTGTTCCCGCTGTACGACCCGGTCAACGCCCCGGCGGAGCTGCGGGAGCCGGTGCTGGCCGCAATCGCGGCGGGCGGCGGCTCGCTGTTCTGCTCCGGCGTCGATCCCGGCTGGGGTAACGACGTCCTGCCGCTGTTGCTCAGCGGGCTCGGCAGCCAGGTCGACGTCATTCGCTGCCAGGAGATCTTCGACTACTCCACCTACGACCAGCCGGACGCGGTGCGCTATCTCGTGGGCATGGGCCAGCCGATGGATTACGAGCCGCCGATGCTCGCGCCGACGATCCCCACGATGGTCTGGGGCGGCCAGGTGCGGCTGATCGCCCGGGGCCTCGGCGTCGAGCTCGACGAGATCCGCGAGACTAGCGACCGGCGCGCGCTCGAGGCCACCGTCGGCACCGCCACGATGGGCGTATTCGAGGCGGGGACCCAGGGCGCGGTGCGCTTCGAGCTGCAGGGCATCGTCGGCGGCGAGCCGCGGATCGTCATCGAGCACGTCACCAGGATCCACCCGTCCTGCGCGCCGGACTGGCCGACGCCGCCCGACGGGGACGGGGCGCACCGGGTGATCATCGAGGGCCGGCCCCGCATCGAGGTCACGGTGGAGTGCTCGGACGAGGGCGGCAGCCGGGCCGCTGGCGGGAACGCCACCGCGGTCGGCAGACTGGTGGGAGCAATCGACTGGCTCGTCGCCGCGGAGTCCGGGCTCTACGACGCGCTCGACATCCCGCTGCGGCCCGCAGTTGGCAAACTCGGCAGAATGTGAGGACCAGCGATGCGCATCGATATTCCGGAGGGCAAGGACCCCATCGGCTATGTCTGGGGTGAGATGGTCCCGGGCATCGGCCGCGCGGCCTCGAAGTTTTCGGCGGCTGTGTACGCCGACTCGACGATCGACCTGCGCGCCTTCGAGGCGGCGCGGCTGCGGATCGCCCAGATCAACGGGTGCCTGTTCTGCCAGGACTGGCGGACCGAGCGCGACGGGCAGACAGTCGAGACCGGCTTCGACGACGCCGTGGAGCAGTGGCGCACCACCGACGTCCTCGACGAGCGCGCCAGGCTGGCCGCCGAGTACGCCGAGCGGTACGCGCTGGACCACCACAGCCTCGACGACGAGTTCGGGGAGCGCATGCTCGCACAGTTCAGCCAGACTGAGGTCGTGGAGCTGTCCATGAGCATCGGCTCCTGGCTGGCGTTCGGCCGGCTCAACCGCGTATTCGGGCTTGACACCGTCTGCGCCCTACCGAGCCATTAGCCAGTCCAGCCACTAGTCTGCCGGGGAACCCCCGTCAGCAACCTCCGCAGCCCGACGGCCGCCGTCAGGGGGATCGCGGCCGCGACGAGCCAGGGCACGGGGCTCCAGCCGGGCGTGGCGGGCACCAGGTCCATCACGAATCCGAGCACGATCGTGCCGAGCAGCACCCCGACGCCGCCGACCGAGGCGAGGAAGCCGAAGTGGGCGCCCTGCCGTCGGCCCTCGGCCAGCACCGGCACCAGGTCTCGGATGAACGGCATCGCGATCATCTGACCGACGGTGAGCAGGATGACGAAGACAATGCCGGGGGCGAGTCCGACGGCGCCGTGGAGGGCGAACGGGCCTGCAGCGGCGACCGCGAGGAAGCCCATCCCGATGATCGCGATGCCGATCGGGATCACCCGGTGGCTGGCTAAGGGCCGGAGCCTGCGGGTGATCCGCAGCTGGGCGCCGATCACCAGCACCGAGGACAGCATGAACAGGAACCCGATGGGGGCCTGGGATCCCCACGCCCGCTCCACCTCGAGGGGCAGCAACAGATACAGCTGGTTGTAGGCGATCAACTGGCTGCTGACCAGGAGCGAGAAGGCCACGAACCGCCTATTGGCGAGCACCTCCCGCACCCCCGCGAGCCATGACTCCGAGGCGTGTGCCCCGGGGGTCCGCGGCAACCAGCGGAGATGCCCGATGAGGACCAGCACGAACACCCCGGCCGCGACGAGGCAGGCGGAGCGGAAATCGACCAGGAGCAGCGCCGAGCCGAGCAGCGGGCCAGTGAAGCTGCCGATCTGCCCGCACACCGAGAACAGGGCGAAGACCTCGACCCGCGTCTGGCCGCCGTCGCGCTCGCCCCGGCCGCCCTCCACGGCGAGCGCGGACTCCACCGCGGGCGAGAACAGCGCCGCGGCGAACCCGGTGAGCACGGTCGCCGCGAGGACGAGGCCCAGCGAGCTGGCGAACGCGAGCCCCAGGAAGCCCAGGACCCGCAACACACAACCGGTGAGCACGGCGGGCCGGACACCCCAGCGGTCCGCGAGGATGCCGCCGAAGATGAACAGGCCCTGCTGTGAGAACGTCCGCAGTCCCAGCACCGCGCCCACGACCAGCGTGGTCATGCCGAGGTCCTGGCTCAGGTGCACCGCGAGATACGGCAGGACCATGAAGAACCCGATATTGAACGCGAGCTGAGTCAGGACGAGCAGCCGCACGACGGGTGTGGCGTCGGCCAGGGTGCGACTCAGCGAGGCGCGAGTGCCCCGGGAGCCCCTCATCAACTGACCGACACAGACACCGGGCCTGGCTCGAAGCGGACGGTCAGCCGGTGGTCCGGGCCCTCGGCGCTCACGTGGGCGCGCACGTCGTAGACGTCGGCGATCAGCTCCGCGGTCAGCACTTCCTCCGGGGTGCCCCCGGCGACGACCCGCCCGTTCTTGAGGATCAGCAGCTGGTCGCAGAACATCGCGGCGAGGTTCAGATCGTGCAGCGCGACGACGCTGGTGATCGGCAGCCGGGCCACCAGCGCCAACAGTTCGAGCTGGTGGTGGATGTCGAGGTGGTTCGTTGGCTCGTCCAGGAGCATCTCGCGCGGCTCCTGGGCAAGGGCCCGGGCGATCTGCACGCGCTGGCGCTCGCCGCCGGACAGGGTCTGCCACCTGCGGTCGATCTTGTCCGTCAGCCCGGTATAGGCCAGCGCCGAGTCGATGGCGGCGGTATCGGCGCCGACGTCGCCGCCGAACGCGCCCCGGTGGGGGATCCGGCCCAGGCGCACGACGTCGTGGACGGAGATGTCGATGTCGGTCTCCGCGTGCTGGCTGACCACTGCGACCGCGCGGGCGGTGTTCCGGCGCCGGATCGTCGACAGCTCCGCGCCGTCCAGGGTCACCACGCCGGCGGTGGGGCGGGCCACCCCGCTCATCAGTTGGAGCAGCGAGGACTTGCCGGAGCCGTTGGGGCCGAGCAGCCCCACCATGTCGCCCGGCCGCGGGGTGAGGGTGACGCCGTCGACGACCAGCGCGCCGCCGCGGCGCCATTGCACGTCATGAGCCTGCAGGGTCACTGGACCTTCTTCCGACGGGCCATGATGAAGATGAACGCGGGGACCCCCACCAGAGCCGTGCCCACTCCGACGGGCAGGGGAGTGGGGGCGAACGCGACCCGGGACACGGCGTCCACCCACACCATGAAGATCGCGCCGATCAGGGCAGTCGCGGGGATGAGCCGGCTGTGCCGGGAGCCCACGAGGAAGCGGGCGGCGTGCGGGAGCACCAAGCCGACGAACCCGATTGCCCCTGCCACGCTGACGAGGGTCGCGGTGATCAGCGCCGTGACGACCAAAAGGAAGATTCGGGTTCGCCGCACATTGATGCCGAGAGAGGCCGCCACCTCGTTGCCGAACGCGAACGCGTCGAGCACGTGGCTTTGGCGGAGGCAGATCACGGTGCCGATCGCGACCACTACCGCGCACAGGACCACATCGTTCCAGCGGACGCCCTCGAGCGAGCCGAGCAGCCAGAACATGACGCCCCGCGTCTCGTCCGAGTCCGCGAACGCGAAGATCACAAACGACGTGAGGGCAGCGAAAAGCTGGGTGCTCGCGACGCCCGCGAGGATTACCCGGTCATTGCTGCCGCCGGCGAGGTGCGCCAGGAACAACACGAGGGCGAAGGCGACGAGCGCGCCGATGAACGCGCCGCCGGACAACCCGAGCGCGGAGCTGCCGATGCCGAGCACGCCCACCACCACCGCCCCGGTGGAGGCGCCGGAGGAGATGCCGAGGACGAACGGATCGGCCAGGGGGTTGCGGAGCAGGGACTGCATGATGACGCCGCAGATACCGAGCCCGATCCCGCACGCCGCGGCCACGAGAGCCCGGGGCAGGCGCTCCTGCCACACGATCGCGTCCTTGGACACACGGACGGGGATGTCGGCGAGGCCCAGATGGTTCAGGACCACGTCCCGGACGTTGACCAGGGACACGTCGGCGGGGCCGAGCGTCATGGCGATGAGCACCGAGACGACGAGCAGTGCGAGCCCGCCTGCGACGAGGGCGGTCGTGCGGACCCACCGGATCTGGGTCCCGCCGGATCCAGTGGGCGCGGTGGGTGCGGACTTCGCCAGTTCGGCCGTGGCGGTCAGGAGCCCAGTCCCAGCTCCTGGAGGCCGGACGCCATCTTCTCGGCGCCGTCGACGGTGCGGATGGAGGGGTTCATCTCCGCGCCGTGGAGCGAGATGTACCGCTTGTTCTGCACGGCGGGCATCGTCATGGTCAGCGGGTCGGACTCGAGGAACGCGATCTTGTCCGCGAGGAGGTCGCCGGGGAAACGGTTGCGGGCGAGGTCGCCGAGGACGAGGACGTCGGGGTCCATGTCGACCATGGTCTCCCAGCCCACCGCGGGCCAGTCGTCGGCGGTCGCGGCGAACACGTTGGTCGCGCCGACGGACGTGGCCAGCAGGCTGGCCGAACCGAGTCCGCCCGCGATGTACGGGCTCTTGGTGTCGGCGAACCAGAACGCCATGCTGACGTCCGACGCGTCGATTACTCCGGTCGCGGCGGCCATCCGGCCCTGGAGCTCGCTGATGAACTCGGCGCCGCGCTCCTGCACGTCGAAGATCTCCGCGAGCTCGGCGATCTCCAGGTAGAGCGTGTCCATGGTCAGGGGCGTCGTGCGGGTGTTGCCGCCGTTGACGCTCAGGCCGTTGTCGCAGTCGGTGGGGGACAGGTATGTCTCGATGCCGGTCTCCGCCAATCGAGTCCGCTCCGCCACGCCACCCTGCTTGAAGTGGCGGCCGAACGATGCGGTGATGAAGTCCGGATCCGTGTCCAAGACCACCTCGTAGGTGGGCGCGTTGTCGGACAGCCGGGGCACGGCGGAGTTCGCCGCGGCCAGGTTCTCGCGGATCGGGTCCGTCCAGGCCGCGGAGCCGACCAAACGGTCCTCGAGGCCGAGGGACAGCAGGATCTCCGTGGAGTTCTGGTCCAGGGAGACGACGCGCTGCGGGGCCGCGTCGACGGTCACGGTCTCGCCGCAGTTCTCGAGCGTCAGCGGGTAGCTGGTGGAGCCCTCGCCGGCGGTGGCCGCGCGCTCCTGGACGGTCTCGGATGCGCCGCAGGCGACGAGCAGGCTGCCGGCCACGGTGAGGGCGGCGAGCGCGCCGGCTGCGCGGATGGATTTTCGCATGGGTGGTCGTCCTTCGTCGGGCAGGGCAGGGGTGGCGACCCGAGCGGCCTGTCGAGGCAGGAGACGAGCACCGAGGAGAGATGTTAATTGAGGGTTGCCTAAGTGACCAATCGCGGTGTCGATGACCGGTCGGTGGCAGACGGATACGGCCCGCAGAACTCGGTGCGTGATGCGTCGAGTTCTGCGGGCCGTTCGATCGCGCGGTCCCAGCTCAGCGGGTGAGCGGGACCGCAGCCTCGTCCGAGTAGACGATGAACGTCAACGTCTCCTGGAGGTACAGCTCGATGCTCTCTGCGTCGTGCGAGGTGTAGCCGATGGACAGGTCCTGCCCGATCTGCAGTTCGAAGTCCCCGCCGCGGGTGGTCACCACCAGCGCGCCGTCCATGCCCGGAGCCCAGATGATGTCGCCCTCGATCTGGCGGTCGAGCTGATCACGCACCGGATACCCGTGGTCGGAGGTCTCGCTCACGAGGGTGTACGCCTCGGCGTCGAGCAGCACCGAGTAGGGGCCGTCCACTCCGGCCAGTCGCAGCTTGGTCAGGGCCTGGGCCAGGGCATTCGGCGCGTCGAGCGGATCGGTCGGGAGTGCCAGCACATCATGTGAGGACGCCTGCTTGATGCCGGTGATCTGGGCGGCCGCGTAGCCCTCGAAGATCGCGCGGTCCTCGCTCAGCGCCATCGTGGTGGCGGCCTCCTTCACTGGATCCCAGTCGGAGTCCTTCGCGCCGCGCTCTACGTTGTCGACTGCGGCGCGGGTCACGGTGAAGGGCACCCGTAACTCCACGACAGGCTGGGCGGTGCGCAAGCGGGCCTGGACGCCCTCGGTGGGGGCGTCGATGGCGGCGGTGTGGCCGGTGCCGATGGCGGCCAGCTCGAACCCGGCCGGGCCCACCACGTCCACGATGCGACGGCCGGCGATGTTCCGCTTGAACGTGCGGCTCGCCTCTTCCTCGATCTCGGCCCAGGCGGCCGGGGTGATGGGGGCCAGGTCGCGGTGCAGGTTGTTCATCGGTTGGTGCTCCTTCTCAGGCTGCCGATTCCCAGGGAACCGTCGGATGGGGGAGTGCTGGCCGAGCTGGCCTCAGGTGCGTCCGAGGTGCCCGGGGCGGGCGGAAGCTTGTCTAGGAAATCCACCGTGGGCACGAAGTAGAGGCTGCCGGTGACCGCGGTGGAGAAGTCAAGGATCCGGTCGTAATTGCCGGGCGGATCGCCCAGGAACATGTTGCGCAGCATGCGCTCGATGGTGTCGGCGCGCGCCGCATAGCCGATGAAATAGGTGCCGTGCTCATCCTCCCCAATCGACCCGAACGGCATGTTCACGCGGAGGATATCCAGGTCGTTGCCGGCGTCATCGGTGATGTCGCTGTTGAGCGCCACATGGGAGTTTGCCGGCGGATCGTCGAACTCGACATCGTCGGCTTTGGTGCGGCCGATCACGCGTTGCTGCTCGTCGATGGAGAGGGCATCCCAGGCGGACATATCGTGCAGGTACTTCTGCACGATGACGTAGCTGCCGCTCCGGTACTGCGGATCCTCATCGCCGATGGTGGTGGCGTCGACCGCGGCCTGCCCGTCGGGATTCTCGGTGCCGTCGACGAAGCCCAGCAGGTCGCGGCGGTCGAAGTACCGGAAACCGTGCACCTCGTCAATGACGGTGGCATTGCCGCGCAGCTTGCCCATGATCTGCGTGGCTAGGGCGTAGCACGCGTCGAGGCTGTTCGCGCGGAGGTGGAACAGCAGGTCCCCGGGGGTGCTCGGGGCGCTGTGCCGGTCGCCGTCGAGCGGGGTGAACGGGTGCAGCTCGGCCGGCGGCACGGCGGAGAATAGGCGGGGCCAGAGCCGTGCGCCGATGCCGACCACGACCTCGAGCTCCGCCTCGGGAACGCGGAACCCGGAGGTCTTGCGCAGGCTCGCCAGCGTGGGTAGCAGGTCGCGGACGGCATCCTCGCCGCCGCTCTCAACTGTCACGACCAGGAAGATTGCCGCCGGCGTCAGAGCCGTCGTGACCGCCTGCGGTATCGCGGCCTGCTGCCGTGCGGACAAGGACTGCGCCGTGGTCCCGGATTGCGGGTCTGCCATTCAGTTCCCCTTGCAGTCGGTGTGTTAACTCGCCACGCCCACACTAGGGGAACCCCCTGACAATTGTCGCGGGTCCGGTGGTCAAGGTCTGACCGCTGCGCGGAACTCCCCTCGAAGGGTCGGGTTGGTGTCCAGCTGGCCACGTAGCGCACACGTTGTGGTGCGGGCGCTGGCAGATCGCACGCCGCGCATGGACATGCACAGGTGCTCGGCCTCCAACTGCACGGCCACGCCGTCGGCCTGCAGACGCTCTTGGAGGAAGTCCGCGATCTGTGTGGTCAGCCGCTCCTGTGTCTGCAGGTCGCGGGCGAAATGGTCGACGACCCGCGCCAACTTGGACAGTCCCACCACCCGCTCGCCCGGGAGGTACGCCACGTGCGCGATGCCACGGAAGGGGACCAGATGGTGTTGGCACAGCGATGTGAACTCGATATCGCGGACGAGGACCATGTCGTGATATTCGCCGTCGTTCGGGAATGTGGTCAGGGTGAACGTCGCGGGCTCCAACATCTCGCGGAAGTAGCGCGCGACGCGGCGGGGCGTGTCCACCACATGCGGATCGCCTGGGTCCCTGCCGAGCGCGAGGAGGAGATCGCTCATCGCCCGTTCGGCGGCGCGCAGGTCGATGCGGCTGTCCGGACGGATGACCTCGGCGCTGGTGGCCGCGGCCGCAGGCTCCGTCGGGTGGCGTGGAGCCTGAGCCGCTGTGTTGATGGTCATGAGGCGGCGGTCGCACTGGTGGTGACCTGACCTACGGCCTTGTGGTTATTGGTCAGCCCGATGGTGTTCGCCGCGTACTTGTTGGCGAGGAGCCCAAGAGCGACGGCGCCGATAAGGAGGCCGAAGTCGCGCAGCGCCACGTCATACATCCGGAATCCGATGTCGTAATCGGACAGCGTGTAAAACGCTGAGAACGTGACGAGGTTGACGATGATCCCGGCCAGCCACAGGGAGACGACCCAGGCGCCGATGCGAGGGGCGACGGCGACGAGCAGGCCGGCGACGATCTCGATGACGCCGATGATGTACATCCCCGTTTGCGCGTCACCTGGCAGGGCGGTGTCAATCCACGGCACCAGGTAATGCGGCCAGTCGGTCATGAGGTTGAAGAACTTGTCGAGGCCGAAAAGGATCGGGGCGACTACGAAGACCGAGCGGAGTACGAAGAACGCCGCATATCCCGGGTCGGACCTCAGGGTGGAGATGGAGGGCCTGTCAGTGCTGGTCATGACGGTTCCTTTCTAAAAGTGGTTAATATTGATGTTAGAACCTTTCCGGAGGTTTCGTCAACCGGATTATGTTTTACAATCGAGGGATGGACATGGAATACCAGCGGAAGGCAAGCGCGAATCTGCAACGCGGTGACGTGTCGGCGATCGCGGCGCTCGACGAGCCCGTCCGCCGTCGGCTCTACGACTATGTCGAGGAGCGGCGGGCCCCGGTGGGGCGCGACGAGGCGGCCGAGGCGCTGGGCCTGACCAGGTCCACCGCCGCGTTCCACCTCGACAAACTGGTCGATGAGGGGCTGCTGACTGCCGAATTCGCCCGGCTCACCGGACGCACCGGGCCGGGGTCTGGGCGGCCGTCGAAGCTCTATCGCCGCTCAGACCGGGAGATCGAGGTGAGCCTGCCCGGCCGGCAGTACGAGCTGATGGGCCAACTGCTTGTCGGCACCATCGTCGAGGCGGACAGGGCCGCGGGCGGGGAGTCGCCCAGCACCATCCTGAGCCGTCGGGCACGCGAGCTCGGCCGCGAGATCGGGGTCGACGCGCGGGGCGGGGACCTGCTGGGCTGCCTCGCCCGCTTCGGCTTCGAGCCGCGGGTGGAGGCCGACGTTATCCGCCTCGGGAACTGCCCGTTCCACGCGCTCGCCGCGC
This sequence comes from Tomitella biformata AHU 1821, assembly GCF_000524475.1. GTDB lineage: Bacteria > Actinomycetota > Actinomycetes > Mycobacteriales > Mycobacteriaceae > Tomitella > Tomitella biformata. The sequence goes on along the minus strand of NZ_BAVQ01000016.1, from coordinate 58,131 downwards.
AGCACACCGAGCTGGTCTGCGGGATGAACCTGGACCTGCTCGACGGCGTCGTCGACGGGATTGGCGCCGCGGACTACCGTGCCGACCTCGACCCCGAGGACGGGTACTGCTGCGTCCGCCTGCGCCAGGCCGGCGGCGAGGGCTCCGACGTGGAGGGCTCTGACGTGGAGGTGCCATGTCGTTGTGACGTGGACCCCGGCCTGTCATGATGCGACCATGCCAACCACCTCCCCGCAGCCCACGCCTGGCCAGAATCTGACTGCCGCCAGCGCAGAGGGGCTATGCGCGTTCATCGACGCGTCGCCATCGCCGTTCCACGCATGCGAGACGGTCGCCGCGCAACTGCGGGATAACGGCTTCACCGAGCTGACGGAGACGCAGGAGTGGCCGGCGGCGGCGGGACGATATTTCCTGATCCGCGGCGGCTCTCTGATCGCCTGGGCCACCGAGGAGGGGTGGCCCGCTCGCCCGTTCCGGATCATCGGCGCGCACACCGACAGCCCCAACCTGCGGGTCAAGCAACACCCGGACCTCAACTCCGCGGACTGGCAGATGGTAGGCCTCGAGCCCTACGGCGGCGCGTGGCTGAACTCCTGGCTGGACCGCGACCTCGGCATCTCCGGGCGGCTCGCGGTGCGCGCGGGGGAGCGGATCGAGCACCGCCTCGTCCGCATCGACAAGCCGATCCTGCGGGTCCCGCAGCTGGCCATCCACCTGGCGGAAGTGCGCAAGGGCGTCGAGCTGAACCCACAGCGCCACCTCAACGCCATCTGGGGCCTCGGGCGCGCGCCGAAACAGTTCCTCGGCTACCTCGCCGACGAGGTGGGGGTGGAGCCGGACGCCGTGCTGGGCTGGGAGCTGATGACCCACGACCTCGTGCCAAGCGCCGTCGTCGGGCTCGGTGAAGACCTGGTCAGCGCGCCGCGGCTGGACAATCTGGCAACCTGCTACGCGGGCCTGCAGGCGCTGCTCTCCGCGCTGGACCGGCAGACGGAGGCCGACCCGGTGCTGGTGCTATTCGACCACGAGGAGGTCGGCAGCATGTCCGCCCGCGGCGCGTTCTCGGAGCTGTTGAACACGACGCTGGAACGCGTCGTGCTGGGACGTGGTGGCGGCCGCGACGAGTATCTGCGCGCGCTCGCCGGCTCGATGTGCGCGTCGGGCGACATGGCGCACGCGACACACCCGAACTACCCGGACCGCCACGAGCCCGCGCACACCATCAGGGTGGGCGGCGGGCCAGTGCTCAAGGTCAACCAGAATCTGCGCTATGCCAGCGACGCGACGGGCGCCGCCGAGTTCGCGCTCGCCTGCGATCGGGCCGGGGTGCCGCTGCAGCGCTATGTGCACCGCGCGGACCTGCCCTGTGGCTCGACCATCGGCCCCATCACGGCATCGCGCACGGGCATCACCACCGTGGACGTCGGCGCGCCGCAGCTGGCGATGCACTCCGCGCGCGAGCTCATGGGCTCCGCCGATGTGTCGATGTACGCCGACGCGCTGGCGGCGTTCCTCACGCCCTAGCCGCCCCGGCGCTCCCGTCACGCGAGTTCACCCCCGTCACGCGAGTTCACCCCCGTCACGCGAGTTCACCGCGGCTTCGCGGAGAGGCTGTGGATGCAACCGCGGCCTCTCTAGACAACCGCGGCGACTTCGAAGAGTTAGCGGCGACCTCGACGGGCCCGCGGCCGGCAGCGTCGCTACAGAGCCTCGAAGAAGTCCGCGCTGGGGGCGAAGAATGCGCAGCCGGTCACGGCGGTGGAGAAGTCCAGCAGCCGGTCGTGGTTGCCGACTGGGTCGCCGAGGAACATGTTCGCCAGCATCTTCTCGGTGATCGCGGGGGTGGCGCAGTAGCCGATGAAGAACGTGCCCATCTCGCCGCCGAGGCGCCCATAGGGCATGTTCGCGCGCAGGATCTCGAGGTCGGCGCCATCCTCGTCCTTGAGTGCGTTGAGCGCCACATGCGAGTTGGCGGGCTTGACGTCTGCGGCCATCTCGACGTCGTCGGCCTTGCTGCGCCCGATCACCCGCTCCTGCTCGGGGACGGGAACAGCCGCCCAGGCCGGCATATTGTGGACATAGCGCTGGGTGTGGACATAGCTGCCGCCCGCGAACGTCGGGTCCGCCGAGCCGATCGTGACCGCGGCGACGGCGCCCGGGCCCGTCGGGTTCTCGGTGCCGTCGACGAAGCCGATGAGGTCGCGGTCCTCGAGGTACCGGAAGCCGTGCACCTCCTCGGCCACGGTGACCGCGCCGGCGAGCTCCGTGAGGATCTGGTGCGCCAACTCGAAGCACGCGTCCAGGCTCATCGCCCGCAGGTGGAAGAGCAGGTCGCCCGGGGTCGACGGGGCGGTGTGGACGCCGCCGCGCAGCGCGGGGAACTCGCGGAGCAACGAGGGCCGGGGACCGTCGAAGAGCCGGTCCCACGCCGCCGAGCCGATAGCGGTGACCAGATCCAGGCTGGCGCTGGGCAGCCGGAAGGACACGGCGCGCTCCATGCCGTGCACGTTCTTGAGCAGCGCGCGGACGCGGTCCTCGCCGCCGTCGTCGATGGTCGCGACGAGGAAAATCGCGGCCGGGGTGAGCGGCACGGCGACGCGCTGGGAACGGCTCGGGGACAGCTCGGCGGACATCGGAACTCCAGTTCAAGACGGGCGGATTGCAGTGCCCCGGAACCCTATCCGCAGGGTCTGCGGGCGACAGTGGTGGCGGCCACCCGTGCCAGCACAAAGGCGCAGGACGGGCACCGCTAGACTTTGGCCAGGCCCTTGCCGCCGAAGTGCCCGCCAGATAGCCCCACAGATTCTCATCCAGGGAAGGGACCCGACTCCCAGTGTCTTCAGGAATTCCTGCCACGCAGGTCGATACCGTTGCCAACGCCGCTGCGACCTCCGACCTCGAGCAGCCGCACCGCGCGCTGGGCCTCAAGGATGACGAGTACGCCGAGATCAGGAAGATCCTCGGCCGCCGCCCCACCGAGGCGGAGCTGGCGATGTACTCGATCATGTGGAGCGAGCATTGCTCCTATAAGTCCTCCAAGGTGCACCTGAAGTACTTCGGTGAGACCACCACCGACGAGATGCGCTCCTCCATGCTCGCGGGCATCGGCGAGAACGCGGGCGTCGTGGACGTCGGCGACGGCTGGGCGGTCACGTTCAAGGTTGAGAGCCACAACAGCCCGTCGTACATCGAGCCGCACCAGGGCGCCGCGACCGGCGTCGGCGGCATCGTCCGCGACATCATGGCCATGGGCGCGCGCCCGATCGCCGTGATGGACCAGCTGCGCTTCGGCGCGGCGGACGCCCCGGACACGCGCCGCGTCGTCGAGGGCGCCGTGGCCGGCATTGGCTCCTACGGCAACTGCCTGGGCCTGCCGAACATCGGCGGCGAGACCATCTTCGACGCCTCCTATGGTGGCAACCCGCTGGTCAACGCGCTGTGCGCCGGCGTCATGCGCGTCGAGGACCTGCACCTGGCATTCGCTTCGGGCCTGGGCAACCGCATCATCTTGTTCGGCGCGCGCACCGGCCTCGACGGCATCGGCGGCGTCTCCGTGCTGGCCTCCGCATCCTTCGAGGAGGAGCAGGGCCGCAAGAACCTCCCCGCTGTGCAGGTCGGCGACCCGTTCGCCGAGAAGGTCCTCATCGAGTGCTGCCTCGACGTGTACGCGGCCGACCTCGTCGTCGGTATCCAGGACCTCGGCGGCGCCGGCCTGGCCTGCGCCACGTCCGAGCTCGCCTCGGCGGGCGACGGCGGCATGCACATCTACCTCGAGCGGGTGCCGCTGCGCGCCACGGGCATGACCCCCGCCGAGATCCTCTCCAGCGAGTCCCAAGAGCGCATGTGCGCCGTGGTGACCCCGGAGAACGTCGACGCGTTCATGGCGGTCTGCAAGAAGTGGGACGTGCTGGCCACCGACATCGGCGAGGTCACCGACGGTGACAACCTCGTCATCACCTGGCACGGCGAGATCGTGGTCGACGCCCCGCCGCGCACCCTCGCCGAGGACGGGCCCGTCTACAACCGCCCGTACGCGCGCCCCGCGAGCCAGGACGCGCTGGTCGCGAACACCACCGCCAGCCTGGCCCGCCCGCAGACCCCCGAGGAACTGCGCGCGACGGTGCTGACGATGATCGCGTCGCCGCAGCTGTGCAGCCGCAAGTGGATCACCTCGCAGTATGACCGCTACGTGCGCGGCAACACCGTCCTCGCCGAGCACGCTGACGCCGGCATGATCCGCATCGACGAGGCGACGGGCCGCGGCATCGCCCTGGCCACCGACGCGTCGGGCCGCTACACGATGCTCGACCCGTACGCCGGCGCGCAGCTCGCACTGGCCGAGGCCTACCGCAACGTCTCCACCACCGGCGCGACGCCGAAGGCCGTCTCCAACTGCCTGAACTTCGGCTCGCCCGAGGATCCCGGCGTGATGTGGCAGTTCGCAGAGGCTGTGCGCGGCCTCGCGGACGGCTGCGCGCAGCTGGGCATCCCGGTCACCGGCGGCAACGTCAGCCTCTACAACCAGACCGGCTCGACTCCGATCCTGCCGACCCCCGTGGTCGCCGTGCTCGGCGTTATCGACGACGTGCACCGCCGCATCCCGACGGGCCTGGGCCTTGAGCCCGGCGAGACGCTGATGCTGCTTGGCGACACGCACGACGAGCTGGACGGCTCTATCTGGTCGCAGGTTGTCCACGACCACCTCGGCGGAGTCCCGCCGAAGGTCGACCTCGAGCGCGAGCGCCTGCTTTCCGAGATTCTCATCGCCAGCAGCCGCGATGGTCTGATCAGCGCGGCGCACGACCTGTCCGAGGGCGGCCTGATGCAGGCCGTCGTCGAGGCCGCGTTGGCCGGCGAGACCGGCTGCCGCATCCTGCTGCCCGAGGGCGCCGACGCGTTCACGCACCTATTCTCCGAGTCCGCCGGCCGCGCGCTTGTCGCCGTGCCGCGCACCGAGGAGAGCCGCTTCGTGGCTATGTGCGAGGCCCGGCAGATGCCGTGCACCCGCATCGGCGTCGTCGATCAGGGGTCGGACTCCGTCGAGGTCCAGGACCAGTTCGCCATCACTCTCGCCGAGCTTCGGGAGACGTTCGAGGCGACGCTGCCGGCGCTGTTCGGCTGACTGTCGTAGATGTCGGAGAACCCCGCAGCCGATACCCCGCCAGCGCTCCCGGACGCCGAGGTTCTCGGCGCCCGGCCGCGCTGGCGGCGTGCTGGCCGATGGCTGCTGGGTCTACTTCGATTCGACACCACCGGGCTGGTGTTCGCGGCGTTCTTCTTCTGTTGGTCGCTGACCCCGTCGCTGCTGCCGCGCGACTGGATGTTCCAGGGGCTGATCGGCGGGCTGAATGCCGCGATCGGCTACGGATTCGGCGTGGTCGTCGGCTGGGCGGTCAACCGCTGGATCCTGGCGCGGCAGAGCTGGTGGCCGCTGCCCCAGGGCTGGCTGGTTGCGATTCGGCTGGTGCTCGCCGTGCTCGGCGTCATCACCGTCTTGTCCATGCTCATCGCATCCGCGGGCTGGCAGCGCGAGCTCGCCGTCATCATGGAGTCCGAGGGCACCACGACGACCGGCTATATCCGCACCGGGCTGGTAACCCTGCTGGTGGCCGCAGTGGTGCTCACCATCGCCCGCGTGCTGCGCGACCTCGTGCGCTGGGTCGCCCAGGGCATCAACCGGTTCACGAAGGTGCCGCAGCCGGTCGCGACCACGTTCGGAGCGGCCATCGTCGCGGTGCTGTTCGTGATGCTCGTCAACGGCGTCCTGGTGCAGGTGGCGTTCAACATCACCAACCGGATCTTCAGCAACTTCAACGACACGACGGCCGAGGGCATCGAGCAGCCCACGGCCAGCGAGCGCTCCGGCAGCCCCGCCTCGCTCGCGGAATGGGACACGCTCGGCTACGAGGGGCGCAACTTCGTGGCCCGCGGCTGGGATGCGGAGGACCTGGCGACGCGGACCGGCGCGCCGGCGAAGGAGCCGGTGCGCGCCTATGTCGGCCTGGAGTCCGCGCCCACCGCGGAGGAGCGCATGGACCTGCTCATGGCCGAGCTCAAGCGGACCGGCGCGTTTGAGCGGGCGGCGCTGATCCTCGTCCCCAGCACGGGCACCGGCTGGGTGAACCCGACGGCCGCCCAAGCCGTCGAGCTGCTCTACGGCGGGGACACCGCCATCGTTGCCGCGCAGTACTCCTATCAACCGAGCGCCATCTCGTTCCTGGCAGACCGGCCCGCCGCCGCGGCCGCGGGTAAGATGCTGGTGGAGCGGGTGCAGGGGGAGTGGGCCCGGCTGCCTGAGGCCACTCGGCCGAAGCTGTTCGTCTACGGCGAGAGCCTCGGCACCCAGTCCGGCGAGGGGGCCTTCGACTCCCTTGCGGAAATCCGCGACGAGGTGGACGGGGTGCTGTGGGTGGGCCCGCCGAACTCCAACCGGCTGTGGGGCGAGCTGGTGAAGCGCCGCGATCCTGGCAGCCCCATGGTGCGGCCGCAGTACTCGGACGGCCTCGTCGTGCGGTTCGCCAACAATGGCGAGAACATCGACCCGAATGTGGGGGAGTGGCTCGAGCCCCGAGTGCTCTACCTCCAGCACGCTTCGGACCCCGTGGTGTGGTGGTCGACCAAGCTGCTGTTCCAGCGCCCGGACTGGCTGCGGGAAGCGCCCGGGCAAGATCGCCTGCCGAGCATGCGCTGGTTCCCGATCGTGACGTTCTGGCAGGTTAGCGCCGACCTCGGCAACGCGGCCGGCGTCACCGACGGTCACGGCCACAACTACGGCACCCAGGTGCTCGACGGCTGGGCCGCGGTGGCGGCGCCGGACGGCTGGACCAGTGCGGACACCGAGCGCACGCGGGTGCTGCTCCGCACGGCCATGGAGACCCAGGGCCCCGAGAAATGATGGGCCCCGAGAAATGAGTCGGAAGGCGCCGGACCCCGCCGCAGTGCGCGCCGCGATGCTCGCGATCGCGCCGTGGCTGCGCGACGAGGTCGGAGCTGAGGCCCCCGCCCGCGCGGAGCTGGCGGAGGCGGTGCGGCTGACCGCGCGGTCCCTAGCCGCGATCGCGCCGGGCGGCAGCGTCGAGGTGCGGGTGCCGCCGTTCGTCGCGGTCCAATGCGTCGAGGGCCTGCGGCACACCCGCGGCACGCCGCCGAACGTGGTGGAGGTGGATCCTCGGTCCTGGTTGCTCCTGGCGGCCGGCCTGGCGGAGTTCGACGCGCTCGCGGCGCGCGGGCAGGTGGACGCGTCGGGCTCGCGGGCGTCCGAGATCGCGCATTGGCTGCCGATTGTGCCGCTCTGACTGGCATTCACGTCCCAGTATGTGAGGAGTCCGACGCCATGGCGGGTATTGCGTGGTCTGCGGTACCCGTAGACTGTTGAGGCATCTCACACCCGGCGCTTAGGGAGCAATCAGTGGTGATTGACGTCGATTCGACGACCACCCAGCAGGACAACGTCATCGGGGCTTCGCAGCCGGTGGATCTCGACGACCAGGGCGAGCAGGGCCCCAAGGAAGAGTGCGGGGTCTTCGGCGTTTGGGCGCCCGGCGAGACCGTCGCCAAGCTCTCCTATTACGGCCTGTACGCCCTGCAGCACCGCGGCCAAGAGGCCGCGGGCATTGCGGTCGCCGACGGCTCGCAGGTCTTGGTGTTCAAGGACCTGGGACTGGTCTCGCAGGTCTTCGACGAGCAGACCCTCGCCTCCATGGACGGGCATGTCGCCATCGGCCACACCCGATACACCACGACGGGCGCGACCAGCTGGGAGAACGCGCAGCCCATCTTCCGCACCACCGCGGCCGGCACCGGTCTCGCACTGGGCCACAACGGCAACCTGGTGAACACCGCCCAGCTCGCGGCGGACGCGCGCCGCGACGGGATCATCGGCCGTCGGCAGGCCGGCTCCGGGGACTCCGACTCGGACCTCGTCGGCTCCCTGTTGGCGCACGCCGCCGCGGACAGAACCATCGAGCAGGCCGCGATGGAGCTGCTGCCGAAGCTGCGCGGCGCCTTCTGTCTGACGTTCATGGACGAGAACGCCCTCTACGCCGCGCGTGATCGGCACGGCGTCCGCCCGCTGTGCCTGGGCCGCCTCGAGCGGGGCTGGGTCGTCGCGAGCGAGACCTCCGCGCTAGATATCGTCGGCGCGTCCTTCGTCCGCGAGATCGAGCCCGGCGAGCTGCTCGCCATCGACGCCGACGGCGTGCGCTCCTCGCGTTTCGCCGAGGCCGACCGCAAGGGCTGCGTCTTCGAGCTCGTCTACCTCGCTCGTCCGGACAGCGTCATCTCCGGCCGCTCCGTGCATGCCACGCGCGTCGAGATCGGCCGCCGCCTCGCCGTGGAACATCCCGCGGACTTCGGTGATCTGGTGATCCCGGTCCCAGAGTCCGGCACCCCCGCCGCGATCGGCTATGCGCAGGGCTCCGGCATCAGCTACGGCCAGGGACTGGTCAAGAACGCGTATGTCGGGCGGACCTTCATCCAGCCCAGTCAGACCATCCGGCAGCTTGGCATCCGGCTCAAGCTCAACCCGCTGCGCGAGGTCATCAAGGGCAAGAAACTCGTGGTGGTGGATGACTCGATCGTGCGCGGCAACACCCAGCGCGCGCTCGTGCGGATGCTGCGCGAGGCCGGCGCCCTCGAGGTGCACGTGCGGATCGCGTCGCCGCCGGTGCGCTGGCCATGCTTCTACGGCATCGACTTCGCCTCGCCTGCCGAGCTCATCGCGAATGGCGCGGACGTCGCGGAGCTGGCCTCTGAGAACAGCACTGGCAAGCCGTCGATCGACGACATGGTGGACGGCATCCGCCGGTCTATCGGCGCGGATTCTCTCGGCTACATCTCCACCGCCGGCATGATCGCGGCGACCGAGCAGCCGGCCGACAAGCTGTGCGCTGCCTGCTTCACCGGCCATTACCCCCTGGATCTGCCCCCGGGCGCGAACCTGGGCAAGCACGTGGTGGACTCGATGCTCGAGCGCACAGCGACATCCGAGTCCGATAAGGCGAACGCCTAGACCGTCCCGCCACCCCGCATCGGCGCTGGTAGACCAAGCGTACGACCGGTGCGGGGCTTGCCCTGGGCGCTAGACTGGATCTCAAAACCAGTCGATGGGGTGGTTGAGATGGCACCAACTGACAAGGTCGCGGCCAGTCGGCCAGAGGCCCTGCAGGTCGCGAATTTCAGTCCGACGGATCTGCCGGATCTGACCGGCAAGACCGTCGTGGTCACCGGCGCCAACGGCTTCATTGGCTCCCGCGCGGCGATCTCTCTGGCCACGGCCGGCGCGGATATCGTGCTGATGTGCCGCAACCTCCAGCGCGGCGAGATGGTGCTGGAGCGGGTCAAGGAGGTCGGCCCGGCCGGGACACCCGTGCTTATCCCCCTGAATCTGGCGCACCCCGCCGGCATCCGCGAGAGCGCCGCGCAGTTGGCGGATCTGCGGGAGAAGGTCGACGTGCTGATCAACAACGCCGGCGTCATGGGCATCATGCACACCGAGACTGCCGACGGGCATGAGCTGCACTTCGCCGTCAACCACCTGGGACACTTCGCCCTCACCGGACTGCTCCTGCCGCTGCTGCACCGGGCCGCGGCCGCGCGGGTGATCACGCACGGCAGCATCGACCACCACGACGCCCAGCTCGATCTTGCGGACGTGAGCTATAAGAAGCGGAAGTACTCGGGGATGGGCGCCTACTCCCAGTCGAAGTTAGCGAACATGCTCTTCGCGGCGGAGTTGGCCCGCAGGTTCGAGCAGGCCGGCTGGGCCGCGCTCTCGGTCGCCGCGCACCCCGGTTCGGTGGGTACGGACCGCTACAAGACCGTCATGCCCGGGCCCTTCAATATCCGCCAGTACTTCCGGTACGTGATGATGAGCTTCGCGAACGACGTGGAGGAGTCGGACTACTCGCTGCTATACGCGGCGGGCATGCCGGACGTGCGCAACGGCGACTATCTGGGCCCGCGGCAGCTCGGCGGTATCCGTGGTCCAGTGGCCTACGCGGACCGCAGCAAGGAGTCCGCCGACCCCGCCCTCGCCGCGGAGCTCTGGGACAAGTCGGTGGAGCTCACGGGCGTCGACTATGCGGCACTGGCCAAGAGCTAGCCGGAATTGGCGCTCCGGTACCGTAGGTGTGCAAGTCTGCCAATTTCTTACCTATCACGATGCCGGAGCCGTTCCTGATGACCGACAACTCCCTGTCCGAGGAGTCCACCTCCGCTAGCGCCCACGCCGGGGCATCGTACGCAGATGCCGGCGTGGATATCGCCGCCGGCGACCGTGCTGTCGAGTTGTTCAAGACGCATGTGAAGAAGGCGACCCGGCCCGAGGTGATCGGTGGGATCGGTGGCTTCGCCGGGCTGTTCGCCCTCAAGGGCGGCTACCGCGAGCCGGTGCTGGCCTCGTCCTCCGACGGCGTGGGCACCAAGATCGCCGTCGCGCAGGCGATGGACAAGCACGACACCATCGGGATCGACCTCGTCGCGATGGTGGTGGACGACCTCGTGGTGTGCGGCGCGGAGCCGCTGTTCATGCAGGACTACATCGCCATCGGCAAGGTCGTCCCGGAGCGCGTCGCGGAGATCGTTGGCGGCATCGCGGACGGCTGCGTGCTCGCCGGCTGTGCGCTGCTCGGCGGCGAGACCGCGGAGCACCCCGGCCTGATGGCCGACGACGCCTATGACATCTCGGGCACCGGCGTCGGCATCGTCGAGGCGGACTCGCTGCTGGGTCCCGACCGCGTGCGCCCCGGCGACGTCATCATCGCGATGCGCTCGTCGGGCCTGCACTCCAACGGCTACTCGCTGGCCCGGAAGGTGCTCCTGGACATCGCCCGGATGCCACTGGAAGGGCACGTGGAGGAGTTCGGCCGCACCCTCGGCGAGGAGATGCTCGAGCCCACCGCGATCTACTCCAAGGACTGTCTCGCGCTTGTTGCCGAGACCGAGGTCCGGACCTTCTCGCACGTGACAGGTGGCGGCCTGGCCAGCAACCTGGGCCGTGTGCTGCCCCACGGCCTCGTGGCGGAGCTCGATCGCGGTTCCTGGACTCCGGCGCCGGTCTTCTCGGTTATCCAGCAGCGCGGCCGGGTGGAGCGCGCCGAGATGGAGGCCACGTTCAACATGGGTGTCGGCATGGTCGCCGTGGTCGCCCCCGGCGACGTCGACCGGGCCCTGGCAGTCCTCACAGCCCGGCACATCGACAGCTGGGTCCTTGGCACCGTCGGCAAGAGCGACGGCGAGGCCGCAGAGCGCGCCTGGCTCGTGGGCAACCACCCCCGCTTCTAAGCCACCGATGATAAAGCTGGGCCCCACCGTGCACGGTGGGGCCCAGCTTTATTCGCACGACGCGAGGACTCTCAGGAACACGAAAGACGCCGAACGCCTAGGTACGGCAGTTCGACGTCTTCCGAGTGATTATCAGGTGTGGGCAGCGCGCCTGGAGAACGGCGGCGCAGTCAGCCCGGCAGGAGGAGCTCAGCCACTCCACTTGTCGTAGTCGTCAGAATCCGACGTCGATGGTCCGCCCTGGCTCGACCGGTCCTCGTCGAAGAGGCCCTTAGCCGGGGACGATCCTGCGAGTTCTTGCTGCAGGTTGTCGAAATCGGTTGTCGGAGAAGAATACTTCAGTTTCCGTGCAACCTTGGTCTGCTTTGCCTTCGCGCGGCCGCGGCCCATGACTGCCCCCTTCATTCAATGACGGGGCGGCCTGGGGATCGTGGCGGCCCCGTTCAATTATGGGTCTGTTCCTGACACACACTCTAGCCTGCCCGCGTCGGAAGTGCCGCCACCGGATACCCGCGGTGTCGGCAAGGGCCTGGCCAGGCTGGCATCCGGCCAGCGTGTGGGCTGGCCGCTAGCGTCCGCGAAGCCGATCCACGGCGGCCCGGCCGGCCTGGAACTCGTCGTGCTTCGGCATCGAGTCGGGGTCGATGGACGCGGCGCAGGGGCCGGCGGTCAGCTCGGTGTCCGCCGTCAGCGCGCGGCGCACCAGGGCGAGCGCGACGGGGCCCAGCATGTGGTGCTCCACCACGGTGCCGACGCGGCCGACAGTGCGCCCGGCGGCGGTGACATCATCGCCGGTCTCGGGGCGCCCGTCCGCGGTCCCGTCGAGGTGGATCAGCACCAGATGCCGCGGCGGCTTGCCGAGGTTGTGCACGCGGGCCACAGTCTCCTGGCCGCGGTAGCAGCCCTTGTCCAGGTGCACCGCGCCCCCATCAGCGGGGCCGCCGATCCAGGAGACCTCGTGCGGAATGGTGCGCTCGTCCGTATCCACAGACAGGCGGGGCCGCAGCGACTCCACCCGGAGGGCCTCGTAGGCCCAGATGCCGGCGGGCTTCGCGATGCTGGCGAGGGTGCGCCACCACGAGACGAGCTGCGCGCGGGGGACAAGCAGGTCCAGGGAACCGCCGCCGGGCCATGGCATGCGCCGGACGAAGCCGCCGTCGGGCAGGGGCGCGGTGGCGTAGTCCTCGGTGGGCACGGTGATGAGCGCGGCGAGGGCGGGGGAGTCGAGGTCGGGGCCCAGCAGGCTCAACAGCGCCAGCTCGTCGGTGCCGACGGGCTCGACCTTGGACCAGAACACCATCTTCGTCAGGTAGCCCAGCAGCGAGGCGCCGTGGGAGGCCTCGGTGTCAAGCCAGGACGCGCCGTCGCGGTCGGAGAGGACGAAATGCTCCTCGATCCGGCCGTTCACATCCAGCAGGAGGCTCTCCGCGCTGGCCCCGTCGGGCAGCTGCGCCAAGTCCTGGCTGGTGAGCGAGTGCAGCCAGGTGAGGCGGTCATCCCCAGCGATCCTGATGACAGCGCGATGGGAGCGGTCGACCACGGCGAGGGCGCTGGCCGCCGCCCGCTGCTCGATGAAGGGATCGCCGTAATGCCAGGCCACGCCCTCGTCAATGGCGCCGGGGGGCAGCGGAATCGCCCCCGGCTCGGAGAGGAGCGGGCTGTGATACTCGCTGGGGGGCGCTGCGCTGGCGGATGGGGCGGACGGGATTTTGCTATCAGATGTTGCGGCCACGGCATCCATCCTAGTGTCGTGGCTGGTTCCCGGGGGAGCGGTGGACCTCGGGCACTACGCTGGCGGCATGGCTGACGTGGGAGTGCAGAAGGATTCCGGGGGCGAACCCAAGACGGTGCTGATGACGCTGGACGGTGCCCGCCAGGACCCCGACGCGCCGCTGCTGCACGCGGATGATCAGGCCGCGCTGCGGGGCGACGGGGTCTTCGAGACGATTCTCGTGCGCGGCGGTCTGGCCCGGAAACTGCCCGCCCACCTGGAGCGGTTGGCGCGCTCGGCGGCCATCCTGGAGCTGCCTGCGCCGGACCTGGACGTGTGGGCCAAGGCCGCGACAGCCGCCGCGCGGGCGTGGGGCGGGGCCCAGGAGGGAGTGCTGCGGCTTGTGCTCAGCCGGGGCCGGGAGAGCGTGCTCGGCAGCACGGCGTATTTGTCTGTGTCGGCGCTGCCAGAGCGGACGCGGCGAGTGCGCGAGTCCGGGGTTGCGGCGGTGACGTTGGAGCGCGGTTACTCCACCGAGTTGGCGGCGTCGTCGCCGTGGCTGCCGCTGGGGGCGAAGACGCTGTCCTACGCCGTGAACATGGCGGCGGTGCGGCACGCGGAGAGATTGGGGGCCGACGATGTGATCTTCGTTAGCGCCGAGGGCAATGTGTTGGAGGGGCCGCGTTCGACGGTGGTGATCGCGCGGGGGCGGCAACTGCTCACGCCGCCGCCCGAGCAGGGGATTCTCGCGGGCACCACCCAGCGCGCGCTGTTCCAGGAGGCGGAGCGCCGGGGGTTGGGCTGCGCCTATGGTCCGCTGCGTCCAGCCGACCTGATCGCGGCGGACGGTGTGTGGATGCTGTCCTCGATTGCGCTGGCGATCACGGTGCACACCGTCAACGGCCTCGCGCTGGCGACGCCGACGCTCGACGAGCAGATCAAGTCGATGGTGGCCACCGCTATTTGACCAGGCTGCCCGCTAGCGCAGTCGTGCGAGATAGCCGCGGGAGCGGTTGAGCTCCTGCAGCCGCTGCTCCCACGTGATGCCGACCGCGGTGAGAAGCAAGCCGATCACGCCGGTGACAATCCACGGATTGACCTGGGCGGCCCACGGCGCGGCCTCGCGGAGCACCAGGACGGCGCCCACGGCGGCGCCGTAGACCAGCGGCGCGCCCCACGAGAACTGGGCGCCCGCCAGCACCAGGGCGACGCAGGCCAGGCCCAGCAGGAGGGCGCGCAGCGAGACCGGGTCCGCGAAGGACCACAGCAGGCTTGGGACCAGGGCGAGCAGCAGGCCAGCGGCCAGGGCCCGGTGCGTCCGCTCGTGCGGGCGGCTGCGTAGCGCCCACAGGCCGACCGCGAGCAGGACCAGCGCGGCGGGCAGCGTGTACGCCTCGGGTGCGGTCACACCGATCTCGCCCAGCCGGATCCACGTCGCGAGGAGCAGGATGGTCCCGGCCAGCCAGCGGCGGGGACGGTTCGCGGTCACCAGCGAGTGGACCCCGACGAGCGCGCCGCAGACCGTGAGGTTGATCGCCAGCCAGGTCAACGCGGACTGGCCGCTGTGGGCGGACGCGAACGCGGTCTGGGCGGCGGCCACCGTGATGGCCAGGAACACGGCGCAGGTGGATGCGATCTCGCCCGCCGGGCGCGGCCGCCCGATTGCCAGGGCGGCGAGCACCACGAGGATGATCAGCGCGCGGGCGCCCGGGACGAGCCCGGCGATATCGGCGAGCAGCCAGAGCGCGCCGGCCAGCGCCAGCGGCAGGATGGCGTCGCCGGCCGTGCGGAGTCCGGTATTGCGCGTACGCAGCGCCACCGTGGCGGCCAACGCGGCGATGACGGACAAGGTGATGGCGGTGAACCAGACACCGGGTGAGGACAGCCACAGGGCCAGCGCCAGGATCGCGGCGGCGAGCCAGAGCCAGCGCTCGTGGTCGCCGAGCAGGGACCAGGCGGCCACGCCGATGCCGACACACAGGGTCAGGCCCACGACGAGGGCGACGGGGACCGGATCGTGGGCGATGGTCGCGATGGCGAACAGCGCCAGCCCCGCGGTGATGGGCACGGCGCCGCGGGAGAGCCGTGGCAGCCGGTCCAGGACCAGCCGGGCGGCGGCGCTGGCGGCGATCAGCAAGGAGAGGACCAGCGGGACCAGCAGCAGCGCTGACACCGGCGGGTTGGCGGCGGGGAAGTGGGCCCCGAAGGAGGCCGTCCAGGGGGTGAACGACTCGACTCGGCTCACTGCCGTCGCGGCCAGGACCAGCGCCGTGATGGCGGGGACCGCGGCGGAGAGGGCGAGCGGCACGGCGGCGGCCACCCGCCACGGGGCCGGCGTGAGGTGGGTCGCCGCGGCGGCGAGGAGCAGCGGCACCATGGCGGCGGCGACGGCCGCGGTGGCGCTGTCGAGGGCGGAGATCGGCAGCCAGAGCGCGATCCAGGCCAGGGTGGCGGCCACGGTGGCGGCGCCGACCCGCGTGGCCAGCGGCGCCCGCGTGATCGCGACCACTGCGGCGGCTAGGAGGGCAGCGGCCAGCAGTGGCCACACGTTGCCATGCGCCCACAAACCGTCGAGGCCCCGGTGCAGAGCGGCGCGGACCAGGCCGCCGAGCGCAAGCGCCAGCCAACACGTGGCCGCGAGGACGAGGAACAGGACGCGGCGCAACGGGTTGAGCGGGCGGCGGCAGATCGCGGCCGTGCCTGCCGCCACGAGGGTTGCGACGACGAGCACCACCTCGAAGTGGCCTGGGGCGGCGAGCACGGCGCCGAGGACGACCAAGACCGCGCCGAGGCCCAGCGCGAGCTCGCCGCTGTACAAGAGCGTGCCGGGCACGCGGCGGGCGGCCTCCGCGGTGGCGGCGCCGAGGACGAGCAGCAATGCGCCCTGGGCCGCAGTGAAGAGGCCGCCGCCCATCTCTGGCAGCCAGCCGGCGTTCGCCGCGCCCGCGAGGCTGAGGGCGGCGAACGCGAGGCCGACCACCGTGAAGGACTCGGTGGCCGCGGGCAGCGGCTTGCGGGCGAAGGACTGGGCGCCGCCGAACGCGGCAGCGGTCAGCGCCAGCAATATTGCGGTGCGCCCGGCCATCCCCAACGCGGACCACGTCACCGCCAGGAAGATCAGCGCCGCCACCACCAGGCATAACGCGCCGAGGCCCAGCAGGATCCGCGGCACGGTGGCGGAGGACAAGCCGGTGGCCGGACGCGCGGCGGGGGTGGGCGCGGGCTGCGAATGAACGGGGTAGGACGGGAAGGACGGACCGACGAACGGCGCCTGCGGGGAGCCGGGAGCGGTGGGGGCTGGGGCGGCGCTGGGGGAGATGGCTGCTTGGCGGAGTTGCACGAGGATTGCGTCCGCCTGGCGCAGCGTCGCGAACAGCTCCCCGGGCAGTTCGCCACTCAGCGGCAGCCCACACACCTGGCAGCGCGCGGCGCGAGGCTGGAGGGGCCCGCCGCAGTCTGGGCACCGTGTGGGATCGGCGAATCGGGTCATGGTTGGCGCAGCCTCCGGCGATTTTGTCTCATGCTTCCCCTGGTCGACGAGAGGCCGACTAGGAGGACCCTAGCGGTGTTGCGCGGGCGGCGCAGAGGAGTAGCGAGATGGATGAGACCTCCGCCTCAAAGTGCGGCGACACCCCTACTACGGGTGGTAGTAATTGCATTGTGCGGCACGGCCCGTCAACGAGGTCGTGCCCGCCCCGGCAGAGCCAGCAATGGCTATCGACGGCTTGGAGCGTGCTTTGGACACCTTGGATCTGTCCCGATGGCAATTTGGGATCACGACGGTCTACCACTTCATCCTGGTGCCGCTGACCATCGGCTTGGCCCCGATGATCGCGATTATGCAGACGATGTGGGTGATCACGAAGAAGGACCACTGGTATCGGCTCACGAAGTTCTTTGGGAAGTTGTTCCTGATCAACTTCGCGCTCGGCGTCGCGACGGGCATCGTGCAGGAGTTCCAGTTCGGGATGAATTGGAGCGAGTACTCGCGCTTCGTCGGCGACGTGTTCGGCGCGCCGCTCGCGCTGGAGGGCCTCGTCGCGTTCTTCCTAGAGTCCACGTTCATCGGGCTGTGGATTTTCGGCTGGGGCCGCTTGCCCAAGCTGGTGCACCTGGCCACGATCTGGCTGGTCGCGATCGGCGTGAACCTGTCGGCGTTCTTCATCATCGCCGCCAACTCGTTCATGCAGCACCCCGTCGGCGCCGTCTACAACCCCGAGACCGGACGGGCGGAGCTGACCAGCATCTGGGCGCTGCTCACCAACAACACCGCGCTGGCCGCGTTCCCGCACGCCGTCGCGGGCGCGTTCCTCACGGCGGGCACCTTCGTCGCCGGCATCTGCGGCTGGTGGATGGTGCGCAACATGCGCGCGGCCCACAAGGCACGCCGGGTGGGTGCGGATGTGCTGGCGGAGCTGCCCGGCCAGGACCCGGCGCCCGCCGACAAGCTCGAGCGTGACGCCCGCACCATGCACCGGCCTGCGGCCCGCCTCGGCCTCCTGGTGATGGTCCTCGCGGGGGCGGGCCTGATAGTCACCGGCGACACCCAGGCCAAGCTTATGTTCGAGCAGCAGCCCATGAAGATGGCCTCCGCAGAGTCGCTGTGCCACACGGAGATGGACCCGGAGTTCTCGGTCCTGACGATCGGCACGCACAACAACTGCGGCAGCGTCAGCCACATCCTCAAGATCCCGTTCGTCCTGCCGTTCCTGGCGGAGGGCAAGTTCAGCGGCGTCGAGCTGCAGGGGGTCGAGGACCTGCAGGCGCAGTACGAGGAGCAGTTCGGCCCCGGCAACTACCGGCCCAACCTGTTCGTCACCTACTGGTCCTTCCGCGCGATGATCGGCCTGGCCGCGGGCTCCGCGATCCTGGCCGTCGCGGGGCTGTGGGTCACCCGTCGGGGCCGGGTCCCGGACCAGAAATGGTTCGCCTGGCTCTCGCTCGCCGCGATCCCGACGCCGTTCCTCGCGAACAGCGCCGGCTGGATCTTCACCGAGATGGGCCGCCAGCCGTGGGTGGTGCACCCGAACCCGACGGGCGTGGACATGATCCGGCTGACCGTCGACCAGGGCGTCTCGAACCACTCGCCGTGGACCGTCGTCACCTCGCTGGTGACGTTCACCGTGGTCTATGCGGCGCTCGGGGTCGTGTGGTTCTGGCTGATCCGCCGCCATGCCATTGAGGGCCCGTCCAAGCACGACGAGATCCCGCCCGGCGCTGAGAAGCCGAGTCCGGACGCCGATCCGGACGAGCCCACCCAGCTGACATTCGCGTACTAGGAGACTGCCATGGGATTGCCAGAGTTGTGGTTTGTGCTGATCGCGGTGCTCTTCACCGGGTACTTCGTGCTGGAGGGCTTCGATTTCGGTGTCGGCATGCTGATGTCGGTGCTGGGGCGCGGCAAGTCCACAGAGGCAGACACGCGCCGCCGCGTCATCCTCAACACCATCGGGCCCGTGTGGGATGGCAACGAGGTGTGGCTGATCACCGCGGGCGCCGCGATGTTCGCCGCGTTCCCCGAGTGGTACGCGACGCTGTTCTCCGGGTTCTACCTGCCGCTGCTGCTGATCCTGGTGGCGCTGATCCTGCGGGTGTGCGCCATCGAGTACCGCAGCAAGATCGACGACGAGAAATGGCGCCGCCGCTGCGACCAGGGCATCGCCATCGGATCCTGGGTGCCCGCCGTCCTGTGGGGCGTCGCGTTCGCCAACATCGTGCGGGGAGTCGACATCAACGCGGACAAGGAGGTCACCACAGGCTTTTTCGGCCTGCTCAGCCCGTACGCGCTGCTGGGCGGGGTGACGTTCGCGCTGGTCTTCGCGCTGCACGGCGCGGTATTCCTCGCCCTGAAGACCGGCCACGAGGTGCGGGCCGACGCGGTGCGGCTCGCCGCACGCCTCGCGATCCCGGCGGTCCCGGTGGCGGGCGCGTTCGCGCTGTGGACCCAGCTGGCCCACGGCAAGGCGTGGACGTGGATCCCCGTGCTGCTCGCGGCGGCCGCTCTGATCGGCGTCGTCGCGCTCACCAGGGCGGCACTGGAGGGGTGGGCGTTCACGCTGACCACCGTCGCGATCCTCGCGGTGGGGGTGCTGCTGTTCGGCTCGCTGTTCCCGAACGTCATGCCGTCCACCCTGGACCCGGCGTGGAGCCTGACCATCGAGAACGCGTCCTCGAGCCCGTACACGCTCAAGGTGATGACCTGGGCCATGGCTCTCATGGGGCCGGTGGTGATCGGGTACCAGGGCTGGACGTACTGGGTGTTCCGCCAGCGCATCTCCTCGCACCACATCCCGGAGTCGATCGGCCTGCCGCTGCGGCAGCAGCCGTGAGCCCAGAAGCCGTGAGCTCAGAGTCTGGCAGCCGCGGGCCCGTCGACCCGCGACTGTGGCGGCACTCGCGGGCCGCCCGCGGCTACCTCATGCTGACGGTCGGCGTGGGGGTGGTGACGGCCGCGGCGGTGATCGTCTCGGCGCTGATGATCGGCACGATCCTCGCCGGCGTGATCACCGACCCGGCCGCCCGCACGGTCGCGGCGTGGACCACGCAGCTACTGGTGCTGGCGGGGGCGGTCGCCGTGCGGGTTGGCTCCACCTGGGCGCAGACGCGCTACTCGCACCGCGCCGCGCTGGACGTCGTCGCGGAGCTCAAGGGGCAGGTCCTCGAAGCCGCGGCAGCCGCCGATCCGAGGGCGCTCGCCCCCCGGCGCGAGCGTCTCGCGACCGTCCTCACCCGAGGACTCGACGGACTCCGGCCCTACCTGACCGGCTACCTGCCGGCCCTCGGCCTGGCGCTGACGGTGACCCCGGCGACCCTGCTCGTCATCGCACTGCAAGACCTCACGTCCGCAGTCATCATCTTCGTGACCCTGCCGCTGGTGCCGATCTTCATGATCCTCATCGGACTCCTCACCCGCGGCACCGCTCGCGCTCGCCTGGAGACGATGACGCGGCTGTCCGCCCAGCTCCTGGACCTGCTGGCTGGGCTGCCCACCCTGCGGGCCCTCGGCCGGGAGCGAGGTCCGGCGGCGCGGGTGCGCGAGCTCGGCGAGGCGCACCGCCGCTCGACGATGGCAGCCCTGCGCTATGCCTTCCTCTCTGCGATGGTCCTGGAGTTGCTCGCGACACTGTGTGTGGCGCTGGTCGCGGTGAGTATCGGCCTGCGCCTCGTCTACGGCGGCATGGGCCTGGCGGCAGGTGTCATCGCACTGATCCTCGCGGCCGAGGTCTACCTCCCGCTGCGGGCGATTGGCGCCCAGTTCCACGCGGCCGAGGACGGGGTGGCCGCTGCCGACGAGGCCTTTCTGGCACTCGAGGAGTTGCCCGCGAAAGCCTTTGGCACACACCATGTTTCCCCCGGTCCCGTCGCAATCCGGCTCGAGGGGCTGGGTGTCCACGCGCGCTCCGGGCTGGCGCCGCACGGCCTGGACGCGTCCTGTCAGCCCGGCCTGGTGACCGTGCTGACCGGTGCGAACGGCGCGGGCAAGTCCACCGCCCTGGCCGCGGTACTGGGCCTGACCGCGCCCGACGAGGGCCGCGTGCTCATCGGCGGCCGCGACATCGCCGAGCTCAACCCGCAATCCTGGTGGGCCAATCTCGCCTGGCTGCCACAGCGCCCCGCGCTGATCCCGGGGACACTCGCCGAAAACCTGGGGGCAGACGTCGCGGACCCGCGCGTCGCCGCCGCCTGCGCGCGGACGGGGTTCGACATCGTCCTGGCCGAGACGAAGGACGGCTGGGACACCCTCGTCGGCGCCGGCGGCGAGGGGATTTCTCTGGGGCAGCGCCAGCGGCTCGCATTGACCCGCACCCTGCTCTCCGACGCACCCGTGTTGCTGCTCGACGAGCCCACCGCCCACCTCGACGCGGCGGCCGAGGCCGTCGTGCTCGGCGCGCTCACCGCGCGGGCTCGGGCCGGGGCGACGGTCGTCATCGTCGGGCACCGTCCCGCGGTGCTCGCCATCGCGGACGAAGTGGTTGAGGTCCGGGCACAGGAGGTGGCCCATGCGGTCTAAGACACTGCGCACTGACCCGCTGGTCCGCGCCATCGCGCTCCTGGAGCTGTCGCCGCGCCGAGTGCTGGCCGCCGTGGCGGCGGGCATCGCGACGCTCGGCAGCGCCCTCGCCCTCGCGGCGCTGTCCGCCTGGCTGATCACCCGCGCCTGGCAGATGCCGCCCGTGCTGGACTTGACCGTCGCGGTGGTCGCGGTGCGCGCGCTCGGCATCTCGCGCGGCGTCTTCCGCTACCTTGAGCGACTCGCCACCCACGACACCGCGCTGCGCGGCACCACCGCCATCCGCGAGCGGATCTACCGGACTCTTGCGCACGGGCGGCCGGATGCCGTGGCGGGGCTCCATCGTGGCGATCTGCTCGCGCGAACTGGTGCGGACGTCGACACGCTCGGCGACGTCGTCGTGCGGGCACTGATCCCCATCGCCGTCGCCATCGCGATGAGCCTCGCGGCCGTCGGCATCGTGGCGCCCATCTCGATTGCCGGGGCGCTCATCCTCGCGGCGGCGCTGCTCCTCGCCGGGGTCGGCGCTCCGCTGCTCGCGGCCCGCGCCGCCGCGGCGGCCGAGCACGCGGGCTCCGCCGCCGCCACCGAGTACAGCGCATCGGCGCTGCTGGCCCTGGACCATGGCGCGGAGCTGCGGGTCGCGGGATGGCTGGACGGCGCACTCGCCCGCGCCGACCGCGACCAGCGCGCGTATGTCGCGGCGGTCGACCGCGCCGCCCGGCCCGCCGCCTGGGCCAGTGCCGCGACCCCGCTCGCCATCGGCGCCGCGGTGCTGGGCGCGCTGCTGGTGGGCATCTCGCTCTACGCGGGCGGGACCATGTCGCCCATGTCGCTCGCCATCCTGGTCCTGGTGCCCCTCGCCGCATTCGAGGCCACCGGCGTGTTGCCCGACGCCGCCGTGCAGCTGACCCGCTCGCGGCTGGCAGCCAGCCGGATCATGGCGCTGCTCGACGCGGCCGGGCCCGAGGACTTGCGCCCCGGCCGCCCCGTCGAATCCGCCCATCTGACCGCCGAAGATCTGGTGTGGGGCTGGCCGGGCGGGCCGGAACTGGCTACGCCCCTAGGGCTTTCCGCGGAGTCCGGCGCACGCATCGCGGTGACCGGGCCCAGCGGCGCCGGGAAGTCCACGCTGCTGATGACCCTCGCCG
Organism: Tomitella biformata AHU 1821; assembly: GCF_000524475.1. Taxonomy (GTDB): domain Bacteria; phylum Actinomycetota; class Actinomycetes; order Mycobacteriales; family Mycobacteriaceae; genus Tomitella; species Tomitella biformata. The sequence goes on along the minus strand of NZ_BAVQ01000016.1, from coordinate 35,975 downwards.
GCCTCCTCGAGCCACTGGGCGGCCGGGTGCTCCTGGCCGGCCGGGCAGTCGACGAGTATGACGAGTCGGGATTGCGCCGGGCCGTCGGCTTCTTCGCCGAGGACGCCCATATCTTCGAGACGACGGTGCGGGAGAACCTGCGGGTCGCACGAGGCGACGCCACCGACGCGGAGATGCTGGCGGCGCTCGATGCCGTCGGCGCTGGGGACTGGCTGGCAGAGCTGCCCGAGGGCCTCGACACCACTCTCGACGGCGGCGCCGCGGCGGTCTCCGGCGGGCAGCGGCGCCGGTTGCTGCTGGCGCGCGCGATCCTGTCGCCCGCACGGGTCCTGCTGCTCGACGAACCGACCGAGCACTTGGACGCGTCGGCGGGGGAGGCACTGCTCCGGGCGCTGCTGGACCGCGGCTCGGGGCTGCTGGCGGCCGAGCGCACCGTTATCCTCGTGACGCACCAGCTGCCAGCTGGCACTGCGGCGGACCAGGTCATCGAGGTCGCGGCGCTCACGACCTAAAGCGGGCCACCGGGGGCAGTCCTCGTCGAGAATGCGGCACTGCAGATCCAGTCCGGCGTGTCGTCTGCAGTTGCGGATTCTCGGCGCGCGTCTGGGGGGCTTCGCTAGCCGACGTAGCGGGTGAGCCGCGCCGAGATATGGGGCTTGCGCTCGGCCTCGCCCAGCGCGCGCTCCTCGACATATGCGAGGTCGCCGCCCTCGACGATGCCGTAGAGGCGGGTCGCGCCGCCGAACTGGGGGCCGGTGGCGCTGCGGATGACCACATCGGTGGCCATCTCCCACGACGTCTGATCGCGCGGCGCGCCGTAGTACATCTCGACCAGGCCGGAGCTGTGCGCCAGCAGCACCTCGAGGACGTCGTCCTCGCTGATGCGCCAATAGCCGGACTCGCGGTAGGTGGGCTTGACGAAGGCGCCGGCCTCATCGAGCAGCCAGGAGCGCGACTCCCAGTTCAGGTAGTCGCCGCCGTCGTGCGAGATGATGATCTGCTGGCCGAAGCGGTGCACGCCGAGCTCGGGGGAGTCGCCCTCGCCCTCGCCGCGCCACACACCCACAAGGGGCAGCAGCGCGAGCAATGCGTCGTGCAGATTGGGGCCCAGCCGCAGGTTCGCGGTGTCCAGGGGCACCGGGATCCCGCCGAGGGTGGGGATGTTGCGGTCGGCGGTCTGCTCGGCGCGGGCGGCCGCCTCGTTCACGGCCCTATTGGCGGAACCGCGTTCCACCTGCGGCTCCGACTCGCTCACAGCTCGGGGGTCTCGTTGGTGACCAGTCGGTAGATCACGTAGACCGAGAACCACAGGATGAGGACACTGGTAAGGGCCAGGAGAATTGTAAAGAAGATTTCCACGCGCTCATCCTATCGCCTATGTCGACGCGTCCTGCGCCGGCAGTTTGCACTATATCGGTAGATCACTGAATCAGAGGCATCGGGAACGGGGGCCAGCGCAAAGCCCCGGCGGCAAAGTGCCGCCGGGGCTTTGCGCTGGTGCTGCTGTCAGGCCGCGACGGTCACGGTGGTCTCATGGACACCGGGCGCTGCGGGGGCGATGCTGGCGTCGCCGTTGCCGGCGGACGAGAGGGCCCGAAGGGTCCACGCGCCGGGGGCCGCGAAGAAGCGGAAATCGCCGGTGGCCGACGCCACGACCTCGGCGGTGAACTCGCCGGAGACGTCGAGCAGGCGCACGAACGCGCCGCCCACGGGCTGGCCGTCAGCGGCCAGGACGCGACCGGTGATGACGGTCTCCGTCTCGGTGTTCACGCCGGCGGGAAGGGTCTGGGACTGGATGGGTGCTCCGCACATGTTCTTACTCTCCCTTTTCGATGGGTGCGCCGACGAGAGAGCCGTATTCGACCCAGCTGCCGTCGTAGTTCTTGACATTCTGCTTGCCCAGGATCTCCTGGAGGACAAACCAGGTGTGGCTCGAGCGCTCGCCGATGCGGCAGTACGCGATGGTCTCCTTGGCGTCGTCGAAGCCCTTGGCCGCGTAGAGCTCCGTCAACTCCTCGTCGGACTTGAAGGTGCCGTCCTCCTTGGCTGCCGCGCTCCACGGGATGTTGATAGCGGAGGGGATGTGGCCGCGCTGCTGAGCCTGCTCCTGGGGGAGGTGCGCCGGTGCGGAGATCGCGCCGGAGAACTCGCCGGGCGAGCGGACGTCGACCAGGTTCTTCGCTCCGATGGAGTCGATGACCTCGTCGCGGTAGGCGCGGATGCTCAGGTCCGGCGCCTGCGCCACGTACTCGGTGGTGGGGCGGTTGACGGCGTCTGCGGACAGCGCCCGGGCGTCGAGCTCCCAGCGCTTGCGGCCGCCGTCGACAAGCTTGACGTTCTGGTGGCCGTAGTACTTGAAGTACCAGTAGGCGTAGGCGGCGAACCAGTTGTTGTTGCCGCCGTAGAGCACGACGGTGTCGTCGTTGGAGATGCCCTTGGCGGAGAGCAGCTCACCGAACTGCTTCTGGTCCAGGAAGTCGCGACGGACCGCGTCCTGGAGATCCTTGCGCCAATCGAGCTTGACAGCGCCCTCGATGTGGCCGGTGTCGTAGGCGCTGGCATCCTCGTCGACCTCGACGAAGACGATGCCTCCGGTATTGATGTTCTGCTCTGCCCAGTCGGTGCTGACCAGGACGTCGGAGCGGGCCATGATTTTCCTTTCGGGTGGTGTTGCTACGCGGACCGAATACGCCGGAGGTAGCCGATCAGGGGGTAGAGCTGGCATCCGAGGCAAAACCCGAATGCCGCGTTCAGCAGCGCCGCCACCAGCGCGAATGCGGTGGCAATAGCGCCGAGTAGGGGGTGGCCGGTGGCGTAGCCGAGCACGCCGACCGCCGCGAAGACGAAGCCGACGGTCTGAGCGAATCGCAGCGGGGCGACAGGCTCGCGTTCGGTGGCCGGCTGTAAGCGCGGCGCGATCTGCGACGCGAAGAGCAGTCCGTACGGACTGCGCCGCGGGCCGAGTGCCGCGCCGATCGCGAACACGAGGGCCTGCGCGGCCAGCAGCCACCAGGCGCCGGTCAGCAGGACGATCGCGAGCACGGCGGTGGTCACCCAGGCGGCGAAGCGGGGGCCGCGGACGTCCACCTGGGGCCTCGCGGAATCGTGCGCGGTGGTGGTTGAAGAGGTGTTGATGGATGTGGCCATGACGGCACATGCTCCTGAGCTTGGATCGGCAAGCTGCGCACGGTGGGTATGAGCCAGGGTGGGCGTTAAACCGGGATCGATGTCGATGGTGAACTGGAGCCGTCAGAAGGACGGATCACACGCAGTTCTAAAAGTGCCAGAGAAGTGGCGAGTCGATCAGCGACAGGAACAGCAACAGCCCGCGAGGCGGCACAGATCTACTGCACGGCGTCGGGTGAGCATCAGCTCGGGGCGGTTTTGCACGAGGCCGACGTTACCCCTATTAGTTGGGAATGCGCCAGCAGGGGGGCTTAGGGCTGGGGAATCTGGCGCATCGCGGATAGCAGTGCGTTGGCCTGCGGTACGCCGGGAATGCGGTGGTGGAGGGTGCCCGACTCATCGTAGAGGAACGTGGTCGGCAGTGACAAGACTTTCAATTCCCTTGCAAGAGAAGGGTTCTCATCGATGTCCAATTCTAGGTCCAGCACAGTGCGGCCCTCGTCAGCGAGCGTGGCGGTGGTGTTCGCGACGACCCGGCGCACCGCGGCGCATGGCCCGCACCAGGTCGCGGAAAAATGCAGGATGGTGGGGCCGGTGGCGCTGATCCCGGCGTCGCGGAGCAGTTGGCCTCCGGCGGAGGGCGGCGCTGCCACCGCACGAACGCGGCCGCTGCGGGCGCGCAGCGCGAAGCCGATCGCCAGGGCGACGGCGATGGCGGCGAGGAGGATCAGGACGTTCGGCATGGGGCGCCTATTCGACGGTGGGGGTGGGCGTGAGCTTGAGCAGCTCGCCCAGCTGGAGGGTGACGTCCTCGTCGGCGCCCTCGATGATCAGCTCCGAGCCGGACGCGCGCACGCCGGTGGGGGTGATGCCGAACGGGAGGTCGTCGGCGTTGATGGTGGCGGCGAACTGCGGCCCGGCCATGTCCAGGGTGGGAATGATCTCATCCGTTGAGGCTGGATCATGCGCCTGCGGCTGATAGACGGCCGACGGGATGATGTGCACCTTGTCGTCGACCAGCAGTAGGCGGGCCAGCACGGAGACCTGCTGGCGGATGGGGCCCTTCTCGTCCTCGCCGACCTGGACGGTGCCGGTCAGCAGCACCGCGTTCGCGCTGATGGCGGGGCCGAGGTTGACCAGGCCCGCACCGCCGGAGCCGCCGGTGCCGTCAGACTTGTCGGACGGGGGCGCGGACAGCTCCAGGTCCGGCACGCCGAGCAACTGGCCGAGCGCGGTCTGGCCGATGATCATTCGGCCCTCGGCCCGGTTGACCTGCATCGGAGCGTCGGTGTCGATGATCCAGGACGAGCTCGGCAGGTGCACGCCCTCGAAACGGGTCTCCACCAGGAGCTGCCCCACGACCTCGCTGGGCACGTTGCGCGCGCGGACGGTGACGGCGTCGAGGGTGCCGCCCTGGACCTGCGTCAGGAACGGGAAGCCGGACACGGTCACGGCGGGATCGTCGCCGAGGCTCGCCCCGTGCCGGATCGCCCGGGACACGCGATATTCGGTGAATGTCGCGGCCCCGAAGTCGACGACGAGCGCGAGGGCCACGAGCGAGACGAGGGTGATGATCAGTTTCCGCACCCCTCTATTGTGACCGACTCCAGATCGCGTGCCGTAGCGGCCAGTGAACCGTGACGAGCGGAGCGGGGACGCGGGCCGTTAATCTAATGGTGGCCCGGCGTTGTGTTCGGGCGTCGGACGGCGGCGGGAGGGCACATGGAGCTGCTTGTGTTGACCGCTGAGGCGGATCCCGGCGCTGTGCTGCCAGCGTTGTCGCTGCTGGCCCACACTGCCACGGTGGGCGCGATGACCGCGTCCGCGCTGACCGAGGTGGGCGGCATCGACGCCGTCATCATCGACGCGCGGGTGGACCTGGCCAGCGCCCGCACGCTGTGCCGACTATTCGCCGATAATGCCCCCGACACCGCGGTGCTGCTGGTGATCACCGAGGGCGGGCTGATCGCGCTCACAGCGGACTGGTCGGTGGCAGATTTTATGCTCACCACGATCGGCCCAGCAGAGCTCGACGCGCGCCTGCGGCTGTTCGGTGGCCGCCGCGGCGGCGACGAGCCCGAGTCCACCATCATCACCATGGGGGAGTTGGTAATCGACGAGGCCACGTACACGACGCGGCTGCGCGGGCGCCCGCTCGACCTCACCTATAAGGAGTTCGAACTCCTTAAGTTCCTGACCCAGCACGCAGGCCGCGTGTTCACCCGGGCGCAACTGCTGCACGAGGTTTGGGGCTACGACTACTTCGGCGGCACCCGCACCGTGGACGTGCACGTGCGGCGTCTGCGAGCCAAGCTGGGCATCGAGTACGAGTCGTTGATCGGCACCGTCCGTAATGTGGGCTATAAAGCAGTGCCCGCGCCGGGCAGCAAGCCCCGCGACCCAAGCTAGAGATAGGACCGCGCATGTCCGCGCCAGTGATCTACACGATTGACTCTGTATCCCCGGTGGTCGCCAGTAAAATCACGGCCGGTGTCGCCGCCGCGGAGGCCGCCGACGGCGTCGCGCCGGTGGGGGATGGCCCGCTGCGGGGCCTGCTGGAGCAGGCGGGCGCGCAGCACCTGCTGCTGGCGACCGGCCCCGAGCTGCTGGGCTACGCCAATGTGCAACACGCCGGGCTGGCGAACGCGACGGCCGAGGCATACGTGCTGCCCGCCGAGCGCGGCAAGGGCCTGGGCACGAAGCTGGTGGAGATGGCGCTGCGCGAGGGTGGGCCGCACACCCGGGCCTGGGCGCACGGCAACCTGCCCGCTGCGCAGGCGGTCGCTGCTCGACTGGGGCTGACACCGCTGCGCGAGCTGCTGCAGCTGCGCCGCGAGCTCACCACCCCAGAGCTGCCGGAGCTGACCATCCCCGACTCCGTCGTCGTGCGCACCTATCAGGACGGGGACGACGCGGAGCTGCTGCGCGTGAACGCCGCCGCATTCGAGTGGCATCCGGAGCAGGGGGCGATGAGCGCGCAGGACCTGATCGACCAGCGCGCGGAAGCCTGGTTCGACCCCGCAGGGCTCTTCCTGGCGTTCGACGCGGCCGAGCCGGAGCGGCTGCTGGGCTTTCACTGGACCAAGGTGCACGCGGGCGAGCCAGCCCTGGGCGAGGTCTATGTAGTCGGCATCGACCCAACGGCACAGGGCCGCGGGCTCGGCGCGACATTGACCTTGGCCGGGCTGCGCCATCTGCGCGGGCTGGGGTTGGAGACCGTCCTGCTCTACGTCGAGGGCGATAACGGGCCGGCGCTGAGAACCTATGAACGGCTGGGCTTCAGCAGGTATCGTGCAGATGTTGCGTATGGCCTGACCAGCGACAACGCATAGTTCCACCCGAGTTCGCCTGGCGTTCACCTAATTGGGGGTCGCCGGCCATTTCAAGCTCCTACGGTTCAAATCGGTGGCACCGCGCCGCCCATTCACCCGGAGGATCCAAACGTGAAATTCTCACGCACGCCCGCACTTGTCGGCCTCTTCGCCGTGACCGCGCTCGGCCTTGCGGCCTGTGGCAGCGATAACAACGCCGCGACCGGAACGACGACCGACGCCGCCAGCGCCTCGGTGGACTGCAGCGGTGCGGAGACACTGTCCGGGGCCGGCTCGTCGGCGCAGAAGAACGCGATGGACCAGTTCACCACCGCCTACATCGCGGCCTGCCAGTCGCAGGGCACGAACGTCAACGTCGCGTACACCGCGAGTGGCTCGGGGGACGGGCGCACACAGTTCGTCGCCAACCAGATCGACTTCGCGGGCTCCGACTCGGCGATGAAGAGCGACCAGCTCGCCGAGGCCGGCCAGCGCTGCGACGCGGGCGAGGCCTGGAACCTGCCGCTGGTGTTCGGCCCCGTGGCCATCGCCTACAACCTCGACGGGGTCGAGGGCCTTGTGCTGGACGCGCCCACCCTCGCGAAGATCTTCGGTGGCGAGATCGCCAACTGGAACGACCCGGCGATCGCCGCGCTGAACTCGGGCGTGAGCCTGCCGGACCAGAAGATCGACGTGGTCTACCGCTCCGACTCGTCCGGCACGACGGATAACTTCCAGACCTACCTGGGCACCGCCGCCAAGGCCGAGTGGACCAAGGGCGCGGGCTCCGACTTCGTGGGCGGCGTCGGCAACGGCTCCAAGGGCTCCGCGGGCGTCGCGCAGGCGGTTGGCACCGCGGCCGGCTCCATCACGTACGTCGAGCAGTCCTTCGCCGACCAGTCGGGCCTGCAGGTCGCGAAGATCCACAACGGCAACTCCGTGGTGGAGCTGAACTCGGCCTCCGCGGCCAAGGCGATCGAGGGCGCGGAGTTCCTGGAGCCCGGCACCAACAACCTGGCGCTGGACCTCACCTCGATCTACGGCACCAGCGAAGAGGGCGCATACCCGCTGGTCCTGGCCACCTACGAGGTCGTCTGCGGCAAGGGCTACGACGCGCAGAAGGCGACGGCCGTGAAGTCCTTCCTCACCGTCGCCGCCAACCAGGGCCAGCAGGGCCTGGCGGAGCTGGGCTACGTCCCGCTGCCCGACGCGATGAAGACGACGCTGCTCGACGCCATCACGGCCATCTCCTAGTTCTGACCACTGCGAGCTGGGAGTTGACATGACGACGACGGCCAACGGACGGGACGGTGTGACTGTGTCCGATTCGAACGCGAGCACCGTGCCCGACGGCGTGACGGCAGATGCGGGCGGCCCCGGCCGGCTTGCGGGCCCCGGCGGGCCGAAGGGCACGGGCGGGTCCCTTGGGACAGGCGGGCACCGGCGAGGCGGCGGCAAGTCCTCGCCGGTGCAGCAGGGGGACCGGGTGTTCCGGTTCCTGACCAAGGGCTCGGCGATAGCCATGAGCGTCGTGGTCGCGGCCATTGGCGGCTTCCTGATCTGGCGCGCCATCCCCGCGCTGAAGCTCAACCAGGTCAACTTCCTGACCTCGCGTGAGTGGTCGACGACCAACATCAACGCGTTCGCCTTCGGCGTGCTGGACCTGTTCCAGCTCACGGTGTTGGTGTCGGTGTTCGCGCTGGCGCTGGCCATGCCGGCGTCGCTGGGCATCGCGATCTTCCTCTCGCGGTATTCGCCCCGCCGGCTGGCCGGCCCGCTCTCCTACGCGGTGGACCTGCTGGCCGCGGTGCCGTCCGTGGTCTACGGCCTGTGGGGCCTGCTGGTGCTCGCGCCGGTGCTGTCCCCGTTCTCGAGTTGGCTCAACTCCACCTTCGGCTGGTTCCCGCTGTTCGCGACCGGCACGGGCTCGATCTCTGGCGGCGGCACGGTGTTCACCGCTGGCATCGTCCTCGCCGTGATGATCATGCCGGTCATCACCGGCGTGACCCGCGAGGTGTTCGCGCAGACGCCCAAGGAGCACATCGAGGCCGCGCAGGCGCTCGGCGCGACGCGCTGGGAGGTTGTGCGGATGGCCGTGCTGCCGTTCGGCAAGTCCGGCTTCGTCAGCGCCTCGATGCTGGGCCTCGGCCGTGCACTCGGCGAGACCATGGCCCTGTACCTGATCCTCCAGACCACCTCCGCGAAGTTCGGCTGGTCGCTGTTCGACAGCGGCGCGACGATCGCCTCGAAGATCGCCCTCGGCTACGCGGAGTTCACCGACAACACCATGGCTGGCGCCTATATCGCAGCCGGCCTGGTCCTGTTCGCCCTCACGTTCGTCGTCAACGCGGCCGCCAGGATGGTTGTCGCCCGGGGCAGGAATAACTCATGAGTATCGACGGTCTGACCTTGACAGCGCCGAAGCGGAACCGGGTGCCCGCCAGCGCCTTCACCACTACGAGCCGCCGACGAATCGGCACCGACAAGGTGGCGACCGTCCTGGTCTCCGCGTCGGTGCTGGTGGCGCTGATCCCACTGGCCTGGGTGCTGTGGACGGTGGTGGCCAAGGGCCTGCCCGCGATGTTGAGCTCCACCTGGTTCACCAACTCCCTCAGCGGGCTGACTTCCACCGCGATTGGCGGCGGGGTCTACCACGCGATCGTCGGCACGTTGGTCCAGGGACTGGCATGTGCGGTCATCGCGATCCCAGTGGGCTTGCTCGTCGCGGTCTACCTCGTCGAGTACGCGGGCCCGTCGCGGCTCGGGAAGGTGACCACCTTCATGGTGGACATCCTCTCCGGTGTCCCGTCCATCGTCGCCGCGCTGTTTATCTACGCGCTGTGGGTGGTGACGTTCGGGCTGCCCAGGTCGGGCTTCGCCGTCTCGCTGGCACTGGTGCTGCTAATGATCCCGATGGTGGTGCGCTCCACGGAGGAGATGCTGCGGATCGTGCCGGCGGACCTGCGCGAGGCGTCCTATGCCCTGGGCGTGCCCCAGTGGAAGACGATCCTGCGCGTGGTGCTCCCGACCGCGCTGCCCGGCATCGTCACCGGCGTGATGCTCGCCATCGCCCGCGTGCTCGGCGAGACCGCCCCGCTGCTGATCCTGGTGGGCTACGCGCCCTTCATCAACTTCGACCTGTTCGGCGGCGAGATGGGCACCCTGCCCGGCGTGATGATCGACCAGATGAACAACCCCAGCTCGGTCGGACTGCAGCGGCTGTGGGGTGCCGCACTGACGCTGATCCTCCTGGTGGCGGTGCTCAACATCGGCGCCAAGCTCATCGCCCGGTTCTCCACCGTCCGGTCCCGCTGACCGTCTTGCCGACTCTGTAAAGGAACCCTCATGACCAAGCAGATTGACCTCACTGACCTCGACATCTATTACGGCGGCTTCCAGGCCGTCGCGGACGTGACCCTGTCGGTGCCCCCGCGCAGCGTGACGGCGTTCATCGGGCCGTCCGGCTGCGGCAAGTCCACGGTGCTGCGCACCATCAACCGCATGCACGAGGTCACTCCGGGCGCCCGCGTCGAGGGCAGCGTCCGGCTCGACGGCGAGAACATCTATGGCCGCGACGTGGACCCGGTCGCGGTGCGGCGCACCATCGGCATGGTCTTCCAGCGGCCCAACCCGTTCCCCACGATGTCGATCCGCGACAACGTTGTCGCCGGGTTGAAGCTGCAGGGCATGCGCAACAAGTCCGAGCTCAACGAGGTCGCGGAGAAGTCCCTGCGGGGCGCGAACCTGTGGCAAGAGGTCAAGGACCGCCTCGACAAGCCCGGCGGCGGCCTCTCCGGTGGCCAGCAGCAGCGCCTGTGCATCGCCCGCGCGATCGCGGTCTCGCCGGACGTGCTGCTGATGGACGAGCCCTGCTCGGCGCTGGACCCGATCTCCACGCTCGCCATCGAGGAGCTGATCACCGAGCTCAAGGAGCAGTTCACGATCATCATCGTCACCCACAACATGCAGCAGGCGGCGCGGGTGAGCGACCGGACGGCGTTCTTCAACCTCGCCGGCGTGGGCCAGCCCGGTCAGCTGGTGGAGATCGACGACACCGAGCAGATCTTCTCCAACCCGAGCCAGAAGTCCACGGAGGATTACATCTCCGGACGGTTCGGCTAGCAAGCCCGAACTTCCTTCCACCTTCAATTTATAGCCTGGTGGGGGGCTTGTGGCAAGGCCCGTCGGCCCCGCAGAATTGCCAGCGTGAAGCACCTGACAGCGAGCGCGTTCGACCTGCCCGACCATCTATCCGCCAAAACCGACCCGCGGCTGATCGCCGACGACGAGCGGCACTTCGCGGCCATCGCCGAGAGCCTGGCGCGATCCATGGCCAACCTGACCACCCGCCTCGACGCGGCGCGCAGAGCCCCGGGCGGCGTGGGCCAGGCTGCGCTGGACCGGGACCTCGAGATCCACCGGCTGTCCGCCGAGCTGCGCGCCCTCAGCCGCCACGGGCTGGACCTGTGCCTGGGGCACTTCATCCGTGCAGACCACCCCGAGCCGGTGTACATCGGGCGCCTGGGCCTGCTCGACAGCGCCGGCGCGCAGCTGCTGCTCGACTGGCGGTCCCCGGCGGCCGAGCCGTTCTTCGGCGCGACCCACGCCAACCCGATGGGCCTCGCGCGGCGGCGCCGGTACCGCTGGACGCTCCGCGCCGCGAGCGGGGAGCGGATCACGGACTACTGGGACGAGGTGTTCACCGCCGAGGGCCTCGAGGACGCAGGCCTCGCCTCCTCCGCCGCGCTCGACGACCAGTCCGCGTTCATCGCGAGCCTGGGCGCCAACCGGTCGGCCCGGATGCGCGATGTCCTCGGGACGATCGCCGCCGACCAGGACGCGATCGTCCGGGCGGGCTCGCGCGGCGCGCTCGTCGTCGACGGCGGGCCAGGCACGGGCAAGACGGTCGTCGCGCTGCACCGCGCCGCCTACCTGCTCTACTCCGACCCGCGGCTGCGACACGGCGTGCTGTTCATCGGCCCCCACCAGCCATACCTGGCCTATGTCGAGGACGTCTTGCCCAGCCTCGGCGAGGAGGGCGTCGCGCTGTGCACCCTGCGGGACCTCGTGACGGAGGGCGCGGCTGCCCGAGCCGAGGACAACCCCGCGGTGGCGCGCCTGAAGTCCACCGCCGAGCTGGTGCGGGCGATCGAGGCCGCCGTCGCGTTCTACGAGCAGCCACCCGCCACAGGCATGACGGTCGGCACCGACTGGGGCGAGGTCTGGCTGAGCCCCGACGACTGGGAGGAGGCGTTCGCGGCCCCAGAGCCTGGCACCCCGCACAATGCGGCGCGCGAGCAGATCTGGGAGCTGCTGCTCACGATCCTGGTCGACAAGCACCGCCTGATCGACACCCACGGCGGCGAGGCGTCGGCCGCCCAGCTGCGGCGGGGGCTGGGGGAGAACGACGAGCTGCGGTCGGCGCTCGACAACGCATGGACGCTCATCGAGGCGGCCGACCTCGTCGCGGATCTGTGGTCGGTGCCCGCCTACCTGCGTAAATGCGCCCCCTGGCTAGACGTCGACGACGTCCGCCGGCTACAGCGTGCGGACCCCATGGCCTGGACGCTGTCCGACCTGCCCCTGCTGGACGCGGCGCGGCAGCGGCTCGGCGACCCGGCGGCGTCGCGGCGGCTGCGGGCACGCAATCTCGCCGTCGCCGCCGAGCGGGAGGAACGCGCCAAGGTGATCGGCGACCTCATCTCCGCCCACGAGTACGACGACGGCGAGGGCCTGATGACGCAGCTGCGGCACCAGGACCTGCAGGATCTGCTGGTCGGCAACGACTACGGCCGTGCGGATACCGACCCCCTCGCCGGCCCGTTCGCGCACATCGTCGTGGACGAGGCCCAGGAGCTGACCGACGCGCAGTGGCAGATGCTGCTCCTGCGCTGCCCGTCCCGGAGTTTCACCATCGTGGGGGATCGCGCGCAGGCCCGCCACGGGTTCACGGAATCCTGGCAGGAACGGCTGACGCGGATCGGCCTGTCCCAGGTCCACGTGGCCTCCCTGAGCATCAACTACCGGACCCCGGCGGAAGTCATGGCGGAGGCCGAACCGGTGATCCGGGCGGTGCTGCCCGACGCCAACGTGCCCACCTCTATCCGCAGCAGCGACATCCCCGTCACGCACGGAGCCGTGTCGGAGCTGGGCACGATCCTGGGGGACTGGCTGGCCGCGAACGCCGAGGGGATCGCGTGCGTGATCAGCGCTGGGCAGCCAATCCTGGCTCTGCCCCAGCCCGACCGCGTCCGGCGCCTGACCCCGGAGCTGTCGAAGGGCCTGGAATTCGACCTGGTCATCCTGGTGGACCCGCAGGGATTCGGTGACGGGATAGCGGGGGCGGTGGACCGCTACGTCGCCATGACCCGTGCGACCCAGCGGCTGGTCATCCTCACGAGTCGGTGCGGTCCCGGTGCGGTCCCGGTGCGGGGCACAGCGGAGATATAGCAGAACCGCCAACCGGGAGGCTGGCGGTTCTGGGGGTGGTGCGGTCTAGAGGAGCTCGTGGTCGACGATCTGGTCCGGCATGGTCCCGGTGGCAAGGTAGACGACCCGACGGGCCACCTGGACGGCGTGGTCCGCGTAGCGCTCGTAGAACCTGCCGAGCAGCGCGATGTCGACGGCGGCGGCGACGCTGTGCTCCCACTCCGGGTTCATCAGCACACCGAGCAGGTGCTTGTGGAGGTCGTCCATCGCGTCGTCCTCGTCCTGCAGGCCGTTCGCACGCTCGGGATCGTGGCTGATGAGGACCTCGGTGGCGGCGTCGGCGAGCGATACCGCGATGCGGCCCATCTCGGCGAAGTAGCCGCTGACCACCTCGGGCAGGACCTTCTGCGGATGGCGGAGCAGCACGATCTTCGCGATGTGGGCCGCCAGCGCCCCCATCCGGCGCAGGTCGGTGACGAGCTGGATCGCGCTGACAATCTGCCGCAGATCACCCGCCACGGGGGCCTGCAGCGCGAGCAGCGCGAAGGCGCGCTCCTCGCAGTCGGCGTCCAGGCGGTCGAATTCGGGGCTCGTGTCGAGCACCTGGCGGGCGAGCTCCTCATCTGCTTGCAGGAGGGCACCGGTGGCTTGGTCCATCACAGTCTCCGCGAGCTTGCACATCGCCGCGAGATTGCTGGACAGTTCGCTGATTTGATCAGTGTAGGCAGTACGCACAGCCCTGATGCTACGGAGCGATTCTGTCCAGATGGTGGGCTCGCAGTGAATTCGCGGTGAATGGTAGGAGGCGGGACCGCGCCGACGGAGTGGAAAGGGGGTCGGTCAGGCGCACGTGACGTCGGCAGCGTTGGTGATGCTGACGTCGAGGGGGATCGAGGATCCAGCCTCGGTGTCGCTCTCCAACACCGGGCTGAGGACGTCCCCCGGATCTGCCGGGGCCACCACGAGACCGTTGTAGTCGCTGCCGAGGACCACCTCGACGAAGTTGCCCAGGCCCGTCGTGCGCTGCAGTTTTGCGCCGGGAATCATCGACGCGATTGTCGCCGCCTCGGCCTCGTTGTCGCCGGAGAACTGGACGATGGTGCTGGTGACCGGGGTCGAGTAATTGCCGATGTTATAGATCTGGACACCGTAGGATCCGAGCTTGTCAGCGGCGGCGGTGGCGACGCCGTCGAATCCGGACGCATTGCTGACCTGCACGGAGACTGAGTAGGGCGACACGGCGTGGACCTGGACGGCGTCCGCCGCCGCCTCGGGGGCCGACTCGTCCTGGCTCTCGGCGGGGGTGTCCGCCTGCTCGCCGGGCAGGGGCTTGTCGTCGATGATCGAGTCGAAGATGCTGCTGATGTCCGAGGATCGGGGAATCTCGTTGCCCCAGTCGTTGGTGCCCGCGGTGGGGACGGTGAGGAACGTGACCTTGCCGGCCTCCACGCGCTGCAGCGAACGGCCGAGGGTGATCAGCGCCTGCGTGTCGAGGTTGTCGCCGAAGGACGAGCTGGTGAACTCGTTGATGAAGCCGTTGAGCTTGCCTGGGTCGAACAGCACCTTGTTGGACAGTGCGGTGCGCAGCAAGGAGGACAGGAACACCTGCTGGCGCTTGATCCGGCCATAGTCGCCGTTGCCCTCGGACTCGACCTTCCGGGCGCGCACATAGTCCAGCGCGGTGGAGCCGCTGATGGTCTGCGTGCCGGTATCGCCGAGGACGGTGCCGAGCTCCTCGTCGACCAGTGGCTCGGTGGTGCACACCTCGACGCCGCCGATAGTGTTGACCATCTGCTCGAAGCCTGCGAAGTCCATGCCCACGAAGTGGTTGATCTGCAGGCCGGACATCTTCTGAATGACCTTGACCAGGCACTTCGGCCCGCCATCCTGGTACACGCTGTTGAGTTTGACGTCGGTCTCGGAGGAGAGCAAATCCTTGGTGTAGTCGCCCAACTCGTTGTCCCAAGCGAAGCACGACGGACGATTCACATTGAGGTCGCGGGGGAAGGACACGGCGACAACACGGCTGCGGTCGGCCGGGATATTGACCACGATCACGGTGTCCGAGCGCGCTCCGCCAGCCTGCTCGGTGGTGCCCGCGCCCATCTCGCCGTTCGCGCCGGCGCGGCTGTCGGTGCCCACGATCAGGTAAGTCTCGTCGCCGTACTGGCCAGCGGCGTCGCGCACATCGTCGGAGTTCTGGTCGAGCGCGGCGATCTGCGTGTAGGCGCCGTCCGCGAGTCGCAGATAGCCCCAGACCAGGCCGGTCATCGTCACCGCGAGGATCGAGACGAGCGCCACCAAGATCATGCCGCCGCGCTGCACCTTCTTCTGGGCCGACAATCGGGGCCGCGCGGGCGGGTCCTCAGAGCCGGTGACCTTCTCCGGGCCGGCCTTCGACGGTGGGGGCGGTGCGCCCGCGGACGCCTGGTCCGCCACTCCCTGGTTGAGCCAGACGGCTCTCGGCGGGGCCGGGGGAGTCGGGGCCGGGGGAGTCGGGGCTGGGGAAACTGGGGCTGGAGCATCGGGCGTCGCAGGCTGCTCAGGTGTGGACGCTTCGTCCGCGGCATGGCTGCGCGTGGGCTGGTCGTCGGGCAAGCCGACGCGCTGCAGCAACTCGGCGACGGTCAGCCGCTCTCCAACGCCTGTGCCCGCGGCCTCTGATCGGCGCCGGCGGGAGCGGGGGGTGCTCGCCGCCGTGGGCTCGTCGGTGGGAGTCTCGTCGCGGATCTTGGAGAGCGGTCGTTCCCAAGGCGTAGGCGTGCGATGGTCGTCTGTCACTGCCTACCTCTCCAGTCTGGGCTGCCGGGACCGCAAATACTCGGCGACGTAAACAGCGTATCCGCGTAATAGTACTGATCTTTGATGATCGCGCCGAAATCGCGTTCGGCCAGTGCGACGCTCAGCCGCCGGAGTTCATGACGTCGGCGCCGTGGGGGACGGTGTCATCCTCGGGATCATCTAGCCAGCCCTCGGGGAGCACGACGGCGCCGGGGGAGCCCTGGCGACCGCGCGGGCCCTCGCCGTCTGTGGGGAAGGGGACCGTCGGATCCAATTGCGCCAAATGCTCGTCGAACAGGTCCAGGCTGGTGACCGTCGCCATCGCCACCCGCAGGTCCGAGCCGGCCGGGAAGCCCCGCAGGTACCAGGCGATGTGCTTGCGGATCTCCCGGCAGCCCTTGACCTCGCCATGGTGCGCGATCAGCAGCTCCAGGTGCCGGCGCATGATGCGCGTGACCTCGCCGAGGTTGGGCGGCGTCGGGATCTCGCGGCCGTTCAGGTGGGCGCTGAGCTCGGCGAAAAGCCAGGGACGGCCCAGGCAGCCGCGCCCGACGACAACCCCGTCGCAACCGGTCTCAGCCATCATCCGCACCGCGTCCTGCGCGCTGAAGATGTCCCCGTTGCCGAGGACCGGCACGGTGGTGACGTGCTCCTTCAACGCGGCGATGTGCGACCAGTCGGCCTCGCCGGAGTAGCGCTGCGCCGCCGTCCGGGCGTGCAGCGCGACGGCCGCCGCGCCCTCTTCCGCAGCGATCCGGCCCGCGTCGAGGTGCGTGTGGTGGTCGTCGTCGATACCCACGCGGAACTTCACGGTCACGGGCGCTTTGCCGCCGGCGCCTCGTACGGCGGCCGCCACGATCTGCCGGAAGAGCTGGCGCTTATAGGGCAGGGCGGAGCCGCCACCCTTGCGCGTGACCTTCGGCACAGGGCAGCCGAAATTGAGGTCGATGTGGTCCGCGATGTCCTCGTCGATGATCATTCGCACCGCGTCATACGTGGTTGCGGGGTCGACCGTGTACAGCTGCAGTGAGCGCGGTGTCTCGGTTGGGCCGAACGTCGTCATGTGCATCGTGGTGGGATGCCGCTCCACCAGCGCACGCGCGGTGACCATCTCGCACACGTACAGACCTGCGGTGGAGCCGGTCTTCTCCTCCTCGAGCTCCCGGCAGAGCGTTCGGAACGCCACGTTGGTCACGCCAGCCATGGGCGCGAGGATGACGGGGCTGCTCAGCTCATAGGGCCCGATCTTCAGGGCCGGGCGGGTCTCCAGGGAAGTCACGGCCTCCATTGTGCCGGAACCCGGGCCGACTACCCGAATGCGGACGCCAGCCACGCGAGGCCGGTCCGCGACTGCTCGCGGGCAGTCTGCTCGCGGCGGAAGAGGTCCCTCGTCTTGGTCAGGACCAGGGTGTAAGGGCTGCCCTGTCGTCGGGTGGTGTGTCGCACCGGCAGGCCCGCCTCGTCGAGTTGTTGGTGGATATGCTGGCGGCCGGCCTTGGCGAGCGGCCACTCGAGCGTGGTCTGGTGGGCCGCGCCGAGGAATCCGGAGAGCCGCACGCAGAGGTCGCAGGAGCACGCGGACCAGGCGATAGACCAATCATCCTTGGCTCGCGCCGGGGCCTCGGTGAGCAGGGCCAGTCGGTGTCGGCAATCGCTGGCGATGGCGACAACAGCGGGGTGCGGCGGCGGCCGATGAGCCCGCAGCATCGGGATGAGCAGGGCGAGCACGTCATCCCCGTCGGCGCGGAGTGACACGGCGATGGCCACGCCCTGCTCGTCGGACGCCGCAGCAAGCGTTTGAGCCAGCAATTCCGCCAACCGGGCCAAACCCATGCGTCGGCGTTCGGGGTCCACTTGCGCGAGCCCCGCGTCGATCTGGCTCCGCAGCCTGCCCCAGACGCGGTCCACGAGGCCGGTGGCGATCGCGTGCGCGTCTAGATCACGCAATTTCTTGCACAGCGGCGGCAGGGACTCTGCTGCCCAGGCACAGCGGCCCGGCACGCCGATCCGGATGGAGATGTCCCAGTCTCCGAGGAGCGTCCGCAGCCACGGGTCGCCGTAGGCCCGCGCGATCTCCGCCAGTATCGGGGCGTGCTCGGCCGTCAGCGACTCCAGGCGGAATGGCGCCGCGACCACCCGAGCGGCGGCAGGGTCGGCCAACCCGACCGCGACCCGCAGGGCGGGCAGGCGCAGTGCGGAGTCCACACCGGTCCAGAACGGCCTGAGCGCCAGGGCATCCGCGCGTGCGCCGTCGAGCTTTCCGGCGTCGATCTGGCGCTGGAGCTCCTCGAGCGCCCACCCCGAGCCAGCCTCCGCGCGCACCGCGAACGTCGACGCCCTCGGCCACATGACCAGAGCGGCCCGCCGGTACCACCGCTCGACGGTGTGGCCGTAGTTGCCCATGTAGCCCTCGTACTCGGACTCGTACGGGGTCAGCGACTTCGTCGGCGTCACCATGCACACCTCTTCGCCGTCCAGACGGAGTTGAATCTTCTCCGCGCCGGGTCCGTCGGGGGTGGTCCACCAGGACAGAGTCATCTCGTCGACGACCAGGTAGTCGAGCTCGTAGTCGCCGTCGAGGTCGTGCTGTTCGGGGTCCTCATCCTGGGGCTCGTCGTCCCAATCGTTGTCCCAGTCGTCGCCCCACGAGCCGCCGCCGGGCCGGACTTGCCAGGTCTCCTGGATCTCGGCCTGGGCGAGGACGCTCTCGCAGCCTGCCTGCTCCGCGGCGGCGCGCAGCAGCTTGACCCGCTTCGCGTCCGCACCCTTGAGGCGGCCGCCGCGCAGGCCGGCTTGGGTGTACTCGTGGTCCAGCAGGAAGGCGAGTCGCGTGGGCACGCCGAGTTCGCGGCCGTATGTGGTGGTGGCAGGGGAGGTGAAGTGCTCGGTGAGGCTGGCCGCGAGCTGCTCCGTAGGCCCGAGTGCGAGGGTGGCGGCGTGCCGGTCGAGGAGCAGGTTGAAGGTCAAGGTGACGCGGTGGCCCGAGCGGACGGGGCGGACCTCGTGCCGGCGGTCGGCATAGTAGGCGACGAGCACCAGGTCGGTCCGTGAGCCGCGATAGACCTGTTCATGGCCGGCGTCGTCGACGACGAGTTCTCCGCCAGTGTAGGTCGACGGCAGCGTGACGACCAGGCTGGCGACCATGTCGTCGTGCTTCTCGGAATCCTGGTGGGGGAGGAAGAACTGTCCCTTGCCATAGATAAGCAGGGAGTGCAGTTGCGCGGTCAGCCGGGAGCCGGCGGGCAGGCCGAGGGTCTCGCTGAGGTCTGCTAGGGCCGCGTCGAGATGCGACTGCCACGTGGGGCCGCCGAGCCGCACCTGATCGGGCGTGATCTCCCAGCTGTCGCGCACTGTGGTGTCGGTGAGCGTGTCCTCGCCATGGCCGTATTGAACCGGCCGAGCGGCCCCGATCAGCTTCTTCGCCTGGGCGGCGCGGATCGGGGTGTCGACGCGGCCCAGCCCCGCGACCTCCATGGTGAGGACGTCCCCCGGCAAATGCACGATGGCGCTGTCCGCCCTTGCCACAACTGTTCCTGCGAGGAGGCGGGCGAGTCGTTCACGGGCAGGACTGGGCATGGGGTCTCCTACCGAATAGTGGACGGGCAACCATATGGGATTTGTGGAGAGTTTTGCCGGAGGACCAGGGGGGTCGCCATAGCGACGAGCGCTGCTGCGAAACCTCGATCAGCGCCTGGCCAGTAGCACATGAGTGAAGGCCTACTCAATACATATCAGTACCCGTCGGCTCCGGTGCCGAGGTTCTCCAGCAGCCGTTCGCCGCCACGCCCGAGAGGGCGGTCCTCGTTCTGGTCGGGCCCGGCGCTGTAACCGTTGACGGAGACGGGCAGGTTGTGTACGCGCAATCTTTGATCATGCGATGTGGGCATCGGCAGGCTCCCTGTGGGCCCCGCGGCGGGGCCGCAATACGTGCCGACCACGCTACTCGGTGCGCGGCCCTGGGTGGATTCGCCATTGCCTGTCCACAGGCTCGTCGTGGTGGAGACCCTGTTGCAGTTCGCGGAGTGACTCGTTGTCCATCTGCAATAAAAAACAGCGCTGCCCGGCCAGAATCCGGCCGGGCAGCGCTGGGGGAACTCTCTAGACCGACACGGCCTCGGCGCGCTTGCGATCGCGCTCGAGGGCCCGGGCGCGGGACTCCTCAAATTTGGTGGCTTTGGCCTCGAGGTCCGCGACGAAGGCCCCGATGCGGTCGCGGGCGCGCTCGCCCTCGCCGGTGAAGTCGTCGCGCTCGAAGATGCGCCACTTGCGTAGGACTGGCTGGACGACCTCGTCCAGGTGCTGGCGCAGGTCGTAGATGCCGCCCTTCGCCAGGAGGACGGCGTTGCGACGGAAGTCCGGCATGGTGGAGCCGGGCATCTCGAAGACCTCAAGGATGTTCGAGATTGCCTCGACGGCCTTGTTCGGCGTCAGCTCCAGCGCGCCCTCGCAGAGGTTGCGGTAGAAGACCATGTGCAGGTTCTCGTCGGCCGCCACGCGCTGGAGCATTTTGTCCGCGATGGGGTCCCCGCAGGCGCGACCGGTGTTGCGGTGGCTCACACGGGTGGCCAGCTCCTGGAACGTCACGTAGGCCACCGAGTGCAGGATGTCCTTGTTGGTCGCCGGGTTGTAGCCCGTGATCATGTGCTGCATGCGGGCGCGCTCAAGGGCGACGGGGTCGACGCCGCGGGTCACCACGAGGTAGTCGCGCATCACGATCGCGTGCCGGTTCTCCTCCGCGGTCCACGTGCCCACCCAGGTGCCCCAGGGTCCGTCGAGGGAGAAGTTCGTGGCGATCTCGCGGTGGTAGGAGGGCAGGTTATCCTCCGTGAGGAGGTTGGTGATCATCGCGGCCTTGGCCGTCGGATCCAGCTGCGACTGCTCAGGATCCCAGTCGATGCCCCCCATCGCGGCGAAGTTGCGGCCCTCATCCCACGGCACATAGTCATGGGGGTGCCACTCCTTGGCCATGGACTGGTGCCGATTCAAGTTGGTCTCCACCAACGGCTCCAGCTCGGTCAAGAGCTCGAGTTGGGTCATCTCGCGGGTCATCGATTCCTCCAGTTTCGTTGCCTGCCACCTCGCACCCTACGGCACCGTAGGTTGGAGGGGAAGAGCACGTCGGCGGCTCAGAAGCGCCAAGTCTACCAACGGGTAACCATCGCCAATGCTGCGCGTCAGCACACCTTCGCCGATTATGGCAGTTCGGGGCGATGAAGGGGGATGAGTAGGTATTTCGTGGCACGCTCGGGACAGACCCACGGAAACAAAGGGAGGATCCCCATGGCAGCCGCGACAACGATCACCAGTGTGAATCCGGCCGACGGCGAGGTGCTGCGGTCCTTCGACGCGCACACGGCCGATGAGACTGTAGAGCGGATCGCGCGGGGGCACCGGGCCTGGCTTGCCTACCGCCAGACGAGCTTTGCCGATCGAGCCCGCCTCATGTCCACAGCCGCGGACCTCCTCGATGCGGACGCCGACGAGATTGCCGCCGTCATGACCGCCGAGATGGGCAAGACCCTCGCGTCCGCTGCGGCCGAGGCCCGCAAGTGCGCGGCGGGCATGCGGTTCTACGCGGAACGCGCCGAGGCCTTCCTCGCGGATGAGCCGGGCGACGCGGACTCCGTCGGCGCGGTGGCGGCGTATACCCGCTATCAACCGCTGGGCGTGGTGCTGGCCGTCATGCCGTGGAACTTCCCGCTATGGCAGGTGATCCGCTTCGCCGCGCCCGCGCTGATGGCTGGCAACGTGGGCCTGCTCAAGCACGCGTCGAACGTGCCGCAGACCGCGCTGTACATCGAGGAGCTGTTCCGGCGTGCGGGCTTCCCCGACGGCTGCTTCCAAACGCTGCTCATCGGCTCGGACGCCGTCGAGGCTGTCCTGCGGGACCCGCGGGTCAAGGCCGCGACGCTCACCGGATCCGAGCCCGCAGGCCGCTCGGTCGCGGCGATCTGCGGCGACGAGGTCAAGCACACGGTCCTGGAGCTCGGCGGCTCCGACCCGTTCATCGTGATGCCGTCCGCAGACCTGGATAAGGCCGTGGCGGTCGGCGTCACCGCGCGGACCCAGAACAACGGGCAATCCTGCATCGCGGCCAAGCGCTTCATCGTGCACGCGGACGTCTACGAGGAGTTCGCGGCGAAGTTCACCGCACGCATGGCGGCGCTGACGGTGGGGGACCCGATGGACCCTGGCACCGATGTCGGGCCCCTCGCCACCGAGCAGGGCCGGCTGGACGTCGAGGAGCTCGTCGACGACGCCCTGGCAAAGGGGGCGACGGCCCTGTGCGGCGGCACGCGACCGGATGGGCCGGGCTGGTTCTACCCGCCGACCATTATCGCGGGCATCGCCGAGGGTATGGCGATCCACGGCGCGGAGGTCTTCGGGCCCGTCGCCTCGCTGTACCGGGTCGACGGCATCGAGGAGGCCATCGAGCTCGCGAACGCGACGGAGTTCGGGCTCGGCTCCAACGCGTGGACGCAAGACTCCGATGAGCAGGCGCGGTTCATCGCCGAGATCGAGGCGGGGGCCGTGTTCATCAACGGCATGACCACCTCCTATCCGGGCCTGCCGTTCGGCGGGGTCAAGCGCTCCGGCTACGGCCGCGAGCTGGCTGCGCACGGCATCAAGGAGTTCTGCAACGCGAAGACGGTGTGGGTGGGGGCCTGACACGGCTGGCGGGCGACCCACCTCGGGGCCGCCCGCCAGCTCTCGTCCTTCTACTCGGTCCGTCGAGCGGCGTCAGCTCACCTGCAGCTCCAGCTCGTCGTCGGTGACCACGACGGTCACCTTCTCGCCGTCATGTAGGCGCTCCTCGATGAGCAGGTCCGCCAGCCGGTCGTCGATCTCACGCTGGATGGTCCTGCGCAGCGGCCGCGCCCCGAACTCGGGCTGGTGGCCGCGCTCTGCCAGCCAATCGACCACGGCGTCGGTGAACTCGATCTCGATGTTCTTCGCGCCCAGCCGGTTCCGGCTGTCGGTCAGCAGCAGGTCGGTGATCTGGTGCAGCTGTGCGTGCTCCAACTTGCGGAAGATCACGACCTCGTCGATCCGGTTGAGGAACTCGGGCCGGAAGGACTCGCGCAGCCGCCCCATCAGCCGGTCGCGCAGCGGCTTGTCCTCGAGCTGGCCGTCCGCATCGCGGCCGCCAGTGTCGAAGCCGATGCCGCCCGAGCGGGACGAGATGATGTCCGAGCCCAGGTTGCTGGTCATGATCAGCACCGTGTTCGTGAAGTCCACGGTGCGGCCCTGGCCGTCGGTGAGGCGGCCGTCGTCGAGCACCTGCAGCAGCAGGTTGAACACGTCCGGGTGCGCCTTCTCCACCTCGTCGAGCAGCACCACCGAGTACGGGTTGCGGCGGACCTGCTCGGTGAGCTGTCCCGCCTCGCCGTAGCCGACGTAGCCGGGAGGAGCCCCGACCAGACGGCTGACCGTGTGCCGCTCGCCGAACTCGCTCATGTCCAGGCGGATCATTTTGTCGTCGTCGCCAAAGAGGTTGGCGGCCAACGCCTTCGCCAGCTCCGTCTTGCCGACGCCGGTGGGGCCAAGGAACAGGAAGCTACCGACGGGGCGGCCCGGATCGGCCATCCCGGTGCGGTTACGCCGCACCGCCCGCGCGATCGCCGCCACCGCGTCGTGCTGCCCGATGACGCGCTGGTGCAGCTCGTCCTCGAGCCGGCGCAGGCGGTCCTTGTCCTGCTCCGTCATCTGGCTGGCGGGCACGCCGGTGGCCCGCGCGACGATCTGCGCGATGTCCTCGGCGGTGATCTCGGACGGACCGTCCCCCTTGCCTGTCGGGTGGTTGATGCGCGACTGCAGCTTCGCAATGCGATCCCGCAGCGTGCCCGCCGCCTCGTAGTCCTCGGCGGCGACGGCCGCGTCCTTCTCCACGGTGAGCAGGTCCAGCTGCTCCGTCAGCGCGCCGACGTCGGTGCGCGCCAGGCGCTTCCGCGCGCCGGCCTGGTCCATCAGGTCGATGGCCTTGTCCGGCAGGCGGCGATCCGGCAGGTACCGCACGGACAGCTCGACGGCCGCCGTCAGCGCCTCGTCGGTGTAGGTGACGCCGTGGTGCTCCTGGTACGCGCCGCGCAGCCCGGACAGGATCGCGATGGCGTCCTGCTCGTTGGGCTCGTCGACCTGCACGGGCTGGAACCTGCGCTCCAGCGCGGGGTCCTTCTCGATGTGCTTGCGGTACTCGTCCAGGGTGGTCGCGCCGATCACGTGCAGCTCGCCGCGCGCCAGCTTCGGCTTGAGCATGTTGCCCGCGTCGACCGCGCCCTCGGCCCCGCCGGCCCCGACGATGGTGTGCAGCTCGTCGATGAACAGCAGGATCTCGCCGGCGTGCGCGGAGATCTCGTCGAGCACCCCGGTCATGCGCTCCTCGAAGTCGCCGCGGTACTTCGCGCCGGCCAGCATGCCCGGCAGGTCCAGGGCGACGACGCGCTTGCCCAGCAGCACCTCGGGCACGTCGCCCTCGGCGATGCGCAGGGCCAGGCCCTCGACGATGGCGGTCTTGCCGACGCCTGCCTCGCCGATCAGCACCGGGTTGTTCTTGGTCCGACGCATGAGGATCTCGACCGTCTGCTCGATCTCCTGGGCGCGCCCGATCACCGCGTCGATATGGCCGCCGCGGGCTCGCTCGGTCAGGTCCACGCCGTACTTGTCCAGGTTGGGTGTGGCCGACTGGGCCTCCTCGGCGTCGTCCGGCTCCTGCCCGGAGGCGAGCTGCTGCAGGCGCTCCGGGGTCAGGCCCGCCTCGTTGAGCAGGCGGCCGGCCGTCGTGTCCGGGGACATGACCAGCGCCAACAGCACATGCTCGGGGGCGACGCGCTCGCTGCCGAAGGCCTGGGCCGCGCGCCAGGACTCGCTGAGGACCTCGCCCGCGCTGGCGCCGAAGCCGACGGCCCCGCGGTGCGCCATGCCGGCGGGCAGGCTGTTCTTGGCCAGGCCGGCGAGCTCGGTCGGATTGATGCCGGCGCGGCCGAGCAGCTCGGCGGCGCCGGGGTTGGCGGTCAGCGCGCGCAGGATGTGCAGCGCGTCGACCTCGCGGGCCCCGTGGGTGGTGGCATCACGCAGTGCCACGCCGATCAGCTGGCGGGTGTCCGGGTCCGCCACTTTGGACATGTCGAACCGGCGCGCGCCGCCGCCCATGCGGGCGAGGTACTGGGAGAACAGATCGTAGGCGTCGTTATCGCGGCCGGAGCCGTAGTTGACGGGCATATGGGATCCTCCTCGAGCTTGAGTGTTACTGACTCAACTAACCGCGTTGTGCGCTGGATAATTCCCGCGGCCCAAACCGCAGGTGAGCGTGGGGCACTCAGGTATCGGCATTTGGGGGTTTGGTGGAAGGTTCCGGGATGCACTTCGGTTGGACCAGGCGTGAAGCTCTCTCTCCTTGATAGATCCCGAACCAGGGCTGGTCGACCCGACGCGGAGGGCCTCACCGGCTCAGTCGACCGCGCGGTCTGGGCGGAGGCGATGGGCTATGAGAGATTCTGGGTGGCCGAGCACCACTCGGTGCCCGGCGTCGCGAGCGGTTCGCCGGCGGTGCTGCTCGCGGCGATCGGCGCGCGGACCGACCGGATCCGGCTTGGCTCGGGCGGCGTCATGCTGCCCAACCATCAGCCCTACGTGGTCGCCGAGCAGTTCCAGATGCTGGCTGCCCTCCACCCGGATCGCATAGACCTCGGCATCGGTCGGTCGCGGGGGTTCACCGAGCCGGTCCGCGATGCTTTGCGTGATCACCGCGCATCCGATTTCGAGGCCGATATCGGAGAGCTCCGCTCCTATCTCGACGACACCGCATCGGTGACGGTGCGGCCG
Organism: Tomitella biformata AHU 1821; assembly: GCF_000524475.1. GTDB lineage: Bacteria > Actinomycetota > Actinomycetes > Mycobacteriales > Mycobacteriaceae > Tomitella > Tomitella biformata. Next base: position 10,506 of record NZ_BAVQ01000016.1, on the reverse strand, counting down.
CGCACCGTCACCGATGCGGCGATCCCGATGTTCTTGCTGGCCACCGGCGCCGGCATCCAGATCGCCAGCCGCCTGGGGCTACCGGTGGTGATCGGCGGGCCGGTCTTACGCAAGGACGCGCTCGCCGACATCCTCGTCGCCTACCGCCGGGACTTCCGGCCATCGACGAGCGCTGCGGCGCCGCACGTGATCATCTCGCTCGATGTCACGCTCGCCGATGACGACGGGGCCGCTCGCGATTTGGCGCTCCCCGAGGCGTGGGCGATGGCGAGGTCGCGCCAAGTCGGCGAGTTCGGCCCGCTGGAGAGCGTGGACGCGATTTTGGCCCAGCACTGGACGAGCCAGGTGCGTGCGCGGGTGGAGTCCTCGCTCGACGCCGCGGTGCTTGGATCCCCGGCCACGGTGCGCAGGCAACTTGAGGAGTTGGCCGAGCGCACCGGCGCCGATGAGCTGCTGGCCTCGACCTCCACGTATGACCGCCACGCGCTGCGGGCCTCGGATGAGTCTCTGCGGGCGCTGCTCCGCTAGCCGACAGGTCTCGGTGGAGTCTGCGGCCCTCAGCTGGGGTCGGGTGCCGGCTCCTCGCGGGCGATATGGCTGCGCGCGTGGGCCAGCGCTAGCTCGTAGTCGCGGAACATGTGGTTCTCATGCCGCAGCGAGTCGAATAGGCCCACCGCGTCTGTCACCTGCTGGAAACGGGGTTGGACGCCGTCGAGCAGCACGGTCTTGCCGCGCCGCTCGAGGCCGGAGACTATCTCGACCAGGGCATGCGCGCCCGACGCGTCGAGCATCCGCACCTGGTCCAGCCGCAGGATCACCACCCGCACCCCGGTCACGGCGCTGACATCCGTTAGCACCCGCTCGGAGGCGCCGAAGAACATCGCGCCGGCGAGCCGGAATACGGCGATGTGCTCGTCGCCGTCGGCCGGCGACTCCGAGGCGGGGAGCCGGGTGACGCCAGACTGCTCGGCCACGGTCCGCAGCGCGAAGAACACCGCGACCAGCACCCCGATGAGGATCGCGAAGATGAGGTCGAACGCGATGGTGATGACCGCGGTGACGACGAATGCCAGAGCGTCGGAGCGGGTGGTGCGCAGGATTGAGCGGACCGTCGCGCGGCTGCTCATCCGGCTGGCCGTCACCATCAGCACCCCGGCCAGCGCCGCCAGGGGGATCTTGCCGACCATGCCCGCCGCCAGATAGACGACGGCGAGTAAAACGATCGCGTGGAACAGCGCCGCGAAGCGCGTCCGGGCGCCGCTGCGGACCGCGACGGCCGTGCGGGCGATCGCCCCGGTGGCGGGCATCCCGCCGAACAGGCCCGATGCGACGGACGCCAGGCCCTGGCCCACCAGCTCGCGGTCGGGGTTGTATGAGCCGGTCTCGGCCATGCTCGCGGCGACCCGGGCGGACAGCAGTGACTCGATCGCGGCCAGCACGGCCACGGCGAAGGCGGGGATCAGCAGCGACTGGATCATCGCGGGCGACATGGGCGGCAGCGTCGGGCTTGGCAGGGAGCTCGGCAGCGCTCCGATCCGGGGGATGTCGAGATTCAGCAGTTCGACGACGACCGTGGCGATGACCACCGCGATCAGGCTGGCCGGGATGGCAGAGCGCCAGCGGGGCAGGCCGATCACGATGGCGGTCACCAGCAACACGAGGCCGATGGTGATCGCCACCGTCGGCCACTGGGCCACGGAGATGGCCTCGGCCGCCGCGACGACGGTGTTCTGTCCGGCCGCCACCTCGGTGCCCGTGGCCATGGGGACCTGCTGCAGGAAGATGATGACGCCGATGCCCAGCGTGAAGCCCTCGACCACGGGCCAGGGGATCAGGGCCACCGACCGGCCCAGGCCCAGCGCGCCCATCAACAGCACGAGCGTGCCGGCCATCAGGCTCAGCAGGGCCACGGCGCCCACCCCGTGCGTGGCGACGATCGGGGCGAGGATGACGACCATCGCGCCCGTCGGGCCGGAGACCTGGACGTTGGAGCCGCCGAAGATGGCGGCGACCGCGCCCGCGACGATCGCGGTGACGAGCCCCGCCGCGGCCCCGACGCCCGAGCTCACGCCGAACGCGAGGGCGAGTGGGAGCGCGATGATGCCGACCGTCAGGCCTGCCGTGACGTCCGGCCGCCAGGTGGTGCGAACCGGGGACCAATCACCTTTGGTGGGAAGCAAACCTCGGGTGTGGGCAGCCCAGCGCATTGACGCTCCTCGCTCTGGGGGACAGCCCCGGAATCAGCTCGGGGCGTCGCCGACACCCCACATCGAGGCTCATCCTATCTGAGCAGGGGTTTAGCGATCTGAGACCGGGAAAAGCGAAGCGGGGCGCCCTCCGTGAAGAGGATGCCCCGCTCGTTCGTGCTGTGCCCCCAGCCGGGCTCGAACCGGCGACCTGCAGATTACAAGAGGCACGATTCACCCCTTCCGACCGAAGTCACACCTAGTGGCATGACCGAATCACACGAGTGTGATTTCAACGCCTGTGATTTCGGCTGGTAGACCTTCCGACATGCCCCTGATCTCTGAATGGGAGGTCTGGCAGCATGCCGCCCGGCGCTCTCCTATCACCATCGCCGAGCGCACCCGCGTGATCCGCAACCTGGAACGCGAGACCGGCCGCCTCGCGGCGCTCCTGGAGCCGGTCGAGATCGTCCGCTGGTTCGCCGCGCACGCCGATCACTGGTCCGCCGGCACCCACGTGACGTACCACTCCTACGTCGCCCAGTGGTTTGGCTGGCTGCAGCTGCAGGGCCACCGCTACGACAATCCGATGATCCGCGTGGGCACGCCGCGCGCCCCCGACCGGATCGCCCGCCCGGTCGCCGACGCGGAGCTGATGCGCCTGCTCTCGATCAACATGCACCGCCGCACGCGGCTGATGATCCTGCTCGCCGCGCTCGCCGGCCTGCGCGCGCACGAGATCGCGAAGTTTCGCGGCGAGGACATCGACCTCGCGCGCCAGCAGATGACGGTGATCGGCAAGGGCGGCCGCACGAAGGTGCTCCCGGTGCACCGCATCCTGCTCGCCTACGCGGACCTGATGCCGCGCCACGGATTCTGGTTTCCGGCGCCGGTTACCCGCGCCGGCCAGCACGTGCACCGCAAGTCGGTCAGCCAGATTGTGTCCCAGGCGATGCGGCGGGCCGGGGTGCGGGGGACCGCGCACAGCCTGCGGCACTGGTACGGGACCACGCTGCTGGAGGACGGCGCGGACCTGCGCGCGGTGCAGGAGCTGCTGCGCCACCAGTCGATCGCGACGACCCAGATTTACACGAAGGTGCCGGAGGCCGGCCGACGCGGCGCGGTCGACCGGCTCGACCCCTACCGGGCCGCCTAGGGCGTCGGCCGGACGAACGTCACCGATAGGCGCGGCCATGCCGCGCCGCCGATCCATGCCGTGCCGAGGTTGCGGGCGGTGCCCGAGGTCTGGGTAGCGCGGAGCCGGATCAGGTCGCCGGCCTGTAGCGCCAGCTCGGTCGAGAGCGAGTGCCCCCGGAACCACGCTGCGGACGCGTCGCCCTCGGCGAGCAGCAGCGTGGAGATGCCGGAGCGGGTGCGGGTCAGCGCGATGATCTCGTTGAAACCGTCTGTCTCCCACGCGGCGAACGCGCTCACGCGGTAGATGCCGGCGGTGCGGGCGTAGATGCCCGAGGCTGAGGCCATCGCGACGCCGCCGGGCTTGGTGTCCCACTCGGTCACAGTCCACGCGGCGAAGGTGTCCGCGCCGTTGGGGATTGAGAGGTTAGTCGAGCGGGTCATCGAGCACGAGGCGATCTCGGAGGCGGTGGTCGGCGGTATCTCGGCGGCGGCCAGGGCGGCGTCGATGCCGAGGGCCATCGCCCGCATCTGTTGCGCCCCTTCATAGATCGGGTCGCCCTCGGACGGGTACGGGATGCCGTAGACGGGGGTGGTGGGCATGGGGGTGTCTCCTAGTCGAGTTCTTCGTGGATCTCGGGGGTGTCGGCGGCGAGGTGCCGGAGGTCGCCCCATGTGGTGGAGCGGTCGAAGCGGTAGCCTGCGCCCTCGGCCGGCGCGCCCCACGTCAGGTCGCGCTCGGGGGTCGGCGACATCACCGGCACCGGCGCGGGCTTGGGGAACCACCACCACGGCACCGAGGGCGTGGTCGTGGTCCAGCGGTATTGCCGGATGCCGGCCCACGTCATCGCGGCGGCCGCGCCGACGGGCGTGGTGGTGTCCATCATCTGCACGTCGAGCGCGATCGCCCAGCCACGCTTGGCGGTGTACGTGACGACGCCGCCGAGCGGGGAGTACAGGGGCGGGGTGCCCGATATGCCCTCGTAGAGCCAGCGGTGCAGCTCGTCGCCATTGAGATACGCGCTGCGCGTGTTCTCACAGCCCTGCAGGAGCCAGCGGGCGAGGCCCTCGGTGATGAACTCGTGGCCGGGCTTGGCGGTCACGACGGGGTGCCGGGGCGTGCGGGCCTCGGAGCGCACCTTGTCCCAGACGTTATCGAGGGTGGGGTCTATCGTGGTGCCGTTGTCGAGCCAGCTGGTCCACGCGAGGGCGCGGCGGGAGTCGCCGGGCACGACCTCGGAGCGCACGGTGGTCCAGTCGCCGTACCCGGTGGAGAAGTCTTTCCACTGGCATTCCAGGGTGTTGATATCGGTATCGCGCGAGGCGGTCAGCGCCAGCTCGGCGGCAAGCTCGCAGCCGGAGAGTCCGATGCCGGGGTACACGATGCCGTCCACGGTCACGTCGGAGGACATGAGCATGACTGCGCCGGTGCCGGTGTCGAACGTGGCCAGGCGCATGGCCATGGGCTGCGAGAGCCGGATCGACTGGCGTATGTCCTGGGTCTCGGGGTCGTAGCTGTAGGTGTCCGCGCCCATGCTGCGGTAGAAGTCGGCGCACAGGTCGAGCGCCGTCTTGTTCGCCACGTCAAGGGGCCACGTCGTGGCCTCGACGTAGCCGGGCCAAAAGTAGAAGTCTCCAATGCCTGATTGTGACTGCGCGGCAAGGGATTTGATGCGGATAGCGCGGGCGAGCATCGACTCGGACGGCCAGGTTTCGGGGAAGGTGATCATGTTGCCGAGGTCGGCGGTCATGTCGGCGGCGGTGATCTCGACCTGCCAGACACGCGCGCCGGTGGCGGTCGTGTTCGCGGTCCGGCGAGCATCGACATGGGCGGTGCGGCCACGGAACAGGGTGCCGGTGATCGGGTCGCCGGTGGTGGGGCCGGTCGGGGTGCCGGACCAGCCGAAGATCACGGCCAGGCCGAGCGCGGTGCCGTCGCGCACGCGCCGCCCCCAGTGCCCGGTCGCGTCGATCACGGCCAGCCGGGCCGAGGCCGGCTCGGCGTCGGCCAGGTAGTCGGTGCGCCCCCAGGTCGTGACAATATCGTCCAGTGCCAGGGGCGCGAGGTCGAGCAGCGAGGGATCACACTCGACGGGCACGCCGCCGATGGTCAGCGTGGGGGTGATATGCCAGCCCATCAGGTCACCTGATTCCGGATCGGGTGGAGCGGCCCATCGAGGCGGGGGTGAGTCCGCGCGTCGAGGCGTCGAGCGCGAGCACGTCGCGGATCTCGGCGGCGACACGGCGCGGGTCCACGATGCCGGAGCCGTCCACGGTGATGTTCACGTTCGTGACGTTGGTGGTGCCGCCGCCGCCGGCGAGGCTGGCGAGGCCGGCGAGCGGGGACGCCGCGGCGGTCAGCTCGGGCTGCGGGGCGGCGAACGTGGCCGGGGCGGCCGGGTAGAACCTCGTGTAGTCCAGGGCAGCGGGCACCATGTTGAGCCCATCCGCGCCGCCCGCGCCGAACAGGTCCGAGATCCACGACGGCGGGGACGGGAACTTGATCCGGCCGATCCAGCCGATGAGCGAGGACACCAGGTCGATCACGGCACGGATCGGGGCCAGCAGCAGGTCCACCGCGCCCTTGGCGATGTTCATCGCGCCCTCGAAGATGCCGCCGACGCCGCCGACCTTGTCGAGCAGCTGGCCGACCCAGTTGATGACGCCGGAGACCGCGTCCACGACCCACTGCCACACGGCGGCGGCCGCCGACGCCACGGCGGTGACGACGTTGCGGAAGGTCTCGCAGTTGTTCCACAGGAGCACGATCACGGCGATCACGGCGACAATCGCGATCACGATCAGGCCGAACGGGTTCGCGTTCAGCGCGGCGTTCAGTGCCCACTGCGCGGCGGTCATGACGCCGGTGGCGACCGCGCCGGCGGCCATTGCGACCTTCTGCGCGAGGAACGCCGCGCCCTGCAGCGCGAGCGCGCCGACGGTCGAAGCGGACGAGGCGACCCACGCGGCGGCCGACGCGAGCGCGGAGCCGATGGACTGGGCTTTGGCGGCCAGCCAGGTGGCGGCGGCCGAGACGCCGATCGCGGCCATGGTGGCCGCGTACTGGACGCGGAAGGTCAGCCAGGCGGCGCCGGACGCGATCGCCGAGCCGATCGCCTGCGCCTTCGCGACGGCCCAGGCGGCGGCGGACTGCACGCCGATGCCGACCATCATCGCGGCGTACTGGACGCGGAAGGTCAGCCAGGCGGCGGCGGACGCGATCGCCGCGCCGGCGGCTTGGGCCTTCGCGGTCAGCCAAGCGGCGGCGGACTGGACGCCGATACCGACCATCATCGCCGCGTATTGGACGTAGAACACCGCCCAGGACACGCCGGACGCGATCGCCGCGCCCATCGCCTGGGCCTTGACGATCAGCCACTTGACGCCGTTCACGAGGGCCATCAGCGCGTGGTACAGCTTCAGGGCGGCGTTCACGGCGTACACGGCGGCCGCGACGCCGAGCACGACGAGGGCCATTTTTTGCAGGGTGTCGGTGTTCTCCTTCGCCCAGGTGGCCATCTTCCCCAGCTCGGTGGCCACGCCGGCGACGACGGGGAGCAGCGCCTCGCCGAGAGCGGCCTTCGCGTTCTTCACCTCGGCGGACATGCGCTGCTGCGCGCCAGCGGCGGTCTCGGACTCGCGGGCGAACTGGCCAGTGGCGGCGGCGGTCTGCTCGTTGAGCAGGGCCAGGCGGGCCTGGGTCTCGGCGTTGCGTTTCGCCTCGCCCTCCAGCTTGGACAGGCCCTGCGCGGCCAGGCGGGCGTTCACGTCGGACTGCTTGATGGACACGCCGTAGCGCTCGATCGGGTCCGTCTCGCCACGGAACAGGCTAGAGAGCGCCTCGACGGCCTCGGAGGTCGTGCCGCCGAACATCGCCGACAGGTCTGCGGCCTTCGCGATCAGGGCGTCGGTGGTGCCGACAACCTCGTCCATCGGCACGCCGAGGTTCTTGAACTGGGAGCCGACGACGGCGGCGAACTGGCTGTATTCGGACGTGGCCAGGCCCACGGTCTGGGCCGCGCCGGCGGCGAGCTTGTCCACGGCCTCGGCCTGGGCCGCGAACACGGACTCGACCGCGCCGGCGGACTGCTGCAGCGCGGACGCCTCATCGAACGCCGCTTTACCCACGGCGGCGAGCGCGCCGACGACGGCGGTCACGCCGATGGCCGCGCGGCCCGCCATGGACTCGAACTTGTCGAACTTCGAGGCGGTCTCGTCCAGCCCGCGTGACGCGCCGGCGGCGTCGGCAATGATCTTGATGGCGAGAATTGCCGTCTTGTTCGCCACAGCCACTATCCTTTCGCGGCCTCAGAGGCCTCGGTGATCACGTCGATATAGGTCGCGATCTCGTCGTCGGTCAGCTCCACCAGATCGCGGAGCGGGATATGCGTCGCGACGGAGAGCGCGATGAGCAGACGGGTGTGCGACCCGTCTAGATAGGGTCCGCCGCATCGTCCTCATCGTCGGATTCGATATCGACGCATCGGGTCTCGGAGAACTCCTCCCACGTGCAGTCGACCTGCTTGGTGCGGGTCAGGCCCGCCCAGGCGAGGAACGTCATGCCGATGAACGGGGACTCGGAGAACGGACCCCACTTGTGTTTGCGGCTGGTGCGGTCCCACGCGATGCGGTCGGGGTTGCGGGTTTCCACGGTCAGCTTCTCGCCGGTGTCCATGGTGACAATCAGTGCGGACATATTAGATTCCTCTGATGGTGTTCAGGATTGCTTCGATTTCTTCGGTGTACATGCCGAACCAGCGCGGTTCTTCTTTCCGTGCTGCGTCGGAGAGCCACGGCTGCGCCGCGATGTTCCGTTTCTTGTATCCCCAGTGAATGGCGTTCGCGTAGGGGATGCGCGCGCCGCCGGCGCGGACGATCGCGGCGGTCTGTGTCGCGCCGGGGCGCACGGAGCTGGCGAGCTTGCCCGAGCGGCGCGGGGTGCTCGGCTGGCCTGCGCGGGTGACGACGCCGGCGACCTCTTTGTGGGTCTCTTTGAGCTGGGTCACGTCCACGCCGGCGCGTCGCATCGACGCGCGGAGTTGACGTCCGCCCTCGACGGACACGACGGCCTGCGCCATGGCTAGGCCATCGGGGTGACGGTGGGCTGGCCCACGAGGGACCACTCGAAGTCTGCGGTGGGCTTGGTCTTGACGTCGCCGCCGATCTCCAGGGGGTCCACGGTGACGATGCCGGCGAACGCTTGGCCCACGGCCGTGCTGGGGGTGAACGTGAACGGGAGCTGCGCGCCGGCGTTGGTCAGCGACCACAGGTTGACGCCGTCGGGGGACAGGTCCTGGACGAGGGTGCCGTTGAGGGTCCATGTGTAGGTGACCTCGCCGGGGACCACGTCGCCGCACAGCACGTTCAGGTCGTCCTCGGCGTCCTTGTCAGGCGAGAGCTTGGCGCTGGTGATCTGGCAGGACATATCCTGCAGCGTGCCGGTCTCGCCGATCGTCAGCGTGCCGGGGCCCATCTTGTAGCTGTTCGCAGCCATGGTGAATCTCCTTGTGTCTTAGGGGGTTTCAATCTCGGCGGTGACCATGTAGGCCGGGAGCGGGCCGCCGCCGGCGGGGAGCCGGATGCCCTCGTCCAGGACTGTGTCCTGATCGGGGTCGATGACGGTCAGGGCCTTGTCGAGCATTTCGGACAGGGTGCGGTGGGCCTGCATCGTGCCCACGTCGGGTGCGATGAGGTAGATGCGGACGCGGACCACGCCGCCGCCGCATAGGAGCGAGTGCTCCACCTTGTCCACGGCGACCCACGCGCATGGCGGGTTCAGGTCGGCGGGCTCGGCGGTCGCGGACAGGCCGGCGGATTTCAGCTCGTCGATGACGCCGCCGATCACGGCGGGCACGTCGAGGGCGGGGGTGAAGGCCATCAGCCGACCGCCGGGGCGGTATAGCGGCCCAGGTCCAGGAGCAGCGCGAGATCGGGGTCGTTGCGCTGGACGTAGGCGGTGCCCATATCGCCGAACGACTCGACGCCGGCGGGGCTGTTGCGGCGGCGGTAGAGGCGGGCGGCGAGCATGATCCCGCCCTGGGTCCACTTGGGCCGCCACACGGCGGGGTCGCCTTTCCATCCGCCGATGAGGTCGATCACGGCGGCGGTGGTCCCCTCGAGCAGGTCCGTGTCCACGCCGGCGTCGAGGCGGAGGTATTGGCGGACCTGTTCGGCGGTGAACGGGGCCGGGGCGGGGGTGGTCACGCCGTGACCGGCGGGGTGTAGGTGACCTTGGCGATGCCGTTGGCGTTGTGCAGCAGGGTGGCGTAGTAGCCGAACACGCCGGCGTCGCGGCCACCGTGCGCGAGGTTGACGGTCTCCACGCGGATCGGGGAGCCGCCCAGCTCGTAGAACGTCGCGGCGGGCTTCGCGCCGACGATGACGGTGCCGGCGGGCACCTGCGAGGTCTGCACGAACTTGTCGGGCTCGATGCCGAGCAGGCCCAGGAACTCGGGCACGTCGAGCTTGGTGAAGTCCAGCAGCGATTCCATGTCCACGTCGTTGACGAGGGCGTAGGTGGCCTTGGCGCGGGACTTCTGCTTGACCGAGCGTGCGCCTCGGGCGACGGCGCGGAGCAGGTCGGGCGCGTCGCCGGCGGCGGTCGCCGAGGCGAGGACGAACGCGGCGGCCTTCGCGTCGGACTGCATCGCGTAGGACTCGGTCATCGCGGCGAAGTAGGCGCGGATGAACTCGGCGTCGTTGAAGTCGAAGAACTTCCTGTCGATATCGTGCGCGCCGGCCAGGCGGGCGGCCTCCACGGACACGGACTCGGTGGTCGGCAGGTTGGTGTGCACCTCGGCCTTGTCGCCGGCGTAGTCGCCGACCGTGGGCTTGTTGACCCAGCGCCAGCCGGTGATCTGCCAGTGCGCGAGCGGCGCGTGGGTCAGCAGCGGGACGATCTCGCGCTGGAAGGATAGGCCGGACCACAGCTCGCCGACCCAGCCGTCTGGGGAGACCCACGGGTTCGCGGAGCGGGTGATATCGGCCAGGGCGGCGGTCAGGTCCGGCGATCCGCCGCGCACCGCGTGCAGGGTGTCGAGGACGTTGGACAGGGTGCGCGGGATGCGGGCGGCGGACGCGGTCAGGCTGGCGGGCGCGGCGGCGAACGGGATCGGTGCGGCCGGTGCGGCCGGCGCGGGCGGCGCGGCGGGGGCGGGCTGCGCGGGCGGCGCGGCGGGGGCGGGCT
>NZ_BAVQ01000017.1 GCF_000524475.1 Tomitella biformata AHU 1821 | reverse complement strand
TAAGGTTTATGCCGACGTTTCAGTTATGCCGATGCGTGGAGCGTTTGCCCTGGTCGAAGGGTGATTACGGCGCGGAGTTGTCGGCATAACCAACGGGTGTGAACCTTCGAGTAGTCGTCTACTCGGAGGTGGTTGTGGTGATCAGAGTGATGCCCGCGGTGGTCAGCGGACCTCTGTCCGGTGCGGTGATGGAGCAGCTGTCAGGGTGGCTGGCGGACGAACGATATGCGATGACAACGGCTGCGCAGATCCTGGCCGTGGCCCGAGGGCTGAGCACATGGATGGACGAGAACGGCATCGGAATGCCGGGGCTCAGCAACGACAGTCTTGACTCATTCCGGGACGATCACGGTCCCGGCGTTGCCGGTCATGTGCTCGTCGCGATGCGGGTCCCGGCGCTCCGCCGATTCCTGATCGAGACCGGCTACCTTCCCGGCGCGGCCCGCAGCCGTAAGCATGCACGGCCTCCGGCTGGCAAACCGGCACCGGTGATCAGTGAGACGGCACGCCGTGAGCTTGACGAGTGGGCGCGGTGGCAACGCGAAATCGGCGGGATCGGCTCGGGCTGCATCCGGCACCGGCGGGCATGGGTGGCGGGGCTGGTCGACTCGCTGTGCTTGGCCGGTGACATCGACTGGAGCGCATGCGATGTCGGGGCTCTGAACAGGTTTGTTGCGCAGCGATCGGCGGGGTTCTCGCCGGCCTCGCGCACGTTGATCATCGACGCGACTCGGTCGCTCATGCGGTGGGCGCTGGCGACGGGCCGGGTGGAGCGTGATGTGGCGGGTGGGATTCTGCGGGCCCGCGCAACGCGAGCCACCTTGCCTCGGGGCCTGACATCTGCGCAGGTCGATGCGTTGATGGCGGCATGCAGCCCGGCCACGGTCATTGGTGTTCGGGACCGGGCCGTGATCACGGTTCTGTGGCGGCTCGGGCTACGTGCCGGTGAGACCGCCAGTCTGAGCCTCGACGACATCGACTGGGCCGTGGGGCGACTAACCGTGGTGGGCAAAGGCCCACGACGGTTGACCTTGCCGATCCCGATCGACGTGGGCGAAGTGCTCATCGCGTGGCTTCGCGCACGGCCCGCAGGCGTTGCCGACCGGGCATTGTTCGTGAGCTCTCGCGCACCGTTCTGCGCGTTGACCAGCGCAGGGATATCCAGCATCGTCACCCGGCGTGCTGAGTCGGCAGGGCTGGGCGTCATGCACGCGCACCGGCTACGGCACACCGCGGCGATGAACGTGATCGCCGCCGGCGGGAGTCTGGTCGAGGTGCAGGAGCTCCTCGGGCACCGCAACGCCGCCAGCACCACGGTCTACGCCCTCACAGATCTTGTGTCTTTGCGGACGCTGGCGGTGCCGTTCGGGCAGGTGCCACGATGAGTCTCCACCATGATCTCAACGTCTACCTGGCCCAGCGTCGAGCACTGGGATTTCAGCTCAAACCGGCCGAGTATTTGCTGCGCCAGTTCTGCGGCTGGCTCGAAGACCACGACAAGACCGACACGTTCACTATCGAGGACGCGGTGCAGTGGGCCCGTGACCGGCCCGACGCGGCGCCGGTGTGGTGGTCGCAGAGGTTGACCGCGGTGCGCCCGTTCGCCGCCTGGCTGCATGCCTCTGGCAGGGACATCCCGATCATTCCCGCGGGATTGCTGCCCACGAGGACCACCAGTCGGGCCCCATTCATCTACTCCCAGAACGACCTGGATCATCTGCTCGCCGCATGCCCACTGTTCTTCCCGAACCCGCGGGTCGCGGCGACGATGCACACCATCATCGGGCTGCTCGCGGCCACCGGGCTCCGGATCGGTGAAGCCCTCCGGCTGACGGTCCCAGACCTCGACATCGGTGCGAACACGCTGATAGTCCGGGGCACGAAAACCCCGCTGGACCGTCTCGTGCCGCTGGATCCGTCCACCACCGGCACTCTGCTCGAATATCTGGCTCTGCCGGAGCGGCTCGCGACCAGCCCGTCTCCGGACGGGCCGATCTTCGTCAACAACCGCGGCGGAGCCTTCGTCATCGAGACGATCGAGCAGCACTTCGCCGCGCTCGTCGACGCGCTAGCACTGGCCCCTGCGGGGCAGCGCAGACCCCGGCTACACGACCTGCGACACACGTTCGCCACCAGTCACATGATCGCCGCCTACACCCACAGCACGAACCCCGCCCGCACCTTGACGTTGCTCTCGACCTGGCTCGGGCATACCAGCCCGGCACACACCTACTGGTATCTGACCGCGGTCCCCGAGCTACTCGCCGCCGCGACAGGACGCCTTGAACCCGAAGGAGAAACCCGATGAACACGCTGGCAGCGGAACTGCAGACCTACTTCGGCGGTTTCGCGCGATCGCAACGAGACCTCTCCGACCACACCATCGCCGCCTACCGGGACACCTGGCGGATGCTCATCACCTTCCTCGCCGACAAGACCGGCACCCGGCCCGAGCGCATCGACATCGAGGACGTCAACGCCGAGAACATCGCCGCGTTCCTCGACTACCTCGAACACGACCGCGGCAACAGCGTCGCCACCAGAAATGCCCGTCTCAGCGGCATCCGGGCAGTGCTCGCCCACGCGATGCCCCGCCAACTCGACCATGCCGCCATGCTCTCCAGAGCCCTCTCGATCCCCGCCAAACGGCACCCGAAACCGATGCTTGAGTACCTCACCATCGACGAGTCCGATGCGCTGACCGCTGCGCCCGACCGCACCACCTGGACCGGTCGCCGAGACCACGCGCTTTTCGCCCTGGCCATCCAGACCGGACTGCGGATCAGCGAACTATGCTCTCTGACCTGTACGGACATCCATCTGGGCGCCGCAGCGAGCGTCACCTGCACAGGGAAAGGCCGCCGCACACGGGCCACACCGCTGACGTCAACCACGACCGCGATCATGACCGGCTACCTCGCCGAACGCCGATCCCGACCTGGCGAGGCCCTGTTCTGCGGGCCCCGCGGTCAGCAACTCTCACGAGATGCCCTCGAGCACCGACTCCACGTCCACGTCGACACCGCGGTGGTCGACTGCGCGAGCCTGGCCGACAAGCACGTCACCATGCACACCCTGCGGCACACCGCCGCGATGAACTTGCTCGCAGGCGGCGTCGACATCTCTGTCATCGCGCTCTGGCTTGGTCATCAACGAACCCAGTCCACCGACGCCTACCTGCATGCCGACATGAGCGTCAAGCAAGCGGCGATCGATCGCACCAGGCCCGGAGACACGAAGCCAGGAATCTATCGGCCCGAACCCGACATCCTCGCCTGGCTCGCAACGCTCTGATTATGCCGACAACTTCGCGCCGTAATCACCCTTCGACCAGGGCAAACGCTCCACGCATCGGCATAACTGAAACGTCGGCATAAACCTTA
>NZ_BAVQ01000018.1 GCF_000524475.1 Tomitella biformata AHU 1821 | reverse complement strand
AATTATTTGGCACTGACATTCATCGACACACTGTTGAGTTCTCAAAGAACACGCGCACACCGTAACTTCGGGGTCTCTTACCCCGTCGTTCTCAGTGGCGCACGTTTACTACCGTAGCACACACGCACGCTTGAACTTCCCGGTCCGTTTGGCCCGGGCTGCTGCTCGTTGCTCCGACTTGAACTAAGTTACGCGATGATGCCCAGGTTCACAACTCCGCTGGTCAGAGGGGTAAATGAAGATGAACAGCAGAACTCGACCGGCACGAAGATTGCCAAAACGGCCCGTCCGCTGGGTAAATCGACTAGGCCGTGTCGGATCCACCCCCTAATACGCAGCTTGCCCCCGTTTCGTGGCCCTGCCCCCGCTGCAACAGGGGCGAACACACGAAACGGGGGCAAGCCCGAGAGCTGCTGGACTACTCCCCCAGCACCAGGCCGGAGGTGGGCACTCCGGTGCCGGCGGTGACGAGCAGGCGCGCGGCGCCCGCTACCTGGTTCACCGCGGTGCCGCGGATCTGACGGACTCCCTCGGCGATGCCATTCATCCCATGGATATAGGCCTCGCCGAGCTGGCCGCCGTGGGTGTTCAGCGGCAGGACGCCGCCGATCTCCAGGGCGCCGGGCTGGCGGACGAAGTCCTTGGCCTCGCCGCGCGGGCAGAAGCCGAGGTCCTCGAGCTGCATGAGGACATAGGGGGTGAAGTGGTCGTACAGGATGGCCATGTCCATGTCCTGGGGACGAAGGCCCGACTGCGCCCAGAGCTGGTCGCCGACGAGACCCATCTCCGGAATGGCCGCAAGACTATCCCGGTAGTAGCTCATCATCGTGTACTGATCCTTGGCACTGCCCTGGGCGGCTCCGAGGATGTTGACGGGCTTCTGCTTGAGGTCCTTGGCCCGCTCCGCGGAGACGATGACGATGGCGATGCCGCCGTCGGACTCCTGGCAGCAGTCGAGCAGGTGCAACGGCTCGGCGATGAACCGCGAGTTCTGGTGGTCCTCGAGGGTGATCGGCTTGCCATAGAAGAAGGCGTTCGGGTTCGTCGCCGCGTGCTTGCGCCCGGTGACGGCGATGCGCCCGAAGTCCTCGCTGGTGGCGCCAGTCTCGTGCATGTAGCGCTTCGCCATCATCGCGACCGAGGCCGCGGGGGTGGACAGCCCGTGCGGGTAGGAGAAGGAGTAGTCCGCGCCGGAGGAGTTCACCTGGTCGACCAGCCCCTCGTTCACCTGGCCGAAGCGGTGGCCCGAGCGCTCGTTGAACGCGCGGTACGCGACGACGACGTCGGCAACGCCCGAGGCGACGGCGAGCGCCGCCTGCTGGACGGTCGCGGCCGCGGCTCCGCCGCCGTAGTGGATGCGGCTGAAGAACTTCAGTTCCGGGATACCGACCGAGCGAGCGACGGCGATCTCGATGTTGGTGTCCATCGTGAACGAGGTGAGCCCGTCGACGTCCTCGGGCCGCAGGCCCGCATCCTCGAGGGCCAGGTTCACGGCCTCCGTGGCCAGTCGCAGCTCGCTGCGGCCGGATTCCTTGCTGAAGTCCGTCGCGCCGATGCCGGCGATGGCGGCCTTCCCAGACAGCCAGCTCTCATTGGCCTTACTCATAATGCGCTCCCGTCCATGACCAGCGTGACGGTCGAGGTGATGTGCTTGCCCAGCGAGTCGGTGCCGACGACGGCGAGGGTGACCAGGCCGTCCTCGATGGACTCGACCGTGCCGGTCAGGGTCAGCGTGTCGTAGGCGTACCACGGCACGCCGAGGCGCAGCTGGATCGACTTGATGATCGCCCTCTGGCCGGCCCAGTCCGTGACGTAACGCTGCACCAGACCCGTGTCGGTCAGGATATTGACGAAAATATCCTTGGACCCGCGCGCCTGCGCCTGGTCTCGGTCATGGTGCACGTCCTCGAAGTCGCGCGTCGCGATAGCGGTCGACGCGACGAACGTGGGCGTGGCCTCGATGGTCAGCTCGGGGAGCTTGTCCCCCACCGCGACGGTGGGCGGCAGTAGCGGTGTCACGAGTTCTCCTCCACAGAGGTTGCCGGTGCGGGACGCCAGCAGTACAGCGTCCACGGGCCCTTGGCCTCATTGTCTGGATCGGCCGGGAAGTCGATGAAGTCGACCTGGACCTGCTGGCCGATGGCCACCGAAGACGGGTCGACGTCGCGGAGCTCGCCCAGCATGCGGACGCCCTCCTCGAGTTCGACCAGCGCGACGACGAACGGCAGCGGACGACCCGGCACCTTCGGCGCGTGGTGCACGACGAAGCTGTACACCGTGCCCCGGCCGGAGGCGACGGCGTAGTCCGTGGTCTCCGTCTTGTCCTTCCACACCGCGGGCACGGGCGGGTGCTGCAGCGAGCCGTCGGGCCGCTGCTGCAGGCGCAGCTCGTGCGCCGCGACGCCCTCCCAGAAGTAGAGCGTGTCGCGGGAGGCGCTCGGGCGCATCATGCGGGCGCCGTCGAGGTCGTCGACGGGGGCTCCGCTGGCTGCTACCGGCCCCACAGGTTTCTTCACGCCGGGGCGGAACTTCAGGATCCGGAAGATCATCTCGGCCACGACCTCGCCGGCCGCGTCGCGCCAGATGTTCCGGGTGGTGAAGAACCAGCCCTCGCCGAGGCCCGTCTGCTTGGGTCCGACGACGTCCTCGAGCACAGACTCGATCGTGACCTCGTCGCCGGGCGCGAGGTAGCGGTGGTAGGTCTGGTCGCAGTTGGTCGCGACGACGGACGTGTAGCCGGCCTCGTTGAGGATGTCCGTCATGCGGCCGAGAGGATCGTCCGCCTGGCGCACGCCGGTCAGGCCCCGCATTGTCCAGACCTGAGCCATGGCGGGCGGGGCGACGACGCCGTCATGCCCGGCCGCAATGGCTGCGGCCTCGTCGACGTAGATCGGGTTGGCGTCGCCGATGGCCTCGACCCAGTTGTTGACCATGGGCTGATTGATGGGGTCGCGGCCGGCGCGCGCCGCGCTGGGGCCGCCGTCGCGTACCTGCTGGGCAGCGGCAAGAATGTTGTCGGTCATCGGGGCACCCGCGGCAGCTTCAGGCCGGAGGTGGCGATGAGCTCGCGCATGACCTCGTTGACGCCGCCGCCGAACGTGATGACCATGTTGCGCTTGGCCTGCACGTCCAGCCAGGCGAGCAGCTCGCCGGTCTCGGGGTCCGCGGGGTCGCCCCAGCGGCCGACGATCTCCTCGGCGAGACGACCCACGCGCTGGACGCGCTCGGTCGCGAACACCTTGGTGGCGGAGGCGTCGGCGATGTCGACGTCGCCGGTGGCCGAGGCGACCTGCCAGTTGAGCAGCTCGTTCAGGCGCAGGGTGACGCGGATGTCCGCGAGGTTGCGCTGCACATCCGGCTGGGTCAGCAGCGGCTTGCCGTCGGGGCCAGGGCGCTTGGCCCACTCCGCCACCCGGCTGTACTGCGCGGCGACGCGGCCCGACGGTCCGAGCATGACGCGCTCGTGGTTGAGCTGGGTGGTGATCAGGCGCCAGCCGCGGTTCTCCTCGCCGACGAGCATGTCCGCGGGCACGCGCACGTTCTCGTAGTAGGTGGCGTTCACATGGTGCGCGCCGTCCGCGGTGATGATCGGGGTCCAGGTGTAGCCCGGATCCGTGGTGTCCATGATCAGGATCGAGATGCCCCGGTGCCGCGAGTCCGCGGTGCCGGTGCGCACGGCCATCCACACGAAATCGGCGTCGTGGCCGCCCGTGGTGAAGATCTTCTGGCCATTGATGATGTACTCGTCGCCCTCGCGGACCGCCTTGGTGCTCAGCGCCGCCAGGTCGGTGCCGGCGTCCGGCTCGGTGTAGCCGATGGCGAAGTGCACCTCGCCCTTGAGGATCAGCGGCAGGAAGCGCGCCTTCTGCTCCTCCGTGCCGTACATCTGCAGGGTGGGTCCGACGGTCTGCAGCGTCACCGACGGCAGCGGCACATTCGCGCGCACCGCCTCGTTGGTGAAGATCTGCTGCTCGATCTCGCCGAAGCCCTTGCCGCCGAACTCCTTCGACCAGCCCACGCCCAGCCAGCCGTCGCGGCCCATCCGGCGGATGACCTCGCGGTAGGTGGGGCCGTGGCGCTCGGTGACCATGGTCTCGGCCTCTTCGGGCGAGATCAGCGTGGAGAAGTACTCCCGGATCTCTGCCTGCAGCGCCCGCTGCTCGTCCGTCAGATCGATGAACACGTTGCCTCCACGCCATAGTCGCGGGCGCCGAGCGCGCCGAGAATTTCCAGTCGGGCCGACGGTCCGCCGACGAGACGCGCCAGGTCCTTGGCGTGCTCGTAGTAGCGGTGCATCGGGTAGGTCACGTCGGCGCCGAGGCCGCCGTGCAGGTGGTGGCAGATCTGCATGGCCGCGGGCAGCTCCTCAGCCAGCCAGTACGCGGCGACGGCGACGTCCTCCTCCGCGTCGCGCCCGGTGCTCAGTCGCCAGCAGGCCGAGGTGGCCGCGAGCTCGAGCGTGCGGGCGGTGACGTACACGTCGGCGATCTGCTGCGCAACGGCCTGGAAGGTCGCCAGCGGCTTGCCGAACTGCTCGCGGGTGCCCACGTGCGCGGCGGTCAGCGCGGTGACGCCGGTGGCCAGGCCCGCGGCGTACGCGGCGATCGAGGCGAGCGCGATGCGGTACACGTCGGGCAGGCTCGCACCGGTGAGCATCGCGTCGGCCGCGATGCGGGCGCCGGAGAGCACCATCGTGTACTCGGGGGCGCCGGAGCCGGTGTGCGTGCGAGTCAGCTCCACACCATCGGCATCCGGGGCCACGACGGCGACACCGGCCGACGTCGGGACCAGGATCAGCTTGGCCTGCGCGCCGAAGCGCACGGCGACCTTGCGCCCGGTGACCACAAAACCGTCGCCATCAGCTGCGGCGGTGGTCAGCGGGTCTGCCGGCATCGCGGTGCCCGGCTCGTCGAGCGCGGCGGTGAGGATCGCGCCCGCAGCCACCCCGTCGAGCCACTTGGCATCCGCGCCGAGCGCCAGCAGCGGCAGCACGCCAAAGCCGAGCGTCTCAAGCACGGGGACCTGCGCGGCCACCTTGCCCGCCTCGCCCAGCAGCACGCCGATCTCGGCGATACCGAGGTCGTCGCCGCCGATCGAGGACGGCAGGGCCAGGCCGAGGATGCCCTCGGCGGCCATTCGCTGCCACAACACAGAATCGAAGTCTGAACCAGCCGGCACCTCGGTGCCCTCGGCTGTCTGGAGCACTGCCGCGGCGACCTCAGCCACCGCAAGCTGCCCCTCATCACGAGTGAAGTCCACTCTGTACCTATCCCCTCAACAGTGTCGGATGTGCTCTTTCGGCATTGAAACACCTCGGGGGCGATAGGTCACCCCGGAGGCTCGGTCACCGGCATACCGGTGTCTCATAGCCACCGTAGAACATGTTCTAGTACGATTGCCTCAGCCCGCCACTCGAGTGAAGGTGCCGGCGGACAATGGATGGAGATCGGCTCAGATGACGCAAGGCTCCCGAAGCGGCCCACGTGATGGCGTCGTGCCCACGCTCAGCGAGGACGAGCTGAGCTCGACGGCCCAGCGCGAGCGGCGCAAGCGGATCCTCGACGCGACCCTGGCCCTCGCGTCGAAGGGCGGCTACGACGCCGTCCAGATGCGGGCCGTCGCCGAGCGCGCCGACGTCGCCGTCGGGACCCTGTACCGCTACTTCCCATCGAAGGTGCACCTCCTGGTCTCCGCCCTGGCCCGCGAGTTCGAGCGCCTGAACACCAAGACCGACCGTCGCATGCCGTCGCAGATGACGACGGCCGAGCGCCTCGAGATGATGCTCAGTCAGATCACCACCGTCATGCAGCGCGATCCACTCCTCACCGAGGCCATGACCCGCGCGTTCATGTTCGCCGACGCCTCCGCGGCCGCCGAGGTGGCGCACGTGGGCGATCTGATCGACCGGATCTTCGCGCGTGCGCTCACCAACTCGGAGGAGCCCACCGAGTACGAGCTCAACGTCTCGCGCGTGATCTCGGACGTGTGGATGTCGAACCTCGTGGCCTGGCTGACCCGCCGCGCCACTGCCACCGATGTCGCAGACCGCCTGGCGCTGACGATCAAGCTGCTCATGGGCAACGGCGTCGACGAGATCCGCTGACCGCGGCCCACACGTTTAGACTGCTGGTAGCAGTTCAGCCACCTACCAGTGCAGGACGAGGTTCCAACCGTTGTCTTTCCATCAGTTGCCCCTTGAGCTCCGCCGCGCGCTAGTCGCCGTGGCCCGGTCGCCCCGTCTTCTCGTGGCGTCGGACTACGACGGCACCGTCGCGCCGATCGTCAACAATCCGGACGACGCGTTCCCACATCCCGGGTCCGTGCGAGCCCTGCGCTCGCTCGCGTCCCTCCCCGCCACCACGGCCGCCGTCATCTCCGGCCGCGCGCTGCGCGACCTGGCCACGCTCTCCCGGCTGCCCGTGGAGGTGCAGCTAGTCGGCAGCCATGGCTCTGAGTTCGACATCGGCTTCATCCAGGAGATCGCCCCCGCCGCGCGGGACCTGCTGGTGGAGCTGATCGCCGAGCTGCGCACCATCGCCGCGGCCCATCCCGGCGTCACCATCGAGACCAAGCCGGCCTCCGTAGCGCTGCACGTGCGCAATGCCTCCCCCGACGACGGCGACCAGGCCCTCGACGCTGTGCGTGCCGGCGCGGCCACCTGGACCGACGTGCAGGTCACCGAGGGCAAGGCCGTGATCGAGCTGTCCGTGATCCCCACCGACAAGGGGAACGCGCTGGAGATCCTGCGTCATCAGGCCGCCGCGTCGGCGACGGTGTTCCTGGGCGACGACGTCACCGACGAGAAGGCCTTCCGCCGCCTCCGCGGCCCCGACGTGGGGGTCAAGGTCGGCGAGGGCCCCACCGGCGCGACCCACCGCGTCACCGACACCGAGGACGTCGCCCGCATCCTCGCGTTCCTGCTGGAGGAGCGCCGGGCCTGGCTGCTGGGCGAGAGCGCGCCGCCCATCGAGCGCCTGACCATGCTCGCCAGCCCCAACGCCAAGGCTATTCTCACCCCCGACGCGTCGATGACGTGGTTCTGCCACCCCCACCCGGACTCCGCGTCCGTGTTCGCGTCCCTGGTCGGGGGCGCGTCCGCCGGGCACTTCTCCATAGCCCCCGCGCACAACGGCCTCCCGCTGAGCCAGGAGTACGTCGACGGCACGATGACCGTCGAGACCCGCTGGGCCAGCGTGCTCGTCACCGACTACCTGCCCCACGACGTGCCCGCGGGCCGCACCGACTTCACCCGAGTGCTCAGCGGCACCGGCACCGCGACGGTCACCTTCGCGCCGCGCCCGGAGTTCGGCCAGGCGCATGTGCAGCTCGAGATCGTCGAGAACGGCCTACGCGTGCTGGGCACCAACGAGCCGATGGTCCTGCGCTCGCCCGGCGTCACGTGGGAGCTGGCCGCGGACGGATCGCAGGGCACCGCAATTGCGCAGATCAACCTATCCAGCGGCCCCGTAGTCCTTGAGATGCGCTGCGGCACAGATGATCTCGATGCCGCCACCCGAAGCGAGGCGGAGCGCCGCGAGATTGCCGAGAGCCACTGGCGGGACTGGGCCGCCACCCTGGAGCTGCCGCCGCTCAAGCCCTCGCTGATCAAGCGCAGCGCGCTCACGCTGCGTGCGCTGGTGCACGCGGAGACCGGCTCGATCATGGCCGCCGCCACCACGTCGCTGCCCGAGGAGATCGGCGGCGTCCGCAACTGGGACTACCGCTACTGCTGGCTCCGCGACGCGGCACTGACCGCGTCGGCCCTGGTCCTCGTCGGCTCCCACACGGAGGCCACCGGCTACCTCGACTGGCTGCACGACGTGCTCGCCACGCTGCCCGGGCCCGAGCGCCTCAATCCGCTCTACACCTTGCACGGCGGGAACTTGCCGCCCGAGGCCGTCCTGGACTCGCTGCCGGGCTACGCGGGCTCGCGGCCCGTGCGCATCGGCAATGCCGCGAACCAGCAGGTGCAGCTGGACGTGTTCGGCCCCATCGCCGACCTCATCTCGGACCTGGCGCACTCGCGTCGCCGGGCGGGGGTGGACATCCCGCTCACCGACCGAGACTGGGACCTTGTGCTCGCCATGGCCTCGGCCGTGGCGCAACGCTGGCCGGAGCCGGACAACGGTATCTGGGAGATACGCGGCGCCCCGCGCCACCACGTGTACTCGAAGGTCATGTGCTGGGTCACCATCGACCGCGCGCTGAGCCTGGCTGCGGAGTTCGGCCGCGAGGCCGACCCCGAGTGGGCGGCGCTGCGGCAGAAGATCGCCGACGACGTCCTCGAGAACGGCTGGAACGAGCAGGCGTACTCCTACACCGCGGCCTACGAGGGCGTGGACCTCGACGCGGCGACACTGCACATCGGGCTCGCCGGACTGATCGACCCCGTCGACCCGCGGTTCGTCGCGACCGTCACCGCCACCGAGGCCGTGCTGCGGACGGGCTCCACCGTGTACCGCTACCACCACGACGACGGCCTGCCCGGCACCGAGGGCGGCTTCCACCTGTGCGCCGCGTGGCTGATCGAGGCCTATCTGCTGACGGGCCAGCGTTCCCAGGCGGAGACGCTGTTCAACCAGATGGTCAAGGTCGCCGGCCCCACCGGGCTGTTGTCGGAGGAATACGACCCGGTGGCGGAGCGCTCGCTCGGCAACCACCCGCAGGCATACAGCCACCTGGGACTCCTGCGCTGCGCGGTGCTGCTGTCCGAGTAGTTCGCCCCTGAGCCAGTCTCGCGGTGTCGAGAACCCCCGTCGGCATGCGCTACTCTGTAATGACAATCATTCCCTTTAGTAGTGAATTCTTACGAGAGCGAGCCCGTGCGCCCATCCATCTCCGCCCGCATCGTCGCGGCCACCGCTGTCCTCGCCGCCGGGGCCACACTGGCCCTCGCCGGCTGCTCCGCCAGCGCCTCCGACTCCGTCGCGGACGGACGCACGCAGATTGTCACGTCCACCAACGTGTGGGGCGACATCGCGGCCACGGTCGGCGGGGACGCGGTCACCGTGCACACGATTATCGGGCCCAACCAGGACCCGCACGAGTATGAGACGGCCCCCGCCGACATCCTGGCCGTGGCCAAGGCCGACCTTGTCGTCTACAACGGCGGCCACTACGACCAGTTCATGGCGTCGATCCTGAAGTCCGCCGACGCCGCCGGCCCGGCCATCGACGCGAACGCCCTGCCGATCACCGACCGCGGCCTCGGCGGCACACGCACCGCGGACGACGACAACGAGCACGTGTGGTTCGACCTGAGCACCGCCGACGCCGTCGCCGCCGCCATCGCGGACCAGCTCGGCGCCATCGACCCCGCCAACGCCGCCACGTTCACCGCCAACGCCGAGAACCTGCACGGGCAGCTCCGCGAGCTCGCCGACGAGGCCGCCGCCATCCACGCCAGCGGCCCCCGGCCCGTGCTCGCCACCGAGCCGGTCACCCACTACCTCCTGGCGCAGGCCGGCATCGAGGATCTCACCCCGCGGGAGTTCGGCGAGGCCGTCGAGCACGGCTCCGATCCCGCGCCGGCCGTGATCGCCGAACTCCGCACTCTCCTGGGCAGCGGCGCCGCAGCGGCCCTCGTCTACAACATCGAGACCGAGAGCCCCACCACCGAGTCGCTGCGCACCACCGCCGAGGGAGATGGGCTGCCGGTGGTGCTGGTCTCCGAGTCGCTGCCGGACGGCCAGCACTATGTCGGGTGGGTCCAGGAGGTCCTCACCGGGCTGGGCACGGCCACCGCATGAGCGCGGCCGCCATCTCGCTCGAAAATGCCGCGCTGGGCTTCGGCCCCCGCACGCTCTGGTCCGGGCTCGACCTGACCGTCGCGCCCGGTGAGTTCCTCGCGGTGCTCGGCCCCAACGGCTCCGGCAAGACGAGCCTGCTCAAGGTGCTCCTCGGCCTGCAGCCCCTGAGCGGCGGGCACGCCAGCATCGCCGGCAAGCCGGTGCGCTCGGGCAACGATCGCGTCGGCTACATCCCCCAGCAGAAGACGCTCGACGCGGGCACAACGCTGCGCGGGCGCGACCTCGTGGAGTTCGGACTCGACGGACACCAGTGGGGCCTCGGCCTGCGGGGCCGCACCGGCCGCCGCGCCGCCGTCGATGCCGCCCTCGCGGCCGTCGGCGCCACGCACTACGCCAACTCCCCCGTCGGGGTGCTCTCCGGCGGCGAGCAGCAGCGCCTGCGCGTGGCCCAGTCCCTCGTCGGGAACCCCGCGGTGCTGCTCTGCGACGAGCCGCTGCTGAGCCTGGACCTCGCCAACCAGCGGATGGTGGCCCAGCTCATCGACAACCGCCGGCACGCCGCCGAGACCGCGGTCCTGTTCGTCACCCATGAGATCAACCCGATCCTGCCCATGGTCGATCGCGTCCTCTATATCGTCGACGGCCGCTTCATCGTCGGCACGCCCGACGAGGTGCTCACCTCCCAGGTCCTCTCGGACCTATATCGCACCCAGGTGGACGTGCTGCGGGTCCGCGACAGGGTGGTTGTCGTCGGCACCCACGACCAGCTCGACGAGACCTGCCTGACCTCCCCCATGGTCGGACCCGGAGAAACCCTGTGAACGAGAAGCTCACCCAGCTGTGGCAGCAGATGTGGTCCTTCGACCAGACCGGGGAGTTGCTGCGCCTCGATTTCGTCCAGCACGCGCTGATCGCGGCCGCCATCATCGGCCTCGTCTCGGGCGTGATGGGCCCCCTGATCGTCAGCCGGCAGATGTCCTTCGCCGTGCACGGCACCAGCGAGCTGTCGATGGCCGGCGCGGCGTTCGGCCTGCTGTTCGGCGTCAGCGTCGGCATCGGCGCCATCGGCGGCGCGGTGCTCGCGGCCATCGTCTTCGGCCTGCTCGGCACGCGGGCTCGAGAGCAGGACTCCGTCATCGGCGCGGTCCTCGCGTTCGGCCTGGGCCTGTCCGTGCTGTTCATCTGGCTCAACCCCGCGCGCACCAGCAACAAGTTCTCGCTGCTGGTCGGCCAGGTCGTCAGTGTGGACAGCACCGGCATCCAGCTGCTCGTCTGGTCCGCCGTCGTGGTGCTCGGCGTGCTGGCGCTGATCTACCGGCCGGTGTGGTTCGCCAGCGTCGACCCCGATGTCGCCGCCGCCCGCGGCGTGCCACTGCGACTGCTGGCCATCGTCTTCGCCGTCCTCGTCGGCATCACCGCCGCGATGGGCGTGCAGATCGTCGGCGCGCTGCTCGTGCTCTCGCTGCTGATCACGCCCGCCGCCGCCGCCGCGCACCTGACCGCCAGCCCACTGCGCGCGACCATGCTGTCGATCCTGTTCGCGGAGGTCTCCGTGGTGGGCGGCATCATCCTCTCGCTCGCGCCCGGCGTGCCCGTCTCGGTGTTCGTCACCTCGATCTCCTTCGGCATCTACGTGCTCGCCCGGATCTACGCCGCGGTGCGCGCCCGCAGCAGCTCGGCCAGCAAACTTGCGGCGGCATGAGCTCGTGGGAGGGTAGGGGGATGAGCCCCGCCATCGACCTGAACTGCGACCTTGGCGAGAGCTATGGCCACTGGCGGCTGGGCGATGACGGCGCCATGCTCGACGTGGTCACCAGCGCCAACATCGCCTGCGGCTTCCACGCGGGCGACCCGACAACGCTCCTGGCCACCGCCGAGGCTGCGATCGAGCGCGGGGTGGCGATCGGCGCGCAGGTCGGCTACCACGACCTCGTCGGCTTCGGTCGCCGCTTCATCGACATGGACCCGGCCGACCTGACGGCAGACGTGATCTACCAGATCGGGGCGCTCGACGGCCTGGCCCGGGCGCGCGGCGGGCGTGTGGAGTACGTCAAACCCCATGGCGCGTTGTACAACGCGATAGTGCACCACCGCGAGCAGGCGCGGGCCGTGGTGCGGGCGGTGCGGGAGTACGACGCAGCCCTGCCCGTCCTCGGGCTGCCGGACTCGGTGTTCCTGGCCGAGGCCGCGGACGCCGGGTTGCGGACCATCGTCGAGGCCTTCGCGGACCGCGCCTACAACCCCGACGGATCCCTCCTCTCACGTCGTGAGCCGGGCGCCGTCCTCCGCGACGCCGCCGTCATCGCCGACCGCATGGCGCGCCTCGCGACCGAGCACACCATCGAGGCCGTCGACGGAGCCATCCTCACGGTGGCGGCAGACTCCATCTGCGTACACGGCGATACCCTCGGCGCAGTCGGCATCGCGCGCGCGGTGCGCGAGCGCCTCGCCGCCGCCGACGTGGCAATTCGCCCGTTCCGGTGAGCTGATGCGCCTCCTCGATTGTGGCGAGTCAGCAATTCTCGTCGAATTCAACTCCCTGCCAGAGGTTCTCGCGTTCAGCGCGGCGGCCGAGGCGGCGCGTGGAGAGGGCATCAGCGACCTCGTCCCCGGCGCCCGCACCGTCCTCGTCTGCTTCGAGGGCCTGCCCCGGCCCGCCGTCACCACCTGGATCCGATCAATCTCCGCCGCCCCCGCGCCGGCGCGGACGGCCACGGCCGTCGAGATCCCCGTGCGCTATGACGGACCCGACCTCGACGCCGTCGCCGAGCTGACAGGGATGACCGTCGCCGAGGTCATCGACGCCCACACCGAGACCGAGTGGACCTGCGCGTTCGGCGGCTTCGCCCCGGGCTTCGGCTACCTCGTCGGCGGCGGTCCCCGGCTGCGGGTGCCCCGCCGCGCCACGCCCCGGGTGTCCGTCCCCGCCGGCAGTGTGGGCCTGGCCGGAGAATTCAGCGGCGTCTATCCGCGCTCCTCGCCCGGCGGCTGGCAATTGTTGGGCCACACCGACATCGAGCTGTGGAACACCGGCCGCGAGCCCCCTGCCCTCATCCACCCCGGCGCCGTCGTGCGGTTCCGCGCACTATGAGCGCCCTCGAGGTGCTCTCCCCCGGCCCGCTGACCACCGTCCAAGACGAGGGCCGCCGCGGCGTCGGCGCGCTCGGCGTCGGCCGCTCCGGAGCGGCCGATCTGCCGGCGTACCGCGCGGCGAACAGGCTCGCCGGCAACGTGCCGGGCGCTGCGTGTCTGGAGACCACCGCCGGTGGGCTGCGGGTCCGCGCGCACGGCCAGGTGCTGGTCGCGGTCACCGGCCCGCGCACCGCTATTGCGCTCAACGGCCACCCGGTGGGAGACCACGCGCTGATCGAGATGTGCGACGGCTGCGTGCTCGCCGTGGCAGCTCCCGTGGCCGGGCTCCGGAACTATGTGGCGGTCCGCGGCGGGATCCATGGCGAAGCCGTGCTGGGCAGCCAGTCCACCGACCTGCTCTCAGGCCTCGGACCCCCTCCCCTGCGCCCCGGCGATGTGCTGCGGGTCGGCACAGCGCGGGCCCAGTGGCCGGCAATGGACTTCATCCCGACGGCGCAACCCAAGCCTGCCCCGCTGTTCGTCACCCCCGGGCCCCGCGCCGACTGGTTCACCCCAGCCGCGCTGGCCGCGCTCACCACCCAGCGGTGGAAGGTCACGGATGACGCGAACCGGGTGGGGGTCCGGCTAGGCGGCGTGCTCCCGCTGGAGCGGTCCCGGCACGGTGAGCTGCCCAGCGAGGGCATGGCCGTCGGCTCGGTGCAGGTGCCGGCGGACGGGCAGCCCGTCCTCTTCCTCGCCGACCATCCGCCCACCGGCGGCTATCCCGTGATCGCGGTGCTGCGGGCTCATTCGGTCGCGTCCGCCGCCCAACTCCGGCCAGGCGACCAGGTCAGGTTCCAGTTCCAACGCTGACGGCGCGCAGCCGCATGGCACCGTCTACCAGCAGTAGGACCGCCGCCGCGGCCAGCGCGAAGGCCGAGATGATGTGGGGGCCGTCGTAGACGGTCAGCCACTGTTCGGCCCCGCTCGGCAGCTGTACGGCAGTGCGGGACTGATAGACGCCCGACAGCCACTGCCAGAGCGCCGCGCCAAGAAGCACGAGGGCCGCAGCCAATTCGCCGGCGCCGCCAATGCGTTGGGATCTCATGTGGGTCGCGACCCCTTTCTCCGGGCGTCCAGGATCGCCTGCAGCGCAGTCCGCAATGCATCGTCGTCCTTGGCCCAGGCCTGCGTGAGGTTACCCCGGCGCAATTGGATGCCGACCCCTCGCCGGCCACGCGGGATCCGGGAGATCTCGCCTAGCGCGCGGGCCGACTCCCAGTGCTCGGCCGGATCGTCGCGGGTGCGATTGCGCGGGGCCGCGGGGAAAACCTTCACGATGTCGCTCGTCGGCAACTCGTCCTGGCCCTGGACGAGCACCTCGCGCGTGAGTGAGACGCTGGTGTGCTGCCGGGCCGCGTGCACCATCCAGGAGCCGATAGCCCCGAGGATGAGCGCGGCGAGCACCCACACGAACCAGCGCATTCCGCTGCCGAGCAGCGCGTCGGAGACCAGACCCACCACCGCGAAGATCGGGGCGAGCAGGAGCACCCGCCACCGGGCGCCGGGCTCCGTGTAGAGCACCTCGCTCATGGGGTGGGCCGCTTGGCGAGGTACACGCTCGCGTCACGCCGATGCGACAACACCGTCGCGCCCACCGCCAGCACAGCCTGCAGGATCATCAGGATCGCCAGCGCCATCGGGGCGATGCCCGACTGCCGCTCGGCGGCAAACGAGCTGATGGCCGAGACCACCACGAACGCTGTGGCGCCGGTCAGAAGCAAGCGTGCCCAACCCTTTCCGGCCCGAAGTTGGCGCGCCAGAAAGTAGACGAGGACGGCGATAGCCACCCCGAAAAGGCCGGCGATGGCCAGCCCCAGATTGAACGCCAACGAGATGTCCACCGTGGCTGCGCCACTGGGGTCCATCTCGTTGAGTCGGCGGGTCAGCTCCTCGGTGTATGCGGCCCGGTCCCCGAGCGTCACGAAGACCAGGGCAATCGACGCGAACACGCCCAGGACCGCGACGGCGCACCAGAGCTCAAATGCCGTGCGGATATCAACCGGCTTCTCGGGCTTCGCCTGATCCATGCCCACACCGTAATCGGCGCC
Source organism: Tomitella biformata AHU 1821 (assembly GCF_000524475.1). GTDB lineage: Bacteria > Actinomycetota > Actinomycetes > Mycobacteriales > Mycobacteriaceae > Tomitella > Tomitella biformata. The sequence goes on along the minus strand of NZ_BAVQ01000018.1, from coordinate 27,375 downwards.
CGCCCTCATCGGGAGAGTCGGGCGGCGACTTCGGCGGCCCAGTAGGTCAGCACAATGTCCGCGCCCGCACGGCGGATCGAGGTGAGCGACTCCAGGATCATCGCGTCCTTGTCGATCCAGCCCTTCTCCGCGGCCGCGCAGATCATCGCGTACTCGCCGGACACCTGATAGGCGGCCACCGGCACGTCGGAGATGTCCGCAACCTCGCGCAGCACATCCAGGTACAGCGACGCGGGCTTGACCATCACCATGTCCGCGCCCTCGGCCAGATCCAGGGAGACCTCGCGGATGGACTCGCGCCGGTTGGCGGCGTCCTGCTGATAGGTCTTGCGGTCGCCGGTCAGAGTGGAGCCGACAGCCTCACGGAACGGGCCGTACAGCGCCGACGCGTACTTCGCGGAGTACGCCAGGATCGAGGTGTGCCGGAAGCCTGCGGCGTCGAGGGCCGCGCGGATGGCGCCTACCTGGCCGTCCATCATGCCGCTGGGCCCGAGCACGTGCGCCCCGGCCTCGGCCTGTGCGAGGGCCATGTCGACGTAGCGCTGCAGCGTCGCGTCATTGTCGATGCGCTGGCGACCATTCGCGTCGACGCTGAGCACGCCGCAGTGCCCGTGGTCGGTGAACTCGTCGAGGCAGGTGTCGGCCATCAGCACGGTGTCATCGCCGAACTCGGCGCGCAGCGACGCGAGGGCCTGGTTGAGCACGCCGTCCGGGTCGTCGGCGCCGGAGCCGACGGCGTCCCGATGCCCGGGCACGCCGAAGAGCATCAGTCCCCCGACCCCGGCCTCGATGGCCTCCGCTGCGGCGACGAGCAGCGATTCCTGGGTGTGTTGTACAACGCCGGGCAGCGAGGAGATGGGCCGCGGCGCGCTGATGTCGTCGGCGACAAACATCGGCAGCACCAGCTGTCGCGGCTCCAGGCTGGTCTCGGCGACCAGCCTGCGCATAGCCGGGGTGGTCCGCAAACGGCGTGGGCGATGATCCGGGAACATTGTTACAGCCTCCTGGTGAGCAACTAGACCTGCCAAGACACTAACGGCCGCCACGAGGTGGCGGCCGTTAGTGGTGGTCTTAGCGTCGGCGGGACTTCTTGCGCGGGGGTGGCAAGGCGCCTTCGGCTCGGAGCCGCGCGGCGTGCTCGGCGAGCGCCTCAACTAGCGGGCCGATCTCGGCGATCTCGGGCTGCACGTCCACGCGGAGGCCGAACTCGCGCGCCGTCTCGGCCGTTTTCGGGCCAATGCAGGCGACGATCGTGCGGGCGTGCGGCTTGCCGGCGATGCCGACCAGGTTCCGGACGGTGGACGAGGAGGTGAAGCACACCGCGTCGAAGCCGCCGGTCTTGATCATCTCGCGGGTCTCGGCGGGCGGCGGGGCGGCCCGGACGGTGCGGTACGCGGTGACGTCCTCGATCTCCCAGCCACGCTCGCGCAGGCCGTCGGCGATGGTCTCCGTGGCGATATCCGCGCGGGGCAGCAGGACCCGATTGACGGGGTCCAGGATGTCGTCGAATGGCGGGAACTCGGCGAGCAGGCCCTCGCTGGTCTGCTCCGTCGGCTTCGGCAGCATCTCGGGCTCGATGCCGAACGCGCGGACGCTCTCGGCGGTCGCGCGGCCGACACAGGCGATCTTCACGCCGGAGAACGCGCGGGCGTCCAGGCCGAACTCCTGGAACTTCTCCCACACGGCCTTGACGGCGTTCGTCGAGGTGAACACGACCCACTGGTAGCGGCCGTCCACGAGGCCCTTGACCGCGCGCTCCATCTGGGCAGGGCTGCGGGGCGGCTCGACGGAGATCGTCGGCACCTCTTTGGGGATGGCGCCGTGCGTGACGAGGCGGCGGCTCATCACTGCCGCCTGGTCGCGGGTGCGCGGCACCAGCACGGTCCAGCCGTACAGCGAACGCGACTCCCACCAGGACATCTTGTGGCGCTGCGAGACGACCTTGCCGACGGTGACGACGAGCGGGCCGACGAGCTCGGAGCCGACCTCGTTGAGCGTGGCCAGGGTCGCCTCGACGGTCCGCTGCTGGCGCGTCGTGCCGCGCACGGTGATCGCGGCGGGCGTCTGCGGGGCCATGCCGTTCTCGACCAGCGCGCTGGCGGTCTCGGCGAGGTGCCCGGACGCGGCCTGGAGGACCAGGGGCCCGGGGGCGGCGGCCAGTGCGGCCCAGTTCACGTCGCCGCGCACGTCGATCTCAGTGTGGCTCGAGCCCAGCGGCATCCCGGCGTAGGCCGGGACGGCGCTGCCCACGGGCAAGCCGGGAACGGCCTCGAACTGCACCTGAGTGCGGGCGATGGCGGTGAGCTCGGCGATCACGGAGTCCGTGGTCATCGGGTCCCCGGAGACTAGGCGCACGACGTCGTGGCCCAGCTTGGCCTCGGCGACCAGGGCCTTTGCGACATCGGTGGGCTCGCCCAGTGCGGGGCGGACCTCGCCGGGACGCTCGCCCGTCTCGGGGTCGGCCTCAAGATCGACGCCGACGAGCTCTAGGACGCCGGCGTCGACGTCGGAGTCGGTGAACGCGACCGTGGCCTGGGCCAAGATATCGCGGGCACGGAGGGTGAGCAGGGCTGGATCACCGGGCCCCGAGCCCACGAACAGGATCCGGCCGGGGGGTGTCTTACGTGCGCGACTCATCGGTCAATCTCCAGTGCAAGTGCGGTTCGTTGGATAAGCAATGTGGTGGCGGCAGGCGGACCCGCCGGCGGTTTCCTCATGAGTGATGTCCCTCCGGCTCGCGCATCAAGTCCGCGGCGCCCCTCTCGATCAGTTCCACGGCCACCGCCCGGCCCAGCGCCTCGGCATCCTCGACGGGGCCGACGCGGGATGCGCGCAGCACCTCGGAGCCGTCGAGCGCGGCGGCGCAGCCGCGGATGGAGATCTCGTCGATCGGATTGCCGTCGGCGTCGGTGGACTCGACCACCTCTGCCAGCGCGCCGACGGGTGCGCTGCAGCCCGCCTCGAGCTCGGCGAGCACGGCGCGCTCCGCGATGACCGCGGAGTGCGAGGCGGGATCGTCGAGCGTGCGCAGCAGCGCCACCATGTCCACATCGGAGGTGCGGCACTCAAGGGCGAGCGCGCCCTGCGCGGGTGCCGGCAGCATCTGCAGCGGGTCGAGGGTCTCGGTGATCCGGTGCGTGCGGTCGGTGCGGTCCAACCCGGCGCGCGCCAGGATGATCGCGTCAAGCTCACCGCTGTCGACGCGGCCGAGCCGGCGCTCGAGGTTGCCGCGCAGCGGCACCACATCCAGGCCCAGGCCCAGCGCCCGCAGCTGCGCGACGCGGCGCGGGGCCGAGGTGCCGACGGTGGAGCCGGCCGGCAGCTCGCCCAGCACGAGCCCGTCACGGGCCACGAGCGCGTCGCGGGAGTCCTCGCGCGGCGGCACGGCGGCGATCGTCAGGCCCGGCTGCGGCGCGGTGGGCATGTCCTTATAGGAGTGCACGGCGATGTCGACGCGGTCATCGAGCAGCGCATCGCGCAGCTCTGCGGTGAACACGCCGACGCCGATGGTCTGCACCGGCGACATCGAGCGGTCGCCAGACGTGGAGATGATGACCAGCTCCGCCGGGTGCCCGGCGGCGATCAACGCATCGCGGATCGTGCCGGCCTGTGTCGTCGCGAGCACACTGCCCCTGGTACCCACCCGGATCGGGTTTGCGGTCACTGCAGTGTCTCCTCTTGCTCAACATTCTCGGTGGAGGTGGCGACTGCCGAGGTGACCCCGGGCCGCAACTCGAACAACTCACGCAGCGCCTCGGCGTAGGAACCGCCGCCGGGGGCCGCCGCCAACTGCTTGACGCGCACCGTCGGCGCGTGCAGCAGCTTGTCCACAACCCGGCGTACGGTGCGCTCCACCTCGGAGCGCTCCGACTCGCCGAGCTGGGGCAGCTTGGACTCCAGGCGCAGCAGCTCCGCCTGGACCACCTCGGCGGCACGCTGGCGCAGCGCGGTCACGGTGGGCGTGACCTCGGCGGCGCGCTGCAAGTTCAGGTAGGCGAGCACTTCGTCCGCGACGATCGCGGCGGCCGCCTCCGCGTCGGCCTGCGCGGCCCCGGCGCCCGGGTCCTTCTGCAGTGCCTCCATGTCCAGCACGACCACCGACGGCAGGCCGAGCACGGCCGCATCGACATCGCGCGGCAGGCCGAGGTCGCAGAACACCATCGGGCCGTCGACCGTGCGGGCCGCCAGCGCGAGATGCACATCCGCGAGGGTGACCACAGCGCCGACCGCGCCCGTGCAGGTCACCACGACATCGGCGTCCTTCATCGCGTTGGCCAGCTCGTCCATCCCCAGCGCGCGGGACGGCACACCGGCCTCCGCGGCGGTCTCCGCCAGCCGGGCTGCGTGCTCCGCGGTGCGGTTCACGACAAGCAGCTCGCCGATGCCCGCGCGAATCAGGTTCGCGACGGACAATCCGCCCATCGCGCCGGCGCCGAGCACCACCGCGCGGCGACCCTGGAGCCCTGACAGCTCGCGCTCGCCGGTCAGGATCTGCGCGGCGCGCTCGAGCGCCACCGACACGACGGACGCGCCGGCGGAGTCGATGCCGGTTTCGGTGTGCACGCGCTTGCCCACGCGCAACGCCTTCTGCGCCAGCTCGTGGATCGCGGTGCCCGCCACCTGCTGCGCGTCCGACGCGGCGTAGGCCGAGCGGATCTGGCCGAGGATCTGCTGCTCGCCCACGACCATCGAGTCCAGGCCGGAGGCGACAGTGAACAGGTGCTCCACCGCGGCCTCGCTGTAGCGCACATACAGGTGCGGGGTCAGCGTCTGCACGTCCATCTCTGAGTGGTCCGCGAACAGCTCGGTCACCTCGGCGAGGGCGCCGTGGAAGGCGTCGACGACGGCGTATATCTCGATGCGGTTGCAGGTGGAGACCAGCATCGCCTCGGACACGTGCGCGGACCGCAGCAACGCGTCGAGCAGTTTGGGCCGGTCCGCCTCGGACACCGCGGCCTTCTCGAGGACCGAGACTGGCGCGCTTCGGTGGGAGATCCCCACCAGTAGGACGCTCATCGCGTCACCGTCGCCGTGTCACGTCGCGAATTTCGGGCCAGCCCGAATGAAAGCACCTGCATCTCCACTGCCAGATCCACCCTGCGCATCTCGATATTCTCCGGAACCTTCAAAACCACAGGGGCGAAGTTCAGGATGCTCTGCACCCCGGCTGCCACCAGTCGGTCGCACGCCTGCTGCGCGGCGTCGGGCGGGGTCGCGATGACCCCGATAATGCTCTCCGGATCCGCGGTGGCCTCCGGAAGCTCGTCCAGATGCCGCACCCGCAGGCCGCGCACCGTGGTCCCGACCTTCGCCGGGTCGATGTCGAACAGCGCGACGACGGTGAACCCGCGCCGGCCGAAGCCGCCGTGCCCCGTCAGCGCGAGGCCTAAGTTGCCGACCCCCACGAGCACCACACGGTGGCCCAGGTCCAGGCCGAGAGCGGACTCGATCGACTCCGTCAAGCTCGCGACCTCGTAGCCCACCCCGCGCACGCCCTGCGAGCCCAAGAAGGAGAGGTCTTTGCGCAGCGTCGCCGAGCCGACCGCGGTGGCGTCCGCCAACTGCTCGCTGGAGACCCTCGCGATCCCGTCATCCGCAAGCGCGCTGAGCGCGCGGAGATAGCTGGCGAGCCTGCCGACCGTCGCCTTCGGGATATCCCGGACAAGGCCCGGGTGAGGAGCTGTGCGACGATTGGCGACAGCAGGCTGGCCTGACGATGCGGCATCGGCCGAGGAGACACCGGACTGCGGGGACATAGGTCCCCCCACATGGTGTCGATCCGTCACGTCGAAGGCTCCTTAGTGCAGCCGAGGCGATTGGGCGACTGGACAGACCCATATATCGGCCCTGCCCAGCGCTTGGCTCTCCCCACGGTAACCGCTTGTGAAGACTTGCACAAAGTTGACGAGGTACCCCACTACACGGTAGTCCTCCCGCTGACGTATGGGGGGTACACGCCGTGGGCGGCGTTCACTGTGCCAAGTCCGCCCGCAATCGGTCCTCGTCGACCTCCCAATAACTGTGCTCGCGGCCGTCCAAGAGCACAACTGGCAGCCGATCGCCAAATTCGGCCCGCAACTCCGGGTTCTCCCCCGCCGCCGCGTCGACATCAATCACCGAGTAGTCGACGTCAAAGTCCTTGCACAGCAACAGAAGTGACGCATCCGCATCCACACAGCTGCTGCAGCCTGCCCTCGAGAGCAACATGATCGCCCGACGGTTGCCCATCACTTGGCCTCTTTCCTCCACGCTCGCGGCGCCCGCCCAGACGGCGCGGTCGAACCCCATCATCCCGTATCCCCCACCGCGTCCGTGCGGCCACCAGCAGCCCGGAAGCCGACACCTCCCGACGCCTGATTTCCGGAGATGCAAATCACAACGGGCGGAGGGCTCGCAGAGACGGGCGGGCGGTAGGTCCATCGCAGCGCCCGGACAGTTAGGGTTGGAGTGTTCTCGCAGTCCACCGGCACACTCAAGCAGGAGGTCCATGTGCCAGAACAGTCAGAGGAACCGACGCCGAGCAGGTTGACCGGCTCGCGTGTATTCGAGTCCGGCCGCCGCCGCATCGGCCGCCTGAACGGACGCAATCCACTGGGCCCCACCCCGTCCGCACTACGGCAGAACGAGGCTGGCGAGGCCAGTGCCGACGCAGCCCATGCGCTCCTGGTCGCCGAGGGCCCCGGAGCCCTCGCCCCCCTGGCCCCCGTCACCCCGGACTTGACCGCCGCCGCTTTCTTCGACGTGGACAACACTATGGTCCAGGGCGCCTCGATCATCCACTTCGCCCGCGGCCTGGCCGCCCGCAAGTACATTGCCGTCTCCGACATGGCCCAGTTCGGCTGGCAGCAGATCAAATTCCGCGTCACCGGCAAAGAGAGCAGCGAGGACGTCGCGAGCGGCAAGGAGAAGGCATTGTCCTTCATCGCCGGCCGCGAGACCGAGGAGTTCAGCAGCCTCGGTGAGGACATCTACGACGAGGTCATCGCCGACAAGGTCTGGGCGGGCACTATGGCCCTGGCCCAGGCGCACCTCGACGCCGGCCAGCAGGTCTGGCTCGTCACCGCAACCCCCCTGATCCTGGCCCAGGTGATCGCCAAGCGGCTCGGCCTGACCGGCGCGCTCGGGACTGTTGTGGAGAGCGAGGACGGCAAGTTCACCGGTCGCCTCGTCGGCGACATCCTGCACGGGCTCGGCAAGGCGCACGCCGTCCGCGCCCTGGCCGTCCGCGAGGGCTTCGACCTCAAGCGCTGCACCGCGTACTCCGACAGCCACAACGACGTCCCCATGCTCACCGCGGTGGGCACCGCCGTCGCCGTGAACCCCGATGCGGACTTGCGCGAGGTCGCCCGCAACCGCGGCTGGGAGATCCACGACTTCCGCACGGGGCGCAAGGCCGCCAAGATCGGGGTGCCGACCGCCCTCGCGCTGGGTGCTGTCGGCGGCGCCGCTGCCGCAGTGCTGAGCCGGCGCCAGGAGGACTAGGCACCAGGCTGAGGTCGGCCCAGCCACGACCCGCCCGGCCGCACTGCCACGACCGTCGAAGATGACGAAGTTGACGCGTTTGCAGCGGATTCGCGTCAACTTCGCCTTTCTCGGCGAGGTCGAGGGATCTCAGCCCAGGAAGACGTTGCGGCGATTGGCCAGCAGGCGATACAGCGTCTGCTGGATCTGCTCGCGCACCTGGTCGGTCATGTCGAAGGTCACCATCGGGTCATCGGCTGCGACGGCGTCGTGGCCGGAGGTCACGATGGGCTCGCCGAACTCGATATGCCATTTGGACGGCAGCGGGATGGCGCCGAGCGGGCCGAGCAGCGGGAAGAGCGGAGTGATGGGGAAATACGGCAGGCCGAGTAGCCGGGCGAGGGGCTTGAAGTCCGCGATCTTCGGGTAGATTTCCTCTGACCCCACGACGGCGACCGGCACGATGGGCGCGCCGGTGCGCAGGGCGGACGTGACGAACCCGCCACGGCCGAAACGCTGCAACTTATAGCGGTCGGAGAACGGTTTGCCGACGCCCTTGAAGCCCTCGGGGAAGACGGCGACCAATTCCTCGTCGCGCAGCAGACTCTCCGCGTCCGGGTGGCAGGCGAGGGTGTGCCCAGCCTTCCGGGAGACGGTGCCCAGGAGCGGGGTCTGGAACACCAGATCCGCGGCCAGCATTCGCAGGGTTCGATTGAGCGGGTGGTGGTCGTGGACCGCCACCGACAGCATCAGCCCATCCACTGGGATGGTGCCAGCGTGGTTGCACACGAGCAGCGCCCCGCCCGACTCCGGGAGGTGCTCGATGCCGCTGACGTCCACGCGGAACCACTTCTCGAACAGGGGCCGCAGCACCGGCAGCAGCACGGCCTCGTTGAAGTGCGGGTCGAAGCCGTAGTCGTCCACCTCGTAGTCGCCGGTGATGCGCCGGCGCAGAAACTCCAGGGCCCCCGCCACCTGATCGCCGAACTGGGAGCCGACCTCTTCCACAGTCAGGGGTTCTGCGGCAGCGTCCGACCCGTTGAGGTGGCGCAGGACCCCACGGCCAGCACCGCCGGCGCTGTTCTGGCGAGCACCGGAGTCGGCAGGTCCGGCGCCGGCCGCCTCAGTGCGTCGCGCACGGTCCCCACCGCGCAGCGGAATCACCTTCGCCACCGCCGAATCGTCCACCTTGATCTCCCCTCCATCCCTGCTCCCAATTCCTGCTGGCTCAGCACCCCGTGCCCCCCCAACCTCTATATTGGCACCCGCCGCGCGAGGTTGCCGAGCCGTGATTCCAGCCCACGCACCGCCCTGGCATCCACCACGGGGGTGATCGAACGCCCCCGCAAATAGTCGTCGAAGGCGCCCTTGGTGGTCCATCTCGGCTCGAACCCCAGGACCGAGCGCATCCGGGTGGTGTCCAGCACGATGCCCTGGGTGAGGAAGCCCAACTCCTCCGCCGAGTAGTCGACGAGGCGGGCGGCGCGAAGGGCGCTGCCCACGATCTCGAGCACCGACGCGGGCAGGGACAGCTCCACGAGGCCCGCCCGGCGGATCGCCTGGATGCCTGTGACCATGCCCGCCCCCGCGATATTGAAGGTGCCGAAGGCTGGGGCGACCACCGCGCGCTCGAGGGCCGCGAGCGCGTCCTCCTCGTGCAGCAGCTGGATCCGTGGATCGCGGCCGAAGACCGTGGGCACCAGGGGCGAGGAGAAATATCGGGTCAGCTCGGTGTCCATGCGGGTGCCGATCAGCGGCGCGAAACGCAAGATCGACACCTCCAAGCCCTCCCTGCGCCGACCGGCCCCGCGGGCATATGACTCGATCTCGACGCTATCCTTGGAGAAGCCGCCTCGCGGCGGGTTGCGCGGGCTCATCTCCTCGGTGAACCGCGCAGGGTTGCGGGCGCTGTAGCCGTAGACCGCGGAGCTGGAGCGCACCACGAGGCGGCGTACCGACGCCGCCTTCTGGCACGCGGCGAAGAGGTGCATCGCCCCCAGGACGTTGAGGTCCTTCATGACGTTGCGGCCGCCGGCCTCCCCGGGCCGGGAGCACACGGCGGTGTGCACGACGGTGTCCACCTCGCCGCTGCGCAGTACCTTGCCGATCATCGGGTGCCGCACATCAGCCCGCACAAACTCCGCCTGGCCCAGCCGTCGCATCACGTGCTTGCTCGGCATCGCCCCGTCGACCGCGATCACACGCTCGATACCAGGTGACGCCGCGAAGCGGGCCGCGACGGACGCGCCCAAGAACCGACTGGCTCCGGTGACCAGTACCACCTTGGGTTCGCGTTGTGCTCCAGTGTCGCTCATCTCCATCAGACTAGCCGGGGTGCCACGTCACTAGCCACAGCGCAGGTACCAGGCCTGAAAATAACCCGGCACATGAAAAGGCCCGGCCCCCAACGGGGAACCGGGCCTGTTAATCACTTACCGAGTTTACGACGCTGCACTCGCGTACGACGCAGAAGCTTACGGTGCTTCTTCTTCGACATGCGCTTGCGGCGCTTCTTGATCACTGAACCCATGGCGGGTGTTCCTCACTGTCTTGTCTAGGGACCCGCACATGTGCGGCGAACCTCGTGCAATATATCCGTTGAACTGGTCACTCACCGTGCAGTTCTAGGCATCCACGCCCCAGCCTCACGACCACAGCGGCACACCGAACGCCTCGAAGAACCGACTCAACGGCACGACAATGCGCTATGTTACCGCCGCACTCTCGTTTCGATCCAATCGAGGGTGTCAAACTTGTCGAGCAACACGCGCCAGCCAGGCTGACACGAGCCTATCCAGCGTCGAAATACGACGTCTGAAGATACTCGTGCACTGCCTCTGCCGGCACTCGGAACGAGCGACCAACCCTCACCGAGGGCATATCTCCGTTGTGCAGCAGGCGGTACACGGTCATCTTCGAGACGCGCATCATCGATGCCACCTCGGCCACTGTCAGGAACTGCGTTCCCGACAGCGATGCCTTACCGTCCTTATCCGCGGAACTCAAGTTGACAGCCTTGGCCCGTGTGGGCGGCTCGTCAGAAGACGCCATTTATTCACTTCCTCCGGCACATGTCGCGCCGCCGGCTTCCCCACCGGCGGACCAGACACGCACGTGCTCCACCCACCTTAACGGTAAAGATGGTGCTATTGCGACGCGTGTGACAATCCCATAAATCAGAAACACGCTGACCTGCGACGGCCTCACGAAAAAAGCCGGAGAACGGGGACTTCGACGATCGTCCAGGCCCTTCAGGGCCGCTAGTCGACCAGTTTGCCCAGCTCGAGCGAGCGATCCCGGACCGCTGCCATCGCCTCATAGAAGGCGGAGCGCAGCCCCTCGCGCTCGAGGACCCGCACCCCGGCGGCCGTCGTGCCGCCCGGCGAGGTCACCGCGGCCCGCAGCTCCGAAGGGGACTCCCCCGACTCGGCTAGCATCTCGCTGGCGCCGATGAACGTCTGCACCGCAAGGTCCGTCGCGACCGTGCGGGTCAGGCCCAGCGCCACGCCCGAGTCGATCATCGCCTCGACAGCCAGGAACACATACGCGGGGCCGGAGCCGGACACGGCGGTCACCGCGTCCATCTGGGCCTCCTTGACCCGGCGGACCATCCCGACCGCGTCGAGCATCTGCTCCACGAGCTCCAGCTGCACGGGGGTCGCGTACCGGCCGCCGCACACTGCGCTCGCGCCCTTGCCAACGAGCATCGGCGTGTTCGGCATCACCCGCACCACCGCGGTGCCGGCCGGCAGCAGGTTCTCGAACTTGCCGGTGGGGATGCCCGCGACGAGCGAGACCAACAGCTGGTCGTCGTCGCTGTTCTCCTGGATGTCGGCGAGCTCCGTCAGCACCGCATCCACGTCGCCGGGCTTGACCGCGATGACCACGACGTCCGCGCCCTCCACCGCGTCGCTGAGGCTGGCGGTGACCCGCACGCCGTAGTCGGTGGTCAGCTGGCGCGCCCGCGACTCCAGCTTCTCCGATATCACCAGATCCCGGGGCTTGGTGTCCGCGCCCAGCAGACCGGACACGAGTGCCTCGCCAATTCGGCCGCCGCCGATCACTGCAATTCTTGTCATGCCGAACAGCCTGCCACGCCGACAGGCCAGCCCGTCGTCGGGATGGCCAGGGGCCGGGCGGGTCAGGCCGGACCGGCCTCGGGCACCATCGCCAGCTGGCGGCTCTGCACCACAACCGTCCCGGCCTCATCGAGGACGAGGTGGTCCTCCTCGAACCATCGCTGCCCGACGAGGGTGCTCGAAGCCTCCACCCGCAGCCAGCCGTCGACTGGGAGCGCGCGCAGGTAGGTCGTCAGCTGGATCGTGGGCGCCCAGCCGAAGCGCCCCAGATTTAAGGTCACGGGCGCGGACACGTCTCCGGCCATCAGGGCGAACAGCGCGTCCGGCGCCTCACCGCGCGGGCGCACCCACATGCGGACATGAATATCCCCCGTGCCGTCAACACTCTCGGGGTTCGCGAACTTGGCCGATGCCGCGTCGGCCCAGATCTCGCAGGCGCTGGCCAGGTTCATGACGGCGCCCATGGGCGAGGAGCTAACCTCGACGGCCGTCGCGTCCGGCGTCGGCGAGAGGTCCGCGAGCGTGGAGCCCGCCGCATGCAGTGGAGCCGCGTCGTCGGGCACGGCCAGAGTGACGACCGCATGCACGGCCACCCGTCCGCCCTGCGCCAGCTCGACCTCCACCAGCGAGACGCGACGGCCGGACTTACGCACCGTCGTGGTCAGCTGCACCTCGCCCGGATTGGGTGCGGACAGGTAGCTGGCGCTGATCGAGACCGGCTCAACGGCCGCGTCGAGCCCCCCTGTGTGCGCGCCGAGCGCGGCGCGGGCAGCGGCGCCGCACACCGCCAGCATTGTGCCGCCGTGCACCTTCGGGCCGATGGTCCACGTCTGGGAGATGGTCGCGCAATAGGAGCCGGGGCGCGTACTCGTCAGGGCCATGGCGGCCGAAAATGGCGGGGTCAACGCGGTCATGTGCCTACTCCATCTCAGATCAAGATTATGGCGCGCTCAACCCAGGTGTTGGCGGGCGAAGGCCAATGCCTCAGCGAGCATGCTAGCTCGCTCAACGCGAGTCCGCGCATTCTGCGTGTTCACCTCGAGGACCACCTGGCCGGCAAATCCGCTGGAGCCCAGCCGCTGGCAGAGCTCCGCGCAGGGCTGAGTGCCATGGCCCGGGATCAGGTGCTCGTCGACGTACGCGCCGCGCCCGTCCGCGAGGTGCACGTGCACGAGGCCAGCCCCCATTCGGTCTGCCAGCTCCAGCGCGTCCATGCCCGCCGTGGAGGTGTGGGACAGGTCGAGGGTGAAGTGGCGGTGCGGCTGTGTCGTCGGGTCGTAGCCGGGCGCGAACGCGGACACTCCAGGCCCGGGCAGTCCGCCGCGCTTGCCCATCCGCTCGATGGAGCGCTCCTTGCGGCCGAACAGCCGGTCCGCGCGCATCGGGAACATATTCTCGACGGCGACGATGATGCCGGTCGTGTCCTCGAGCCGCGCCACCTGCTCGGCGAACCCGCGGGCATAAGGGCGCTGCCAGCGGAACGGCGGGTGCACCACCACGGTGGTCGCGCCGACCGATCGAGCCATCTCCACAGCCTTGTCGAGCCGCCGGACGGGGTCGGTGCCCCAGACGCGCTGCGAGATCAGCAAGCAGGGCGCGTGCACGGCCTGCACCGGCATGTCGTACTTCTCGATGAGGGCCCGCACGGCCTTCGCGTCCTGGCTCACGGCCTCCGCCCAGACCATCAGCTCGATGCCGTCATAGCCAAGCTCGGCGGCGAACTGGAAGGCGCTCTCCGCCTTCTGCGGATACACCGACGCGGTGGACAATCCCACCGGGATGCTGTGGCGCCTCACGATCTGCTGGTCACGTGGTGCTCAGCACGAACGCCAGCGGGCCGATCGTCACGATGACTCCGACCACCACCGCGATCAAGATGCTGACGATGTCGTCTGTCTTACGCAAGATCCGCACAACGGCGACCATGGCCAGGATGACCAGGAGCGCGAGCACCAGGGCCACGTACGGGAGGGAGTCCCACAGTCGCTCGAAGCCGATGAACAGCGCCGCGCCGACCGCGACACCCACCACGGCCTGCGCGCCCAGTGCCAGCCACTGGCGCAGCGGGCTCTTCTCGGAGACGGCGGCCGAGGGCTCGTCATCGACGGCAGCCTCGGGCTCTGTGGGGGCGGCTGTCGTCATGATCGAGCCAGCGAGCGGCGTCATCGAGGAGAACGCCGAAGTCGCCCCGAACTCGCGCGGGCTCTGTGGCCCGGCGTCGGAGACTGCGTCCAAGGCCGAATAGGCCCGGGGCTCCGCGGGCTCATCGGCGGCAGGCTCTTCGGGGGCCTCGTCTGCAGGCTCTTCTGGGGCCTCTTCTGGGGCCGCCTCCGGGGCGTCCTCGTCGGCCGGGAGCGCCTCATCCGGCACCTCCTCGACTGCGGTGTGGACAGCCTCGGGCTCGGCTACAGGCGCCGGCTCCCGGATTATGGGGATCTCGCCCGTGAGCTCGGCCACCGAGATGCCGCCCTCACGCGCCCGCCGACGATGCACGCGGCCAGCGGTCCCCGAAGCCTGACCATGCCTGGCCAGCAATTCCGCCACCGTGATCACGCGGTCCGCCTCTGGCTTCTCAGTCATCTCGTGCCCACCAACAGTTCGCCACCCATCTCGGTATCCAATCGACGCAGAATTAATCCCTCACGCAAAGCCCATGGACAAATTTGGACTTGGTCGACCGCCAACGATCGCATGCTCGCCTCCGCCACCAGCGCACCGGCCACCAATTGCGCCGAGCGGTCCGAGCTGACGCCCTCGAGCTCCGCGCGGTCGGACGCCGTCATCCGGGAGATGAAGGCGATGAGCTGTCGCAGGCCGCTGGCCGTGAGCTGCCGGGGCACCCGCGGACCGTGGCTCGCCGGCGCAGCGCCGGTGAGCCGGGCGAGGGTGCGGAAGGTCTTGGACGAGGCCACCGCCAAGTCGGGCGTGCCCGCCGCGCGCAAGGCCTTCGACGGCTCGACCAGCTCCGCGTCCAGCCAGTCTCGGAGCGCAGCTATGCGACGGCGGCCCGGCGGGTCCTCGTGGAACCAGTCACGGGTAAGTCGCCCGGCCCCCAGTTGCAGCGAGAACGCCACGTCAGGGTCCTCGTCAACCCCGCTGCACAGCTCCAGGGAGCCGCCGCCGATGTCTAAGTTCTGGATACGGCCCGCACTCCAGCCATACCAGCGGCGCACCGCCAGGAAGGTCAGCCGCGCCTCATCCACCCCGGTCAGCACGTCGAGCTCCACGCCCGTCTCCGCGCGCACCTGGCAGAGCACGTCCTCCGAGTTGGTGGCGTCGCGCAGGGCGGAGGTGGCGAAGGCCATCATCTCCCCGCATCCGGAAGTGCGCGCGATCTCGGAGAACTCCCGAACCGTGGCGACCAGGGTCTGTGCGACGCCGTCGCGCAGCCTGCCCGTCTCATCCATCTGCTCGGAGAGCCGCAGCGCGACTTTCGTGGAGCTCATTGGCGTGGGGTGCGCACCACGATGCGCGTCCACCACCAATAGGTGGACGGTGTTACTGCCGACATCGAGCACTCCTAGACGCACATAGAACAACTTAGTCGGTCTACCGTCATAACTGTGACCTCTGGACCCCAAACACGCTCCGGGTTGAACCCCCGCACACCGACAGGCTCTAATACCGCTGTGGCCACCCCTGACGCTTTCGAAGTAGATCCCGACTTTCCGCGCGAGTGGATCGAGTTCCCGGATCCGGCCGATCCCCTGCACTTGGTCCGCGCCGATCTGACCTGGCTGCTGTCCAATTGGACCTGCGTCTTCGGCACTCCCGCGTGCCAGGGCATACTCGCCGACCGCCCGGACGACGGCTGCTGTTCACACGGCGCGTTCCTCACCGACGAGGAGGACCGGGACCGGCTCGACGGCGCAGTGGCGCAGCTCACGAAAGAGGATTGGCAGCTGCGGTCGGTGGGGCTGGGTGTGAACGGCTATCTGGAGCAGGACGAGGTGGACGACGAGCCCGCGCTCCGCACCCGCAAATTCGAGGGCGCATGCGTGTTCCTGAACCGGCCCGGCTTCGAGGGCGGCACGGGGTGCGCGCTGCACCGGATGGCACTGCGCACCGGCCAGCTGCCCATGGACGTCAAGCCCGACGTGTGCTGGCAGCTGCCGATCCGCCGCACCCAGGAGTGGGAGGAGCGACCCGACGGCGTGGACATACTTGTCACGACCGTAGGCGAGTACGACCGTCGCGGTTGGGGCCCCGGCGGTGAGGACCTGGACTGGTACTGCACCGGCGATCCCGCGGCCCACGTCGGCGCGCAAGCCGTCTGGCAGTCCTACGGACCCGAGCTCACGGGCCTCCTGGGCGCGGATGTGTACTCCGCACTCGCGGGCCTGTGCCGACGCCGGGCGGGCCTGGGATTGATCGCCATCCACCCCGCGACGGCCCAGGCCCAGCGCCGCGACGGGTGATCTGACAGCGCAAAACACGCTGAGCCACTTGATGAGTCGGCCGCCCGCCCAGGTCAGCCGCCCAGTCTGCTGGTTGTAACGCGAATTACATTGCGCTCGATGGACTGGTCAGTGGGCATTACTCGCTCACCCGAACGGATCGATCCAGCGGCTCCCGACCGCTCCAGATCGCTTGCCCTCGGACATGCCGGCCGCCACGGGAGCTGGTCAGCGTGTCCCTTGTCGACCCCACCAAAGATTTGGAGTTCACAATGATTCGCAAGACCCTCGTGGCCGCCGCCGCAGTCGCCGCGGCCGCCGTCGTCTTCGCTCCCGTCGCCAACGCCGACGACAACCCCCGCACCGACGTGACGGACCAGTTCATCGCGTTCAACGAGCCCGGCGCGTTCGCGGAGAACGGCGATCTGAACCTGCTCTTCAGCACCTATGGCACCACCGGCAAGATCGAGTGCTTCGTGGACGGCGCCGTGTACTCCTCCTGCGTGCAGATCGACAACGGTGGCGGGCAGCACACCGTGCACTACGTCACCAACGCCGGCCCGCGCACCATCTGGGTGACGGCGGACGGCTGGCAGCCACCGGCCATCCCGCCGCTGCCCGCACTGCCTGAGTTCCACCTGCCCCCCATGGGTGCCATCGTGATCCCGTCGATGCCTGACCTGGGCAGCGCGGGCGCCGGCTCCAGCCCTGGACTGGACATCAACGTCGACCTGGCAGGCAGCCTCGGCGGTCTCGGCCTCGGCGTCGGCCTCGGCGCCAGCTAGGCGACCAGCCCCTCAACGCGAGCAGGGCGCGGCCCCGGCGATCTACAGATCGCCGGGGCCGCGCCCTGTCAGTGTCAGTCCTCGAGTTTATAGCCCAGCCCGCGCACCGTGATCAGGTGCTTGGGCTTGCCCGGGTCCTCCTCGACCTTCGCGCGCAGGCGCTTGACGTGCACGTCGAGGGTCTTGGTGTCCCCCACATAGTCCGCGCCCCACACCCGCTCGATGAGCTGCTGGCGGGTGAGCACCCGGCCGGCGTTGCGCAGCAGGAACTCGAGCAGCTCGAACTCCTTGAGCGGCATCATCACCGGCTGCCGGGAGACGGTCACGACGTGGCGCTCGACGTCCATCTCGACGGGCCCACAGCTGAGCACCATCTCGGCCATCTCGTCATCGTCCAGCGACTCGACGCCGCGGCGCAGCACCGCCCGGATCCGGGCGATCAACTCGCGCGCGGAATAGGGCTTGGTCACATAATCGTCCGCCCCGATCTCGAGGCCCACCACCTTGTCGATCTCGCTGTCGCGCGCGGTGACCATGATCACCGGGACGCTCGACTTGAGCCGCAGCTGTTTGCAGACCTCGGTGCCGCTCATTCCGGGCAGCATCAGGTCCAGCAGGACGATGTCGGCGCCGGAGCGCTCGAAGGACTCGAGAGCAGAGGGCCCGTCCTCGCTGACCGCGACCTCGAAACCCTCCTTGCGCAGCAGGAATGCAAGCGGCTCGGCAAGCGAGGGCTCGTCCTCCACAATCAACACACGGGTCACCAGCGATGTCCTCTCATTGCCCGGGGCCAGTTCACGATGGCCCCAGAATGCTCTGACCGATATTTTGCGTGCCCCGATCCGGATGGTCCGGGGCAGGATTGTGCACGGGCAGCTCCATGGTGAAGGTGGAACCCTCACCCGGCTTGCTACGCAGCCGGATCCGCCCATTGTGGTTCAGTGCCACGTGTTTGACGATGGCCAATCCCAGACCGGTGCCGCCGGTGGCCCGGGAACGGGCCTTGTCGACCCGGTAGAAGCGCTCGAACACGCGCTGCTGGTATTTCGGCGCGATGCCGATGCCGTGGTCGGTGACGCTGATCTGCACGTGCCGACGGCGGAGTGTGCGGCTCACCGACACCGGCGAGCCCAGCGGCGAGTAGTTCACCGCGTTGGAGATCAGGTTCGTCAGCGCGGTGACCAACAGCATGCGGTCACCGAGCACCTCCAGCCCACTCGGCTCGTCCGTGGTGATCTCGATCTCGGCGGCCGCCGCGGTGAATGCGGCATTGCCCAGCGCCTCGGCGATCACGTTGTCGACCGACACCGCCGCCAGGTTGGGCAGCTTCTCCGCGCCCTGCAGGCGGGAGAGCGCGATCAGCTCTGTGACCATGGCGCCCAGGCGGTGCGACTCGTTGAGCACCTTCTGGCCGAAGTACCGGACGGTGTCCGGATCGTCCGCGGACTCTAAGAGCGCCTCCGCGAGCAGGCCCATGGCACCGACGGGGGTCTTGAGCTCATGGCTGACATTGGCGACGAAATCGCGGCGCGCGGACTCCATCCGAACAGTCTCGGAGTCGTCGTCCGCGAACAGCACCGCGTAGCGCCCGACGCGGGCGTCGAGCAGCCGAGCCTGTCCGCGCACGGACAGGGATCGGCCGCGCTTGCGGTCCTCGCCGACGAGGTCGAAGTCCAAGTTGCGCCGCTCGGCGAGCACCTGGCGCGCGGCGGCCCAGCCGCGATCGTCGAGCTCACCCTCATGCACCAGGTCCAGCTCGTCGGCCCGGCGGTTGTGCAGCACGATATTCCGGTCCCCATCCACGACGGCGATGCCGGTGGGCGAGTCGTTGATCACCATAGAGAGCAGCTGCGTGCGGGACGGCCCCTTGCGCAGATAGCGCCGCTCGTCCAGCCGCGACCTGACCATCGGGCCGACGGCGACGCCTAGCCCCAGGCCCACGATTAGGCCCAGGAGCAGGATCAGCGTGATGAGCACCGGGGGTTTGCTACTTTCCCTGGCCGGCGACCGCAGCGGCGCCGGCTGCGGCGGCCTCCGGGTCGAGGTACTCGCCGCCGACGGTGACGGGCTTGAGGGCGCCGCCCTCGTCCTTGAGGTCGTAGCGCAGCGGGATGCCGGTGGGGATGTTCACGTGCACGATGTCCTCTTTGGAGATCCCGTCCAGGTGCATGACCAGCGCGCGGAGCGAGTTGCCGTGTGCGGCGACCAGCACGTTCTTGCCGGCCCGCAGATCCGCGGAGATCGTCTCCTCCCAGTACGGGATCATGCGCTTGACAACGTCTTGGAGGCACTCGCTCAGCGGCGCGTCGATGCCGGCGTAGCGGGGGTCTGCGTCCTGGCTGAACTCGGTGCCGACCTCGATGGCGGGCGGCGGGGTGTCGTAGCTGCGGCGCCACAGCATGAACTGCTCGTCGCCGTACTCGGCCTTGACCTGGGCCTTGTCCTTGCCCTGCAGCGCGCCGTAGTGGCGCTCGTTAAGGCGCCAGTCCCGCACGACGGGGATCCAGAGGCGGTCGGCCTCCTCCAGCGCGAGGTTGGCGGTGATGATCGCCCGACGCAGCAGGGACGTGTAGAGCACGTCGGGGAGCAGATCGTGCTCGACGAGCAGCGCGCCGCCGCGCTTGGCCTCGCCGATGCCCTTCTCCGTCAGGGGCACGTCGACCCAGCCGGTGAACAGGTTCTTGGCATTCCAATCGCTCTCGCCGTGGCGGAGCAGGACCAGGGTTCCGATAGTCATAGCTTTCATTATCCCTGCCGAGCAGAAGTTTCGGTCACTCGGGCAGATCCGGCCGATCCGGGGCCGCGGCGGGAGGCGCGTCGTCCAGGATCACCTGGCCCCGTGCGACTGCTTCCCGGTCCTCGTCCGTGACCAGATGCTCGAATGCCTCGAGGTTCCGCAACGACTCTCCGCGCACCGTCCGCCAGCGCCATTCCCGTCGGATGGAGGTGTGGAAGCCGATCTCGAGAATCGTGTTGAAATCCCCGTCTGCCGCCTCCAGGACCTGGCCGAGGACCCGGTCGAGCTCGGCTGCCGTCAGCGACTCGGTGGAGATGCGGCCCACCAAGTAGATGTCGTTGATCCTGTCGATTGTGTAGTGCACCCCGAACAGGTGCCGGTTGCGGCGCAGCAGGAAGCGATAGACCGCCTCGGTGTCCTCGTCCGCGTGCCGGCACACGAACGCCTCGACCCGCACACCGTGCTGGCCCACCGTGAGCAGGCAGGTGGTCTTGAGCTTGCGCTCCCCAGGCAGGACCGCGACGATGCTGCGCCCCTCCCCATCGCCATCGTCCACCCGGTTGTACTCGAGCCCGTGCTCGGCGAGCGCCGCCTCGATCAGTGCGAGGGACCGCTCAATCGTGTCTGCTGTGCTCATACCCGCGCCCGCCCTCTCGTGTCCTGCTCGCGTCGTTCATCGCTCTCATGCCGGGCGGCCAGCTTCTGGTCTAGCCGCCGCTCCTGCGCCGCCCGTTGCGCCATCGCCACCGAGTAGCTGGCCAGCAGCCCGTCGGCCGTGTGTCGCCAGGAGAAGTCCGCGGCGTGCAGTGGCGCGTTCGCGGCGTACTCGGCGCGCAGTCCCGGGTTGTCCACCAGCGTCCGCAGCGCCCGCGACCAGTCCGCCGTGCGGTGACCGTCGACCAGCAGCCCGGTGTGGCCGTCGCGCACGGCCACCCCCAGCCCGCCGACATTCGCCGCGATCACCGGCACCCCGCAGGCCTGCGCCTCGATAGCGACGAGCCCGAAGGACTCCGAGTGGCTCGGTACCGCCACGAGGTCCGACGCCCGGTAGACCAGCGCCAGCCGCTCCGGCGGCTGCGGCGGCAGGAAGGTCACCCGGTCGCTGACGCCCAGCTCCGCGGCGAGACGGATGAGCGACTCCGGACGGTCCAAGCCCGAGCCCGACGGCCCCCCGACCACCAGCACCCGCAGCGCGGAGCCGGGGTCGGCGTTGATGAGGTCGGCGGCCGCCCGCAGCAGCACGTCGGGCGCTTTGAGCGGCTGGATCCGGCCGACGAACGTCACATAGGTCGCGGCGGGGTCCAGGCCCAGCTCGCGGCGGGCCGCCGCGCGGTCGCCGGGGCGGTAGCGCTCGAGGTCCGCGCCGGGCGCGATCACGTCGATGCGCGCGGGGTCCGCGTCATGGATCTCGATGAGCTGGCGGCGCTCGTCCTCCGTGTTGGCGATAAGCCTGTCGGCCTCCTGCACCACCTGGTGCTCGCCGATCTGCCGCGTCATCGGCTCCGGGGTGTCCCCCGCCGCCAGCGCCGCGTTCTTCACGGCTGCGAGGGTGTGCGCGGTGTGCACCAGCGGCACGGCCCAGCGGTCGCGGGCCAGCCAGCCGACTTGGCCGGAGAGCCAGTAGTGCGAGTGCACCACGTCGTAGTAGCCGGGCGCATGCTGCGCCTCCGCCCGCAGCACACCGGCCGTGAACGCGCACAGCTGCGTCGGCAGGTCCCGCTTGTCCAGGCCCTCGAACGGCCCCGCCGCCACATTGCGCACGAGCACGCCGGGCCCGGCCTCCTGGATCGACGGCGCGGTCGACGACGTCGCGCGGGTGAAGATCTCGACCTCCACGCCCCGACGCGCCATCTCCTGCGCGGTCTGCAGCACATACACGTTCATCCCGCCGGCGTCGCCGACCCCTGGCTGGCTCAGCGGCGAGGTGTGCAGCGACAAGACCGCGACCCGACGCGGCAGCCTGGCCGTCATCGGGCGACTCCGGCTTCGAGCGCTGTCTGGGTGGCCTCGATCGCGTCGATGAACTCGTCGATCTCGCTGATGAAGCGGCCCTCGTTCTCCATGAACGGGGCGTGGCCGCCACCCTCCCAGAGGGACAGTCGCGAGCGCGGGACCAGCCCGCTGGTATGGCGGGCGGCGCTGGGGTCGACCACCGCGTCCTGCTCGCCGTGCATGATCAACGCGGGGACCGGCAGCGCGGCCAACAGATCATCGTGGCCCACGGAGCGCTGGAAGATTGCGGCCCGCACGCGCGGCGGGGTGCTGATGGAAAGCCCCAGCAGCCGCTGCTCGTCCGCGCCCTTGTCCACTGCGGCCCCGCGCAGCGCGGACGCGAACGAGACCAGAGCTGGCACAGCCACCTCGGGATCCTCAGAGAGCGCCGCCGGCATCGCCGACCTCATCGCCGGTCCGACGCGCCCGCCCTTGTGCCCGCGGCCAATCCCGGTGATCGCGCCCACCAAGACCAGACCGGCGACGGCCCCGTCGGCCATCGATTCCGGATGCGCGGCCAGATAGTCGCAGCAGACCAGCCCGCCGTAGGACCAGCCCAACAGGATCGCGCCATCGCCGGGGCCGACCCCCGCGGCCGCCAGCACCGCCGCCACATCCGCCGCCCACAGCGCGGAGTCGTCGTAGCCGGTGTCCGGCGCGCCCGAGTAGCCGTGCCCGCGAAGATCGATCGCGATCACCCGGTACTGCCTGGTCAGCGCAGCCATGACGTTGGGGCCCCAACACGCGGATGACTGTGCCCAGCCATGGATCAGGACCAGCGGTCTGGCCTCGGAATTGCCATCGACGCGAAAGACGATGCGGGTCCCGTCGGCGCTGAAGGCCTCGAAAACCGCAGCACTGTGCTCTGCCATGCTGCCCAGGGTAGGCCCGATGCGCCCGGGCGGCGCACGATGGGCGCCATTGCCTGGGATCGGGGCACCTGGGCGATTACTGTTCACCCCATGGCCAACACAGATGCAAGCAAGACCGCGGTCGTCACAGGCGCAAGCTCCGGGATCGGCGAGGCCTGCGCGCGCACCCTCGCCGCGCAGGGTTTCCACGTGGTCCTAGGCGCGCGCCGGGTCGAGCGGATCGAGGCGATCGCCCAGGAGATCGGCGGCACCGCCCATCAGCTCGATGTGACCGACGAGGCTTCCGTCGACGCCTTCGTCGCGGCCACGACGGCGGCCGGACCGGTACACGTGCTCATCAACAACGCCGGCGGCGCGAAGGGCTTCGCCCCGGTTCTCGAGGCGGACCTCGACGACTGGCGCTGGATGTGGGAGACCAATGTCCTCGGCACGCTGCGCATGACCAAGTCCCTGCTGCCCGCGCTGATCGACTCCGGCGACGGCCTCATCGTCACCGTCACGTCGGTCGCCGCGCTCGGCCACTACGACAACGGCGCCGGCTACACCTCCGCCAAGCACGCCCAGGCACTCCTGCACCGCACCCTGCGCGGGGAACTCCTCGGCAAGCCCGTCCGGCTCACCGAGATCTGCCCCGGCATGGTCGAGACCGAGTTCTCCCTCGTCCGCTTCGACGGTGATGCCCAGCGCGCGGCCGACGTGTATGCCGGCGTCACCCCGCTGATCGCGGACGACATCGCGGAGATCGTCGGCTTCGTCGCCACACGGCCGCCGCACGTCAACCTGGACCAGATCATCGTCAAGCCGCGGGATCAGGCCGACGCCGGCCGGGTGCATCGCCAGCACTGAGGCGCTTCTCTGGGGAGACGCCTAGATCGCGCAGCCCACCAGCACCGGCTCCGGGGTCAGCGTCACGCCGAACGCCGCGTGCACCCCAGCGCGCACCTCGCGGGCCAGAGCCAGGAGGTCCGCGGTGGTGGCCGCGCCGCGGTTCGTCAGTGCGAGGGTGTGTTTGGTCGACAGGCGGGCGGCGGCCGAGGCCCCTGGGTGCCCCTTCGCGAAGCCGGCCCGCTCGATGAGCCAGCCGGCAGAGAGCTTCACTCTGCCCTCGCCGTCGGGGAACTGGGGCGCGCGGACGTCGACGCCCACCCTCGCGGCGATCGCGGCCAGGATCCCCGGCAGCGCGGACTCGGCGACGATGGGATTGGTGAAGAACGAGCCGGCGCTCCACGTGTCGTGGTCCGGCCCGCCGTCAGCGTCGGTGAGGCCCAGCACCATGCCCTTGCCAGCACGCAGGGCCAGCACGGTCTCCCGCACCTGCGCGACCGGCAGCCGGTCCCCCTCCGCGGCCCCGAGCGCGGCGGTCAGCTCGCGGTACCGCACCGGGGCCGAGAGCCCGTCCGCGGTGAGGTCGAGCTCGACGCGCAGCACCAGCGCGTCGTCGCTGTGCTTGAGCACGCTGCTGCGGTAGGCCAGGCCCAACTCGGATGGCGCGGCCCAGCGGACCTCGCCAGTGACCCGGTCCAGCAACTCCACGCGCCGCAGCACCTCTGCGACCTCCACGCCGTATGCGCCCACGTTCTGCACGGGCGTCGCACCCGCAGAGCCCGGGATCCCGGAGAGGCACTCGATGCCCCCCAGGCCATGCGTGACGGCCGTGGCCACCACGTGGTCCCACTCCGCACCGGCCTCCGCGGTCAGCACCGACCCCTCAACCGCAACCTCGGCATTTGCCACGCAGACCACGACGCCGTCGAAGCCCTCATCGGAGATCACCAGGTTGGAGCCCCCGGCCACGATCAGCGCGCGTTCCTCCGCCGCGTCGAGCGCAGCGATCACCTGGACCAGCGACGTGGTCGTGGCGCAGGTGATCAGGTGCCGCGCGGGGCCGCCGAGGTGCAGCGTCGTCAGGCCCGACAGGGGGGCGTCGACGGCATGATCGGCCCCGGCGTCGGAGGCAAGTTTGGACACATCGATGGAGGACACAAGCAGTCACGGTAACCTGCCTCCATGGCTCGACGCATTGACTACACGGCCCAACTGTCCAGTTCCGCCGCCCAGGCTTACGCCGCACTGGCGAATCGCGACTACTGGGAGGCCCTCATGACCCGCATGCGGGAACTCACCCCCACCTCGGTGGTGGAGGAGTTCACCTCCACTGACGCGGGGATCGACTTGGTGATGATGCAGGTCATCGAGAAGCACACGCTGCCCACGGTAGCGCAGACAGTCCTGCAGTCGGACCTGGTGATCACCCGCACCGCGCACTACGGCCCATTTGTGCCGGGCGGTATCACCACCGGCTCGTTCACCGCGACCATGCCGGGCGCACCGGGCAGCCTCGACGGCGAGATCGCGCTGTTCGACGACGGCGACGGCTCGGTCCTGCGCACCTCGCCCGAGGCGAAGGTGAACATCCCGCTGCTCGGCGGCAAGCTCGAGGAGATGATGCTCGACAATCTCGTGGGGTTGCTCGAGGTCGAGAATGAGTTCACCAACAGCTGGCTGCTGCAGAACCGCTGATTCTCAGCATTCCCTAATGTTTGTTGTGCACAATTTGAGGCGATGACTACCAACGTGAGCAACCGCAGGCGCGGCACCTCCCTCTTGATCGTCCTCTCGATTGCGCTGACCACGGTCGTCGCGGTGGGGGTCGGCGTCGAGTTCTACGCGCGCCACAAAGTCACCTCGTGCATGAGCCACACCCTCGAGGGCGAGCTCGGCGGGCCGGTCGACGTCAGTCTCGGCGCTAAGCCCCTGCTGCTGACCGCCCTCGATCACAAGGTGTCCCAGCTCAATATCCGCAGCGACGACGCGAGCATCAGCGGAATCGGTGGGGCCACTCTGCAGGGCTTTCAGCTGGACTCGAGCTTTCACGATGTGGAACTGCCCGCCAGCGACGGCTCCGGCGGCACGATCGGCAGCTCGGAGGCCAACATCGTGTGGCCCGCGCCGGCGATCCTGTCGAGCCTGCAGACGCTCCCGATCGGCATGTTGATCACCGGCGTGCAGCTCGATTCCACGGCGAACTCCATCCATGTCCAGCTGGCCGGCGGCATCAGCTCGATCACGCTGCGGCCCGGGGTGGCCGGCGGCGCGATCACGATGACCACCACCGAGGTCACCGCCCTGGGCTTCGGGCTGCCGAATGACTTGCCGCAACAGATCATCGACCAGATCACCGGCAACCTCGGCGAGTACCCGCTGGGCCTGGCGCCGGAGTCGGTCAAGGTGGCCGACGCCGGCCTCACCATCCAGCTCCAGGGTGGCCGGGCCGCGCTCATCGCCGACTCCACCGCTGACTCCACGGCCGGGTCCGGCTGCAGCATCTTCTAGCTAGCTGGGCAATCCGTCCAGCACGGCCCGGGTGCCGGACAGGCCCAGCCGAGTCGCACCGGCGTCGATGAGCTCCATCGCGAACTCCGCGGTGCGGATACCGCCGCTGGCCTTCACGCCGAGCCGCCCGCCCACTGTCTGCGCCATCAGCGCGACTGCGTGCACGCTCGCGCCGCCCGCCGGGTGGAAGCCCGTGGACGTCTTGACGTAGTCCGCGCCCGCGCGCTCCGCGGCCCGGCAGCACTCGACGATGGCGTCATCGCTGAGCGCCGCCGTCTCCAGGATCACCTTCAGGATGGTCGACGCGCCGATACCCTCGCGGACCGTGATGATGTCCGACAGCACCGCGTCGTACTCCCCTGCCACAGCCGCGCCGACGTCGATGACCATGTCGATCTCCTGCGCGCCCGAGTCCACCGCGAACCGCGCCTCCGCGCCCTTGATCAGCGAGTGGTGCTTGCCCGACGGGAAGCCCGCCACCGCCGCGATCACGAGGCCCTCCGCCGAGACCGGCAACATGCTCGGCGAGACGCAGATCGCGCCCACCCTCAGGTCGCGGGCCTCGGCGATCAGCGCCGCCACATCGGCCCGCGTCGCCTCCGGTTTGAGCAGCGTGTGGTCCACAATCGACGCTACCCGGTCACGAAAAGACACCGCTTGCTCCGCTGCTCCGCCGTCTGCGCTCATGCCGTCCAGCCTGGCATACCCTTCCCTGCTGTGCGCGCCCGCGGGGCTCTGGGCCAAAATGGGCGCATGACTTCTGTTCAAGCCTCCGATGACCGTCGCTATGTGCTCACCCTCGGCACGCCGGACCGCACCGGCATCGTCGCGCGAATCTCCGAGTTCCTGAGCGATCTCGGCGGCTGGATCGTGGAGGCTGCGTACCACGCGGACCCGGACTCCGACTGGTTCTTCACCCGCCAGGCCATCCGCGCGGACTCCGTGAGCCTGAGTGTGTACGAGCTGCGCGAGCGCTTCGCCGCCGTCGCCGCAGAGCTGGGCCCGGAGACGGAGTGGACGCTGCACGACTCCGGCGACGCCAAGCGCGTGGTCCTGCTGGTGAGCAAGGACGGGCACTGCCTGCACGACCTGCTGGGCCGCGCCGCCCAGGGCGAGCTGCCCGCCACCATCGCCGCCGTGATCGGCAACCACCGCGACCTCGAGCCCGTGGTGCGCGCGCACGGCATCGCCTTCCACTATGTGCCGTTCCCCAACGGCAAGGTCGATCCCGAGGGCCGTCTCGCCGCGTTCGACGAGGTCCGCGAGCTCGTCGACGCGCACGATCCGCACGCCGTTGTCCTCGCCCGCTTCATGCAGGTGCTGCCCCCGGAGCTCTGCGAGCACTGGGCCGGCAAGGCCATCAACATCCACCACAGCTTCCTGCCGTCATTCGTCGGCGCGCGGCCATACCACCAGGCATTCATCCGCGGTGTGAAGCTGATCGGGGCCACCTGCCACTACGTGACTCCGGAGCTCGACGCGGGCCCGATCATCGAGCAGGATGTGACGCGCATCGACCACACAGCCGCCGTGTCCGACATGATCCGCCAGGGCCGCGACATCGAGAAGATGGTGCTCGCCCGCGGGCTGCGCTGGCACCTCGAGGACCGGGTCCTGGTGCATGACCGCAAGACGGTCGTCTTCAGCTAGCTGGCTATAGGTCTTGTCAAGTGCGGGCTGGCCCAGGTGGCATCGCCGTCGCGAGTGGCGGCGGTGCCA
>NZ_BAVQ01000019.1 GCF_000524475.1 Tomitella biformata AHU 1821 | reverse complement strand
TGGAAGCGGCACCGGAGGCAGTACGTCGTGCGTCACTGGAATCCCCTTTCCCCCGAATGCGTGATCCAAGTTTATCGGGTATGCAGGGGAATTACTAGAGAAAACGCAAATCTGTTCGAGATTGAATCCTCAACAATCGCCCAGGGCAGATCTACTGAGGGGAACTCGAACGGCCCAACCCATCGATCGCGCGCCGCACGATCCTGGCTCGCTCCAGGTTCCGCAGCCGCTTCGCCAACAGCTCTCGCACCACCAGCAGCGTCCACCGCTTGTCGGGGAACTCCATCGCCCGCTAGTACTGAACGTGAACCGGTGCACTACACATCGGGCACTAGAGGCCGACCGACCTCCGGGCGCAGGCTGTGGAGGTCAACAAATCCGCACCTCCCGAGGAGGCCTCCGATGACACAGCACACCGTCCCCACAGAACTCAAACAACGACAACGCGCCATGTGGGCCAGTGGGGACTATCCCGCGGTCGCCGACACCCTGATCCCCGGCCTCGGGCAGACCCTCGTGGACGCCTGCGGCATCACCTCCGGCCAACGGGTGCTCGACGTGGCCGCTGGCACCGGCAACGCCTCGATCCCGGCCGCCCGCATCGGCGCCGACGTCGTGGCCAGCGACCTGACGCCGGAGTTGCTGGCGGCCGGGCGCCGGGCCGCCGAGTCGGAGGGCCTCACCCTAGAGTGGCGAGAGGCCGACGCGGAGGCGTTGCCTTTCGCCGACGGGTCCTTCGACGTCGTGCTCTCCAGTGTGGGGGTCATGTTCGCACCCTTCCACCAGGCCGCGGCCGACGAGTTGGTCCGCGTCGCCCGCTCGGGCGGCACCATCGGATTGGCGTCCTGGACGCCGGAGGGTTTCATCGGCCAGCTCTTCGCGGCCATGGGGCCGTACTCCCCCCCGCCTCCGCCCGGCGCCCAGCCGCCGCCGCTGTGGGGCAACGAGGAGCATCTGGCCGAGTTGTTCGGCGACCGGGTGCGCGGGGCGACCGCCGAACGGCGGCACGTGATCGTCGACGCCTTCGACTCCCCCGAGGGCTATCGGGACTTCTTCAAGGAGAACTACGGCCCCGCCATCGCGGTGTACAAGTCGCTGGCCGATGACGCCGCCCGCGTCGCCAGCCTGGACTCGGCGCTGGCCGACCTGGGCCGACGGCACTACCGCGCGGACGGGACTAGCCGGTGGGAGTATCTGCTCTACACCGTCACCCGGTCCTAGAGCGCGAGCACCCGAACCCGGGCGTGGTCCACGCCGTCCACCATGAACCAAACGGCCAGCCCGTCCTCGTCGTCGCGGCCGCGGATGGCCACCGCGGAGTCGCGCGCTATGGGACGCAGGTACTCGATGATCATCCGATACGGGGCTGTCTGCAGGTCGGGCCGCTCGCTCAACAGGCCCTCGATCACGTGCAGATAGACGGTGTTGTTCAGGTGTCGCATCGGGTCGATGTCGGTAAACCGCAACGGGAATGGCGTCTCAGGGACGTCCGGCGCGGCATCCTTGAGCAGCGGCCGCCAACGCAGTCGGTGCTCGGTGGTACGCGCGCTCAACACCCGCTCGAGCTCGTCGCCGATGCGAGTCGGCATGCCGGTCTCGGGGTTGATGTTGATCCAGAACGCCTCGGTCTCAATGCGCCCGCCGTCCTCGCCGTCGATATCGACGCGCATGGTGGCCCAGCGGGTCGACATCGCCGAGCACCAGCGCTCCAGGTGTACCCGGGTGGGCCAGGTGATCGGCTTGACCACGTCGATCACGGTGCGGCGCACGATCCAGATCGGGTTGATCACGCCCTCCCCCATCGCACCGACCTGGTCTGAGGCGATGTCCTGCAGATAGCGCGCGACTCCGTCGAGGCGCAGCTGCTTCTCCTCGTCCACATCGCCGGTGCGAACCGGCCGGTCGAACACAAACAGCGGCCCCGACTCCGGCATCTCCTGCATGGGCGAGCGCAGGTCTTGGATCTCGTTGATGGCGTCGGTCATCGGCTAGTTCCCCTCGGTTGGTCCCGCCCAGCATAGTTCCGGATCAAAAGCCGAAGAGATTCCCTAACGTTTGTCAACACCCATTGTGAACTGCGGTTTTAAGGCAGGGCTGGATACCGTAGGAGC
>NZ_BAVQ01000020.1 GCF_000524475.1 Tomitella biformata AHU 1821 | reverse complement strand
CGTCACGCGCAGATCGTGCTGCACGTGATCTGCGACGCCGACACCCTCCACACCCCCGACACACCCGATGGCCCTGATAGTCCCGAGGGTCCTGACACACCGGATGATCCTGATGGCCCCGACGGTCCTGGTGGTCCCGATGATCCTGATGGTCCGGTGCCGCCGCAGGACCCCCGACCACCGACAACACCAGCACCAGCAGAAACCCCGGCACCAGCACCGGCGGAGACGCCAGACGCCTCCGAGTCCAATGCGTCGTCACCGGAGTCGTCTGAGACTCGCGAAGCCTGCGCACCCGGCACGTCCGGTGAGTCCGAAAAGTCTGCTAAGTCTGATGAGCGCCCTGGTTTCCTCGACGGCTACGGATTGATCAGTCCCGATCACCTCCGCGAGATCGCGGCCCGCCCCTACACCGTCATCCGGCCCCTTAATCCTCACCCCGGCCAGGCATTGCCCACGCATTTGCCGAGCGATCCGTATCGGTTCTCCGCCGCATTAGACACCTTCATCCGCGCTAGGGACGGCTACTGCGTGATCCCCGGCTGCGATAAACCTGCCTGGTCCGGCGACCTCGACCACGTCACCGAATACGACCACGCTTGTCCCGAGCAGGGTGGGAAGACCAATAGGGTCAACGGCAACGCCAAATGCCGGCTACACCACCTGTTCAAAACGTTCGGGAACTGGCTCGATGACCAATACATCGGCGAGGACGGGCACACCCACGTCGAGATTGTGACCCCGTCCGGCAACCGCTTGCACAGCCACGGCCACACCAACGAGGCGTTGTTCCCCGCGCTGCAGAAAATCTGTTTTCACGACCCACCCGGCACACCCGACCCGCCACCACCGCCGCCTCCGGACGAACGCAGCAGCGGCGATCCCACCCGCGTGGGACCGCAACGCCGAAGAACCCGGCACGCCGACAAACTCGCCCGCCGACGCCGCGAACGCGAACACAACCGACTACGCCGCGAACAGCACCCCACAGACCCACCGGTCTGAGAAAGCACTGTGCCCAGAGCCTAAGAATCCGAGGTGGGCACAGTCAAACCTGCCTAAATCCGCTCTTAGAAAATGGCAGCAGCAGATTCACGCGCGATGCGAATGTCGCAATGCTCTAGAGCACCGAGATGAGTCGCAAGCAGGGGCTAGGGGCTAGTGGCTAGGGGTTATTGCCGAGCCGCCAGTTACGGGTAACTCGTCGACGATTGCGTCGGGGCGGGCCCACAGGGTCAGTCGGCTGTCAGCGAATTGCCAGAGCCCGCTCAGTCCGATCACCACCCCGGAAACGAGGAGCACCGCGCCGACGGTGTCGGTGAGGTAGTGCGCGCCCGATATCACGCGCGAGAACGCGATGAGCACGATCAGCAATGCCCCGGCGACCGCCACGGTGTCGCGCCAGTCCACGCTGCGGATCAGCAGGAACACGGCGAACACGATGGCCGTCGCGAGTGCCACGTGCCCGCTGGGATAGCTGGCGCTGACCTCGGCGGCCAGCGGCGGCCGCGGGCGATCGATGAGCGCCTTGAGCACCATCGCGCTCAGCCAGCCGCAGCCGATCACGAACAGCGTCATGACGGCATCGCGCATCCGTTGGCGCAGGACGAGGCCCAGGGCGAGTATTGCCATTATGGCCGCGCCGCCGACGGGCGAGAAGACGGCGCTGGCCGTCCACATGACCGCGTGCACCCAGCCGCTATCGAGTGCCCGAAGGTTCTCGCTGATCGCGATGTCCTGCTCGACGAGCCAATCCGCCTTCGACACCGCCAGCCCGAGGCCCACGGACATGGCGATGAGCAGTGCTGAGGTGAACTGCCAGTGGCGAATTCTTGGCACGGAGGCTTCTCCCAATGCTTAGGGGGGCGGACAGGAACCGGGTCGCGGGCGCACTTCCCTCATCGCCATGAAATGCACGTTCGGGCGAGATCAGGGCATAGGAGAATATATCCAGTCAAAGTGAGGGATAGCGGCATCCTCTGCAGGCGGCGTGGCTGGACTGGTCGGTTCGCTGCTCCGGCACGAACGACCAGGAGCGTGGAGTCGGTGTGGGGATCCGCCATCTCTCACGCAGAGCGGCCTCGGTGCGGTGCACGTTCGGGCGGTCGGAGGTGGAGGTTCGCACCCGTCCGGCCTTCTCCGCCCAATGAAAAACGCGACCACGATGTTCTGTGGCCGCGCAGGTGATGCTGTGAATCTGGGTGCCCCCGGCAGGATTCGAACCTGCGCCCCCGCCTCCGGAGGGCGGTGCTCTATCCCCTGAGCTACGGGGGCGCACCGGGTTTCACGCCGGTGTGCCTTAAGACGTTTTAGACAGTAGCGCATAGTTGGCCTCATCCGGAAACCGGCCGTTCGGGGCCGTCGCCGAGATGGCGAATGCCGGCCTCGCAGCGGCAGGCCATAAGATGTAAACCTGTGACTCCCGCTGACCTTGCCGCCCTCATCCGCGCTACCGCGGAAAAGGTGCTCACCGACCGTGGCCTTGACGTTTCTGTACTGCCGGAAACGCTCACGGTCGAGCGCCCCCGCAACCCCGAGCATGGCGACTACGCCAGCAATGTGGCGATGCAGGTGGCCAAGAAACTTGGCCAGAACCCGCGCGAGTTCGCGGGGTGGATCGCCGACGCGCTGGTGCAAGATGACGGCGTCGACGTCGCCGAGATCGCGGGCCCCGGCTTCCTGAACATCCGCCTGGCCGCGGCTGCGCAGGGCGCCATCATCACCAAGGTGCTCGAGGCTGCGGCGGACTACGGCACCTCGGGCAAGCTGGCCGGGACCAAGATCAACCTGGAATTCGTCTCCGCGAACCCGACGGGCCCGATCCACCTGGGCGGCACCCGCTGGGCTGCCGTCGGCGACGCGCTGGGCCGGGTCTTGACGGCCCAGGGCGCAGACGTGACGCGCGAGTACTACTTCAACGACCACGGTGGGCAGATCGACCGCTTCACGGACTCGCTGATCGCCGCCGCCAAGGGCGAGGCGGCGCCGGAGAACGGTTACGCCGGCGATTACATCAGGGAGATCGCGGGCACCATCCTCGCCCAGCGGCCCGACGCGCTGGAACTACCTGACACCGAGCGGAGCGAGACGTTCCGCGCCGTCGGCGTCAGCCTGATGTTCGAGCACATCAAGAGCTCCCTCGCCGAGTTCGGCGTCGAGTTCGACGTGTACTTCCACGAGAACTCGCTGTTCGAGACCGGTGCGGTCGAGGCGGCCGTCGAGCATCTGAAGAACTCGGGCGCGCTGTACCTCGAGGACGGCGCCTGGTGGCTGCGCAGCACTGACTTTGGCGATGACAAGGACCGTGTCGTCATCAAATCCGACGGCAACGCCGCCTATATCGCAGGCGACATCGCGTACTTCCAGAACAAGCGCCAGCGCGGCTTCGACCTGTGCATCTACATGCTCGGCGCCGACCACCACGGCTACATCGGCCGGCTCAAGGCCGCCGCCGCGGCGTTCGGTGACGACCCGGACACCGTCGAGGTGCTGATCGGCCAGATGGTGAATCTGGTGCGCGACGGCGTCGCTGTGAAGATGAGCAAGCGCGCGGGCACTGTCATCACGCTCGACGACCTCGTAGAGGCCATCGGAGTCGATGCGGCCAGGTACTCGATGATCCGCTCCTCCGTGGACTCGAGCCTGGACATCGACCTGCAACTGTGGGCGAGCCACACCAGCGACAACCCCGTCTACTACGTCCAGTACGCCCACGCCCGCCTGTGCTCCCTCGCGCGCAACGCCGCCGATGTCGGGCTCAGTGCGGCCGAGCCGAAGCTGGAGCTGCTCACCCATGAGCGGGAGGGCGACCTCATCCGCACCCTCGGCGACTTCTCCAAGGTCATCGCGTCGGCGGGGGAGTTGCGCGAGCCCCACCGCATCGCGCGCTACCTGGAGGACCTGGCTGGGACCTACCACCGGTTCTACGACTCGTGCCGGGTACTCCCGCGTGGCGATGAGGAGATCACCGAACTCCACTCCGCGCGACTGGCCCTGTGCATGGCGGCGCGCCAGGTGTTCGCCAATGGCCTCGGGCTGCTTGGCGTCGACGCCCCGGAGCAGATGTGAGCACCGCAGAGAGCACCAAGCCCGAGGCGAGCGTCGTCGACGCGCTGCCCGCACACGTCTGGCCGCGTAACAGCGCTCGCGCTGACGACGGTGTCGTGCGCGTGGGTGGCGTCGCGGTGACTGAGTTGGCGTCCGAGTTCGGGACGCCGCTGTTCGTCATCGACGAGGACGACTTCCGTGGTCGCTGCCGCGAGATGGCGGCGGCGTTCGGCGGCGCGGAGAATGTGAATTACGCATCGAAGGCGTTCCTGTCGGCGGAGATCGCACGCTGGATCAACGACGAGGGCTTGGCGATGGACGTCGCGTCCGGCGGCGAGCTGGCTGTCGCGCTGCACGCGGGCTTCCCCGCGGAGCGGATCGCGATGCATGGCAACAACAAGTCCGTGGCTGAGCTGGACCGTGCAGTGCGCGCAGGCGTGCACGTGATCGTCGTCGACTCCATGATGGAGATCGAGCGCCTCAACGAGGTGGCGGGCGAGGCTGGCGTCATTCAGGATGTGATGGTCCGCGTGACTGTGGGCGTCGAGGCGCACACGCACGAGTTCATCGCCACCGCCCACGAGGACCAGAAGTTCGGCTTCTCTCTCGCCAGCGGCGCCGCGATCACGGCGGCCCGCGCCGTGCTTGCGGCGCCGAACCTGCGCCTCGTCGGCCTGCACAGCCACATTGGCTCGCAGATTTTCGAGGTCGACGGCTTCGAGCTCGCGGCGCACCGGGTGATCGGGCTGCTGGCCCAGATCGTCGGCGAGCTGGACGCGGGGGCCGATGCCGACGCGATCGCCGCGCTCTCGATGGTTGACCTCGGCGGGGGACTGGGCATCGCCTATGTGTCCAGCGACGATCCGCCGCCGGTGCACGAGCTCGCGGCGAAGCTCACGGCGATCGTCGCAGCCGAGGCCTCCGACGCGGGCCTGCCCACGCCGCGCCTGACGGTCGAGCCCGGCCGCGCCATCGCCGGCCCCGGCACCATCACCGTCTACGAGGTCGGCACGATCAAGGACGTCACCGTCTCCGCCGATCTGCAGCGCCGCTATGTCAGTGTCGACGGTGGAATGAGTGACAACATCCGCCCCGCACTCTATGACGCGGAATACGATGTGCGGCTGGTGTCGCGGACCTCCACAGCCGATCCGGTAGTTTCTCGGGTGGTGGGCAAGCACTGCGAAAGCGGTGACATTGTTATCAAGGACGCATGGCTGCCCGGCGATGTCGGACCGGGGGACCTGCTAGCCGTCGCTGCGACCGGTGCCTACTGCTATTCAATGTCTAGTCGTTACAACATGGTCACTAGACCTGCCGTGGTCGCCGTGCGCGACGGATCAGCCCGCCTGATCTTGCGCCGCGAGACCGAAGAAGATCTGCTCAGCTTGGAGGTTCAGTGATGGCCAACCGTGAAATCGGCGTGGCAGTGCTCGGTCTGGGCAACGTGGGCAGCGAGGTTGCCCGGCTGCTATTGGAGAGCTCCGATGACTATAAATCCCGTGTGGGGGCTCCTGTCATCTTGCGCGGGGTCGCAGTCCGCACGATCAGCGCCGACCGGGGCATTCCCGTTGACCTGCTGACCACGGACGCGCAGGCACTGGTCGACCGCGACGATGTCGACATTGTGGTCGAGGTGATCGGCGGTATCGAGCCGGTGCGCACCCTGATCCTGTCGGCGCTCAATTCTGGCAAGTCCGTGGTGACTGCGAACAAGGCGCTGCTGGCCGACTACACCGGTGAGCTGGCCGATGCCGCGAAGAGCTCCAACGTGGATCTGTACTTCGAGGCCGCGGTCGCCGGCGCCATCCCCGTGGTGCGCCCGCTCATGCAGTCTCTGGCTGGCGATCGCGTCAATCGCGTCGTGGGCATCGTCAACGGCACCACCAACTTCATCCTCTCCGCAATGGCGGAGACGGGAGCTGCCTACGAGGACGTGTTGGCCGAGGCCGGCCGGCTCGGTTACGCGGAGGCCGACCCCACTGCGGACGTCGAGGGCTACGACGCCGCCGCGAAGGCCGCGATCCTCGCCTCCCTGGCGTTCCACACCCGCGTCACTGCGGCCGACGTGTACCGCGAGGGCATCTCCGCGATCACCGCGGAGGACATCGCCTCGGCCAAGGCCGTCGACTGCACCGTCAAGCTCCTTGCGATCTGCGAGCGAATCATTGGCGCCGACGGCGTCTCCAGCGTCTCGGCGCGCGTGTACCCCGCGCTGGTGCCGCTGGCGCATCCCCTCGCGAACGTCAACGGCGCGTTCAATGCCATCGTCGTCGAGGCGGAGGCGGCTGGCCGCCTGATGTTCTACGGCCAGGGCGCAGGCGGGGGCCCGACGGCGTCGTCCGTGCTGGGCGACCTCATCAGCGCCGCGCGCAACCGTGTACACGGGGGCAAGGGGCCCGGCGAGTCAAATTACGCGCAACTGGCGATGTCGCCCTTCGGGGACACCCCCACGCGCTACCACGTGTGCATGGAGGTCACCGACCGCGTCGGTGTCCTGTCCGCTGTGGCGGCCGAGTTCGCCAAGCACAATGTGAGCATCTCGGTCGTTCGCCAGGAGGACACCGATTACGGCGCGTCCCTCGTCGTGGTGACCCACATGGCGACGGAGGCCGCGCTGCAGGAGACGGTCGCCTCGCTGGCAGATCTTGAGTACGTCAACGCTGTGACCAGCGTTCTCCGATTGGAAGGCACCGCAGAATGAGTAATCCGTATAAGCCCGTCCATCGCGCGTGGCCCGGCCTGATCGAGGCGTACCGGGACCGACTCTCCATTGGTGAGGACTGGAAGACGATCACCCTGCGCGAGGGCGGCACCCCGCTGCTGCCCGCCCGCCACCTGTCGGAGATCACCGGCTGCGAGGTCTACCTCAAGGTCGAGGGCCTCAACCCCACCGGCTCCTTCAAGGACCGCGGGATGACGATGGCGGTCACCGATGCGTATGCCCGCGGCCAGCGCGCCGTGCTGTGCGCGTCCACCGGCAACACGTCCGCCTCCGCGGCGGCCTATGCCGCCATCGCGGGCATGACCTGTGCGGTGCTGATCCCCGAGGGCAAGATCGCCATGGGCAAGCTCGCCCAGGCAGTCATGCACGGCGCCAAGATCATTCAGGTTGAGGGCAACTTCGACGACTGCCTGGAGCTGGCGCGCAAGACCACCTCCGAGTACCCGACGATTGGTCTCGTCAACTCCGTGAACCCGGTGCGCATCGAGGGGCAGAAGACCGCCGCCTTCGAGATCTGCGACGTGCTGGGCCGCGCGCCCGACATCCACGCGCTGCCCGTCGGCAACGCAGGCAACATCACCGCCTACTGGCGCGGCTACAACGAGTACCACGCGGACGGCATCGTCGATGTGCTGCCGCGAATGCTCGGCGTGCAGGCCGCAGGCGCCGCGCCGCTGGTCCACGGCGCCCCGGTGAAGAACCCCGAGACGATCGCCACCGCGATCCGCATCGGCGCCCCCGCCTCATGGGACGGCGCGATGAACGCGAAGAACGAGTCCAACGGGCAGTTCCGCGCGGCCACCGACGAGGAGATCCTCACCGCCTACCGCCTCATCGCGGCCACCGAGGGCGTGTTCGTGGAGCCCGCCTCCGCGGCCAGCGTCGCGGGCCTGCTCGCGGCGAAGGCCGACGGCTGGCTCGAGCCCGGCCAGGTCGTCGTGTGCACGGTGACCGGCAATGGCCTCAAGGACCCTGACAGCGCGCTGCTCGGCATGCCGCACATCAAGCCCATCGGTGTCGATCCGGTCGCGGTGGCCTCCGCGCTGGAATTGGCCTGATGATGTCGCTGGCGAATACTGCCAGGGATCAGACTGACATGACCAAGGTGATTACGGCTGGCACCGTCGTGCGGGTCCGGGTGCCCGCCTCCAGCGCCAACCTGGGACCGGGTTTCGACTCGCTGGGCATCGCGCTGGGCATTTGGGACGAGATCGAGGTGACCGCGATCGACTCGGGCCTCGTGATCGAGGTTCGGGGGGAGGGTTCGGGGGATGTCCCGCTGAACTCGACCCACCTCGTGGTGCGTGCCATCGAGCGCGGCTTGGAGGCCGCCGGAGTGTGGGCGAGTGGCCTTAAGGTGCTGTGTGAGAACAATATTCCGCATTCGCGCGGCCTCGGGTCCTCCGCGGCTGCGGCCGTCGGCGGACTGTTCGCCGCCAACGAGCTCGTCAAGGCCGTGGTTCCGGAACGGGCGCTGACGCAGCAACAGCTACTGCAGCTGGCATCCGAGTTCGAGGGACACCCGGACAATGCCGCCGCCAGCGTGCTGGGCGGTGCCGTGGTGTCCTGGACCGATAAGTGCGGTGCGGACCGCTGCTACTCCGCGGTGCGCCTCGAGGTGCACCCGGGTATCCGCGCCTATGCGCTGGTGCCGGCCGATCGCGGCGCCACCTCCGAGGCTCGCGGTCTGCTGCCTGCGGTGGTGGACCATGCGGTCGCCGCGTTCAATGTCAGCCGATCCGCGCTGGTCGTCGTCGCGCTGACCTCGCGGCCGGACCTGCTGCTGGAGGCCACAGAGGATTTGCTGCACCAGCCGCAGCGCGCCGCCGCCATGCCTCGCACCGCGCATTGGATGAAGCGCCTGCGCGAGCAGGGGATCGCGGCTGCGGTCTCCGGGGCCGGGCCGAGTGTCCTGGCACTGACCACACAGCCGCTGCCGGAGGCTTTGCGCCTCGAGGCGGAGGCCGACGGCTTCACAGTCCTCGCAGTCGATGTCGCGGCGGGCGCGAGCCTGATCTGACGCAGCAGTGCGAACAGCTCGGGCCGATCTCCAGAAATGGAGGTCGGCCCGAGCTGTTCGCTAGAGGACTAGAGGATCACAGCCGGTCCACGGTGAGGTCGCCGTCCTGGTACTGGCCGCGCAGGCGCTTCTTGTCGAACTTGCCGACGCTGGTCTTCGGGACCTCCTGGATGCGGGCCCAGTTTTCCGGCAGCTGCCACTTGGCGACCTTGCCCGCGAGGAAGTCCTGCAGCTCCTGCACCGTGGTGCTGGAGCCGTCGCGCAGCACGACGGCGACCAGTGGTCGCTCATCCCACTTCTCGTCGGGGATGCCGATGACCGCGGCTTCTAGGACGTCCGGGTGGCCCATCACCGAGTTCTCCAGGTCCACCGAGGAGATCCACTCGCCGCCGGACTTGATGATGTCCTTCGAGCGGTCGGTCAGGGTGAGGAAGCCGTCCTTGGTGATGTGGCCGACGTCGCCGGTGAGCAGCCAGCCGTCGTCGAACTTGTCCGCGCTGTCGACGCCGTAGTAGCCGCCGGCGATCCATGGTCCGCGGACCTGGAGCTCGCCAACGCTTTCGCCGTCGTGCGGCACCAGGTTGCCGTCGTCGTCCTTGAGTCGGGCCTCGACGCCGGCGGGGAAACGGCCCTGGGTGTAGCGGTACGCCCAGGCCTCGTCGCCGGTGACCCCGGCGGGGCATTGCGCCACCGAGCCGAGTGGCGAGGTTTCTGTCATGCCCCAGGCGTGCAGCACGGGGATGCCGTAGCGCTCCTCGAAGGCGTGCATCACGGACGGCGGCACTGCGGAGCCGCCGACGACGACGCTGCGGAGGCTGGAGATATCGGCTTTGTGGTCCTCGAGGTGCAGCAGCAGGCCCTGCCAGATGGTGGGGACAGCGGCGGCGAACGTGGGCTTGATGGCCTCGATCATGTCCGCGATGGGCGCTGGCTGCAGGAATCGGTCTGGCATCAGCAGGGAGGCGCCGATCATGAACGCCGCGTACGGCAGGCCCCAGGACATCGCGTGGAACTGCGGCACGATGGCCAGCGCGATATCGCCCTGGCTCAGCGCCATGCCATCAGTCATGCAGACCTGCATGGAGTGCAGCCAGATCGAACGATGGGAGTAGACAACGCCTTTCGGGTCGCCGGTGGTGCCGGAGGTGTAGCACATGGCCGCCGCCGTGCGCTCGTCCAGCTCGGGCCACTCGAACACGTCCGACTCGCCGGCGATGAGCTGCTCGTAGCTGTGGACCGTGATGCCCGCCGGCGCCTGGAGGGCGGACGTGTCGGAGCCGGTGACGATGATGTGCTTGACGGTGGTGAACTCCGGCAGGCGTGGGCCAAGCAGGGGAATCAGAGTCGGGTCCACGATGATGACGTGGTCTTCGGCATGGTTAACCACGTGGACCAGCTGCTCCGGGAAGAGCCGGATGTTCAGGGTGTGGAGCACGGCACCCATCGAGGGGATCGCCAGGTAGGCCTCGAGATGCTCTGAGTTGTTCCACATGAAGGTGCCGACCCGCTGGTCGCCAGTGACGCCCAGGCCGCGCAGTGCGTGCGCCAGCTTCGCGCAGCGGCGGCCGACCTCCGCGTAGCTGACGCGCTTGGACTCCTCGCCTGTCCACGTGATCACCTCTTGCTCGCCGTGCACCGAGCTGCCGTGTCGAAGCAATTGGCTGATCGAAAGAGGGGCATCTTGCATCGTGCTGAGCATTAAGACTCCTGACTGGCGAATTTTCCCATGCAAATAGACACCTCACCGGTGTCATCTGTCACAGTCTAGGGGTTGGCAGCGTGGTTGGGGCGGCGGATGTTGCCGCGAGTCGTCCTGCGGGCTATCCTTGATTCAGTCCACAATTTGTGCGCACTCGACGCCGATTATTCTTAAGGACAATCCCTCCCGATTTCATCGGTGTGTCTCTCGGGTTTCTCGGCCCTGCAGTTCAAGGTTCTCGTTGTGCTTCTTCGTTTGGGGCCTCGGGGGGCATGATCGCGGACGCGGTGCAGCGGCAGTTCTTTGTGGAACGACATATGCATCTCCATCCGCGGGATGGATGCCATACCGCTCGGCTCGTAATCTACGGCCAGCGGATCGACCCCCAGTGCCATGAGTTGCATCCGGGGTAAGGAAAGGACTTCCGTGACCGATACGGACCTCAGCACCACCGGCGTCGAGTCGGCTGCCGGATCTACTGCAACCAAGCGTGCCGATGCGCGCCGGAGCGGCGGACTATCGACCATGCTCCTCCCCGAACTGCGCAGCCTTGCCGGGCAACTGGGCATCAAGGGCACGTCGGGCATGCGCAAGGGCGACCTGCTCTCAGCTGTGCGCGACCACCAGGGGAAGCAGGCCCCCGCCAAGGCGAAGGCGGCCCCCGCCAAGGCTGCTGCGAAGGCGCCTGTCGCGAAAGCGGCCCCAGCCCCGGTCGTCGAGACCAAGGTTGCTCCAGCCCAGGGCTCGGAGCCCAAGGTGGCTACCGCCAAGGCCGTTGAGCCCAAGCAGGTCCAGACGCCCGTGTCCGAGGCCAAGGCTCCGGCGGTGACCGCGACCGAGTCGAAGGCCGCCGAGATCAGTACCGCTGCCGCCGGGGAGAGCTCCGGTGAGCAGAACAAGGGTGCCGACGGCGGTGCGGGGAACCGCAACGCCCAGGCCGGCAACTCGCAGGCTGGCAACTCGCAGTCCGGTGACAATGAGGGGCGTCGCAACCGTCGCCAGCGATCGGGCGAGCGCCAAGGTGGCGAAGGCCGTCAAGGTAATCGCAACCAGGGTGGCGGTAACCAGGGCTCAAGCAATCAGGGCTCGAGCAACCAGGGGTCGAGCCACTCGGATTCCGACTCGGACGGCAATGGCCGTCAGCAGTCCGGCAGCCAGGGCGGTCGCGACAACCAGCGCAGCCGCTCGCGTGATGGACGTGACGGACGAGATGGCGAAGGCGCCGACGGCAACCGTCGTGGCCGGCGCTTCCGTGAGCGTCGTGGCCGCGGCACCCGTGAGCACGGCGATGGCAACGTGGACATGGAGGTCCGCGAGGACGATGTGGTGCAGCCCGTCGCTGGCATCCTCGACGTGCTGGACAACTATGCCTTTGTGCGCACCTCGGGCTACCTGGCCGGACCGAACGACGTGTATGTGTCGATGAACATGATCCGCAAGAACGGCCTCCGCCGGGGCGACGCCATCACCGGCGCTGTCCGCGTCGCGCGGGAGTCGGAGCAGGGCAGCCAGCGGCAGAAGTTCAACCCGCTGGTGCGTCTGGACTCGGTCAACGGCGGCCCGGTCGAGGATGCCAAGCATCGCCCGGACTTCTCCAAGCTCACCCCGCTGTACCCGAACGAGCGGCTACGCCTGGAGACGGACTCGAAGGTCCTCACCACGCGGATCATCGACTTGATCATGCCGATCGGCAAGGGCCAGCGCGCCCTGATCGTGAGCCCGCCCAAGGCGGGTAAGACCACTATCCTGCAGAACATCGCGAACGCGATCGCGATCAACAACCCCGAGTGCCACCTCATGGTGGTGCTGGTGGACGAGCGGCCCGAAGAGGTCACCGATATGCAGCGCTCCGTGCGCGGCGAGGTAATCGCGTCCACCTTCGACCGGCCGCCGTCAGATCACACCTCCGTCGCGGAGTTGGCGATCGCCCGGGCCAAGCGGCTCGTGGAGATGGGCAAGGACGTCGTCGTCCTGCTCGACTCGATCACCCGCCTCGGCCGCGCGTACAACAACTCGTCGCCCGCCTCCGGCCGGATCCTGTCTGGTGGTGTCGACTCCACCGCGTTGTACCCGCCGAAGCGTTTTCTCGGCGCTGCGCGCAACATCGAGGACGGCGGCTCGCTGACGATCATCGCCACCGCGATGGTCGAGACCGGCTCGCAGGGCGACACGGTGATCTTCGAGGAGTTCAAGGGCACCGGCAACGCTGAACTCAAGCTGGACCGCAAGATCGCAGAGCGGCGGATCTTCCCGGCCGTGGACATCAACCCGTCGGGCACCCGGCGCGATGACCTGCTGCTGGCTCCGGAGGAGGCGGCGGTGATGCACAAGCTGCGCCGTGTCATGTCCGGTCTAGACTCGCATCAGGCCATCGATGTGCTGATGGATCAGATGAAGAAGACCCGCAACAACTACGAGTTCTTGATGCAGGTCTCGAAGACTGCGCTCGGCGGCAGTAGCGAATAAGCAGGATCGAACAAGCGGTATGCCGGAGTCGGGAACAAAATCGGCTCTGGCATACTTGAACAGTTGAGTCCGGTTCCGGTTCACGACTTCGAAACCTCGAGGCCGACCCGGCGACCATTCCCGAGAGGACCCCATGAAGGCTGGCATTCACCCCGATTACGTCGCGACCACGGTCGTGTGCGGCTGCGGGAACACGTTCGAGACCAACAGCACCAAGGAGAGCGGACGGATCACCGTCGAAGTTTGCTCCCAGTGCCACCCGTTCTACACGGGCAAGCAGAAGATCCTTGACACGGGCGGCCGCGTCGCTCGCTTCGAGGCGCGTTACGGCAAGCGTGCGGGCAAGGCTGACGCTGAGGCTGCCGACGCCAAGTAGCTTCACCGCCGACGCCCGTCCTGCATCTCGCAGGCCGGGCGTCGGCTTTTCTATCTAGCCAGTTTTGGCTGAATACTTTTCGCCGCATCGGAACCGAGTGGAGTGATTGATCATGGCCGGGACCCGGACGTCGTCAGCCATCGACGATATTTTGGCTGAGCACGCAGGGCTTGAGCAGCAGCTGGCGGACCCCTCGCTACATGAGGATCCGACCGCGGCCAGGCGGGCCGGCAAGCGGTTCGCGGAGCTCGCGCCGGTCATGTCCACCTACACTCGGCTCGTCCGTGCGCAAGAGGACCTCGAGGCCGCCAAGGAGTTGGCTGCCGATGACTCCAGCTTTGCCGCGGAGGCCGCGGAGCTCGCACAGCTCGTCGACACCCTCGGCGCGGACCTCGCGGACCTGCTGGCCCCCCGGGACCCCCACGATGGCGACGACATCGTGATGGAGGTCAAGTGCGGCGAGGGCGGCGAGGAGTCTGCGCTGTTCGCGGCGGACCTGGCCCGCATGTACATCCGCTATGCGGAGCGCCACGGCTGGAAGGTCGAGGTGCTCGACGCGACCACGTCGGACCTCGGCGGCTATAAGGATGCGACCCTGTCGATCAAGTCGAAGGGCGACTCTCGCGACGGTGTCTGGGCGCGGCTCAAGTTCGAGGGCGGGGTGCACCGCGTGCAGCGTGTGCCTGTCACCGAGTCGCAGGGCCGCGTGCACACCTCGGCCGCCGGCATTCTCGTCTATCCCGAGCCCGACGAGGTCGACGAGATCGAGATCAACGACGCCGACCTGCGTGTAGACGTCTACCGCTCCTCCGGCAAGGGTGGCCAGGGCGTGAACACGACCGACTCCGCGGTGCGCCTGACACACCTGCCCACCGGCCTCGTCGTGACCTGCCAGAACGAGCGCTCGCAGATCCAGAATAAGGCGCGGGCCATGCTGGTGCTTGCGGCGCGGCTCAAGGCCGCGGCCGACGAGGCGGCAAACGCGGAGGCGGCGGCGGGACGTGCGAGCCAGATCCGGACCGTGGACCGCTCCGAGCGCATCCGCACCTACAACTACCCGGAGAACCGCATCGCCGACCACCGCATCGGCTTCAAGGCGCATAACCTCGACGTGGTCCTCGACGGCGAGATGGACCCGCTACTCGACGCCCTCGCGCTCGCCGACCGTGAGACCCGGATGCAGGCAGAATGAGCCGCCAGCCGTTCCGCCTGGCGATCCTCGAAGGCGCTCGGATCCTCGAGGAGGCCGGCGTCCCCAATGCGCGCATCGACGCCGAGATCTTGGCCGCCCACGTAGTGGGCGTCGAGCGGCCCCGGCTGGGCTTGGTCCCGCTGGTCGACCGCGACGTGCTCGACGCGTACGAGGCGCTCATCGCGCAGCGGGCCACGCGAAAGCCGCTGCAGCACCTGATCGGCGAGGCGCACATGGGGGACATCACCGTGGCGATCGGGGAAGGCGTGTTCATTCCCCGGCCGGAGACAGAGCTGCTGTTCGGCTGGGCCCTGGCCTACCTGGAGGGCAACTACCACCGTGACGAGCCGCCCGTGGTCCTGGACCTGTGCACCGGCTCCGGGATTCTGGCCCTCGCGATCGCCAACGCGCGGCCGGACGCCGTCGTGCACGCGGTGGAGCTGGATC
Source organism: Tomitella biformata AHU 1821 (assembly GCF_000524475.1). GTDB lineage: Bacteria > Actinomycetota > Actinomycetes > Mycobacteriales > Mycobacteriaceae > Tomitella > Tomitella biformata. The sequence continues at coordinate 13,116 of NZ_BAVQ01000020.1, read as the reverse complement.
CGCGGGCGCTGAGCTGGGCCCGCCGGAACGCCGACGCGCAGACTGCGGCGGGGGACACCCCTATCCACCTGACCCAGGGCGATGTCACCGATCGCAATCTCCTCGCCGAGCTTGAGGGCGGCGTGGACCTGATCGTCAGCAACCCGCCGTACGTGCCCGACGCCACCGAGGTGGACGTGGAGGTGCGCGATCATGACCCGGCGATCGCCGTGTTCGCCGGCGCGGATGGACTCTCGGTCATCCGCCCTCTCGTCTCGAACGCCGCCCGCCTGTTGCGGATCGGCGGGGCGGTGGCCATCGAGCACGACGACACCAACGGCACCGATACCGCGGACCTGTTCCGAGCCCGACGGGTGTTCGGCGAGGTCTCCGAGCATCCGGACCTGGCCGGCAGGCCCCGTTTTGTGGTCGCGCGCAGGGAGGCGACGGCGGCGGAGGCCGAATGGCTGCAGTGATCAGGGTCCCATTGGTGCGCGCGATGTCGAGTGGTTGGATGGTTTCTTGTGAGTAGTGACTTTGATTGCGCGGAGCCGGCCTCGAGGGCTGCGGGACTGCTGGCGGCCCGCAGCGCATTGCGCGCGGGCAAGCTTGTGGTGCTGCCCACCGACACCCTCTACGGCATCGGCTGCGACGCCTTCGACAGCAATGCGGTCACCGCGTTGCTCCGGGCGAAGGGGCGGGGCCGGGACATGCCAGTACCGGTGCTCATCGGGTCCTGGAACACCATCGACGGACTCGTGTTCTCGGTGAGCCCACAGGCCCGTGATCTGACCCGCGCTTTCTGGCCTGGCGCACTGAGTCTTGTTGTGCAGCAAGCGCCTTCGCTCGCGTGGGACTTGGGCGATGCCCACGGCACGGTGATGCTGCGGATGCCACTGCACCCCGTCGCCATCGAGCTGCTGCGGGAAAACGGCCCGATGGCAGTCTCTAGCGCGAATATTTCCGGGCGAGCCCCGGCGACAACGCTGGGGGAGGCCAAGGAGCAGCTCGGCGGCGCCGTGTCCGTCTACCTCGACGGCGGGCCGTGCGAGCAGGGGATGGCGTCGACCATCGTCGACATCAGCCAGGGCCAGCCTCGTATCCTGCGCGAGGGCGCTGTGTCTGCTGCGGCCATCGCCGAAGTGGTCGGACTCTCCGTCGACCAGCTTCGCGGCTGAGCACCGGCCAGCCCGGTAGCGTGATCCCCGTGCCGTCATCCGATCCTGCCCTGATGCTGCTTGCCCAGTCATCGGGCGGCATCGGCGTCCCACTCCGCGAGCTGGGCCTCCTGGTGCTCGCGAGCGCGGTCGTCACCTTCCTGGTGACAGGCGTGGTGCGGATCCTCGCGGTCCGCTTCGGCGCCGTCGCGATCCCGCGGCAGCGCGATGTCCACGTGATTCCCACGCCCCGGCTGGGCGGCATCGGCATGTACATCGGCGTGCTCACCGCATTCGGCCTGGCGAGCCAGCTGCCTGCGCTGAACAGGGGCTTCGAGTTTGGGACCGACATCATCGCGGTGATCGCCGCCGGAGCGGTGATCGTCATCGTGGGGGTTATCGACGACACCTGGGGACTCGACGCGCTCACCAAGTTCGTCGGCCAGCTAACGGCCGCCGGAGTGATGGTGGTCCTCGGCGTCACGTGGTTCCTGGTCTTCGTCCCGTGGGGTGGGGGAGTGACGGTGGTGCTGGACCAGCTCCAGGCCGGCCTCCTCACCGTCGTCATCACCGTGGTCGTGATCAACGCCGTGAACTTCGTCGACGGGCTCGACGGCCTGGCGGCGGGGGTGGGGCTCATCGCGGCCGCGGCCGTGGCCTTCTTCTCCATCGGCCTGCTCGGCGAGCAGGGGGGCGATGTCAGCGCCTATCCGCCCGCGATGATCGCCGCCGCGCTGGCCGGCGCCTGTCTTGGCTTTCTGCCGCACAACTTCCATCCCGCCCGGATCTTCATGGGCGACTCCGGCTCGATGCTCATCGGGCTCATGCTGGCCGCGGCCTCGACCAGCGCCTCGGGGCGCATCGGGTTGGCCGCCTACGGCACCAAGGACATGCTGGCGCTGCTCTCGCCGGTCTTGGTCGTCGGCGCCATCATGTTTATCCCGGTGCTGGACCTGCTCCTGGCGATCGTGCGCCGCACCAGGGCCGGGCGGAGCCCCTTCAGCCCGGACAAGATGCATCTGCACCACCGGCTGCTGCAGCTCGGCCACTCGCACCGCCGCGTCGTGCTGGTCCTCTACCTGTGGACGGCACTACTCGCCTTCGCTGCCGTTGCGCCCGCGATCCTCGGCGCAAAATACGTCCTGCCCGGTGTGGCCGGGGGCTTCGTGCTGACGTTGATCATCACCATCGTGCCGAGGCTGCGCCGCGACGCCAAGTGAGTCCCCGTCAGGGCCTGGGCCGTCGACGGTAAGCTGACTGCCTGTGAGTGAAAAGCAGCAGGACTCGATTCCCCAGCACGCGCCTTTCGTGGCGGCGCTCCGGTACGGCGGCTCCGGGCTGATCGTGGTGGCCGTGGCCAGCTCGATCATCTCCTACCTGTCCGCAGGGTCCAAGGGGCTGTGGGGCGCGCTGATCGGCGCCGCGCTCGGTGGCGCGTTCATTATCGCCACCGTCCTGGTGATGTACCTGATGCGCAATGCCCCGCCCACCACCACCGGCGGTGTCCTCATGGGCAGCTGGCTGATCAAGCTGATCATCGCGATCGGGGTGATGGCGATCCTGCGCGGCATGGACTTCTATAACAATGTCGCCCTGGTCCTCACCATCGTGGCGACGCTGATCGTCATGCTCACGGTGGAGACGATGGCGATCGTGCGCACGAGGGTGCCGTATGTGGTGCCGGAGACCCCCGACGAGGGGCGCTAGCACCCCTAGTACTACCTCATGTAGTATGGCTAATCGGGCAGACCCGAATGTCACAGTTTGGCCAACGGGTTGATAGGCTGCCCTCTGCGGTCCAGTTGCGCGGTGGTTGGAGTCATCCGATCGCCCCTCTGGCTGCTGGTCCGTGCCAAATTCGGCGCTGGGCCGGAAAGTTTGACCACACTGACATATCCGATCGAACCGCTATCGCTGCGTGGCGGACTGAGAACGGGAGAGACCGCTGAGCGCGACGTCGTTTTTCAATTTCGGAGACTTCCATCCTCCATCCCTGGACGAGTTCTTCCCGGGCTCCCTGTTGTTCGAGGGAACATGGTTCGAGATCGACCGGCTGATGATGGTGCGGTTGATCATGACCGCCGCGCTGCTGGTCTTCTTCGCTGTGGCCATGGGCCGGGCCAAGATCGTGCCCCGCGGAGTTCAGAACCTGGCCGAGTATTTACTCGACTTCGTCCGGGTCCAAATCGCGGAGGAGATCCTGGGCAAGGAGCAGGCTAAGCGTTTCCTGCCGTTGCTCATGACGATCTTCTTCATGGTGCTCTCGCAGAACCTCTCGAGCATCATCCCCTTCCTGAACATCTCCGCGAACGCCAGGATCGGCGCACCGCTGGTTCTGGCCGTGGTCGCCTATATCGCGTTCAACTACGCAGGCATCAAGAAGTTCGGGTTCTTCCGCTTCGTGAAGTCCTCCGTGGTGGTCCCGCAGGTGCCGCCCGTGCTGCACATCCTGCTGATCCCCATCGAGTTCGTCTCGACCTTCATCCTCCGGCCATTCACGCTGACCGTCCGTCTCATGGCGAACATGTTGGCTGGCCACATCATGCTGGTGCTGTTCTTCAGCGCCACCCAGTTCTTCTTCTTCGGCAGCGCCGAGGGCTGGATGCGCCCCTTCGGCGCCGGCTCGCTGCTTGTCGGCTTCGCCTTCACGCTGTTCGAGATGCTGGTCATCTTCCTGCAGGCGTACATCTTCGTCCTGCTGACAGCTGTGTACATCGATCTTGCTCTCCACGCGGAAGAGCACTGACCAACAACCCCGATTGACTCGGTGGCCAAACCCGGGCGCTGAGGCACACGAATAGGAATGGATTAACAATGAGCGTTGCGCAGCAGGCTGTGGACATCCTGGCCGCGGATGGCGTCGAGACCACCTTCAAGGGCTTCGGCGCGATCGGCTACGGCCTGGCGGCCATCGGCCCCGGCATCGGCATCGGCATCGTGGTCGGCAAGGCCATCGAGGGCATGGCCCGCCAGCCGGAGATGTCCGGCCAGATCCGTACCACCATGTTCCTGGGTATTGCATTTACCGAAGCCCTGGCGCTGATCGGTATCGTCACCGGCTTCATTTTCTAAGCCATGCCCACATCCGATTTGGTGTTTCTCGCAGAGAACAACCCCATCATCCCGGCCTCCTACGACATCGTGTGGTCGGCCATCGTCCTGCTCGTCATCGGCTTCTTCTTCTGGAAGTTCGTGATGCCGATCTACACGCGCACCATGGCGGAGCGCACGGAGAAGATCGAGGGCGGCATCCTGCGTGCCGAGGAGGCACAGGCCAAGGCGCAGGCGGCGTACGAGCAGTACAACGCGCAGCTCGCCGAGGCTCGTGTCGAGGCTTCGCGCATCCGTGAGGACGCGCAGGAGCAGGGCAAGCAGATCGTCAATGAGATGAAGGTCAAGGCTCAGGACGAGAGCGATCGCATCATCGCGGCAGGCGGCAACCAGCTACAGGCCCAGCGTCAGCAGATCGTCGCGGAGCTCCGCAGCGATCTCGGCCGTACCGCCGTGGACCTGTCCGAGAAGATCCTCGGCGCATCCCTGTCCGATGAGGTCACCCGGTCCAGCTCCATCGACCGCTTCCTCACCGAGCTGGATTCCGTCGATGCCGGATCCGCGAGCAAGGCGGCCAAGTGACCGAGATGTACGCAGCGAGCCGCGAGGCGCTTGAGCATGCCAGGGGCACGCTGAAGAGTGAGCTGTCGTCGTCCTCGGACGGTGTGGCGGCTGCGCAGATCGGCTCCGAGCTGTTCAGCGTCACCACCCTGCTTGACGGCGACCGCGCGCTTCGGGGATTGCTCTCCGACGCGTCGTTGCCGGCAGCCGAGCGTCGTGGCCTGGCCAACCTGTTCCAGGGCAAGGTTTCCGACAACACCTTCGCGGTGCTGGCTGGAGCCGTTGAACAGCGTTGGTCCAGCGCACGCGACCTTGTGGACTCCATCGAGCAGCTCGGCCGTGAGGCCTTGCTGATCTCGGCGGACCAGCAGGGTCAGCTGGCCACGGTAGAGGATGAGCTTTTCCGGCTCGGCCGCATTGTGGACGCCAACCCCCAGCTGCAGTCGGTCCTCACAGACCGCACCGCGGAGCCCAGCCGGAAGCAGCAGCTCATCAGCGGCCTGCTCTACGGCAAGGTGACTGCGGTGACGCAGGCCCTGGTCGCCCAGGTTGTGGGACGTCTCAAGGGTGCTCCCGCCGCTTCGTTCGACACGCTGTCGAACCTTGCCGCGGTGCGTCGCAACCAGACGGTGGCACATGTCCGTGCTGCGGCGCCGATCTCCGAATTGCAGCGCCAGCGGCTCACCGAGTCGTTGACGCGCCTGTACGGCAGAGCGATCGCCGTGCATGTGGAGGTCGACTCCCAACTGCTTGGTGGTCTGGTGGTGCGGGTCGGTGACGAGGTCATCGATGGCAGCGCAGCTGGTCGCCTGGCTTCAGTTCGCAAGAACATCGGTTAAGCCCATTTAGGCGACCCAAAGCGGGTCAGACAGCTTTTGCATTCGAAACAGTCCACAACAGATACCCGAGAGCAGGAAGAACATGGCGGAGCTGACGATCTCCTCCGACGAGATTCGTAGCGCGATTGAGAACTACACCTCGAGCTACTCCCCGGAGGCCTCCCGCGAGGAGGTCGGTGTAGTCACCGACACTGGTGACGGCATTGCACACATCAGCGGACTCCCGTCGGTGATGTCGAATGAGTTGCTTGAATTCCCGGGCGGGGTCAAGGGCGTTGCCCTGAACCTCGAGGCCCGCGAAATTGGTGCAGTTATCCTTGGCGAGTTCGACGGCATTGCAGAGGGACAGGAAGTCAAGCGGACCGGCACAGTGTTGTCGGTGCCCGTGGGCGACGCCTTCCTCAGCCGTGTCGTGAACCCCCTTGGACAGCCAATCGACGGTCTCGGCGAAATTGTTTCCAACCAGGACCGCGCACTCGAGCTGCAGGCCGCCTCCGTACTGGAGCGCCAGCCGGTTCGCGAGCCGATGCAGACGGGCATGATCGCGATTGACGCGATGACGCCTATCGGCCGCGGCCAGCGCCAGCTGATCATTGGTGACCGTAAGACGGGCAAGACCGCGCTCTGCATCGACGCGATCTTGAACCAGAAGGCCAACTGGGAGTCCGGCGACACGAAGAAGCAGGTTCGCTGCATCTACGTCGCCATCGGCCAGAAGGGCTCCACGATCGCCGGCGTCAAGGCCGCGCTCGAGGAGCAGGGCGCGATGGAGTACACCACCATCGTCGCCGCCCCGGCCTCCGACTCGGCCGGCTTCAAGTGGCTCGCGCCGTACACCGGCTCCGCCATCGGCCAGCACTGGATGGAGGACGGCAAGCACGTTCTCGTCGTCTTTGACGACCTGACCAAGCAGGCGGAGGCGTACCGCGCCATCTCGCTGCTGCTGCGTCGCCCGCCGGGCCGCGAGGCATACCCCGGTGACGTGTTCTACCTGCACTCGCGTCTGCTGGAGCGTTGTGCGAAGCTGTCCGACGCCCTTGGCGGCGGCTCGATGACCGGCCTGCCGATCATCGAGACGAAGGCCGGTGACGTCTCGGCGTACATCCCGACCAACGTCATCTCGATCACCGACGGCCAGGTCTTCCTGGACGCGGACTACTTCAACCGTGGCATCCGCCCCGCCATCGACGTCGGCATCTCGGTGTCCCGCGTCGGCGGCGACGCGCAGACCAAGGGCATGAAGAAGGTTTCCGGCTCGCTGCGTCTGGAGCTCGCTCAGTACCGCGAGCTCGAGGCCTTCTCGGCCTTCGCCTCCGACCTCGACGCGGCCTCCAAGGCGCAGCTCGAGCGCGGCGTGCGCTTGGTCGAGATGATGAAGCAGGACCAGTACCGTCCGGTTGCCGTCGAGGACCAGATCGTCACGATCTACCTCGCAGGCGAGGGCCACTTCGACTCGGTCCCTGTGGCCGACGTGCGCCGCTTCATCGCGGACCTGCTGGACGACACGCACCGCAACGCCCCCGGGGTCTACGAGGCCATCAAGGGCGGCGCAGCGCTGACCCCTGAGGCCGCGGCAGAGCTCAACGCTGCGACGGTCGACTTCAAGCAGGGCTTCATCGCCACTGACGGCTCGCGGGTCGTCAACGAGGCTGAGGCCAGCACTCTCGCACCCGAGGCAGTCGATCAGGAGAAGGTCACCGTCAACCGTAAATCGGTTACCAGGTGATTTCCCCAATGATTGCCACCACGAGTTGTGAAGGGAGTGTGACCGGCTAATGGCGAACCTTCGTGAATTGCGGTCGAGGATCAAGTCTGTCAACTCGACCAAGAAGATCACCAAGGCGCAGGAGCTCATCGCGACCTCGCGGATCACCCGGGCCCAGGCCCGTGTCGCCGCGTCGAAGCCCTACGCCGTCGAGATCACCAAGGTCCTGACGGAACTGGCGAGCGCATCCGGCTCGCTCGACCACCCGCTGCTCAACGAGCGCCCGGAGCCCAAGCGGGCTGCGATCCTCGTTGTGACCAGCGACAGTGGTATGTGCGGCGGCTACAACTCCAACGTTCTCAAGGAGGCGGAGGAGCTGTCCCAGCTGCTGCGCAGCGAGGGCAAAGAGGTTGTGCTGTTCGTGACGGGCAACAAGGGTGTGGGCTACTACACCTTCCGTGACCGTCCGTTGGCCGGCGCGTGGTCTGGCTTCTCCCAGCAGCCCACTTACGCGGACACCGCTGGCGCAGGTCGGCACCTGGTTGAGTTGTTCCTTGCCGGTTCCGGCAGCGAGATCGAGGCTGCCAACGGCGAGGGCACGATCGAGGGAGTCGACGAGCTCCACATCGTGTACACCCAGTTCGTCTCGATGCTGACCCAGACGCCGCAGGTGCGGCGGATGGCGCCGCTCGAGGTCACCGTGCAGGAGGAGGTGGTCGAACTCGGCGAGGACATGCTCTCCGACAACGGCAACGGCGCCCCCCGCCCGGACTACGACTTCGAGCCCGAGCCCGAGACGCTGCTGGCCGCGCTGCTGCCGAAGTACGTCAACACGCGCATCTATGCCGCACTCCTCGACGCCGCGGCGTCGGAGTCTGCGGCCCGCCGTACCGCCATGAAGGCGGCTACGGATAACGCATCGGACCTGGTCAATATCCTCTCGCGAGAGGCCAACCAGGCCAGGCAAGCCCAGATTACCCAGGAAATTAGCGAGATCGTTGGTGGCGCCTCCGCGCTGTCCGCGAGCGCAGGAAGTGACTAAGCAATGACCGCAGCAATGACGCAGGACAGCGCGGCTGGCACAGCCACCGCCGGGCGGGTCGTGCGGGTCATCGGCCCCGTTGTGGACGTCGAGTTCCCGCGCGGCGCCGTGCCCGCGCTATACAACGCCCTCCACGCAGAGATCGCTCTGCCGGAGGTCGCCAAGACGCTGACCCTCGAGGTTGCGCAGCACCTGGGCGACAGCCTGGTGCGCACCATCTCGATGCAGCCCACCGATGGCCTCATCCGCGGCACCACCGTGATCGACACCGGCAGCTCCATCATGGTGCCGGTTGGCGATGTCGTGAAGGGACACGTGTTCAACGCGCTGGGCGATTGCCTGGACGCGCCGGGCACCGGCCGTGACGGCGAGCAGTGGAGCATCCACCGCCAGCCGCCGCCCTTCGACCAGCTTGAGGGCAAGACTGAGATCCTCGAGACCGGTATCAAGGTCATCGACCTGCTGACCCCGTACGTCAAGGGCGGCAAGATCGGTCTGTTCGGTGGTGCCGGTGTCGGCAAGACCGTTCTGATCCAGGAGATGATCACCCGTATCGCCCGCGAGTTCTCGGGCACCTCGGTGTTCGCCGGCGTCGGCGAGCGCACCCGTGAGGGCACTGACCTCATCCTCGAGATGGACGAGATGGGCGTGCTTCCTGACACGGCACTCGTGTTCGGCCAGATGGATGAGCCGCCAGGCACGCGTATGCGTGTGGCCCTGTCCGCTCTGACCATGGCGGAGTACTTCCGCGATGTGCAGAACCAGGACGTGCTGCTGTTCATCGATAATATTTTCCGCTTCACGCAGGCCGGCTCCGAGGTCTCCACGCTGCTGGGGCGTATGCCCTCCGCGGTGGGCTACCAGCCGACCCTGGCGGACGAGATGGGCCAGCTCCAGGAGCGCATCACCTCGACCCGTGGTCGCTCGATCACGTCGCTGCAGGCGATCTACGTGCCCGCAGATGACTACACCGACCCCGCCCCGGCGACCACCTTCGCTCACCTGGATGCGACCACGGAGCTTTCCCGTGCGATCACCCAGAAGGGCATCTACCCGGCAGTCGACCCGCTGACCTCGACGTCTCGTATCCTCGAGCCCTCGATCGTCGGCGACGAGCACTACCGTGTGGCCCAGGAGGTCATCCGGATCCTGCAGAAGTACAAGGAACTGCAGGACATCATCGCGATCCTCGGCATGGACGAGCTCTCCGAAGAGGACAAGGTTCTGGTCGGCCGTGCGCGCCGCCTGGAGAAGTTCCTCGGCCAGAACTTCCTCGTTGCCGAGAAGTTCACGGGCCAGGTCGGCTCCGTCGTGCCGCTGACGGACACCATCGAGGCGTTCGACAAGGTCACGAAGGGCGAGTACGACCACCTGCCCGAGCAGGCGTTCAACAGCTGCGGTGGTCTCGACGACGTCGAGGCGAACGCAGCCAAGATCGCCGGGAAGTGACGGTAGCCCGTGGCTGAGATGACGGTTGAACTGGTCGCTGTCGAGGCGCAGCTGTGGTCGGGATCGGCCACCATGGTCTCGGCCCAGACCACCGAGGGCGAGATCGGCATTATGCCCGGTCACGAGCCCGTCCTCGGCCAGCTCGTCGAAGGCGGCGTGATTGCGATCACGACCACCGACGGGGAGCGTATGGTCGCGGCAGTGCACGGCGGATTCCTGGCCGTCACTGCCGGGAAGGTAAGCATCCTCGCCGAGTCTGCGGACTGGGCTGAGGATATCGACGCGGAAGCGGCGCGGGCGACCGTTGCTGATGCCACCGATGAGAGCGTTTCCGTGCTGCAAGCACGGGGCCGCCTGAGGGCTGTCGAGCGCGCCACCACGTAAGCTCTGCACTACCAATCTGTCGCGACGAGCCAAGGGGTCCGATCAGTGTGAACAACGGGGTGACCATAGTGATCATTCTGGTGTTCGCCCTGACCGCACTAGTTCTCTCTTGGCTCGTCGCGGCTTTTTGCTATCGATTCGCGAACGTGCGCAAGGGCGGCACTCCGGTGCTGCTCCGGATGCTGCCCGCTGTTGGCGATGCGGGCTGGCGACACGGGGTCGTTTTGTACGGCGACCTCGAACTGCGGTATTTCCGGCTCTCCAGTGTCCGGATCCTGGCCGACGCACATTTCAGTCGGCACCACATCGAGATAGTCGGACGTCGCAAACCCCAAGCTGGGGAGCTCGAGATCATGCCCGAGCGCGTGTCCGTGGTGGATGTGGCCTGTCGGGGAGTCAAGTTTGAGATTGCCCTCGATCGTGATTCGCTGACAGCCCTGCAGTCATGGATCGAGTCCAGGCCCCCGGAGCGGACCGTCCGCCGCGTCCGCCGATAATTCCTGAGCTGTGTTGAAAGGCCGCCAACCTCACACCGAGAAGTTCTCGGGGAGGCTCGCGGCCTTCTTCTGTTTCCGGGGGGTCAAGTCGTGGGGCTAGCTCTCTTTTTGCGCGGCGCCCGGCACCCACAGCACGTCGCCAGCAGGATTCCCGACGCGGCTGAGGATGAACAACAGGTCAGAGAGCCTGTTGAGGTATTTCGCCGGGAGCACGTTCGTGTCCTCGGGACTTTCCTGCACCTGCGCCCAGGCCGAGCGCTCCGCACGGCGGGAGATTGTCCGTGCCGAATGCAACAGGGCAGCTAATACGGTGCCGCCGGGCAGGATGAACGAGTTGAGGGGAGTCAGCTCCTCGTTGAAATCGTCGCACCACGCCTCTAGGCGCTCGATGTACACCGGCGTCACTCTGAGCGGGGGGTACTTCGGGTCCGCCTCCACCGGAGTGGACAGATCGGCGCCGGCATCGAACAGATCGTTCTGGATCTGTCGAAGCACCACCAGCATCCCCTCCGCCGGCTGCCCCAGGGCGACCGCGAGGCCGATCGCGGCGTTGGTCTCATCACAGTCGGCATAGGCGATTAGCCGGGGATCTGTCTTCCGCACCCTGGAGAAATTGCTCAGGCCAGTGGTGCCGTCGTCGCCGGTGCGGGTGTAAATACGTGTCAGGTGAACAGCCATGGTCGTACCGTACCCCGTGATCTGGCATAGGCTGTCTCGCTGTGAGCGATCGATTTTTGGTAACCGGTGGTGGCAGGCTCGTTGGCGGGGTAGTGGTCAGCGGCGCGAAGAACAGTGTCCTCAAGCTGATGGCGGCGGCGCTGCTCGCGGAGGGCACTACAACTATCAGCAATTGCCCGGACATTCTGGATGTGCCGTTGATGGCGGCCGTGCTCGAGGGTTTGGGCTGCGTGGTGCGACTTGACGGGGACATTGTCGAGATCACCACTCCCGAGACGCCTCGGTACCGCGCGGACTTCGAGGCGGTGGAGAAGTTCCGCGCCTCGGTGTGTGTGTTGGGGCCACTGCTCGCCCGGTGTAAGCGGGCAATAGTGGCGTTGCCTGGGGGAGACGCGATCGGCTCTCGGCCGTTAGACATGCATCAGCAGGGTCTTCGTCAGTTGGGCGCCACCTCGAAGATCGAACACGGCTGCGTCGTGGCCGAGGCCGAAGCGCTCCATGGCGCCGAGGTAAGCCTGGAGTTCCCATCGGTGGGCGCCACAGAGAACATCCTGATGGCCGCCGTGCTCGCCACGGGGGAGACCACGATCATCAATGCCGCTCGCGAGCCTGACATCGTCGACCTTTGCGACATGCTGGTGCAGATGGGCGCTCGGATCGAGGGCGCGGGCACCTCGGTGCTCAGTGTGGTGGGAGTAGAGAAGCTGCACCCGACCTCGCATCGTGTGATTGGCGACCGTATCGTCGCCGCCACTTGGGGTATCGCCGCGGCGATCACGCAGGGAGATGTCGAGGTCAGCGGGATCGACCCGGCGCATTTGAGCCTGGTGCTCGACAAGCTTCGCGCAGTGGGGGCCGAGGTCACCACACGTGAGAACAGTTTCCGGGTGGTCCAGCGCAACCGCCCGGTTGCGGTGAACTTCGCGACATTGCCCTATCCGGGCTTTCCCACGGATCTGCAGCCGATGGCGATAGTGCTGGCCGCAGTGGCTGATGGCACCTCGGTCATCACCGAGAACATCTTCGAGGCGCGGTTCCGGTTTGTGGAGGAGATGATGCGCCTAGGCGCACAGACTCGTATCGACGGTCACCACGTCGCGATCCGCGGTATCCCGCAGCTCTCCAGCGCACACGTCTGGTCCTCCGACATCCGCGCTGGCGCCGGCCTGGTCCTCGCCGCCTTGGTGGCCGATGGGGTCACCATCGTGGATGACGTCTTCCACATCGACCGCGGGTACCCATCATTCGTCGAGGACCTTAAGAGCCTCGGAGTGGAGATTGTCCGGGTCCCCGCGTCCGACTGATCCGCTCCCCGGATCCTGCGCGCTGAGTCCCACCACGTCCTTCGGATAGCTCGACCGCTTGCCCCCGTCCTCGATGTTCGCCCCTCTTCGGAGGCTGGGCGCATGTGCGACGGGGGCAGTCTGCGTTACAGGCCCGTTCTGGCTCGCAGTGTCAGAGTAGGACTACTCAATCTGGGCCCCGTGGGCGATAAAGGAGGACCTCACCGACGGGACACATCCCGTTGTTCATGTTGACGTGACGCTCTGACCTGCAGAGTTGTGGTGCCGGGCATCTTGGCGTAACTTAGTTCAAGTCGGAGCAACGAGCAGCAGCCCGGGCCAAACGGACCGGGAATTTCAAGCGTGCGTGTGTGCTACGGTAGTAAACGTGCGCCACTGAGAACGACGGGGTAAGAAACCCCGAAGTTACGGTGTGCGCGTGTTCTTTGAGAACTCAACAGTGTGTCGATGAATGTCAGTGCCAAATAATT
>NZ_BAVQ01000021.1 GCF_000524475.1 Tomitella biformata AHU 1821 | reverse complement strand
GATTGCCTACGAGGTAGCGTCAGTCGCAGTCGCTTCTGCGGCATAACCCCGTCCACTTTTCCGGGGGAACCTCAAGGGTGTCGGGCACGGGAAAGTCAAAGTCTAAGAAAGTTTGAAGTTCGTTTGACTCTCGTTGGGAGCAGCTATGAAGACGCCAGCTCCGCTCCCGTCCTTTATTCAGGCATTCAAGGAGGTTGGGCAGGATCTTGACAGGCTTGTCCATGTCCTCGGCGTGGCAGAGCAGGCCGGCGACCGGGACTATCTGACGTGGGACAAGATCCGGTTCAAGCAGCCGCCGAGTGGGCTGACGCATGAGGACTGGTGGTTCGCGATCAAGATGGGGCGTCGCTCGGCGCTGCGTCCTCTGCCTCTGACGGTGCGGGGCGAGGACGGCGACACGAACCTGAAGTACGCGCTTCCGGACCGTGTGCTGAGGGCGCTGGACAATGTCGCTAACACCGCGAGCGGGCAGATCGCGTTGCCGAGCAATGTGCTGGGGGCGGCGTCCAACGAGCGGTTCGTGATCGCCTCGCTCATCGAGGAGTCGATCAGCTCCAGCCAGCTGGAAGGCGCTTCAACCAGTCGGCGGGTGGCGAAGGACATGCTCGTTCACAACAAGCAGCCGCGGACTCTCAGCGAGCAGATGATCGTCAACAACTATCGGGCGATGCAGCATGTCCGGGAGATTCAGGACCAGGACTTCACGCCTGAGGCGATCTGCGAGATCCACCGGATCGTCACCGATCAGACGCCGGAGAACCCCGACGCGGCCGGCCAGATCCAGGCCGATCCCGACCCCGCGGACAGGGTCAAGATTCTCGATGAGCACGGGAAGGTGCTGCACAGCCCGCCGCCAGCGGTAGAGCTACCAGGCCGGCTGCAGGCGCTCTGCGACTTCGCGAATGCGGGGCCGGATGCCGACCCATATGTGCCTCCGGTGGTGCGGGCCCTCGCAATCCACTTCATGGCCGGGTACGACCACTACTTCGAGGACGGCAACGGCCGGACCGTCCGGGTGCTCTTCTACTGGTCGATGCTGAAGCAGGGGTACTGGCTGACGGAGCACCTGGCGATTTCCAACATCTTGCGGAAGGCTCCGTCGAAGTACGCGCGTTCTTTCATCCACACCGAGCAGGATGACGGCGACCTCACCTACTTCCTCGTCTATCACTTGGCTGTGATCCAGCGGGCGATCGAGGAGCTGGACGCATACCTGCTACAGCGGTCTACAGATATCCGCCGGGTGCAGGCGATGGCACGGCCGGGTGTCAGCGGCTTCAACTACCGGCAGGCGGAGCTGCTTGAGTCGGCGGTGCGGAACCCGACGAATTACTACACGGTGGATTCGCACAGTGGCTATCACGGCGTGTCGAAGCAGACGGCTCGTAACGATCTCTACGAACTTGAGCGCCGGGAGTTGCTGGAGCGGACGAAGTTGGGCCGTCAGTTCGCATGGGTTCCCAAGGCCGGCTTGCTGGAGACGCTGCAGCCCAGCGTTCCACTGTGGGGTGAGTAAATGCCCCCCGCGACTAGGGCCAAGCCACTGGTGGTGCGCGCGGCGCAAACACGCCGATGAGGGGGTGAATCACGGTGTCTGCGGGTGGGCTATCTAACCTACGTGTGGAGGGCGGCGGATCCTCTAAAACCTAGGAGTGCAGATGTCACACGTGATCTTTCAGTTCCTGCTCGAGCATGGCGTCCCCACCGACGTCGCCACCGCGATCGCCACGGCTCTGATGTACCGCCCCTGATCTGGGGTTCATCAGGGGCGGGAAACGCGCCAAGCGCAGAGGCTTTTGTTCGGATTTCGAGTCGAATTCCGTACAAAACCCTCTGCGCTCGCGTGGTTCTAGAGGCCTATGCGGCCGCTATCAGGCCCAGTCGTCGTCGGTGGTGGCTTCCTGCTTGCCGATGACATAGGAGCTGCCCGAGCCGGAGAAGAAGTCGTGGTTTTCCGCGGCGCCGGGGTCCAGCGAGGAGAGGATCTCGGGGGGCACGACGCAGTCGTCGGCGGGGAACAGTGGCTCGTAGCCGAGGTTCGAGAGCGCCTTGTTCGCGTTGAAGCGCATGTACGGCAGCACGTCGCCGGTCCAGCCCAGGCCGTCGTAGAGCTCACGGGCGTAGTCGACCTCGTTCTCGTAGAGCTCCATCAACATCGAGTACGCGTAGTCCTTGAGCTCAGCCTGGCGCTCGGGGGTCTCCTGCTCGAGCGCGCGCTGGAACTTATAGCCGATGTAGTAGCCGTGCACGGCCTCGTCGCGGATGATCAGCCGAATGATGTCCGCGGTGTTCGTCAGCTTGCCGCGCGAGGAGTAGTACAGCGGCAGGAAGAAGCCGGAGTAGAACAGGAAGGACTCCAGCATGACCGACGCGATCTTGCGCTTGAGCGCGTCGTCGCCGGAGTAGTAGCGCAGGATGATCCGCGCCTTCTGCTGCAGAAACTTGTTCTCCTCGGACCAGCGGAACGCCGCCTGGATCTCGGGGGTCGTCGCCAGGGTGGAGAAGATGGAACTGTAGCTCTTCGCGTGGATCGACTCCATGAACGCGAAGTTCGTCAGCACCGCCTCCTCGTGCGGGGTCTGCGCGTCGGGCATCATCTCGATGACGCCGACGGTGCCCTGCATGGTGTCGAGCAGCGTGAGGCCGGTGAACACGCGCATCGTGATCAGCTGCTCGTCCGCGGTCAGGGTGGACCAGGAGGGCACGTCGTTGGACAGCGGCACCTTCTCCGGCACCCAGAAGTTGTTGACGACCCGATGCCACACGTCGAGGTCGGTCTGGTCCTGGATGGAGTTCCAGTCGATGGCCTTCACACTGTCGACGAGCTTGCTCAAGGTGTCTCTCTCCCTGCTACTTGGAATGCCCCACCATGCACCATCACCGGGCTGGCGCGATCGCCCGCCTTGCCAAAAATGACGGGGGTCACCAGGCTATCTCTTCTTGGTCGTCTGCATCCAGTGCTGTGACGGGGATTCCCACCGGGCGGCCGCCGCGGCGGTGAGGTGAATGTGACGCCTCTGTGATCGTGAGCGCGTGCTGGGGAAACACCCGATTCCTATCGTTAGGCCTCTCCCCACTACTAGGAGGCCGAGAGATGAAGCACCACATCGAGAACTGGGACCCCGAGAACGTCGACGCCTGGGAGGCGGGCGGCAAGCACGTCGCCCGGCGCAACCTGATCTGGTCCGTCGTCGCCGAGCACGTCGGCTTCTCCATCTGGTCCGTCTGGTCGGTGATGGTGCTGTTCATGCCCACCGAGGTCTACGGCATCGACGCGGCGGGCAAGTTCGCGCTGGTCGCGGTGCCGACGCTGTTCGGCTCGCTGCTGCGGATCCCGTACACGGTGGCGACGGCCCGCTTCGGCGGCCGGAACTGGACGATCTTCAGCGCGCTGGTGCTGCTCGTCCCGACGGTGGCGACGCTGGTGCTGATGCTCAACCCCGGCGCCTCGTACACGACGTTCCTGATCGTCGCGGCGCTCGCGGGCGTGGGCGGTGGCAACTTCGCGTCGTCGATGGCCAATATCAACTCGTTCTACCCGCAGCGGCTCAAGGGCTGGGCGCTGGGCCTGAACGCGGGTGGCGGCAACCTCGGCGTGCCGGTGATCCAGCTGATCGGCCTCGGGGTCATCGCGGTCGCCGGCAACCGCGCGCCGTATCTGGTGTGCGCGGTGTACCTGGTGTTTATCGCGGTGGCGGCGCTCGGGGCGGCGCTGTTCATGGACAACCTCGCCGATCAGCACGCGGACCTGCGCTCGATGGCCACGGCGCTGCGCCGGCCGCGGTCCTGGGCGATCTGCTTCCTCTACATCGGCACCTTCGGCTCGTTCATCGGCTTCAGCTTCGCGTTCGGCCAGGTGCTCGCGATCCACTTCACCGAGGGCGGGGCCACGCCGGCGCAGGCATCCCTGCAGGCGGCGCAGATCGCGTTCATCGGTCCGCTGCTCGGCTCGGTGGCCCGCCCGTTCGGCGGCAAGCTGGCGGATCGGATCGGCGGGGGGAAGATCACCCTGTGCACCTTCGCGGGCATGGCGCTGGCCGCGCTGCTCCTGGTCCTCGGCGACTCGATGGCGGTGCTCACCGCCGGGTTCGTGGCGCTGTTCCTGCTCTCGGGGATCGGCAACGGCTCGGTGTACAAGATGATCCCGACGACGTTCGCGGGGGAGGGCGCCCGCACGGCGCAGCCGCTGACCGGGGCGCTGATCGGCTTCGCCGGCGCGGTCGGTGGCCTGGGCGGGGTGGGCATCAACCTGGTGCTGCGGGCCTCGTACGCGGGGGAGTCGGGCACGGCGACGGCGGCGTTCGCGGTGTTCGGCGGCTTCTACCTCGCGTGCATCGCCGTCACGTGGGCGACGTTCCTGCGCCAGCCCGCGACGGCCAGTGTCGCGGTGCCGGCATGACGACAGGGACAAAGACGCACTGCCCCTACTGCGGGCTGCAGTGCGCGATGACGGTGACCGCCGCCGGCGTGGTCGGCGCGCGCGAGTTCCCGACCAACCGGGGCGGGCTGTGCCACAAGGGCTGGACCAGCGCCGCACTGCTGCGGCACCCGGAGCGGATCACGACCCCGCTGGTGCGCTCGGAGGGCGAGTTGCGCCCGACCACATGGGATTCCGCGCTCAATGCCGTCGCCGACGGGATTCGCCGGGCGCAGAACGCCGGCGGCCGGGACGCGGTGGCGGTGTTCGGCAGCGGCGGGCTGACCAACGAGAAGGCCTACCAGCTCGGCAAATTCGCGCGGGTGGCGCTGGGCACCGCGAACATCGACTACAACGGGCGATTCTGCATGTCATCGGCGGCCGCGGCCGGGACGGCGGCGTTCGGGGTGGACCGAGGACTGCCGTTCCCGGTCTCGGACCTGACCGGTGCCGGCGCGGTAATGCTGTGGGGCGCCAACGTCGCGGAGACGATGCCGCCGCTGGCCGGGCACTTCACCGGGCGGCTGATTGTCGCGGACCCGCGGCGCACCCCGACGGCGCAGCGCGCGCTCGACGGCGGGGGCCTGCACCTGCAGCTGGCCCCGGGCACGGACCTCGCGCTGGCGCTGGGCCTGATGCACGTGGCGGTGCTCGACGGTTTCATCGACCGCGAGTACGTCCAGCGGCGCACCGTCGGCTTCGAGGAGGCATGGTTATCCGCCGCGCACTGGTGGCCCGAACGCGCCGAGCGCGTCACCGGTGTGCCCGTGGACCAGATGCGTCGGGCCGTCGAGATGCTGTGGGACGCACGACAGTCCGATGCGGGTTCCTACATCTTGACGGCGCGCGGCGCGGAGCAGCACGCGACCGGCACCGATACCGTCGCCGCGGTGATCGGGCTGGCCCTGACGCTCGGCCTGCCGGGCCGGCGCGGGTCCGGCTACGGCTGCCTCACCGGGCAGGGCAACGGGCAGGGCGGCCGCGAGCACGGGCTCAAGGCGGATCAGCTCCCCGGCTACCGCAAGATCACCGACCCGGCGGCCCGCGAGCACGTCGCGGCGGTGTGGGGCGTGGACCCGGCGGAGCTGCCCGGACCTGGCTTGAGTGCCTACACGCTGCTAGATGCGCTGGGCCGGCCGGCGGGCCCGCGGGCGCTGCTGGTGCACGGCGCAAACCCCGCGGTGTCTGCGCCGCGAGCCGGCCACGTCGCGGAAAGGCTTGCGGCGCTTGATCTCCTGGTGGTGTGCGATTTCGTGCTCTCGGAGACGGCGGCGATGGCGGACGTGGTGCTGCCGGTGTTGCAGTGGGCGGAGGAGGAGGGGACGATGACGAATCTTGAGGGCCGCGTCCTGCGTCGCCGCCGCGCCGTGGAGCCCCCGGCGGGAGCCCGCGGCGAGCTGTGGGTCCTGGCGGAACTGGCCCGCCGCCTCGGCCGGACCGGGTTCGCGTCGGAGCCGGTCGAGGTGTTCGACGAGCTGCGCCGCGCCTCCGCCGGTGGCCCCGCGGACTATGCCGGCGTCAGCTACGCGCGGCTCGACGCGGGGGAGGCGCTGCACTGGCCGTGCCCGGACGAGACCCACCCGGGGACGCCGCGGTTGTTTTTGGACCGCTTCGCCACGCCGAACGGGCGTGCCCGGTTCGCGGCCGTCGCGCACCGCGGCCCCGCGGAGGTACCTGACGCGCAGTATCCGCTGACTGCCACCACCGGCCGGGTGCTCACGCACTATCAATCCGGGGCGCAGACCCGCCGGGTGCCGGAGCTCGCCGAGGCGGCCGGCGGGATGTTCGTGCAGGTCCACCCGGATATCGCCCGCCAGGCTGGGCTGGTCGACGGTGACGCGGCCGCGGTGGTCAGCCGCCGCGGCACGGTGCGCGCGGCGGTGCGCTGCGACGACACCATGCGCCTGGACACCGTCTTCCTGCCCTTCCACTTTCCCGGCGCGGGGCGGGCGAACCTGATCACCAACCCGGCCCTGGACCCGAGGAGCTCGATGCCGGAGTTCAAGGCGTGCGCCGTCCGATTGGAGCCGACATGAGCCGCAGGATTGTGATCGTGGGGAACGGCATGGCCGGCTCGCGGCTGGCGGAGGAGCTGCGGACCCGCTGTGCGGATCAGATCGTGGTGCTCGGAGACGAGGCGCACGACGCGTACAACCGGGTGCTGCTGCCGCACGTGCTGGCCGGCGAGCTCGACCCGGACGCGACGCGGTTGCGGCCCGAGGGCTGGTGCGCGGAGCAGTCGATTACGGTGCGGCGCGGTGTGCGGGCCTCAGTGATCGACGTCGACGCCCAGTGCGTTGTGTGCGCCGACGGCTCCACGCAGCCGTATGACGAGCTAATCCTGGCGACCGGCAGCAGTCCGTTCCTGCCGGACATCGAGGGGATCGGGCACCCGGCGGTCACCGCGCTGCGGACCCTGGAGGACTGCGCGCGGGTCGACTCGGCCGTGCGCGCGGGGGCGCGCGTCGTCGTGCTCGGCGGCGGCCTGCTCGGGCTGGAGGCGGCACGCGGGCTGCTCTCGCGCGGGGCGGCCGTGACCGTCGTGCACCCGCACCCGCACCCGATGGAGCGGCAGATGGACGCCGACGGGGGCGCGGTGCTCGCGCGGCTGCTGGCCGAGATGGGGGTGGAGCTGGTCCTGGGGCGCCGCGCCGCGGCGTTCACCGGCACGCACGTGGTCCTCGACGACGGCGCCGAGCTCCCCGCGGACCTCGTCGTGGTCTCCGCCGGGGTCCGCCCGCGGGCAGAGTTGGCCGCGGCGTCGGGCATCGAGGTGCGGCGCGGGGTCGTCGTCGACGATGAGCTGCGGACGAGCGCGCCGCATGTGTGGGCGATCGGGGAGTGCGCGGAGCACCGCGGCCAGGTCTCCGGCTTGGTGCAGCCGGGGTGGGATCAGGCGGCCGTCGTCGCGGACCTGATCTCCGGCGCGGACCCCAAGGCCACGTATGAGGGGACGCCGACGATTACCCGGCTCAAAGCGCGCGGCATCGACCTGACCTCGATGGGCGAGGTGGGGGCGGACCTGCACGACGCCGACCACGAGGTGCTCACGCTCGCCGACCCGCGCCGCGGCAGCTACGCGAAGCTCGTCGTGCGCTCCGGCCGCATCGTCGGTGCCCTGCTGCTCGGCCGGCCTGACGCCGCCGGCGAGGTCAGTCAGCTCTTCGACACCCAGCGGCGGATCCCGGAGGACCGGCTCGCGCTGCTGACCGGCCGGGTGGGAGCGGCGACTCAGAAAGCGGCTAGCCCGGGGACGCTGCCGGACTCGGCGGTGCTGTGCCGCTGCAACTCGGTGACCAAGGGGCAGGTGGTCGCGGCATGGCAGGCGGGCGCGCGGACCACAGGGGCAATAGCCGAGCGGACCCGGGCGACGACGGGGTGCGGCGGGTGCGCGGGGGAGGTGGCCGGGCTGTGCGCGTGGCTGGGCGAGAAGTCCGCGGCGGAGGGTGCGGTGGTGGCACACGGGGCGGCGTAGGTGGTCGAGAATGCCGCGCCGCCGCGCTCAAGAGATCGCTGGGCGATGGTCGACGAGGCCGTGCTGGTGGAGCCATCCATCGCCGCGGCCCGACATGATGTCCGCGATACCGTCTGCGGAAACGGACGTGATTATGGGCGTAACCTACGGTGGCGGTCATCGGAAGTATCCGATAATCGCTCGTTACGTCAGGTGGCTGCTGTGTCGAAGGCCAGCACGCGTTGCAGGCTGCCGCCCAGAATCGTGGACGACAGCACCACGCTCACGGACACGCAGGCACTGGCCACGGTGGCCTTGACCAGCGGCGTGATGACCTGGCGTTCCTCCAACTCGTCCAGGACATGTGAGTCCCCGAACTGTGACAGCACTGCCGCAGCTTGTGCCGCGACGTTCTCCGACACTGCGACGGTCAGTACCGGCCACCCGTTGGCCGGCGTGGACTCCGTGGTCGCTCGTGCCGAGTGCAGCCGCCGCCTGACCGCACCCATCTCGTGACACAGCGTGGCGACGTCCGAAGTTGGCATATGCCGTCGGTTCCCGCTGGCCTCGGCCGAGTCGGCGACCGGCTCAAACAACGTTGGGTGCTGCCACGAGGTCAACATCTGCTCGCCAGTGACGAGCGCGGCGAGAGTGTCGCCGTACAGGGTCGCGGGGATAGCAACAAGGCAACTTCCGCCCCCATCAATCGCACTGTCGATATCCGAGCCCGGGTAGACAAACTGCGATCTATCAACATCCACGGGCAACTCATCCAGCTCCGCCTCCGAGAGGCCTACCTCGGCACGGTCGTCGATGTGGTCGGTGACCGCCTGCGCCCACGCCTCGAGGTTAACTCGGGTCCCGAGCTGGTCACTGTCACGCGCGGCGAGACCGCACATGTCGGCCACGATCGGGGCCAGATGCGTCAGCGCGTCGATCACCTCAGTCTCGTCGTAGGAGCGACCGATCGATGCTGCGACAGCGGGTGCGTAGTGCTCGATCCACTGGAATTCCGAGTCCATAGCCATAGTGGGCATTGTGCACAGGTCCCCGGCACTCTTGCCGGCGCCTCCGCATATTCAGTGCCGTTGTCTCTGTTCGGCAGAGTCTGCGCATCGCCATCGTTCGATCAGTGCGCCCGGCCTTCCGTCGGTGGCCGCTGACATGATGGTCACACGACCTGCCCCGGTGGCAGGAGATTCGTACAGGTTTCCGGCCGGGACAGAAGTGGGGTGGGCGCTGTGGCGTCAGTGCACGAAGTGATCGAGGCGTTCCGCACAGCACCCTCGAACTCCGAACGCGGCACCAAGTTCGAGCAGCTCATGGTCCGCTACTTCCAACTCGATCCCACCCTGGGCCAGCAGTACGACCAGGTCTGGCGGTGGATGGACTGGCCCGGCCGGGACGGCAAGCCCGACACCGGCATCGACCTCGTCGCCCGCGAACGCGACACCGGCGCCTACACCGCGATCCAGTGCAAGTTCTACGAGCCCACCTCGACACTGTCGAAGGGCGATATCGACTCCTTCTTCACCGCCTCGGGCAAAAAGCCGTTCAGCAATCGGCTGATCATCTCCACCACCGACCGGTGGGGCTCCAACGCCGAAGCGGCGCTTGCCGATCAGGTGATCCCCGTGCAGCGCATCGGGCTGGCGGAGATCGCGGAGTCGCCGATTAACTGGGACATCGCCCGCCCCGACGCAGACTTCCAGGTCACGCTGACCGAGGCGGTGCGGCACGAGCCCCGGACACATCAGCAGGAGGCGATGGACGCCGTCTTCGGCGGCTTCAATGCCGGCAACGACCGCGGCAAGCTGATCATGGCGTGTGGCACCGGCAAGACGTTCACGGCGCTGAAGATCGCGGAGCGCACCGCGGCAGAGAACGGTGGCAGCGCCCGCATCCTGTTCGCCGTCCCCTCGATCTCCCTGCTCTCGCAGACCCTGCGGGAGTGGACCGCGCAGACAAAACTCGACCTGCGGGCGTTCGCCGTGTGCTCGGACCAGAAGGTCTCGCGGTCGGCGGAGGACATCAACGCCTACGACGTCGCGATCCCCGTCACCACCGACCCGATCAAGCTCGTCGCCGAGATGGGCCACCGCAAACGCGCCAAGGGCCTAACGGTCGTGTTCACCACCTACCAATCCCTCCCCGTAGTCGCCGCGGCGCAAACCCAGGGTGTGGACCCGTTCGACCTGGTGATCTGCGACGAGGCGCACCGCACCACCGGTGTCACTCTGTTCGGCAATGACGAGTCGAACTTCGTGCGCGTGCACGACGGAGACTTCCTCAAAGCCTCCCGCCGGTTGTACATGACCGCCACACCGCGGATCTTCGATGACAACGTCCGGGCCAAGGCCGACGAGCACTCCGCCGAGATCACCTCCATGGACGACGAGGACACCTACGGCCCTGAGTTCCACCGCCTCTCCTTCGGCGAAGCCGTCGACCGCGGCCTACTCACCGACTACAAAGTCATCGTCCTGACCGTCGACGAGTCCGTCATGGCCTCACCGCTGCAGGGCCAACTCGCTGGCAACGTCGGGGAGCTGCGCCTCGATGACGCGTCGAAGATCGTGGGCTGCTGGAACGGCCTCGCCAAACGCGCCGGCCAAACACCCGACGGCACCGGCTTCGCCCCCGGCGAGTTGCCGATGCGCCGGGCGGTCGCGTTCGCCAAGGACATCGCCGCCTCCAAGCAGGTCGCCGAAGTCTTCCCCGCCGTCGTCGACGCCTACCGCGACCTCCTCGCGACCAGCGAGGACGACGGCAACCGCGTCGACGCCACCAACCTGGACCTGACGTGCGCGGTCCGGCACGTCGACGGCACCTTCAACGCGCTCGAGCGCAACCGCGAGCTCGCCTGGCTCAAAGCCCCACTCCCGGAAGACGAGTGCCGGATCCTGACCAACGCCCGCTGCCTCTCCGAAGGAGTGGACGTGCCCGCGCTCGATGCGGTGATGTTCCTCAACCCCCGTAACTCGGTGGTCGACGTCGTCCAATCCGTCGGCCGCGTCATGCGCAAATCCCCCGACAAGGACTACGGCTACATCATCTTGCCCGTCGCCGTCCCCGCCGGCGTCAGCCCCGCGGCGGCGCTCAACGACAACGTGAAGTTCAAGGTCGTCTGGCAGGTCCTCAACGCCCTACGCGCGCATGATGATCGGTTCAACGCGATGGTCAACTCCATCGCCCTCAACGCCAACACCCCCGGCAAGACAGATGGCAAGGGCACCGACCGGCTCCTCGGCGGGCACATCGGCTCTCTCTCCGGCGACGAGCACCTCGACGGCGCCGATGGATCCACCGACGGGCCCACCGATGCGGCAACGGTCGAGACTGACGCCTCGGGTGGTCAGATGGCCACGCAGATGGCCCTGTTCTCCCTCTCAGAGTGGCAGGAAGCGATCTACGCGAAGATCGTCGACAAGGTCGGCACCCGCGCCTACTGGGAGGACTGGGCAGGCGATGTCGCCAACATCGCCGCCGCCCTGACCACCCGCATCGACGCGATACTCACCGCCGCAGAGCCTGCAATCACCGCGGCGTTCGAGGATTTCCTGACTGGGCTGCGCGATAACCTCAACGACTCCATCAGCCATGCCGACGCCGTCTCCATGCTGGCGCAGCATTTGATCACCAAGCCGGTGTTCGACGCGCTGTTCGCCAGCCACGACTTC
The DNA here is from genome assembly GCF_000524475.1 of Tomitella biformata AHU 1821. GTDB lineage: Bacteria > Actinomycetota > Actinomycetes > Mycobacteriales > Mycobacteriaceae > Tomitella > Tomitella biformata. Next base: position 3,585 of record NZ_BAVQ01000021.1, on the reverse strand, counting down.
GCCGCCCACAACCCCGTCGCGATCGTCATGCAGGCCATGGTCGACCGCCTCGGCGGCGCGGGCCTGGAAGCGGAGACCAAGCATCTGGAGGGGTTCTACGACTCCGTCCGGATCCGTGCGGCGGAGGTCACCACTGCGGAGGGCAAGCAGCAGGTCATCGCGGATCTGTATGAGAAGTTCTTTAAGCTCGGCTTCCGCAAACAGTCCGAGGCCCTCGGTATCGTCTACACCCCGGTGGAGATCGTCGACTTCATCCTCCGCGCGGCAGATCAGGCATCACGCGACGCATTCGGCCGGGGCCTCACGGATGAGGGCGTGCACATCCTGGACCCGTTCACCGGCACCGGCACGTTCATGACCCGGCTGCTGCAGTCCGGGCTCATCGCCCCGTCGGATCTGGCCCGCAAGTACGCAAATGAGTTGCACGCCAACGAGATCATGCTGCTCGCGTACTACATCGCGGCGGTCAACATCGAGACCACCTACCACGCCCTCCCCGGCGCAGAAGGCGCTGCATACTCCCCGTTCGAGGGGGTCGTCCTCGCGGACACGTTCCAGATCACCGAGGAGGGCGACGAGCTCGACCTGAAGGTGTTCCCGCAGAACAACGACCGCATCGTGCGCCAGAACAAGATCCCCATCAACGTCGTCATCGGCAACCCGCCCTATTCGGTGGGGCAGACCTCGGCGAACGACCTGAACGCGAACATCGGCTACCCGACGTTGGACAAAAGGATCGAGACTACGTTCCTCCGCCGTGGATCAGGTTCCGCACGTGCAAGCATCTATGACTCATACATCCGTGCATTCCGGTGGGCCACTGACCGTATCGGCGATGCCGGGATCGTCGCGTTCGTCTCCAACGGCGGCTGGATCGATAGCAACACCGCCGACGGCATCCGCCTCTCCCTCGCAGACGAGTACTCGCGGATCTACGTCTACAACCTGCGCGGAAACCAGCGCACAGCCGGCGAGCTCTCCCGCAAGGAGGGAGGCAAAGTCTTCGGCTCCGGCAGCCGCAACACCGTCGCCATCCTCATCGGTGTCAAGGACCCCGCCCATACCGGCGGGTGCGAGGTGCTCTACCGGGACATCGGCGACTACCTGAGCCGCGAGGACAAACTGCGGATCGTCGACGAGGGCAACCTGACCACTGTCGAGTGGCAGGCCATCACCCCGAACAGCCACGGGGACTGGGTCAACCAGCGCAGCGACAAATTCCAGGAATGGCCTGCTATCGGGAGCAACCGCGCCAAGAATACGAAGCCTTTGGTCTTCGCGTCGTACTCCGCGGGTGTCAAGACGAACCGTGATGCTTGGGTATACGACTTCGCCGCATCGCGAGTCGAACACAATGTCCGCAGCATGATTGCCGAGTATGGAAAGCAACTGAGTACATACCCTGGGGGTTCCGACTCCGACGACATTAAGTCTCATATCGATCCTGATCCGAGGAAGATCAGCTGGAGCACTGGCCTTCGAACCCGCCTCGGCAAGAAAATCCCGCTGGTCTACGACGACACCGCCATTCGTGTCGGCGCGTATCGTCCGTTCACCAGCCAGTATCTCTATTTTGACAAGGGCTTGAACGAGGCCCGCAGCCTTCTTCCGTCGATGTTCCCGACCCCACACCACAAGAACCTCGGGTTCTACGCAATTGGGGTAGGTGCGACGGCCGACTTCTCCCTCCTGATGACGTCATCGCTACCTGATGTACAGATGCTCGGTGCCGGTCAGAATGGCCAGTTCTTCCCCCGCTGGACCTACGAGAAGGCCGAACCGTCAACGGGTGAGCTCGACCTCGAATCGGCTGGGGCCGGGGCAGTCGACGAGCATGGCTACCGCCGTATCGACAACATCACCGACACCATCCACGTGCTCTACCAGGCCGCGATCGGCAACCAGGTCACCAAAAACGACATCTTCTACTACGTCTACGGTCTCCTCCACGACCCCGCCTACCGCGAGACCTATGCGGCGGATCTGAAGAAGATGCTCCCGCACATCCCCACGCCGGAGACGCGGGATCGGTTCGTGCAGCTCGCCGCCGCCGGACGCAAGCTCGCCGAGCTACACGTGAACTACGAGGTCGTGGAGCCGTACGACCTCGACGTGCAGATCAAGCCCGGCGTCTCCGCGGAGGATCGTGAGACGTGGCGGGCGCAGAAGATGAAGTGGGGCAAGAAGAAAGACCCCGTCACCGGCAAGAACGTCGACGACCGCACCACTATCATCTACAACCCCAAGGTCACCATCACCGGCATCCCCGAGGACGCCGAAAGGTACATGCTCGGCTCCCGATCGGCGCTGGCCTGGGTCATCGACCGCTACCAAGTTAAAACCGACAAGCCCTCCGGGATCATCAACGACCCCAACGACTGGTGCGACGAGCACGAGGACCCGACCTACATCGTCAACCTCATCAAGCGGGTGGCGACGGTCGCGGTCGAAACGATGGAGGTTGTCGATGCCCTCGCATGATCTACGACTGGGCACACTTTCCTGGCAACGCCGAGCACACCGTCGATACCGGCAGGAGAGCTGAATTGGATGCCACGGACCTGCCCCGGTATTCCGATTTCATCCTCCCCGCGATTCGCGCCGTCCATGTACTTGGCGGATCGGCGAAGGCCAAGGAGATCCGCGAGCATGTCCTAGAAAGCGTCGACAACGCTGAGGACCTGCTCACCGTCACCCGGCCAAACAGGCCCGACTCTTCTGTTCTCATCGAGCGGATCGACTGGGGCCGCTCGTACGCCAAGCTCATCGGCGCAGTGGAAACCCCCTCACGGGGCCTCTACCTACTCACCGCGTTGGGCAAGGAATTGCTCAGCATCCCTGCTGCTGAGGCCGAACAGCAAGTCCTGGAGATGGACCGGGAGTACCGGCGCAACCGCCCGGCGAGGAAGAACCCGTCCACCACCAGTCCGTTGACTTCCAGTGAGGACCTCACTCCCGTTGAGGACGTGGACCTTGAGGAAGACGTCGTCGATGCCGAGTGGAGCGATGTTCTTCTTGGCCGTCTCCACCGGCTGACTCCCGTCGGGTTCGAGGAATTCGTGCTGTTCCTTCTGCGCCGCTACGGTCTTGAGCTCCGCAGGGTCGGTGGATCAGGGGATGAGGGCATCGATGGGATCGGCACCGCGCCACTGAGCCCTGTCCTGTCCTCCCGGGTGGCGGTGCAAGTGAAACGGTATGACCCGGATGGCCGGCCCATCGGCCGTGATGTTGTTGCTCTGTTCCAACGCGATGCCCAGGCCAAGGGTGCCGAGCGTGCCATCCTGGTCACCTTGGGCCGCTTCACCGAGGCTGCGAGGAAGGCGGCCACCATGGTCACGCCGACCGTCGATCTCATCGACGGGACACGGATCGCCGAACTCGTGCTCGAGCAGGAGGTCGGCGTGCGGATGGCCCCCAAAGTGGACGAGACCTGGTTCGACCGATTCGACTAGGCAAAGAGCTTCACAGACGCTCGCAAGTGACCGAGACTCCTGCAGTCTGCGTCGGGAATCGGTTATGTCCTGCAGGGTGGTGTACGAGCCCCGCAACATCGCTGACCAGGTCGGCGTGTTGACCGCCACGTAA
>NZ_BAVQ01000022.1 GCF_000524475.1 Tomitella biformata AHU 1821 | reverse complement strand
GGCGGGGTTCGGGACAGTGACGGACTCAGGCATGGCGGTTTCCTTTGCGGTGGTGGCTTGGGCGTGGACGGCGGAGACGCGGGCATCGCTGAACGCGGGGACAGCGACGAGGGCGACGGCTTCGAGGGTTGCGGCGGTGATCGTGCGGCCATCGCCGGAGCGCTGCACTGCGACCAGCTCCACGGAGAGGCCATCGGTGATGTGCTCGGCGGCGGCGGCCAGGGCGGCGTCGGCGTCGGGGCCGGTGCCGAGCTGGAATCCGAGCACGAGGCCGGCGTCGGAGTCGGTCACGGTCGAGAGGTAGCCGACGGGCTTGCCGGCGGGCCGGTGATCGTGCAGGAGCTTGACGCGGGACAGGTCGGTCGGGAGCTGGACCGCGCCGCGCGCCACGGTGACCGCGCCGGCGGACGTGCGGCCGATCGCGTCCCAGGGCAGGGCCAGCCCGGTGATGGTGCGGCGGGCGGGCTCGGCGGTCGGGTCCGCGCCGGCCAGCTCGGTGACGTAGCCGCCGAACCGGATTACCTCGTCAGTCATGGTTGGCCCTTCTGTGTCGGCCGGGGGTGTCGGGGGATGCGGACAGGAACGGCGCGTAGCGCGTGAGCCAGGCGTCCACGCGGGGATCGGCCATGAGCCGGGTCAGTGATGCGGCGCCAGCGGTGATGGACGCGACGATCGGCCAGGCGTCGATCTCGAAGGCCTGGGCGGCGATCGGGATCAGCGGCAGCGATGCGAGCGCGGCCTGTATCGCCGTGCGCGCGGTGGTGCGCCAGGGACGCGAGACCTGCGTCGGGCGGGCGGGTGTGTCGGTCACAGTCAGGACTTTTCATCGTGCGTCTCGGATTCGGACTGGAGGGCTGCGGCGGTCTGGTATATCCACGTGATGGCGACGAGGGCCACGGTCAGCGCGGCGAGTGCCAGGACGAGGCCGGCGAACGCGATCGCGATCATCGGAGGGCCTCGGCGACGTGGCGCGGGCGGATGGCGTGCGCGACGCGGCGGGAGTCGCGGACGCTGCGGCCGGCGTCGAGGACGGCGAACACGCCGAGCGGCACGGCGGGGATCAGGAATAGCGCGGTGATCATCACAGGCCCAGCTTTCCGAGCGTCGCCGGGCCGGCGATACCGTCCACGGCGAGGCCGGCGCGGCGCTGGAACTCCAGGACCACGCCGCGGGTGCCGTGCCCGAAGATGCCGTCCACGACCAGTTTCGAGTAGCGCGGGTAGTCGCGATTGAACCGGGCCTGCAGGGCGCGGACGGCGTCGCCGGTCGAGCCGAGCCGGAGCAGCGGGAGCGAGGGCGGTCGCGGGGTCGGCGCGGGGTTGCCGCTGAGCCGGTCGGCCACGGCCTTGACGGCGGCGGCGTTCGCGTTGATCTCGAAATGCATTTCGTCGGCCTTGCCGGTGTAGTGCCCGCCCCAGCGGACCACGCCGTCCAGCTCTCGAAGGATCTGCTCTATCTCGTTGCGCTGCGCCGGGGTGAAGGTGCCGCGTGCGCCCCAGTTGTGGCGGGTCGCGTTCAGGTCCACGGCGGTGCCCGAACCATGATTCGAGTAGGACGAGGAGCCGGGGATCGGTACGGGCTTGGCGTGCCCCCAGTCGTCGCGCTGGGCCTCGTCCAGGCCCTCCACGCGCTGATCGAACTGGCTGCACAGGTAGTCCAGGACCACGCGCACGTCGCCGGCGCGCAGCTCTAGTTGCCGGTTGGTGCCGGGGACCTTCGATCGGTCCAGCACGGACGAGTCGTAGATCAGGGGCCAGCCGTTCTGTGACGTACTCACGAGGTCGCCTTTCGGTCGGTGGAAACCCCAGCGGCCGGCGCGGGAGCGGGCGCGGCGGCCGCTGGGGGGCTTGGGCGGTCATCGGGCGGGGCCACGGCGCGGCCCGCCGGGCCGATGAACGATTCGAGGTCGAAGCGCATCGAAGTACCTTGTGGCACAACATCATCCATGCCGAGCCGGGCGCTGATCGCGGCCATCATCGGCGCGAGTCCGTAGTCCACGAACTCCTGATTGCGGCCTTCGATGGTCTGGTAGGACAGCGAGGCCTGCGAGGACGAGGCGTCGATGAGAGCGGCGGGGACGCCGGCGGCGCGGGCGATATCGACGGCGGCGGCGTTGCGGCCTTCGATCAGCAGGTGCTCTTGGTACGCGCCGTGCTCTTTGAGCTCGATCGCGGAGTTGGTGAAGGCCACGCCGCCGTTCTCGCCGCGCCGCGCCGCCGACCACGACGCGATCAGCGCCTTGATCTCGGTATCGGTCATCGGGGCGTCGTTGGTCTGGTGCAGCTCCAGGTTCGCGGACGGCGTCTCGGCGGCCTTGTTCGATGCCACGTTGACGTTCACGGCGTGGCGGATCGCGGTCGAGCCGTAGGTGAGGATGCCCTCGTGGAAACCGGGGATCAGCACAACCTGCTCACCGGGGGCGGGCTTGCCGTCCAGGACCACGACGCCGTTCTCGTCAAATGACCAGCGGTCGATGCGGATTCGCGCGGCGTCGGTGACGTGGCCGGCGGCGTCGCGCTGCGCCGCCCACAGCGACCAGCCCGAGAACAGCAGATCGTCCACGGTCATCAGCATCCGGTGAAACGGCGAGACCGCGCCGTCCGTGCGGTCCAGGAACTCGGGCTGCGCGCCGGCCGGCTCGTCGCCGATGTACGCGGTGATCGGCAGGCGGGCGATCGAGCCACAGATGAGGTTGCGGGCGCGGGCGAGCGCGGGCACGGTCATGGCCTCGGTGCGGGTGAGCGGCAGATTATGGCCCATGCCCAGAATGTCGGGCCAGACAACCTGGTTCAGGTGGGTGGTGTCAGCCCACGGGCTGGCCACTGTGGGCCGGGCGGCGACCAGGTCCGGCAGACTTGCCGCTGTTCTGAACATGTCGAGCATTCCCATGGTCAATATCGTCGGTCCGGTGCGCTCGTTTCCGGCGGTCGCAGTTGCGGGCGGCGTTCTGGGCGGCGCGGGCGGCCATGAGGTCGCGGTGCTCCCACTTCAGATGCCGGGCGGCGGATTTCCACGCGCCGGAGCGGTGCGAGTCGAGGGCGCGCCAGCCACAGGAGCAGACACATACGACGCTGAAACGTGTTGTGTCCATGATGATTTCGGCCATTATGCGGTCCATATCCGTGGGGCCACCGGGGCGGCGGGGGCGTGGGTGAGGGCGAACAGTGCGAGGCCGGCGGCTTCGAGCGGTGCGACCGAGCCGGCGGGGGTTTTCCGGTCGATGACCCAGCGGTCGCCGACCGAGCGGCGGCCGGCGATATCGGCGGCGGCGGTCATCGCGGGGTGGGTGCGGACCTGCACGCGCGGGCGTCCCTGATCGGTGATCCGGTCGTAGAGGTCGGCGGCGGCGGTGGTGGCTTCGGCGGTGCCGATCGGCATGACGGTGACGCCGGGGGTGCGGTCGAGCTCGTCGGCGACGGTCGCGGCCGGTCCGTGCCGGTCGATCGCGACGGCGTGTCCGGACCAGCGGCCGGCGAGGCCGGCGAGCGTCGGCGCGCACCACTCGACGCCGGGGCGGTGCTCGATGACCTCCAGGACGGGGCGGCCATCGGAGCCATACGCGGCGGCGACGATCGCGGCGGAGCTGCGGTCCCGGTCCACGGCGGCGGCGAACGCGGGCCGGACGCCGGCAGGCATCGGGGCCACGGTCTGGCAGGCCAGCCAGGCGGCGACGGGGAACAGTCGCTCGGCCGCGCCGGTGCGGCGGTTGCCGTAGGCGCGGGCGAAGTCGCCGGGGGTGTCTTTCATCCGGTCCCAGGCCTTTTCGAGGGTCTCGCGCTCGATGGTGTTGCCGTAGGCGGGGTGCGCGGCCGCGATCGCGTCGAGGTCGGACGGGTCCACGTCGTCCGCGATGCCCCAATCGAACAGGGCGATGCGCGGGTCGCCGGGCGCGCGGTCGAGGATCTTGTGAAACCAGGTACTGGCGGCGGTGCCCACCGTGGACAAGATGATGATCTGCGCGCCGGGCCGGGTGGCCTGGGTGGGGTCGATGGCCTGCATCAGCGCGGTTCCGCGCGCGTCATCGAAGGACCACGCCTCGTCAATGTTGTTCAGGTCCGACTGCTCGCCGTGCAGGCTGTTCTCGGTCGGCGGGTGCGGGCTGAACGTCGAGCGGTTGACGAACACGACGGCCTCGGAGCCGTTCGTCTTCTTGACGGTCCCGAGCCGAGCCAGCGGCGATAGCTCGAGCGCGAGGGTCATCTCGAGCCACTTTTTGCGGGCGTCCTGCCCGGTCTGCGCGGTGTGCCAGACCTTCGCGCCGGGCTTGGAGATGCTGCGGTGCACAGAGTTGGCCATGACGAGCGTCGTCTTGCCCGACTGGCGGGGGACGCTGATGATCACGAGCGGATAGGCGTGCCGGCCTCGGTCGTCCACCTCGCCGATCACGTCGGCGGCGAGCCGTTGCCAGGGCATCAGCGGGGTGCCCATGGCGGCGGCGGTGTTCGCGATCTGCGGCCCGAACGTCCTACGAGCCGGATTCCGCGGGGTCGCGTGCCTCGGCAGGGGAAGGGGTTCCCAGCTCACGGAGCAGCCTTTCCAGTTCGTTGTCGGCCGCCGCCTCGCGCGTCGAGGGCGTCATGCGCGCGGAGTCGAGGGCGTCGCGGATCGGGGTGATCAGCTGGGCGATCGGGTAGTACGGCTTGGCGGACAGTTCCGCGCGGTCGAGGGCGAACATGCCGGCGCGGATGATCGTGGCCAGGGCCTCGTCCTCGTTGGCGAGCAGTCCCTTGTCCTGGGCGGCCGCGAGCGCGCGATCGCCGGCCGCCGCGTGCCGTCCGTGGGTGACGGGCTCGGCGAACAGGGCCATGGCATCGGGGTCGGGGTCGGGATCGGGCTTGCGAGGCATGGCCGGCCTTTCGGTACGGGGGGGTGGGGTGGGGGGAACCCCCGGGGGCTTTGCCTGGGGGGGGATGAGAGGTCCGGGGCTTCCCGGCGGCCTCTCCGGCTCAAAGAACGCGGCATCAGTGCAGGTCAGAGGCCTAAGCGGGCCGATCTGCATCAGTGCAGGTCAGAGGCCTAGCCAGTCTCGTGATGGTGGAGCAGCGCTGACAGCAGGCCTGTTGCCTCGGCTGCTGTTGCATGCCTTGTGTGCTGGCCTCAGATTGTCGAGGCCATCGCCGCCGCCCAGGCTGCGCGGCTGCACGTGGTCGGCGGTGGTCGCGCCAGGCTTGCCGCACAGGTGGCACACGTCGCCGTAGGTGGCCAGGCATAGGCGGGTTAGGGCCTGCGCCCTGCGGCCGCCCCAGCGCCTAGCCACGTGCCCGCCTGCCCTGGGGCTGGCGGGGGTGGACCGACCAGGGGGGTGGGGGGCTATTTCCGTCGGTTCTGACGATCCGCGACACGAGGAGCGCGCCGGCGGACTCGCGCACCCAGCGTTCAGCGGAGGCACGGTCGCCACGCCGGGTCTCGCCAGAGCGGTCGAGGAACAGGCAGGCCCACTGGACGCGCTCTCGGGTGCGGGGTCGGAGGTATCCCATGGCGATCAGCGACCGAGCAGCGGGGCGTGGACGTGGCCGGGTACGTACGTACGGGGCGGCGCGGTGTAGGCGTGCGGGTTGCCACGCGGCAGGTACGACTGGCCCATGACGGCGTACGGGTCGCCGAGGTCTACCTCGGCCTCGTCGGCGCGGGCGAAGGCGTCCAGCTCGGCGGTGGTCGGGCCGGGGTCGGGCTCGTCCACCAGCTCGGCGTCGAATACGTCGGTGGCGTGCTGGGCCACGGCGACGGGCTCGGCGACCTCCTGTGTGCGGTGGCGGCCGGCGTCGGTGTAGGCGTCGAGGTCCAGGGGCGAGGTGATGGGCTCGGTGGAGACGATCGCGCCTAGGACGGTGACCACGTGTGTCGAGGCTTCGGCGAGGGCGGACGCGGCCATGTTCGCGGCATTGGCGGCGTCGGTCATCCGTCCGTGCATCGAGCCGGAGGGGTGGAACTCGTCCGTGCGGGCGGCGATCGCGAGGGCGAGGACGCGGGCTTGCTGGTGTCCGGTGGTGGCGATCGCGTAGAGCGCGAGCAGGTCATCATCGGGGAAGCTGGGGTCGGTGTAGGTCATCAGGTGCCTTTCGTTGTGGTGAGGTCTAGAACGGTCGGTAGTGCGGCGGTAGGGCTGGGTGGTGGCGTCTAGGGCAGTGGGTCCACCATCTGCGGGTGGAAGCTGGGCGGGGAGCGGCGCTCCCCTGAGTGGACGACTCAGAAGCGCGTCGAAACACGTCTGCGGTATGGAGCCGCCGGTGTGGTTTCGCTTCGTCACAGAACGGGGATTACTCGTCTGTCGAGACTGGGATACTGACTGCGCGACTGTGCCGACCGGCACGCCTGCCCGAGTTCGCCTTTACCAGGTGCGCGCATGTCATCGGGGATGGTGGACCCGTAACCCTCTGACGGCCAGTGACAGTGCGGGTGAGGCATCTGCGCCTGGGCCGGACATGTCAACGGCGGCAGGACTTTCGGGGTGACTTACGGGGGCTCGTCGAAGAGCGTGGGGAGCGCGGCCAGGGTGCGGGCGTCGCGGCATTCGCGGCACAGCTGGTCATCGGGCATCGGCCGGCGCGGGTGGAACGGGACTTTGCAGTCGAGGCACTTGACGAGACGGCCGACGCGGTCACGGTGTGGAACCTTCGGGCCAGCCCATACCGGAACGGCGGGAGGCCACGGTCCACGGACCACGTTGTCTGTCACAGCGTCACGCGCCGAAGGCAATCGATCACGGCCTCTTGCAGCGCGGCGAGAGCGTCCACCGATCCGTCTATGTCCAGGTTGTGCTTGGACTCGCGGAGCGCGGTCTGTAGCTCGTGCATCAGGTGGATCAGGAGCGTCTCGCGTTCGCGGAGCTGCGCCGCGCGGTCGGTGGCCAGATCGTGCATCTTGCCCACGAGGGCCACGAGGCCAGCGCCGGCACCGGGCTCGGTGGCGGTCACAGCGCCGTGCCGTCCAGGAGGAACAGAGCCAGCAGCGCGAGCGCGCCCAGGATAGCGGTGACGGCGTGGTAGCCGCGTGTCGTGGTGGTCACGCCTTGCCTGCTTTCCGTTGCGCGGCAAGGGATTCCACCTCGGCGCGGTCGAAGAGGAACACGCCGCGCGCGCCCAGCTGCAGGACTTGGGAAGGAGTGATCCCGCCTCGCTTGACCATGCGAGAAATACCGGATGGCGTGATTGAGAGAATTTCGCTCGCATCACGAGTTGAGATCAGCGCGGGGGGAATAGTCACATCGTGATCATTGCATCACGAAGGGAGGAAAGTCCATCTTTCGCCATTGCCGTACGCCTGGCGTGAGTCATCGTGTTGTGAGAACATGAGGTCCAGGCGATTTTGAGAGGGTGTGGTGAGGATGACCGCTGGTGTGGCGACAGGGTTGATCCCTGAATGGGATCTGAGCGATCGGGCGCGTAAGGCGCTTCGGGTGGCGGATATGTCCGTGTCGGAGATGGCCGAGTACCTCGGGATCACGCGGGAGACTGCGGGCCGTTACATGAACGGGAAGGCGAATATGCCGCTACACGCGGTGCGGCTGTGGGCGCTGCGCACGGGCGTGCCATTCGAGTGGCTGAAAACAGGAGAAGTCCCGTCACCTGGTGGCGACGGGACTTCCGCTGGTGCCCCCAGCCGGGCTCGAACCGGCGACCTGCAGATTAAAAGTCTGTAGCTCTACCAACTGAGCTATAGGGGCATCGCAGAGATTACCGGAGGCGAATAGGGGCGTGTGGTTGGGGGCGGGGCAAGGGTGTGGCGGCTGTCTCAGGAGCTCGGCCACGGGGCGCCATCTAGTGACCTGTGAACGGTATAACCCCAGTACAGAGGCTAGATTCAGGGACGATTTGCCCCTGCCGCAACGGTGTCTTATGCTATCTCTGCTCCCAACGGAACCCGTTGAGGGTGATTGCCGGTGAAAGCCTGCAGGCCCCCTTCGTTTAGCGGCCTAGGACACCGCCCTTTCAAGGCGGCAGCGCGGGTTCGAATCCCGTAGGGGGTACGAGCACGACACGGAGGGCGGATTTCGCAGCCAGCCGGTGAGCATGATAGAAAGTACACAGCAAAGTCGCAAGGCAGAGCGAAAAAGAATAGCAGTAAATCTAGGCCCTGTAGCGCAGTTGGTTAGCGCGCCGCCCTGTCACGGCGGAGGTCGCGGGTTCGAGTCCCGTCAGGGTCGCAAAAGGTTGTCGGTTTCGTGCCGATGCCTTCCGGCCAGGTAGCTCAGTTGGTACGAGCGTCCGCCTGAAAAGCGGAAGGTCGCCGGTTCGATCCCGGCCCTGGCCACAAGCACGAAAAGACCCCATCGTCTTCGGACGGTGGGGGATTTTTTCATTCCCGGCCGCAACGCCCAAGGGCGACGTCCAGGGAAGTGGGATCGGGTTGCATGCCGACCACATCGTGGCATTGCGTGAAAACTCGAGGACAGTGCCCACAACTCGTGTGAGAATCACAGTGGTCGCAGGGAATCTGCCGATTGAGTAAATCCACTCGAAGAATGGATCCGCCATCGAACACTCAGGAGCACGGCTGCCGCCAGTCCCGTCAGTGCGCTTGAGTTGGGGCGCGTTCACAGACCGTGGGCGCGTCCGCAGGGACAACCAGGACGCGTTCCTGGCCGACGAGACGGTGTTCGTGGTGGCCGACGGCATGGGAGGCCACGCCAATGGCGGCCTCGCCTCGCGCTACGCGGTGGAGGCCGTCGCGCCGCTCGTGGGGATGCCGGCGGTGACCGCCGCCCAAGTGCATGAGTGCCTGCGCGACGCGAACGAGCGGATCGCCGCCATCGACCCCACCTCGCGGACTCCCGCCGGGACCACCTTCACGGGCGCGTTCGCGACGGAGCAGGGGGGCGTGCCGTACTGGATGGTGGTCAATGTCGGCGACTCGCGCACCTACCTGCTGCGGGATCGCAGAATTGGGCAGATCACCGTCGACCATTCGGAGGTTCAAGAACTTGTCGACGCTGGGGTCATCACGGCCGCGCAAGCCGTCGACCATCCGCACCGCAACATCATCACGCGGGCGTTGGGCCTGGGCGGCAGCAGTCGGGAGGATCTCTGGATGGTGCCGATGGCGGCGGGCGACCGGCTCCTGGTGTGCAGCGATGGCATCACCAAGGAGCTCTCGGACGAGACACTGCAGGAGTTCCTGCGCGCGCCCGACAGCAGTGACGTGATCGCGAGCGGGATCGCCACCGCGGCCTTGGCGGCGGGCGGGCGCGACAACGTGACCGTGGTGGTGGTGACCGTGGAGGAGCGCCTAGGGGGTGCTGACCTCCGTTCCCTGTATGTGGATCTGGCCTAGTTGATAGCTTCTTCCCATATGCGGCTGTGGGGAGAGGTGGTGGCGGTCATGCGCAGCAAGACAACGCAGCGGTTCAGGGTGGGGCTGGTCGAGGACCATGAGTCTGTGGCGATGGGGGTGTCGATGATGCTCGCCGACGAGCCGGCCGTGGACCTGGTGGCGATGGCGAAGTCGGTGGCAGAGCTGTTGCCGCAGGCGGCGGGGTTGGACCTGGTGATCCTGGACCTGCGCCTGGCCGACGGGTCCTCGCCCAAGAGCAACGTCGAGCAGTTGCGGGCCGTGGGCCTGGAGGTGTTGATCTTCACCGGCGCGGAGAACCCGTATCTCGTGCGCTCGGCGGCACGGGCCGGGGTGCTGGGGGTGGTCCGCAAGTCGGAGCCGTCGGCCACGGTGGTCGCCGCGATCCTGGCTGCGGCGGCGGGGGAGCTGGTAGTCACCACGGAGTGGGCGGCGGCCATCGACGGCGATCCAGAGCTCGACGACGTGGGCCTGAGCCCCCGGCAGCTCGAGGTGCTGGAGTTATACGCGTCGGGGGAGAAGGCGGAGAGGGTGGCGCGGTTGACTGGGCTCTCCGCCCAGACGGTCAACGACTATCTGCAGCGGATCCGGCAGAAGTACGCCAACGCGGGCCGGCCGGCGCGGACCAAGACCGACCTGTACAAGCGGGCGCTCGAGGACGGCTATCTGCCGATCCCGGTCCGCTCGCCCCTCGAATAGCGGGCCCGTGATGCCTGGACTAGATGCCACAGCCAGCCCTGACACCTCGTCGAACGAGAAGATCCAGCGCCTGTTCGGGCGATTCATCGGGGCCGGCTATTTCTTCTACGTGTTCCTGCTGGTCGACGCCATCCGCGAGCTGGCCCAGATCACGGCGACGTGGTGGACGGTGCTCGCCGTCGTCGTCATCTTCGGCACCGGCGTAGCGCTGGGCGTGTCGAGCTTCGTGCGGGACACCCGGTGGATCACCTCGATCGCCGCGGCCAACGCGCTGGGTTTTCTGGCCGTCGTGCTGCTGTGGTGGCTCGCCTGGGATGGCACCCACCTCTCGGAGCAGTTCAGCACTTGGACCTCCGCCATTCCCGGCGTGGCGAGCCTGGCTGCGGCTGTTGCCTGGCGGCCGGTCGTGGCGTTCGCGCACATGTTTGTGGCGGTGGGGCTGGTACAGGTGGGCGACCATGTGCTCCGGAGTTCCCCGTTCATGACGGATATCGTGCCGGACTTGACCTTTGGCTGGACCTTCTGCGCGGTGTTCGTGGCCGCGGCGTCGATGGCCTTCCACACAGGGCGGACCTTGGACGCGACCATCGTGGAGACGCACCTGGCGGCCGCGAACGCCGCCGCCATCCAGGCTCGGTCGGTGGAGCGCGAGCGGCTTGACGCGCTGGTCCATGACACGGTGCTGTCCACCCTGCTGGTCGCGGCGATGCGGACGGGCGGCGTCGCCGTCAACGTCACGGACCAGGCGCGACGCGCGATCGAGGGGTTCGACGAGCTCCGGGCCGGTGACGGGCTGGAAGGCGATTTCGATGCGGCCGGGGTGCTCGCGCACATGCGTTCCGCGGCCTCGGAGGTTGACGAGGGCGTCCGGTTCGTCTCGCACGTCGATCCGCTCAGCGCGGATCGGTGGTATCCGGTGGAGGCGACACGCTCCATCGCCGGGGCCCTGGCGGAGGCGATGCGCAACAGCGTCCAGCATGCGGGGCCGTTGGCCCGCCGCGACGTCGAGGTGCGGATCGAGCCGGGGCGGCTGTCGGTGCTGGTCTCGGATGACGGCCTTGGCTTCGACCCCGACGAGGTCAGCGAGTTGCGCCTCGGCCTGGCGGTGAGCATTCGCGGCCGCATGGCGGCCCAGCCCGGGGGGAGCGCGGAGGTGCGCTCCTGGCCCGGCGGCGGTGCCCGGGTCCAGCTCGAGTGGACGGCGCCGTGATGGGGCAGGACGTTAGAGACCTGCTGGGGATGCGCAGCGTCGCCGCACTCGTGATGACGGGCATCTATATGCTCGCGTGCTTGGTGTTGGCTGCTTTCACCAGTGCGTATATGCACCTGTGGTGGCCGATCTTCGTCGCCGCCCTGATCTTGTCCGTCGCGAGCTACGTGCTGGTGACCTCCGCGGGGGACCCGATGCCGCTCGGCCAATGCTTCGCGGTGGGGCTGGGAGGGGCGGCCGCCTGCGGGTTGGGGTTGTGGAAGTTGGACCTGCCGGTTGAGCACGTCATCTCCATGTGGCCCCTGGGGATGTCCACGCTGCTATTCACGTTCATGTGCGTGCGGGGCCGGGTCCTCGCCGCGTGGCTGTGCTTTGTGGCGATGATCGGGGTGTGCGTGGTGTGGTCGGCACTGACCGGCCAGGGCGCGATGCACGGGGTGGCGATGTCGTTCATCAATGCCGGCCCGCTGCTGATGTCGACCTTCTTCGCGTACACGATCCGCCCGTTGGGCAGCTCCATCTACCAACTGCGCGCGCAGTCCACCCGGCGGATCGCGGACGAGGCCGCCACCGCCGCGGTGCTCGAGGCGCGAGACGCCAAGCTCAACGAGCTGGACCAACTGGCCCGCCCGCTCCTGGAGCGCATCGCGTCGGGGGCACCGCTCGGCTGCGAGGAGCGGACGGCCTGCGAGCTGTTGGAAGCGCGGCTGCGCGACGGGCTGCGCGCGCCCGGGCTGCAGCGGCCTGATGTCGTCGCCGCGGCCCGGGCTGCGCGCAGCCGCGGCGTCGTGGTGGTGATGCTCGACGACCGGGGGATGGACGGTGGGCCCGCGGAGTTGCACACGAGGCTCGCGGAGGAGGTCGTGGCCGAGCTCGACGCCGTCGCGGACGGGACCGTCACCGTGCGGATCCTGCCGCCACGGCGAAAGGTGATGGCGACCATCCTGGTCAGCGGCGAGCACGTGCGGCGGGTGGAGTTCGACAGGGTCGGCGCGCGGTTGGTGACGGAGTAGCGGGGCTAATTCTCCAGGCTCAACAGGTGGTCGATGAGGTCCGTGTACGCGTCGGTGGGCTGCGCCCCGATGCCGGGGTGGCCGTTGA
Source organism: Tomitella biformata AHU 1821 (assembly GCF_000524475.1). Lineage (GTDB taxonomy): Bacteria > Actinomycetota > Actinomycetes > Mycobacteriales > Mycobacteriaceae > Tomitella > Tomitella biformata. The sequence goes on along the minus strand of NZ_BAVQ01000022.1, from coordinate 112,037 downwards.
TCGCGAACGAGGGGGTGCTGATCAGCCCCAAGTCCTGGGCCTCGCGGGCGTCGGCCCAGATCGCGTCGTCGTATCTCGGGCTGGCCGCGTCGGCGTCGAACTGGTCGAGGTCCGCCACTCCGGCGGTCTGCGCGAGCGCGCGCAGATCCGCGGGGGTGAACTCGGGATGGCCGGTGGCGGGGGCCTGCGCGTACAGGGCGGTGTTGAACTCCCAGAACCTGCCCTGCTCGCCCGCGGCCCGGCCCGCCCGCGCGGCGATCAGGGAGGGCTCGCCGAAGATCGGCACGTCCCGCCACTCGATTCGCAGCAACCCCTTGTCGACGTACTCGGCCAGCAGGACCGGCACGGTGGCCTGGCTGAACTTGGCGCAGAACGGGCAGCGGTAGTCGGAGTACTCCACCATGACGACGGGGGCGTCCACGGCGCCGATCGCGAGGGGGTCGCCGTCGACGCGGCGGGCCTGGTCGCCCAGGGCGCCGATCCGGTCTCCGCCCTGGTCCTGCCACTGCTCGGGCACAGCCGGGTCTTGGACCTGCGCGGCGCTCGCGACCTCGCGGTTGTCGAGGTAGTGCTTGACGCCGAAGCCTGCCGCGGCGAGCAGCAGGACCACGATGACGATGATCTCGGTGCGCATGGATTTGGCCTGCGACCGGGGCGGGACACTCACGGCGGGACGGCTCCGATCGGGTTGGGGTCTCCCGCGCATCGTAATGTGGTCAGGATCCGCCGAGCTTGCCGCCCATCCGATCGCGCAGCTGGGCGCCGACGCCGGTGAGCCCGGTGATCTCCACGGTCTTTCCGCGGCCCCGGTACTTCGCGGTGATCGCATCGAGGGCGGCGACGGTCGAGGCGTCCCACATATTGGCGCGGCGCAGGTCGACGATGACGGTGTCGGGGTCCAGCGCGTACTCGAACTGCGTGTACAGGTCGTTGGAGGAGGCGAAGAACAGCTGGCCGTCGACGGCGTAGGTTGCGGTGGCGCCGTCCTCGGACAGGGTGCGGTCGACAGTGACGAAGTGGGCGACGCGGCGGGCGAACAGGACCATGGCCGTGAGGACACCGGCCCCGACGCCGATTGCAAGATTGTCGGTCGAGACCGTGAACGCCACGGTGATGAGCATGACCGCGGTCTCGGACTTGGGCATGAACCGCAGCGTCGAGGGCTTGATCGAATGCCAGTCGAAGGTCGCCACGGACACGTACATCATCACGGCGACCAGCGCGGCCATCGGGATCAGCGCGACGACATCGCCGAGGACCACCACGAGCACCAGCAGCAGGAGGCCCGCGAGGAACGTGGAGATGCGGGTCCGCGCCCCCGAGACCTTGACGTTGATCATGGTCTGCCCGATCATCGCGCAGCCGCCCATGCCGCCGAAGAAGCCGGTGATGATGTTCGCCGCGCCCTGGCCCCACGCCTCGCGAGACTTATTCGAGTGGGTGTCGGTGATGTCGTCGACCAGCTTGGCCGTCAGCAGCGACTCCAACAGGCCGACGAACGCCATCGCGAGGGCGAAGGGGAACACGATGCGGAGGGTCTCGAAGCTCAGCGGCACGTTGGGCAGCAGCAGGGTCGGCAGGCTCTCGGGCAGCTCGCCCTTGTCGCCGACCGTCGGCACCGTGACCGAGGCGAGGACGGTGATCAGCGTCAGCACGACGATCGCGACCAGCGGCGCCGGCACCGCGGTGGTCAGCCTCGGCAGCCCGAACACGATGGCCAGGGCCAGACCTGTCAGCGGGTACACCAGCCACGGGACGCCGAGCAGCTCCGGCACCTGGGAGACGAACACCAGGATGGCCAGCGCGTTCACGAATCCGACCATCACCTGGCGGGGGATGAACCGCATGAGCTTCGCGACGCCCAACACCGAGAGCAGGACTTGCAGCGCCCCGGCGACGATCACGGCCGCGATCATGTAGTCGACGCCATGGCTTGCCACCAGTGGCGCGATCACGAGGGCGACGGCCCCCGTGGCCGCGGAGATCATCGCCGGCCGGCCGCCGAGGAACGCGATCGAGATGGCCATGGTGAACGCGGCGAAGAGCCCCACGCGCGGGTCGACGCCCGCGATGATGGAGAACGCGATGGCCTCGGGGATCAACGCCAGCGCGACGACGAGTCCGCCCAGGAACTCCGTTTTGAGGAGCCGCGGGGACCGCAGGGTGCGGAGCACGGACTGCCGCTCGTCGGGGGTGGGTGCGGGCGGTCCCGACAGCTTGGCCGTGGCCGTGGACATGGAAGGCTCCGTTCCTGGATGGTGGCGGCAGCGCCACCGGACCCCAGAACCCTAACCTGACGTAAGGGTAGAGTTCGCGGGCAGTCCGTAGAAAGGAACAGCGCACCATGCACATCGGCGACTTGGCCGCGGCGACCGGCCTCTCCCTGCGCACCATCCGGCACTATGACGACATCGGGCTGTTGCCCGCCACCAGTCGCAGCGGGGGCGGCTTCCGCATCTACACCGAGGCGGACTTGCAGCGGATGCTGGTCATCCGCTCGATGAAGCCGTTGGGCTTCTCCCTCGAGGAGATGGCCGAGTTGCTGGACGCCGTCGACATTCTCGCGAGCGCCCCCGAGGATGCGGGTGCCCGGGAGAAGTTGGCCGACTATCTGCAGCGTGCCCAGCGCAAGAGAGAGAAGATGGCCGTGAACCTCGCGCGCGCCGACACGTTCATCAGCGATCTCGCGAGGCTCTGACCTGAGTGGACCCCGCCACGGCGGTGATCGACAGCAGCGCGCCGAACACGAGGACCGCCCACAGGTTCCCCGTGACGACGCTCAACGCTGCGAGACCGATGACCGGCACCGCCATCCCGAGGTACGCCAGTAGGAAGAAGCCTGCGTGTGCTCCGGCGCGTTGGTCGGCATCGGCGACGGAGTCGACAGTTGCCGACCCCGCACTGAACAACAGGCCCGCGGACGCCCCGCCGACCAGAGCGGCGAGCACGAACATCGCGAGGCTGGAGGTGCCGACGGCAATCGCGGTCAACGCCCAACCCAGCGGATAGAGGACGACACCCGCCACTGACAAGGCCTGCGGGGAGCGGTTGGCGACGAGCAGTTGGCTCAGCGCCGCGACGCCCATCACCAGCAGCACCATCGCGCCCGCGAGGATGCGGCTGCGCACCTGCAGATCGCCGACGAGGATCACCGGCACCAGCGAGGTGAACATCCCGAAGGTCGCGAATGCCGTCAGCCCCAGCGCGCTCGCGCCGAAATAGCGCCGGGCGTGACCTGCGGGGACCTCGAGCCGGCGGCGTTTGGCCGGCTTGGCTGGGGACGGGGCCGCGGGCGGCGGGGCGGTTGGGGTGGTGTCCTGGACGAACATCATCGACACCGCGGCCAGCGACAGCGTCGCCCCGTAGAAGAGGAACGGACCGGCCAGCGGCGCGGGGAACCACTCGCTGATCAGCCCGCCGATGAGGGCGCCCGCGCCGAGGCCGCCGAGATTGGCGACCGTGGACAACGCGGTGGCCGTGGACCGGGGATTGCGCGCCGCCCCCGCGTGTGCGAGTTCGACGATGGCGGCGGTGGCCGTCGACGCGGTCAGTCCCACCCCGACGCCCTGGATGGTGCGGGCCAGCATCAGGCCCGGCACCGCATCCCACAGCAAGAACACCGCGATCGAGAGCACCCCGATAGCCGCGGCCAGCGCGAGCACGCGGGTGCGCCCGAAGCGGTCCGACAGGCTGCCTGCGAATAACAGCGTGAGCACCGTGCCCAGCGTGTACATGGAGAAGATGACGGTGACCATCGTGGGCCCGAACCCGTCGCGCTCCTGATACAGCGGCCACAACGGCGTGGTGACGGTGCCATAGCCCATGGTCATGAAGAACAGCAGTGCCACCAGCACGATGCTGCGGCGCAGGGGCTTGCCGGGATGTGCGGGCACGGGGTGATCGTTCATATGGCAGGTTTACGCTACATGACCATCGGAAGACACCACGCCATCAATTACGTCGAATTGACCGTCACGGATTTGGCCGCCGCGAAGCGGTTCTACTCGGCGGCCTTCGACTGGCATTTCAACGATTACGGGCCCCAGTACTCGGGCATCCAGGGCGCTGCGGACACCGACGCCGAGGTCGGCGGGCTCGCGCTCGGTGACGGGGTCCGCTCCGGCGGGCCGCTGGTGCTGCTGTTCTCCGAGGACCTCGACGCCAGCGTCGCCGCGGTGACGGCGGCAGGCGGGCGGATCGTCAACGGGCCCTACGCATTCCCCGGTGGGCGACGCTTCCACTTTGCCGATCCCAGCGGCAACGAGCTGGGAGTCTGGTCGGAGCGGTAGCGACCGCCGTCACGGATTCCCGCGTGTGCCGGCCGCGTGGGTGCGATGATGTTCGGATCAGGCGGGACACTATCCGTCTCGCCCCCGGAGGTCAGCAGATGGCGCAGCCAGCAGAGCCGAGCAGCCACATCCTCGATGCACATAAGCTGGCCGCGGCGACATTGCCGTTCGCGGACACCGCCGATTTCGCGGACGCGGACCGCGGCTTCATCGCCGCGCTCAGCCCGGGCGCCGTCTCCGACGCCGACGGCGCGGTGGTCTGGGACGGCGACACCTACGACTTCCTGGGCGGCGACTGCCCGCCGTCGGTGCACCCCAGCCTGTGGCGCCAGAGCGGGCTGGTGGCCAAGCAGGGGCTCTACGCCGTCACGGACGGGGTCTACCAGGTCCGCGGGCTCGACCTCTCCAACATCACGATGATCGAGGGAGACCGGGGCGTCATCGTCGTCGACCCGCTGGTCTCGAGGGAGACGGCCGCGGCCGCGCTGGCGCTCTACCGCGAGCACCGCGGGCCTCGGCCGGTGACGGGGATGGTCTACACCCATGCCCACGTCGACCACTTCGGCGGCGTGCAGGGCGTGATCACCGCACAGGATGCCGAGTCCGGGCACTGTCCGGTGCTGGCGCCGGCAGGCTTTATCGAGCACGCCGTCGCGGAGAACATCTACGCCGGCACCGCGATGGCGCGGCGGGCCGGATATATGTACGGCGCGGCCCTGCCGCGGGGGCCGCGGGGCTCGGTCGGCGCGGGGCTCGGACCGACCACCTCCGTCGGCACGACGACCATCATCGCGCCGACCCTCGAGATCACCCACACCGGACAAGAGGAGGTGATCGACGGCGTCCGCCTCGTCTTCCAACTAACGCCCGGGACCGAGTGCCCGGCCGAGATGAACTTCTACCTACCCCAGCGCCGCGCCCTGTGCATGGCGGAGAACGCCACCCACACGATGCACAACCTGGGGACGCTGCGCGGGGCGCTGGTGCGCGACCCGCACGTGTGGTCCGCGTATCTGACGGAGTCGATCGGCTTATATGCCGGGGCTTCGGACGTCGTCTTCTCCCCGCATCACTGGCCGACCTGGGGGACCGAGCGAATCACGGAGTTCCTGTCGCTGCAACGTGACCTGTACGGCTACCTGCATGATCAGACCCTGCGGCTGATCAACCAGGGGCACACCGGGGTTGAGATCGCCGAGACACTCCAGCTGCCGCCGGCACTGGCCGATGCCTGGCACACCCGCGGCTACTACGGCTCGTTGAGCCACAACGTCAAGGCGATCTACCAGCGGTATATGGGGTGGTTCGACGGCAATCCCGCGCACCTGTGGGAGCACCCGCCGGTCGCGTCCGCTTTGCGGCACGTCGAGTTCATGGGCGGGGCCGCCGAGGTGCTCCGCAAGGCCCGGCTCGCCTTCGCGGAGGGCGACTACCGCTGGGCGGCGCAGGTGGTCAACTACTGCGTCTTCGCCGACCCCGACAACGAGGAGGCGAAGCTGCTGCAGGCCGACGCGCTCGAGCAACTCGGCTATGGCGCGGAGAACGGGACCTGGCGCAACTTCTACCTCACCGGCGCGCACGAGCTGCGGCACGGCTCGCTGGGGACGCCCACCCGCGCGGGCTCGCCGAGCATGCTCGGCGCACTCACGGTGGAGCAGGCGTTCGACGTGCTGTCGCTGCGGGTGGACGCCCCGCGCGCCTGGGATGAGCACCTCGTCATCGACTGGCGGCTCACCGACCAGGATCGGGTGCGCAGGACAGAGCTGAGGAATGGGGTGCTCATCCACCACAATGTGGTCGACTCGGCCGCCATTCCGCCTGCGCAGCTCACCATCACGCTCACGCGCCCGTCGCTGATCGGGGTGCTCATCGGCGGCCGACCGTTCCAGGACGAGGTGGGGTCGGGCGCCATCTCGATCGAGGGGGACATCACGGCGCTCGGCCGGCTGGTCGGGGTCCTTGACAAGCCGGACCCGGATTTTGCGATCGTCACACCCTGACCCCATGCCAGAAACCCCTCGCAGCTTGGAGACTCACATGCAGCCACGGCGCGTTCGATCCGCGATCCTCACGGCGGCCCTCGTGGTGGTGGGGGCGGCGCTTGTGGCCTCGCCCGCCGCGGCGGAGCAGCCCGCGACCTACTACGTGTCGATGGGGGACTCGCTGGCCGCCGGCTATCAGCCCGCCGGGAACGCGCGGATCTCCTATACCGACAAGATCTATGCGGCGCTCAAGGCCGGCGAGCCGGGCCTGGTGCACATCAATTTCGGCTGTGATGGCGAGACCAGCGTGACGATGGTCAACGGCGGTAAATGCACCTATGAGGGCGCGGCCAGCCAGCTCGACGCCGCAGCCCAGTTCGTGGGAGCTCATCGCGGCGAGGTCAAGTACGTCACCAATAATATCGGCGCGAACGACATCTACCGCTGTGTCTCCGGGAGCACGCCCGATATCGGCTGCATCGTCACCAACCTCGCGGCGATCCAGAGCAACCTCGCCACCGTCGATTCCGGCCTGCGCGATGCGGGCGGGAACGACGCGGTCTACGTCGGGATGACGTACTACAACCCGATGCTGGCGTCCTGGCTCAAGGGCGGGACCAGCCGGGTGATCGCGGCGGGCACCACGGCCGCGAACAACATCCTCACCCAGACCATCGCCCTGACCAACTCGGCCAACGGCTGGAAGACGGCCGATGTGTCGGAGGCCTTCTCCAACAATGACTTCACCCAGGTCGATCTGCCCGGAGTGGGCGCGGTGCCGAAGAATGTCGCGCAGGTCTGCACCTGGACCTGGATGTGCAAGCTCGGCGACATCCACGCGAACGACGCCGGCCACCAGGTCATCGCGGACACGTTCCTGCCGCTGCTGACCACCGATGCGCCGGGCGGCGCCGCGGGCTCGCTGGGCTCCTTTGGGGCCTTGGGCGCGTTGGTCGGCTAGCTTCCCGCGGCCACCGCGACGGACTTCGCGGACGATGAAGTGCCTGTTGCCGAATTCAATAGGCCGTTTCGCGGTCGCACTCGTCGGAGTGCAGTGCCGCGGATAGCCTTGCCGCGGGCCTACGTTGCGCGGGCGGATAACGCCCGTACCCTCTGTGGCAGCCTCAGTGTGAGTCACCGCACTACCCCGAGGGGGCCCAATCGGGAGCATCGGGCACCGAAAACCCCCGGTGAACGAGCCTCGAATCCGGTGCTGCGGGAAAAGCCCAGGTGGCGCGAGTGGTGACGGCCGGTCAGCCTTCACCAACGGGGGGATTCAGGCCGTTCCGCCACAACAATCGCAGGTCAGGTGCCCGCTGGTGAAAATCCTGACCACGCCATCGGACCGTTTGCCCAGGTGGCAGCGAACGGGGGCCGTCTCTGACCGCACGAGCGGGCAGAACCCGATCGCCATCACCTAAATTCCCGGCCAAACTGGCGTCAGGTGCCCCCGGAACGTAGGGGTCGGCAACAGCCTCTGAAGCGGCCGCGAACGTCCGTCTCGCCCGAGAAATGGGGACGAGGCGAGGATGGGGCCTACAGCTTGGTGGCGACCGCCCAGGCTGTGTGGATCGCGCCCTCGATGTAGTCGACCTCGGTGGCGTCGCCCACGACGTGCACCTCGGCGACCTTGCCGTCGAGCTGGTCCGCAAGCGGGGCGGCGGCGGAGACGCCGGAGGCCACCACCACCATGTCGGCGCGCGTGGACAGCGTCTTGCCGCCCACCTCGAACTCGACGTAGTCCGTGGTGATCCGCTGCAGCGTCGCGTGCCGGTGGATGATCACGCCCTTCTCGCCGGCGTGGCGCACGGCGGTCCAGCGGCGCGGCATCGCCATCGGCACGCCGAGCTGCTGGCCCTCCTCGAGCAGGGTCACGTGGCGGCCGCGGTCAGCGAGGAACTCCGCGAGCTCCAAGCCCACCAGCGAGCCGCCGACCACCACGACGTTCTTGCCCATCGGCAGGAACTTGCGGGTGATCTGGCGAATCGCGGTGGCGCTCTTGGTGATTCCGGACAACTTGCCGAGCTTGCCCATCGTGCGCAGGAACAGCGGCACCTGGGAGACATCGCCGGAGCCGGTCATCAGCGCGCGCAGCGTGTCGCCGGTGTGCACGTGCGGCAGGTCCGCGCCGGGCACGTGCGGCAACTCGCGCACCGCGCCGGTCGCGACCACCACGACATCCGGGGACAGCGCCTGGATCGAGGCCACCGTGGCCTCGGTCTTGAGCCGGATGTCGACGCCGAGGCGCTTGGTCTCGCTGGCCAGCCAGCGCAGCAGGCGACCGTTGTCTGGGGTGGTCAGCGACGAGAACCACAGCGTGCCGCCGAGGCGGTCGGAGGAGTCCAGCACGGTGACGCGGTGCCCGCGCTCGGCGGACACCCGCGCGACCTCGAGCCCGGCCGGGCCCGCGCCGACGACCACGATGTGGCGCGTGGTGCGGGTCGGCAGGAGGGGCAGCAGCGTCTCGTTGCCGAGCGCCGGGTTCACGGCGCAGAGCGGGGTGGCGTCCCAGAAGTTCTCCTGAACGCACACATAGCAGTTGATGCATGGGCGGACCTGCTCCGGCGTGCCGGCCTTGAGCTTGACCACCAGGTCCGGGTCCGCGAGCAGTTGGCGGCCCATCGCCGCGAAGTCCGCCTGGCCCGCGGCGATCGCCTTCTCGCCGATCTCGGGCAGGACCCGTCCGACCGCGATCACCGGGATCGACACGGCCGCCTTCACCGCGGCGGACAGCTCGATGTATGCGCCGAGCTTGTCGGGCAGCGGCCCGTCGGTGAAGTTGGAGAACGGGTTTCGGCCCCACCCGGTCACATGGATGGCGTCGGCGCCCGCGGCCTGGAACAGCGTGGCCGCGCCCGCGGCCTCCTCGGTGCTCAGGCCGTCGTCCTCGCCGTACTCCTTGCCAGCGACGCGGACGATGATCGCGACGGACCCGCCCACCTCCTCCTTGACCGCGGCGATGACCCGGCAGGTCAGCTTCGCGCGGTTGGCGAGGGAGCCGCCGTACTCGTCGGTGCGCTTGTTGTCGGCGCGGCTGAGGAACGCGCCGAGGATGTAGCCGTGCGCCACGTGGATCTCGACGGCGTCGCCGCCCGCGGCCTTGACCCGGCCGGCGGCCTCGGCGAAGCAGCGGACCAGCCAGTCCAGGTCATCGTGGTCGGCCTCGTGGAAGGTCGCCGTCTTGCCTGCCGTGACAGCGCCCATCTTCTGCAGCTCTGCGGGGGTGTTGTCCGCCATCGCCGACATGTCGGGCGTCACCCGGGGCGCGGACGGGACCATCAGGGGGATGTCGTTGAGCGTGTCGACCCGCGCGACCTTGCCGTGGTGCGTCATCTGCACGCAGAGCTTGCTGCCCGCGGCGTGCACGGCGTCCGCCAGGGCCTTGAGGCCGGGGATGAACCGGTCCTCCGACAGGCCCGGCTCCTTGGTGCTGGCCGCGCCCTGGGGGTAGGCCACGGCGCAGCAGCCGGTGATGATCAGGCCCGTGCCGCCGGCCGCACGCGCCACAAAGTGGTCGATATCGCCCTGCTCGATCTCGCCGTCCTCGCACATGTTCATATCCATGGCGGGCAGCACTACTCGGTTGTCAAGCGACATCGGGCCGATGACGCCTGGCGAGAGCAGGTGCGGGTACTTCTGGCTGCGGGTCTTCACGCGCTGAACGCTATTTCGCAGGGTCCTTGTGATGGGGCCGTCTCCCGGTCATTGGGATCTGCGCCGTGGAGCCATCCGCGAAATGTCCGCCGGGGGGTATCCCTTGCGCCGCGCCGGTGGGAGGATGGGTGTCGGAATGGAGGTGTCCGCGATGGAGATTTCCGGCACGGACCAGTCCAGGGTAGGCCGCGAGCGCCGGGGTGCGGCGGAGCGGCGAGAGAGGCCGCCGGCGGCGCTCTCCGAGCACGGCCTTGACGGCAGGGGCTCGGGGGTGAAGGGCTCGACCGGTCGGCCGGATCCCGTCGCGCTGCTGGAGGAGCAGGCGAGAAACCGGGTCCCCGAGCTGGTGCCGGTACGCCACGGACGCATGGCGGCCACGCCGTTCTCGTTCTACCGCGGCGCGGCGGCGGTGATGGCGAGCGATTTGTCCCGCGCGCCCGCCACGGGGCTGCGCGTGCAGCTGTGCGGGGACGCGCACCTGAGCAACTTTGGCATCTTCGCCACCCCGGAGCGCAAGCTGGCCTTCGACGTCAACGACTTCGACGAGACCCATCCCGGGCCGTTCGAGTGGGACGTCAAAAGGCTCGCGGCCAGCCTGGCGATCGCGGCGCAGGCGTGCGGGTTCGGAGATAAGAAGCGCAGGAAGATCACGAGGGCGTGCGCCGCCGAGTATCGCGAGACCATGGCGCGCCAGGCTCGGCTGGGGACCCTGGCGGCCTGCTACGCGCACATCGAGGCGGCAAAGGATCTCAAGGCGCTGCGCAGCGAGCTGGACTCGGCGATCACCAAACGCACGCGCGCGGCGCTGCGGAAGGCGGAGGGCCGCAACAACATCCAGGCGCTCGCGAAGCTGACGACGATGGTCGACGGTCAGCGACGCATCGTCAGCGATCCGCCGTTGCTGGTGCCCCTCGAGGAGCTGTACGGCGGCGCGGACTTGGCGGCGCCGTACCGGCTCCTGGGCGGGTGGCTGGACACCTACGCGCGGACGCTGCAGTCCGACCGCCGCGAGCTCCTCGGGCAGTTCCGGCTGGCGCAGTTCGCGCGGAAGGTGGTCGGGGTGGGGAGCGTCGGCACCCGCACCTGGATTGCCCTGATGCTGGGGTCCGACGCCGATGACCCACTATTCTTGCAGGTCAAAGAGGCGGTGCCGTCGGTGCTGGCGGGCTACGTCGACGGTGCCGGCTTGTCCGGCGGGGGTGGGTTCGCCAGCGAGGGGGAGCGCGTCGTGCACGGCCAGCGGCTCACGCAGGTCGCCAGCGACATCTTCCTTGGCTGGGCGCGCGGGCCGGGCATGGACGGCGTCGAGCGCGATTTCTACGTCCGTCAACTGCGCGACGGCAAGGGCTCCGCGATGGTCGAGACCATGTCGCCGGAGCTGATGAGGTGGTACGGGCGGCTGTGCGGCCGAGCCCTGGCGTACGGCCATGCCCGCTCGGGGGATCGGATCGCGATCGCCGCGTATCTGGGCTCGGATGCCGAGTTCGACCATGCGATGGCGGACTTCGCGGAGGGCTATGCGAGGCAGAACACCCGCGACCACGCCGCGATGACGGCGGCGATCGCGGCTGGCCGCATCGAGGCTCGCGCCGGGATCTGAGGAGTCGCTATGAGCGCTGAGAGGTGACCGCCCAGGGCGGTCGGGCGGCGGTCGGGGGAGCCGGCCTGGTGCTGACGGCGCTCGCGTCGGGCCAGTTCCTGATGACGCTGGACAGCTCCGTGATGAACGTGTCCATGGCCTCCGTGGCCGCGGACCTCGGTACCACGATCACCGGAGTCCAGACCGCCATCACCCTGTACACGCTGGTCATGGCGACGATGATGATCACCGGCGGAAAGGTGGGCACCATCCTGGGCCGGCGGCGCGCGTTCGCGATCGGCCTTGTCGTCTACGGCGCCGGCTCGTTCACCACGGCGCTGGCGCCCAACCTGGCGGTGCTGCTGATCGGGTGGTCGCTGCTGGAGGGGCTCGGCGCCGCCTTGATCATGCCGGCGATCGTCGCGCTGGTGGCGGCGAATTTCCCGCCTGAGCGCCGCGCCGCGGCCTACGGGCTGGTGGCCGCGGCGGGCGCGATGGCCGTGGCCGCGGGCCCGCTGATCGGCGGCGCGGTGACCACGTTCGCGTCGTGGCGGTACGTCTTCGCCGGCGAGGTCGTCATCGTCGCCGTCATCTTGCTTATGCTGCGCAAGATCGCGGACGTGCCGCCGTCGAGGGTCCACCTGGACCTCGTCGGGTCGGCGCTGTCCGTGCTGAGCCTGGGCATGCTGGTCTTCGGCGTCCTGCGTTCGAGCGAGTGGGGTTGGGTCCAGCCCAAGCCGGGCGGTGCGGAAATCCTGGGACTCTCGCCGGTGGTGTGGCTGCTGCTGGCGGGCCTGCTGGTGCTGTATGGGTTCCTGCGGTGGGAGTCCCACCTCACCGAGACCGGCGGCGAGCCCTTGGTCGACGTCCGGCTGCTGCGGAACCGGCAGCTCGCCGGCGGGCTCAGCATGTTCTTCGCCCAGTTCACCGTCCAGGCGGGCGTGTTCTTCGCGGTGCCGCTGTTTTTATCGGTGGTGCTCGAGCTCAGCGCGCTGCAGACCGGGCTCCGCCTCGTCCCGCTGTCCGTCGCGCTGCTGCTGGCCGCCGCGGGGATCCCCAAACTCTGGCCGCAGGCCAACCCTCGCCGCGTCGTCCGGCTGGGTCTGGCGTCGATGGTCGTGGGCATCCTGATCCTGGTCGCCGGGATGACGCCCGCCGCCAACGCCGCCGTCGTCGCCGTCCCGATGCTGCTGGTGGGCCTGGGGCTCGGCGCGTTGGCCTCCCAGCTCGGCGCGGTCACGGTCTCTGCGGTGCCGGACTCGAAGAGCCCCGAGGTCGGCGGGCTGCAGAACACCGCGACCAACCTTGGGGCGTCGCTGGGCACCGCGCTGATCGGGTCGGTGCTCATCGCGACGCTGAGCGCCTCGATTATCGCGGGAATCCAAGCCAACCCCGCCGTGCCCGACTCCGTGAAACAGCAGGCCACCACCGAGCTGGCCGCCGGCGTGCCGTTCCTGTCCGACACCCAGCTGGAGGACGGCCTGGCGGGCGCCTCGGTCACCGGCCAGCAGGCCGACGAGATCGTCGCACTCAACTCCCAGGCCCGGGTCGACGCGCTGCGCGCCGCGTTCGCGGTGGCCGCAGGCCTGGGGATCATGGCGATGTTCTTCACCGGCCTCGTGCCCCGTGCGCCCGTCGGCGCGGTTGACGAGCAGGACACGGGCTAGTCGCCTTCGACAGTGCGGGGCGGATCCAGGTCCTGCCCGCGTCAGACATTCATGGTTTCATGACCCGAACATGCTTGCTGTAGCATTACATTTTCACAGCGTGTTTCTTGATCTGCTTGTCTTGCAACAGCTTTCAGTTTATGGCTGCCAGCCTGGACTCGGGCATGCCAGGGACGGCGGGCTCCAACGCTCAGAGGTATCGAAGTTCATCTGCGCGGAGCCCATTGCGGCCGCGCACAACCGGAAGGACCGCCAGCGATGGTGATGGGGCCGACGCATGCGATGAGCGGTGCCGCAATTGGTTTGGCGATGGCGGCCACGCTGCCGCCGGAGTGGGGCGGCCCGACGTCGATCGCCGGGGCATTCGTCTTTGCCGGAGTGACTGCGGGCGCCGCGTTGCTCCCTGACCTCGACAGCCCGCAGGCCACAATCGCCCGCAGTTTCGGCCCGGCTAGCCAGGTGCTGGCGCATGTGACGGAGAACGCAGCCCGGGCGGTGTACTCGGCGACTCGCACGAAACGGGACTCCCGCAAGGAGAACGGGCACCGAACGGCGACCCACACGATCTTGTTCGCGGTGCTCGCCGGCCTGGCCACTGGCGGTCTGGTTGCGGCGTTCGGGATGACTGCGTCGGTCGGGATCTTGTTCGTGATGCTCGGTCTCGCGCTACGGGGGCTGTTCCCGAGGTGGGCGAAGAAGAATGGCTGGCTCATCGTGACTGGAGCATCCGCCATCCTGGCGTGGGGGACGTGGAGGCTGCTGCCGGAGTCTGCAAGCGCGATCGCCCTGGGTGCTTCGGTAACCGTTGGGGTGTTAGCCCATCTCCTGGGTGACGTGATCACCAAGCGGGGAGTGCCCATGTTGGCCCCGTTGGTCAAAATCAGTGGGAAACGCTGGTACGACGTCCGTCCGCCGGAGATTCTGCGCATCAGGGCATCCGGCCCGTTCGACAAGCTCCTGCTCACCGCCTGCACGGTCGCAGTTGTCGTGCTCACCTACTTGATCGTTTTCGACCCCGCGAGGATTGGGGTCGCCTGGGCGTAGCCTCCTGCCGAGGTGGCTGTGCCCAAACGTTCTGTAGACAGCCAACGTCTGCGGAGAATCCGCGCCATGCGTCGATATGAGCTCCAGCAAGTCTTCGCGTAATACGCGGCATCGGAGGTCAAGATATTCGGGTCGGTCGTGCGTGGTGACGCTGGGGCCACTAGCGACATCGACGCGATGGTAACCATCGAGGCCCGACCGCAACGACTGGCTGGCGGTCAACCAGGTCACGCTGATCCAGGGCGGACGATGTCCGGCGCATAACCGAGCACACCGGCAGATAAGGATTTCGCAACAACCCTCCACTATCGACCCCTAGGTTGCCGATTATCGGCATTCGGGGTGGTGAGAGTGGAGGGTTTTTCACTTCCTGCGATCGCGGGCCCGCCGACGGCGCTTGCGCACCTGCGTCTTGATCTCGAGCGCGATCTGGTCGGTCCGCTCGAACACGTCGTCCGCCGAGTAGCGCAGCACCAGCCAATCCGCGATAACGATGGCGTTCTGCCTGCGACGATCGTGTGTGAAGACCTCGCGCTCGCTGTGGAACCCGCGGCCGTCGATCTCCACCACCAGACGCGCCTCCTGGTCGACCAGGTCGCCCGCATAGCCGAGCACCGGGTTGTTGGGCTCAAGGCGGCATCCGATCCTCGCGAGGGTCCTGCCGAGCAGCCGCTCTGGTTCCGAGGCCCAGCGCTGGGCTGCGGTGGCGACGACCGCCCGAGCCACCGCCATGCCCGCGCGGTCCACCGAGCACAAGCTGATCAGGTCCTCGCGTTGCTGGTCAAACCGGGTGTGCTCGTCCACCAGCCTCTCGGCATCGGCGCGCGGGAGCAGGTGCAGCGAGTCCAGGATGGCCCGCTCTCGGCACACCACTGGCAGCATCTGTGCCCACGAGCACTCCGCCGGCGATAGATCTCGCCGGTAGAGCCTCGCCCAGTCCGGCGGGCTGGCCCGCACCACGGACGGCACCGTCACCTCGATGTGCGGTGGCTCCGGCAGCAGCCCCCACAGCCAGGCGGCGGTGCGGTGGCTGAGCACCGCGTCCGCCCGCCACAAGCTCACCGCACGGCATTTGTCCAGCGCTGTCGGCGGGCCGAGGCAGTAGATACCCGGCATGAGCCGCTGATAGGCCCCGCTCCGGCAATGGTTCGCGATGGTCGTGTCCTTCATCCCCGCGGCATGTAGTTGGGCGCGGGTCCACACCCGCGTTCCGCCCGGCTCTTCCCCCATACTGTGAGACTGCCAGGCTGGGTGGTCCGGACGACCCAGGAAATCGCGTCTCTGGGGATAACTCTCGGGCCTGTGTACAACCTCGTACGCTGCGGAGATGCCGAAAATTACGGTCCATCAGGAGCCTCGACGGAGACAAAAGGGAACTCCCGCACCGAACAACAGGCGGCAGCACCTCAGCGATGGCCTTTCTCCAGCGCCCGCAGCAAGAACCCAAGGTTCGCGGGCCGCTCGGCCAACCGTCTCATGAAATAGCCGTACCACTGTGCGCCGTAGGGCAGGTAGATGCGCACTGGGTAGCCCTCGCCGGCCAGCCGCAGCTGCTCCTCAGTGCGGATGCCGTACAGCATCTGGAACTCGTATTCGGTTGTCGGCCGGCCAGTCTCGGAGGCCAGGCGCAGAGCGGCGCGCAGCATCGACGGATCGTGCGAGGCCACCATCGGATATCCGGCGCCGCGCATGAGGATCGCGAGGCAGCGCAGGTAGGAGTCGGCGACGGCAGCGCGCCCTTGGAAGGCCACGGCCGCCGGCTCGGCATACGCACCCTTGCACAGGCGCACCCGTGTGCCGGACAGGTCTCGGCAGTCCGCCTCCGTGCGGTGCAGATAGGCCTGCAGGACCGTCCCCACGGTGGGGAAGTCGGCGCGCAGGTCGCGGATGACCGACAGTGCGGTGTCCGTGCTGGCGTGGCCCTCGGCGTCGACGCTGACCCAGGCGCCCACGATCTCCGCCGCGGCGCAGACGGCGCGGGCGTTCTCCAGCGCCAGGGCCGGGCCGTTGGGCAACCCCAGCCCCAACGCGGACAGTTTCACGGAAACCTCGATCTTTGGGACCGGGCCGTGGGATCGGGGCAGCACGGACAATAGCGCGCGGTAGTGCGCGACGGTGTCCGCGGCGGAGGCGGCATCGACCGTGTCCTCGCCGAGGTAGTCGATGCTGGCCAGCCGCCCGGAGTCGAGGAGCGCGGTGGCGGCCAAGGCGGCGTCGGCCTCGGTCTCCCCGGCCACGAAGCGGCGCACAAGGCTTCGCGTCGCGGGCATCGTTGAGATGGTCCGTTCGAGCCTGGGGGAGCGCGCGGCCGCCAGCATCGCGGGCCGCAGCGCGTCGAAGAGGGCCATTATCAGCCCTGGTGCGGGTAGCGGTGCTCGATCGGCGGCACGAACGTCTCCTTGACCGTGCGTGCTGACGTCCAGCGCAGGAGATTCTGCCGTGACCCGGCCTTGTCGTTGGTGCCCGATGCCCGGCCGCCGCCGAATGGCTGCTGGCCCACGACCGCGCCGGTCGGCTTGTCGTTGATGTACAGGTTGCCAGCGGCGTGGCGAAGCCCCTTGGCAGCCTGGGCGATCGCGGCGCGGTCGTCGGCGAAGACCGCACCGGTCAGCGCGTACCGCGAGCCCGAGTCGACCGTGTGGATCGCGGTGGCGAACGAGCCGGGCACCGCATCGTCATAGACGTGGATAGCCAGGATGGGGCCGAAATACTCGGTGCGGAAGGCCTCGTCGCCGGGGTCCTCGCCGAGCAGGATGGTGGGCTCGACGAAATAGCCGACCACGTCGTCGCACTTTCCGCCGACGGCGACCTTCAGGTTGTTCGCCGACTGTGCTCGGGCCAGTGCCGCGGCGTTGCGGTCGAAGGACGCGCGGTCGATCACGGCCCCGCCGAAATGCGAGAAGTCCGCGACATCGCCGTAGGATAGTTGCGAGGTCTTGGCCAACAAGTCCTCGCCCATGCGCGCCCACACCGAGGACGGGATGAATGCCCGCGAGGCGGCCGAGCACTTCTGGCCTTGGTAGTCGAATGCGCCGCGGATCAGGGCGGCTGTCAGCGCCTCGGGGTCGGCGGAGCTGTGCGCCAGGATGAAGTCCTTGCCGCCGGTCTCGCCGACGAGTCGCGGATACGTGTGGTACTTGTCGATTCTGGCGCCGACCTGGCGCCACAGGTGCTGGAAGGTGGCAGTGGAGCCGGTGAAGTGGATGCCGGCCAGACGAGGGTCGGCCAGCAGCACGTCGGAGATCTCGGGGCCGGGCCCGTGCAGCAGGTTGATGACCCCGGCGGGCAGGCCCGCGGCCTCGAGCAGCCGCATCGTCCAATAGGCGGCTACGGATTGGGTGGGCGAGGGCTTCCACACCACGGTGTTGCCCAGCAGCGCCGGGGCCGTCGGCAGGTTGCCGGCGATCGCGGTGAAGTTGAACGGGGTGATCGCGTAGACGAAGCCCTCCAGGGGGCGGTAGTCCAGCGTGTTGCGCACGCCCGGGGAGGACAGCGGCTGGTCCTCGAGGATCTGGTGGGCGAAGCGGACGTTGAACCGCCAGAAGTCGATCAGCTCGCACGCCGCATCGATCTCCGCCTGATAGGCGGTCTTCGACTGGCCCAGCATCGTGGCGGCCAGCAGCGTCTCGCGCCAGGGTCCGGACAGCAGGTCCGCGGCGCGTAGGAACACCGCGGCCCTGTCCTCGAACGACATCGCGGCCCAGTCGCGCGCGGCGTCGGTCGCCGCGTCTGCCGCGTCTTGCGCGTCGCGCGCCGTGGCCTCATTGAATGAGCCCAGCGCGGTCTGGTGGTGGTGGGGCAGGACCACGTTGACGAGGCGGCCATCGCCGCGGCGGTGGCGCCCGCCGATGACGTGGCAGATCTCTGTGGGATCCGCGCCGAACTGGCTCAGCTCCGCCTGCATCCGGTGCCGCTCGGGGCTGCCGGGGGCGTAGGAGCGCACGGGCTCGTTGACGGGTGTGGCGATGGCGGTGATGGCATCCATGAGAACCCCCACGTGTGGTAGCGGCGACTACCACCAGTCAACACCGGAATTCTGGGTTGGCAAGAGCGGCGCTGCCGACCGGGGACGGTGAAGGAGAGCGGGGAGTGGAGAGCGGAGAGCGGCTCCTATGGCGGCGGCCAGGTTTGGGCCGGCCGCCTCCGGGGTACGCCGAGGGGAAGTCGCGGCCCAAAGGCCGCCGCTAGCGAGGCGTGCCAGCGTTTCGAGCAAGCGGTCTATCCCGTGAGGGCCTCGATGGGCGCTCGTAGCCGCCGGAACTGTGAGGGACAGAAAAATGAACACTGGAGTAATCATCGCCATCGTTGTGGCTGTCGTTGTACTGATTGTTGTGATCGGCTTGCTGGCGCGGGTTGCCGCGATGAAGCAGCGGCAGGCTCGTCACCAGCAAGCTGAGGATCTGCGCCTCCAAGCCGCCGAGCGGGAGGCCGAGATCGGCAAACAGGAGGCGGGCGCTGCCGAGGCGCAGGCGGGGGCTCGCAAGCAACGTGCCGCGGCGGATGAGGAGGCTGCGCGAGCTAGGCGGGTGGAGGCCGAGGCGGCCGGGCATAGCCATGCTGCCCGCCGGGTGCGGGAGGAGCAGGAGGAGCATCTCCGCCGGGCAGACGAGCTAGATCCCGAGGTGCAGGGCGACGCTCGGAGCGGTGGCAGCCGGAGCGGTGATGACACGGCCCTTCCCCCGCAACATACCCGGCATCCGGAGATCGATGAGGACCCGCGGCACCGGATCGAGTGAAGGGCGGGGTGCTTTCCTTCCTGGGAGTAAAGGGGATAGCCATGGAAAACTGGGAGCAGAATGAACCTACGGGCGTGATGCACGATCCGGTTTCGGGGAAGGACTCGCTGACCGAGGTCGTCGATGAGATGGATGAACGAGTTAAAGCGTCGCTGCGGTCTGCGGGGGCGGCCGGGAACACAGAGGAGAAGGTGGCGGTGGTAGATCCTGACGACCGGGCTTCCGATTGACGTGGCGCGCGGGTCTGAGCAGTCGGCGTGGATAGTCGACATCGATGGAACGCTGGCGCTGATGGGCGAGCGGGGGCCGTTCGACTGGCACCGGGTCGGCGAGGACCGGCCGCATCTGCCGGTGATCATCGCCGTGCAGGCGCTGGCGGCGCATCCCGGAGTCGACGCGATCCTCGCGGTGTCCGGGCGCGACGGCTCCTCCCGCGGGCAGACGGTGCAGTGGCTCGACGCGCAGGGCGTGCCGTTCGACGAGTTGCACATGCGCGAACCCGGCGACTTCCGGCCCGACGAGGTCGTCAAGGAGGCGCTCTACCGTGAGCGCATCGAGGGCCGCTTCCGGGTGCTCGGGGTGCTGGACGACCGCGACAAGGTTGTGGCGATGTGGCGGAGCATCGGCCTGGTGTGCTTCCAGGTGGCGCCCGGCGACTTCTAGAGCGAGAGCGAGCGTGCCGAGTTGGTGACGAGCGCGATCAGCTCCGCGTCGTCCTTCGGCGCCATCGCCAGACCGTCCATCCAGCCGGCGGCCCGGCGCACGCCCACCGTGCGCGTCGCGAGTTTGTAGACGCCGAATGCGCAGGGGCGTTTGATCTCCCGCTCCAGCACCAGGGCGGTCAACGCGGTGTTCGCAAACGTCGTGAGGGTCACCAGCCGCGCCCGGTAGTCGGGGGAGCGTGCGGCGTCGGGGCCGTGCGCGTGCAGCAGGGCTCGCTCGGCGAAGTGCACGCCGGCGAGCAGGGAGTCGATGATGCCCCGCAGCGGAGCGTCCGAGGCGATCTCGAGGTACCGCTCGGGATGGAGCATCGCGTCGACGGCGGCGGAGTTCGCCCCGCACCGCGAGTGGCCAACCACGGCGAACACCCGCACGCTCGGCAGATGGCTCGCGGCGTAGTGCATGCTGCCGCGGCAGTCAGAGCCGGGCACGTTGCCGGCGACCCGCACCACGAAGAGGTCGTTGGTGGCGCAGCCGAGGGTGAGCTCGATGGGCACGCGGGCGTCGCTGCAGCTGAGCACCGCGGCGAAGGGTTGCTGGTCGAGCACCCCGTCTGGGTCGTCCTCGGGCGGGTAGCCGAACGCCTCGCGGTCCACCCGTAGCTGGAGGGGCTCTTGCCCGAGGCGGGAGAACCCGTGGGAGCCCTTGTTCAGTACCGCGATCGCTTCCTCAGGCGTGGTCGGCTGGGCGGCGCGGGCGGCGCCAGGGTTCTCGGTCCACAGGATCTGGAGGGGACTTGGGCGCTCAGCGGGGGAAGCGGGCATTGGGACAGACTATGCGGCGGTACCGTATCTTGGACGGCGAACCCTATAAGTAATCGATTGATAGCTAGAGCTGTGAGGGCCAGATGACCATGCACCCGTTCGATGACGCAATCTCCTTGGCGGACAAGGGCGGCAGCCGCTTCGCCGGCCGCACCACACCGGCATTCGCGAACATGGTCGGCCCATTCGGGGGCTCCACCGCGGCGGCGCTGCTGCAGGCCGTCCTCCAGCACCCCGACCGGCAGGGCGACCCGCTGGCGCTGACCGTCAACTTCGGCGGCGCGATCGCGTATGGCGATTTCGAGGTGGTCGCGAAGCCTGCGCGCACGAACCGGTCCAATCAGCACTGGACCATGGAGATCATCCAGAACGGCGAGGTCACCACGACCGCCACGGCGATCTGCGGCGTCCGGCGCGAGTCCTTCGACTCCACCGAGCTCGGCTTCCCCGCCGTGCCGGCGCCCGGCGACGTCGAGGAGCAGCACCTGCCGGAGTTCATCGCGTGGGCGCAGAACTACGAGATGCGCTTCACCGAGGGCGGCTTGGACCCCGCCAATCCCAACCCCAGCGAGAGCGCGAGCTCGCGGTCCACCCTCTGGATCCGCGAGACCCCGGCTCGGGCTGTCGACTTCACGGCGCTGACTGCCATCTGTGACAGCTTCTATCCGCGGGTCTACCTGCGCAAAGGCGCGATGATGCCCGCCAGCACCGTCACCTTCACGGTGTACTTCCACGCAGACGAGGCGATGCTGGCGCGGCAGGGCGACGACTACCTGTTGGGGTCAGCCCGCGCGCAGCGCTTCGGCAACGGGTATTTCGACCAGGTCGGCGAGGTGTGGAGCCGCGACGGCGAGCTGCTCGCCACGACCCATCAGCTGGTCTACTTTAAGGGCTAAGAGTCAGCTGCATGATTGTCAGGTCGAGGAACCGACCGAACTTCTTGCCCACCCCGGGCAGGAGGCCGGCCACCTCGAACCCGACCTTGCGGTGCAGTGCGATGGAGTTCTCGTTCGAGGACTCGATGTAGGCGACGACCACGTGCCGGCCGTCGGCCTTCGCGCGCGCGACGAGCTCCGTCATCAGTGCCTTCGCCACCCCCTTGCGGTGGTGGTCCACGTGCACGTAGACGGAGTTCTCCACCGTGTGGCGGTACGCGTTCTTCGGCCGCCAGGGGCCATAGCTGGCGAAGCCGACGACCACGCCGTCCTCGTCGGCGGTCAGGACTGGGTAGCCGTTGTCGGCCCGCCAGTCCAGCCACTCCTGGCGGTCCTCGAGGGTGCTCGGCTCCTCATACCAGTTCGCGGTGGTGTTGAGGACGGCCTCGTTGTGGATCTCGAGGATGGCGGGCAAGTCCCCGGGGACGGCGTCGCGGATCAGGATGCTCACCGCTCTATCCTGCACCCCCGGCGGCTCCAGCGAGATGTGAACCCGCACGCGGCCCGGGAAACGGGTGTCGGGGTCGACTCAGAGGATGTCGGGCAACCGGATCGGCGCGAACTCGGCGAAGCGGTCGCCGGGGCCGAGATTGTCCGGATCGCAGACGCCGCCGAAGTGGTGCTGCACGCCCCACACCGCGTTGAGCGCCGACTGCACCGCGCCCTCCGCCCAGGCGGCGGTCCAGGAGATGTCATCGCCGGCCAAGAAGATCCCGCGGTGCGCGTCGGGCATCTGGTCCTGCATGAAATGGCCGAACAGCTGCTCTTGATAGCGGTAGTGGCCGGGCAGGTTGGCCTTGAACGCGCCCATGAAATTTCGCTCCATCTCCCACGACACGGTGATGGGGGAGGCGATGATGTGGCTGCGGATGTCCACCCCGGGGTAGATCTCGCCGAGGGAGTGCAGCATCAGGTCCATGCGCTCGGTGGCGGAGAGCGGCAGGAGTTTGAGGGAGTCGTCAGCCCACGTGTAGGACAGGCAGATCACTGCGGGGCGATCGGGGCCGTCGTCGAAAAGGTAGGTGCCGCGGCTCATCCGGTCGGTCAGCGTGATGCTCATGGTGTCGCGGCCGGTCGCGGGGTCCTGGTCGCGCCAGAAAGGGCGGTCGACTAGCACGAAGACCTTGCTCGAGCCCATGTAGTGGGTGCGTTCGATCGAGGTCCACAGCGCGCTGGAGAAGAGGGACTCATCGCACTCGATGTTGTTGAGCAACAACCAGATCGGTGCGGCGTAGACCACGGCGGGATAGGTGCGGATGGCCCCGGCCGCATCGGTGACGGTGATCCCGGAGTGGGTGCGGCGCAGCGCGGTGACACCGGGCCGGGGCGAGCCGGCATGCAGGGCCTGCAGCGAGGTGCCGGCCGGCCAACCGGCGAGGGCGTCGGGCTGGTGCGACCACAGGCGGAGCGGGAGCTGCTGGCAGCCGCCGATGACCAGGTGCTGGTCCTCATCCGCGCCGGTGGCGACGATGCGCAGCACCTCCAGGATCGAGTTGGGGAAGTCGGTGTCCCAACCGCCGGTGCCGAACCCCACCTGCCCGAACAGCTCTCGGTCCGCGAAGGACCGGAAGTGGGGGGAGTCGGCAAGGAAGTGATAGAAGGTGTGGTCGTCGAGCCGCCTGACGAGGTCGTTCCAGATCGCCTTGATGCGCAGCGGATCTCGGGCGCGCAGGGCCGATGTGAGCGCGCCCAGGTTCGCGCCGTCTTCGAGGGCTTGGCCCCAGGCCTGGGCGACGAGACGGAACTCCGGCGGCAGATCGTCGAGGTTCCGCGCATAGAGCGGGTTGCCTTTGAGATCGATCACGGTGCTGGGAGTGTCGGTTGCGAGGGGGTTGGCGAAGGGCCGGGTGGGCAGGCCCATTGCGGCGAGGTAGCTGTGCAAGGTGGTGGAGGACAAGGGGAATCGCATTGCGCCGAGCTCGGCGACGGTCCCTGGGAAGCCCTCGAACTCCGCTGAGCGCATCCGGCCGCCGATTTGCTCCGGCTCGTAGACCACTGGGCGCAGGCCCATCCGCATCAGCTCGTACGCCGTGATTATTCCGGCCAGGCCGCCGCCGACAACCGCCACCTCCGTGCCGAACGCGGACGCCGGCACGGAGCCCAGCCCGGCGGGGCTGAGGCGGTAGTCGTCATAGGGGAATGGGAAATCCGGGCCGATCATCGACAGCGCCCGACGGCCAGGTTCCGGGCTCACGGGCGTGGTCACTGCGGATACAGATCTGTGCGGCGGTCGGCGAGATACGGATAGCGTGCGCGGGACCGCGCGGCCTGCGCCGGGTCGAGCTCCGAGAAGAGCAGCACTGGCTGCTCGCCGGCACGGGCCAGCACGGCGCCGTCGGGCGCGACGATGCAGCTGCGGCCGCAATACTCGACGTCGCCCTCGGACCCGACCCGGTTGGCGTATGTGATGAAGATTTGGTTCTCGATGGCCCGTGCGGGGATCAGGGTCTCGGCCACCTGCGCGAACGGGTGCATCAGACCCGTCGGCACGATCAGCCAGTCGGTGCCCGCCACCGCGTGCGCGCGGGCGGTTTCGGGGAACTCGACGTCGTAGCAAGTGAGCAGTCCACATCGCAGGCCGTCGAGTTCGAACTGCGCCAGCAGCACCTCGCCGGGTGTGAAGGCGTCCCGGTCCAGCTCGCCGAATAGATGCGTTTTGCGGTAGTGGGCGAGTCCGCGGCCGTCTTTGTCGATCGCCGCGGTGGCGTTGTAGAGGCGGTCGCCGTCCCGCTCTGGGTAGCCGAAGACGATGGCGATGCCGTGGGCTGCGGCCATTGCGGCGACCGACCGGGCTATCGGCCCGTCGCGCGGCTCGGCCCTCTCGGTGAGGAGGGGGCCGATGTTGTAGCCGGTGGCGGACATCTCCGGGCAGACGAGGATGCGCGCGCCGCGGCGGGCTGCGGCGGCGGCGGCGTCGTCGATGGCGGCCAGGTTCGCGGCCACGGACGAGGTGCGCTCCGGTCCCTGCAACAGTGCCGTCAGCATTCTGATCACCGCCTTGCTCCCACCTTAGGCGCGGCATACTGGCAGCAGGCTGCGATTGAGGAGGCTCTCATGCAGGGACCACCGGATGCGACAAAGATTCCGCGGTTCGCCGGACCGGAGACGTTCGCCCGGCTGCCGCGATGGGATGAGGTTGACCACGCGGACATCGCGATTCTGGGCGTCCCCTTCGACTCTGGCGTGAGCTATCGGCCGGGAGCGCGCTTTGGCCCCGCTCATATTCGGGCGTCCTCGAAGTTGTTGCGGCCGTACAACCCGGCCCTGGGAGTCTCGCCGTTCGAGGCCAGGCAGGTGGCCGATGCCGGCGACCTCGCGGTCAACCCCTTCGACATCCCGGCGGCGCTCCAGGCCATCGAGGCCGGGGTGACGGCGCTGCGTCAGCGGGGCGCGCGGGTGCTCACCCTCGGCGGGGACCACACGATCGCGCTGCCGATCCTGCGGGCGCTGGCGCGGGAGTCCGGCCCCATCGCGGTGCTGCACTTCGACGCGCACCTGGACACCTGGGACACCTATTTTGGTGCGCCGTTCACGCACGGCACCCCGTTCCGGCGGGCCAGCGAGGAGGGGCTGATCGATCTGGCCCGATCTCTGCACATCGGGGTCCGGGGGCCGCTGTACGGGGCGCAAGACCTGGAGGACGATGCGGCACTGGGCTTTCAGGTGATCCGCGCCGACGTCTACAACGACGGCATCGCCGGGGTGGTCGCGGCGATGCGCCGCCGGCTGGGCGATGGTCCGGTGTACGTCTCGGTGGACATCGACGTGCTGGACCCCGCGCATGCGCCCGGCACCGGCACCCCGGAGGCGGGTGGGCTCACCTCGCGCGAGCTGCTCGGGACTCTGCGGGCACTGGCCGGGGCGGAGCTGCTGGGCGCGGACATCGTCGAGGTGGCCCCGGCGTACGACCACGCGGAGATCACCGGCGTCGCCGCGGCGCATGTGGCCTATGAGCTGTTGTCGGTGATGGCCCTCGCCTGAGCTTGGCTGTGTGCGGGACCCTACTTGCCGACAATCGCCTGCAGGAACCGTTGCGTGCGCTCGTGATCCGGGTTGGTGAAGATCTTCTCCGGCGTGCCCTCCTCCACGATGCGGCCACCGTCGAACATGAGCACCCGGTTGGACACATCGCGCGCGAAGCGCATCTCGTGCGTCACGATCAGCATCGTGATCTCGGTGGTGCGGGCGATCTCGCGCAACACATTGAGCACGTCGTCGACGGTCTCCGGGTCGAGGGCGGACGTGACCTCGTCGAGTAGCAGGACCTCGGGCTCCATCGCCAAGGCCCGCGCGATCGCCACCCGCTGCTGCTGCCCGCCCGAGAGCGTTGTCGGATGTTGATCGGCCTTGTCCGCCAACCCCACCATCTCGAGCAGGTCCAGTGCGCGTTCGCGGGCCTCGGACTTGGAACGGCCCAGCACCCGGATCGGCGCCTCGGTGATGTTGTCGATGACGCTCATGTTGGGGAAGAGGTTGAAGTGCTGGAAGACCATGCCGATCGAGAGCCGGCGGCGGCGCAGGTGTTTTTCCGGGGCGGGCACCCACTTTCCGCGCTTGCGCACATGGCTCAGAGGCTCGTCGCCGACCCAGATCATGCCGTCGGTGACCTTCTCCAGGGTCATCAGCAACCGCAAGATCGTCGTCTTGCCGGAGCCCGACGGGCCGATGAGGGTGACGCGGTCCCCGCGTTTGACGGTGAAGTCCAGGTGGTCGAGCACGGTGTGGTCGCCGAATTTCTTGACCACCTTCTCAAATCGCACCATCGGGGTGTCTTCAGTACCGGGCAAGGTGTGCCTCCAAGCGGCGAAGCAGTACGGAAACTGGGTAGCTGGCGGCCAGGAAGATCAGGCCGGCCAGCGTGAACGCCTCCATATAGCGGAAGTTGTCGCTGCCGTAGACCTGGGCGGCGCGCACCATCTCGGTCACGGTGATCACCGAGAGGAACGGGGTGTCTTTGAACATGGCGACGATGTTGTTGCCCAAGGCTGGCACGACGTTGCGGATGGCCTGCGGCAGGATCACATCGATCCACTTGCGATGCGCTGGCAGGGACAGCGCCGTACACGCCTCCCACTGCGGGATCGGCACGGAGTCGATACCCGCGCGGTAGGACTCGGACATGTATGTCGCGTAGTGGATGCCGATGACGATGATGCCGATATACAGCGGCTTCAATGTGGGTATGCCGACGTAGATCACGGTCAACTGCACCACCAGCGGGGTGGAGCGGATGAAGGTGAAGAGGAAGCTGAGGGGATAGGTCACGGGCCGGAACCCGGAGCGCAGGATCACCGCGACGACCAGTCCCAGCGCGACGGCGATGGCCGAGCCGATGACGGTGACCAACAGCGTGATCTTGAAACCCTGCAGCAGTACCGGCAGTACGTCCCAGGTGGTGTCCCAACTCCAGTTCATGGCGTGCTCCCACCAGGGGAGAGCGCGGGGGCGCGCAGCACGGAACGCCAGGAGATCTTCTCCGCCAAGCCAAGCCGACGCCTCGCCGCGTACTCGAGAAGTTTCATTAGCCCGGCGATCGCGTAGGCGATGATGAAGTACAGCACTAGCACGATGCCGTAGGCCAGCGCGGTGTTGCCGGTTGCGCTGCGCAGAATCTCGCCCTGGGAGTTCAGGTCCACCAGAGTGATCATCGAGGCGATCGCCGAACCCTTCAACAGTTGGATGATGAGCACTGAGAAGGGCGGGATCATCTGCACCCACGCCTGCGGGAACACCACGCGCCGAAAGCGGTCGAAGGGCGAGAAGCCGAGTGCGACGGCCGCCTCCCGTTGTGGCGTGGGCACCGCCGCGAGGGCACCCCGCACCACCTCGGCGCCGTAGGCCCCGTAGTTCAGGCCGAGCGCGAGAATGCCGCAGAACAGCGGTTCTAGCCGAAATCCCAACTGCGGTAGCACGAAGAACAGCCAGAACATTTGGACCACAAGCGATGTGCCGCGGAAGAACTCGACGATGACCCGCGCGGGCGCTCGGACGGCAAGCGCGCGAGTGGAGGTTGCCAGTCCGAGCGTGAACGCCAAGATGAACATCAGAGCGGTGCCGCCCAGCGTCAACTCGAGCGTGACAAGCAGGCCGTTCCGGAACTCAGGCAGGTGGTCGAGGACCGTGTCCAGTGCGTCGCCCATACCCACTTAGCCAAGTTCGCCGTTGCAGAATTTCTCGGTGGTCCAGCTGGGGTCAGGCATCTCGGTCTCGCTGAAGCCGAACTCGCTCACCAGCGATAGATAGCGGTCCTTGTCTGTGACGATCCCCCGGACCTTCTCGTTGAACGCGTCAACGAGGGAGGTGTCCTCGGTCCGGAATGTCGCTGCGCCGCCGCTAACCTGCGGGACCCCGTCCAGAACCTGGACGAAGGATGGCATCACGTCGACGGGCGCGTCGGGCTGCTGCTTCTTCATGTAATGCAGCGTCACGCCGGTGAGGGCGAACGCATCCACGCGGCCCGAAGCCACCGCGTCCATCCCATCCTGGGCGGTGTCGACAGCGACGGAGTTGATGCCCAGCTTCTCGCAGTAGCTGCCCTCCAGCGCGCCCGCCATCACAGCGACGGTGACGCCCGCCGCCTGGGCGTCGTCGAGGTTCATCAGCCCCAGCGGGTTGCCGGCAGGAGTCATCAGCGCCGTCGTGTATCGGAAGGTCGGGGTGGAGAACGCGACCTCCTGGCAGCGTTTTGGCAGGATCGACATGTCCGCGCTGACCGCGTCGAACCGACCCGCTTTAAGGCCCGGGATCAGGCCGCCGAAGTCGACGAGCACGCCGTCGAGTTGGTCGATGCCCAGCTCTTTGTATGCCGCGCCGTCAATCGCGATCGCCGCGCCGGTGACCTTGTCGCCGTCCTTGAAGCTATGGGGCCGCTCACCCGCGTAGCCCACCGTGATCTTCCCGGCGTCTTGAGCCTTCTTCAAGGTGTCGCCGGATGTGGTCGAACTACATCCGGCACTAGCGAACCCGGTGGCGGCTAGGACGGACACCACCCCAGCGCCCACCAAAAACCGACGGCGAGAGACGTCAGCTCCGAACCCGTCCAACTGAGATTTCTTGCCCATCATCGTGCTCCTCGTCGTGGATCGCCACTCGTCGGTTGCATTCTTTGGTCGGTATCGAACTGTAGTCAGACTCGTCACGATTTTTCGGGTTTGCGGGGGAACCGAGATCCGACCGTGGCCGGCTAGCCGTGGCTCCGACAGCTTTCTGGCATGCGAAATACCTTGCCTGACAGGGTCTTTTAGCCCTCGTCGATCATGGCCTGCACGATCGCGCCATATCGGGCGATCAGCGACTCCGCCGGCTCGTCCGCCAGGACCTCGAACACCCGTAGCCCGTTGGCCAAGCCCAGCAGCACACACACCACGTACTCAGCCCGCCGCAGGTTCTCGGCGTCGCCGAGCTGCTCGGCCACGAATACGACGTATTTGCGCCGGGACTCAATGCGCGCGGCGGCGGGGTCGGGGGAGTCCTGGATGAGGAACGTCGCCATCGCCCAGGGATCGGACTCCCCGGAGTCCCGGCGGGCGACGATGCGCCGCACCAGGCGGTAGCCGATGCCCTCATCCTCAAGGTCGTTGTCGAGGTGCGGGGCGTCCGGCGCGGCGATAGCGAACAGGTCCGCCTTCGAGCCCATCGTCTTGATGACCATCGCGGGGGAGAACCCGGCCAGCTCGGCGATGTCCCGGACGGTGGTCGCGCTGTAGCCGCGCTCGCTGAACAAGGTGGTGGCGGCGTCGATGATCGCCTGCCTCGTGGTGGGGGCAGGGGTGGCTGGGGCCGGGGTTCTCACAGGGCCGCCATCTCCGCGTCGGCAGGGGTCAGGTCGAGGTCGATGGTGGCCGAGGCTCCGATGACGGCGACCTGTCGTGCCTGCACGGTCTCGCCGGTCGGATCCATGGCGGTGAGGATATAGCGGCCGGTGGAGGGCAGCGGCAACTCGAACCGGCCGTCGGCGCTGCTGAAGGCCGAGGAGACGAACTCGCCAGTCGGTTTGGTCAGTGTGACCAGGCCGGCATCGAGCGGGCTGCCCCCGCGGGCGAGGCTGCCGGAGATGGTCAGCCGCTTGCACAGCCTGATCTGGTGGGCGCTGGTGGCGTCGTCGAACTGCACCACCTCCGAGTGCGGAGTCCAGCCGTCGGCGCTGGTCACTACCAGGTAGCGGCCGGGCTGGGGCAGAACCAGCGCGAAGCGGCCCTCATTGCTAGCCCGGCTCCAGTCGACGGGCTGCCCAGCAGTGCTGAGCAGGCTGACGACGGCCTGCCGGATCGGGCGCTCCCAGAGGGTCTCGGCGCCGCTCTTGTCGGAGCGGGCCATCTCGCCGATGATGATGCCGCTGACGACGATCTCGGAGTCGCTGTGCTCGCCGTCGCTGGCCGGGGCCTGGCGTTGGGGCAGGGCGGTGGTCGAGGACTCGGGCTGGCGCGGAATGTAGAGCGCGACGAGGACGGCCCCGAGGGCGGCTAGGGCGGCGATCCAGTATGCGGCTTGGAACGCGCCGAGGCTGGGTAGATCGGCGCCGGCTCCGCCGCCGCCGATGATCATCGCGGTCAGCAGGGCCGCGACGACGGCGCTGGAGGTGGAGGTGCCGATGGAGCGCAGCAGCGAGTTGAGGCCGTTCGCGGACGCGGTCTCGGTGATCGGCACCGAGCGCATGATGAGCATCGGCATCGCGGCGTAGGCGATGGCGGTGCCGATGCTGACGAGAGTCGCGCCGACGATGATGAGCACGACGGACCCCGTCAGGTACACGCGCGCCACGTAGGCGACCACCATGATCAGCGAGCCGGTGATCAACGTCGTCTTCGCGCCCAGCCTGTTGGTGATCAGCGCGGAGAGGGGAGAGAAGAACACCATCGCCAAGCCGGCCGGGACCATCGCGATGCCCGCCGCGAACACCGTCATCGCGAACCCGTAGCCGGAGGCCAGGGGCATTTGCAGCTGTTGGGTCGTGAGCAGCATGTTGGCGTACATCGCGAAACCCACGAGGATCGAGGCGATGTTGGTCAGGAGCACCGGCCGCCTTGCGGAGGTGCGCAGGTCCACGAGCGGGCTGCCGACGCGCAGCTCATAGGGGACCCACAGCGCGAACACGACGATCGTGACGAGGAAGGTCAGCAGCAGTGGCTCGCTGGACCAGCCCCACGCGCCGCCCTTGGTGATGCCGAGGAGCAGGGTACTCAGCCCAATGGTCAGCAGAATAGCGCCTACGAAGTCGAAGCGGCCGGGGGTGCGCACCTCGGACTCGGGGACAACCAGCAGCACTGCGACGAGCATGACGACGCCGACGGCGGCCGGCAGCCAGAAGATGCCCTGCCAGCCCATGTGCACGTCGATGAACCCGGACAGGGGCAGAGCCAGCGCGCTCCCGATGCCCAGGGTGGCGCTCATCAGCGAGGTGGCCGCGGCGACTCGGGCTTTGGGCAGCTCGTCGCGCAGGATCGAGATGCCCACCGGCACCAGCGCGATGGACAACCCCTGCAGGCCCCGCCCGATGACGACCGCGGTGAAGTTCTGGCCGATCGCGGCCACGAGCGAGCCGGCGATCATCGCCACCAGCGCGACCACCATCATGCGGCGCTTGCCGAACATGTCCGCCAGACGCGCGATGATCGGCGTGCCGACGGCCGCGGTCAGCAGCGTGATCGTGATCAGCCAGGAGCTGTCGTCCGCGCTGACCCCGAAGATTGCGGGGAACTCCGGGATGAGCGGCACCACCACGGTCTGCAGCAGGGCGACCGCGGTGCCGGTCAGACAGAGCACGGCGGTGATGAGCATGGTGCGGCTGCGTTTGGTGGGGACCGGCGCAGGGGTGGTCAGAGTTGTCGTCAAAGGTCCATCCAAGCGTTCTATTAGGGTAAATGCATGTTTACCGATTGAGTAAACCACTGTTCACCCTGCTTGTGAAGCCCCGGCCGTCCAGATGTAGGCAAGCTCACCGTTGTCGTCCGCGACGCGATGCTCAGCCATCGGGGTCGGGCTGATCTCCATCTCCCTGTCCGTCGGCGTCGAGCCGGGCGACCCCGCGCCGCGCCGCCACCACGATGAGCCGGACCACCACGCCGAGCACCACGAGGTTGCCCAGCATCTGCACCGTCACGAGCAGCCGCAACCCGTCGGTCCGCGCGATGATGTCGCCGAACCCGACGGTCGCGAACACCGTGACCGTGAAGTACAGCGCGGTCGAGTGGTCCAGGAGCTCGGTGAACCCGGCGGGGTTCGTCAGCGAGTTCGAGAGGTAGATCCGGGCGAAGATCAGCAGGTACAGCGGGATGATCAGCGCCAGCGCCTCGATCGCGCGGAACAGGGGGTGCGGGGACCTGATGATCGCCGGCACCATGAGGGCGACGACCGCGCCGAACGCGCACAGGGCCAGGATCACCCAGGGCAGGTCGGATCCGTCCGCGTTCTTCGCAGGGATCAGGTAGTACGCCGTGAGCAGCAGCGACCAGGACAGGGTCACCCGAAGCACCAGCAGGACGGTGAGCTTCCAAGCCTGCGGGGGCACGGGTCTCGGCGAGCTGGGTTGCCGCGACATGGTTAAGGCTACCGCCGAAATTCGCGTCCCAGCTGTCCCGCGGCGAACGGGGCCGGGTACGGCCGATGATCCTTCCGTGAACTCTAGGCGAAAGACCCCTCAGATGGTCACGGGTGTGCGGATTCCCCCGATAGCGTGCGAGCAGCGGCCCGCAGGATCCGGAGGCCGCCCCACGTTGAGAGGAAAACCCTTGCACCCCAATCGTTCTCGCGGAGTTATCGCCGCGGTATTGGCAGCGGCGGCGCTGAGCTCGGTCGCCGGCACGGCCTCGGCGGCACCGCTGGAGCTCGGCTCGCTGGCCGGGCTGGGGAGCCTCGGCTCGCTCGAGCAGGCCCCGCCGGCCGCGTCGGACAACCTCCCCACGGGCTTCGATCTGCAGTCGCACCGGGGCGGGCGGGCGGAGACGACGGAGGAGTCCCGGCGCGCGTTCGAGAAGTCCCTGGACCTGGACGTGACCACCCTCGAGTTGGACATCGTGCTGAGCGCGGACAATGTGCCCGTCGTCTGGCATGACCCGACGATCGACCCGGCCAAGTGCGCCGACACCGCGCCGGCCGCCGAGGGCGACGCGCAGTACCCGTACGTCGGCGACCTGGTGCGCGAGCTGACGTGGGCGCAGCTGCAGACCCTGGACTGCGGCAAGGGGCTCTCGGCGTACCCCGACGCGGAGGTCGTCGAGGGCAATAAGCTCATCCAGCTCCGCGATGTGTTCGCGCTGACCGCCGCGCGCGGCGCCGACGTGCACTTCAACATCGAGACCAAGATCGAGGCGGACAAGCCCGAGCAGTCGGCGTCGCCGCAGGAGTTCGTCGACGCGATCCTCGCCGAGGTCCGCGCGGCCGGCGTCACCGACAAGGTGATGATCCAGAGCTTCGACTGGCGCTCGCTGCCCCTGGTCCGCGCCGCCGAGCCCAGCATTCCGTTGGTGCTGCTGTGGAGCGGGTCCAACTGGAAGCCGGGCTCCGTGTGGACCGGCCCGGTCACTTACGAGGAGGTTGACGGCGACATCGTCGCGGCGGCGCACAAGGTCGGCGTCGAGGTGCTCTCGCCGACCCACACCCTCGCCACCCCCGAGCTGATCGCCCGCGCGCATGAGCAGGGGCTGGCCGTGGTGCCGTGGACGGTGAACGACCCGCCCCGGATGAACGCGCTGATGGACGCGGGCGTCGACGGCATCATCACCGACAAGCCGACGCTGCTGCGCCAGGTCATGGCCGAGCGCGGCCTCGAGCTGCCGACGGCCCACCCGGCCAAGTAGCTCCTGCACCAAGAAGCCCCGCCCCTCCAGATCGCGGAGGGGCGGGGCCTTCTCAGAGCAGTGGGGGCTAGTGGCTGATCGCCTTCTCCACGCCGATGCCGGTCAGCGAGCGGACCTCCATCTCGGCCTGCTTGGCCGGGTCCTCCCTCTTATGGCGGCCGACGTAGGTGCCGACGATGCCGAGGAGGAAGGCCAGGGGGATCGACACGATCCCGGGGTTGGCGAGGGGGAACCAGGAGAAGTCCACGGTGGGGAACATCGAGGACGCCTTGCCGGAGACCGCCGGCGAGAACACGATCAGCAGGAGGCAGCTGATGAGTCCGCCGTAGATGCTGAACAGCGCGCCGGTGGTGTTGAACTTGCGCCAGAACAGCGAGTACAGCAGGGTCGGCAGGTTCGCGGAGGCGGCGACGGCGAAGGCCAGTGCCACGAGGAACGCGATATTTTGGCCCATCGCCAGGATGCCGAGCACGATCGAGACTAGGCCGATGACCACCACGGTGATGCGCGAGACCCGCACCTGCTGCTCGATCGTGGCCTTGCCTCGCTTGATCACGCTGGCGTAGATGTCGTGGGCGAAGGACGCGGAGGCGGTGATGGCCAGGCCCGCGACGACGGCGAGGATCGTGGCGAACGCGACGCCGGAGATGATCGCCAGGAACAGCGTGCCGCCGAGCTCGAACGCCAGCAACGGGGCCGCGGAGTTCTCCTTGCCAGGGGCGTTCAAGATGACGTCGGGGCCGACCATCTTCATCGCGCCGAAACCGAGGACCAGCGTGAACAGGTAGAAGGCGCCGATCAGGCCGATGGCCCAGGTGACGGAGCGGCGGGCCTCCTTGGCGGTGGGGACGGTGTAGAAGCGCATCAGCACGTGGGGCAGGCCGGCGGTGCCGAGGACGAGCGCGATGGCGAGGGAGACGAAGTCCAGCTTGGTCATCCCGCTGATGCCGTACTTCGAGCCGGGGGCCAGCACATCATGGTCGACGCCCTCGGCCGCGTTGGCGGCGGTCTGCGCCTGCTCGAGCAGTGTGGAGAAGTTGCCGCGGACTGCGAACAGGACCAGCACGAACATGATGGCCGCGCCGAGGATCAGCAGCACGGCCTTGACCATCTGCACGTAGGTGGTGCCCTTCATGCCGCCGATCAGGACGTAGGCGATCATCAGCACGCCGACGATGGCGACGACGATGGCCTGGCCGAGCTTGTCGTTGATGTCGAGCAGCAGTGCGACGAGCCCGCCTGCGCCGGCCATCTGCGCCAGCAGGTAGAACAGTGAGACGACGAGCGTGGAGATCGCGGCCGCCATGCGCACGGGGCGCTCGTTGAGGCGGAAGCTGAGCACGTCGGCCATCGTGAACCGGCCGGTGTTGCGGAGCAGCTCGGCGACGAGCATCAGCGCCACGAGCCAGGCGACGAGGAAGCCGATGGAGTAGAGGAAGCCGTCGTAGCCGTAGACGGCGATCGCGCCGGCGATACCGAGGAAGGACGCGGCGGAGAGATAGTCGCCGGCGATGGCGAAACCGTTCTGGGGTCCGGAGAACTGGCCGCCGCCGGTGTAGAAGTCCGAGGCCTTCTTAGGGCTGCGGCTGACCTGGATGACGATCCCCATGGTGACGATCACGAAGACCGCGAAGATTGCGATATTGAGCAGCGGGTTGCCGACATCGCCGTCCGCGGCGAGGAGCGTGGTGGACGTTCCTAGAGAGGTCACAGTCCCTTACCTTCCATCTCGATGCGGAGCTTGGATGAGATCGGGTCCAAGTCGCGGGTGGCGAAGCGGACGTAGAGGCCCGCGATGACGAACGTGGTGACGAATTGGCCGAGTCCCATCACCAGGCCGACGTTGATCTCGCCCCACAGCTTGTGCGCCATGAAGTCCGTGGCGTACATCGCCAGCAGCACGTAGAGCGCATACCAGGACAGGAAGAATGCGGTCATGGGGAACACGAAGCGGCGCAGGCGGCTGCGCAGCTCCTGGAACTCGGGCCGCTCCTGCATGTCGAAGAAGGCCTGGGCCTCAGCCGATATCGGCTCAGGCGGCAGGCCGCTGGAGTTCTCAATAGTGTCCGACATAATCGGCCTCCTCGACTGTGGTGGGCTAGTGCCCGGAACACTAAATGAGATATGCATCACGTCGAAAATCTTTGCGGCGAGACGCCGGGATTAGCGGTGAGCGGTCAATCTGCGGCGACGAGCGGTCGCGGCGAGTGCCCTCAATCGAGCCGGAGCCGCGTCTCCCGGTCCGCGCCGACGCCCAATTTCTCCGGCACATGCATGCGGGTGAGAAGGCGGGCCACATCGCGGGGCACGTCCTTGCGCGTGGCCAGGCTGACACCGATCATCACCAGGAACGCGAGGGGCACGGTCACGGCGGCGGGATGACTGACGATCACGGCGGGCCAGCCGTCCCAGAGCTCGGCGGAGAGCCCGCCGCCCGCCGTCACGAGGATCGCGGCGCCGGAGACTAGCCCGCCCGCCGTCATCCCCGCGGCGGCGCCCGCGGCGGTGAGCCCCCGCCACCAGATCCCGAGCATCAGCAGTGGGCACAGGGTCGAGGCCGCGACGGCGAACACCAGGCCGACGATCCGCGAGAGGTCGAGCGTCTGGGTGAAGATCGCCAGCGCCAGCGGCACAGCGCCGGCCAGGACGGCGGCGAAGCGGAAGTCCCGCACCCGGCCCGGCAGCACGTCCGTGGACAACACGCCGGCGACGCTGACGAGGAGGCCGGACGATGTGGATAGGAAGGCCGCGATGGCCCCCGCGGCGACGAGGGCCGCCAGCGATTGGCCGACCCAGCCGGACAACAAGGCGCCAGGCAAGAGCAGCACGGCCGCGTCGGACGCCCCGGTGAGCAGCAGCTGCGGAGCCCACAGCCTGGTGAGGACGCCGAGAATCGTCGGAAAGAGGTAGAACAGCCCGAGCAGCGCGATCACGGACAGGGCGGTCGCACGCGCCGCCCGCCCGTCGGGGTTGGTGTAGAACCGCACGAGCACATGTGGCAGGCCCATTGTGCCGAGGAAGATGCCGACGATGAGGGAGAGCACCTGGAACAACGGGTGCGCGCCGCCGAAACCCCAGCCCGGGGTCATCCAGGCGGCCGTGGTCGGGGGGGTCGCGGCGATGCCGGGGACGGTGGCGCCGGCCGGGAAGACCACCTCCGTGCCCGACGCGAACTCGTGCTCGCCGGCGGCCAAGGTGCGGGCGGCGCCGTCCTCGAGGACGGTGATGGGCGCGCCGACCTCCGCGCGCACCGTGGTGGTCACGGAGACGGTGGTGTCCGCGGCGAACACCGCGGCGGCGGTGGTGGCTCCCGCTGGCGCGGCGAAGGGGTTCGCGCCGAGTAGGTGGGCCGCGAGCACCAGCGCGGGGATCGCGATAGCGGTGAGCTTGAGCCAATATTGGAAGGCCTGCACAAAGGTGATTGAGCGCATGCCGCCGCCGACGACGTTCGCGATCACGATCAGGCCCACGGCGGCGGCGCCCACCCAGCGGGGGATGCCCAGCACGATGCCGAGCGCTAGGCCCGCGCCCTGGAATTGGGGCACGGTGTAGAGCACGCAGATGATGATGACCACCACCATCGCCAGCTTGCGCAAGGCCGTCGAGCCCAGCCGGAACTCCGCGAAGTCCGGCACGGTGTAGGCGCCGGACCGCCGCAGCGGCGCGGCCACGAAGAGCAGCAGCCCGAGGTAGCCGGCGGTGAACCCGATCGGGTACCAGAGCGCGTCGGCGCCGTACTTGGCGATCAGCCCCGCCACCCCCAGGAACGATGCGGCGGAAAGGTATTCGCCGGAGATCGCGGCCGCGTTCCAGCGCGAGCTGACGGTGCGGGAGGCCACCAGGAAGTCGGAGGTGGTGCGGGCCATCCGCACCCCGTACGCGCCGACGACCACCGTAGCCACGGCGGTGAGGACGACAGCGGCCACAGTCGCCACGGGCATGCCGCTATTCATCGGCCAGCTCGGCGAACTCCGCCTCGATCCGCTCGGCCTGCCGGATATAGCGGCGGCCCACGATGTAGAGGGCGGGATAGACGCCGACGCCGAGCACCAGCCACGGCAGCTTGATGCCGAGCACCGCAGCCTCGGTGAGGACGGGGAACGCGAGCATCAGCAGGGGGAGCGCGCACAGGGAGAGTGCGGTGCCCGCGGCCAGGCGCATGGCGAGCAGCAGTTGGGCGCGCATGAGTGCCCGCACCATGGCGTCGCCGAACGCGGTCTGCTGCTGCACCTCCACGCGGGTGCGGACCATGCGGGCGCCCACGCGCTCGGCCAGCACCACGCGCTCGCGGGGGGCCCGGCCACGCCCAATCACGGTTCGCCCCGGCCGATGTGGTGTGCGCGGACCAGGCGGTCCTTCAGCTCCCGGGTCAGGCGCCGGCTCACGGGCAGCTCCACCGGCGTCTCGCCGGGACCGGCGGCGATGTACACCACGGTGCCGGTGCCGATGGTGCGGATGCCGGTGACCAGCCGCAGCGAGACGGCATAGGACCGGTGCACCCGTTGGAAGCCGGCGTCGTGCCAGCGGGCCTCGAGGGTCGAGATTGGTATGCGGACCAGGTGGGTGCCGGTGGCGGTGTGCAGGCGGGTGTAGTCGCCCTCCGCGGCCAGCCAGGCGACGGCCTGCCGGTGCACCATCGTCGTCAGGCCGCCCAGCTCGACAGCGATCACGTCGTCGGCGAGCCCGTCCGCCGGGTCCTGCGCCGGGACGGGCGGCTCGGCGGCGGCTCGGCGGTTCAAGATCCGGCGGATGGTCGCGGCCAGGCGCTCCTCGCGTAGCGGCTTGAGCAGGTAGTCGACCGCGCCGAGCTCGAAGGCGCCCACAGCCCGGTCCTCGTGGGCGGTGACGAACACGATCAGCGGCGGCTCGGTGAACGCGGCGAGCACCCCGGCCAGCTCGAAGCCGTCGAGGCCCGGCATGTTGATGTCGAGGAACACGACGTCGAGGAGGCCGAGGCGGTCTTTGATGATCCGCAACGCGGTCGTGGAGTCGGAGGCGGACGCGATCTCCCCGATGGCGGGCTGGCGGCGCAGCAGATACCGCAGCTCGGCCACCGCCGGCTGCTCGTCGTCGACCACCAGCACCGACAGTCCGGGGGAAGGGGGGAGGCCGGGGGTGCGGTCAGTGTCGGGCGTCACAGTGCCCCATCGTGCCATGCGCGACGCGCGCCGTCGCGGGCTGGTCAGGCAGTGATTCCCGGGCGGAACTTGGGGATGCGCATGCTGACCTTGGTGCCCGCGCCGGGGGCAGTCTCGACCACCAGGCCGTAGTCGTTGCCGAAGGCTGCCCGGAGCCGGTCGTCCACATTGGCCAGGCCGACGTGGGCGGATTCGAGCGAGCTGGGCTGGCCGGGGACAGTCTCGGTGGCATCGAGCCCGCCGGAGCGCAGCAACTCGGGATCCATGCCGATGCCGTCGTCCTCGACGCTGATCACGCAGTCTGCGCCCTCGTCTGCGGCCACCACGGAGATCACGCCGCGGCCCAGGCCTGCGATGCCGTGCCGCACCGCGTTCTCCACCAGTGGCTGCAGTGCCAGGAATGGCAGCACCACGCCGAGCACCTCCGGTGAGACCTGCACACGGACCTCGAGGGTGTCGCCGAAGCGGGCACGCTCGAGGGTCAGGTAGCGGTCGACGTTGCGTAACTCGTCGGCCAGCACGGTGTACTCGCCGGCGGAGCGGAAGGAGTATCGGGTGAAGTCGGCGAACTCGAGGATCAACTCGCGGGCCTGGTCGGGGTCGGTGCGCACGAAGGAGGCGACCGTGTTCAGCGCGTTGTAGATGAAGTGGGGGCTGATCTGCGCGCGCAGGGCCCGGACCTCGGCGCGGTCCAGACGCGCCCGGGACGTGTCGAGCTCGGCCAGTTCGATCTGTCCGCACGCGTAGCGGGCCACCTCGGAGATCGCCCCGAGCATGCCTGGCACTGGGGACTCGGTGCTGAGGACTCCCAGCACGCCGATCACGCCGGCATCCTCCACGATCAGGGGCTGCACGATCAGCGCCCGCGCCGCCGTCGTGCCCAGCCCGGCGTGTTGCAGTTCGGAGCGCTGCAGGAGGATCCGCCGTTCGCCAGCGACCGCCCGCAGCGCCGCCGCGCAGAACTGCTCCGCCAGCTCGGGAAAATCACCGTGCCAGGTCAGCAGGGTGCCGTCGGCGTCGGTGATCCCGAGGCCCGCGGCGCCGGTCAACTCACGCAGGTGGGGCGCGGCCTCCGTCGCGGATTCGGTGTTGAGTCCGCGCCGCAGGGGCCGGGCGGCCAACGACGCCGTATGCAGGGCGTTGTGAACGGCGCGCTCGGTGGGGGTGCTGAATGATTGGTGGCTGCGCACCCACACGATGAGCACGGCCGCGGCGAGCACCGCGACGACGATCAGCAGGATCAGGACGTCCGTGGTCACCGTGCCCGCCTAGCGGAACTCGAGCAGCGGGATCTCGCGTTCGACGGGTGTCAGCGAGCCGTGGTGGCCGACCAACTGCGACTGGATCGGCTCATAGCCTCGCCGGATCAGCGCGCCCCGGCCAGCGGCGACGGCCAGCACGTCGCCGATCCGGGCGCGCGCGTCATCGGTGACGGTGGGGCCGAACCAGCCGCGATCGATGACATCCGCGCCGAGCAGCACGTGATAGTCCGCGCCGAGCGTCTCCGCCCACCTGGCCCGCACATCCGGGGCGGCGCCGGCATCGGTGTAGATATGGCGGGCGCGGGGCTCGCCGCCCACAATCCGCACTCCGTCGAGCATCTCGGCATGGTCGGGGGCGTCCAGGTCGAAAGGATCCTGGATCTGCACCATGCCGTGGTCCGCCGTGACAAGCAGCGCCGCGTCGGGGGGCATCCGCTCCGCGATGGCCTTGGCGAGCAGATCCACCTGCGCGAGTTCGGCTGCCCACGAGTCGCTCTCAGGCCCACGGATGTGCCCGGTCAGGTCGAGATCGCCGTGGTAGGCGTAGACGAGGGCGCGGTCGCCCTTGCGCAGGCCGTCCGCGGCCATCGCCGCGAGGTCGCCGATGGAGAAGCGGGCCGCGAACTCGCCGCCGCGCAGTGCGGCTCGAGTCAGCCCGGATTTGGCCTGATAGCCGGGGGCGACCTTCGTGACCGCGATGCCGTGCTCCGCCGCGCGTTCGAAGACAGTGGGCCGCGGCTGGAACTGCTCCGGGGGCAGCGCCTCCAACAGATCCACATGATCACCCTGCCCGTGCAGCTTCCACTGCAGCGGATTCATCGCCCGGTCGAACCCGGGCACGGACATCAGGTAGCCGACGAGCCCATGCTCGCCTGGGGTCAGCCCCGTGCCGATGGAGCTCAGGCTGACCGCGGTGGTCGACGGGAATCCGGTGGTGATCACGCGTGGGGCGGCGGAGGTCAGGAACGGCGCCGCGTCGGGGCGGGCGGCCAATTGACGGGCGCCGAGGCCGTCGACCAGCAGCACGCACACCCGCCGGACGCCGTCGAGGCCCAGCCCCAGCCGGTCGGCCTCGCCGGGCACCCCGAGTCCCGCCAACACGCTCGGGAGCAGGTCGGAGAGGGTGCGGGTGCCGTATTCGGGTGCGTCGAACATGAATGCACCTTAGCCGCAGGCCCGCGTGACCAGTGAGATTCAGCCCGTCGAGGCGTCACGGTTGGTAACAATTCTGCCGTTGCACAGTGGAAATTTTCTGTGTCAGATAGATTTTGTGTTGGGCTGACTGTCTCAAGCTCAATAGGCCAACCTTCAACGATGTGAGAGGAAAATGACATGGGATCAATAATCGGAACCATCATTTTCGGCGCCATCATCGGTGTGCTCGCGCGCCTGGTGATCCCCGGAAAACAGGCGATGGGCTGGGTCATCACAGTGGTGCTCGGCATTGCTGGCGCTCTGATCGGCTACTGGATCTGGGGCATGATCGGCAATGGCGAGACCGGTGGGATCGACTGGATCCGCTGGATCATCAGCATCGCTGCGGCTGCCGTCCTGACGCTCGGCTACACCGCGTTGACTGCGAAGAAGGGCTAGCGAGCAGCTTCCTCTCGACCTGGCGCGGCCCCCATCGGGACATCCCGGTGGGGGTTTCGCGTATTTGGGGCTGGGCAGGATTCAACCGATTTCACCCGGCGGCGCTTCGGGCCCATCGACGTGCTCGCCAGCGGAGTTCAACCATCGCCGGAGCGGGTCGAACTTGGGCGGCGGCCGGAACACCGGGAACCGGTTCTTGGCCATCGCCACGTGCCAGCCGTGGTGGTGGACGGCCCGGTGGTGTTCCCCGCACAGGGACACGAGGTTGTCGATCTGGGTATGGCCACCGTGCTCCCAGAACACCATGTGGTGGGCTTGCGTCATCGACGCGGGGCGGTTGCACCGGGGGAAGGCGCAGCCGCGATCGCGGTGCGCGAGGGCTTGG
Source organism: Tomitella biformata AHU 1821 (assembly GCF_000524475.1). Taxonomy (GTDB): domain Bacteria; phylum Actinomycetota; class Actinomycetes; order Mycobacteriales; family Mycobacteriaceae; genus Tomitella; species Tomitella biformata. The sequence goes on along the minus strand of NZ_BAVQ01000022.1, from coordinate 70,494 downwards.
CGGTGGCGCTTGGACGCGAACCGGTCGCCGGTGTGGACGGTCAGCGGCGCGCCGTGCTCGTCGGTCCCGATCATCGTCAGCTCGCAGTCGCACGCGAGGCGCTGCGCTGTCGCGAGGGAGACCGCGCCCATCCAGTGGTTCCAGCCCACGGGATTAGCGGCGAAGTACTCGTCGATGCGGCCATTGCGGATCATCGCGATGCGCTCCTCGTGGGTGGGGATGCCGCGCATCAGGTCTTCGAGGGGGATATCCACCATCAGGCGGGGGCGCTCCCCGTTGAGGTTGGGGAAGTTCGCGGCGGCCAGGGCCGCGTCGAGGAGGTCGCTCAGCGCCTCGGCCCGGCGCTGCGGGGTAGGGCGCCTATCGGGGGCGCCGTCGGGCTCGGGCCGGGGGACCATGAACGGGGACAACGCCTCCTGAAGTTTTGCGCCCGTCTCGGCGTCGAGGTCGCCCTGGACGATCACGCGGCCAAGGAGCTCGTCGATGGTGAGCCGATTGCGGTCGTGGTCCGCGGACGGCGGGACATCGTCGCTGAAGGCCTGCCGGAGGCGTTCCTCCTCCTCGAGGAGCTGCTGCGGGTCTCGGGTGCGGGCGGCCTTCAGCAGCCGGTCCCGGACGGCGGGGATGTGCTCCTCGTCGAGATTCTTGGGCGGATAGGCCAGGAATTGGAGGATCCGCTTGGCCACTCGGCGGCTGATCTCGGCGTGGGCGTAGCAGGCCAGGACCGGGTGGTGCTCGCAGATGCGGATCGCGAAGGTCACCTCGGTGCGGGACTCGGCGAGGGAATCGGCCGAGTGGCTGTGCAGCCAGCGGGCGGCGGCCTTGTCCGCGCCGCAGATGGGGTCGCGCAGGGTGATGTGTCCCAGCAGTCGAAGCTCGACGACGTCCGCGGCCAACCGGGCGGACACCGACTCCGCGGTGCGCGGGTAGAGGACGGACTCGGAGAGTCGCTCGGGGTCGAAGCCGAGGGGTCCGCGAGCAGGCCGATGGCCTGTTTATCGAGGGCTATCCCTGCCGTTCCCATGGTCTGATTCTACTCGAACGCCTTCCCGATAGATAGAGTTTTTACTATCTTGACCTGCGTCTATTGAGTTTTTGCGGCAGGCATTCCCGCCTCTCGGGGCGGCGTGGTGGCATGCTCCCACAGGGCTCTGACATATCGTGGCCGCCATGACCGAGGAAGAGCGTCTCCCCGAGCCGGGCACACTGCGCGATCAGCGCAAGGCCGATCGACGCAAGGCGCTGCTGGACGCCGCGGCACGGTTATTTGCCGACCGCGGGTATGGCGGGGTCTCCATGCGCGATTTGGGCGCGGCGGTCGACGTCAGCGGCCCGGCGATCTACCGGCACTTCGCCAGCAAGCAGGACGTGCTGGTGGAGCTGCTGGTCGGTATCAGCGAGCGGCTGCTGGCGAACGGGCAGCGGCAGGCAGAAGAGTCCACCGGGCCCGCGGACGCGCTGCGCCGGCTCGTGGACGCGCATGTGGCCTTCGCGGTCTCGGACATCGACTTGATCCGCGTCCAGGACCGCGACCTGGCGAGCCTGAACCCCGACGCCCAGCACCAGGTGCGCCGGTTGCAGCGACAGTACGTCGAGATCTGGGTGGCGGTGCTACGCCAGTTGGACCCCGAGCTGCCCAACTCGCAGGCGCGGGTGCGGGCGCACGCGGCATTCGGGCTGATCAACTCGACGCCGCATGGATTCTCCGGGGTGGCGGAGCCCCAGGTCCGGGAGATCCTGGCGCGGATGGCCCTGCAAAGCCTGGCGGGGGACTCGCGGTAGGCGCACGATGAGGGGGCGGCTTGTGACTGTGGACACAGGCCGATCTCGGTGCTAACCTTAATTTCAGTTATCAAGCGTTAACTGAAATCTTCCGACGGGCGGTGTCGCAGCGATGGCAGACCGAGAACTCTCCTACTCGAAGGGCGTGGCCGAGCCCGCGCTCCTCGAGAGCACGATCAGCGCGGCTCTGGCCTCGACGGTCGCGCGATTCCCGGACCGGGAGGCGCTAGTCGACTGCGCGGCCGGGCGCCGCTGGACCTACGTGGAGCTCCACCGGGATGTGCGCAAGTTGGCCACGGGACTACTCCGCGCGGGAATTGGCAAGGGCGACCGTGTCGGCGTGTGGGCCCCGAACCGCTGGGAGTGGACGATCACGCAGTTCGCGACGGCCGAGATCGGCGCGATCCTCGTCAACATCAACCCGGCCTACCGCGAGTACGAGCTCGAGTACGCGCTGAACAAGTCCGGTATCCGGCAAGTGATCTCAGCCGTGGAGCACCGGGACGCCGACTACGCCGGAATGCTCGCCGCCGTCGCCCCGCGCTGCGCGAGCGTCACCGACATCGTCTTCATGGGCTCGCCGCGCTGGGACGAGCTGGCGGACGCCGAGATCGACGAGGCCGCGCTGGCCGCCATCGAGCAGACCCTGGACCGGCACGACCCCATCAACATCCAATACACATCCGGCACCACCGGATCGCCCAAGGGCGCGACGCTGACCCACCGCAACATCCTCAACAACGGGTACTTTGTCGGCACGCTGATGGAGTACACGCACGAGGACCGGATCTGCATCCCCGTGCCGTTCTACCACTGCTTCGGCATGGTGATGGGCAACCTCGCAGCCATCACCCACGGTGCCGCGATGGTGATCCCCGCCCCCGGATTCGACCCGGCCGCGACGCTGCGGGCTGTCCAGGACGAGCGCTGCACAAGCCTCTACGGCGTGCCGACGATGTTCATCGCGGAGCTGGGCCTGCCGAACTTCGAGGGGTACGACCTGTCCAGCCTGCGCACCGGGATCATGGCCGGCTCGCCCTGCCCAGCGGAGGTGATGCGCCAGGTCGTCGAGCGAATGCACATGGGCGACGTCGGCATCTGCTATGGCATGACGGAAACGTCCCCGGTGTCCACGCAGACCCGCGCGGGCGACACCTTCGACCAGCGAGTGAACACGGTGGGCCCCGTCGGCCCGCACCTTGAGGTCAAGATCATCGACCCCGTGACCGGCGAGACCGTACCGCGCGGGGAGACCGGCGAGTTCTGCACCCGCGGCTACTCCGTGATGCTGGGCTACTGGGAGGACCCCGAGAAGACCTCGGAGGCAATCGATTCCGAGCAGTGGATGCGCACCGGCGACCTCGCCACCATGGACGACGACGGTTTCCTGCGCATCACCGGCCGCATGAAGGACCTGGTCATTCGCGGCGGCGAGAACATCTATCCGCGCGAGATCGAGGAGTTCCTCTACACCCACACCGACATCGCCGACGCGCAGGTGATCGGAGTCCCCGACCACAAGTATGGGGAGGAGCTGATGGTCTGGGTGAAGATGCGGTCCGGCGCGCCGGCGCTGACCATCGAGGCGCTGCGCGCGTTCTGCGAGGGCAAGCTCGCCCGCTACAAGATCCCGAAATACCTGCGAGTCGTCGACGATTTCCCGATGACCGTCACCGGAAAAATCCGCAAGATGGAGATGCGCCAGCAGGCCATCGCCGAACTCGAGGGCAATGAATGAACACTTATGCAGAGCAGCATCAAGAGCTTGTCGACGAGCTGAACAAACGCCTGGCGGAGACCGCGCTCGGCGGCAGCGAGTCCTCCCGGGCGCGCCATATCGCCCGCGGCAAGCTGCTACCACGGGACCGCGTCGAGCGGCTGCTGGACCCCGGCACCCCGTTTCTGGAGCTCTCGCCACTGGCCGCGAACGGGATGTACGACGATGGCAGCCCCGGCGCCGGGATGATCACCGGCATCGGCCGCGTGTCCGGCCGCGAGTGCGTGATCGTCGCCAACGACGCGACCGTCAAGGGCGGCACCTACTATCCGATGTCGGTCAAGAAGCACCTCCGAGCGCAGGAGGTAGCGCTGCAGAACAATCTGCCGTGCATCTACCTGGTGGACTCCGGAGGCGCGTTCCTGCCGGAGCAGGACCAGGTGTTCCCGGACCGCGAGCACTTCGGCCGCATCTTCTTCAACCAGGCGACGATGAGCGCCAAGGGAATTCCGCAGATCGCGTCCGTGATGGGCTCCTGCACCGCGGGCGGCGCGTACGTCCCGGCGATGAGTGACGAGGCTGTCATCGTGCGCAACCAGGGCACAATTTTCCTGGGCGGCCCGCCCCTGGTGAAGGCCGCCACGGGCGAGGTCGTCACTGCGGAGGAGCTCGGGGGCGGCGACCTGCACTCGAAGACCTCCGGCGTCACCGACCACCTGGCCGAGGACGACGAGGACGCGTTGACGATCGTGCGCCGCATCGCCGCGACCTTCGGCCCGCGCAGCCCGGCCCCGTGGGAGGTCGCGGCGGCGATTGCGCCGGAACTGGACCCGAGCTCCGTCTACGAGGTGGTGCCGCCGGACTCCAAGGTGCCCTATGACGTGCGCGAGGTGATCGCGCGGATCGTCGACGGCCCCGCCACCGCGGACGGCAAGGCGTTCCAGGAGTTCAAGGCCGAGTACGGCAAGACCCTCGTCACGGGCTTCGCCCGCATTCAGGGCCACCCCGTGGGAATCATCGCCAACAACGGCGTCCTGTTCGGCGAGAGCGCTATGAAGGGCGCGCACTTCATCGAGCTGTGCGATAAGCGCTCCATCCCACTGCTATTCCTGCAGAACATCTCCGGGTTCATGGTCGGCCGCGACTACGAGGCCAGCGGCATCGCCAAGCATGGCGCGAAGATGGTCACGGCCGTGGCCTGCGCGCGGGTGCCGAAGCTGACGGTGGTGATCGGCGGGTCCTACGGCGCCGGCAACTACTCCATGTGCGGGCGCGCCTACTCGCCGCGGTTCCTGTTCATGTGGCCGAACGCGCGCATCTCGGTGATGGGCGGCGAGCAGGCCGCCTCGGTGCTGGCCACCGTGCGCGCCGAGCAGCTTGAGAAGGCCGGCACACCGTGGTCCGCGGACGAGGAGGAGACGTTCAAGGCCCCGCTGCGCGAACAGTATGAGCACCAAGGCAATCCCTACTATTCGACGGCGAGGCTTTGGGACGACGGCATCATCGACCCCGCCGACACCCGCACCGTGCTCGGCCTCGCCCTGTCCGCCTGCGCCAATGCGCCCCTGGAGCCAGTCTCCAATGGCATCTTCCGAATGTGATGGAGACAGTTGTGAGTCCACTGAGAACCTTCCACACCGTCCTCGTCGCCAACCGCGGCGAGATCGCGGTCCGCGTCATGCGCACGCTGCGCGAGATGGGCATTCGCTCCGTCGCCGTCTACAGCGACGCCGACGCGGACGCCCGCCACGTCGCCGAGGCGGACATCGCCGTCCGGCTCGGTCCCGCCCCCGCGCGGGATAGCTACCTGTCCATTGAGAAGGTCATCGCCGCGGCCAAGGCGACTGGCGCGCAGGCGATCCACCCGGGCTACGGCTTCCTGGCGGAGAACGCAGAGTTCTCCGGCGCCTGCGCCGAGAACGGCATCGTCTTTCTTGGGCCCTCCGCCCGCGCCATCGAGGTTATGGGCGATAAAATCTCCGCCAAGAAGGCCGTCGGCGCGTTCGACGTGCCGGTGGTGCCGGGCATCGCCGAGCCGGGCCTGACCGACGCCGAGTTGATCGCGGCCGCAGGCGATATCGGCTATCCGGTGCTCATCAAGCCGTCGGCCGGCGGCGGCGGCAAGGGCATGCATCTGGTGGAAGACTCCGCCCACCTCGCGTCGTCCATTGCCCAGGCCCGCCGCGAGGCCGCCGCCTCCTTTGGCGACGACACCCTGTTCCTGGAGCGGTTCGTGTTGCGCCCTCGGCACATCGAGGTGCAGATCCTCGCGGACACCCACGGCAACGTGGTGCATCTTGGCGAGCGCGAGTGCAGCCTGCAGCGCCGCCACCAGAAGGTCATCGAGGAGGCGCCCTCACCGCTGCTGGATGAGCAGACCCGCACGCAGATTGGCGCCGCCGCCGTCGCCACCGCCCGCAGCGTCGACTACGTGGGCGCGGGCACGGTGGAGTTCATCGTCTCGGCCGACAAACCCGACGAGTTCTTCTTCATGGAGATGAACACCCGCCTGCAGGTGGAGCACCCCGTGACCGAGATGGTCACCGGCATCGACCTCGTCGAGTGGCAGCTTCGCGTTGGCATGGGGGAGCCCCTGGGCTTCTGGCAAGAGCACATCACCATGACCGGGCATGCCATCGAGGCGCGGGTGTACGCCGAGGACCCCGCCCGCGGCTTCTTGCCCACCGGCGGGCAGGTCCTCGCCCTGACGGAGCCCGTCGGCCCCGGCGTGCGGGTGGACTCCTCGCTGCGCGTGGGCACCGTTGTCGGCAGTGACTACGACCCGATGCTGGCCAAGGTCATCGCGCACGGGCCCACCCGCGATGACGCGCTGGCCAGGCTGGACCGAGCGCTCGCGGACACCGCCATTCCCGGCGTGCAGACCAACATCGAGTTCCTGCGTTTTCTGCTCGCCGACGATCGGGTGCGCGCTGGCGACCTCGACACCCTGCTGCTGGACACGCGGGCCGAGGACTTCGAGCCGCTGCCTGCTCCTGACGACGTCCTGGCCGCGGCCGGACTGCTCCGCCAACTCCGACTGCAGGGGAGCCGGGGCGCCAGCCCGTGGGACTCGGTGTCCGGCTGGCGGATCGGCGTGCCCGCGCCCGTGCGCACCCGGATGCAGACCCCGCTCCGGACCGAGACCGTCGCGGTGTGGGGAGATCCCGCCGGTGGCGATGTCGCGGCGGCCCGGGTCAGCGTCGGCGACGGCGAGCCGGTGGCCGCCCGAGCGCAGCTGGCCGGGGAGGCGCTGCATGTGAGCGTCGACGGGCTGCGGCGCACGCTGCGGGTGGCCGAGGAGGGCTTGGACCTCTGGCTCGGCGACGAGCGCGGCACCTGGCGCATCGCAGAGGCCGAGGAGGTCAAGATCCGCCGCGAGGGCGCCGTGGCCAGCGCGGACATCCTCAGTCCGATGCCCGGCAGCGTGATCGAGGTGGTCGTTGGGAACGGAGATCGCGTCGAGGCCGGCGACCGCGTGGTGATGGTCGAGGCCATGAAGATGGAGCACAGCCTCACCGCGCCCGTCGCGGGCACCGTGGAGATCTCGGTGCGCCAGGGCGATCAGGTGAAGGTTGATCAGCTGCTGGCCCGCGTCGTCCCCGACGACGAGCCCGACACCGACATTCTAAAAACAGACGAGAAGGAGGCGCAGTCGTGACTGCGAGTATGGCGGCAGCAGAGCTGCCCGAGGAGTACCAGTCCCTGAGCGACACTGTCGCCGATTTCGCGCAGCAAGTGGTTGCCCCGGTTTCCGCCCAGCACGATCGGGACCACACGTTCCCGTATGAGATCGTCGCGCAGATGGGGGAGATGGGCCTGTTCGGCCTGCCGTTCCCCGAGGAGTACGGCGGCATGGGCGGCGACTACTTCGCCCTGGCCCTCGCGCTCGAGCAGCTCGGCAAGGTCGACCAGTCAGTGGCCATCACCTTGGAGGCGGGCGTGGGGCTCGGCGCGATGCCGATCTTCCGCTTCGGCAGCCACGAGCAGAAGGAGCGCTGGCTGCCGGACCTCGCCGCCGGGCGCCGGCTCGCGGGCTTCGGCCTGACGGAGCCGGGCGCGGGCTCGGACGCCGGGGCCACCAAGACCACTGCCAAGCTCGTGGATGGGCAGTGGGTGGTCAACGGCGGCAAGCAGTTCATCACCAACTCCGGCACTGACATCACGTCTTTCGTCACGGTCACCGCGGTCACTGGGGCGAAAGAAGGCGGGCGCAAGGAGATCTCGACGATTATCGTGCCCAACGACACCCCCGGCTTCACCGCCGAGCCGGCCTATAACAAGGTCGGCTGGAACGCCTCCGACACCCACCCGCTCAGCTACGTCGACGCGCGGGTGCCCGAGGAGAATCTGCTCGGCACCCGGGGCCGCGGCTATGCCAACTTCCTCTCGATCCTCGACGAGGGCCGCGTCGCGATCGCCGCGCTCGCGACGGGCGTCGCGCAGGGCTGCGTCGACGAGTCCGTGAAGTACGCCAAGGAACGCCAGTCCTTCGGCCGCGCGATCGGCGAGTACCAGGCCGTCAACTTCAAGATCGCCCGCATGGAGGCGCGCGCCCACGTGGCCCGCACCGCCTACTACGACGCGGCCGCGAAGATGCTGGCGGGCAAGCCCTTCAAGAAGGAGGCGTCCATCGCGAAGATGATCTCCTCCGAGGCGGCGATGGACAACGCCCGCGACGCCACCCAGATCCACGGCGGTTACGGGTTCATGAACGAGTACCCCGTGGCCCGGCACTACCGGGACAGCAAAATCCTGGAGATCGGCGAGGGCACCACCGAGGTGCAGCTGATGCTCATCGCACGAGAATTGGGGTTCGCATGAGTATCGATACGCCCGCCGAGCGATCCCACAGCGAACGGCGCGAGATCACCCAGCGCGGACTCTGGTTCGAGGAGTTCGAGACCGACGTCGTCTATAAGCACAGCCCCGGGCGCACCCTCACCGAGGCCGACAACGTGCTGTTCACGACACTGACGATGAACACGCAGTCGCTGCACCTGGATGCGGCGTGGTCGGCGGACCAGCAGTTCGGCGAACGGTTGATGAACTCCATGCTGACCCTGTCCACCGTTGTCGGGCAGTCCGTGGCGCAGCTCTCGCAGGGCACGATCGTGGCGAACCTCGGCTTCAGCGAGATCTCGTTCCCGAACCCGATGTACCACGGCGACACCCTCTATGGGGAGACCATCGTGCTCGAGACGCGGGAGTCGAAGTCCCGGCCGACCCAGGGCATCGTCACGCTCGAGCACATCGGGCGAAACCAGCATGGCGACATCGTCGTCCGCGCCGTTCGCTCGACACTCATGCAGAAGGCCCCGAAGTGACGGCGGCGTGGGGCCCCGCCTGGCTGTTCTGTCCCGCCGACCGGCCCGAGCGCTTCGGCAAGGCAGCCGCAGCCGCCGATGTCGTCATCCTCGACCTCGAGGACGGCGTCGCACCCGCGGACAAGCCAGCCGCCCGCCAGGCCCTGCGGGACACCCCGCTGGACCCGGCGACCACCTTCGTGCGCGTCAACGCCGCCAGCACCGCCGACTACGCGCTCGACCTCGAGGCGCTGCGCGGCACCGACTACACCCGGGTGATGCTGTCGAAGACGGAGTCCGCCGCGCAGGTGGCGGCGCTCGGGAGCTACGACGTGCTGGCCTTGATCGAGACTCCGCGCGGGGCGGTGTTCGCCGCCGAGATTGCGGCAGCAGAGAATACGGTCGCCATGATGTGGGGCGCCGAGGACTTGGTCGCCGCCATCGGCGGCAGCTCCAGCCGCAGGGCCGACGGCGCCTACCGGGACGTCGCGCGGCATGTCCGCTCCACCGTGCTGCTGGCTGCCGCGAGCTTTGGCCGGCTGGCACTGGACTCAGTGCACCTGGACATCCGGGACCTGGATGGGCATCGCGCGGAGGCGTTGGACGCGGTCGCGGTCGGCTTCGGCGGCACCGTCTGCATCCACCCCAGCCAGGTTGCGGTGGTCCGCGAGTCCTACCGGCCCACCGGCGAGCAGATCGCCCAGGCCCGTCGGATCCTCACCGCGGCGGAGACCGAGCGCGGGGTGTTCGCCCTCGACGGGATGATGGTCGACTCACCGGTGCTCCGGCACGCGGAGGCTGTGCTGCGGCGAGCCGACAGCTAGTGGACTCTGGCTAGCCGGCCTCGTCGACGAGGAACTGGATGGTCTTGCCGCGGTCGAGGAAGCGCGCCTCGTCGGCCTCGATCTGCGCGCGGATCTCCGGCTGTCCGTGGGTGGCGAGCATGGCGGCATAGCCTGCGCGATCGTCGAACCAGAGTTCGGTGATGACGTCGAAGGTCGGGTCCGGCACCCCGGGAGCGCGGAGGGCGCCCTCGAGATCGACGAAGTTGCGGCGATACTCACGGATCTGCGGCAGTAGGCGGCGAATGAGTGGTGCGTGGGAGTTCTCGTAGTAGTCGATGAACTCGGCCCGGGTCAGGCCTGCCCGGCGGGTGAGCAGCGCAATGGCCTTGATCATGTGATCCTCCTGTGGACGTCCTCGCATATCCGGTTTCCGGCCGGCCGTTGTGGGCTGGATCCTCCATCGTCAAAAGTCGGGGAGGGGGAAATTCCCATTGACTGGAACGTCGAGGGGGCCGCGATGGTCGGCCGGGCCCGTGTCGACGTGCATGGGGTAACACGTTCTAGTATGCGGTGATGAGCCTGATCATCGTGGATAGCAACCGTGTCCGAACCCTCACGCTCGACCGCCCCGAGGCTCTGAACTCCTTCAACGAGGCGCTCTACGACGCGCTCGCGGACGCGCTGCTCGACGCCGCGGCGGACCCCGCGGTAGCGGTGGTCCTGCTGACCGGAAACGGGCGGGCATTCAGCGCCGGCACCGACCTGCGGGAGATGGCCCTGATCACCAGTGATCCGGACTTTCAGCGGGGAAAACACGGCTTCCGCGGGCTCCTGGATGTGCTGGTGGAGTTCCCGAAGCCACTGATCTGCGCGGTCAACGGGATCGGTTTGGGGATCGGCGCGACCATTCTGGGCTTCGCGGACCTCGCTTTCATGTCCAGCACGGCGAGGATCAAGTGCCCGTTCACCGATCTGGGTGTGGCGCCGGAGGCTGCGTCCAGCGTGCTGCTGCCCGCGCTGATCGGTAGGCAGAACGCCGCGTGGGTGCTGATGAGCTCGGAGTGGATCGACGCTGCGCAGGCAAAGGAGATGGGCCTGGTGTGGCGGGTCTGCGAGCCGGACACGTTGGTGGCGGACGCCCATCGGTATGCGGAAGTGCTTGCGGCGAAGCCGATCTCGAGCCTGGTTGCGGTGAAGCGGACAATGACGGCTCCGCGGCGGGCGGAGATCGACGCGGCCCGGGAGCGGGAGAACGAGGCATTCCGGGAGCTGATGGGCGGGCCGGCGAACGCAGAGGCGCTGGCGGCCTTCGCGGAGGGGCGCAAGGCGGACTTCACCCAGTTGCCACCCGGCTGGTAGATCCCTGGTTACGCACCTTCTGGGCGCTGATGGGCGCGAGCCACCAGCCTCGATCTACTCCGGCCTGCCGATCTGGTCCTTGAGTGGAACCTGTCCCGCCCGGGCCCGAGTCGAGATCCCGGCCTTCGAGCCAATGGGACTTCGGCGCCAGGCAGGTTCGGTTCGGCCTACCGTTCGCGGAGTTACTGCAGAGGCCTCGCCGTCCGGTGAGGAAATCGGTGAGGTGGAACTAGATTGAACAATTTGATGACTGGGCCCAGCGCGCGAATGCTAGTGCTCGGTGTGGCTGGCGCGCTGCTGCTGGGTGCCTGCGGCTCAGGCGGGGACTCTGATGACAGTGCGGCCACGGGATCCGCGAACGGGAGCGTCGGGTTCATCAATGTGCAGGAAGCCGGCGACGCGGTCGACGGTGGCACCCTGACCTTCGGGTCCTACTCCTTCCCCAACGCGCTGGACCCCACGAAGACTCAGGCCACCGGCTCGACCGGCGGCACCGAGATGGCGGCGATCTACGACACGCTGATCCGTAGCGACTCTGTGGCCGGTGAGTTCGTTCCGCAGCTCGCGGAGTCGATCACCTCCAACGAGGACTTCTCGTCCTACACGGTCAAGCTCCGCGACGGTGTGACCTTCAGTGACGGCACCGTGCTCGACTCGGCCGCGGTCAAATGGAGCATCGACCGCTTCGTCGCGGCGCAGGCGGACGTAGCGCAGGCCTGGTCCGGCGTAGTCGAGAGCATCGCGACGCCGGACGCGTCCACCGTGGAGTTCACCCTGCAACGTTCGTGGGATGACTTCCCCGTGCTGCTGTCGATGGGGCCAGGCATGATCGTCGGGCAGGGGTCCGATGCCAACGGCGCATTCGCCCCGATCGGCGCGGGCCCGTTCACGCTGGAGAAGTTCGCGCCCAACGAGGAGATCACGCTCTCCCCGCGCGCGGACTACTACGGCGGCACGCCCCACCTGGGCAAGCTACGTTTCGTCCCCACCGCGGGTGCGACGGCCTCGCTGGAGTCGCTCAATAGCGGCCAGCTGAACATGGCCTACATCATGCGTGATGAGGACGTGATCAAGGCCGCGCAGGATGCCGGCTTGTCAGGCTTCCTTGATGTTCAGGGGCTGGGCTCGATCGGCGCGGTCAACAACCGCGAGGGCCGTCCCGGAGCAGACCTGCGGGTGCGTCAGGCGGTTGCCTACGGCATTGACCCCGAGGCGATCAACGCGCGTGCGAATAATGGACTGGGCATCGCGAGCAGCGCGATCGTCCCCGAGACCTCGCGATGGAACAACGGGACCGAGGGCCTGCAGTATGACCCGGCCAAGGCCACAACGCTGCTGAACGAGGCGAAGGCCGACGGCTATAACGGCAAGCTCACTTACCTGGCGATGAGCGAGCCCAGCGCAGAGGCGGCGGCCCTGGCGACCCAGGCCTCGCTCAACTCGATCGGCTTCGACGTGACCATCGACTACGTCAGCAGTGTCACCGACCTGGTCCGCAAGCTGTATGTGGAGCATGATTTCGATATCACGCGGTCCTCCTATGCCTTCATGGATGAGGCGCCTTATCTGCGTCTGTACGCCGGCTTTGGCAGCGACTCCAACAACAACTCGGTGGGCTCCAAGGACCCGCAGATGGACGAGCTGCTCGTCGCGGTCCAGACGGCGACAACGGACGAGGCCAAGAAGGAAGCGATCAGCGCCGTGCAGTTGCGGGCCAACGAGACTGTGCCCTACTCGCTGTGGGGGCCGGCCTCGGTCTTCCTCGCGTGGGACAACGACGTCCATGAGGTCAAGCGCAGCGCGGACAACATCATGCTGCTCGACTCGGTCTGGGTCGGCTAGCTACACCGCTTGTGGCGGACGGGGACCGGGATAAGAGACAGGTGCCGCGAGGCTGCGTCAATGTCAGAAAAACCACACCTGATCTGAGGGTTTCCATTGGCCGTCGGGGTGGGTGCGGGCCTACTGTCAGCGGTCATGGACCCGACACTCGCGCCCGAGAGCCGCCTGCAGGCCACGTTCGTCCCGGCGCTGGCGACGCTCGTGTGGTGGGGCGCGGACGACCTCGAGGCAGCGCTGTCCGTGTTGGGGCTGCCCGCGGGCACCGCGTCGACGTGCCGACTGGCGGTTCCCACGGCCGAAGCGGGCGGGGCAGTGGTGGCGCCGCGGACGGTGGGCGTCCGAGTGGCCGCGCTCACCGAGGTGCTGAGCGCGCTGGCGGGCATCGATGCCTCCGGCGACCGGGTGGGGGCATCGGTGCGGGCCTGGCAGGCGGTGGCGCGGGGCGAGAAGTCTGAGATGCCCACGGCCGCACACGCCTCGCTCAACGATGCGGAGGGGGCGATAGCCTCAGCCGACTCCACAGTCCAGCAATTCCTGTCGATGGCCGCCACCAGTCGAGATCTCGCGGTCGCCGAGATCCAGGCCTCGCTGCGGCCTTACCAGGTACAGGGGGTGGCCTGGCTGCGGGCGCTGGCCGGCCACGGCGGTGGCATCTTGGCCGACGAGATGGGACTCGGCAAGACGCTGCAGGCGATCTCGCTGTTGGCCACCCGAGTGGACGGGCCGCCGCATCTGGTGGTTTGCCCGACGTCGGTGCTCGGCAACTGGCGGCGAGAGCTCGCGCGGTTCGCCCCGAGTCTGCCCGTCCAAGTGCACCACGGCGTGGGCCGCGGGCCGCTCGCGACCGCGGTGCCGGGGTCGGCGGTGCTCACCAGCTACAGCGTGTTGCGGAGCGACGCGGTGGAGTTCGCGGCGATGCCGTGGTCCACCGTGATCCTCGATGAGGCCCAGCAGATCAAGAATCCGTCTTCGCTGGCAGCCAAGGCCGCCGCCGGCCTATCCGCGGAGCTGAAGGTGGCGATGACCGGCACGCCGGTGGAGAACCGTCTGGACGAGTTGTGGTCGATCTTCCACGTCGTCAACCCGTCGGTCCTCGGCACGCGCGCCCGTTTCCGGCAACGTTTCGCGCGCCCCATCGAGACCGGTCGCTCGGGCACCGCTGCCGCGCGGCTGACCGACATCATCGAGCCATATGTGTTGCGGCGCACCAAGTCCAAGGTGGCAACGGATCTGCCAGCCAAGCAGTATGCCACCATCGCGTGCACGCTGACGGCCGAGCAGTCCCGGCTCTACCGCGCGGCGGTGGCGAACGCCTTCGACTCGGGGCTGGGCAGGGGCATCGCTCGCCACGGCAACGTCCTGGCTCTGCTGACGGCGCTCAAGCAGATCTGCAACCACCCGGTGCAATTCGGCGCCGGCGGCACCGAATTGATGGGGCGCTCCGGCAAGTTCGACCGCGCAAGCGAGATGCTCGCGGAGATTGTCGACGAGGGAGATCGAGCACTGGTGTTCACGCAGTACCGTGCGATGGGGGAGCTGCTGTCGAAGCATCTGACCGCGGAGCTGGGGGCGGGCGCGATCCCGTTCTTGCACGGCGGTCTCAGCGCTGCGAGTCGGGACGAGTTGGTTGATGAGTTCCAGACCCGCCCGGACGGGCCGCCGGTGTTGATCTTGAGTCTGCGAGCCGCGGGATTCGGGTTGAACCTCACGCGAGCTAGCCACGTGGTGCACTTCGACCGGTGGTGGAATCCCGCTGTGGAGGATCAGGCCACCGACCGCGCGCACCGGATCGGCCAGCATCTGCAGGTAAATGTGCACACCCTCGTCACCGGCGGCACTATCGAGGACCACATTGCCGCGATGCACGAGTCGAAGCGGGCGGTGGCCGACTCGATCACCGTGGACCCCGGCTCGACCGGCCCGGAGTCCGCGCTGGCGGCGATGTCCGACGCACAGCTGCGGGAGCTGCTGGAGCTCGATCAGAGTGGAGTGTTCTGATGACTGCGGAATTCGGCGTCACGGCGTGGGGCCGGGCGTGGCTGCGCACCATCGAGTCGGTTTCCGTCGGCGCCCCGAATCCAGCGCTGCCGCAGGCCCGGTCACTTGCCCGCAACGGGGCGGTCGGGCTCGCGGAGGTACTCGCCGGCCGCATCCAGGGCAAGGTCCTCGCCAAGGGGAGGGAGTTCTCGGTCGTGATCACCGTGCCCACCTGGACCGCCGCGCAAGCCGGGAGGGTGCGCGCGGCGCTCGAGCAGGCTGGAGCCCAGGATCGGCGCATCGGTTCAGGGGAGTTCCCGGATGAGCTGGTGGCCCGGCTGCAGGACCAGGACGTGGCGGTGGCCAGCGGAGTAGAGGATTGCGTGGCGAGCTGCCCCTGCACGGGTCGGCGCAGGCCGTGTGTGCACCACCTGGCCGCCATATATTGCCTGGTGCAGCGTATAGACGAGGTGCCGTCGCTGGCGGTCCGGCTGCGGGACCTGCAAGCCGATGCCGCCGATTTCGACGGCCCGGGACAGCCGGCTGCGGCGGAATGGCTGCCTCTGACTGCACTAGACCCCGACGGTTTCTATGGGGTCTGACCAGTCCGGGGCTCTTAAATAGGTGTTTCCGCTCAGAGAACTCACAGCATCCCGCACTAGCGTCGAAACGTCTCCGATCTTGGAGACGGAATTGGGGTGAGGGCGCGAATGACGACGGCGCAGAGAACGACTGAGCTCGAACTGCTGAAGGAAGGGCTGCCGACGAGGCGCCGGCGCTTCGGCTGGAGCCCGCGACGGTCGGACCTGTTGGCGGCAGTCGGGTTCACAGGGCTCTCGGTGTTTGTGCTGGGTGGGCAGTGGCGTGCCCCGACCACCGGCTATCTGGTGGGGAGCGACCAGGACCAGCGGATGTGGGAGTGGTTCTTCGCGGTGGGCGCGCGGGCCGTGTTCCACCTGGAGAATCCGCTGGGCTCGGTGCTGCAGAACTATCCGCAGGGCGTCAACCTCATGGGCAACACGGCCATGCTGGGCCTCAGCATCCCGCTGGCCCCGGTCACAGCGATATTCGGCCCCACCATGACCTGGACGTTGGCCATGACCATCGGGCTCGCGGGCACCGCCTATGCCTGGTACTGGCTGTTCTCGAGGTACGCCGTGGAGTCCCGTGCCGCGGCGGCCGTCGGCGGGCTGCTGTGCGGATTCGCACCCGCGATGATCTCGCATGCCAATGGCCACCCGAACTTCGTGGTGCTCGGGGTCCTGCCACTGATCCTGGCCTGCGCCATCAGTCTGGGCCGCGGGGCCCGCCGCCGGGTGTCCGTGGTTCTGGGACTGCTGATCGCCTGGCAGATCATGCTGGGCGAGGAGCCGCTGCTGATCCTCGCGATTGGTTCCGTCATCTTCGGAGTCTGCTACCTGGCCTGCGCGCCACGGTTGGCGATCGCGATGGCGCGCACCCTGGCCCGCCCACTGCTGCTCGCCGCCGCCGTGGCGGCCGTGCTGGTGGCAGTCCCACTGTGGTGGCAGTTCTTCGGACCCCAGAGCTATAGCAACCTCACTCACGGCAGCTGGTCGAATGACCTGCAGTCGCTGTGGAAATTCTCGCCCCAGACGCTGGGCGGCCTGGTCGATGGCAGCAAGGTGCTCGGCCGCAGCGGCACCGAGTTCAACTCGTACTTCGGTTGGCCGCTGCTCGCGATGACGGCGGGCATCGCCCTCTGGCTGCGCCGATCACCGCTGGCCCGCGCCGCCTCGATCACGGCCCTCGTGATGATCGTGCTGTCGCTGGGACCCACACTCAAGGTTGGTGGTGCAGACACCGGCATACCCATGCCGTGGCGCGTGCTGGACAGCCTGCCGCTGTTCGAGTCGGTGCTGGAGACCAGGTTGACTATGGCCGCGGTGCCGCTGATCGGGCTGCTGCTGGCGTTGGCCACCGACCGCGTGCTGCGCAGGGGTTCGATGACGGCGACCGGCGCCTGGGTGGTCTTGCTGGCCCTGACGCTTGCCCCGCTCGCGCCGCTGCCAATCTCGGCGGTGGTCCGCGAGCCCACGCCGGTGTTCTTCGAGAAGGGCGTGTGGCAGGACTACGTGGACCACGGCTCCGTCGTGGTGGTGCCGCTGCCCCAGCTTGCCGATGCGACGGCGCTGACCTGGCAGATCGACGCGAAGATGGGCTTTCCGCTGGCTGGCGGATACTTCGTGGGGCCGGCGGGTCCCGACGACAAGGGTGGCTATGGCGCGCCGACGCGACCCACCGCGAAGTTGCTCGGGGAGGTGCTCTCGTCCGGCGTCGTCCCGCAGATCACGGCGGAGGAGCGGGCGCAGGCCGTCGTTGATCTGCGGTTCTGGCAGGCGGATGTCGTGGTGCTGCCGACAGGCAAGAACTCCGACGCGCTGCGCACGACGGTGCAGGACCTGTTGGGGGACGCCGGCCACCGGGCGGCCGACGTGTGGGTGTGGGACGTGCAGAGCCTGGTTGGGGCAACGCGATAGTAGGTTCGGGGCCAGGCACCCCGCCCCACTATCAGCAGGAGGACCCCCGTGGCCGATCGATCCTCGACCCTGGAACAGCGCATCGCCCGACTCGAGGCGGTGGAGGAGATCAAGGCGCTGAAATACCGCTACTGGCGCGCGTGCGACGGCAAGGACCCGGTGGGCTTCCGCGCCGCTTTCATCGCGCGGGGCGCGGCGATCGACTTCGGCCCGCTCGGCGCCTTCGACGACGCTGATCCGATCGCCGAGATCTACCAGGCCATCGCGCTCCGCAAGCAGGATGGCAAACACCTGATCCTGGACATGCACCACGGCCTGCACCCAGACATCCAGCTCACCAGCGACACCACGGCCACCGGCTCCTGGACGCTCCGCTTCCGGCAGGTCAACGTGCACGAGCAGACGGAGAGGGTCGCGGCCATCGAATACGACGACCGGTATGTGGTCGAGGACGGCGTCTGGAAGATCTCGGCGTGCACAGCCCTCGACCTCTGGTCGATCACCCGGCCGCTGGGCGAGGAGGTGGTCATCGCCGACAATCTGGCCTAGCGAATGCGAAGGACCCCCACCTGGCTGGTGGGGGTCCTGCTGGTTGTCGTCTAATTGGCGTCGAGCCACGCCTGGTCGAACAGCATGATGCCCGTGGCGGTCGGGGTGACGCCGTGGACGTTCTTCTGCCAGGCCCAGAAGGAGGGCAGGCCGCTGATCGGGGCGGATGGCACGGTCTCGTTCCACAGCGCCTGGATCTTCGCGATGACGGCGCGGGCGGCGTCGTCATCCTGGGTGGCCTGCAGATCGGCGATCAGCTGGTCCATCTCCGGGTTGGCGTAGCCGCCGGTGTTGCCCAGCGACGTGCTGTTGGTGGTCGAGTCCAGGCTCAGATCGATGATGGACTCGTACATGCCGAGCCCGGCGTGGGCGAGGTCGAAGTCCTTCTTGACGTACACGTTCTGGAGGATGTCGCCGGCGTTGTTGGCCAGGACGACGTTCACCTTGAAGCCCACCGCCTGCAGGAGCGACTGCACGGCCAAGCCGATGGCGTGGTCCTTCGGCTCGTTGAGGACGACGTAGTTCAGCTCGCCGTTGTAGCCGTCGGCCACCGCGGCCGCGAGCAGCTCCTTGGCCTTCTCCGGGTCGTACGCGATGCCGGGGGTGTCGGTGTGCCACTGCGAGGTGGGGCCGAACAGCTCGGAGCCGGGCAGACCCCCGCCGTTCTCGGCGCGCTGGTCGATCAGCTCGGTGTCGAGGGAGTGGCCGATGGCCTGGCGCACCCGCACGTCCGAGCCGGGACGGCCCTCGCGGTTGTTGATGATCTCGGCGCCGCCGGCGTTGAGGACGCTGATGTAGCCGGGGTAGCCGTCGGCCTTGGCCGCGTCGATGGCCTCGCTGAGGCCGCGGATGTAGGCGACGTCGAGCTGGCCGCTCTGCAGGGACTCGAGGTTGGCCTGGGGGCCGTTGAGCGCCACCATGCGGAGCGTGTCCAGGTGGGGCTTGCCCGCGTAGTAGTCGGGGTTGGCGGTGAAGATGCGCTCCTCGTTGGGCGCGAACTTGCCCTCGGTGAACGGTCCCGCGCCGATGGCTGTGAAGGCCTCACCCTGCTGGGAGGCCGGCGCGACGATCATGCCGTGGCCCAGGGCCAGCATGGACGGGAAGCGCTGCCACGGCGCCGTCATGGTGAATACGACGGAGGCCCCGTCGGCGGCGGGCTCGGCGGCGGCCACCGACTTGAGCCACAGGTCGGACCCATTGCCGCGGCCCTGGTTGTAACGGTCGATGCTGGCGACGACGGCGGCGGCGTCGACAGGGGTGCCGTCGCTGAAGTTGACGTTGTCCCGCAGCGTGAGGGTCCATACGGTGGAGTCCGCGTTGGCCGCAAGGGATTTGGCCAGCTTGGGCTCGTACGTGTTGGTGTCGGTGTCATAGGACATCAGGACGTCGTAGACCGCCGCGAGGGCCTCGCCGCCGGAGCCGCCACGGGCTGCGGTCTTGGTCGGGTCGAGGGAGGCGGCGAGCAGTTGGACGCCGTAGGTCAGAGTGCCGCCGTCGACGGCCTGGCCGGGGGCGGGCTGCACGTTGACCATTCCGGTCTGGAACCCCGCTGGCACCTCGGCGGCGTTGTCGCCGGCCCCGTCATTGCTGCTGGCACAACCCGCGAGAATGGCGCTTGCGCCCACCACCGCGACGGCGGTGCGGCAGTATCTGCCGAATCGGCTAACACTTGTACGCGACATATCGACCTTCCTTAGTGCGTCCCCCGCGGGGATGTCCGGGACCCCATAATGTTGGCACCGGCCGCAGATCGTGCCCTCGCCTCCCAGTGACTGGAACGAGCGGCCGTGCCCGAGGCGCAAGTGATTTAGTGCAGGGAAGCCGTGTGACGCCCAAAACGATAAGGACTGCCCTGTGACTTTGAACATCGCCACCTTGTTTGAGTCGGTGGCCGACGCCGTGCCAGACCGCGTCGTCCTGACCTGTGAGTCGGAGCAACGCAGCTATGCGCAACTGGAGGTCCGGGCCAACAGGCTCGCGCACCACCTGCAGTCGGTGGGGGTCGGGCCGGGCGATCACGTGGCGGTGCACATGCGCAACCGCATCGAGTACGTCGAGTGCGTGCTCGCGTGCCTGAAGGTGCGGGCCGTGCCGATCAACGTCAACTACCGCTACGTCGAGGCCGAGCTGGTCCACGTCTACGGCAACTCCCAGGCCGTGGCGTTGATCGTGGAGGCGGAGTACCTGGCGGCGGCGCGCGCCGCGCTCGCGAGCTGCCCCACCGTCGGGCACGTGGTGGTGGTCGACTCTGCTGCGCCCGCGGCCGATGACACGGCGGGCTACGAGCCCGCGCTCGCCGCGCAATCGCCCGAGCGTGACTTCGGGCCGCGTAGCGCCGACGACAAATTCATCATCTACACCGGCGGCACCACGGGCTACCCCAAGGGCGTGGTGTGGCGACATGAGGACTTCTACTTCGCGGCGCTCTCGGGCGCGAACACGAGCGGACCCCCGCGTCTGACCCTCGAGGAAGTGGTGGCCGCCGCGGTCGCGAACTCTGCCGCGCCGGTGTTCCTACTGGTCCCGCCGCTGATGCATGGGGCCGCGGTGTATTCGTTGCTGACCGCGTTCCTGGCCGGCTCGCGACGGGTGATCATGCGTGATTTCGACGCTGTGGAGGCGCTCCGGGTGATCGAGGCGGAGCGGGTCACCGGCATCACGGTGGTGGGCGACGGCATCGCGCGGCCGCTGGCCGAGGCGATGGAGCAGCACCCCGAGATCGACCTGTCCTCGCTGAAGATGGTGGGCTCCGGTGGCGCACTGTTCTCTACCGGCGTGAAAGACCAACTGCGCGAGCGGGTTCCAGGACTGGTGATCAAGGACGCGTTCGGCGCCTCCGAGACCGGCAATGACGGCATCGTCGAGTTCGCCGCCGACGGCACCAAGCGGATCCGGTCCAATCCCAACATGGTGCTGGTCGATAATGACTTCCGGCCGGTGGGTCCCGGCATCGAGGGCTTCATCGCGCGCAGCGGCCATGTGCCGCTGGAGTATTGGGGGGACCCGGTCAAGTCCGCGTCGACGTTCCCGGTGATCGACGGCATCCGAATGGCAGTGCTCGGCGACCGCGGGATCCTCGAGGGCGACGGCACCATTGTGCTCCTGGGCCGCGGCTCCAACTGCATCAACTCCGGCGGCGAGAAGATCTACCCGGAGGAGGTCGAGCAAGCGCTCAAGACGCATCCGGCGGTGTACGACGCGCTGGTGGTCGGCATCCCCGACAAGCGGTTCGGTCAGCGAGTCGCGGCTGCTGTCGCCCTGCGGGAGGGCCACTCCGGCGCCTCGCCCGAGGAGCTCACCGAATACTGCCGCACCCAGGTGGCCGGCTACAAGATTCCGCGCGTGGTCGTGTTCGCGGAGGAGGTCAAGCGCTCGCCCAGTGGCAAGGCCGACTATCCGTGGGCGCTGCGGACGGTGCTCGCCGCGGACTGAGCTCGATGGCCACGACGTCGTAGTTGGTAGTCCTGCCGGGCCCCTACGTTCCGCGGGCGCCCGATGCCCGTTTGGTCGGGAATCTAGGCGATGGGGACGGGGTTCCGCCCGCTCGTGCGGTCAGTGCCGGTCCGTGTTCGCTGTGACCTGGGAAAACGGACTAATGGCGTGGTCAGGATTTTCACCAGCGGGCACCTGACCTGCGATTGTTGTGGGGGAACGGCCAAAATCCCCCCGTTGGTGAAGGCTGACCAGCCGCCACCACATGCGCCACCTGGGCTTTTTCCGCGGCACCCGATTCTGGGCTCGTCCGCCGGGGGATTTGCGGTGTCCGAGGCTCCTGATTGGGGCGATACGGGCGTTGTCTGCCCGCGGAACGTAGGCCCGCGGCAGGACTATCCGCAGAGCTGCACGCCGCCGACGACCACGGAGAAATGGACCAAACTAGCGGCCCGCCAACGTCGACATCGCCAGATGCGCCAGCGCCGCGGCCTGGTCGGCCAGCACCGCGTCGTCGAATAGCACGTGCGGGGAGTGGTTGACGGCTGCGGTTGCGGGGTTCACAGAGTTCGGGCTGGAGTGCAGGAAGAGGTACGTGCCGGGCACCTGGGCGAGTACCCGGGAGAAGTCTTCCGAACCCATGACGGGCGTGGGTATCTCGATCACCCGTTCCGCGCCTAGCAGCGTGGAAAGTGCGGCAATCGCATGCTTGGTGGCCGCAGCGTCGTTCACGGTGACCGGGTACTGGAGGGTGAAGTCGACCTCGGCCGTGCAACCGTGGGCGGCGGCGATGCCGTCGGCGAACACGCGGACCTCCTCGCCCAGTCGGGCCTGCGCGTCGGCGGAGACCATGCGGACGCTGGCGCCGAGCCCGGCGGACTCCGGGATCACATTCACGGCCTCCCCGGCGAACAGCTGGGTCACGGACAGGACCACCGGGTCGAAAACCGAGAACCGCTGCGTGAGCATGGTCTGCAGGGCGCCCGCGAGCGCGGCGACCGCGGGCACCGGGTTGCGGGCCGAATGCGGTTGGGAGCCATGGCCGCCCGCGCCGCGGATGGTGACCTGAAGCCTGCCATTGCCCGCGAGGATTGGGCCTGGACGGGTGGAGAAGACACCGCGCTCGCCAGGGCCATTGTGGATCGCGAATGCGGCGATGGGCGTGGTGCCGGTGGTTTCCAGCAGTCCCTCGGCGAGCATCACCGCAGCGCCGTCGTACCCCTCCTCGCCCGGCTGGAACATGAACAGGACATCGCCGGCCAACTCCGCGCGTCGGGCATGGAGGAGTCGGGCGGCGCCGACGAGTGCGGCAGTGTGCAGATCGTGGCCGCAGGCGTGCATATTGCCGTTGGTGGCGGCGTACTCCAGTCCCGCAGGCTCCGCGATGGGCAGGGCGTCCATGTCCGCGCGCAGCAGCACCGTCGGGCCGGGCCGTCCGCCGCGGAGCACGGCCACCACGGAGGTGCAGGCCTCGCCGAGGGTGACCTCGAGGTCGAGGCCGCCCAGCGCGGCGACGACCGCCGCCTGGGTCTTGGGCAGCTCCAGACCGAGCTCGGGCTCGTGGTGCAGCGCTCTGCGCAGGGCGACGAGGTCTGGCAGGAGGTTGGCGGCATCGGCGAGCAGCGTTTGGGGCATGCAACCGACATTATCGATATCGCCGTCCGCGGGGGGTGAGTCGTCTCATCTGTAGCGCGTGATGGGCGCCGACCAGACGAATGCGGGGCCGGGACATCGATGTCCCGGCCCCGCGTGGTGCACGACTGTCAGCGCATCATGATGCTGCCGCCGTCGGCCATGATCGTCTGGCCAGTGAGGTAATTGCCGTCCTCGCTCGCCAGGAACACCGCGACGGGGGCGATGTCCTTCTCCGGGTCGCCGTAGCGGTGCAGCGGGACGTTCGCCAGCATCTGCGCCCCAGTCTCAGGGTTGGCCTCAATATATTTCTGCACGCCCTCGGTCGCGGCGAGCGGGCTGATGATGTTGACGTTGATGTTGTCCACCGCCCACTCGTTGGCGGCGACGCGGCTGATCCCGCGGATGGCCTCCTTCGCGGCGGCGTAGGACGTCTGCGTCGGCATCCCGCGCAGACCGGAGCCCGACGCGAAGTTGATGACGGCGCCCTCATTGGCCTTGAGCTGCGGGTACGCAGCCTGCATGAGCCAGAACGTCGCGTAGAAGCCCGTGTTCATCGACAGGTCCATGTGTTCCTGTGTGGTCTCCACGAAGGGGGCCTGGCGTGAGGCATGGGCGTTGTTGACCAACACGTCCAGCCGGCCGAAGGCCTCGACGGCCGCTGCGACGATCTTGGCGGCGTTCTCCTGCTGGGAGATGTCGAGGGAGATGAACCGAGCCTGATCGCCCACCTCTTCGGCAAGGGCCTTGCCGGCCTCTTCGTTGATGTCCACGAACAGGACGTTGGCGCCCTGCTTCGTGAATGCCCGGACGATGCCGCGGCCGATGCCACCGGCGCCCCCCGTGACGATGGCCGTCTTGCCTGCCAGTCTGTTGCCCATGGGTTCTCCCTTGATTGTGAGTGCTTAGTCGACTGCGAGGGCGGGCTTCTCCAGCGCTGCGATGCTGTACGCCGAGTAGGTCTCGTACTTGCCGCGGCCCTTGAAGTGGGTGGTCAGTTGCGCGTCGAGCTCCGCGGCGTCGAACGCGCCGGTGGGGGCCTCGAAGGTCTTCTCGATCTGCGGCGCGGCCATGAGCGTGACCATCTTGCCGTAGACCACGAACACCTGGCCGGTGATCTCGTCGGAGGCGGGGGAGGCCAGGTACTGGACTAGGGCGGCAACGCGCTCGGGGGCCAGGGCGTCCAAGCCGGTGGACTGGTCGATGCCCTCGAAGACGGACGCGGTCATCTCGGTGCGGGCACGCGGGCAGATCGCGTTGGCACGGACGCCATAACGCGAGAGGCCCTGCGAGGTGGACAGCGTCAGCGCGATGATGCCGGCCTTGGCGGCGCCATAGTTGGGCTGGCCAGCGGGGCCGAAGAGGGCGGCCTCGGAGGAGGTGTTGACGACGCGGCCGTAGACGGGGGCGTCGGCGGCCTTGGAGGCTGCGCGCCAGTGTGCGGCGGCGGCGGCCGACGTCGCGGCGTGGCCCTTGAGGTGGACCTTGATGACGTCGTCCCAGTCTGACTCGGTCAGGTTGAAGATCATCTTGTCCCGGGTGATGCCCGCGTTGTTGACCAGGATGTCGAAGGAGCCGAACTCCTTGACGCCGGTGGCGACCATGGACTGTGCCAGGGCCCAGTTGGACACATCGCCCTTGACTGCGAGGGCCTGGCCGCCGGCGGCGACGATCTCGGCGACGACCTCGTCGGCGCGGTCCGTGAAGTCGTTGACGAGGACGGACGCGCCGGCCTGCGCGAGGGCGAGCGCCTCAGAGCGGCCCAGGCCTGCCCCGGCGCCGGTGACCAGGGCGGTCTTGCCCTGCAAACTCAGTGTGTCGGCCATGTCTGGCTCCTCTTCGGCTGTGGGTCGATAGATCGAATTCTATTTTCGTGGCTGACATTACTTCGGAAACGTCCCGGTGAGCGGTAGTGGGGTCGCCTCGGTCTGGGGCTCTGGCCGGTGCCAGCATGCTAATTTCGGGTGACCGTCCAGATTGTCGATAGCTGGGTTAGCGATAAGGGGTTCACAGTGGCTGATGAGTTTGTGCGCAACCAGCGCCGAGGCCGGGCGATTGCCATGACCGACGTGGAGCGCGACGCGTTCCTGGCGGCCGAGCGCACGTGCCGGGTGGCGACTGTCGGGAAGGACGGCGCCCCGCATGTGAGCCCGCTGTGGTTCGGCTGGCACGACGGCGCGCTGTGGCTGTTCTCGATCACCCGCAGCCAGCGGTGGACGGACCTGGTGCGCGATCCCCGCGTCTCCGTGGTGGTCGACGCCGGCGTCGACTATATGGAGCTGTGCGGCGTGGAGCTGTCCGGCCGCGCGGAGATCGTGGGCGACGTGCCGCGTTCCGCCGAGCCCGATCCGCAGCTGGCGGCCGTCGAGCAGATCTTCGCCGACAAGTACATGGGCGGGACGTTCTATCCGGACGGCCGGCATGCGTGGCTGCGGATCACTGTGGACAAGATCTCCAGCTGGGACTTCCGCAAGCTGGCCGACCTGGGCAAGGGTGGACACGAGGGCACCGGCAAGGCGTGACCCCGGCTTTCCCTCGTGATCTGCTCGAGCGGCTTCGCGCCGCCCGTCACATCATGGTTCTCACCGGCGCGGGTGCGTCGGCGGAGAGCGGCATACCCACTTTCCGCGACGCGCTGACCGGGCTGTGGAAACGATTCGACCCCACGCAGCTCGCCACGGCCAAGGCTTTCGAGGCTGACCCGGAGCTGGTGTGGGGCTGGTATGAATGGCGGCGCACGCTCGTCGCGCGCTGCGCCCCGAATCCAGGGCACGACGCCATCGCGCGCTTACAGGGGCTCGCGCCACAGGTCACCGTCGTCACCCAGAACGTCGACGACCTGCACGAGCGCGCCGGCAGCGCCGCCGTGATCCACGTCCACGGCAGCATTGGCGCCCCGCGCTGCTTCGATTGCGCGCGCGGCTGGTCCAGCCGGGATCCTGTGCCCGCGGACCCCGCACGGCTGGCTCCGCCCCGCTGCGCCGACTGCGGCGGGATGATCCGGCCGGGCGTTGTGTGGTTCGGCGAATCGCTGCCGCCACGCGAGTGGGCGGCCGCCGAGTCCGCAGCGCGCTCCTGCGACCTGATCCTCGTGGTGGGGACTTCCTCCCTGGTGTACCCGGCGGCGGACCTGCCTCGGCTGGCCGCGGCGTCGGGCGCGGTTCTCGTGGAGGTGAATCCGGACCTTGGGGGTCTCGACGGCCTCGACGGGCACTTCCTGCGTGGGGCCGCCGGTGAAGTGCTGCCCGCGCTGATCGCCGCGGCCTGGCCCTAGGATTGCGCGATGGAGCCAACTGAGTCCCACCCGCACGCGATCCATCTGGGCGCCGAACGCCTGGAGGCGCTGATGTTCCGCGGCGTGTGCCACGGGGCGATCGGCAACCGGGCCTTCGGCGGGCAGGTATTGGCGCAGTCGCTGCATGCGGCGGGGCAGACGGTGCCGGCGGAGCGGATCGCGCACTCGGCGCACGGCTATTACATCCGCGGCGGACGGGCCGGACAGCCCATCGTCTACCGCGTGGAGGCGACCCGGGACGGCCGATCCTTCTCCACCCGCCAGGTGCAGGCCGTGCAAGACGGCGAGGTGCTCTTCTCACTCACCGTGTCCTTTCAGGTTGCCGTGCCGGGCGCGGCGCACGGACTGCCCATGCCCGACGTGCCGCTGCCAGACGAGTTGACCGGCACCCGAGGGCTTTTCGGCGCGGTGTGGGACCGCCAGCCCATCCCGGCGCAGCTCTTCGACTTTCGCTTCGTCCCAGACGGTCTCGTGCCGGCGGGCAGCCAGATGTACTGGGTGCGGGCCTGGGAGCCGCTGGGCGAGGATCCGCTGGCACAGCTGTGCGCAATCTCGTACGTCTCGGACATCAAGCTCGCGTCCATCGCGAGCGGTCTAGACCGTGCGGAACTGCCCGGGCACACGCTGTCCTCGTTGGACCACTCGATCTGGTTCCATCAGCCCGCCCGCGCGGACGAGTGGCTGCTGTATCACCAGCACGGCAGGGCGGTCTCCGACTCTCGGGGGTTGGCCAGCGGCGAGTTCTTCACGGTGGCGGGAGATTTAGTGGCATCGGTGGCGCAAGAGGTGCTGATTCGGCCCCGGCGCTAGGCGTCCCAGCCTTAGCGCTCGAACTGGATCTCCCGCCGCGTGAGCTCGACGTTGCAGGCGTTGCAGGTGTATCGCGGCCGCAACTCGGCGCCGCAGGCGCGGTGGATCAGGGATAGGCCGGACTGGCCGTCTAGCGCGAGATGCTCCTGCGACCAGGTGTTCAGGGTGGCGAACACGGGGAAGAAGTCGATCCCCTTCAAGGTGAGTCGGTACTCCTGGCGGCGGGCTCCGTCCGCGACCGGCACCCGGTCCAACATGGCGCCGTCGACGAAACGGGACAGCCGCTGGGTCAATGTGGCGGGCGAGATTGCGCCCAGTTGCTCCTGGAAGTCGGTGAACCGGCGGGTGCCGTTGAGGGCGGCGGCCAGCAGGAAGGTCGACCAGCGATCGGCGAGCACTCCGGTGGAGTTGACGTCCGGCGGTGCGGTGGTCCGGCGCCCGCGACGGTCTGCGACGTCGAGCAGCAGGCGGGCGTCGACCTCTGTGCGCACGTCCCGCGCGGTCAGCCCAATCGCCCCGCACGCTCCGCAGCCGAATATCGGCACGATGGTGTTGTCGCACGGGGAATGGCGCAGACGGGCGCCTAGCTCCTGGTGCGCGCGGGGGGACCAGGAGCGGTCCCAGTTCCACAGCGCCACGTACACGGGCCAGAGGCCCTTACCCGCGGCGGTCAGGCGGTACTCGCTTCGGGGCGGGGCGGTGGAGTATTGGACAGCGACGAGGATCCCGTCGGACACCAGGTGCCCCAGCCTGTGCGCGAGGACTGTGTCAGAGATGTGGAGGCTGTCTCGCAGGTGCTGGAACCGGTGCGCGCCGGCGAACACACCGCGGATGATCTGCAGATTCCAGCGGTCGCCGACGATGAGGAGTGCGTGCCCCAGCGCGGATGAGGTGGGCGTCGGAGTGGGCACAAGCCTCATCCTCTCAAACCACGTCCGCGCGGTGGCGGCGGCACGGTCCTCGGCGCCCCTCGAATCGTAGCCCCCCCGACCTCATATATCCCACTATCCATTATGAAGTTATGTCGTGCGATTGGGATAAATTCCGGATTTCACCATCATGTTGCGTATGTGCAGACGCAGTATGGATAGATCTGAACTCCACCTTAGTTACTTTGCCTATTGCAGTAATAGAAATCAATCGATAGGTTTGCGCTCATGATCCGCAGCATGGAGAGCGCACGGAGGCACACCGAAAT
This sequence comes from Tomitella biformata AHU 1821, assembly GCF_000524475.1. Lineage (GTDB taxonomy): Bacteria > Actinomycetota > Actinomycetes > Mycobacteriales > Mycobacteriaceae > Tomitella > Tomitella biformata. The sequence goes on along the minus strand of NZ_BAVQ01000022.1, from coordinate 42,315 downwards.
GAGATTGCACCCCCAGGACAGGGTCGATGAGTACACAGCCGCTGGCTGGTGGGGCCACGACACCTGGGATGAACTCCTGGACCGGCATGTGGGCGAGCGGCCCGGCGCGCTCGCAGTCGTGGACCCGCTGAACCGCGCAGACCTGACCGACGGTCCTCGGCGGGAGCTGACGTGGGCAGATCTCAACGAGTTCGTGGACCAGCTCGCCGAGGTCCTGCTGGAGCAAGGAGTGGAGCGCGGCGACGTCGTCGGGGTGCAACTGCCGAACTCGGTGGAGCTGACCGCGATGTATCTGGCGATCACGCGGATCGGCGCGGTCATTTCGCCGCTGCCCGTGCAGTACCGGGAGTATGAGCTTGCCCAGTTGGGCGCCCTGGCGAACTTCCGGACGTTTGTCACCTGTGCGCGGATGGCCGGACACCGGCTGGTGGACTCCGCAGCGACGGCGGCGGGGGACCTCCCGTCGCTACGCGGTGTCCTCGCCTTTGGCGATAACCTGCCCGCCGGTGTGGTGGGGCTCGACGCGCGACTGGCAGAGCCATTCGACGGGACTGCGCTGGCGGAGCGCCGGGCTTCCCTGACACCAGATCCGAACGTCGCCCTGACGATCTGCTGGACCTCGGGCACGGAGTCCACGCCCAAGGGGATCCCGCGCGGTGCCAACGAGTGGTATATCTCCGGCATTGGGAGCGTCTCCGGCGCGGCTCTCACAGGGGATGACGTGCTGCTCAACCCGTTCCCGATGGTCAACATGGCGGGGATCGCGGGGATGTTGGTGCCGTGGCTGCTGACCGGCGCGACGCTGGTGCAGCACCACCCGTTCGACGCCGCAACGTTCTTCAAACAGGTTGTCCACCACCAGGTCACGTACACCGTCGCGCCGCCCGCGGTGCTCGTGCGCGCGCTGGCCAGCGACGCGGCCGCGGCGGGCGTGCTCGACAGCCTCCGCGTGATCGGCTCCGGCTCCGCGCCGCTCTCGCACCAGATGATCTCGGAGTATAAGGACCGCTTCGGCATCGACATCATCAACTGCTTCGGCTCCAACGAGGGCACCACGCTGGTCGGCGATCCCGACACGATCCCGGACCCGGTCCTACGTGCGGTGCTGTTCCCTCGTTTCGGCTCTCCCTCGCACACCTGGGACAACGAGGCGTCCCGGGGCATGCGCACCAAGTTGGTGGACCTTGCCACCGAGGAGGAGATCACCGTCGCGGGACACACCGGTGAGCTGCGCCTTGATGGGCCATCCGTGTTCGCGGGCTACCTCGCCGGCACCGCAAGTGGCGACCCGTTCGACAAAGACGGCTACTTCTGCACCGGCGACCTCTTCGAATACATCGAAGCCGAGCCCGGCGACCTGCGTTATCTCCGCTATGTCGATCGCGCGAAAGACCTCATCGTGCGCGGCGGCATGAACATCTCGCCCGCGGAGATCGAGTCCCTGATCCTCGGCTGCCCTGGCGTGCTCGAGGCCGCCGTCATCGGGGTGCCGGACCTGGCGATGGGGGAGCGGGTGTGCGCGGTGGTGGTGCCTTCGGGGGACGCCGAGCCCAGCCTGGTGGACATCGTCGCCCACCTGCGCGGGCAGAAGATCGCCGCGTTCAAGCTGCCGGAATCCGTCTTTGTGGTCTCTGAGTTGCCGCGCAACCCCGTCGGCAAGATCACCAAATCCGACCTGCGGACCCTGACGATGGAGGCCAAATGACAAGCCCCGTCTATGTGCTGGGCGGTATGCAGACCGACTTCGCCCGCAATTGGGCGAAGGACGGGCATGGTCTGTTCGACATGTTGGCTGAGTCCGTCCCCGCCACACTGGCCGACGCGCGGGTCGAGGCGGCCGAGATCGGCGTGATCCACGTCGGCAACCTGGCCGGGGAGCTCTTCGCTGGCCAGGCGCAACTCGGCGGCATGGTTATCGCCGCGGAGCCCGGCCTGGATGGGGTGCCCAGCACCCGACACGAGGCGGCCTGCGCCTCCGGCTCCACCGCCATCCTCGCCGCATGCGCCGACATCGAGTCCGGCCGCTACGACGTGGCCCTGGTCCTGGGCGTCGAGCTGATGCGCAATGTCTCTGCCACAACGGCGGCCGATAACCTCGGCTCCGCGGCCTGGGCGGGCCGGGAGGCCCTCGACGCCACCTTCGCCTGGCCGGCGCTGTTCGCGGAGATCGCGGCGGACTACGGCCAGCGCTACGGCCTCGACCACGCGCACCTCGGTCGGTTCGCGGAGATCGCCTTCGCCAACGGCAAGACAAATCCCCTTGCCCAGACGCGTGATTGGGACTTCCCCGCAGGCTCGTTCGAGGAGGACGACGACGTGAACCCCGCGGTGGAGGGTCTGTTGCGCAAGACCGACTGCGGGCGCATCACCGACGGCGCGGCCGGCGTCGTGCTCGCCAGCGAGCGATTCACGCGGGCGTGGGCCGAGCGCACGGGGACCGAGCTGAGCGCCGAGGCCGTCATCGCGGGCTTCGGACACCGCACTGCCACCCTGCTGTTGGCAGACAAGCTCGCGCAGGGCGACGGCGCGGACTACATGTTCCCGCACCTGGCCGCGGCGGTGCAGGACGCGTACCGCCGCGCCGGGCTGGCCGGTGTCGACGACCTCGACGTTGCGGAGATCCACGACTGCTTCACCATCAACGGCCTCGTCACGCTCGAGCACATGGGCCTGGCAGCGCCGGGTCAGGGCGGACAGGCCGTTATGGACGGGCTGATCGCGCGGGACGGGAAGCTGCCGGTGAACCCCGGCGGCGGGCTGCTGGCCAACGGTCACCCCGTCGGTGCGACGGGCGTGCGAATGGTGCTCGACGCCGCCAAGCAGGTGACCGGCCGGGCCGGGGACCAGCAGATCGACGGCGCCCGCACGGCGCTGACCGTCAACGTCGGCGGCTCGTTCACCACCGCCGTCGCCACCGTCGTCACCAGGGGCGTGAAATGACCGAGGCTTTCGTGCTCGGCTCCCTGCGCACCCCCCGCGGGAAGGCCCATGCCGGCGGCGGGCTGGCCGGAGTCAGCCCGCTGTCCCTGGTGGAGAAGCTGCTCGGCGGGCTTGTTCACCGGCTGGGCCTGGACCCGGAGGCCGTCGACGACGTCGTGCTCGGCAGCGCCACCCAGGTGGGAGCGCAGGGCGGGAACCTCGCTCGCACCGCCGTGCTCACCGCAGGGTGGCCGCAGCGCGTCCCCGGCCAGAGCGTGAACCGTTTCTGCGCCTCCGGGATCGATGCCGTCGCCACGGCATCGGCTCTGGTCAAGTCTGGGCAGGCAGATCTCGTGGTCGCCGGCGGCGTCGACTCCGTCTCCGCGGTCCCGATGTTCGCCGACCAAGGCCCGCTGTGGACGGACCCGGCTGTGGTGGAGGCGATTGGCAGTGTCCACATGGGCATCGCGGCCGACATCGCCGCCACCGAGCTCGGCCTCACCCGCGCCGAGCTCGACGCCTACGGCCTGCGCAGCCAGGCACGGGCGGCCGCGGCGTGGGCGGACGGGTTCTACGATTCGACCGTGCTGCCGGTCCGTGGCCCGGATGGCACGATCGTCCTGGCACATGACGAGCACGTGCGCGCCGTGACTGCCGACCAGATGGCCGCGCTCCCCGCGGCTTTCGCGGAGCTCGGCGCGGGCGGCCAGGACGCGCTTGCGCTGCGCCACCTCCCCGGATTAGCCGAGATCCAGCACCTGCACACCCGTGGCACGTCGCCCTCGCTCGCGGATGGCGCGGGCCTGGTGATCGTCGGCACCGCGGAGGCCGCGGCCCGCGCGGGGCTCACCCCCCTGGCCCGGGTCGTGGGCGCCGCGAGCGCGGGTTCCGACCCGGTCCGGATGCTCGCCGCCGGGCAGATTGCCATCGAGCGCGCGCTCTCCCGCGCCGGGCTCACCCCGGCGGACCTCGACGTGGTCGAGTTCGCGGAGGCGTTCTCCGCCCTCTGTCTGAAGATTCAGCGCGAGTTGGGCTTTGGCGAGGGCCGCTTCAACGTCAACGGCGGCACCATCGCGATGGGCCACGCGTTCGGGGCGACCGGCGCGATCCTCATCGGCCAGGCCGTCGAGCAATTGAACCGCTCTGGCGGGCGCTACGGCGTCGCCGCGGTGAGCGGGGCCGCGGGACTGGGTTCGGCCCTGCTCTTGGAAAACCTCACTGCGACTTCGAAAGGGTAGGGCAACAATGGATATCGAGGTCTTGGGCCGCATGCTGTCCACTCTCCCCGCAGATGACGACCACCCGTACCGCACCGGACCGTGGCGCCCGCAGACCACCGAGTGGGAAGCGACGGACCTGCACGTGGAGGGCGAGATCCCCGCCGACCTGGACGGGGTCTACCTGCGGAACACGGAGAACCCGGTGCACCCGGCGCTCGCTGGCGTCTACCACCCGTTCGACGGTGACGGCATGGTGCACGTCGTCGGATTCCGCGATGGAAAGGCGTTCTACCGCAACCGCTTTGTGCAGACGGACGGGCTCAAGGCGGAGACGACGGCGGGCGGTCCGCTGTGGCCGGGCATCGCCGAGAACCCGAAGGCCTCGCTGCGCCAGGACGGCTGGGGCGCCCGCGGGCTGCTGAAGGACTCGTCCAGCACAGACGTGAGTCTGCACGCGGGCGTCGCGCTGACCAGCTTCTACCAGTGCGGGGACCTGTACCGGCTGAACCCGGTGACCCTCGAGACGCTCGGGAAGTCGACGTGGAACGGCGATTTCCCCTCGGACGTCGGGGTATCCGCGCACCCGAAGGTCGACCACCGCACCGGTGAGATGTTGTTCTTCAACTACGGCAAGGACGCGCCCTACATGCACTACGGGGTGGTAGACGCGCAGGAGCAGTTGGTGCACTACATCGATATCCCGCTTCCCGGCCCGCGACTGCCGCACGACATGGCCTTCACCGAGAACTACGCGATCCTCACGGACTGTCCCCTGTTCTGGATCCCGGAGGCGTTGGAGAAGGGGAAGCACGCGACCCGGTTCTACCCCGACATTCCCACGCGTATCGGCGTCGTGCCCCGCCGCGGCCGCACCGAGGACGTCCGCTGGTTCGAGGCCGATCCCACCTTCGTGCTGCACTGGGTCAATGCCTACGAGGAGGGCGAGGAGATCGTCCTCGACGGCTTCTATGAAGAGCACCCCGAGCCTGCCGACGATGGCGTCGGATCGGCGTACCAGCGGGCCTTCCGGTTTCTGTCCCAGGAGCGCATGGGCACCCGCCTGCACCGCTGGCGGTTGAACCTGAGGACGGGCGAGGTCAAGGAGGGGCACCTCTCGGACCGGGTCACCGAGTTCGGCATGATCAACGCCCACCACGGCGGTGTCAAGCACCGCTACACCTATGCGGCGCAAGCGGTTCCGGACTGGTTCCTGTTCAACGGGCTCGTCAAGCACGACACCCTCACCGGTGATGAGACGGCCTATCAATTCGGCGAGGGCGTGTACGGCAGCGAGACGGCGATGGCCCCGCGGGTCGGCTCCACCAGTGAGGACGACGGCTACCTGATCACGATCACGGTCGACATGAACCGCGACCTCTCCGAGTGCCTGATCTTCGACGCGCAGCGCGTCGAGGACGGCCCCATCACGCGGATCCGGCTGCCCGAGCGGGTCTCCAGCGGCACGCACTCAACCTGGGCTGCCGGCTCGGAGATCCCGGGCTGGGACACCGTCGACCACATGGCGAGCGCGGTCGGGCTCGCATGAGCAACGGATTGGAGGTCTCGCTGGGGCTATGGCAGGACCGGCCGGCCGACGAGGCGCTGGCCACCGCCGCGATCGCCGACGAGCTTGGCTACAAGTCGCTGTGGATTGGCGAGATGGCAACCTATGACGCCTTCGCGCTGGCGATGGAGATCGCGCGCCATACCGTCGACATTCCGCTGACTCTCGGCCCCTTCGCCGTGACGGTCCGCGATCCGGCGATGATCGCGATGGGCGCCGCGTCCGTGGCCGCGTTGACCAGGCGCCGGGTCGACATCGCGCTGGGCACGTCCAGCGCGGTGGTCGTGGAGGAGTGGCATGGACGCTCGCGCGCTCGGTCGGCGCGAGCGCTAGCAGAGTCCGCCGCGGCCCTGCGGCCGCTGCTCAACGGCGAGAAGGTCGAGAGCCCCGGCGAGGTCGTCGGCAGCACCGGATACCGGCTGCGGCTGCCCGCGCCCCGCTCAGGACTGACGATCGCAGCCTTCGGCCCGGCCGCGATCCGGGCCGCGGCCCGCCACGGCGACCGCCTAGTGCTCAACCTGGTGACTGCGGAGACCGCGGGGGAGCTGATCGGGGATCTCGAGCGGGCGGCGGCGGAACTGGGCCGACCACGTCCGCGGGTGGCGCTGTGGGCCACCGCGGCGATCGGTGCCGGGTCGGGCGCGGTGGAGCAGATCCGCCGGGGAGTCCTCGGCTACCTCGCGGCGCCCGGCTACTCGGAGATGTTCGAGCGCGCAGGATTCGGCGACGTCGTGGCGTTCGCCCGCACCCGCCCGCATCCTCGCGAGCTGCTTGCACGGATCCCCACCGAGCTCGTCGAGGCGGTGGGCATCATCGGCCCCGACACGGCCGCGGCGCAGGCGCGCATCGACGCATACCGCACGGCGGGGGTGGACGACATCGTCATCGTCCCGTCGTGCACTGATGCGGACCCGGCTGGTGAGCGCACCCTGCGGATGCTGGCCGCGCTCGGCTGACCCCCGTGCAGCCAGTCGCACCGGGAGAAGCGATCGCTTAGATTGTGGCGCCGACGGACTCGGCGGCAGGGCGCTAAGTGACCTCACAGCGGCGAGGGGAAGGGGCAAGCCCTAGAACTCGACGCCCACCTCGACCGCGATCGCCTTGAGCGCCTCGAGCTGCTCGCAGTAGTGCTCGGCGGAGTCGGCCGCGATCGAGGGCCCGGCGATGGTGGCCCCGGCGGCTTGCAGGCGCTCGAGGGCGCGGCGGGCGGCGTCGGCGTGGCCGATCGGGTCCAGCGAGCGGCCGGGGGAGAGCACGATGTCCAGGCCCTCGGGCACCGGGGTGGCGGCGAGCATCGCGGCGAGCTCCTCGTGGCCGAGGCCGAAGGGCACCCAGCCGTCGCCCAGCTCGATCGCCCGGCGCAGGGAGCGGCGCGTCTTGCCGCCGATCCACAGCGGCACGTGGGCCTGCTGGGCGTGCGGGGAGACGACGAGGCCGTCGAAGGAGTAGTGGCTGCCGGCGTAGCTGGGGACCTCGACGCCGAGGGCGGCGCGCAGGGCTCGCAGCGCGTCGTCGGCGCGCGCGCCCCGGCCCTCGAACTCCGCGCCCAACAGCTCGAACTCCTCGCGCATGGTGCCGACGCCGACGCCGAGCGTGAGGCGGCCGCCGCTAACGACGTCGAGGGTGCCGTAGCGCTTGGCGATCTCGAGGGGGTGGTGGTAGCCGAGCACCAGGACTTGGGTGTTGAGTCGGATCTGGCTGGTGCGCGCGGCCAGGAAGCCCAGCGTGGCGAGGGGATCCCAGTAGGTGCCGCCACGCTCGACGGCGATCTCACGGGGGACCACCACGTGCTCGCTGCAGGTCAGATGGTGATAATCCAGTCGGTCCGCGGCCTCGGCGATGAGGGCGAGCTCGGCGATCCCCGCGTCATGCTCCCAGTCGGAGCGGGTGAGCGGATGCTGCACCACGATGGGGCTTGAGATCCCGATTCGCATATTGCCTCCATCGATTCTGTGAGAGATTACGGGTGTCGCACTACACCAGTCTCAGTCGAAGTTGGGCGGATCCGGCGAATCATTCCGGTCACCGGGAGCGCGGCACCTCGGAGGGCCGGCATGGGGAATCTTGTACCGCCCCCGGCCTCACTGCTACAATTTAGTAATTGATTTCAATTCTGGGTGGCCGTTCGGTGGACCAGGTGAGCAGTGGAGGCGTCATGTCATCGCTTGAGAACACACAGTCCACCATCTCTGCGGCAGTCGCAGATGGGGCGCAGCGTGATCTCCCGCCCTCGATGGTGGAGCGCATGACGTTGATCCTCGACGCGTTCGAGCGTCGTTCCAGCAAGCTCAACCTGGAAGAGGTCGCGAATCGGACGCGGCTGCCCCGTTCCACTGCCCACCGAATCCTCGACCAGCTGGTCAAGCTGGACTGGCTCGACCACGGCGCGCTGGGCTACGGCCTCGGCCGCCGCGCGCTCGGCCTCGGCGGCCAGGGCAATGGCCACAACGAGCTGCGTCAGGTGTCGAACTCCTACCTGCACGAGCTGCACATGCGCACCGGCATGGTGGTGCATTTGTCGGTGCTCGACGGTGTCGACGAGATTTTCCTCGACAAGATCGGCGGCCGGTTCGCGAGCCGCCTCGCCTCCCGCGTGGGCGGCCACTCCGGCGCGTACTGGAACACCGGCGGCCGGGCGATGCTCGCGGGACTTACCCCCGAGACGGTCGATGACCTCGTCACCGACCGTCTGAAGAACCAGCGCAGCAAGAACGGCTGGTCCCTCCCCGAGCTGCACCAGGAGCTCAACCGGATCCGCCAGCGCCACGGCCTCTCCATCGACCGGACCGGGGAGCGCTCCATGGGCTTCACCTCCGCCGCCGCCGCGATCGTCGGGCCGGAAGGCCCCGTCGCCGCCATCTGTCTGTGCCCGGAGTCCAACAGCACCCCGCTGGACCGTGTCGCACCCCTCGTCCTCGGCGCGGCACGCCGCGTTTCCCAGGAGCTGTTCCCGGCCCCCGGCGCCCGCACGGGCGGCTCCGGCGCGCGCACTGCCTCGGGCTTTCGCCGCGACGCCGCAGTCTAGAGTCTGACCCGCCGGAATGTCTCGCTGATCGGGATCGCCGCACGCACGCGCCATCCGCGTCATTAGGTTCACGATGAATAGCAATCCATGTGGTTGTGGGTCGAGAACTGGAGCAGATGAATGGCGCAAGTTAGCTACGAAGACTCCCGCAAGGAGTTGCAGACCGAGCAAGGCGTCCTGGTTTACCACGAGGTCGGCGAGGGCCCGCCCCTGCTCCTGCTGCACGGCTCCGGCCCCGGCGTCACCGGCTGGCGGAACTACCGCGGCGTCGTTGGCGAGTTGAGCGAGCACTTCCGCTGCCTCATCCTGGAGTTCCCGGGCTTCGGCGTCAGCTACGCGGGGGACGGCCACCCGATGATGATGGCTGGCGGCTCGGTCATCGCCTTCCTTGATGGCCTGGGCCTGGACTCCGTTGACATCATCGGCAACTCGATGGGCGGCATCGTCGGCGCCAACATCGCGATCAACGCACCCCAGCGGGTCAACCGCCTCGTCACCATCGGCGGCATGGGCAAGAACATCTTCGGCCACGGCCCCAGCGAGGGCATCAAGCTGCTGATGGACTTCACGGACAACCCGACGCGGGAGGGCCTGGTCCGCTGGCTGAACTCGATGGTCTACGACCCCGCCATCGTCACCGAGGAGCTGCTCGAGGAGCGCTGGGCGCTTGCCACCGAGCCGACCACCCTCGAGATCGCCCGCCGCATGTACAGCAGCCAGGCGATGGCCGCCATGGCCGCCGCGAACCAGGCCGCCGAGACCACGCCCTACTGGGCAAAACTGGGTCGCATCAAGGCGCCCACCCTGCTGACCTGGGGCCGCGACGACCGCGTCAGCCCGGTCGACATGGCGATGCTCCCGATGCGCGATGTCCCCAACGCAGAACTGCACGTGTTCCCCAACTGCGGGCACTGGACGATGATCGAGGCCCGCGAGGCCTGGCTATCCGCTGTGCTCGCCTTCCTCACCCGCGACGATTCGAAGGCCAAGTAATGAATTCCCCCGCAGCACAAGACAACTCCGGAACCCAGCCCGCCTGGGATGCTGAGGTCGACTTCCTGGTGGTCGGCTCCGGCGGTGGCGGCATGACCGCCGCGCTGGCCGCGAATGAGAAGGGCCTGAGCACGCTGGTGCTGGAGAAGGGCAAGACCTTCGGCGGCTCCACCGCGATCTCCGGCGGCGGCATCTGGGTGCCGAACAACCCGACGCTGGCCGCGAAGGGCGTCACGGACTCCCGCGAGTCCGTCCTCGGTTACCTGGACGCGCTGATCGGCGACCGCGTGCCGAAGGACCGTGTCGAGGCGCTGATCGACAACGGCGTGCCGATGATGGAGATGCTCCAGCGTTCTAGCAAGAACGTGCAGTTCTACTACGTCAAGGGCTACTCCGACTACCACCCCGAGCTGCCGGGCGGCCGCGCGGACGGGCGCACCGTCGAGTGCCCGCCGTTCAACACCAAGAAGCTGAAGGAAGACGAGCAGTTCCAGCGTCCCAACAGCATGAAGGGCCCGCTGGGCCTGTGGGTCACCAGCAAGGATTACCACGACCTCGCGATGGTCAAGCGCACCTGGGCCGGCCGTCGCGCCTCCCTGGTCGCCGCCTGGCGCGTCGCGTCGAACACCGTGGTGCGCCGCCACATGGCGACGGGCGGCCGCTCGCTCGTCGCGCGCCTGCGCCTGGCAATGAAGGAGGGCGGCGTTCCGCTGTGGCTGCAGACCTCCATGACCGAGCTGATCGTCGACACCCACGGCCGCGTCATCGGCGCCGTCGCCGAGCGTGAGGGCAAGACGGTCCGGGTCGGCGCGCGCAAGGGCGTGCTGCTGGCGACCGGCGGCTACGACCACAACCTGGAGATGCGCCAGCAGACGCTGCCCGAGGGCGGCCAGCCCGCAATCAGCGCCGGCGCCAGGGAGAACACGGGCGACGGCATCCTCGCCGGCCAGAAGCTCGGCGCCGCAACCGACCTCATGGACGACGCCTGGTGGATGCCGTCCGTCATGCACCCGATGGGCGCGGTCATCCCGCTCGTGTCCGAGCGCTGCATCCCGCCGTCCGTCATCGTCGGCACCGACGGCAAGCGCTTCACCAACGAGTCCTCGCCGTACACGAACTTCGTGCACGACCAGCTCGAGGCCGGCGTGCTCCCCGCGTACTTCGTGATGGACACCAAGGCGCGCTCGCGCTACCCGTTCGCGCAGGTCATGCCGGGCCTGGACTTCCCGGCCGGCTTCTACGACCAGGGCATCGTCACCAAGGCGAACACCATCGCCGAGCTGGCCGAGAAGGTCGGCATCGACGCGGCGCAGTTGGCGTCCACCATCGAGCGCTTCAACGGCTTCGCCCGCACGGGCAAGGACCTCGACTTCGGCCGCGGCGACAGCGCCTACGACCGCTACTACGGCGACCCGACGCTGCAGAACCCCAACATCGACGTCATCGACAAGGGCCCGTTCTACGCGGTCCGCGTCGAGGTCGGCGACCTGGGCACCAAGGGTGGCCTCGTCGTGGACGCGCGCTCGCGGGTGCTCCGTGAGGACGGCTCCGAGATCGCTGGACTGTACGCGACCGGCAACACCTCGTCCTCGGTGATGGGCAACGAGTACGCCGGCGCGGGCGCCACCATCGGACCGTCGATGGTGTTCGGCTATGTCGCGGCGCTGGATGCCGCCAAGTCCTAGCCTGGACGGCAAGCCATCCCCTGGACTAGCGACCAATTCGGATGGTCGTCAACTTTTGCACTAACACACAAACTTCCACAACCAAGCGAGGGAATATGAGCAAGGAACTGGACAGCATCCTGGCCCGCGGCGACGAGATTCGCGCCGACGCCGCCGAGGGCGAGAAGAACATGCAGCTCACCGATCGCGCGGCGGGGATCCTGCGCGACTCGGGGATCATGCGCATGATGCAGCCAGTCAAGTACGGCGGCACGGAGGCGCACCCGCGCGAGTTCGCGGAGGCCGTCATGGGCACCGCCGCGCTCGACGGCGCCACCGGCTGGGTCGGCGGCATCGTCGGCGTGCACCCGTGGGAGCTGGCGATGGCCGACCCGAAGGTGCAGGAAGAGGTCTGGGGCACCGACCCCAACACGTGGATGGCGTCCCCGTACGCGCCCATGGGCATCGCGACCCCCGTCGACGGCGGCTACATCCTCAACGGCCGCTGGTCCTTCTCCTCCGGCACGGACCACTGCACGTGGCTGTTCATCGGCGCCGCGGTGGGCGACAAGGACGGCAAGCGCCTGATGCCGCCGCAGATGATGCACGTGCTGGTCCCGCGCGAGGACTACGAGATCGACCAGGACTCCTGGAACGTCGTCGGCCTGCGCGGCACCGGTTCCAAGGACGTCATCGTTAAGGACGCGTTCATCCCCACGCACCGCACGATGGACGCCGCCAAGATCATGTCCGGCGAGCAGTCCAAGGAGATGGGTCTGGACCAGACCCTCTACAACCTCCCGTACTGGAACGTCTTCCCGCTGGGCATCACCTCGGCCGTGATCGGCATCGCCGAGGGCGCCATGTACTGCCACCTGCAGGACCAGAAGGACCGCGTAGCCGTCACCGGCCAGCCGATCCGCGAGGATCCGTATGTGCTGTACGCCATCAGCGAGGCGGCAGCCGAGATCGCGGCCTCCCGCGCCGCGCTGCTCGAGACCGCGGACCGCTTCTTCGACATCGTCGACGCTGGCAAGGAGGTCTCCTTCGAGGCCCGCGCCCAGGGTCGCCGCACCCAGGTCGCCGCGGCGCACCGCGTCGTCCGCGCGGTCGACCAGATCATGGACCGCTCCGGCGGCCGTGCCCTGCACCTGCACGGGTCGCTGCAGCGTTTCTGGCGCGACGCCCACGCCGGCACCGTGCACGCCGTGCACGTCCCCGGATCGAACTACCACGCCACCGCGCTCATCGAGCTCGGCGGCGACCCCCAGGGCATGATGCGAGGGATGATTTGATGACCGACATCAAGCAGCTCGGCTACCTTCGGGTCCAGTCCACGGACTTGCCCCGCTGGCGTGAGCTGGCCGTGGACGCGCTCGGCTTCGCGGAGGGCTCCGGCCCCAACGAGGACGCGCTCTACCTGCGGATGGACGAGCGGAATGCCCGTCTGATCATCGTGCCCGGCGACTCCGACAAGGCGCAGGCCGTGGGCTGGGAGGTTGCCGACGGCATCGCCCTCGACCGCGTCAAGGCGACCCTCGAGGCCGCCGGCGTCACTGTCGCGGAGCTCTCCGAGGAGGAGGCCACGCAGCGCAGTGCCGAGCGGGTCATCGCGTTCACCGATCCCGGCGGCACCCCCGTCGAGATCTTCTTCGGCCCGATCCTGGACCACAGCAACGTCGTGACCCCGCACGGCAATAAGTTCGTCACCGAGGGTGTCGGCATGGGCCACGTGGTGCTGCCGATCCCGAACTCGGAGGAGACGGTCGAGTTCTACCAGAAGGTGCTCGGCTTCCGCTCGCGCGGCGCGATCCGCCTCGGCGGCAAGTACGCCGTGCCGGCGCGTCGGGTCCGGTTCATGGGTATCAACGCGCGCCACCACAGCCTGGCGATCTGCCCGGCCCCGCCGAATGAGCTCCCCGGCCTGGTGCACCTGATGGTCGAGGTCACCACCCTCGATGCCGTCGGGCAGGCGCTGGACCGCGTGAAGAAGGGCGGACACTCGATCTCATCCACCCTGGGCCGGCACACGAACGACAAGATGGTCTCGTTCTATGTGCGCGCCCCCGGCGGCTGGGACCTCGAGTACGGCTGCGAGGGCGCGCTGGTCGACGACGCGACGTACACCGCCGAGGAGATCACCGCGGACGAGTACTGGGGCCACGACTGGTCTGGTTCCGAGCCGCTGGCCGCCTTCAACATGTAATACCGCAATGTCCCCGATGCCCCGGCGCGCCAGCGTGCCGGGGCATCGTCGTCTAAAAGAATCGTCATCTAACCGAAAGGGCTAACGCATGCAGATCGGCCTCAACATCCTTGGCGCGGAGAAGCTGTACGACGGCAATTTCTCCGCGGTGCTCGACCTTGCCACAAAGGCGGACCGCGCGGGGATCGGGCTGATCAGCACCGGTGACCACCTCGGCTTCTCGAGGCGGGCGCACGAGGGGAGGGTCGCGTTCAACGGCTTCCCGTTCGACCTGGAGTATCCGTGGCTCGAGCCCATGACGATGCTCGGCGCGGTTGCCGCGGTGACCACCCGCGCGCGCCTTGGCATCTCCGTCTTGGTGGCCCCGCTGCGGCCCGCACTGCTGCTGGCCAAGCAGGCCGCGACGCTCGACGTGATCTCCGGCGGGCGCGTTAGCCTGGGCGTGGGCGTCGGCTGGCAAGAGGACGAGTATGCAGCCGCGGGGCAGGAGTTCGAGCGCAGGTTCGGCCGCCTCGAGGAGATGGTCGTCGCCTGCCGGGCACTGTGGTCGCCAGAGCCCGCGACGTTCACCGGCCGGGACTACGCCTTCGAAGACTTCTACAGCCGCCCGCTGCCGGTGCAGGAGCGGCTGCCCGTGATTTTCGGCTTCGCGCCGTCGGCCAGCAATTTCGACCGCCTGGCACGGGTCGGCGACGGCTGGACCGTCAACCCCGCGGACCTGCCGGACTTCCCCGCCGCGGTGGACCGGCTGCGAGCGGCCTTCGAGGCGCATGGCCGCGATCCCGGTTCCCTGGAGGTGCAGGTCTCCCTGGGGATGGCCCGGACGACGGCGGGGGAGCTGGACCTCGAGCGCACCGCGGCGTCGGTGGCCCGGCGGTTCGACGAGGGGGCCACCACCGTAATGCTGCGGCCGACGGCCTACTTGGAGACTGCGGATGGGCTAGACGATCTGCTGGCGTGGATGGGGGCCCTGGTTTGACCGCTCCGGTTTGACCGCTTTGGACAGACTCTAGGCATTCATCTGAAAAAGCCTCCCGGAAGTTATCTCTCGACGTAGCATTGCGTAAATAACTGCAGGTCGATGGGTTTTCCGGGGGTCTTTCATGATAGGAAGTCATGGTGAGTCAGGAGATCGAGGACTGGTCGACAGCACGTTTGCTGGTGACCGCCTCCCGCATGCTCGAGCACACCTGGGAGCTGCTGCTCCGCGAGCACGGCGTCACCCACGCCGGCTACACCATCCTGGAGGAGTGCCTGATCGACGGCGCCCAACCCCAGCGCAAGCTGGCTCGCAGCTGCCGGGTCACTGATCAGACGATCAGCCGCACCATCGAGCGGCTCGAGCGCAAGGATCTGGTCAGTCGCGCGACGGATCCCTCGGACGAGCGGCGGCAGTTGGTCTCGATCACGGAGGCAGGTCGGCAGGTCTACGCGCGGGTGGTCGCGGACGTGCGGGAGTCCGATGCACTGTCGGACGCGGTGGCGGATTCGGCGGAGCTGCGAAAGCTGCTGCTGCGGATGATCGGCAAGTTCGAGAGCGCTGAGCCGGCGGAGCTGTCCAAGGCTAGGGACGTCGCGGCGCACAAGCCCGCCGTCTAACCCCCCCGCGTGCCCGCTTTGCGTCCGGTGTTTGGCCCTGCTCACTTTGCAACGTGCGCACGGTCAAACACGGGACGCAAGGCTAGGGGCGGGTGCCGTTAGTCGCCCAATTCCTTGAGCAGATGGTCCGCGGCCGGCCCGGAGGCAGGCTCGATGTAGCGGCGCGACGCGAACCGCCAGGCCCCGTCCACGCGGTGGAACTCGTCGAAATAGCGGACGAAGAAGATCGGCGTCAGCGTGTTGCCCGGCCCGTATTGCAGCACGGTGACATAGGAGCGGGCCGCCGCAGTCTGCGCGGCCCCGCCATCTTCCGGCTCTGCGACCTCGATAATCAGGTTGCTCGTGAGGTGGCGCGTGTGTGGCGTGCCGTTGTCTGGGTACACGCGCACCCAGTCGACGAAGTTCTGCCGGATCGCCGCGGCCCCGCGCAGGGGCTCCCCACCGGCGTAGAGCACGGCGTCGGAGAACATCTCGCCCAGGGCGTCGAAGTCGGCGCTGTCAACCAACTCCGCGTAGCGGTAGACGAGGTTGGTGATGAGGACGTGGTCGGGCTGAGGCACCATGGAAGGTCCTGTCTGTGGATAGAAGAAAAGTGGCCGGATCGGTGCTGAGCACAGATCCGGCCACCTCTAGCTTGTACTGAGAAGGCTAGCGGCCCATCAGCTTTCGCATGGCCGCCGCGGCGCCCTCGACCATCTTGTCGCGGGGGTAGCCGGAGCGGGCCTCCGCGGCGGAGGTGTCGCCGCCGACGATGTAGACGGGGCCGTTGGGCAGCTGCTCGAGGCCCTGGCGGGCCACGTCCTCGGGCTCCCAGACGACCATGCCGGGGATGTCGAAGTTCAGCCCTGCGCGCGCCATGGCGGGGGTGCGGGTCACGCCCAGCACCAGCTCCAGGACGTGCACGCCGTGCTCCTTCAGCTCGAGCCAGAGGCCCTCGGCGAAGATGCGGCTGAACGCCTTCGACGCGGCGTAGATGCTCTGGTGCTCGGCGCCGAGGTAGCCAGCCATCGAGCCGAGCAGCATGATGCCGCCGCGGCCGCGCTCGCGCATCGGCGCGCCGAACACGTGCGAGAGCTCGAGCTGGCGGTCGATGTTGAGCTTGACGACGCCGCGGAAGCCGTCGAGGTCGCCGGTGACGAACTCGTGGCCGTAGCTGTTCGCGCCGGCGTTGAAGATCATCAGCCCGACCTCGACGTCCGCGACGGCCTTGCTGATGTTCTCGATCGCGTCGTCGGCCAGGAGGTCCTGCGCGAGGGTGCGGACCTCGACGCCATGCTTGCGCACGGCCTCGGCGGTCTCCTCGAGTGGGCCGGGCTTGCGGGCGATCAGCAGCAAGTTGATGCCTGCCTCCGCGAGCTGGTCGGCGAAGGACGCGCCAACGCCCTCGGAGCCGCCGGCGATGACGGCCCAGGGGCCGTAAAATTCCTTGTCGATCATGTGGTCCTCTGGGTCAGCGAAATGGGTGTAGGGCTAGTCGGGCACGACGATGGAGCCGTCGAGCACCGCGGCCTCGATGGAGTCGCGCATGGCCTTGCAGCTGGACGCGTCGACCTGACGGTCTCCCGCGGCGGCGAGCGCCTGGAACTGCGCGCAGGTCTCCTCGGCGTCGTTCTGCCACTGGATCGAGGTGTGGTGGAAGCTGAACTTCTCCACCTCGACGTGGGTCCCGCAGGTGTGGCAGGCGTGCGGCTGCATAGCCATTACAGTGCCGCGGCCTTCTGGGCCGCTGCCTCTTGTGCCTTGACGTTCTCGGCGACCTGCTTGCGCCAGGCCTCGACCGGCTTGCTCGTGTCCATCTCGAACTCGAAGCGGGCCGTCATGTCCTCGGTGATGTCCGCGACGTCGACGTAGAACTGCTCGTACCAGCGACGCAGCTGGTAGACGGGGCCATCCTCCTCGCAGAGGAGCGGGTTGTTGATGCGCGTCTTGCTCTTCCAGATCGCGACGTCCTGCTCGAAGCCCTTGGTGATGAACGCGGTGTTGCCCTCGGCGATCTTGTCCGCCATGCCCTCGGGCAGGTCGGCCGTCTTCTTGACGGTGGTGCCGTACATGAGGACGAACTTGTCGGGGGAGATCGGGTAGTGGCAGTTCACCAGCACGGAGGTGACGTCGTAGTCCGGGTAGTGGTACACCAGGTCATCGATCATGAAGGCGGGGCCGTGGTATGCGGCGATCGAGGAGTTGCCAATGGCCTTCTGCGAGCTCTCGGCGCGCTTGGACGCCATGTCCTCGCGGCCCTCGCCATTGAAGTACTGGATGGCGGTGTGGCCCTCGAAGATGTTCTTGAAGTACACCGGCAGCGAGTAGTGCACGTAGAAGAAGTGCGCCATGTCGACGACGTTGTCGACAATCTCGCGGCAGTTCGTGTCGATGGTGATCGCGTGCCAGCGCCAGTCGGTCCACTCGGCGTCCGGGGTTCGCATGATCGGGACGGTGACGTCGGCGGGCGGCTGCTTGCCCTCGGGGTCGTTCCACACGTACAGCAGTTCGTCCTGCTCCATGGTGGGCCAGGTCTGCGTGCGGGCGCGCATCGGGACGCGCTTGGCGTAGGGGATGTCCTTGCACTTGCCGTCGCCGCCCCAGCGCCAGTCGTGGAACGGGCAGGCGATCTCGTCGCCCTTGATGGTGCCCTGGGAGAGGTCGCCTCCCATGTGGCGGCAGTACGAGTCGAGGACGTTGAGCTTGCCCTCGGAGTCGGCCCAGATGACGAGCTTGCCGCCGAAGGCCTCGATGGAGTGGGGCTTGCCGTCGCGGAAATCCTTCGCCAGGCCGAGGCAGTGCCAGCCACGGGCGAACCGCTCTGGGGCATTGCCGGCGTCGATAGTGCGGATCTCGTCTTGGTCTTGCACAACGTTGGTCATTATTTGCCGTCCTTCACACACGGGGCTGTGGCTTTTCAGTGACGCTAGATGCGGCCCGGCAGGGCAGACGCGTTGATCTCATCTACCGGGATTGTATGGACTCTCGGCGTTCGGGACGGCGAATTCCGCAGGCGCTGCAGGTAGGGAAGACTAGGGCGGCATTGTCCGGGGCGTAATAGAGGGAGGCGTGGATGCCGAGGATCGGGGAGTCTCGTGCTCCGGCGGAGCCGTCGTCCAAGTTGCAGCACGAGAAGTACGCACGGATGCTGAAATCGGCGGAGGAGCTCGCGTCGCAGCATCGCTTCGACCATGTGCAGATGCACGATGTCGCGAAGTCTGCGGGCATCGCCATTGGCACCCTCTACCGTTATTTCCCGTCAAAGACCCAACTGTTCGTCAGCGTCATGGCCGCGCAGATCGAGGGACTCACCGCGCAGTCGATCAGGGCCATCCGGGAGGACCTGCCGCCCTGGGAGTCGGTCGCGAGCATCCTGACCCAGGCCCTGCGCTCGCTGATGGCGCGGCCCATGCTGGCCGACGCCATGATCCGCTCGCTGAACATCGCGCACGTGGACAGGGTTGTCGACGTCGCGAAGATCGATGAGGGGTTCAAGGAGGCGCTGTGGGCCGCCGCCCGTATCTCCGTGCCCACAGAGGAGGACGACCGGCTGGCGCGGCTGGTCAACCAACAGTGGTTCGGGATGGTCCAGTCCTGCCTGAACGGGCACATCTCAGTGGAGACCGCGGAGGCCGACCTGCGCCTGGCCTGCGAGCTGTTGTTGGCGGATTTGACCAGTTCCCGCCGGTGGCGCGAGCTGCCCGGCGGCGGGCGAAGTCGGGACCGCGTTGCCACCGAACATTCGAGTGGAATACGTTCTAAAAATAGCTAACGCCCAGTCAGAAGAGCCAGTGAGGAACCCATGACGATCGGTTTGACAGAGGACACCCGCGACCTGCGTGACGCGGTGCGCGGCTGGGCCAGTCGGCACCTGACCCCGGACGTGCTGCGCGATGCCGTCAACGCAGAGTCGGAGTCGGCCCCCGGCTACTGGTCCGACCTTGCTGAGCAGGGTCTGCTGGGCCTGCACCTGCCCGAGGAGTTCGGCGGCGCCGGCACCAGCCTCATCGAGACGGCGGTGGTGGTCGAGGAGCTCGGCCGCGCCATGATCCCCGGCGCGTTCACCTCCACCGTTCTGACCGGCGCGGTGCTGGCCGACGCCGGCCACACCGCCTTCCTCGCGGGCTTTGCCGACGGCACCGTCATCGGCGCGATGGCCGTGGACCCGGGCACCCTCACCCTGACCCGGGAGGATGGCAAGGCCGTGCTCGACGGCGTCCCCGGACTCATCATCGGCGGCGCGCTGGCCGCCAAGCTCGTCCTTCCCGCGCACGACGGCGACGCGATCGTCTGGGTGGTCGTGGATCGCGGCCAGGTCGATGTGGAGGAGCTGACCAGCTACGACGTCACCCGACACCTCGTGCGCGTGACCGTCAGCCGCGTCGTCATCGACAGCGCCGACATCCTCTCGGTCAACGACTCCAACCGCCCGCTGGACCTGGCCGCCACGATCTTCGGCGCGGAGGCGTCGGGCATGGCGGACTGGAACGTGACCACTTCCGCCGAGTACGCGAAGGTGCGCCGCCAGTTCGGCCGCCCCATCGGGCAGTTCCAGGGTGTGAAGCACCGCATCGCCCGGATGCTTGCCCGCGCCGAGCAGGCCCGAGCCTGCGCCTGGGACGCCGCCCGCGCTCTGAGTGAGGGCGGCGCCGCCACGCAGGACGAGGCCTCGCTCGCGGCCTCCGTCGCCGGCGCGGTCGCCATTGAGGCGGCGTTCAGCACCGCCAAGGACAACATCAACAACCTCGGCGGCATTGGCTTCACCTGGGAACACGACGCGCATCTGTATCTGCGCCGCGCCCAGACCCTCCGCATCGTCCTCGGCTCCACGGCCGTCTGGCAGCAGCGGGTTGCCACGCTCGCGCTCTCCGGCGTGCGCCGCAAGCTGGGCGTCGAGTTGCCCCCGGAGGCCGAGCAGATCCGCGCCGAGATCCGCGCCGAGCTGATCCCCGCCGGCGCCGTGAGCGGCGCCGAGCGCACGGCCTATCTGGCCGAGCACGGGTATACCGCCCCGCACTTCCCGGCCCCGTGGGGCAAGGGGGCCGACGCGGTCAGCCAGCTCGTGATCGCCGAGGAGCTCGCCGCGCTCGAGCTCGAGGCGCATGACATGGTCATCGGCAACTGGGTGGTCCCCACGCTGATCGAGCACGGCAGCGCCGAGCAGCAGCAGCGCTATATCCCCGGCTCCCTGCGCGGCGACATCGTCTGGTGCCAGCTGTTCTCCGAACCCGGCGCCGGCTCCGACCTCGCTGGCCTGGCCACCAAGGCCGTCAAGGTCGAGGGCGGGTGGGTGCTCAACGGCCAGAAGGTGTGGACGTCCGTCGCGCGGGAGGCCGACTTTGGCATCCTCCTCGCCCGCACGGACGCCGACGTCGCCAAGCACAAGGGCATCTCCTACTTCGTGCTCGACATGAAGTCCGCGGGGCTCGATATCCGGCCGCTTCGTGAGATCACCGGCGAGGCGCTGTTCAACGAGGTCTTCCTCGATAATGTCTTCGTCCCCGACGACGCGCTGATCGCGCAGCCCGGCGACGGTTGGAAGCTCGCCCGCACCACCCTCGCCAACGAGCGCGTGTCCCTGTCCCGGGGCTCCTCGCTCGGCGGTGGCGGCGAGCGGCTGCTGGAGGTGGCGGAGGAGATCTGCACCCAGCGCGGCGAGGCGGCACTGGACGCGCAGATGTCTACGACGCTCGGCCAGGTGCTGTGCGACGCGCAGTCCGGCGGGCTCCTCGCGCTGCGCGGCACCATCCGCAGCCTCTCGGGCGCTCAGCCCGGCGCTGAGTCCTCGATCGCGAAGCTGCTGGGTGTGGACCACCGCCAGCAGGTGTGGGAGGTGATCATGGAGTGGGTCGGCACGTCGATGCTCGTCGGCACCCACGGGCGCAACGACCCGACCCGCTGGTTCCTGAGCACCCGCAACCTGTCGATCGCCGGCGGCACCACGGACGTGCAGCTCAACATCATTGGCGAGCGCCTGCTCGGCCTGCCCCGCGACCCGGCCCCAGGACAGTAGTGGCCGCCGAGGAGGCCCGGGCGGTCCCGGCCGAACACTCCGGCAAGGGCTTGTCGCACGCCACGATGGCGAACACCCCCAGCGGCACGGTCATCACCTCCCCGCGTGGGGATACCCCCATCGACCAGGCCACCGAGGCGGCCCGACGCGTCATCGACGCGTTGCTGCGCACCAACCGCGACGACGCGAACCTCGCGCGCGTCGCGGCGGAGCTTGATGCCATCGCCGACCACCTCGAGGAGCACGCCGGCCCGGTCCAGGAGCGGCTCGTGGACATGTGGTCAGGGGAGGGCGTCACCCGCCACGACCCCGTGACCGGGCCAGAGAACGCGGTCGCGCCGCCGCTGGTCTTGCGCGGCTACGACGACGCCTCCGTGCGCGGCGAGGTGGCCCTGACCATCCCGTACCAGGGCCCGCCCGGCTGCGTGCACGGCGGCGTCTCCGCGCTGCTGCTCGACCATGTTCTGGGCGTCGCCAACGCCTGGTCCGGCAAGGACGGCATGACCGCGCAGCTGAATGTGCGGTATCACCGCCCGGCTCCGCTCTTCGAGACCCTCGAGGTCTCTGGCCGCCAGGAGCGGACCGAGGGCCGCAAGATCTGGACCACTGGTCAGATCTCGCACAACGGCGAGGTGTGTGTGTCGGTGGAGGGGTTGTTCATCAACAAGAAGGTGCCGCGCCCGACATAGCCACACGTTTTTAGGGGTTACGCGCGCTCACGCAGAAAATTCTGCGCTGGGACCTGCGTGAGCGTGCGTAACTCCTAGACGGCTATGCCGAACAGCCGCACCGCGTTGTCGAAGCACACCGCCCGCAGCCAATCATCGCCCAAATCCAGCCGCTGCAGGGCATCGAGCGACTCGATGTACGGGTACGGGATGTTGGGGAAGTCGCTGCCGTGCAGGATGCGGTCCTGCAGGGTGAGCAGGCGGGCACGGTCCGCCGGGGGGAACGGGATCTCGGCCTCGGTGAAGGTGGTGAAGGCCATCGTGGTGTCGAGGTACACGTTGGGGAAGCGCTCGGCCATGTCGAGGAACTCGGTGTACTCGGGCATGCCCATGTGCGCGATGATCAGTGGCAGCTCGGGATGGCGCTCGAGGACGTCGTTCACCGGGGCGGGCCCGGTGAACGTGCCGGGGGCGGGGCCGGAGCCGGCATGGATTACCGTCGGGATCTGGTGCTCCTGGAGCAGCTCCCAGACGGGGTTCAAGAGCGGGTCGTCTGGAGAGTAGTTACCCACCTGCACATGGGATTTGAAGATCCGGGCACCATGGGAGATAGCTTCCGCAACGTATTCGCCGGCGCCGGGCTCGGGGTAGAACGTGGCGGTGTGCAGGCAGTCCGGGGTGCGGGCGGCGAACTCGGCGGCCCAGGAGTTGAGCCACGCGGCCATGTCCGGCTTATGCGGATAGAGCATCGAGGAGAACGCGAGGATCCCGAAGTCCCGCAGCCTCTGCATGCGGGCGTCCTCATCCTCGCGGTAGGCGATCGGCCACACCCGCCCCGTGAGGGGCCCCGCGGAGTCGAAGTACTGCCACACCTTGTCCAGCACCTGCTTCGGCATGAAGTGCGTGTGCACGTCGATCAGCCCCGGCAGTCCTAGCCGCTCCCAGAACGCGCGGACCGCGGCGATGTCGGCGGCCCGCGTGTCCGCGGGGGACTTCTCGGCGCTGAGGTCGTCAGTCATCTGGGGGTGCTCCATCTCTGGTCGATCCGGGCAGCTCAAGGGTGGGGCAGGGTGACTGGCACGTCCTCGATGAAGTCCACCAGCAGCTCGCGTCGGCTGATCCACCACCGGCCGTCCTGGCGGACGAAGGTGTCCCGGTAGCGCACGTGCAGGCGGTTGTCGCGGTGTGCGTCGCCCTTGCCATAGATGTGGTGGGCGGTGCAATAGGTTTCGGCCTGAACCGTGGTGGCGGTGCCCGCGCCCAAGAGCACCTGCTGCGCAACGATGTGCCGGGTGGACCGCAGATGCGCAACGGCCGCGAGAATCTCATTCGGCAGGCGCACGCCGGTCAGCGCGGCGTGCTGGCCGGCGCCGACCATCGAGGCCGGGCGGATAAGCGCGGCGTCCGGGGTGAGCAGCGCGGCCAGCATCGGCTCGTCGCGACGATCGACTGCGTAGGCGTAGGCGTCGACGAGGGCGCGGATCTCGTGCAGATCGCGTTCGGACGGCCGGGAGATCGGGATGATCGAGTCGTGGGTCACGTCAGCCAGTATGGCCCGGTACGGAATCGTGGCCAACCGCGGAGCCGTCGCGGCCTGCGCGCGGGGCCTCGACGACTTTCCTGGCGATCTTGCCAGTCGCGTTGCGGGGCAGCCGATTTGTGGTGATGCGCCAGCGCGCGGGCCGCTTGAAGTAGGCGAGCCGCTTCGACACCCAGTCGTTCAGCGTCTCCTCCGTGACCGGGTCGGACTCGGAGGTGACGACTACCGCGACCACGATCTGGCCGAGGTCCTCGTCCGGCGCGCCCAGGACGATGCACTCGATCACGCCGGGACACTCGTCGAGACACTGCTCGACCTCGGTGGGGTACACGTTCTCGCCGCCGCGCAGGATCAGATCGGAGCGCCGGGAGTTCAGATATAGCAGGCCGTCGCGCATGGACCCGATGTCGCCGGTGTGCAGCCAGCGGTCCTTGTCGATGGCGGCGGATGTCGCCGCGGGGTTATTCCAGTAGCCCAGCATGATGTACGGGGCCCGCACGCAGACCTCGCCGTCCACGCCGTCAGGCAGCACGACGCCGAACGGATCGCGGATCTCCATCTCCACAGTCAGCGTCGGGCGGCCCAGGGTGCCGGGGTTCTCCGCGAGGTCGACGGGGGTCGCGACGGCGATTCCCGTGCAGCTCTCGGTCAGTCCGTAGCTGTCTACGAGGCTGTTCTTTGCGAAGGGGATGCGTTCTCGCACTTGCCGTTTGAACTCCGGGGAGGACGGCGCGGAGGCCAGCGCGAAGGAGGTCATCGAGGAGGTGTCGTACTTGTCGAAGTCCCCGGACTCGACGAGCCGCTTCGCCATGGTGGGCACCGCGCCCCAGTTCGTCACGCGCTCGGACTCAATCAGGGCCAGCACCCGGTTGGGGTCGAAGGACCCCTGGTACATGACCACGGCGGTGCCGGTGGCCAGGCTGGGGAGCGCGAGGTTGTGCAGGCTGGCGATGTGGAACAGGGGCGAGGTCAGCAGATAGCGGCGCTCGACCGGATGCGCGGCGCCGAGGCTCTCCAACAGCTTCTCGTTGAAGTGGTGGAAGTCGGTGACGGCGATGGCGTTGCGGTTCGAGTGGACCGCGCCCTTGGGCCTGCCGCTGGTGCCGCTGGTGTAGAGGATGATCGCGGGATCGTCCTCGTCGATGGGTGTCTGGGGGAGGGGGGCGCCGGTGTGGGCCGCTGCGAGGCGGGGGATGTCGTCGTCGAGGCAGAGCACCGGGATATCGACCTCGCCGAGCGAGTTCAGGCGCTTGCGGTCCACCACGAGGAGCTTCGGGGTCGAGTCGTCCAGCGCGTGCGCCACCTCGGGAGGCGACCACCATGCGTTGAAGCCGACTGCGATGGCGCCGAGCACCTGCGTGGCCCAGAACACCTCCACCCACTGCGGGCTGTTGGCGCCCAGGATGGCGACACGGTCCCCCTTGCCGATGCCGTACTGCTCCGCGAAGGAGTGTGCCAGCGCGCGGACATCCGCTGTGTGTTGGGCGAACGACACGCGCTGCTCTTCGCTGACCAGGTAGTCGGCGTCGGCGAACCGCTCGGACTTCGCGAAAACATCGGCGAGGGAGCGCTCCCGGTTCCGCATCACAGTCAGCGGGGCTCCCAGCACCTGTTCCTTCACCAGCTCGAACTCCCCACCGGGACCGGTGAGGTTGCCGATCAGCGCGGCAAACGCGGCCTGCATGTCTGTGGCCATGAGTATGAAGCCTCCCTGTGCGTCGCCGACCTTGGCGTTGTTGACAGATTAGTGCGGACGGTGTTGGTGATCGCAAACTATCCGATCTAGCGCGGTGCGGACGCGATCGCCTTGATCTCCACGAGTGTGCCCGGCATCCCCAGCCGTTCCACGCCCACCGCGGTCCACGCCGGCCGCGCCGGGCCCTGGAACTCGGCCTTCACGGCCACGAACTCCGCCATGTGCTGCGGGTAGGAGGTGTGGAAGGTGGTCAGGTCGACGATGTCGGCGGGCGTCAGCCCAGCCTGCCTGAGCACGCGAGAGAGCGACTGGAACGCCAGTTGGTATTGGGCGATGGGGTCCTCGGGCGGGTTGCCTTGCTCGTCGTGGCCCACCTGCCCGGAGAGGAACACGAGGTCGCCGGCGCGCGTGAACTCGGCGAACTGGTACTGCTCTAGCCAATTGAGCTCTGGGTTGGCGGGGTCGGTCATCGTGGCGGGTCCTCACTCTGCGGGCCGGCTGGGGTCGGGTCCGGCACCTCAGTTTCGCGGGAAAGGAGGATAGGTGCCCGCCGGGCTTCCAATCATTGGGACGGTCTGGCGGCGCGGACGCGAAGATGTCTACCGTCGACCGCATAACGCGCTGCCGGCGAGGACCCGCCGCGTCGCGACCACTGGGGTAAATGCATGAACATTTCACGGAGGACTTCGATGCGTAATCTGGATGCGGACAATCTAGCCCTGACGGCGGTGGACCGCTGATGTCCCAGGTAGACCGCAGCTCCATCGTCGAGCTGCTACTTGACCGCGTCGGCGACACCCACCTGGGCACTCGCTCCAAGGACCAGGACTGGACCTGGGACGAGACGGTGCGCGAGAGCGCGACGCGGGCCGCGGCGGCGCAGTCGCTGCGCCGCGAGGGCCCCTTCCATATCGGGGTGCTTCTCGAGAACGTGCCCGAGTTCCTCTTCTGGCTGGGCGGCGCGGCGCTGTCCGGCGCCGCGATCGTCGGCATCAACTCGACCCGCCGCGGCGCGGAGCTCGAACAGGAGATCCGCTACGTCGACTGCCAGCTGATCGTCACCGACGCGGCCGGCAAGGCGCTGCTCGATGGCCTGGACCTGGGCCTCGGCGAGGACCGCTTCCTGCTCATCGATTCCCCGGAGTACGCGGCGCTGTTGGCCGAGCACGCCGACGCTCCGGTAGAGGTCGCGGAGGGCGTTGACGAGGACACGCTCTTGCTCCTGCTGTTCACCTCCGGCACCACCGGCATGTCGAAGGCCGTCAAGTGCAGCCAGGGCCGCCTGACCCGCCTGGCCTATCAGAACAGCCGCAAGTACAGCATCAAACGCGAGGACATCAGCTACTGCTGCATGCCCCTGTTTCACGGCAACGCGCTGATGGCGCTGTGGGCGCCGTCGCTGGCCGTCGGCGCGACTGTGGTGCTGACACCGAAGTTCACCGCGTCGGGATTCCTGTCCGACATCCGCTTCTACGGCGCCACCTTCTTCACGTACGTCGGCAAGGCCCTCGGTTACCTGATGCTCACGCCCGAGCAGCCGGACGACACCGAGAACACCATCACCCACGGCTTCGGCACCGAGGCCTCGCCCGACGACCAGAGCGAGTTCAAGCGGCGCTTCGGCGCGGAGCTGTTCGAGGGCTACGGCTCCAGCGAGGGAGCGGGCAGCGTCCGCCTGGACCCCGCGGCCCCCGCCGGCGCGCTCGGGCGACCCGCGCACGACGGCATCGCGGTGGTCGACGCAGCCACCTTCGTCGAGCGCGGGCGTGCGGTGCTCGACGAGCACGGCCGGGTGCTCAACCCCGACGAGGCCATTGGCGAGATGGTGAACAAGGAGGGGGTCCGGGCGTTCGAGGGCTACTACAAGAACGATGAGGCGGACGCCGAGCGGATCCGCAACGGCTGGTACTGGACCGGGGACCTCGGTTACGTCGACACCGAGGGCTTCCTGTATTTCGCGGGCCGCAAGGGCGACTGGATCCGCATCGACGGCGAGAACACGTCGGCGCTGATGATTGAGCGCGTGATCCGCCGTTACCCGCCGGTGGTCACGGCCGTCGTGTACGCGGTGCCGGACCCGCGCTCGGGGGATCAGGTGATGGCCGCCATCGAGGTTGAGGAGGGCGGGCAGTTCGATCCCGCGCACTTGCGCGACTTCCTGGCCAGCCAGGAGGACCTCGGCACGAAGGCGACCCCGCGATTCCTGCGCGTCTCCACCGGGCTGCCGACCACGGGCTCCAACAAGGTGCAGAAGGCCAAGGTCAAGGCGGATGCCTGGCGCAGCGCCGACCCGATCTACCAGTGGACGGGCCGTGGCGGCGTGGAGTACACGCTGATGTCGAACGAGGACAAAGACGTCCTCGAGGCGGAGTTCGGCAAGTTCGGCCGCCAGCGGTTCCTGGGGGACCTGCCGGTCCAGGGCTGAGTTACTCGCTGCTGGACTCAGCGGCGGGGGCGTCGGCGTCGTTCTCCTCGGCCAGGACCAGGTAGATCGACTTCCGGGCCTGGGCGAGGATCTGGTGGACGGCCGCGATCTGGGCGTCTGTGCCCCTCTTGGCGACGATCCGGGTGGCGGTCTGCACGTCATCGATCGCGCTGCGCAGGTCGTGGCGTCCGTCGGCGCCGCGCGACATCGCCCCGAACGGATTGCCCATGGCGGCGGCGTTCTCCTCCACGTGCTGCTTGCCCGCCTCGGTCAGGGTGGCCAGCTTTCGCCCGCCCTCCCGGGTGATGGTGATCAGGCCCTCGTCCTCGAGCTGGGCGATGGTCGGGTAGATGGCCCCGGGGCTGGGGCGCCATGCGCTGCCGGTGCGCTCCGCGATGGCCTGCATGATCTGGTAGCCGTGCATCGGCTCCTCAGTCAGCAGCAGCAGCGTTGCGGTGCGGATGTCTCCGCGCTGTGCGCGACCTCGCCCGCGGCCCCCGCCTCGCGGACCGCCGCCTCGTGGGCCGCCGCCGCGTCGGCCGTGGGGGCCCTCCCCGTGCGGGCCGTGCTCGGCGTGGGGGTGTTCTGCGCCGAAGCCCATGGGTTCTCCGGTTTGGGGCGCGCCGGCCCAGGGCTCGCGACCCAGCCCGCCGCCTCGGGGATGGCGGCCGCGGCGGCCGTCATCGCCGCTGAATCCGAAGCCCATCCGGGCGCTGTTGTCGTGGCGGCGGCGTGCTCCGTGGCCGCGCATGTGGTCATTGTTGTGGCTGTGCATGTGTTTCTCCTGAATATCGTGACATCGTCACTCTTTCTGGGTGACTACATCACGATATATCGTGATAGTCCGTTTGTCGAGAGTGTAAATGGGTCAGGTTTGCGGCGGGCCGCGGCGGCGGCGGTTCGCGTTGAGACCGCGTGCAGGCAGCCCCATCGGCGTTGACTCCGTGGGGTTGCCCGTGGTTGAGGGGCTGTCGGGTGGACCTCAGGCGGTGTCGTGAACGGGGCGACCCCTGCTGTTCAGCCAGCGCCTAAGCGGGTCGATTCTCTCCGGCGGGCGGAATATCGGATGCCGATTCGCGGCCATCGCTATATCCCAACCGTGATGGTGGACGGCTCGGTGGTGCTCGGCGCAGAGGGAGGCGAGATTGTCGATGTGGGTGCGTCCGCCGTGCACCCAGTGCACTAGGTGGTGAGCCTGTGTCATGCCGGAGGGGCGGTTGCAGTGGGGGAAGGCGCACCCGCGATCTCTGTCGGCGAGGGCTTGGCGGAGCTTCTTCGACGCGAACCTCTCGCCGGTGTCGACGGCGAGCGGGGCGCCGTTCTCGTCGGCCCCGATCATGAGCATTTCGCAATCACAGGCGATCCGCTGTGCCGTGGCCAGCGAGACCGGGCCCATGCAGCTGTTCCAGCCCAACCTCATCGTGTCGAGGGCCTCGTCGAGACGGCCGGCGCGGATGAGCGCGATGCGCTCGGCATGTGTGGGGATGTGCCCGAACAGGGCATCGAGGTTGATGTGCACCGTAAGCCGGGGCCGCTCGCCGTTCTCCTCGGGGCGTTCGCGGCTGGCGAGGTGCGCGTCAAGGATGTCGCCGAGGGCCTCCGCTCGCCGCATCGCGGCGGGCCGCTTGTCCGGAGTCCCGTCGTGCTCGGGGCGCGGGGCGGCGTAGGGGCGGAGCGCCTCCTCGAGCTTGGCGGCGGTCTCGGCGTCGAGATCTCCATTGAGGAAATGGCGCCCGTACAGGCCCTGATGGATGAATAGCTCGTTGCGGTCGTGGTCCTCCGACGGCGGCACGTCGTCCGTGAAGGCTTGCCGGATCGTCTCCTCTTCCTCGCGCAGTGCTTCAGGGTCATGGGTGCGGGCCGCGTCGAGGAGCTTGGCGCGAATGTCGGGGATGTCGTCGTCCGTGGCGTTCTTCGGCGGGAACTCGAGGAACTTAATGATCCGTTTGGCCTCGCGGCGGCTGATCTCGGACTGCGCATAGGAGGTGAGGATTTCTCGGTGCTTGCACATGCCGATGGCGAAGGCGATCTCGGCGCGAGCGTCCGACTGCCGCAGGGTAGCTCGCCGATGCAGCCAGGCGGCGGCGGCCTTGTCTGCGCCGCAGATGGGATCACGGGAGACGATGGCGTCCAGGAACTGAAGCTCGAGCACGTCCGCGGAGAGGGCGTCGGCTATCCATTGCTCCGTCAGCTCGTAGAGGAGATCAGTGGGGAGGGCTTCCGGGGCCACGTCCAAGGGACTCGCGAGCATGGCGATCGCCTGCCTGTCGAGTTGAATCCCCGGGGTGCACATGACCCAAGTTTATCCGAACAGGCTATCTAACGTGGCAGATTTAGCACAATTGACCTGCGGTTATGTACCACCTGTCACTCTAGGAACTCTGGTTCACGCCTGCCCCAGAAATTGGTGTGCGGGGTCTCGAGCGTCGCAAGGCTTAGGGGATCCCGAACGATGGTGTGGTCACCGGCTTGGTCTGGAACACTCGACGCGGTAGTGGCCCAACAATCCGGAGGTTAGCGGTGAGCAGTGGGACAGCGCGATCGCCGCAGCCGCAGGATCTCCCGCGCGGGCAGCGTCAGCGTCGCGAGCGCATCATCGAGGCGGCCGCAGCGCTATTGGACGCGCAGCCGTTTGAACAGATTCAGATCCGCGACGTCGCGGAGTCGGCCGGCGTCGCGCTCGGCACTCTGTATCGGTACTTCGGCTCGAAGGAACACCTCTATGCGGCAGTGCTGTGGGCGTGGTCGGACGCCCGGCCGGAGCGCGCGCCGGCCGCGGATGAGTCCGATCCGGAGTCTCGGTTGCGGGCGCGGGCCCTGCAGTCCGTGGCGCGGTTCGAGGCCCAGCAGAATTTCATCGGGCTCCAGCACGTCATCCAGCAGTCCGCCGACGCCGAGGCGCAGGCGCTCTACCGGGACTTCTCGAGCTTGGTGGTCGAGTCCTTCCGCGGCGAGCTCGTCGGGGTGGAGGAGGCCGCGGACCTCATCACGGTCGTGTCGGCGGTGCTGACCTTTGCGCTGGGGCTCTATCAGCGCGGCGGCACCACGATGGCTGAGGTATACCGCATCGTCGACCGGGCGATCACGTTGGTCTTCCAGGGGCCCCGCGGCTAAGAGAGGTTGAACCCCTCGTACCCCGCCGCGGCCACCGCGTCGCACTTGGCGCGGTACGGCCCGATCCCGCCGGGGTACGGCATGAACCTGCGTGGCTTGCCAGGGATGTTCGCGCCCAGGTACCAGGAGTCGGCCTGCGGATAGAGGGTTGCCGACGCCACCGTGTTCACGTGCTCCACCCAGTCGTCCTGGGCCAGTCTTTGGGCCTCGCTGACGCGGAAGCCGTTGGCTCGCAGGTACTCCACGTGCTCGGCGAGCCACTCCACGTGCTGTTCGATGGAGACGGCCACATTCGTCAGCACCGACGGGCTGCCGGGACCGGCCAGAACGAACAAGTTCGGGAAGCCTGCGGTCGCGACGCCCAGGTAGGTGCGCGGGCCGTCCGCCCACGCCTCCTGCAGGGCGAGCCCGCCGCGGCCGAGGATGTCGATCTTGGCCAGCGCGCCCGTCATCGCATCGAAGCCGGTGGCGAACACCAGGATGTCGAGCTCGTGGAGCTGATCGCCGGCTCGCAGACCGTCGACGGTGAGTCCCGTGATCGGGTGCGCGCGCACGTCCACCAGGGTGACATTCGGCCGGTTGTACGTCTCGAAGTAGTCGATATCGACGCACGGGCGCTTGGCCGCGAAGGGATAACCAGTGGGACACAGCATCTCGGCGGTGGCCGGGTCCCGCACGGTCTCGCGGATGCGGTCGCGCACGAAGTCCGCCGCCAGGTCATTGGAAGCGGCGTCGGTGAGCAGGTCGCCGAACGTCATCGTCATGCCGATGCCGCCGATGTCCCAGCGCTCGCGGAACAGCTTCTCCCGCTCGACATCTGAGACTGACTGTGCGGACAGGGTGCCAGGCGTGATGTTCCAGCCGCCCGGGGTCTGCAGGGCGCTGGCACGGCGCTGCTTGTGGGTGCGCCGGGCGTGCTCGATCTGCTCGGGGCTGCGCTCGTGGTTGCGCGCGGGCAGGCTGAAGTTGGGGGTGCGCTGGAAGACAGTGAGATGCGCTGCACGACGGGCCAATTGGGGGATCACCTGGATGCCCGACGACCCGGTGCCGATCACGCCCACTCGTTTGCCTGCGAAGTCGACCTCCGTGTCTGGCCACTGGGCGGTGTGCAGGATCTGGCCGGTGAACCCATCGAGCCCGGGCAACTCCGGAATGTTCGCGGCGGACAGGCTGCCGGTGGCCATGAATAGCAGGCCTGCCTCGACGGTGTCGCCCTGGTCCGTCGTCACCTGCCAGGAGTTCTGAGCCCATTCGGCGGCGTCGACCCGGGTGCTGAACGCGATATCGCGGCGCAGGTCGAAACGGTCGGCGACGTGCCGCAGGTACGCGTAGATCTCCGGCTGCGGCGCGTAGCGCTCGGTCCAGACCCACTCGCTCGCGAGGTCGTCGTCGAAGGAGTACGAGTAGTCCAGGCTCTCCACATCGCACCGCGCGCCGGGGTAGCGGTTCCAGTGCCAGGTACCGCCGACCTCGTCGCCGGCCTCGAAGAGCCGCACGCTCAGGCCCTGCGCCTGGAGCTTGTGCAGGAGGTAGAGGCCGGAGAAGCCGGCGCCGACGATGACGGCGTCGAAGCGGGTGGTGGTCATGGGTGGCGTGTCCTTCGGAGCGGCGGATCGGGATTCTGGCGGTGGGACTCGGAGTGGCGCAGGTCTCATAATAGATCTAGGTTCTAGTTTCACACCCCGCCGTCCCACTAGGAGCGCCCCAGTGACAGCCGCCGCGAGATTTCCACTGCTGGATCCACACACCGCAGGGCTGGTCGACGCCATGGCCAAGGCTGGCAACACCCCGATGGTCGAGCTCCCGGTGTCCGACGCTCGCGCTGTGATCGCCGCGACCGCCGGCACCTGCGCGCCCGGCCCGGAGCTGAGAACGGTCGAGGAGGTGGAGCTCGCCCCGCATTTCGGCGGACGGCTCTACACGCCTGACGTGGTTCGGGGTGAGGGTGCCGTTGTCTACTTCCACGGCGGCGGCTGGGTCACCGGCGACCTCGAGTACGCCGACGCGACCTGCCGACTCATCGCGGACGCCTCCGCGATGCCGGTCCTCAGCGTCGACTACCGCCTTGCCCCGGAGGCGCCGTTTCCCGCCGCGGTCGAGGACGTCCTCGACGCCGTCGACTGGGCCGCGCGCCGGTGGGATCGGTTGGTGCTCATGGGCGATAGCGCGGGCGGCAACCTCGCGGCGGTCTGCGCCCAGCGGTTACGCGCGGACGAGCGCATCGCGGGCACGGTCCTGGTGTACCCGGTGGTTGACGGGGATCTGGACCGTCCGTCCTACGTCGAGAACTCGGACATCTTGATCGGGCGGCGGGAGATGGCGTGGTTCATCGACCATTACTGCCCGGACCCCGCGGACCGTGTGGACGCGTCGTTTGCCCCGATCCGCGCGGCTGACCTCTCCGGTCTGGCCCCCACCGAGGTGTTCGTTGGCGGGCATGACCCGCTGCGCGATGAGGGCCTCGACTACGCGGCGCGCCTCACGGCGGCGGGGGTCGACGTGCGGCTGCACCACCTGGAGCCGCTGGCGCACGGATTCCTGCAGTTCACCGCAATCATCCCGGCGGCCGTCGCCGCGGCCCGCGAGGTCGCCGCGGCGCCCGCCCGAATTATGGAGACCCACCATGCATGATCTCGTTATCCGCGGCGCCACCGTCATCGACGGGACCGGCGGGCCGGGCTTCGCCGCCGATATCGCCGTGGACGGCGGCCTCATCACCGTCGTCGGCGAGGTTGTCGCGAGCGGCCGCACCGAGATCGACGCCCGTGGCAAGCTGGCCACCCCGGGCTTCGTCGATATCCACACCCACTACGACGGGCAGGTCAGCTGGGACGAGCTGCTCACCCCGTCGAGCCTGCACGGCGTGACCACGGTGGTGATGGGCAACTGCGGCGTCGGCTTCGCGCCCGTCAAGCCGCAGGATCGCGACTGGCTGATCAACCTTATGGAGGGCGTCGAGGACATCCCCGGCAGCGTCCTCGCGGAGGGGATCAGCTGGGACTGGACCACTTTCCCCGAGTACCTCGACGCGATCGAACAGCCGCGCGCCATCGACTTCGGGGCGCAGGTCCCGCACGGCGCGCTGCGCACCTTTGTGATGGGGGAGCGCGGCGGGGACCACGAGTCCCGCCCCACCGCAGACGAATTGGCGCAGATGCGGGTGATCATCGCCGACGCGGTCCGGGCTGGAGCTCTGGGCTGGTCGACGTCGAGGACCGCCGTGCACAAGGCCGCGGACGGGTCGCCGACACCGAGTCTGACCGCCTCGCGCGAGGAGTTGCTGACGATGGCGCTGGGCCTCAAGGACGCGGGCGACGGCGTCATCGACCTCATCTCCGACTTCATCGACCGGCCAGAGGAGATGGCGTTCGTCCGAGCCGTCGCGGAGGCCTCTGGGCGGCCCGTGTCCGTGTCGATCACCCAGGCTGGGGCGGACAAGGACAAGTGGCGCGCGCTGCTCGAGGGCCTGCAGCAGATCGGCGAGGAGACCGGCGTGCCGATCCGCGGCCAGGTGGCCTCGCGAGCCATCGGCGTGATGCTCGGTTGGGAGCTGAGCTGGCACCCGTTCATGAGTTGCCCCTCCTATCTGGAGATCGCGGATCTGCCTGTGCCGGAACGCCTCGCACAGCTGCGCCGGCCCGAGGTGCGCGACGCCATCCTGGCCCAGGTGCCGATCGAAGGGGCGGCGCTGCACGCGCGGCTCTCGCAGAGCTTCGAGAACCAGTTCATCCTGGGCAGCCCCGTGAACTACGAGCCGGGGCCCGAGTACTCCATCGACGCCGCGGCGGCCCGCGCAGGAGTCCTCCCGGAGGCTCTGGCCTATGACCACATGACCGCCGGCGGCCTGCTGTACTTCCCGATGCTCAACTACCTCGAGGGCAACCTCGACGCCTGCGCCGAGATGCTCGAGCACCCCATCACCATCCCCGCGCTCGGCGACGGCGGCGCGCACTGCGGTGCGATCTCGGATGCCAGCTTCCCGACGACGATGCTCACCCTCTGGGGCCGGGACCGCGTGCGGGGCAAGTTATTCCCCATCGAGTGGCTGGTCAAGCGTCAGACCGCGGACACCGCCGAGGCGCTCGGTCTGGGGGACCGCGGGGTCATCAAGCCGGGCTACCGTGCGGACCTCAATGTGATCGACTTCGAGCGGCTCCAGGCGGGCGATCCCTTCGTCGCGTACGACCTGCCGACGGGCGGGCGGCGGCTGATGCAGACGGCGGCCGGCTATGAGGCGACGATCGTCGCGGGCGAGATCGTGTTCCGTGAGGGCGAGCACACGGGCGCGTTGCCGGGGCGGTTGATCCGGGGGTCTCGATAGGGGCTGGAACATCGGTTTCTCCTGGCAAAGAGCACGGCTGTGGAAGCATCGACGGATGTGTCTGTGGAGCCTCCTCAGTGCCCGGCCCGACGAATGGTGGTATCCACGGTGAGCTGGAACGGGATGCAAGCTGTCGCTAGGGCTGCGGCGCTGTTGGCAGTACTCGGGTTGGCAGCGGCCTGCACGGCAGACAGGGGCGGAGTCGCAGTGGAATCGCAGTTCGAACAGGAGACGTCCTGGTCCTTCGCTTGCCCGACGACGGTCGTCGGCAGTTCCTCCCTCGTCAATGGCACCGAGTAGGACCGAGAGACCGCGCTGGCCACCGCGATCGAGCGGGGACGACAGCTCATCCTCGACGAGCAAAGTCGAGGTGGGGACGTGTGCGAACCCGGGACAGTTTTCGTGAGCATCAATCAGGACATGGCCTGGGTCAGCGGCTTCTTCGATCCAGAGCTTTCTGATCCGGAATTGCGCGAGCGCATCGAGGTCGCGATCGCAGAACAGAGGGCAGCCGACGAGCTGGCGCGTGACGCGCCGCCCGCGGAGCCGGTGCTGTCGGCGACGCCTCCGGGATCGGTCGCCGTGCAGTGGAGCCGGATAGCGGAGTGGATGGGGGAGAACTTGCCGGCGGTGCCCATCGTCGGGGCCGATCCGGACAGGATTGCCCGGGCCGAGGCGGCCACGGGGGTTAAGTGGCCGGCGGAGCTCATCGAGCTATTTGAGGATGTCAACGGGCTGCCGCTGGATAGCTCGGCTCCGATCCTGCCGGGACATGGGTTTTTTGATCTGGACCGGATGCTCGGGGAGAGACAGATGATGCTGGATGTGGCCAGCAGGCTCGACGACGGTTGGCTGCGAGAGGAGGCCGTCGGCTCCCAGGCTGGAGACACCGCAGGGATGATCCTGCCGGAGTTCATTCCCATCGCGGGCCTGGACAACTACTACCTATTTGTGGACACCCGCCCGGGCGAGTTGTCTGGCTGTGTCACAGAGTTCGCTGATGAGGGAGCCGATGGCAGCGGCCCGCGCTGGCTCTCGATCAGCGCGATGCTCGCCGATCTTGCGAACAGCCTCGAGACGGGGGAGGTCTTCGCTTGGGGAATGAAGCCCATGATCGTCGACGGCATGCTCGAGTGGAGGTACGAGCCCTAAGCGCCTCTCGCTCACCGAGAGCCCCAAGCGTTGGCGCTGGGCGTCCCGGCTAGCGTCCCGCCTATGGCTCAACACCGTGAACTCGACCCCCGTCCCGCCGGCGAGTGGAAGGGCGTCGACCTCGGCGCCCGCACCGTCTCCTATACCGAGCGCGACGCGATCCTCTACGCCCTCGCAGTCGGCGCGCAGGCGACGGACCTGGACCTGATCTTCGAGGAGCGCCTGCGGGTGCTGCCCACGTTCGCGCTGACCCTCGCGCAGTGGGCCCCGGACGCGCTGGGTTCGCAGGGCGGTTTCGACACTCGGCTCTCGGTGCACGGATCGCAGCAGCTTCAGGTGTTGAAGGATCTGCCGCGCACGGGCGAACTCCACCTGGCCGCGCGCGTGACCGAGGTATGGGACAAGGGTTCGGCGGCGGTGTTCGACATTCTCGTCGAGTGCGAGTACTTCGAGGCCACATGGTCGATTTTCGCGCCCGGCAGCGGCGGCTTCGGCGGCGAGCGCGGCCCGTCCAAGCCCATCGGACCGCAGGGGGAGCCCGACGTGGTCCTGCCCGTGCAGACCTATGCGACGCAGGCAGCGACCTACCGCCTGACGGGCGATCGCCACCACATCCACATCGACCCCGAGGCGGCGGCCGGCATCGGGCAGCCCCGTCCGATCATGCACGGGCTGTGCACGATGGCCGCACTGACCTTGCCCCTCGCCGCGCGCCTCGGCGTGCACCCGGCGGATCTAAAGGAGCTCTCGGGCCGGTTCGCCGCGCCGGTATTTCCGGGAGATGAGTTGGACCTGTCGACGTGGGCCGACGGCGAGCACATCGACTTCGAATTGGTCAGTGGCGGCGCCGCCGTGATCTCGGGCGGACGGCTGCGGTTCTAGTTGAGCGGGCGGCAATTCAATTTAATTAAGGTGTCGCTGCGGCACGCTGTGTCGACTGTTAGCGTGGACATATGCATGACTCCGTGGACGAAACCCGTGCCACCGACGAGGCGAGCTACCCCAAAATGCCCGCTAACGCGTGGACTGTGCTGGGGATGCTCGCATTCGGCGAGGGGCTGTCCGGCTACGACTTGAAGACGTGGGCCGATTGGAGCCTTAACTACTTCTATTGGAGCCCGTCGTTCAGCCAGGTGTACTCGGAGCTGAAGAAGCTCGAGGTCCTTGGTTTCGTGGAGTCGGAACTGGACGCGGAGACCGATGCCCGCGGTCGTCGGGTCTACACAATCACCCCGGCGGGGACGGCCGCGTTGCGCGCCTGGGCGCGTAACGCAGAGGTCGACCAGCCGGTGCTGAAGCATCCGATGATGGTGCGGATGTGGCTCGGCCACCTCAACGAGCCGGACCGGCTCAAGGAGATGGTGCGGGAGCACATCGTGTACGTGGAGGGAATGCGCGACGGGGCGGCGCTTCGCGCGCAGCAGACCTCCGAGCTGCCGACCTGGGAGTTCGCCAGCATGGCTATGCGCTGGTCGGCGCGGTACTACCAGGCCGAGCGCGACCTCGCAGAGCAGTTGCTAGCCGATATCGAGGAGGTGGCCAGGAGTTTCGAGGGCACCTCGAAGGTGGCGGGGAGCACCGAGCCGGTCCCGGTGGACCCCGGCCGATGGAAGCGGTATCGGGAGGGCACCGAGACCGCCGATTGACCTGCCAGGACGCGGCAACCTACGCTCCACCAAGCAATTGCTTGTGTGGTGGGTGCAGGCAGGTATTCGACGCGGTATGAGGAGTAGGCAACGATGGCGGCACTGACGCGCGAGGCAGCGATCGAGCAGGTTACTGGACCGGGAGGTCCGCTCGAGGTCGGCGTCGAGCAGGTTCAGGGCCACCCGTTGCCCGTGTACACCGGACGCTCGCGCGCGCTGCGGGACATGCTGCTGGACTCCGCGAAGTACGGCGACACCGAGTACCTCATTTGCGACGGCCTGCGCCTGACCTACACCGAGAACCTGCGCCGCGTCACCGCCCTGAGCCACGCGTTCAAGGACGAGTATGGCCTCGGCAAGGGTGACCGCGTCGCGATCCTGGCGGCGAACAGCGCCGAGTGGATCATGAGCTTCTGGGCCGCGACGTCCCTGGGCGCCGTCGTCGTCGGGATGAACGCATTCTGGTCGCGCGCCGAGATCGAGTACGGCCTCGACCACTCGGAGCCGAAGATCCTCATCGCGGACACCCGCCGCAGAGAGAATATCGGCACAATGGCGGCCGACCGCGGCATTCCGATGTTGTCCATTGAGGAGGACATCGTCCGCCTGGCCACCGAGCCCGGCGCGCCGGCGGAACTGCCCGCGGTGGAGATCGACGAGGACGACGCGGCCGTCATCCTCTACACCTCGGGGACGACGGGCCGGCCCAAGGGCGCGGTGCACTCGCACCGGAATGTCATTGCCGCCGCCGACTTCTTCCGCTTCAACGACGAGCTTATGGCCGCGTTCGGCCGCCCGCGCACGATGCGCAATTACCTCATGACCAGCCCGCTGTTCCACA
This sequence comes from Tomitella biformata AHU 1821, assembly GCF_000524475.1. Lineage (GTDB taxonomy): Bacteria > Actinomycetota > Actinomycetes > Mycobacteriales > Mycobacteriaceae > Tomitella > Tomitella biformata. The sequence goes on along the minus strand of NZ_BAVQ01000022.1, from coordinate 3,730 downwards.
TCGCGGGGCTGCACAACCTGTCGGTCCCGCGACTGGTCGCCGGCGACACCCTGACGATCTACACCGGCCGCTTCGAGGTGGACCGGGTACTGCGGGTGATCGAGGCCGAGCGCATCGAGAGCTGGGGTGCGGTGCCCACGATGGCCAGCCGCCTCGTCGAGCGCGGCGACCTGTCGGGTTATGACCTGTCCTCGCTCAAGACGATTTCGCTCGGCTCCGCGCCGTCGTCCGTGGAGCTGAAGGAGAAGCTGCGCAAGCTGATCCCGGCCGTCGCGCAGTCCCTCGGCACCAACTACGGACAGACGGAATGCTCCACCGCGGCCACGTTCGCCACCGCGGCGGACCTCGAGGCCGACCCCACCACCGTCGGCAAGGCCATTCAGAACGTCGAGGTCGTTGTCATGGACACGGCCGGGGCGATCGTGCCCGACGGCGTTGAGGGCGAGATCTGTGTCCGCGGCGCGCAGGTGATGCTCGGATACTGGAATAACCCCGAGGCCACGGCGGAGGCGATCGACGCCGCGGGGTGGCTGCACACTGGCGACCTCGGCACCATGCGCGACGGCTACCTCACCATCAGCAGTCGCCGCTCGGACCTGATCTTGCGCGGCGGCGAGAACGTCTACCCGGTGGAGATCGAGAACGCTCTTGCGACGCACCCCCGCGTGCTCGAGGCCGCGGTGGTCGGGCTCGAGCACCACGACCTAGGCGAGGAGGTCGGCGCGCTCGTCGTCCTGGATGCCGCAGACGCGGCCGGGGGCGAGGAATTGTGCGCGCACCTAGCCGAGCAGATCGCCAAGTACAAGATCCCCACGAAGTGGCGTTTCACCACGGAACTGTTGCCGCGCAACGCCACCGGCAAGGTCATCCGGCACGGGCTCGACGAGCTGATCACCAACTAGCCGTGACCCACCGCGACGACTGGGCGCCGCTGCTGGCGGATCTGGCGCGGCGCACCGAGGCCGCCCTAGCTATGGGCGGGCCGGAGAAGCTGGCCAAGCGCCGCGCACTGGGCCGGGTCGATGCCCGCGAGCGCATCGGACTCCTGCTCGACGCCGACTCATTCCGCGAGATCGGCGCGCTCGCAGGCGAAGTGCCCGCCGACGCGTTCATCGCTGGACACGGGCTGATCGACGGCCGGCCGGTGTTCGTCGGCGCGGAGGACTTCTCCGTCGCCGGCGGGTCCATCGGCACCGCCGGCGCCACCAAGCGCGCGCGGCTGGCTCACCTCGCCCTGCAGGAGCGACGTCCTCTTGTGCTGATGCTCGAGGGCGCCGGTCATCGCGCCACTAACGCGCTGCGCGGAGAACGCCCTGCCCCCAACGACTTACAGGCTCTGGCGGATCTTGCGGGTCTCGTGCCCACCGTCGCGATCGTCACCGGGCCCTCCGCCGGGCACGGTGCCCTGGCCGCGCCGCTCTCGGACTTCACGATCATGGTGGACGGCCACTCCGCGCTGTTCACGGCCGGCCCGCCGCTGGTCGAGGCGTCGCTGGGGGAGAAGGTCACCAAGGAGGACCTCGGCGGACCTGCCGTGCACGCGGGAATCAGCGGTGTCGCGCACAATGTCGCGGCCGACGTCGACGAGGCCTGCGCGCTGGCACGCCGCTACCTTGCGCTGATGCCCGCCAACGCGTGGTCTTTGCCCGAGGTGATCGATGCGGAGGGGGACCGCGCCGTGGAGGAGCTGCTCGATATCATCCCGCCCGACGCGCGCCGCCCTTATGACATGTGTGAGGTCCTGGAAGCGGTGTGCGAGGACGTTTTCGAGCTCGCACCTCTGCACGGCCGCTCGATCATCACTGCGCTCGCCCGCATCGGGGGACGGCCTGTCGCTGTGATCGCGAACCAGCCCAGTGTCATGGCCGGCGCGATCGATGTCGCCGCCGCGGAGAAGGCGGCCCGGTTCATCCAGATCGCTGACGCGTTCCACCTGCCGCTGATCCAACTGGCCGACAACCCCGGCGTGCTCGCGGGCAGTGCCTCGGAACGGGCCGGGATCTTGCGGGCGGGGGCTCGGATGTTCGCCGCGCAGCACCGGGCGGACGTGCCGAAGATTCATGTGACGCTGCGCAAAGCGTTCGGATTCGGCAGCTCGGTGATGGGACAGAACGCCTTCAACGGGCAGACACTATCGCTGGCCTTCCCCGGCGCGGTGCTCGGCGGCATCCCCGCGAAGGTCGGCGGCCAGACCTCCAAGGCGGACGCGGACACGACGAAGGCCTTGGTGGAGAACGAGGCCGCGGGGCCCTGGCGGCTGGCCGGCACCGCCACCTACGACGCCGTCATCGACCCCCGGCAACTGCGCAATGCGATCCTCGACGGGCTGCGGGTCGCCCGCACTCCGGTGGCCGAGCCGGTCTTGCGGGCGGGGTATCTGCCGTAGTCCTGACCTGATCGGGCCATTTCACTACGGTGTTGCGATGGGGCGGATTACGGTATTCGACGAGCCAGCCAAGGCGCTGGCGGAGGACCTGCTCGCCGTCGGTCTGCCGGATTTGCGCGACGGGATCATCGAGGCCTTCACCTATCAGCCACTGGATGACCGCCACGTCGCCGATATCTGCGACGCGCTGGCCCTCGTGGTGGCAGATCCCAGACCTGCAGCCCGCGACAAGGCTGAGGCGCAACGGTTGCTTGATGTCGCGGGAACTCTGCTGGAGCATATTGGCTGCTGCGGGGTGGTGCTGATGGTGTGGCGGTGGACCGCCACCGCGCAGTCGCGGCGATGGGTGGCGGAATCCTGATTCTGGGTGTGCCGAGATCGGCCACGAAGGACGAACAGCGGGGGCGCTGCCACGCGTCCTATTCGGCGGTCAGGGGAACTGCACCGGCACGCAGGCCAATCGGTCCCCGGCCATGCCCGCCTTGCCGGGCTCGGTGCTGGTGCGGTGGTCGTGGATCACGATCGACTGGGCTTCGCCGGGCCGGAATTCCCATTCCACCATCGTGGCCGCGCTGGCGTTGCCGGCGGAGTCCGTGGTGAAGTCGAGCCACACCTCGTTCTGGGTGTTCGCGTAGGCGGGGTCGCTGGATGGAGTCTCCGGCGTCGCCGCGGGGTCCTTCTGATTCTGGTAGTGCGGACCGGAGTCGGACGGCGTCGGCCCACATGCCAGTGTGTGCGCGTGGGCACCGTACGCGCGGTCGGGCTGTAGGCCCGTCACCTGGATGTCGACGGTGGTCATCCCGTCGGCCTCGTCAACCTCCGCGGTGAGGGTTGACCCGATCGGCACTGCGGCCTCGTTGTAGGTGAAGTCGGGCCCGGCCGCGCTGAACGCTCCGCCCGAGTCTGCGACAGCGGTGGTGGGCTCGGCGCTGGTGCTGGCTGTGGAGGATCCGCTGGGTGGTGGGGTGCTGGACGGGTTGGCGGAGTTGTTTCCGCTTGAGCAGCCCGTGGCGATCAGGGCGGTGACGGCGATGCCGACGGCGAATACGGTGGTTCTACGCATGGTTCCTCCCGATAGGTTGGCAGTCATACCTAGCCCACGGTACGGCGCAGAACGGGGCAATGCGAGATGTCGGTGGCGGTCATCGCGATGCCGTGCGCTGTCAGGCAGGGGACCCAACGTGATTCGGCCGGGGCGGGTCGCGGTGCTGTAATGCCGTCCTTGACGGGCTGCGGGTCGCCCGCACACCCGTGGCCGAGCCGGTGCCGTGGGTAGTGCCCCGTGTAGTGGTGGAATTCGGATCAGCGTAGCGATCAACGAATCAGCGTGAACGCTAGGCGATT
>NZ_BAVQ01000023.1 GCF_000524475.1 Tomitella biformata AHU 1821 | reverse complement strand
TGGAAGCGGCACCGGAGGCAGTACGTCGTGCGTCACTGGAATCCCCTTTCCCCCGAATGCGTGATCCAAGTTTACCGCAACGGGATCCAAGTTTGAGGGGAAAAGCGAAAACTCGTTCGGATCAAATATTCAACGATCACCCAGGGTGGAAGTCTGCCGAGCTGATCTCGATGTGTCCATTTTATCCGAACTCGTGAGCTACTGCTGGAACTTCCTATCTTTATCCTGCGCTTATGTAACTTGAAAAACTGGGCCGACCAAATTTCTCAATGACAATGCAGTCTGGACTAACGCTCGCTAGTCGGGTCGTACTAGTCTCTTGTGTTATGCGCCGCACAATCTTTGACTCAGATCATGCCGACTTCCGCGAGAGCCTGCGAACTTTCCTGCAGCGGGAGGTGGTGGAGCACATCGAGGAGTGGGAATCTGCCGAGATCGTGCCCCGCAGCCTCTTCGCCGCGGCGGGGGCCGGGGGATTCCTCGGCATGGAGATCCCCGAGGAGTACGGCGGCGGCGGGGTGGAGGACTTCCGCTTCAACGCGATCATCGGCGAGGAGTTCGCCCGCGCGGGCGCGGGTGCGGCGGGCCTGGGCCTGACCCTTCACAACGACATCTGCCTGCCGTACTTCATGTCGCTCGCCAACGACGAGCAGAAGCAGCGCTGGCTGCCCGGCATCGCCAGCGGTGAGCTCATCACCGCGATCGCCATGACGGAGCCGGGCGTCGGCTCGGACTTGGCGGGCATCTCGACCACCGCAATCCGCGACGGCGACCACTACGTCCTCAACGGTTCCAAGACCTTCATCACCAACGGCATCAACTCGGACCTGATCATCGTCGCGGCCAAGACGGACCCGACGCAGAAGCACAAGGGCCTGAGCCTGATCGTGGTCGAGCGCGGCATGGCCGGCTTCGACCGCGGCCGCAACCTGAGCAAGCTGGGGCTGCACTCGCAGGACACCGCCGAGCTGTTCTTCGCGGATGTCCGCGTGCCCGTCGCCAACCTGCTCGGCGAGGAGGGGCTGGGCTTCACCCACCTGATGCAGAACCTGCCGCAGGAGCGTCTGTCCATCGCCGTGGCGGGTGTCGCGGCGGCGGCGGCGGCCTTCGAGTGGACCACCGAGTATGTGCGCGAGCGCAAGGTCTTCGGGAAGTCTGTCGGCTCCCTGCCCACGACTCGGCACACCATGGCGGAGATCGCCACGGAGATCGAGGTCGCCCAGCACTACGTCGACCAGGCGCTGCTAGCGCTGAACTCGGGCGAGCTGAGCGCCGTGGACGCGTCGATGGCCAAGTACTGGTGCACCGAGCTCCAGGGGCGCACCGTGGACCGCTGCCTACAGCTGTTCGGAGGCTACGGCTATATGAACGAGTACCCCATCGCGCGCGCCTACGCGGATGCGCGCGTGACGCGGATCTACGGCGGCACCACGGAGATCATGAAGGAGATCATCGGCCGGTCGCTGGATATCTAGTCCCACAGCATATAACGCGCACAACGGCGTGTCAGATACTAGCCGTTGATGTTGCTGCGGACGCCCAGCAGGACATCCTCCCAGGACGGCATAGTCGGCTTGTTCTTGCGGGACTTCTTGGAGCTGCGGGTGGCCGGATCAGGCTGGGGTAGCGGCTCGTCATCGCTCACCGGTGCGGTGTTGGCGGTGGGTTCGGCGGGAGCCGCCTCCGTTGTAGGAGCCTCGTGCTGTGTCAGGGGCTGGGCCGGCTCGCTGGCCGGCGCAGGCAGGAAGTCGCCGGTGGTGGGGGCGACGAGAACCTGGTCCACGGGGCTGATGCCGGGAGTGAGCTGTGCGATGGGTCGCAGCGAACGGGTGAAGTTCGGATCGATGAGCTCTGTCGCGGCGTCGTCCATAGGGCTGACGGTGCCGCCGTGCGCGTCACGGTGCAGTATCCAGTGCGCGGAGTTCTCGGAACGCCCTGCGAGCCAAGTCAATTGGATGACCCATTCGCCGCCATCGGGGCGCCAAGCATCCCATTCCCCGGACTCCGGGTCTAGGCCGCGGGCCCCAAATGCGGAGGCGACGACCTCGCCGAGGGTGAGCACGGTGGGGCCGTCCGGGCGGATGGGGTGGGCCTTCGAACCCAGATGGGCGGCGTTGCTGCGCTCCAGCAGGACGGGATGGGCGAAGCGCTCGACGCGGGAGGTCGGCAGTCCGGAGAGTTCGGCCACTTCCTCGACGCTGGCGCCGGCGCGGATCTTCTTCTGAATCTCGCGGGGGCGCAATTGGCTGGTCATCTCGATCTCGATCTGGCCGAGGCGGCTGAGGTCGCCTCGTGCGGCGGCGCGAAGACGATCGTCGGCGGGGACGGAGAAGCGGTCGTCGGTGGCCGGGTCCTGCAGGATCACGTTCTGCCCGGTCGCGTCTAGGCCGATCACCTTGAGTTCACGCACAGACAACCTCCTGGGGCAACTACGAATAGTTTTCAGCGTAACCGAGTTGAGGTCCTGGTTGGGGAGGACACGCGTTCCAAATGCTTGCCATTGGTCAATGTACCGGTAAGTGGGCTGAGTAGGTGTGTGATAGGACGGCGACGGCCGGCCTCGAGGTGATCGAGACCGGCCGTCAGTGCGTCGTGCGAGTCTTTAGAGCTGGCCGACGACCCAGTCGATGCTGGCGGTCAGCGCGGAGATGTCCGCCGGGTCGATCGCCGGGAACATGCCGATGCGCAGCTGGTTGCGGCCCAGCTTGCGGTAGGGCTCGGTGTCGACGATGCCGTTGGCGCGCAGCACCTTGGCGACGACGGCGGCGTCGACCTCGTCGGTGAAGTCGATGGTGCCGACGACCTGTGAGCGGTGCTCGGGGGTGACGACGAACGGCGTCGCGAAGGAGCTCTGCTCGGCCCAGGTGTACAGGCGCGAGGACGAGTCCGCAGTGCGTGCGGAGGTCCAGCCGAGGCCGCCTCCCGAGTTCATCCACTCGATCTGGTTCGCGAACATCAGCAGGGTGGCCAGCGCCGGGGTGTTGTACGTCTGGTCCTTGAGGCTGTTCTCCACCGCGATGGGCAGCGACAGGAAATCGGGGGTCCAGCGGCCGGACTCCTTGATCTCCGCGACGCGGGCCAGTGCGGCCGGGCTCATCAGGGCGATCCACAGTCCGCCGTCTGCGGCGAAGCACTTCTGGGGCGCGAAGTAGTAGACGTCGGCGTCGGCCATGTTGACGGGCAGGCCGCCGGCGCCGGAGGTCGCGTCGATCGCGATGAGCGCGTTCTCCGAGCCCGCGGGGCGGCTGACGGGGAGCATGACGCCGGTGGAGGTCTCGTTGTGGGCCCACCCGATGAGGTCGACGGACGGGTCGCTCACGGGGGTCGGCGCGCTGCCGACCTCGGAGGAGATGACGATGGGGTCGCCGATGAACGGGTTGCCCTTGGCGACCGAGGCGAACTTGGAGCTGAACTCGCCGAACGTCAGGTGCAGCGAGCGCTCGCGGATCAGGCCGAATGCCGCAGCGTCCCAGAATGCGGTGGAGCCGCCGTTGCCGAGGATGACCTCGTAGCCCTCGGGGAGGGAGAACAGCTCGCGCAGGCCGTTGCGCACGCGGGCGACAACATCCTTGACGGGCTTCTGGCGGTGGCTGGTGCCGAATACCGAGGCGCCGGTGTCGACGAGGTCCTGCAGCTGCTCGGGGCGCACCTTCGAGGGACCACAGCCGAATCGGCCGTCGACGGGCTTCATGTCGGAGGGGATGATCAGTGTGCTTGCGTCAGCCATGTGTCAGTGCGTCCTCATTTAGGCGGGTTCGGTGCAGACCTAGTTTAGCCGCTCGGTTTGCCGCCGCTCGGGGAGCTGGTGGCTGCGCGGCGCCCGAGCTCAACCGTTGGCGTTCTCGCCCAGGATTCGGGCGAGGTCGTCGAGGACCGTCTGGCCTCCCAGCGGCCCAACCCCGGTGATCCAGAACGACATGTCGACGAGGTGGGTGTTCGGCATCAACTCGGCGTTGGCGGTCATCTCCACCGGCATCGTCGAGGGATCGCTGGGGTCCGCGGACGTGACGAGCACCAGGTCGGCCTGGGCCTGGCTGGCGAGCTCGGGGGACAGGTCCACCGAGATCGAGTTCTCCCAGTCGCGGGCCGGAGTGGTGAACCCCGCGCACTCCAGCGTGCCGCCGGCGAAGGAGGTGGGGCCGTAGAGGGTGAGGAGACCCTTGCGGGGCCGGACCAGTTGCGCGGTCTGTCCAGCGGTGTCGAACTCGGCGGCGATCTCCGCGCAGCGGTCTTCGTAGGCGGCGAGCAGCGCGTCGGCCTCGGCGGTCTTGTTCAGTGCCTTCGCGACCAGCTGCACGTTCTCCTGCCAGGGCGCCGCGTGGTCCGCGAGGAACACCGTCGGCGCGATCCCGCTGAGCTTGTCGTAGAGCTCCATATGCCGTGAGTCGGTGCCGAGGATGAGATCCGGCGCCAGGGCCGCGATGGCCTCGAGATTCGGCTCGGGCACGGTGCCGACCATCTCGATTGACGCGGCCTTCTCGCCCAGGTAGGCGGGGACGCCGGTTTTCTGGCTCAGCACCGCCGTGCCGACGGGGATGACATCGAGCGCGACCGCGGTGTCGAGCTCAACGGGCTCGAGCACCACCACGCGTTGCGGCGAGAGGGGCACGTCGCTGACTCCGCGGGCATGCTCGACGGCATGTGTGCCGGCGGTGGCCGAGCCGCCAGTTTCGGAGGTGTTGTCAGCGGTGCCGCTAGAGCACGCCGTCAATACAGTCAGTGCGGCAGCGATGGCGAGAGCCGTAATGGCTTTCGCCTTGCGAGGTCGGTTGGACATGATCGGTGTCTCCTAGAAACGTGCTCAAGTATTCAAATTAGGTGAGCGTAACCTAGCATCACCGTGAGGAGGTGCTGACCGATGTCGATCTCGACTGAGTTGGACTCGCTGGCTGGCAGCAAGGCGCCCGGCCGCCGCGACGCGGGGTGCGCCGCGCGGTCCGCGGCGGCGGGGGAGAGCTTCGTCGGCCGGGCTGGCGTCGCGCAGGCGTGGGTGCTGGTCGAGCACCCGGGCCCGTGGCCCCAGGACGCGCCCGCGGGCCTGCTGCCGGCCGCGGTGGTCGATGCCGCGGGAGTGCTGGCCGGGAGGCTGCGGGTGCTGCTGATTCGGCGGGGCCGCGACAGGTCCGTATCCGCTCCACTGTGCGTGATCAGTTGGTCCGACGGGACCCGGCATTGGATGCGCGAGGGCACGCTCGACGGCTACAGCGACCTCGAGGACCTGGACTTGGCGAGGATCGCGGACGGCGTCGAGCCGGACTTCGGCGTCGTGCGGCGGCGGCCGCTGGTGGCCGTGTGCACGCACGGGAAGAAGGACATGTGCTGCGCGGCGTTCGGTCGGCCGATCTTGGCCACGCTCGACGCGCTGGGCGAGGTGGACGCGTGGGAGTGCACGCACACGGGAGGGGACCGGTTCGCGGCCAACATGGTCGTGTACCCGCAGGGGTTGTTCTTCAGCAGGCTGTCGGCGTCGACCGCCCAGGAGGCCATTGCGGCACACCGCGCCGGCGACCTCGCACTGCCGCACTTCCGGGGCCGCTCCGCGCTGCCGATGCCCGCGCAGGCGGCCGAGCATGTGGTGCGGGAGCGCACGGGCATCGCCCGGATCGACGCGCTCGAGGCGGCGGACGCGCGCCCGGCCGGCGACGGCTGGGAGGTCCGGATCCGGCTCGAGGGCCGGGAGTTCCGGGTCGCGCTGCACCTTGCGCGGCAGGGCGAGGACCTCACGCACGGCTGCGGCGTCGGGCGCGTCGCGTGGAACAGCTGGGTAGTAGAAGAAGTTGTCGAGGTCTCCGAGATCACCGAGAACGGCTGACCAGACAGACGAGTCGGGCGGGGCGCTGTCACAGCGCCCCGCCCGACTTCGATCTGGCTACCCCTTGGTGATGGAGTCCCAGCCCTCGACCGAGTCGGCGGCGCGGGGCTCGGGGCCCACGTACAGCGCGGCGGGGCGCACGAGCTTGCCGAGGCGCTTCTGCTCGAGGATGTGCGCGCACCAGCCGGCGGTGCGGGCGCAGGTGAACATGGCGGGCATCATCTGCGGCGGGACCTCGGCGAAGTCCAGCATGACCGCGGCCCAGAACTCGACGTTGGTCTCGATCGCGCGGTCGGGGCGACGCTCGCGCAGCTCTGCCAGGGCGGCCTGCTCCAGTGCGGCGGCGGCCTCGTAGCGGGGCGCGTCGAGCTCCTTGGCGGTGGCGCGCAGCACGCGGGCGCGGGGGTCCTCGGCACGGTAGACACGGTGGCCGAAGCCCATCAGGCGGTCGCCGCTATCCAGGATGCGCTTGACCATCGCGCGGGGGTCGTCGCTGCGCTCCGTCTCCTCGATCATGGGGAGGACGCGGGCGGGCGCGCCGCCGTGCAGGGGGCCGGACATTGCGCCGACAGCGCCCGAGAGCGACGCGGCCACATCGGCGCCGGTGGAGGCGATGACGCGGGCGGTGAACGTCGACGCGTTCATGCCGTGCTCGGCCGCGGAGACCCAGTAGGCGTCGATGGCGCGCACGTGCTTGGGGTCGGGCTCGCCCTTCCAGCGCGTCATGAAGCGGGAGGTGATCGTGGGGCTGTCGTCGATCAGCTTCTCCGGCACGGCGGGCTGGTAGATGCCGCGAGCGGACTGCGCCACGTAGGACAGCGCCATCACGGACGAGCGGGCGAGCTGGTCGCGCGCGGTGGCCTCGTCGATGTCGAGGAGCGGCTCGAAGCCCCAAATCGGGGCGAGCATCGCCAGCCCGGCCTGGACGTCGACGCGCACATCGCCTGTGTGGATGGGAAGCGGGAACGGCTCGGCGGGCGGGAGGCCCTGGCCGAACTTGCCGTCCACCAGCAGAGCCCACACATTGCCGAAGGTGGTCTTGTGCGCCACCAGGTCCTCGATGTCGACGCCGCGATAACGCAGCGAGCCGCCGTCGCGGTCCGGCTCGGCGATCTCGGTGGTGAAGGCGGTGACGCCCTCGAGACCCTCGACAAAGCCTTCGGGCAGGTCGTCGCGTGATGCCATGTGGTGTGCTCCTTGAAGTCTGTGGATCTGCATGGCAGGCACGGGATCGCCGCATCGGCCAAGTTGCGCCGGGCGCGGGGGATCGACGTTGGTCTGCCGCGGGGCACTGGAGTAAGAGTCGGGGTAGCACCGCGTAGCGTTTGATCGGTGCAACCCGAGAATACGATACCCGGGCGTGCGGATTCCGAGCATTCCGTCGATCTGGAACATATGCGTGTGGACTATCCGGGGCCTAGGGCGGTGCCCGTAGATGCCATGGAGGCTGCGGTGGCCGACGGTTGGCTGTCCCTGCTGCGGCAGTGGATCGAGGACGCGACGGTGGCCGGGCTGAATGAGCCCAATGCGATGGTGCTCGCCACCGTCGACGCCGACTCCCGCCCCAGCACCCGCACCGTGCTGTGCAAGGGCCTGGACGGCGACGGCGTTCGCTGGTTCACCAACTATGGCTCTGGGAAGGGCCAGGACCTCGCGCTGCGGCCCTATGCCTCCGTGACCTTTCCGTGGCTCCGGCTCTACCGCCAGGTTCACCTGCGCGGGCCGGTCCACAAGCTGACCGACGCACAGGTCCAGGAATATTGGGCAGATCGGCCGCGGGGCGCGCAGCTCGGGGCGTGGGCCTCCGCGCAGTCCCGGCCCATCGCGTCGCGCGCTGCGTTGGAGGCGCAGTTCGCCGCCGTCGCGGCCAGATTCGACAAGGTGGCGCAGATCCCGGTGCCGGACGGCTGGGGCGGATACCAGCTCGCCCCGGAGCGGGTGGAGTTCTGGCAGGGCGGCAAGGACCGGCTGCACCATCGGATCCGGCTCACCGCGGGCGACGGCGGCTGGTCGGTGGAGCACCTCCAGCCGTGAGCCGGGTGTTCGCCGACACGACCCCGCTGCAGAACCCGCACTTCCGGCGGCTGTGGACCGCCGAGATCATTACGGTGATCGGCGCGCAGATGACTGTCGTCGCGGTGCCCGCGCAGATCTACGGGATCACGGGCAGCTCCGCGTATGTCGGCCTGGCCGGGCTGTTCGGGCTGGTGCCGCTGATCGTCTTCGGGCTGTGGGGTGGGGCCCTCGCAGACGCGATGGACCGACGCTCGCTGATGATGATCACCACCGTCGGCCTGTGCGTGACGGCACTGGCGTTCTGGGCGCAAGCCTTCCTGGGAATCGGCAACGTGTGGGTGGTGCTGGGGCTGTTCTCCGTGCAGCAGGCATTCTTCGCCGTCAACTCGCCGACGCGGGCGGCGATCTACCCGCGGCTGCTGCCCTTCGACCAGCTGCCGGCGGCGAACTCGCTGCACATGACGGTCATGCAGTTCGGCGCGATCGTGGGGCCGCTGAGCGGCGGCGTGCTGCTCGCCACGGTGGGACTCTCGTGGCTATACCTGATCGACTCGGTGTTCTTGTTCGCCACGTTCTGGGCGGTTTTCAAGTTGCCTGCGCTCGCGCCCGGGGCCGCTGCGGTGAAGGCAGGACTGCGCTCGGTCATCGACGGCTTCCGGTATCTGGCCGGGCACAAGGTGCTGCTGGCGTCGTTCATCGTGGACATCATCGCGATGGTCTTCGGCATGCCGCGAGCGCTGTTCCCGCAGATGGCGGAGGACAGCTTCGGCGGCCCCGAGGGCGGCGGCGCCGTGCTGGGCCTGCTGTTCGCGGCGATGTCGATCGGTGCCGTGCTGGGCGGGGTCTTCTCCGGCTGGCTGCCACGAGTGCGCAGGCAGGGGCTGGCGGTCCTCGTCGCGATCGTGCTGTGGGGCCTGACGATGCTGGGCTTCGGACTGGCGGCGATGGGAGGTCCAGGCTGGCTCTGGGTGGCCTTGGGCTTCCTCGCGCTGGGCGGGGCCGCGGACATGGTGTCGGCGGCGTTCCGCTCGACCATGCTCCAGCAGGTCGCCGCGGACGAGGTGCGGGGACGGCTGCAGGGGGTCTTCGTGGTGGTGGTCGCGGGCGGGCCGCGAATCGGGGATGTGGCGCACGGCGCGGCGGCGTATGCCGTCGGGACCACAGTCGCCGCGGCGGGCGGCGGCGTGCTGGTGGTCGTGGGTGTGGTGATCGCCGGGCTCGCGCTGCCGGCCTTCATCCGATACCGGGTTACCCGCTAGTTGGTCACAGAACGGTGACGACCACGATGGGGGCTGAGGCATTGCGGCAGGTCACAACGTCGGGACCGCATCGGGGCGGGGAAATTGGGACTAGGATGCGGACCTGATTGAACGAACGGAACGCTTAGTGACTAGATTCCTCTCAAGGGCAATGCTCCACCAAGAGCATCTGGCCCAAGAACTTCCACGTTACTGAGCGACCAATCGGAGAGGGATGTTCTGTGTCTGCTGAGAATGACCAGAAAGCCGTACTCAGCTACCCGGGCGGTGAGCACTCCATGAACGTGGTGCAAGCCACGCAGGGTAATCACGGCATCGCGCTGGGGTCGATGTTGGCCGATACCGGCTTCGTCACCCTGGACGGCGGATTCGTCAACACCGCGTCCTGCAAGTCGGCGATCACCTACATCGACGGCGACAAGGGCATCCTGCGCTACCGCGGGTACCCGATCGACGAGTTGGCGGGTAAGTCGACGTTCATCGAGGTCAGCTACCTGCTGATCTACGGTGAGCTGCCAGACGCGACCCAGCTCGAGGATTTCACCACGCGGATCCGCCGGCACACGCTGCTGCACGAGGATCTCAAGCGCTTCTTCGACGGCTTCCCGCGCAACGCGCACCCGATGCCCGTCGTCTCCAGTGCCGTCAACGCGCTGTCCGCGTACTACCAGGACTCCCTGGACCCGAGCGACCCCGAGCAGGTGGAGCTCTCCACGATCCGCCTCCTCGCGAAGCTGCCGACCATCGCGGCGTACGCGTACAAGAAGTCCGTCGGGCAGCCGTTCCTGTACCCGGACAACTCGCTGGGACTGGTCGAGAACTTCCTGCGGATGACGTTCGGCCTGCCCGCCGAGCCGTACGAGGTGGACCCCGAGATCGCCGAGGCCCTGGACATGCTCCTGGTGCTGCACGCCGACCACGAGCAGAACTGCTCCACGTCGACGGTGCGCCTGGTCGGCTCGTCCAACGCGAACCTGTTCACGTCGATCTCCGGCGGCATCAACGCGCTGTGGGGCCCGCTGCATGGCGGTGCCAACCAGGCCGTGCTCGAGATGCTCGACGACATCAAGGCCAACGGTGGCGACACCAAGGACTTCATGAAGCGGGTCAAGAACAAGGAAGACGGTGTGAAGCTCATGGGCTTCGGGCACCGCGTCTACAAGAACTACGACCCGCGCGCGGCCATCGTCAAGGAGACGGCCGACCGCATCCTCGCGAAGCTCAACGTCAGCGATGAGTTGCTCGACATCGCGAAGGGCCTCGAGGAGGTCGCGCTCAACGATGAGTACTTCATCGAGCGTCGCCTCTACCCGAACGTGGACTTCTACACCGGTCTGATTTACCGTGCGATGGGCTTCCCCCCGCGTATGTTCACGGTGTTGTTCGCACTTGGCCGGCTCCCCGGCTGGATCGCGCACTGGCGTGAGATGCACGAGGATCCGGCCACCAAGATCGGCCGCCCGCGCCAGATCTACACCGGCTACCCCCAGCGTGGCTACGTCGACCTGTCCCAGCGCTGAAAGGCAAACCTATGAGCAAGCCAGAAGTCGAGTTCCAGGACGGCCCCGCGCCCACTGACCTCGTGATCACCGACCTCGTCGTCGGGGACGGCGCCGAGGCCACCCCCGGCGCGCGCGTCGATGTGCACTACGTCGGCGTCGAGTTCGAGACGGGCGAGGAGTTCGACTCGTCCTGGAACCGCGGCGAGTCCATCAACTTCCCGCTCTCCGGCCTCATCGCCGGCTGGCAGGAGGGCATCCCCGGCATGAAGGTCGGCGGCCGTCGCCAGCTGACCATCCCGCCGCAGCTTGCCTACGGCCCCGAGGGCTCCGGGCACCAGCTGTCCGGCAAGACCCTGGTCTTCATCATCGACCTGCTGGACGTCGCCTAGCCCCTTTTTGTGGAGCCTCGTGAGTCCCGGCCTGGATTGACCTTGCGTCCGCTCTTTGACCTTGCGCACCCCGGAACACGTGCGCATGGCCAAAGAGCGGACGCAAAGTCGCTAGTGAGACCCCCGCAGCTGCGTCTGCAGCGCGTCGAGCACCGCGGTGTCCTCGATGGTCGAGGGCACCACGACTTCCTCGCCGTCCACAATCTGCCGCATCGTCTTGCGCAGGATCTTGCCGGAGCGGGTTTTGGGCAGCGACTCCACCACGGTCACGTCGTGGAAACTCGCGACGGCGCCGATCTGCTCGCGCACCATGGCGACGAGCTCAGCCCGCAGCACGTCGGGGTCGATCACCACGCCGGCCTTGAGCACCACGTAGCCACTGGGACGCTGGCCCTTGAGCTCGTCGTTGATGCCGATTACGGCGCACTCGGCCACGGCGGGGTGCCCGGCGACGACGGCCTCCATGCCGCCCGTCGAGAGGCGGTGGCCGGCGACGTTGATGACGTCGTCGCTGCGGCCCAACACGAAGACATAGCCATCGGAATCGATGTAGCCGGAGTCGCCGGTGGCGTAGTAGCCGGGGTACGCCTCCAGGTACGACGCGCTGAAGCGGGCGGGGTCGCCCCACAGGCCCGTCAGCGTGCCCGGGGGCAGCGGCAGTTTGATGGCGATGTTGCCCTCGGTGTCGGCGGGCACGGCGGCGCCGCTCGCGTCGAGGATCTCCACCTGATAGCCGGGCACCGCGACGGTGGGGGAGCCGGCCTTGATGGGCATCGGGTCCAGTCCCATGAGGTTGGCGCAGATGGCCCAGCCCGTCTCGGTCTGCCACCAGTGGTCCACCACGGGCATATCCAGCACCGCGCCGCACCAGTCGTACGTGTTGGGGTCCAGGCGCTCGCCGGCGGTGTAGAGCACCTGCATCGAGGAGATGTCGTACTTCGCGAGCTCGGCGGCGTCGGGGTCGGCTTTCCGGATGGCGCGCATCGCGGTGGGCGCGGTGAACAGGGCCTTCACCTTGTGCTCGGCGATCACCCGCCAGAACGCGCCGGCGTCGGGAGTGCCGACGGGCTTGCCCTCGTAGAGCACGGTGGTCGCGCCGACCAGCAGGGGCGCATAGACGATGTAGGAGTGTCCGACGACCCAGCCGACGTCGGAAGCGCTCCACCACACGTCCCCCGCCGCGATGTCGTAGATATTGGCCATGGACCAGGCCAGCGCGACGGCGTGCCCGCCGTTGTCGCGGATCACGCCCTTGGGCTTCCCGGTGGTGCCGGAGGTGTAGAGAATGTAGAGCGGGTCGGTGGCGTTGACAGTCACGGGCGCGGCGGGCACCGCCTTGGCCATCAGCTCGTCCCAATCCAGCCAGGAGGGGTGGTCGTCCGCGGAGCCGGCGATCATCGGTCGTTCCTTGACGATCACGGAGGCAGGCGGCGTCGAGCACATGTCGAGGGCCTTGCGCACGATCGGCAGGTATTTGATCGCGCGCGCCGGCTCCAGTCCGCCCGACGCGGTGATCAGCGCCTTCGGCTGCGCGTCTTCGATGCGGGCGGCGAGCTCCTTGGCCGCGAAGCCGCCGAAAACCACCGAGTGCACGGCGCCGATGCGGGCGCAGGCGAGCATCGCGATTGCGGCCTCGGGGATCATCGGCAGGTAGATCACGACGCGGTCGCCCTTGGCCACGCCCTGGGCGGCGAGCACACCCGCGAAGCGTGAGACCTCGTCGAGCAGCTCCGTGTATGTGTAGGTGCGTGTGGTGCCGAGCATCGCGGAGTCGTAGATCAGCGCGGCGCGGTCCCCGTGGCCGGCGGCGACATGCCTGTCGAGGGCGTTCACGCTGGTGTTGAGCTCCCCGTCGGGGAACCAGCCTCCGGGGTCGAGTGCCCTGGTGGGTGGGGTGGACCACTGGACGGCGCGCGCGGCGTCGAGCCAAAAGCCGTCGGGGTCGGAGATACTGCGCTCATACGCCTCGCGGTAGCCGCCTGCTGGGCTCATCAGTGGATCCTTCCTCGGTTCATCGGTTCACTTCAGCTCTATGATCTTGCCTCAGCAATAAATTCGGCGAAAGCCCCCGAACGGGTGGAGTCTCACTGCAAGCCCAGCCGTCGGTACCGCGCCAGCCGAGCGGCGATGCGGTCCGCGGGCTCGACGGCTGCCAGCCCCGTGAGCTCGCGGGCGATGGCACGGCCCGCGCGGGCGGAGAACTCGGCGGGCTCGACGGCGGCGTCGGGGAACTCGGGGACGATCGCGTCGACAATGCCGTCGCGCAGCAGATCCCGCGAGCGGATGCCTTGGGCAGCCGCCATCTGTGGCGCATGCGTGGTGTCCCGGTGCATGATCGCGCTGGCGCCCTCGGGTGGGAGCGGCGCCAGCCAGCCGTGCTGCGCGCACAGCACCCGGTCCGCGGGAAGCAGCGCCAGTGCCCCACCGCCTGTGCCCTGGCCCAGCAGTAGAGAGACGGTGGGGGTGCGCAGCGTGACGAGCTCCGCCACACAGCGGGCGATCTCGGGTGCCAGCCCGCCCTCCTCGGCCTCCTGGGAGAGGGCCGCCCCGAACGTGTCGATCACCAGCACCAGCGGTAGCCGCAGCTCCTGGGCCAGACGCATGCCGCGGCGGGCCTCCCGCAGCGCGCCGGGCCCGAGGGGCGTCAGCGCGGTCTGCCCGACGCGATCTTGGCCGAGCACGATCGCCGGCTGACCGTGAAAACGTGCCAGTGCCAACACCATCGAGCCCTCGGTCTCGCCCTGGCCGGTGCCGCTGAGCGGGACGAGATCTGTGGCGGAGGCCTCGAGTAGTTGGCGGATGCCGGGCCGATCGAGGCGTCGCGAGAGCATCACGGACTGCCACGCGGGGACGTCGGCGATCTCTGTGGTGGCGGGCTCGAACTCCGGTGCCGGGGCGGCCGGGCCCAACACCCGCAGCGCGCGGATCAGCACGGCGCGCAGGTCTTTCGGATTTAGCACCCCGTCGACAATGCCGCGTCGGTAGAGGTTCTCCGCCGTCTGCACGCCCGGCGGGAACTCCTCGCCGTAGAGGGCCTCGTAGACCCGCGGGCCGAGAAAGCCGATAAGCGCGCCGGGTTGGGCGAACGTGATGTGCCCCAGGGAGCCCCAGGACGCGAAGACTCCGCCGGTGGTCGGATCACGCAGATACGCCAGGTAGGGCAGATGCGCGTCCTTGTGGAGCTGCACGGCTGCGGCAATCTTCACCATCTGCAGGAACGCGACGGTGCCCTCCTGCATGCGGGTGCCGCCGGAGGTGGGCGACGCGATCAGCGGCAACTGCTGGGCGGTGGCCCGTTCGATGGCGGCGGTGATGCGCTCGGCGGCCGCGACCCCGATGGAGCCACCGAGGAAGGCGAACTCGCAGGCGATGATCGCGACCCGGTTGCCGGCGATCAGGCCCTCGCCGGTAACCACAGACTCGTCCGTGCCAGCCCGCTCCGTAGCGCGGTGCAGCGAGGCCGTGTAGGCGGCGTCGGCGGCCACCGTGAGGGGCTCCGTGTCCCACGTGGCGAAGCTGTCCGAGTCCACAATGCGGTCGATCACCGCGGCGGCGGAAATACGTTGTGTCGGCATGGTGACACCTCCTGCGGCTGAGCGTATCTTCCGCCAACTGCCGCGGTGGGCCGGTATGTTGCACTGGTCTCGGCAATCTAGATGGGGAGCAACGGTGGGAGAGCCAGTGAATGGGTCGGTGGATGCGCGCCAGGACGGCGATAGCGGTGTCGTGGTGCTGGAACTGCAGCGTGCGGATCGGCGCAATGCGCTCAACACGGTGATGGTCGAGGCGATCCGGGGCGCGGCGGAGCAGGCTGTGGCCGATGGTGCGCGGGTGCTCGTGATCACCGGTCAAGGCTCGGCGTTCTGCGCGGGGGCGGACCTGTCCGGCGACGTCTACCAGGGCGATTTCCCCGAGAAGCTAATTGGGATGCTCGACGCTATCGAGGCGCTGCCGGTGCCGGTGGTGGCGGCGCTGAACGGGCCGGCGATCGGCGCGGGCGTCCAGCTGGCGCTGGCCTGCGATCTGCGCGTGGTCTCCGAGTCCGCCCGCATCGAGGTGCCGGTGGTCAAGGTCGGCGTGGCGGTGCACACCTGGACCATGCGGCGGTTGGCCGAGGTCCTTGGCGGGCGCGCTCGCAACATCATGTTCGCCGGCGAACCGATGCACGCCCCCGAGCTGCTCGAGCGAGGCTTCGGCAACCGGGCCGGCGGCCTGACGGAGGCGGTGGCGTGGGCACGTGAGCTGGCCAAGCTCGCGCCGTTGAGCTTGCGGCACGTGAAGATGGCGTTCAATGAGAACGGTGCCCGTGATCCCGACAGCCCCGAGCTGCACGCGGCGTTGGAGGCGGCCTGGCAGAGCGAGGACAAGGACGAGGCCCGGCTGGCCCGGTCGGAGCGCCGCCCGCCGGAGTTCACGGGCCGCTGAGCGTGCTGGGAGCTTCCTGGCACATCCGGTTACCTGTCGGTAACCTTACGGTGGCGTAGGCGTGGCGGGGTTTTCTTGCCAGAACGCATGAACTTAGGGTCGAAAAGGAGAACCGCCATGACCGAATCGTCGACAATTCTCGCCGACAGGCCCGAGGCCGCTTCGTTTGTCGAGGTGCGCCGCGAGGGGGATGTCGTGGTGCTGGAACTGTGCCGGGAGGAGCGCCGCAACGCGCTCAACACCCAGATGTGCGATGACATCCGCGTCGCCGCGGAGGCCGCGGTGGCCGAGGGCGCCCGCGCGCTCCTGCTCACCGGCCGAGGCGACGTGTTCTGTGCGGGGGCGGATCTGTCCGGCGACGTGTACAGCGGCCGGTTCCCGCTGGCGCTTGTTTGGATGCTGGATGTGTTGCAGACGCTGCCCGTGCCGGTTCTCGCCGCGGTGAACGGGCCGGCGATCGGCGCGGGCGTCCAGCTCGCGCTGGCCTGCGATTTGCGGGTGGTGGCAGAGGACGCGCGGTTCGAGGTGCCCGTCGCCAAGAACGGCTTAACGGTGCACAACTGGACCATCCGGCGCTTGAGCGACGTCGTCGGCGGTGGCCCGGCGCGCACGATGCTGTTGGGCGCGCGGGCCATGTTCGCCCCCGAGGCGCTCGAGCGCGGGCTCGCCAACGTGCTCGGGGAGCTGCCCGCGGCGCTGGCTTGGGCGCATGAGCTGGCCGCCCTCGCTCCGCTCTCGCTGCGGCACCTGAAGATGGTGTTCAACGACGACGGCGCGCGGGATCAGGCGACTCCCGCTCAGGCTGACGCATTCCAGGCGGCGTGGAACAGTGCGGACAAGAATGAGGCCCGCCAGGCGCGGAAAGAGGGCCGGGCGCCGGAATTCCAGGGTCGGTGAGGTAGGCGATGACAGTGGTGGCGAAGAGTTCGGTTTCGGCGGTGGCGGGCTTCGTTGTGGGCTTGCCGCTGGTGCGGGAGCTTTGGCGGGTCCGGGCTGAGATCGGGGCAACCCGGAGGGCGCTGCGCGAGCATGCGGGCAGTAGTCCGGCCGGCAGCACGAGGTTCCACAACTCCGAGCCTGCCACTGAAGTGGCCGACGGGGGCGCGCTGACCGTCGCCAAGGCGATGCTTCAGCGGGTCGATGAGGTACGACCGTCGGGCCCGATCCCGTTGGTCCACAGCGATTTTGGGCCGGCGAGCGCAGAGCTGGCCGTCACCTGGCTCGGACACGCCAGCGTGCTGTTCGAGATCGACGGGCACACGGTGCTGGCGGACCCCGTGTGGGAGTCGCGCGTCTCGCCCTCCACGTGGCTGGGCCCGACGCGTCTGCATGCGGCGCCGCTCGGGCTTGCAGAACTTCCGGAGATCGACGCGGTGGTGATCTCCCACGACCACTACGACCACCTCGAGCGGTCGACCATCGTATGGCTGGCGGAGCATCGGCGCTGCCGGTTCGTGGTGCCGATCGGCCTCGGCGAGCACTTGCGGGGTTGGGGGGTGCCCGCCGAGCGGGTCATCGAGCTGACCTGGGGCCAGCGTGCGAGCGTCGGCGCGCTGGAACTGGTGTGCACCGAGGTCCGGCACTTCTCCGGCCGAGGGTTGCGGCGCAATGACACCCTGTGGAGCGGCTGGGCGATCCTCGGCCCGACGGCGCGCGCGTACTTCGGCGGTGACAGCGGTTACTCCGCCTGCTTCGAAAGGACCGGGCTGGAGCTGGGGCCCTTCGACGTGACGGTGCTGCCGATCGGCGCGTACTCCGAGTTTTGGCCGGACGTGCACATGAATCCGGAAGAGGCGCTGCGCGCACATCAGGACCTCAACCCGGGGGCCACGGCGGCGTTATTGCCCATCCATTGGGCCACGTTCGTCTTGGCCCGGCACAGCTGGTCGGAGCCGATCGAGCGACTTGTCGCGGCAGTCGACGCGGCGGTGGCCGACGGGAATGTCGGTGCCGCGCTCCTGATCCCGAGGCCAGGCGAGCGCATGGTCGTCGGCGACGAGCCGGACGTCGAAACCTGGTGGCGCGGGCTTTAGCGGATGAGGCACTCCTGGGCTCGGCTGGCAGGGGTGCCGGGGGACTCGAACGGCAGGCTCGTGTCCGGCCAGTTCGTGTGCTCCACAGCTAGCGGGTCCAGTGCGGTGATGACGGCGTGGTCCTGGTCGAACGACAGCGCGGCGCCCTCGGCGGGGGCCGGGGCATTGGTGCCGACACCCCACAGTCCCTCCCCGGTGGAGCCGTCCGGGGTGGTCACCTGAATTGCCACCACGTAATAGTTCGCGAAGGGCTCGGGCGAGCGGTTCGCGATCCAGGGATCGCGCGCGGCGACGGCCTTGATCGGGAGCAATTGCGAGCCGGCGATGTTCGCCGCCACACCGTCCTCGACCGCAATGCAGTAGTTCGTGGGCGGCTGGCGGATGTCGTTGACGAGGAACGCAATTCCGGTGACTGCGGCCACCGCCACCACCAGCAGGATCAAGAGTTCGCGCACTGATGGGCGGAAGGGCTCGGACATGCCGCGATCTTATGGCACGCGTGGGCCGGGCTGCCGCGCCCAGGTCGGACCGCTCGCCTAGGCTGACCTGATGCGATTGGAACAGAGCGAACCGGGGGCGGGTTCGATGGCCGTAGACCGCGAGCGTGGGTTGACCGCGACGGAGGTCGCCGAGCGGCTGCGGGACGGGCGCAGCAACAATGTGCAGGAGCACGGATCCCGCAGTGCCAGCGACATCATCCGGGCCAACGTGTTCACGCGGATCAATGCGATTCTCGGCGTGCTCTTGCTCATCGTGCTCGCCGCCGGCTCGCCAATTGATGGCATGTTCGGCCTGGTGATCATCGCCAATAGCGGAATTGGCATCATCCAGGAGCTGCGTGCCAAGCGGATGCTGGACCGGCTGACGATCGTCGGGCAGGCCCGCCCCGTGGTCCGTCGCGACGGCGTCGCGACGGACGTGCCGCCCAACGAGGTGGTTCTCGGCGACATCATCGAGCTCGGCGCGGGCGATCAGATCGTGGTCGACGGTGAGATCATCGAGGACTCGGCCCTGGAGATCGACGAGTCGCTGCTCACCGGCGAGTCCGACCCGGTCGTCAAGGTTGTGGGGGACGAGGTCCTCTCCGGCAGCTTTGTCTCTGCCGGCGGCGGCGCCTATCGGGCCACGAAGGTCGGCTCGGACGCCTATGCGGCCAAGCTCGCCGCGGAGGCCAGCAAGTTCAGCTTGGTGCAGTCCGAGCTCCGGGGCGGCATCGACAAGATCCTCAAGATCATCACCTACCTGTTGATCCCGGCTGGCGCGCTGACGATCTATAACCAGCTCTTCTCCTCGAATAACGGTTGGTCCGAGTCGCTTGTGGGCATGGTCGCGGCACTGGTGCCGATGGTCCCCGAGGGGCTCGTGTTGATGACGTCCATCGCGTTCGCGGTGGGTGTGGTGCGGCTGGGGCAGCGCAACTGCCTGGTCCAGGAGCTGCCGGCGATCGAGGGCCTGGCCCGCGTGGACGTGGTGTGCGCGGATAAGACGGGCACGCTCACCGAGGCCGGCATGCGGTTGGCGGAGGTCCGCGCGGTGGGCGAGTCTCCAGACGAGTCGCGGGCCCGCACCGCGTTGGCGGCGCTGGCCGCCGCGGAGGAGCGGCCGAACGCGAGTGTCCTGGCGATCAAGGATGCGCTGACCGAGGATCCTGGTTGGCGTCAGAGCGCCCTCGCCGCGTTCTCCTCTGCCAAGAAGTGGAGCGGGATGTCCTTCGGCGGCAACGGGAACTGGCTCCTTGGCGCACCCGATGTGCTGCTGGACCCCGCGAGCGGGACGGCCCGCACGGCCGAGGAGATCGGCGCCCGTGGGCTGCGGGTGCTGCTGCTCGCCGAGAGCCAGTGCCCGGTCGACGCGGATGACGTCCTCGAGACCGTCGTGCCCGTCGCGCTGGTGGTCCTAGAGCAAAAGGTCCGGCCCGATGCCCGTGCGACGCTCGAGTACTTCGACAGCCAGAACGTGACTGTTAAGGTGATCTCCGGCGACAACGCGGTGTCGGTGGGTGCGGTCGCCGAGTCGCTCGGCCTGTCCGACGGCACGAACGCGATGGACGCCCGCACGCTCCCCGAGGACCAGGAGGGCATCGCGGACGTCCTCGAGCGCACCACCACGTTCGGGCGGGTGCGCCCGGACCAGAAACGCGCGATGGTCGGCGCACTGCAGTCCCGCGGACACACCGTCGCGATGACCGGCGACGGCGTCAACGACGTGCTGGCCCTCAAGGATGCCGACATCGGCGTGGCGATGGGCGCCGGCAGCCCGGCCACCCGCGCCGTCGCGCAGATCGTGTTGCTGGACAACAAGTTCTCGACGCTGCCGTACGTGGTGGCCGAGGGCCGGCGTGTCATCGGCAACATCGAGCGCGTCGCCAACCTGTTCCTGACCAAGACCGTGTACTCGGTGTTGCTGGCCTTCGCGGTGGGCATCACGGGAGTGCTCTCGAAGATGTTCGGCTTCGATCCGATGGGGTATCCGTTCCTGCCCCGGCACGTGACCATCGCCGCGTGGTTCACCATCGGCGTCCCGGCATTCATCCTGTCCCTGGCGCCCAACAACGAGCGGGCGCGCACGGGATTCGTCTCGCGCGTGCTGCGGCTGGCGGTGCCGTCGGGCATTGCGATCGGCACCGCGTCCTTCGTCTGCTACCTGCTGGTCTACCAGGGCCCGAACGTGTCGGAGGAGGTGCGGACCCAGGTCTCCACGACGGTCCTCATCACGCTGATCACCGCGAGCCTCTGGGTCCTCGCAGTGGTGGCCCGCCCGTATGTGTGGTGGAAGCTGGTCCTCGTCGCGGTCTCCGGACTGTCCTATGTGGTGCTGTTCTCGATCCCCTTCGCGCGCCAGTTCTTCAAGTTGGATCCCGGGAACATGGAGTGGACTGCGCTCGCGTTCGGCTGCGCGGCGGTGGCGATCGTGTTCATCGAGGCCGTGTGGTGGATCGACGGGTCGCGTACCGGTGATGGCCGGCGATTGTTCGCACAGCGCTGATTCTTCTGGAAAGCTGGTGGGTAGAAGCGCTCGGAATCGCCGAAGCTCCAACGATGGGATCACCGAAATGGGTATTGCGGATCAGTTCAAGGGCGCCATCGGCAAGGCCAAGGACCTGGCAGTCGAGAACGCGGACAAGATCGAGGGTGCCGTCGACAAGGCGGGCGACTTCATCGACGACAAGACCGGCGGCAAGTACGCCGACAAGGTCGACACCGTGCAGGACGCCGTCAAGAAGAACCTGAAGAAGGACTAGGCATCATCAAGCACGCCCAGCCCCGGATAGACCTGCTCTATGACGCCGATTGTGGTTTCTGCACGCAGGCCGTGGGCGTGCTTGGACGGGTCGACCGCAAGGTGCGGGTCCGTGTCCACCCGCTCCAAAGTGCCGCGGCGCTGAGGCAATTCGGGTTGACGCGGGAGGCGGCGCTGGAGCAGCTGTGGTCGCTGGATGAGCAGGGGCGACGCCACGGCGGGGCGGAGGCCGCGAACGTCGCGCTGTCCGCAGCGCTGGGGTTCGCCGGCCCGCTATGGCTCTACCGGTTGCCGGGCGTGCGCTGGTGCCAGGACCAGGTCTACCGCGCCGTGGCCGCGAACCGGTATCGGCTGCCGGGCAGCGCCGGATCGTGTGCCCTAGATAGGTAGGGTCTACAGAATGACCAAGCTGCAGGTGTCGGAGAACTTCAACCTCGATCCCGAGGCCACATGGGCGCGGGCGTCGGATCTGTCCCGGTTCGAAAAGTGGCTGACCATCCACGACGGCTGGCGCAGTGAGCTTCCGGAGACGCTCGCCGAGGGTCTGGAGATGACATCGGTGATCTCCGTGCGCGGCATGCGCAACAGGGTGGACTGGACGCTGACCGAGTTCGTGCCCATGGAGCGCATCGCGCTGGTGGGCACCGGCAAGGGCGGCACCAAGGTCTCGATGAGCCTGTCTATCGCGCCCCATGGCGCCGGGTCCTCCGTCACCATGGACGTTGATTTCTCGAATCCGCTCGCGCGCGGGCTGATCGGCTCGGCCATCGCGCGTTCCCTCAAGGGCGACATTCAGCGCTCGCTGGCCAAGCTGGCGGTCCTGCCCGACGCGTGAGCGGGCCGGCCTATAGGCGGTCGACGATCGCGGATGTGGACCGTTTGGGGACATGCGGGACATCCCAGACCTGGGAGCCGAGCTCGACGGCGGCCCGGCGCTTGGGGCCATCGAACGGATCGCCCTGCGTGAATACCAGCGCGAAGGGATGCAGCGGGGCGAGCAGTCGCACGTAGTCCTGCCAGTGTGCCCGCTCCGGATCGCCGGAGATGATGAAAGTGGCGTCCACGCACCGGAGTGCGGAAAGCAATGCAGCCCTGTCTAACTCGGAGTTCACCGGCCTGGACGGGCCCTTCCAGCTCCGCACCCGCTGATCGCTCTCCACGCCGACCACGAAGGGGTGGCCGCGCCGGTGCGCCTCCTCGAGCAGCCGCAGGTGGCCGATGTGCAGGATATCGAAGGCGCCGGTGGCGATGACGGGCCGCGGGGGGACCTTCGAGGTGGTCCAGGCCAGGGCCAGCTGTTGGTCCGTTGTGCAGGGTTCTTCCACAGCAGTAAGTATCCTCTGTCTGCCGCCGCCGCGGCGCTGGTACCGGATAGTGTTTGCCGCAGCGGCAAACCACAATCTGGAGGCGAGTGTCGATGGCCCACACAATTGTTCCCAAGTCTGAGATCGTGCCCCTGCTGATCGAGCAGTGGCGGGTCTTAGAGGGGCTGCTAGCCGACGCGCCCGCGCAGGCCTGGTCGCGGCCCACCCCGCTGCCCGGGTGGAGTGTGCAGGACGTCGCCGCGCACGTGATCGGCACGGAGTCCCTACTGGCGGGACGTCCAACCCCCGAGGCTCCGGCACAGGTCACCGAGGCAGAGCATGTGCGCAACCCCATGGGGGTGCTCAACGAGAGCTGGGTCGAGTCGATGCGCGGCGACAGCCCCGTGCAGATGCTCGCCCGCTGGTCCGAGATCATGACGGCCCGTGCGGCGGCGCTGGGGGAGATGTCGCAGGAGCAGTTTGACGCGGACATGACGACGCCGGTCGGGCCCGAGACGTACGGCCGGTTCATGCGCGTGCGCACCTTCGACTGTTGGTACCACGAGCTGGATCTGCGTGACGCCCTTGATGTTCCGGGTTTCGAGGGTGGCCCGCGTGCGGAGGCGGCCTTCCAAGAGATATCCGGCGCCATCCCCCTGCTCGTCGGCAAGCGGGCTGCCGCGCAGGATGGTGCCCGCGTCCGGCTGGAGCTGACCGGGGATATCGAGCGCACCGTCGACGTGGCAGTGGAGGGGCGGGCCGAGATCGTCGCGGAGTTGGACCGGAGGCCCGACGTGACGGTGCGGCTGCCATGGGGCTTGTTCGCGAGGCTTGCGGGCGGTCGGGTCCACGCCGGTGATCACTTGGCGCGCATCGAGATTCAGGCGGCAGACCAGCTCGGCCGGGAGCTCGGCGAGCGCCTAGCCCGGAATCTGCGCCTCACCCCGTAATGATAGGACGTACGACCAATTGTTCCGTATAGTGCTGCCATGCCGTTAAACACCGAGATTGAGACCGCGGAGGGTTGGCTTCGCGGCCGGCAATATCGTGAGTTCCTCAGCTGGCGTGGGATCCCGTTCGCCAAGCCGCCGATGGGGCAGCTGCGGTTTCGCGCGCCGCAGCCGGTGACGCCGTGGGCAGGCGCCCGCGATGCGCTGCGCTGGGGATTCGCCCCGCCGCAGATGAAGCTGGCGACGATGCAGGGCGTCGGCAAGTACCAGGCGATGAGCGAGGACTGCCTCACTCTCAACGTCCTCGCCCCGGCGGAGCCCAGCAGCAAGCCGCGGCCGGTGATGTTCTACATCCATGGCGGCGGCTACCTGCTCGGCTCCAGCGCCACCCTCGTCTACGGCGGGCAGTCTCTGGTGGAGCGCGGTGATGTGGTCTACGTGTCGCTGAACTACCGCCTGGGCGCGCTTGGCTACCTGGACTTCAGCCAATTCTCGTCGCACCAGCGGCAATTCGACTCCAATCTGGGGCTCCGGGACCAGATCGCCGCATTGGAATGGGTCCAGCGGAACATCGCCGCATTCGGGGGGGACCCGGAGAACGTCACGATCTTCGGCGAGTCCGCGGGCGGCAACTCGGTCGTCACGCTGCTGAGCACACCGTCGGCGAAGGGGCTGTTCCACCAGGCGATCGCCCAGAGTGCGAATGCCGGTGTCTGCTACGGCAAGGAGCGCGCGGACAAGTGGGCGCGGATATTCACGGACCATCTGGGAGCGGACTCCGAGCACGCGGTGGAGGCGCTTGAGGACACGAGTGTGCACAAGCTGGGCAAGGCGGGGCTGGAGTTCATGCGCGACGCGTTGCAGGCCGATCCCGGGACCCTCGGCTATGCGCCGGTGGTTGATGGCGATCTGCTGCCGCTGGCGCCGCTCGACGCCTTCGCCGCCGGCACCACGCACAAGGTGCCGCTGATCATCGGCACCAACGATCGGGAGGCGGCGCTGTTCACACGCTTCGGCGATGACGGAATGCCGCTCTCCGTCGACTCGATCAACAAGATGTTCGCCAATACCCAGCCAGAGCTGCTGGCTCACATGATCGGGGGCTACTCGCGCTATCCGGACAAGCGCGCGTTGGAGGACATCTGCGGCGACGCCATGTTCTGGAAGCCGTCGATCGACTGCGCCGCGGGCCACTCCGCGGTGGCGCCCACCTATAGCTACCGCTACGACTACTCGACCCGGCTGCTCGACGTCCTTGGCATGGGGGCGACGCATGCCACCGAGCTGATCCCCGTATTCGGGCTGGCGGACACCACATTTGGCAAGGCGTTCACCACGCTGGGCGGCCAGCGTGGCATGCGGGGAGTGAGCCACCGGATGCAGTCCCACTGGCTCGGGTTCGCGCGCGACGGCAAGCCG
Organism: Tomitella biformata AHU 1821; assembly: GCF_000524475.1. Taxonomy (GTDB): domain Bacteria; phylum Actinomycetota; class Actinomycetes; order Mycobacteriales; family Mycobacteriaceae; genus Tomitella; species Tomitella biformata. The sequence continues at coordinate 242,620 of NZ_BAVQ01000023.1, read as the reverse complement.
ATGTCCACATGGCCGCAGTACAACCCGCATGATCGACTTACCATGATCTTCAAGGACCACGACAAGGTGGTGAAGGATCCCCGGCCCCACCGACGCCTGGCGTGGGAGGGGTTCCGGGGCTATCGGTGACAGTTCGGCCAATAATGCAAACGACATTGAGATGGGGGAACAGTGACTGAGCAGCCTGAGACGATCCGTGAGAATGTGGTCCTGCCGGACGCGCTGTGGGTGGGCGTCGACGGTTCCCCGGACTCCGACCGGGCTGTGGAGTGGGCCGCGCGCACCGCCGCGGAGCGGGCGTGGCCGCTGCAATTGGCGACGGCGGTCAGCGTGCCGTCCATGTTCTATATGGAGCCGTCCCCGGCCGTCTTCATCGAGGGTGAGCTGGCCCGGGTCGCGGATCAGCAACTGCGCCGGGCGGAGACGATTGCCCGCCGCGTGGGTGGCCCGGAACTGGAGATTGGCTACATGCAGCAGATCGCCGGGGCGGCGGAGTTGCTGCTGGACGCGTCCGCGGATGCCCGGACCGTGGTGCTGGGCACGCGTGGGCACGGCGAGGTGACGGGCATGCTCGTGGGCTCGGTGGCGCGGGCCGTCGTGGGGCATGCCCAGTGCCCGGCGGTGGTGATCCCTCGTCCCGAGGCGGACTCCCCGAAGCCGGAGGAGATGTCGGGGCTCCCAGTGGTGGTTGGGGTGGACGGCTCCGCGGCCAGCGAGGCCGCGGTGGAGATGGCATTTGGGGAGGCCTCGGCCCGGGGCGTGCCGCTGGTGGCCATCAGCGTGTGGAGCGATGCGACCGTGCACCCGGCGCTCGGCTCGACCCCCGAGGGCCCGCAGTGGAGCCGTGTGCAGGTGATGGAGGAACAGGTGCTGTCCGAGCGACTGGCCGGCTACCGGGAGATCTATATCGACGTGCCGGTGCGGACCTTGGTGGAGCGGGAGAACCCCGTGCGGATGCTGGCGGAGCAGTCCCGGCGGGCACAACTGGTGGTGGTCGGCACTCGTGGCCGCGGCGGCTTCCGCGGCCTGCTGCTCGGCTCGACCAGCCATGCGATGCTCCAACACACCCGGTGTCCGCTGATGGTGGTGCGTCCAGACGCGGTGCTGCCCTAGCGGACTCCCTGCACCCGGAACTGGACGCTAATCCGGGGCCCCGTCGGCCGGCTGGACTTCGGCACGCAGTGCTCCCAGGTGCGCTGGCAGGAGCCGCCCATGACCAGCAGGTCCCCGTGGCCCACGGGGAAGCGCAGGGACGGGCCGCCGGCTCGGGGGCGTAGCAGCAGGGAGCGGGTGGCCCCGAGCGAGAGGATCGCGACCATCGTGTCCTCGGTGGCGCCGCGGCCCAGGTCGTCACCGTGCCAGGCGACGCTGTCCGAGCCGTCCCGGTAGTAGCACAGCCCGGCGGTGGCGAACGGCTCGCCGAGCACCGGGCCGTAGTGGGCGTTGAGACGCGAGATCGCCTGCTCTAGCAGGGGATCCGGCAGCTGCGTGGAGCTGTCGTAAAAGTTGGCCAGCCGGGGGACATCGACGACGCGGTCATACATCATCCGCCGCTCCGAGCGCCACGGCACCGCCATCGTCAGGTTCCGCATGAGGTGGTCCGCCCCACGCAGCCAATTGGGGTGCAGGTCCACCCAGGCCCCGTCGGAGAGCAGACGCCGGCGCGGTCCGCCGGTCAGGGCGTCAAAGGTGGGACCGCCGTCCGTCACGTCGAACAGCGAGGGCTGGAAGGGTGCCAGTGCTGGTGCCGTCATGAGTTAGAACATACGCTCTAGCTTTCGATTGTGCTAGTGCTGGGCGCTCATCTCCCACACGATGATTTCGGCCCCGGTTGGCTCGGCCGGGTCCACGCTCAGCCGCTGCCCGCCGCCGCGGGACACCCGCACGGCGTCGCCCTCCGCGAGCGGGCCCACCCCCTCCAGCTCCGCGGCGCCGCGCGCCACGAACACGTGCAGCAGGGGCGCGTCGGGCAGGGTGAGGGCGGGCCCGCCGGGGGCCAGGCGGGCCACATGCATTGCGGCGCCTCGGTTGTTGATTCGGATGGCGGCGTGGTCGCGATAGCGTTCCATGCCCGACGCCACCGTCACCAGCCCGCCGGCGAGCAGTTCCCGGTCGATCTCGAGCTGCTCGTAGCCGGGGTTCACGCCGGCCTCGTCGGGCAGCACCCACATTTGGATCAGCCGCACCGGCTCGTCGTGCGCCCCGCCGCTCGCACCGGCCAGGCGCCAGGAGTCGTTCTTCTCCGAGTGCATGATCCCGGTGCCCGCGCTCATCCGCTGCGCAAGACCCGGGTAGATCACCCCGGAGTTGCCCATCGAGTCCTGATGCACCAGCGAGCCGCGCAGCACCCACGTCACGATCTCCATGTCCTGGTGCGGGTGGGTGTCGAAACCCTGCCCGGGGGCGATGATGTCGTCGTTATTGACCATCAGCAGGCCGTGGTGGGTGTTCTCGGGGTCGTAGTGGTGGCCGAAGGAGAATGAGTGCTTCGAGTCGAGCCAGTCGATCTTCGTTGCGAGGCGGTCGGCCGCGCGACGGACGTCAAGGCGCGGGCTGGCAGACGCGGGCATGGGGATCCTCCAAGGTCGACGGCTCGCCACCACCCTACGCAGCCGAGGTCGCGCCGCCGCGACGGGAAATGGGGGACACTGCTGAAGTGAGCATCGAGGGCGAAGTGGTTCGGACCAGGCTGTGGCGCGACGGGGTCGTGGCGCTCGACGACTTCCCGCTGGCGGACCTGTCCGAGCACCGGCTGGACCCGACGGCGCTGTTGTGGGTGGACCTCTGCCGTCCGGGCGCCGCGATGATGGAGCGACTGAGCGAGGAGCTGGGCCTGAACGCGCACGAGCGCGAGGATGCGATTGCCCCGGGGGAGCGCCCGCGCGCGACCCGCCGCGGTGGGCAGATGTTCGTCACGGTGTACGACACCGACTTCAGCCGGCCCGACGCCGACGAGCTGGAGGCGATGGACTCCCGGCTGCGGCGGAGCCGCGTCTCCATCTTCGTGCTGCCCGACGGGATCGTGACCATTCGGCCCGACGACGGGGTCGACATGCAGGCCGTCATCGAGCGCTGGGAACAGGAGGGCGATCTGCTGCGCTTCGGCTCCGCCGCCCTGCTGCACGGTCTGCTCGATGTCATCGTTGACGGGCATCAGGCCGTCGCCGACAGGTTTGACGATCGCGTCGAGGACCTGGAGGACATGCTGTTCGCCCAGAACTCCGACACCCGCAAGGTGCAGGAGCTCAACTATCGGGTGCGGAAGGAGCTGGTGGAGTTCCGCCGGGTCGTCACGCCGATGCGGGAGGTGCTGACCGCGATCATGCGCTATCGCATCGAGTCCGGTCGGCTGCCCGAGCTGGATGCGAGTTACGAGGACCTCAACGACCACGTGGTGCACGTGGGGGAGTCGACAGAGTCCTTGCGCGAGATCATCGCCAGCATTTTTGAGACGAACCTGGCCCTGCAAGACGCGCGGCTGAACACCGTGATGAAGAAGCTCACAGGCTGGGCCGCGATCATCGCGGTGCCGACGGCGATCACGGGCTGGTACGGGCAGAACGTGCCCTACCCGGGCTCCGACCAGGTGTGGGGGCTGATCATGAGCGCCGCCACCATCTTCGTCCTGGCGGTGGGGCTGTTCGTGCTGTTCCGCCGGAAGGACTGGATCTAGCTGCGGGTAAGGACTGGAGGGCTCGAGAAGGTGCGGCCAGATGGAGCTTGACCTGCGGTGATGTGGTGCCCTCGGTAGGATTCGAACCTACGACCACCGCTTTAGGAGAGCGGTGCTCTATCCCCTGAGCTACGAGGGCGGGGACCGGCCGCTGACGGCCGGGAGGCCCCAAACGCGGGCTCAACAAAGCTGCGCCTGGAACGTTTGGGAGTGTACCCGGCCATTATTCACGGGGTTCGAAGCACCTGCGGACTGGCAAACCTACGGTTGCGTAACTTACGGTAGCGTAGGTCAAATAGTGGGTAGCAATCTGAAGGGCTGAGATCGCATGGGCAAACCTGTCGTGACGCTGGAGAACCAGCAAGACGTCTATGACTACTACCTGGAGCACCAGCAGAACAGGTTGACCTCCAAGGCTGCATATGCGGCGCTCAGCGTCAGGTTTCGGCCGCGGGTCAGCTATGCGGATGGGGCGCGGGAGGCGATCGAGGGCCTGCTCGCCGGCGGCGGGAGCCTGATCATCGCGGTCAACCACCTGTCGGATAAGGATCAGTACATCCTGGCGGCGACCGCCTGGCGGTCGCCGCTGCGCTCGATCATCGGCCGAACCCGGGTGCTGGCGAAGGATGAGCTGTTCGCGGATCCCAAGCAGCGCAGGCAGATCGACATGATGGGCGGCATTCCCGTCTTCCGCGGCAAGAACCACGGCATGCGGGCGGTGGCCGATGCGGGCAGGCGGATGATGGACATCTCCGCCGAGCGGCTCGCGCGCGGAGACAGCCTGGCGATCTTCCCTGAGGGCACCTGCAACCTGCTTGATCCCGCGCAGGTTCAGCGGGTTAACAGCGGCATCGGGCACATCGCCGCGCGGGCAATCAAGCTCGGCGCGGCCCTGGCACTGCTGCCATTGGGCATCCGTTACGGCGGTGCGGCGGGGGCTGTGGGGTCCGTGGGGGCCGCCAGCGTCTACATCGGGAATCCAGTGCGAGAATTTCCGGCCAAGCCCATGGAAATCGCCCGGCTGGTCCAGTGCGGACTTCAGGATGTGGTCGACGCGGCGGGACGTAATCTGGCGATAAGTTAGTCAACATTCTGGCTCTTCGGTTATGGTTCTGGGCATCGGTAGTCAGAGATCATCGAGTAATCCGGCCGAGACGGTGGGGGATGTCAGTGAGTGAACAGGTGAGTGTTACGGGCTCGACCCGGCGGGGGTTTCTGCGGTCGGCGGCGATCGTGGGCGGCGCGGTGGCCACGATCGCCGCGATCGGAGGCGGCCCGCTCGCCACCGTGGCACACGCGGCCCCCGGCCCCGGACCCGCCGACGCGAGGTCGGATGGCGCCGGCCGGTCGGTCGCCATCTTCGGCGCGGGCGTCGCCGGCCTCACCGCAGCGCATGAGCTGATCGAGCGCGGCTTCGAGGTGGCGGTGTATGAGCGGAAGGAGTTGGGCGGCAAGGCCCGCACGATCTTCTCCGACAAGGGCCTGCCCGGCGAGCACGGCTTCCGGTTCTGGCCGGGCTTCTACCGAAATCTCACCGACAACATGCGGCGAACGCCCTTCCCCGGCAACCCGAATGGGTGCTGGGACAACTTGACGAGGGCCACCACCTACCTGCACTCGGGCGCAGGCCGTCACGACCTGACGATCCCGTTCCCGTTCCCCGTTCCGGCGATTCCGTCGCCGATCACCCCGCAGAACTTCATCGACTCGGTTGCCTCCGTGTTCGAGACGGTGTTCCGGCTGCCCCCGTGGGAGGCGGTGTTCGCGGCTCAGAAGCTCGGCGTGTTCGTGACCAGTTGCGATGAGCGCAAACTCGGGCAGTGGGACAACGTGGCGTGGAATGACTACATGCGGGCGGACTGGTCCTCGCCCGAGTACGGCCGGTTTATGGCCGACGGGATCATCCGGAACCTCGCCGCGATCAAATCGGCCAACGCGAGCACCCTCTCAATCGGCATAGTGGGGGAGGCGACGGTCTGGTCCGTGCTGACCTTCGGCAACGATGAGGGTGGCTCCGTCGACCGGGTGCTCAACGGCCCGACATCCACTCGGTGGCTCGACCCGTGGGTAGCGCATTTGAAGGGACTGGGGGTGCAATTCCACGTGGGCTGGGAACTCGAGGGCTTCGACATCTCCGGCCAGCGCGTGGCGTCCGCACAGGTGTCGACGCCCGGCGGGAGGCAAAGTCTGGACGCGGATTGGTTCATCTCCGCCATCCCCGTCGACAAGTTCCAGCCGATGATCGACGAGAAGATGCTGGCGGCCGACGGCACGCTCGCGGACATCCTTCAACTGGAGACGGATTGGATGAACGGCCTGCAGTTCTTCCTCCGGGAGCGGGCGCCGGTGACCACCGGGCACGTGAACTATGTGGACTCGCCGTGGGCCCTCACGTCGATCAGCCAGGGCCAGTTCTGGAAGGGCGGGCTCGCCGCATATGGGGACGGCAGCGTGCAGGACTGTCTGTCCGTCATCATCTCGGATTGGAACACGCCGGGGATGTTCAATGGGAAGAAGGCGCGGGATTGCACTCCGGAGGAGATCTCGGCGGAGGCGTGGGCGCAGATCAAGGCGCACTTGAACGACACTGACGACGTGTTGCGTGATGGCATGTTGCACTCGTGGATGCTGGACCCCGCGATCGAGGGCTCCGGCACGCCAGCGGTGTCCAACGACGAGCCGCTGTTCATCCAGAGCCCCGGATCATGGGCGTTGCGGCCCACGTCCGCCACCGGTGTGGAGAACATGTTCCTAGCCGGAGACTGGGTCAAGACGGATGTGAACGTCACCACGATGGAGGGGGCCAACGAGGGTGGGCGCCAAGCGGTGAATGCGCTGCTGAAGGCCGCCGGCTCAGCCGAGCGGCCATGCAAGATCGAGGTGTTGGCGAAGGCCCCGTGGTGGGAGCCGTTCAAGGCGGTGGACCGCGAGCGCTACCGCGCGGGCCAGTCGAATGTGTTCGATATCTTCGATGCGCGGACGCCGTAGCCGACGGTGCCGGAGACGGACTGACAGTGCGTGTGATCTGTGGCACTCTGGGGAGATGGCGCGGCGAGAGATCACAGGCGCGGTCGCGGGGCTGATATTGCTGGCCGCGTTGGCCGGCTGCAGCGGCACGGCCGCGGGCCCGGACGACGCGCAGATCGACTCGGCCACGGTGCCCGCCACCGTGGAGGCGGGCAATGCTCACAGCGACACCGGCGGTTGCGCGCTGATCACGTCGGCGCAGGTGGCGGCCGCCACGGGCGCGTCGATAGAGCGCACAAGCAACATCGGCACGGGCTGTAGCTGGAGCGGCCGCGCCCCCGGCGCGAGCGGGCAGGAGCTGGTCGTGAGCCTGGTCCAGACCGGCGATGAGAACGGAGACGGCGCGCGGGTGCTCGCGGAGCAGTTGGCGATGCAGGAGGCGCTCGGCAGCGTGGAGCAGGTGTCCGAACTCGGCCAGCAGGCCTTCAGCTCCACCCACTCCGCGCCCACGGTCTGGTGGCTGCAGGACCAGCAGGTGTATTCCGTCGCTGTCGAGCTTGTGCCGGCCCCCGCAGGCGCAGTGGACACGGCGATCGAGCTCGCCAAGATCGCGTCGGGCAATCTCCCAGACTGACGCGCCCACCCCTGATGGCGTTCGGGCCAAGGGCAGGACACAATGTACGGGTGCTGAGAAAATTGATGGTTGCGCTCGTCGGAATGCTCATGGTCACTTCGCTCGCGGCGTGCGGTAGCGACGATCCGGCACCCCTCCCGCCGAACACGGTCCTGGTGCGGGGCATGCAGTTCTCGCCCGCCAACCTGACGGTGAAGGTCGGCGACACCGTGACCTGGAAGTTCGACGATCAGGGCGTGGCGCACAACGTGGTCAGCGAGGTCGCCAACGTCAACGACCCCAAGCCGCTGGACAGCGGCAATCCGCAGATGCGCGGCGAGTGGTCGTACACGTTCACTGAGGCTGGCACGTTCAACTACACCTGCGCGCCGCACCCGGACATGCGAGGACAGATCACCGTGGTGGGCTGACACGCAGTACTCCGCGCGGGGCACTTAGAGGCGCCGTGACCTCGTGATCACGGCGCACACCACGAGCCCCAAGGCCATGCCAAAAGCATCCGCGGCGAGGTCCCACCATGAGCCGCTGCGGTGGATCGGCAGGGTTGCCTGCAGCACCTCGGACAGCGCCGCGTAGGCCAAGACCCAGGCGATGGTGACCCGCCAGCCGACGCCCGCTAGCCGCGAGGCCGCGGCGAGGGCGGCGAAGAGCAGCGCGTGCACCACCTTGTCGGAGTTCGGCGGGCCCGACGGCACCGTGGAGCCGGGCGAGAACAGAATCACCAGGCTGAGCGCGAACACGGCCGACAGGGGGAACACGCTCCACCGGACGGCCTCCGAAAGCCTCCCCATCAATGTGCGGGCAGGTTCCGATAGGCGGAGTACCCGGCCCAGGCGAGCCGCCGGGGGCGGAGGGGGTCATGGGCCAGGTAGGACGGATCGTCGATGATCAGCGTGGTGCGGAAGGCCGTGTCATATGCGGGCCAGGCGGCCGTGGGCTTGCCGGTGCGGGCAAAGGACAGCCACTCGCGCTGGACGGTGTCGGTGACTGCCCGCATGCTGCGCTTGCCGCCGGGCAGCGTGAGCGCTCGGCCGACGGCTCCGGCCCCGTAGCCGAACACCGCGAGCAGTTCGAACGCGTGTGTCGCCTCGAGGCCCAGCCACTTCATGGCCCGCGGCGAGTAGTCGAAGCGGTACATGTAGGTGGGCGCGATCGAGCAGTACGCCTGAGCCAACTCCACGGTGGGGGCCCACAGGATCGAGTCGCCGCCGAAATCGATGGCCGCGTTCCGGGCGGGGTAGCCGGGGTAGTGAGCCAAGATGCGCTCCATGGCCTCCGGGTCGGTGGCCTGGAAGTACAACTCGATGCGGCGGGCGTCGCTGGGCAGCGCGTCGAGCAACTTCGGGAACAGTGTGCCCTCGCGTTTGTTCGAGCCGATGATCAGCGGCACCTGGTGCACGGAGCCGGTGGTGAACGCGTCGACGGGGTGCACAGGCAGGAAGTCCCCGTCCACCGTGGGCGCAAAGGGGCTCAGGCCGGGCTGGGTGCTCATGGTCTTGCCGGTGACGCGGCGGCTGGCCTGCCACAGTTCCGCGGGGGTAGCCGTGGTGAGCGCGGTGACCGCGGCGGCGGTGTCGGTGGGGTCGGTGCCCAGCAATGTGACGAAGTCCCGGGCGAAGGTGTCGGCCTGCGCGGGGGAGGAGACGAGGTCCACCGCGGGGCTCTCGGCGATCGACCGGGCGAACAAGCCCTTCGCGGCGGGGGTGGCCATCAACGCGACAACGGCACTGCCGCCCGCGGACTCGCCGAAGATGGTGACGTTGTCGGGGTCGCCGCCGAACGCCGCGATGTTGCGCTGCACCCACTCTAGGGCCGCCACCTGGTCGCGCAGGCCAAGGTTGGAGTCGAAGGGCCTCTCCGCCGTAGAGAAGCTGGTGAAGTCCAGGTAGCCCAGCGCGCCGAGCCGGTAGTTGATGGACACGTAGACGATGTCGCCGCGCCGGACGAGCCGCCTGCCGTCGTACAGGCCCATGGAGGAGCTGCCGAGGAGGTACGCGCCGCCGTGGATGAATACCATCACGGGCCGCTTCTCGCCGGGCACCGGCGGGGCCTGGATATTGAGCGTCAGGCAGTCCTCGCTGGGCAGCTGCTTCTTGCCGGGGCGGATGAACAGTGCGCGCGGGTCCTGCACGGAGCCGTTGCCCCAGTCGCACGCGTCGTGGAGCCCCGGCCAGGGGGCCACCGGCTGCGGAGCGCGCAGGCGCAACTCGCCGACGGGCGGTGCGGCGTAGGGGATGCCCCGCCACGTTGGCAGGCCCTTCGCGAGCACGCCGCGCACGAGGCCGGCGTCGGTGGCGACAGTCAGGTCAACACTCATCAGGCTGCTCCGTCGTACGTGGGGGAAGTTAACGCGGGGCCTGCCCGGTCCGGGCTGGCCCACACACTTCGACCAGGGTATCGGCTGGCACCGGGCAATGCCGGGCAAGTGGCAGGCGCCACGGTCTGTGCGCCACGTGGCCTGAGTCAGAGCCGGCGGTAGCTGACAAACCGGTAACGCAAGCCTCCACGCTCCGAGAACAGCCAGGGGCCAGGCGTGGGGGTCCACTCGGGGCCCAGCGGTGGCAGCCGGGTGTCACCGTCGAAGTCCGCGTCGATCTCGGTGACCTCGAGATGGTCCGCCAGCGGTAGTAGAGCCGCGTAGATCTGGGCGCCGCCCATTACCCAACTGGGCGCGTCCCCCACGAGCTCCATTGCCGCGCTGGGGGTTAGCGCCACCTCAGCGCCCTCCGCCCGCCAGTGCTCGTCGCGGGTGACGACGATGTTGCGACGGCTCGGCAGCGGACGAAATCGCGGGGCCAGCGAATCCCACGTCACGCGGCCCATGATCACGGGGTGACCGGACGTGGTGGCGCGGAAGTGCGCCATGTCCTCGGGGAGATGCCAGGGCATCGCGTCGTCGAGGCCGATGACGCCGCCGCGCGACCACGCCCAGATCATGCCCAGGGCCATCAGATTCTCCGTGACATCAGATGGCCACCGGGGCTTTGATGCCGGGGTGGTGCTCGTAGCCGACGATCTCGATGTCCTCGAACGTGTAGTCCTCGATGGACTCGCGCGGGGTCAGCCGCAGCGTGGGGTACGGGAAGGGCTCGCGGGCCAGCTGCGTGGTGACCTGCTCCACATGATTGTCGTAGATGTGGCAGTCACCGCCGGTCCAGATGAAATCGCCGACCTCGAGGCCGGCCTGCTGCGCGACCATGTGGGTGAGCAGCGCGTAGCTGGCGATATTGAAGGGCACGCCCAGGAACAGATCCGCGCTGCGCTGGTACAGCTGGCAGGACAGTTTGCCGTCGGCCACATAGAACTGGAAGAAGGTATGGCACGGCGGCAGCGCCATCTGCGGGATCTCGCCGACGTTCCATGCGGAGACGATCATGCGGCGCGAGTCGGGATTGGTCTTGAGAGTCTCGATGACCTGCGCGATCTGGTCGATGTGCTCGCCGGACGGGGTGGGCCACGCCCGCCACTGGACGCCGTAGATCGGGCCGAGGTCGCCGTCCGCGCTGGCCCACTCGTCCCAGATGCTCACGCCGTGCTCGTGGAGCCACTCGGTGTTGGAGTCGCCGCGCAGGAACCACAGCAGCTCGTAGACGATGGACTTCAGGTGCACGCGCTTGGTCGTGATCAGCGGGAAGCCCTCGGCTAGGTTGAAGCGCATCTGGTGCCCGAACACCGAGCGGGTGCCGGTGCCGGTGCGGTCGGCCTTGGGGGTGCCGTTCTCGAATACGTGCCTCAGTAGATCTTCGTACGGAGTCGGTATTGCTACGGGGCCAGTCTGGGTCGGTATCGCCACGGGCACAGTCTGCCATGTGCGACCAGGTGAGCTGAACCACATGCGCGTGCGCGCCGGACCCAGCAGACTGGGAGGCATGCCGGAACTACCAGAGGTCGAGGCGTTGGCCCATTTCTTGCGAGAGCACGCTGTCGGGGAGCAGATCGGCCGGGTGGATGTCGCCGCGCTCAGCGTCGTGAAGTCCTTCGACCCGCCGATCTCTGCGCTCACCGGCCGCACAGTGGGCCGGGTCGGCCGAGTCGGCAAGTATCTGCTCCTGGACTGTGACGGCGTGATCCTGGCGGTGCACCTGGCCCGCGCGGGCTGGCTGCGGTGGTCCGACGCGGTGCCGGCGGCCCCAGCCCGGCCCGGCCGGGGGCCGCTGGCGCTGCGGGTGCATCTGGAGTCGGGGGCGGGCTTCGACCTGACCGAGGCCGGCACGCGGAAGTCGATGGCCGTCTGGGCGGTCGAGGACCCCCAGGACGTGCCGCGGATCGCTGCGCTCGGCCCCGACGCCGCGACCATCGAGCCGGACGAGTTCGCGGCGGTGCTCGCCGAGGCGGGCGGCAAGCAGATCAAGACCGTGCTGACCGATCAGCGGATTCTCGCGGGCATCGGCAACGCCTACTCCGACGAGATCCTGCACCGCGCGCGGCTCTCGCCGTTCGCGCCAGCCTCGGGGGTCGACGCGGGGGCGCTGCACGCGGTGCTGCGGACAGTGCTCGTGGAAGCCGTCGGGCACCTGGTTGGCCAGGACGCGGCGCGGCTCAAGGCGCAGAAGCGCTTGGGACTGGCCGTGCACGCGCGGACTGGCCTGCCCTGTCCGGTGTGCGGGGACACGGTGCGGGAGGTGTCCTACCGGGACCGCTCCATGCAGTACTGCCCGAGTTGCCAGACGGGCGGCAAGATCCTCGCCGACCGCCGCATGTCCAAATTGCTTAAATAACGGCTATTTCCGTTGGGCCCGGTAGCGGCGCACGAGCTCGTCGGTGGAGGAGTCGCCCAGGCCCTCGGGCTCCTGCTCGGAGGTGAGTGCCGGCATGAGCTCGATCGCCTGGGTCTTGCCGAGCTCCACGCCCCACTGGTCATAGGAGTCGATGCCCCAGATGGTGCCCTCGACGAACACCGAGTGCTCATAGAAGGCGATCAGCTGACCGAGCACCGACGGGGTGAGTCGCGGGGCGAGGATCGTGGTCGATGGCCGGTTCCCGGGCATCACCTTGTGCGGCACAATGTGCTCGGGGGTGCCCTCGGCACGGATCTCGTCGGCCGTCTTGCCGAACGCGAGCACCTTGGACTGGGCGAAGAAGTTCGACATCAGCAGATCGTGCATGCTGCCGCCGTCTATCGTCGCCAGGTCCTCATTGGGGTGGGCGAAGCCGATGAAGTCAGCGGGGACGATGCGCGTGCCCTGGTGCAGCAACTGGTAAAAGGCGTGCTGGCCGTTGGTGCCGGGCTCGCCCCAGTAAATCTGGCCGGTTTTGGTGCTGACGGGGGCGCCGTCGGAGCGCACCGACTTGCCGTTGGACTCCATCGTCAGCTGCTGCAGATATGCGGGAAAACGCTTGAGGTCGTTGGCATATGGCAGCACGGCCCGTGATTCTGCGCCGAAGAAGTTCGAGTACCAGACACCCAGCAACCCGGAGATCACCGGCGCGTTGTGTTCTAGCGGCGCCGTCGTGAAGTGGTGGTCCATGGCGTGGAAGCCCGCCAGGAACTCTCCGAAGGCCTCCTTGCCGATGGCGGCCATCAGGGCCAGGCCCACCGCCGAGTCCACCGAGTAGCGTCCGCCGACCCAGTCCCAGAAGCCGAACATGTTCACCGGGTCGATGCCGAACTCGCGCACTCGGTCCGCCGCGGTGGAGACCGCCACGAAGTGCTTGGCGACGGCATCCCGGGCGGCGGGGGAGAGGTCCTCTCCGGCCGCGGGGGCTAGGCCGAGGCCGTCGAGCAGCCAGCGGCGCGCGACGGTCGCATTCGTCAAAGTCTCCACGGTGACAAAGGTTTTCGAGACCACCACGATGAGCGTCGTCTCTGGGTCCAGGCCCGCCAACTGCGCGATGGCGTCGGACGGGTCCGCGTTGGAGATGAACCGCACATGCACCTGGTCGGTGTGGCTGCGCAGCGCCCGGTAAGCCATCACCGGGCCGAGGTCGGAGCCGCCGATGCCGACGTTGACGACGGCCTCGATCTTCTTGCCCGTCGCTCCCACCCACTCGCCCGAGCGGAGGCGGTCGGTGAACGCGCCCATATCCGCGAGGACCTGGTGCACCTCGGCCACGACGTCCGCGCCGTCGACAGTGAGCGTCGCGTCGGCGGGCAGGCGCAGCGCGGTGTGCAGGACGGCGCGGTCCTCGCTGGTGTTGATGTGCTCGCCGGCCAGCATGGCGTCGCGGCGTTCCTCGACGCCCGCGGCCCGCGCCAGATCCACCAGCAGCGCGATGGTCTCGGCGTCGACCCGTTGCTTGCTGTAATCGAAGTGCAGGTCCGCGGCCTCGATCGTCATCTCCGAGCCGCGCTCCGGATCGGCGGCGAACATCTCACGCAGGTGCGTCGGCGCGATCCGGTCGAAATGCGCCTGCAGGGCGTGCCAGGCGTCGCTGTCCGTGATGTCGGCGCGAGCTGCGGTGTGGTCCATTCCCATTACATTAGCCGCAATATTCCGGGCGACGGAGGGGCAAGTGCCAGGAATGGCGATTAGGGCTCGTCGCAGACCTTCCAGCCGCCCTCGTTCTTATACGCCAGCGGAACGGTGCTGACAGATGCCGACGGATCGTTGACCAGCGAGTACTCGACGGTCCCGAAGCCGAGATCCCCGGCCACCGTGACGTCTGTGATCGTGTTGACCTGCTGCGGTGTGGCGCTGGGACGCGCGTTGACGCTGAGATCGGTGTACTTGGCCAACGTCGCCTGGCACATCGCGTGCTCGAGCATCTTGGCGTCGCCGTTGTTGAGTCCGGTGACATAGGTCTTGGTGATCGCGACAATCTCGGCCTGGTCCTCGGGGCTTGCTGGCGCCCCCGATGACGGGACGTCGGCCGTGGCGCTCGCCGAGGACTCCTCTGTGGTGCTCGCGGCTGCCGCGTCATTGCTGCTCGAGGAGCACGACGCGGCGACGGCGCCGATGATCGCGAGGGCGGCCACGGTCTTGCCGACCGCGGTGGCTCGATGCCTGATATTCATGATCACTCCTCGCTGGTTGGCGGGCACAGCTTCCACCCGTCCGCATTCACGTAGATCATCGGCATCAGCGCCGAGTCGAGCTCTGGCCTCGCCGGGTCGACGGCCAAGACCGAGCCCGTCGCCGTGTCGCCCGAGACCACGATCTCGGCTACGCCGCGCAACTCTGTGCGCGCCCGATCCTCGGGAAAGCCGGGGAAGGTCGCCATAGTCCGAGCGCACGTCACCTGGGTGAGAGCGGGCAGGTCGCCCGCGGCGTTCGCCTCGTAGAACGCCTGCGTGGCGGCGATGATCTGTGCGCTATCAGTGTCCGGGGCATCGTCCTCGGAGGTGAGCACCACCGTGACCGCCACTGCCGCGATGATCACCAGCACCGCGGCCACCAACGACGTCACGGACCAAAACTTGGGGGAGCGGGGCGTCACTGGCAGATCTTCCAGCCGTCCTCGTTGACGAACTTGAGGGACTCTGTCTGCGACTCCACGTCGGGCGTGTCCTTGAGGGAGGCGGTCACGTCGGCGGTGGCGGTGTCGCCGTCGACCACGATGTTATCGACGGAGTCGACCACGATCTGCTGGGCAAGCGGTGATCCGTCCGTGGTGTCCGCGGGGATCGCGTCCACGACCTGCTTGCAGGAGACCGCGCGGATCGCGTCGAGCTTGCCCGAGTTCACTGCGGTCAGGTAGTCGTTGGTCGTCTGGGTGATCGCGGCGGCGGAATCGCCATCGGCAGCGGAATCGCCAGCGACGACGGAATTGCCAGTGCTGACGGCATTCGCTTCACCGCCGTCGCTGCTCGAGGAGCAGGACGCGAGCAGCGTGCCGGCGACAATCGCGACCGCGATGGTGGCGCCCTTGCGGAAGGACGTCAGGTTGTTCGTCATTCGATCTCCTTAGTGTTGGGCTGGCTCGCTATTGGCACAGCTTCCAGCCGTCTTCGTTGACGAAAAGCATCTCTACCGATTGCGCGGGAGTGGCGGCATCGTCGATCACGGACACGGTGACGTGCGCGGTGGCCGAGTCCCCGTTGACCGTGATCGCGTCGAAGCTGTTGATCTGTGCCTTCTTCGCCGACTCCGGCAGGTCCTCGCCACCGCCTTGGACAGTGCTGGCTAGGCGGCTGCAGATCAGGGTCGACACCTCGGTCATCCTGCCCATGTTGACTGCCGTGATGTAGTCCTGGGTCACCTGCTTGATCTGTCCCTCTGCGGAGTCTGAGCCCGATCCGTCCGCCGCAGAGCAGGACGTCAACAGAACCGCAGCCAGCGCCAGTGCGAGCGTCGCTCCGGTGGTCTTCACCGTGGCGGCGTGGGGGCGGTGGCGCATAGGACTCCTCGGGTATTCCTGGTGCTTGCCGGTGGGACACACACGCCAGCAGTGCGATGCACTGCTGGCGTGTGATCTAGGTGCTGTGAGTCGAGAGCACTACTGGCAGGCCTTCCAGCCGTCCTCGTTCACGTACTTCATGGTGCTCTCCTGAGGCTTGGCGTCACTAGCGCCATCTCCGGCCATGGAGACGGTGACCTGCGCGGTCGCCGTGTCGCCGTCGATCTTGATGTCCGCGACCTTGTCGAGCTGCATCTGCGCCTCGGGTGCCGGCTCATCCGTCAAGTCGGGGCCCAGAGCATCCACCGTCGACTTGCAGAGGAACTCCGACGCCGCGGAGACCTTGCCGCTATTGGTGGCATCCATGAATTTCTGGGTGACCTGCGTGATCTGGTCCCCGGGCGTCACGTCGGGGGCGTCCGACGCGGAGGAAGAGCACGACGCGAGCAGAACAGCGCCCAGAGCGAGAGCGCTGGCGGCCGCGAAGGTCTTTGCCCTGGAAGGGATTGACGGGGCTGCGAACGGGCTAGCGCGCACGAGGGCTCCTCAAGTGAGTGTCAAGCTGAGTGAGTGGGCGTTCCAGTGGTCGACGGGGCGACTACTAGCTGCAGATCTTCCAGCCGTCCTCGTTCAAGAACCGCACGGGGACCTGCTGGGCTGGCTGGCTCGGGTCATCCTTGGCGGAAATCGTGAGCGTCGCGGAGGCGGACACCGGGTAGAAGGTGAGGCCGTCGACCGAATCGAGATTGATTTGGACCGCCGCAGGCTCGCCATCCTTCAACTCGCCGAACTCGGCCAGGTTCTCCTGGCACAAGATCCCCGCGGCCTTGGTGACCTCGCCAGTGTTCTGCACCTCGATGAACGTCTCGATGATCTGGTTGACCTGGGCCTCGCGGTCCGAGGAGCTGTCATCCTTGTTCAGCATCACGACCAGGAGGACGGCGATAGCCGCGATGATGATCACGGAGACGCCCGCGATGATCGCCAGGAGCTTCTTGCTGCGGCCGGATGCGGCGGTGGACGAGGCGAAGTCCTCCGGTGCGGGGTAGGACGCGTCGCCGATGGGAGCGTCTGCGACGGGGGCCTCAGCGGTGGGGACTTCAGCGGTGGCGTCCTCCGCGCCGGAGGACTTCGCGAGGGAGATCTCGGACGATTCGCTGACGGGCTCGACGGGGGTGGTTTCGTCTGGGATCGATTCCCCATTCGGCTCCGGCGTCTTGGGTGACTCCGGCGTGTTTGCACCCTTATCAGTCGGACTCATCAACTCTCCTAAAGTTTGTCGTTCGGCGAAGTGCCGTCAACACGTGAACACTACAGAATGATTGGACACCCGTCAGAAATCGATCGACACTATTTGCGCGGCACCGACGTTGCTGGCCACACTCGACTATTGGGCCTGCCCGCAGAACTTCCAGCCGTCCTCGTTGAGAAACCGAAGCTTGTCCGTTCGCGGCGTCGCGTCGGGCACGTCGGCCGGGGCGATGGCCACGTTGGCAGTGGCGATCTCGCCCCGGATAGTCACATCTGTGACCTCCAGGACCGCCATCTTGGGGTCGGCCGGCGTGGTGTCGGTGATGTCGCCGAGCTGAGTGCGCAGCGGTGAGCAGATGGAGCCGAGGTAGTCGGCGGCGATGCCTTCATTGACCGCCGCCACATACTGGTTGGCGGCGTCGGTGATCTGGGGGTTCGAGGCCTGCGCCGCGGGTTCCTGGGCGCCTGCGGCGGGCGCGTCGTCGCCGGCCCACACGAGAACTGAGGTGACCGCGACAGCCACCATGGCCAACACGGTCAAGGCGGCGACGACGCTGATCATCAGCCGTCGGGACTTGCGGGGCTCGTCGGGCGCCAGGAAATCATCGAGGTCCGGCTCGGGGCCGAAATCTTGGGGCACGTTCACTGCGGGGTACACACCTTCCAACCGCCCTGATTGCGGAAGTCCATTGTCAGGGTGTTCTGACTTTCCTGGCCGGCGTCGGAGCTGAGCGTCGACCTGCTGCTTGTGGTGACGATCGCGGTCGCGCGGTCACCGTCCACCGAGATGCCGGTGATCCGGACGATGTCGGTGGGGTTGGAAGTTGCGGGGCTGTCGGTCAGGCTCTGCATGACGGTCATGCCCGAGCAGACCAACTCTTGCGCCTTCGCGTTCTGGCCCTGATTGGTGTAGTCGATGAAGTCCGTGATGACGTTCGTGATCTGGTCCTCGTCTGCGGAGGCGGGCGCCTCCCGGATGTTGAGCCAAGTCGCGACGCCGAGGGCCGCGATCAGAGCCAGTACGACGACGGCCGCGGCGACGAGGATCCAGTTCAGCGGCCGGCGCGGAAGCGCTGGCTCCGGGAACTCGGCATCGGCGGGGACCGGATTGGGGATCTCCGCGGTGCCGCTCGGGTCGGACGGGCTCATCGGAGCTCCTCAGGGGTGCGGTGGTGGACGACAGCCCAGGTTACCTGCCGCCGATCCGGGGATCGGATCAGCAGAGCTTCCAGCCGTCCTCGTTGACGAAATTAAGTTGCGTCGATTTCGAGCCTAGGTCCGGGGCGTCCTCCACCGTCGCGGTGATAAGCGCGGTGGCGGTGTTGCCCGACACCTGGACGTCGGAGACCGACTCGAGCTTGCCCCGGCCACTCTCGAGCGGGGGTTGGTCGGCCAAGTCGGCGGTGAGGGCCTGGCTGCTCTCGCACAGTGCGGACTTGAATAGTGCGGCGTCGCCTGCGTTCATGCCGTCCGAATACCGCTGCATCACCGCGGTGATCTCGGCCGCGTCCGTCGTTGACCCTGCTGCCGCGGAGCCCTCGGCTTGCGCGACGGCAGGCGTCGCGGTGGCGGGGGAGTCGGGCGCGGGCGCGGTGTAGAGCAGTCCGCCGACGACGAGGAGCACCACGACCAGGAGGGCGGGGGCAAGGCCGATCAAGAGCGCTTTGGTCGTGTTGGGGCTGTCAGGCTTTTCGTGGTGCTCGGTCACTGATCCTCCATTGCCGGATTTATTTCCCCTGCTCGCCGCACACGGTCCACGCGCCGTTCGCACGCACGAAGGTGAATCGCTGGGTGATGTTGTCGGCGGACTCTTCCAGGCCGATCTTCACAGTCACGGTCGCGAGACCGTCGTCCCCGTCGACGGTGAAGTCCTTCATTCCCACCAGGCTCATGGGATACGGGTTGGGCTCGCTGTCGGTGATGCCCTGGGAATGCACGGGGTCGCTGGCGCAGACCGTCGCGAGGTACGCCTGCGCCTGGCCCGCGTTGGATGTCTCAAGATAGCGCTGGAAGACCTCCGACATGGCGGCCTCGTCCGCGGTGGAGGCGGGTTCGGTCGGACCCGGAGCCTGGGCGGCGGTGGTCTCCGCGCTGACGGGGGCAGCCTCGGGCGCTTCGGTGGCCGACGAGCAAGAGAGCAGTGTGCCAGCGAGGGCCGCGGTCGCCACTGCTCCCATGGCGGCGCGGGCGAGGATCGAGTTCATAGCCGTCCTTGCAGTAGTCCGATGGTGTGGGCCCGCCGATTAGGGGCTGCCGCACACCTTCCATTCGCCGTTCTCACGGGTGAACTTGAACGGCACCGTCTCAGAGGGGCTATTCGCGCTCTGGCCCATGGTGAGTGTGAGGTTCGCGGTGGCGGTGTCGGCGTCGACGGCGATGTCGGCGAGCTCCTCGAGCTGCATCGGGTCAGAGACCGGGCCGGCATTCTCGATGTCCGCAAACTCGGGCTGCGCCGCGGCGCAGAGGATCGCCCGGAACCCGTCGGCATCCTGTGCGTTGGTGGTGGTGAAGTACTGGTCGATCAGCGTGGTGATCGCCGCGGCATCAGCCGCATCGGCGGGATACTCGGCGGGGTCGAGGGGCGCGCCGGCCGCCGTCGAGGGTGCGATGGCACCGTGTGCGGAGTCGACGGGGGCCGCGGGGGGTGGGTCCTCGGTGGTGGAGGAGCAGGAGATCAACGCGCCGCCGAGGGTGAGCGTCGCGAGGGCAGCGGTGGCGGCTCGGGCGAGGTTCAGGCGTGGTGTGGAGGGCATCGGCTGTGTGATCCTTGTGTTCGGCCGGGCGGTCATGGCTGGGCGGTCAGTGCCCGAGTCTGCCACGGCCCAGCCGCAGCAGCAGAAGGGCGAGGGTCTTGCCTTCCTGTCCCAAATCGCTGAAGCGCTCGATGACGGCCATCTCGCGGTTGTGCACCAGGCGAGTGCCGCCCGTGGCCATCCGGGTGCGGCCGATCTCCTGGGAGACCTCGCTACGGCGCTTGATGGCGGCAAGGATCTCGGAGTCGAGCCGGTCGATCTCCAGGCGCAGCGCCTCGATGTCGGCGGGCTGTTCCGGGGTGGAATCGGCGGCTGGCATGTTCATACCGGTTTTCTACGTGGGGGTGGCGAAGCGCTGCGGATGCCCGTCGGCCAGACGGCCATCTCGGAGCGAGCCAAAGCTGATTCGGCGTACCGGCACATTTTGCCACGAGCGGCGGCGGACGGGTGCGCGTGGTGCAGCCAGGGAGGAATGTCGGGGCCTGCTTGTACGGTAGTTGTGCGATGAACAGTTACTCACCTGCACGGTCAGGCTCACCCAGTCATGTCCAGCGGAACGATTCCCAGGACGCCCTGCTCGAGGGTCTCAACGCCCCGCAGCGGGAGGCGGTGATGCATGCGGGCGGGCCGTTGTTGATCGTGGCGGGCGCGGGCTCGGGCAAGACGACGGTGCTGACGCGCCGGATCGCGTATCTGTTGGGCGAGCGGGGGGCGCTGCCCAGCCAGATCCTCGCGATCACCTTCACCAACAAGGCCGCGGCGGAGATGCGCGAGCGGGTTTCCGCGCTGATCGGCCCCCGCGGCAACTCGATGTGGGTGGCCACCTTCCACTCGACGTGTGTGCGGATTCTACGGACCCAGGCGAAACTGATCCCGGGCCTGAACACGAATTTCTCGATCTACGACTCGGATGACTCCAAGCGGTTGTTGACGATGATCGCCAAGGATCTGGAGATCGACACCAAGAAGTTCTCGCCCCGACTGCTCGCCACCCAGATCTCGAACCTCAAGAACGAACTGATCGACGCGGAGCAGGCCGCGGTCGACGCGGAGTCGGAGATGGCCGAGCTGCCCCGGTTGGTCGCCAAGGTCTATGGGCATTATCAGCAGCGGCTGCGCAGCGCGAACGCCCTGGACTTCGACGACCTGATCGGCGAGACGGTCGCCATGTTCCGAGCCTTCCCACAGGTCACCGAGTACTACCGGCGTCGATTCCGGCACATCATGGTGGACGAGTACCAGGACACCAACCATGCCCAATACGCACTGGTGCGGGAGCTGGTCGGCGGCGTGTCCGGCGATGTCGACGACTCCGCGGTGGCCCCGGCCGAGCTGTGCGTGGTGGGCGACGCGGACCAGTCGATCTACGCCTTTCGCGGCGCGACCATCCGCAACATCATCGAGTTCGAGCGGGACTACCCGGACGCGCGCACCATCCTGCTGGAGCAGAACTACCGCTCCACCCAGAACATCCTCGCCGCGGCGAACGCGGTGATCTCCAAGAACACCGGGCGGCGGGAGAAGAGGCTGTGGACGGACTCCGGCGATGGTGAGCTCATCACCGGCTATGTGGCGGACAACGAGCACGACGAGGCGTCCTTCGTGGCCTCGGAGATTGACCGTCTGGTGGACGCCGGCAATGCCAAGTACGGCGATGTCGCGGTGTTTTACCGCACCAACAACTCCTCGCGCGCCCTCGAAGAGGTCTTTATCCGCCTCGGCCTGCCCTACAAGGTGGTCGGCGGTGTGCGGTTCTACGAGCGCAAGGAGGTCCGCGACATCGTGGCGTACCTGCGGGCGCTGGCGAACCCCGACGACACAGTCAGCATCCGCCGCATCCTCAACACCCCGCGACGGGGGATCGGTGACCGCGCGGAGGCCTGCGTGGCGGTGCATGCGGAGAACCTGGGCATCGGGTTCGGCGCGGCGCTGCTGGACGCGGCGGCCGGCGACGTGCCGTTCCTCAACACCCGGGCCCAGAACGCGATCGCTGGCTTCACCGAGATGATGGCGGAGCTGCGCACGATGTTGGGGGACCCCGAGTCGACCGTGCTGGACCCGGAGCGCCACTCCGTCGGTGACATCGTCGAGGCGGTGCTGGACCGGACCCACTACCGCGCCGAGCTCGAGGCCAGCAGCGACCCCCAGGATGGCGCCCGCCTGGACAACCTCAACGAGCTGGTCAGCGTCGCACACGAGTTCAGCGCCGACGCGGTCAACGCGGCGGTCGCCGCCGAGCACTATGCCGATGAGCAGGCGGCCGACGGGGTCTCCTCCGATGTGGACGAGGAGCCGGAGGACGACGGCCAGCCCGTGCCCGGCTCCCTCGCCGCCTTCCTCGAGCGGGTCTCGCTGGTGGCCGACGCGGACCAGCTGCCCGACGGCGAGGACGGCGTCGTGACGATGATGACCCTGCACACGGCGAAAGGCCTCGAGTTCCCCGTAGTGTTCCTCACCGGCTGGGAGGACGGGCAGTTCCCGCATATGCGTGCGCTCGGCGATCCCCAGGAGCTCTCGGAGGAGCGTCGGCTGGCCTATGTGGGCATCACCAGGGCCCGCCAGCGGCTGTATATCTCGCGGGCCGTGCTGCGGTCTGCCTGGGGCCAGCCGATCACCAATCCGGAGTCCCGCTTCTTCAATGAGCTGCCGTCGGATCTGCTGGACTGGCGGCGGGTCGACCCTGGCTTGTCAGGTGGCTCCGGCAACAGCTACCGCGACAGCGGACGTGGCAGCGGCGGTTACGGGGGTGGCAGCGGCGGCTATGGCGGGGGCGGAGAGCGCTTCAGCGGCGGCCGGTCCATTGGCAGCGGGCATCAGCAGCAGCAGGAGAGCTTCGGCAAGGCCCGGCCCCGCAACTCGGAATTGGTGTTGGCGGTGGGCGATCGCGTCAACCATGACAAATACGGACTGGGCAGTGTCATCGCGAGCGACGGCGTGGGCAACCGGGCCACGGTCACCATCGACTTCGGCAGCGCGGGCAAGGTGCGGCTCATGCTGATCGGCGGGGTCCCGATGACAAAGCTGTAGCCCTACAGTACGAAGCTGGCCGGTCACCTTTCGGTGACCGGCCAGCTGTCTGTCATAGCTTGGGGTCAGCCCGCGAAGTCGGCGGTGCTGATGCCGCGCTGGGCCAGCCAGGGCGCGGGGTCGATGCGATCGGTGCCGTGCTCCCAGATCTCGAAGTGCAGGTGCGGGCCGGTGGAGAAGCCGCGGTTGCCCATCTTGGCGATCTCGTCGCCGGCAGTCACGTGCTGGCCCACCTGGACCAGGGCGGAGTCGATGTGCCCGTACACGCTGACGGTGCCATCGGCGTGCTTGAGGCGAACCCACTGGCCGAAGCCGGAGGCGGGGCCGGAGTCGATGACTTCACCGTCGGAGACGGCGAAGATCGGGGTCTGCATGGCGTTCGCGATGTCCAGGCCGCCGTGGATGGTGCCCCAGCGCGACCCGTAGTTGGAGGTCAGCGTGCCGGAGGTGGGCTTGACGAACATTGGGCGCAGGGCCAGCGCCTCGCGGGCGATACGAGCGATCTCGGCCTCGGCGCCCTTCGCGAGCTGCTGCGCGTACTCGGCGGCCTCTTCGGCGCCGGACAGGTCCGGCACGGTCAGGACATTCGACGTCTCGCCCAGGCTCGCGGTGTCGATGCCGCCGGGCAGTGCGATCGAGGTGCCGGCGGCCAAGGCGATCGCGCCGGTCGAGGTGGTGGGGGCGGGCGTGCCGTCGCTGACGGTCTGGCCAGCGGCGACGACTGCGCCCGCGGCGACTGCGACGACGGCCGCGCGACCCTTCAGTGCGGAGGGCGGGGTGGGGATCCGGTGCGCGCCGCCGCGGCGGACGCCAGCGGGCAGGGTCCGTAGATCGTGGAACTTGGGGTCAGTGCGGGGGGCTTCGTTAGCCGAGTCGGCGGAGTGATCCGACGTCGTGTCGTTCTGCTTGTGCACCAAGACTGTGGTTTCCTCGCATTTGACAGGCTGCCTTTGCCCGTGACCTGTTCGTAATAAATTCCTCGGCGACCATAACGAAACGATCTCGGCCTTGGCAAGTCAGTAGTTGGACGGATGGCATAGCAATCGGGTGCGACTACCGGTTGACCTGGGGTGATCGCGGGCACAGCTATTTTGGGGCTGTGCGCGCGTCGGGCGTGTTTCAGGGGCAGGCGCCGCGCCTCCGCTCGAGAGTGTCGAGGTCGGGTGGCCGGGACGAATGTCAGGGATGACGGTGGGTGCCGATATGGTGTCAATGCCTGTCGGCCGCGCGCACATTGCTTCCTGTGAGCGGGCGCACATGTTCCAGGGGCGTGTGATAGGAATCGGCGCAGGGCCGATATTGTCCGAACAGACCCGCTCCACCCCTTGAGTGGGCGAAAACGTAGACGAGACGGTGAACAGATGGATCTCTTCGAATACCAGGCGAAAGAACTCTTCGCCAAGCACGGAGTGCCGACGTCGCCCGGCCGTGTTACCGACACGGTTGCCGATGCGCGGAAGATTGCCGAAGAAATTGGCAAGGCAGTGATGGTGAAGGCGCAGGTCAAGGTCGGCGGGCGCGGCAAGGCCGGCGGCGTGAAGTACGCAGCCACCCCCGACGATGCCCAGAAGTACGCCGAGGACATCCTCGGGCTCGACATCAAGGGCCACGTTGTCAAGCGGCTCCTCGTCGCCGAGGCCAGTGATATCGCGGAGGAGTACTACATCTCCTTCATGCTGGACCGCGCGAACCGCAACTACCTGGCCATGTGCTCGGTTGAGGGTGGCGTCGAGATCGAAGAGGTCGCGGTCAACAGCCCCGATCGCCTGGCCATGATCGCCGTGGACCCCGTCAAGGGTGTCGACCTGGCGTTCGCGCGCAGCATCGCCGAGCAGGGCCACCTGCCCGCCGAGGTGCTCGACGCCGCGGCCGTGACCATCCAGAAGCTGTGGGAGGTCTTCATCGCCGAAGACGCGACCCTGGTTGAGGTCAACCCGCTCGTCCGCACGCCGGACGACCAGATCCTCGCCCTCGACGGCAAGGTCACCCTGGACGAGAACGCCAGCTTCCGCCAGCCCGGCCACGAGGCCTTCGCGGACCACAGCGCCACCGATCCCCTCGAGCTGAAGGCTCAGGAGAGCGACCTCAACTACGTCAAGCTCGACGGCGAAGTTGGTATCATCGGCAACGGCGCCGGCCTGGTCATGTCCACGCTGGACGTCGTCGCCTACGCGGGCGAGAAGCACGGCGGCGTCAAGCCCGCCAACTTCCTGGACATCGGCGGCGGCGCGTCCGCAGCCGTCATGGCCGCCGGCCTGGACGTCATCCTTGGTGATGAGCAGGTCAAGAGCGTGTTCGTCAACGTCTTCGGCGGCATCACCGCCTGTGACGCGGTCGCCAACGGTATCGTCGGCGCACTGAAGACCCTGGGTGACAGCGCCAACAAGCCGCTGGTCGTCCGTCTCGACGGCAACAACGTCGAAGAGGGTCGCCGCATCCTGGCCGAGGCGAACCACCCGCTCGTCACCGTTGTCGGAACCATGGACGAGGCCGCCGACAAGGCCGCTGCGCTCGCCGCCGGAAAGTAAGGGACGCACCGAATGTCTATCTTCCTTAACAAAGACTCCAAGGTCATCGTCCAGGGCATCACGGGCGGCGAGGGCACCAAGCACACCGCGCTGATGCTCAAGGCTGGCACCAACATCGTGGGCGGCGTCAACGCCCGCAAGGCCGGCACCGTCGTCACGCACACTGCGAAGGACGGCTCCACCATCGAGCTGCCCGTGTTCGCCACGGTCGCCGAGGCCATGGAGAAGACTGGCGCCGACGTCTCCGTCGCCTTCGTGCCCCCCGCGTTCTCCAAGGACGCGATGCTCGAGTCGATCGACGCCGAGATCCCCCTCCTGGTGGTCATCACCGAGGGCATCCCCGTGCAGGACTCCGCGTACGCGTGGGCCCACAACGTGGAGAAGGGCCAGAAGACCCGTATCCTCGGACCGAACTGCCCCGGCATCATCACCCCGGGCGAGGCACTCGCTGGCATCACCCCGTCGAACATCGCAGGCAAGGGCCCCATCGGCCTCGTCTCGAAGTCCGGCACCCTGACCTACCAGATGATGCATGAGCTCAAGGAGATCGGTTTCTCCACGGCCATCGGCATCGGCGGCGACCCGGTCATCGGCACCACGCACATCGACGCCCTCCAGGCGTTCGAGAACGACCCCGAGACCAAGTTGATCGTCATGATCGGCGAGATCGGCGGCGACGCCGAAGAGCGTGCGGCCGAGTACATCAAGGCCAACATCACCAAGCCGGTCGTCGGCTACGTCGCGGGCTTCACGGCTCCCGAGGGCAAGACCATGGGCCACGCCGGCGCCATCGTCTCCGGCTCCTCGGGCACCGCGCAGGCCAAGCAGGAGGCCCTCGAGGCCGCCGGCGTGAAGGTCGGCAAGACGCCGTCTGCCACCGCCGACCTGGCACGCGAGATCTTCAAGAATCTCTGATGCGACGGCGGCAGTAGTCGCCTGAGGACATCATGGAACGCCCCGCACCGCTTGCTGGTGCGGGGCGTTCTTGTTGAACCTCCTGTGTGGCAACACCAGTAGCTGGATGTGCCGCGGGGGGTGCGAGATTTGGCGCCCGCCTTACCCCGAGTGGCCTGCCGACCGGAATATCGTGAATGATCGAAGGCAAAGGTTATCGGCGCGCAATCGTTGAGCGCCATTGGAATGAGGGGATGACGATGACGTATCCACAGGGTCAGGGCGGCTATGGAGCGCCGCAGTACGGCGCGCCGCAGCAGCCGAAGGCGGGCCCCGATCTAGTCGGGTTCCTGGTGCCATTGGCCGTCGCGGTTCTGGGTGTGGCCGGTGTGCTCATGGGCCTCGCTGGCGCCTTTGACTTCGGCGGTGGCAGCTTGATGTCCTCCTCCACCCGATCCTTCTACGAGACCGGCTTGCTCCTGCCGATCGGGTTTGTCTTCCTCGCGGGCCTGATCGCCGTGGTCGGGCTTATCCCGCAGCAGCAGTCCTACCTCGCGATCTCCGGCGCACTGAGCCTGACCACCGTGATTGTTATGCTGTTCCTGCTTTCGGCGGACACCTCCACGGCGTGGGGCTACTGGCTCGTGTTCGTCATCGCCCTGGTGCAGGCCGCCATCGCGATCGCCGCGGTTCTGATCACCGCGGGCATCATCGGCGGGAGCCCGTCCAGGCAGAGTCAGCAGTACGGCCAGGCCCCGCAGCAGTACGCGCAGCCCCAGCAGCCCCAGAACTACGGCTACGGCCAGCCGCAGCAGCAGCCAGCGCAGCCCTCCTACGGTCAGCCGCAGCAGCAGCCCTACGGACAGCCGCAGCCGGGCCAGCAGCCGGGTCAGCCGGGCCAGCCGGGCCAGCAGCCGGGGCCGCAGACCGGCCAGCAGTACGGCCAGCCGCAGCCGCCCAGCCAGCAGTAGTTTGCTCGAGCGCCCCGATCTCGGATCAT
Organism: Tomitella biformata AHU 1821; assembly: GCF_000524475.1. GTDB lineage: Bacteria > Actinomycetota > Actinomycetes > Mycobacteriales > Mycobacteriaceae > Tomitella > Tomitella biformata. Next base: position 215,616 of record NZ_BAVQ01000023.1, on the reverse strand, counting down.
CCGCGGTCGGGGCGTCGTGCTGGGTGGGCCCGGTCGCATTTGTGGCCAATGTTTCGGCGCGCCTTAGCCTGCCGCGTCCGCCTTGATGCCAGGCTGGAAACAATGAGTCTTGTGCTTGACCGTGGGTCCCCCGAGAACACTGCTGCCGGTAGGTGGGAGCAGTCGCTGCTCCGTGTCGCTTTCCTGCCGGCGGGCATCACGGCGCTGTTGGTGATTACCGCAGTGCTCGCCACCCTGCTCAGCGCGGGCAGCGCGTTGACCGGCGTGTTCGGGGCTATCGGCTCCGTCTGGCTGGCGGTGCACCAGGTGCCGGTCTACATCGGGGGCACGGACCTCGGAGCGCTGCCGCTACTGCCCACCCTGCTGGTGTTCACCGGCGTGGCGCGGTGCACGTACCGCTTCACGGACATCCACGCGAATCCCGTTCGACAGCTCCAGGTAATCGGCGCCGCGGTCGGCGGGCCCCTGGTGGTTACGGTGGTGGCACTCGCGTTGATCGCCGATTCCTCCTCCGCGTTGGGCGTGTCTGGGCCGGGTCCCCTCGCGTCGATCGGCGGGGTCGTCGCGGTGAACGGCCTCGCAGCCGTGGTCGGGGTGGGACTGCGCGTGCTCTGGGCCAACGCCGAGCGGTGGGCGGTGCCGGACTGGATGCTCACGAGCCTGCGGGCTGGGGTTGTCGCGGCGGCCGCGTTCTTCAGCGTCGGCGCGCTGCTGGCGATGGTGGGCACCTTCGTCGGCTGGACCGACATCGCGGAGATGATCGGCGCCGAGCCCACGATGATCGGCCAGTTGGGCCTGCTTCTGCTCTCAATCCTGTATCTGCCGAACGTCATGGTTGCCGGGTCCGGGGTGCTCGCCGGCTCGACCGCCCACATCGGGGAAGCCAGCTACTCGCTGTTCCACGTACATCCTGGCCCAGTGCCCGCGGTCCCAGTGCTCGGCGTGCTGCCGCAGGCCGAGCTCGGCGGGTTCTGGCCGCTGCTGCTGGGTGTGTGCGCGGCCATCGGACTGTGGCTCGGCTGGCGGTACCGTGCGGCGGCGGAGACCGCCATGGACGTTGTGCGCTTCTTCGTGGCGGCGGGCGCGGTGGCGGCGATGATCACGTTGGCCCTCGGGTTCCTCGCCAGCGGGGAGATGGGCTCCTTCGGATACCTCGGCGTGGACCCTCCGGTCTACGCGATGTACGTGTTCGGCTGGGTGACGGTGGGGGGCCTCGCGGTGGCGCTGGGCGCCCTGGCCCTGGGCAGGCGCCGCGACACGGCGGCCGTGGCCGTGGAGGACGAGTTCGATGATTATGACGATGCGCACGAAATGGACGACGAGTCCGGCGGACTGGCAGAACTCGGCGCCGGCGAGTCCGACACCGCCGACGAGGACCCCGGCTCGGAGTCCTAGATCACTACCGAGGGCCTGCCCCGAGCCCCTGGAACCCGCGGAGACTAGGCTGATCACCGTCGGCAGTCGCCGAAAACTTGTCTATTCCACCCTGGAGTGAGTTCTGAACGCCTCGATCGGGTCCAGTGAGCTGGCGCCGTCCACCTCATCGCGCATCGTGGTGCTCGCGTCGGGCTCCGGGACTCTGCTGCAGTCGGTGCTCGACGCCGCCGCGGTGGCTGCCTACCCCGCGCAAGTCGTCGGGGTGGTGGTGGACCGTGCCTGCGTCGCCGAGGAGCGTGCGGCCAAGTCCGGCGTCGACTCTCGCCGCGTGTCCCTGCGCGAGTACCCGGACCGCGCCGCCTGGAATGCGGCGCTGGCCGACACGGTCGCGTCGTTCTCCCCGGACCTGGTGGTCTCCGCCGGCTTCATGAAGATCCTGAGCCCCGAATTCCTCGGCCGCTTCGACCGGCGCGTGATCAACACCCATCCGGCCCTGCTGCCCTCTTTCCCCGGCGCCCATGCCGTGCGCGACGCGATGGCATACGGCGTGAAGGTCACCGGCTCGACGGTGCACCTTGTCGACGCCGGCGTGGACACCGGTCCGGTGCTGGCTCAGGAGGCCGTGCCGATCCTCGACGGGGACGACGAGGACTCGCTGCACGAGCGAATCAAGATTGTGGAACGACGATTGCTGGTCGAGGTCATCGCCGCAGTCGCCACCCGTGGTGTGAAATCCGATGGACGAAAGGCCGTAATCCAGTGAGCCAGGACAGCCCCGTGAACCGGGATAACTCAGCAGGACGCAGGGGCATCAAGCGGGCGCTGGTCAGCGTGTACGACAAGACCGGTCTGGTCGAGTTGGCGCGCGGACTGCACGAGGCCGGCGTCGAGCTGGTCTCCACGGGCTCGACGGCCGGCACCATCGCCGCCGCCGGCGTCCCCGTGACCCCCGTCGAGGAGCTCACCGGCTTCCCAGAGGTCCTCGAGGGCCGTGTCAAGACTTTGCACCCCCGCGTGCACGCCGGCATCCTCGCCGACACGCGCAAGGCCGATCACCTCGCGACGCTGACCGAGATGGGTATCCCCGCCTTCGAGCTGGTGATCGTCAACTTGTACCCGTTCACCGCGACCGTCGCGTCCGGCGCGACCGATGACGAGTGCGTCGAGCAGATCGACATCGGCGGCCCCTCCATGGTTCGCGCCGCGGCGAAGAACCACCCGTCGGTGGCCGTCGTAGTCGATCCCACCCGCTACGCCGACGTGCTCACGGCTGTCGCCGAGGGCGGTTTCACCCTCGCACAGCGCACCGCGTTCGCCGCCGCCGCGTTCCGGCACACCGCCGATTACGACGTTGCCGTCGCCAGCTGGATGACCAGGCTCACCGACGCGGACTCCGCCGACGACCTGCCGTCCTGGAAGGGCGTCACCTTCGTTCGCTCCGCGCAGTTGCGCTACGGCGAGAACCCGCATCAGCGCGCGGCCCTGTACGTCAGCACCAACGCCGTGCCTGGCCTCGCCCAGGCCGAGCAGCTGCACGGCAAGGAGATGTCCTACAACAACTACACGGACTCGGACGCCGCCTGGCGCGCCGCGTTCGACCACACCGGGCCGTGTGTCGCGATCATCAAGCACGCGAACCCCTGTGGTCTCGCCATCTCCGCCCTCGCTGGCGACGCCGCGATCGCCGACGCGCACCGCAAGGCCAACGCCTGCGACCCCGTATCCGCGTTCGGCGGCGTGATCGCCAGCAACCGCGAGGTCACCGTCGAGATGGCCGAGCAGGTCGCCGACATCTTCACCGAGGTCATCATCGCCCCGTCCTACGCAGACGGCGCGGTCGAGGTGCTCCAGCGCAAGAAGAACATCCGCGTGCTGCGGGCCCCCGCGCCCAAGCCAGCCGGCGTGGAGCTGCGGGAGATCAGCGGCGGCGCCCTCGTGCAGGAGCGCGACGTGCTGCAGGCCGACGGCGACACCGCCGCCGGCTGGACCCTCGCCGTGGGCGAGCAAGCGGACGCCGAGACCCTCGCGGACCTCGAGTTCGCTTGGCGCGCATGCCGTTCCGTGAAGTCCAACGCCATCCTGCTGGCCTCCGGCGGCGCGACCGTCGGTGTCGGCATGGGTCAGGTCAACCGCGTCGACTCCGCGCGCCTCGCGGTCACCCGTGCCGGTGACCGCGTCGTCGGCTCCGTCGCCGCGTCCGACGCGTTCTTCCCGTTCGCCGACGGCCTCCAGGTGCTCACCGAGGCCGGCGTCAAGGCAATCGTGCAGCCCGGCGGGTCCGTCCGCGACGACGAGGTCATCGAAGCCGCTCGCGAGGCCGGCGTCACCGTGTACATGACGGGCGCGCGCCACTTCGCGCACTAGCCGCCTATCTGGCTCTGTCCTTAGCTCGAGAATGCGGAAATGCAGGCGACACGCCGGAGTGTGGCCTGCATTTTCGCATACTCGGCGAGGTCCTGTTCGCGAGCTCTCAGGGCAGGACTACTCCGGCCGCGGTCAGCTTGGCCCGGATGCGCAGCAGCGTCACGGCGGGCCGTTCGTCGAGCAGTTTCGCGTCCACGCGCACCACAACCCAGCCGAGCTCCTCGAGAATCTGATATCGGTCGATGTCACGGGAGCGCTGCGTGCGGCTTAGCCAGTGATCTTTGCCGTCGTACTCGACAACCAACCGCCATCGCTCCCAGCCGATGTCCGACTCGGCGACGAGGACGCCCCGCTCGTCCAGGATCGGCACCTGCGTCTCGGGGCGGGGGAGGCTCGCGAACGATGAGGAGTCGGGTCATCGTCTCCCGGGGTGACGCGGCGCCGCCGTCGACCAGGTCCAGCACCCGGCGAAGCTGGCAGATCCGCCGGGCGCCCGGATAGCGATCGGCGAGCTGCAGCACGTCGGCCCGCTCCAGCTTGGTGGCGTTGCACAGCGCGTCGATGGCGACGATCGCCGGATCCACCGCAAGCCAACGGCCGAGGTCGAATGCGGTGCGGGCCGCCGTCGTGACCGCGATGCCGTCGCGCATGGTGATCTCGTCGGGCAGCAGGGCATCGGTGTGGACGATGATTCCGCTGGGCGACCGCGCGGTTCCGGTCCGAATCAGCTCGGCGGGCAACGTGTCGTCTATCCACTTCGAGCCGTGCAGCGCGGCCGCGGAGACGCCTGCGAGGACGCTGCCATCGCCGGCCCACAGTGCTGCGGCATGGGCACGATTCACGGGCGACCGTTCGGCGGTGCGCGCCACATAGACATCTCGGTGCAGCCGCCGAAACCGCGTGAGCCGATGACGGGTGAGCGTGCCTGCACGGATGGCCGTCGACCCGCGAAACGGCCGTTCGAATTCCCCCATGCCGCATGTTCGCTGATGGGTCGGATATGAATCGGCCGAAAACCGGAGTTATCCACAGGCCGGAGACGTGCGCTGAGGCCGGTCTTCGGCTCGAGAATGCGTGAATGCGTGAATGCAGGCGACACGCCGATGAGCACCTGCATTTGCGCATTCTCGGCGGAGTCGAGGGGCCCGGTGGAAGAGAGCAGGAAGAATCATTCGCCCTTGACCGCGGCCGGATTGCTCGTAGCCTGGTGATCGTGACCCCCCAGCACCAGAACGCCCAGCACCAGAACGCCCAGCACCAGAACGCCCAGCACCAGGCGCCGCAGCGCACCACTGTCGGCGAACTCCGCAAGTCCGGCCACGTCGAGCGCCCCGTCAAGCAGGAGATCCGCGAGAACCTCCTCGACAAGCTCAGAGCTGGCGCGGACCCGACGCCCGGCATCCTCGGGTTCGAGGACACCGTGCTGCCGCAGCTCGAGCGCGCGCTGATCGCCGGCCATGACGTCGTGCTGCTCGGCGAGCGCGGCCAGGGCAAGACCCGGCTGCTGCGGACCCTGCCGCTGCTGCTCGACGAGTGGACGCCGGTGATCGAGGGCTCGGAGCTGGGGGAGCACCCGTACTCGCCGATCACCCCGGAGTCGATGCGCCGAGCGAAGGAGCTCGGCGATGAGCTGCCCGTCGCCTGGCGGCACCGTAGCGAGCGCTATCTCGAGAAGCTGGCGACGCCGGATACCAGTGTGGGCGACCTCGTCGGCGACGTCGACCCCATCAAGGTCGCCGAGGGCCGCAGCCTGGGGGACCCGGAAACAATCCACTTCGGCCTGATCCCGCGGGCGCATCGCGGCATCCTCGCCATCAACGAGCTGCCGGACCTGGCCGAGCGTATCCAGGTGGCGCTGCTCAACGTCATGGAGGAGCGCGACATCCAGATCCGCGGCTACACGTTGCGACTGCCCCTGGACGTGCTCTTGGTCGCGAGCGCGAACCCCGAGGACTACACGAACCGCGGCCGCATCATCACCCCGCTGAAGGACCGCTTTGGCGCGGAAGTGCGCACACACTATCCGATGGACCTCGCGGACGAGATCGCGGTGATCGACCAGGAGGCGGTGCTGACCGCCCAGGTCCCCGCCCCGCTGATCGAGATTCTCGCCAGGTTTACCCGCCTGCTCCGCGAGTCGAACGCCGTAGACCAGGGCTCGGGCGTCTCGGCCCGGTTCGCGGTCGCGGGGGCGGAGACGGTGGCCGCGGCGGCGACGCGCAGGGCCGCGATTCTCGGCGAGGAGCACGCGGTCGCGCGGCCCATCGATCTCGACACGGTGCTGTCGGTGCTCCGCGGCAAGGTCGAGTTCGAGCCGGGCGAGGAGGGCCGGGAGTTCGCGGTGCTGGAGCATCTGCTGCGCCGGGCCACGGCGGAGACGGCCAGGGCACGGCTGTCCGGGCTGGACCTCGGGCCGCTGGTGTCCGCGCTGGATCTGGGCGGACAGGTCGTCACGGGGGAGGAGGTGGCCGCGGCGGACGTGCTGGAGTCACTGCCAGACGCCGAGTCGGTGGCGGCGGTCATCGAGCGGCTCGGCGCCCGCACAGAGGGGGAGCGCGCAGCCGCCGTGGAGCTGGCACTGGAGGGGCTGTTCCTTGCCCGGCGCATCGCCAAGGAGGCCGGGGACGACGGACAGACGGTGTACGGCTAATGCCGTCCACGCCGCGCCCCGACATGCGCCGGGCCCGCTACGGCCGCTACGTCGGCGGGCCGGATCCGCTCGCGCCGCCGGTCGACCTGCGTGACGCGCTCGCGGACATCGGCGAGCAGGTGCTGGCCGGCGCATCCCCTCGTCATGCCATCCGGGAGCTGTTGCGCCGGGGGACCGGACAGCAGAAGGGGCTCGAGGATTTGATGCGGCGAGTGCATGAGCGCCGCCGGGAATTGCTGGAGAAGGGGCACCTCGCCGGGACCCTCGACGAGGTGAAGAAGCTCCTCGACGACGCAGTTCTCACAGAGCGCAAGACCCTCGCCCGCGCACTGGACGACGGCGCCCGCTTCGCGGAGATGCAGATCGCGGAGCTCAGCTCATCGCCCGCCAAGGCTGTCGAGGAGCTCGCCGAGTACCAGTGGCGCAGCAGCGACGCCGCGCAGAAGTATCAGCAGATCAAGGACCTGCTGGGACGCGAGATCCTCGACCAGCGCTTCGCCGGGATGAAGGAGCTGCTGGAGAACGCCACCGATGAGGACAAGCAGCGGGTGGCGCAGATGCTCGACGCGCTCAACAACCTCCTCGAGTCCCATCGCCGCGGCGAGGACACCACCCAGGAGTTCGGCCAGTTTATGGACGAGTTCGGCGACTTGTTTCCGGAGCGGCCGAGCAACACCGACGAGCTGATCGACGCCCTCGCCAAGCGCGCGGCCGCGGCGCAGCGGCTCCGGAACTCGCTCACCGAGAACCAGCGGGCGGAGCTGGACGCGTTGGCGCAGCAGGCCTTTGGCAGTTCGGCCATCGCAGACCAGCTCGGGCGGCTCGACGCCAACCTGCAGGGTGCCCGGCCCGGCGAGGACTGGGGCGGCTCGGAGGACATGGATGGCGACGAGGGCATGGGCCTGGGCGAGGGTACCGGGGCGCTCTCGGATATCGGGGACCTAGATGAGCTGGCGGACGCCCTCGCCCAAGAGCATCCGGGCGCGAATCTCGACGACGTGGACCTGGACATGCTCGCGCGACAGCTCGGCGCGGAGGCGGCCGTCGAGGCCAAAACTCTGGCAGACCTGGAGAAGGCGCTGCATCAGCAGGGGCTGCTGGACCGCGGTCCGGACGGGGACCTGCGCCTCTCGCCGACGGCGATGCGCCAACTCGGCCAGTCCGCGCTGCGCGATGTCGCGAAGCAACTGTCCTCGCGGACGGGGCAGCGGGAGACGCGGAACGCCGGGGCGGCAGGGGAGTTGACGGGCTCGAGCCGGCCGTGGGAGTTCGGCGACACCCAGCCGTGGGACGTCACGAGGACAGTCATCAGCGCGGTGACGCGGGCCGGCGCGATGCCGGTGCGCCTGACACCCGAGGACGTCGAGGTCGCAGAGACCGAGCAGCGGACCCGGGCCGCGGTCGCGCTGCTCGTCGATATCTCATTCTCGATGGTGATGGACGGGCGCTGGGTGCCGATGAAGCGCACCGCGCTGGCCCTCGAGCAGCTGATCCGCAGCCGGTTCCGCGGCGACGACCTGACGATCATCGCGTTCGGCCGCTACGCGCGGTCGATGAGCATCGGGGAGCTGGCGGGCCTGGGCGAGATCTTCGAGCAGGGCACCAACCTGCACCATGGGCTCCTGCTCGCCGGCCGGCACCTGCGCAAGCACCCAGACGCGCAGCCGGTGGTCCTGATCGTCACCGACGGTGAGCCGACGGCGCACCTGGAGCCGAACGGGGAGCCATTCTTCGATTATCCGCCGCATCCGCTGACGCTCGCCCGGACCGTCGAGCAGCTCGACGCGATGACGGGGCTCGGGGCGCAGGTGACGTTCTTCCGACTCGGTGAGGACCCGGGCCTGGCGCGCTTCGTCGACCAGATGGCCCGGCGGGTGTCCGGCCGGGTGGTCGCGCCGGACGCGGAGGGACTCGGCGCGGCGGTCGTCGGGGACTATCTGCGGGCCCGAAAACGTCGCTAGCCGCCCGGCCGCCCAGAGCCCCGACGTCCTTGCGCCTCGTGTGTGCGCTTACGCCCGCTGCGGCATGCGCAAGGGCACACACGAGGCGCAAACAGCCCCAGCGAGCCAGCCAGCCAGCCAGCATCCGGCGAGCCCTAGATCAGGCCCAGCGGTTGGCCGTCAGCAGGAAGCTGGGCATGTCCTCAAGCTTGACGTGATACTCGAATGTGCGCTGATAGCCGGTGCGGCTGATCAGCCAGCGGCCATCGACGCGCACGTATTCGTCCTCGTAGAGCGCGGCGCCGCGCAAAAGGTAGCCGGCCGCCGGCATGAGCACGGTGTCGGAGAGCTGCCAGGTGCCGCGGGCGGTGTCACCGTCGATGTCGATCTCGGGGTGGCCGCAGTGGTGCTCAGTGAGCATGTCCATCTTGCCCATGTGCTTGCGCATGAACTGCACGAGCTGCTCGCGGTCGTCGAAGACCAACTTGCCGTACTGGGCGCGCACGGTGGGGGCCAGGGTCTCGGTGAACTCGTCCCAGTCCTTGCCGTCGAGACAACGCAGGTAACGGTACTTGAGGCGCTTGATCTCCTCGAGAGCGACAAGGTCCACGGAAAACTCCAGTCTCTAGACACAGCAAAGCCGGGCGAGACGAGAATACGTCTTGCCCGGCTTTGAGTGTGCTGTATGGCTTAGTGCGTGGTGTAAGGAAGCAGCGCCATCTCGCGCGCGTTCTTCACGGCCACGGCGACCTGGCTCTGCTGCTGCGGCGTCAGGCCCGTGACGCGACGGCTGCGGATCTTGCCGCGGTCCGAGATGAAGGTGCGCAGCAGGTTGATGTCCTTGTAGTCGACATGCGTGATGCCGGCGACGATCAAGGGGTTCTTCTTGGGCTTGCGGGGCGCATCAGCGCGGGTCTTGCGGGGGGCAGAATTCCTCTTGCCAGCCATCTGTCGGTCTCCTACCAGGTTGTTTATGTTTATTGCCGGGTCGCTCCACCCGAAGGGGTCCCTCGAGGAGCTGACCCGTGACAAGACAAACTTACGCAGCGCAGCGCTCAGAGTCCAATCGATGGTCTGCGAGCCGCTCTGGATAGAGTAGCTGAGCCCGCTCACCGCCTGGTCTTGGAGGACCTTTGCTCACTGCTCTCGACTTGATTGGCACCGCGGCGTTCGCGGCGTCGGGGGCGTCCATCGGCGTTTATAAGCGGCTCGACTTGTTCGGGGTGTGCGTCGTCGGCATCACCACAGGCATCGGCGGCGGGATCGTGCGAGACCTGTTGCTGGGCGTCACACCGCCCGTCTCGATGGACCGCTGGCAGAACATCACGGTGGCGTTGGTGTTCTCGCTCGCGGTGTTTGTGTTCCATCCTGCGGTCGACCGGATCAAGGGCGCGGTGCTGGTGCTCGACGCGCTGGGCATGGGGGTGTTCGCGACCACCGGCGCATCCACGGCTCTGGTGCTGGGCGCGAACTGGTGGGCGGCGGTCATCATCGGCGCCACGACCGCTATTGGCGGCGGTGTGCTGCGAGATGTGTTGGTCAACGAGATGCCCCTGGTGCTGCGCAGGGACCTGTATGCGACTCCGGCCTTGGTGGGCGCGGGCTTGGTTGTCGGGGCGCATGCGATAGGCCTGCCCTTTCCGTGGGGTCTCGTCATCGGCACGGTGACGGCTACGACTCTGCGCTTGCTGGCATTGGCACGGGGATGGAATCTGCCGACCGCGCCGCATTGGCCCGAGCGCGCCGATTAGCCGGGCCTGCGCTCTCATCTGGGTCTCAGCTCGTAGGGTCACACTGTGGGAATGAACATTTTGGTTGTCGATGACGACCGCGCCGTGCGGGAATCGCTGCGGCGCTCGCTGACCTTCAACGGGTACACGGTCGATACCGCGCACGACGGGCTCGACGCCCTGGAGAAGCTGGCCGTCGAGCGGCCTGACGCGCTGGTGCTCGACGTCATGATGCCGCGCGTCGACGGACTGGAGGTGTGCCGGCGGCTGCGCGGGGCGGGGGACGACATGCCGATCCTGATGCTCACCGCCCGGGACTCGGTCTCCGAGCGGGTGGCGGGTCTCGACGCGGGCGCGGACGACTACCTGCCCAAGCCCTTCGCGCTCGAGGAACTGCTGGCGCGCCTGCGGGCGCTGCTGCGCCGCTCCACCGTGGACCCGGACTCCGAGGAGGACAACGAGACCCTCGAGTTCGCAGGCCTGACTTTGGACGTGGGCAGCCGGGAGGTGGTGCGCGACGGGCGGCCGATCAGCCTGACGCGTACCGAGTTCTCGCTGCTGGAGATGCTCATGTGCAACCCCAAGCGGGTGCTCACGCGCGGGCGGATCCTCGAGGAGGTTTGGGGCTACGACTTCCCGACGTCCGGCAATGCGCTGGAGGTCTACGTCGGCTACCTGCGCCGCAAGACGGAGGCGGAGGGCGAGTCGCGCTTGATCCACACCGTGCGCGGGGTCGGCTACGTGCTGCGGGACTCCCCGCCGTGAGCCGGCGCCGCACGCCGATGGGGATGCTCCGCAAGGTCTCCCTCCGCGGGCGGGTGACGGCGCTGGCCGCGACGGTGGCCGTCGTGCTGGTGGCCGTCATGGCGGTGACGACGTTCCTGGTGGTGCGCCAAGCGCTGTACGGCAACGTCGACACGGCTCTCCGCAACCGCGCCGCATCGCTCACCACCAGCTCCGCCCTCGCTGCGGAGCCACGCGCCGTGGCGACCTTCGCCACGGCGTTCACCACCGATATCAACGTGGCCCTGATGTACCCCGACGGCACCGTCTACGCACCGGGCGAGCCGATCCCCATCGGTGATCCGGAGATCGCGGTCGCGGCCGGCCTGCGCCCCTTCTCCCTCCGCACGGTGCGGGGGCAGCGGATCCTCGCCGAGCATTCCACGACCGGTGTCACATTGGTCCTCTCGCAGAAGCTCGACGGCACCCAGGCTGTCCTGGACCACTTGGCGTTGGTGCTCGGCATCGTCGGCGGGATTGGTGTGTTCTTCGCCGCCGCGGCCGGCGCCGTCGTGGGCCGCACGGGGCTACGCCCAGTGTCCCGACTGACGGCCGCGACCGAGCGCGTCGCGAAGACGAACGACCTCGCCTTGATACCGGTGACCGGCAATGACGAGCTGGCGCGGCTGACGATGAGTTTCAACTCCATGCTCCGGGCCTTGGCGGAGTCGCGGGAGCGGCAGAGCCGGCTCGTCGCCGACGCGGGCCATGAGCTCAAGACTCCGCTGACCTCGCTGCGCACCAATATGGAGCTGCTTATCGCGGTCAGCCGCCCCGGGGCGCGCAGCATCCCGGATGAGGACATGACCGGCCTCCGCGATGATGTCATGGGGCAGCTTGAGGAGTTGTCCACCCTGGTCACAGACCTGGTAGACCTGGCCCGCGAGGACAGTCCAGAGCTGGTCCACGCGGAGGTGGACCTGCTAGAGGTGCTAGACCGGGCGCTGGACCGGGTGCGACGGCGTCGGGCAGACATCGATTTCCGGGTGTGGGCAGAGCCGTGGACCGTGTACGGCGATCCGGGCGGCTATTCGCGGGCAGTGCTCAACGTGCTCGACAACGCCGCCAAGTGGAGCCCGCCCGGCGAGCATGTCGAGGTGATGCTGCGGCAGATCGGAGATGGCCGCGCGGAGCTGCTCGTCGGCGACGCGGGCCCCGGCATTCCGGCCCAGGATAGGCAGCTGGTGTTCGAGCGCTTCTATCGCTCCACCGACGCCCGATCGATGCCGGGCTCGGGGCTCGGGTTGGCGATTGTTCGTCAGGTGGTGCAGAAATATGGCGGCAGCATCGAGGCGGGGGAGTCGGATCGGGGCGGGGCGTTGATCCGCATCGTGCTGCCGGGCGCGGCCGAATCCGGGGGCGGCGGCAATCCCACGGCAAATCGCTAGCTCATTCTTACGGGCCTCTCAGTTCTGTGCCGGAGACTAAGGACATTCAGCCTCACCGGCACTGCGCAGGTGGGAAGCACAGGAGGGTGTTGACATGAGCGATGAGCGAAACCCGTACGGAAACCCCGGCGGTCAAAACCCCGGCGGTCATCAACCAACGCAGGGGTTCCCCGCGCAGCCTTCCCCGCAGTACTACGGGGCCGGCCAGCCGCCCGCCGGCTACCCGCCGACGGGCCAGCCGCCAACTGGACCTCCATCGCACGGCGGCGCGCAGGGACCGGCACCGCAGCCACCTAAGCGGCGTCCCGGAGCGGCGATCCTGGTCGGGGGCGCGCTGGCGTTCCTACTCGTCGGCGGCGCGGCGGGCGGTGCGGTCGGCGGCTATGTGGCGTCGCAGAACTCCGGCACCAGCACCGTGCAGATGAGCAATGGCACCTCGGTGCACGCGCAGCCCGCGGCGACAGCGCCTGGCGGCTCGGTGCAGTCGGTGGCGACAAAAGTGCTGCCGAGCGTTGTCGACATCCAGGTGAAGGCGCAGGGCGGCGGCGGCGAGGGCTCCGGCATCGTGCTCACTGCGGACGGATACATCCTGACCAACAACCACGTGGCCTCTGCTGACGGGCGGGGCGCGGTGGAGATGCAGGTGAGCTTCTCCGACGGCTCCCTTGCACCGGCGAAGCTCGTCGCCGCGGACCCGTCCTCGGACATCGCGGTGATCAAGGTCGACAAGACTGGTCTGACGCCGATCGCCATCGGCTCCTCGTCGAACTTGGCGGTGGGCCAGGACGTGGTCGCCATCGGCTCGCCGCTGGGGTTGTCCGGCACCGTCACCAGCGGCATCATCAGCTCGCTGAACCGGCCGGTGTCGACGTCGGGCAACACCGGCGACCAAGCCTCGGTGATCGACGCGATCCAGACTGACGCGGCTATCAACCCCGGGAACTCGGGCGGCGCGCTGGTCAACATGAATGGGGAGCTGATCGGGGTCAACACCGCGATCGCCACCATGGGCGGCAACTCGCAGAGCGATCAGTCCGGGTCGATCGGCCTGGGCTTCGCGATTCCCGTCGACCAGGCCCATCGCATCAGCACTGAGCTGATGTCCACCGGCAAGGCGACCAAAACCCAGATCGGCATCTCGGTGCCCAGTTCGTCGACGGTGAATGGCGCGGAGATCTTCGACGTGGTGGCGGGCGGTCCGGCAGCGGAGGCCGGCCTCGCCAAGGGCGAAGTGATCACGAAGGTCGACAGCCGCGCGATCGACAGCGGGGACGCGTTGATCGCGGCCATCCGCTCGCACGCACCCGGTGACAAAGTCCAGGTCACCGTCACTGACGCCCAAGGCAGCAACGCGAAAACGGTCGAAGTGACGCTCGCGGCCGCACCCAACTGAATGAGAGGCCAGAACTGATGCTGGAAATCGGAGTCGAAGATATTGCAACGATCGGCCTGTTGAGCACTACGGTGGAGCGTATGGAGATCCGCAACACGCTCGCGGGGCGCGCACTGGTCGTCGTGATCGACGACCGTGCCGCCCGCGGCGACACGAGTGATATACAGGGCCCGCTGGTCAGCGAACTGCTTATCGAGGAGGGCTTCCTGGTGGACGGCACGGTGGTGGTCTCTTCTGAGGAGTCGGAGATTCGCAACGCGCTCAACACCGCAGTGATCGGCGGAGTGGACCTGGTGGTCTCGGTCGGTGGCACTGGCGTGTCGCCCCGGGATATCACGCCCGAGGTCACCATCGAGATGCTGGACCGCGAGATTCCCGGCATTGGGGAGGCGCTGCGCTCCTCGGCGCTGTCCGCCGGTTCGATTCACGGGGGCCTCTCCCGCGGCGTCGCCGGAGTCTCCGGCAGCACGCTCGTGGTGAACCTCGCGGGCTCGCGGGACTCGGTGCGAGATGGCATGGCGACGCTCGGCCGGCTGGCCCGCCACGTCATCGCCGAGCTGTCCCGTGTGGACGACTAGCTATGGCTGAGCACGACGATAAGGCGCGTCCGACCCCGCAGTCCGCTGCGGAGCGGGCGCGCCTTGACCGCATCTTCGGGGATGTCCTGCCCGAGACCACCTCCGATGAGCGCGCCCGCGGCAACGCCCGACGCGAGGACCCGGACGCCGATGCCTGGCTGCGGCAGAACGTGCCCCCGCACCACGGTTGAATTGCTAATGCAGCGTCACGGTGATCGCCTGGGTCAGCGAGGCGGTCGCCACGGCCGTTGCAGATCGCGCGGGCAGGGCCACCAGGATCACCCGCTCGCGGGCGGCCTGCTTGCCTGTCGGCGGCGGCACCAGGACGACGGGCGCCGCGGTCGCCAGGGTCACCCCGGATCCTGACCCGCCTGCCCCCTCGGCGCCCTCGACCGCAATGACGTCCACCAGGTCCCCAGCGTGGATCAGGTCGGTCAGCGCGGCGTCTGTGAGGCGCAGTGGCACCAGCCGGGACTCCTCGACGCCTGTGACGCTTGCGGAGAGGGGACTGCCGAGCACCCGAACATCTGTGATCTGCTCGCCGGGGCGCAGCGGCGCGGCCAGGGTCTTGCCGGTCACGGCGGCGGGGTCCGTCAGCACGCCCTCGGCGACCGTGCGGGACTCCCGGGTGACCAACCGCACGTCGTCCTCCGTGAGCACGATCCCCGGCACCAGGTCATGCGCGGCGATCAGGACCGGCACCGGGTCCTCGCCGGGATCCCCCCGCAGCAGCAGCACCACCGCGCAGGCCAGCAGCACAACGGCCACCGCGCGCCGGGCCAGCGCAGTGCGCGCCCAGCCAGGCTGCAGCAGTTGCGCGAGCTTGTCGTCCAAGCGCGGCGCCAGCGATTTCTCTCGATCCGATCCCCACATATGACCCCCCAGTTACCCCGAGGCTAGCGGGTCGAGCGGGCCCGAACATGCCAAAAACCACCACCCTGTGGAGAGGGCGGTGGCCTGTGGAAAACGGGTTAGCTGCTAGTAGCGGAGGTGCTCGCGGCGGGCTTTTCGGCCTTGGGCGCGGGTGTGCTGGACTCCGATGAAGAGGACGAGCTGGACGGCACGGAGCCGGCCCGGCTGTCGGTGCGGTAGAAGCCGCTGCCCTTGAATACGATGCCGACGGCGTTGAACAACTTGCGGAGCTTGCCGCCGCAGTCATCGCACACCGTCAGCGAATCTTCGGTGAAGGACTGCACAATGTCGAATCGGTTATCGCATTTGGTACAGGCGTAGGAATAGGTGGGCACGGGCAACCTCCCAGGGTCATACCGCGATCAATTCGATGCGCAGAGGGTGTACTAGCACTCGGCTTACATGAGTGCCAACGCGTACATGCTATCCGTTGTTCCAGATCGATGGGCCACGGGAGGCCGTGAGGACCCGCCTGGAGCTGCCGCTCAGGTAGCGCCAAGCTGGACAAGCCCCAGGTCAGGGGTTAATGCGTAGTCCATGGCGACGTCGTGGGGGTCGTGGGGGAGGTGCGCGACAAGCTCCGCGTCGCGCACCACCACCACGAATGCCGCGTCCGGCGAGGCAAGGGGCAGGGAACGGTCGTAGTGGCCGGCGCCGCGGCCCAGTCGGACGCCGCGGCGGTCCGCGCCCAGGGCCGGGATCAGGATCAGCGAGGCCGCGGAGATTGCGGTGGGGGGCAATGGGGGGCCGTCGGGCTCGCGGAGGCCGAAGCGGCCGGTGTGGAGGCCCGCCGCGGAGTTGTACTGGGCCCAGCTGAGGGGACCGGGAGCGCCGGTGAGCGGCAGCAGGACGCGGACCCCGGCGGCGACCGCCGCGTCGAGCATGGCCAGGGAGCCGGGTTCGGTGCCAATGGGAACGTAGGCGCATATCGTCCCGGCGGCGGGCAGTAAAGATTCGACGAAGTGCGTGGTGAGCGCGGCGGCGTCCGCGGCGCGGCCCGGATCTCCTTGGGCTGCACGGCCGTCCAGTAGTCGGCGTCGCCATGCGGCTTTCGTTCGGCTCGATGGGTCAATGTGCTCCGGCATCGGTTACCGTCCTTATTTATAGTGGTACCGCATTGGGCGGAGCCATCAACACCGGCGCGACTGTTGCGCGATCACTCAATCGTTAGGGTATTCACATGGCAGAGGGCACGGAGGGGCGGGCCAGACAGTTCCGCACGGCGATTGTTCCGGCAGCCGGGCTCGGGACCCGTTTTCTGCCGGCGACGAAGACCGTGCCGAAGGAATTGCTGCCGGTGGTCGACACCCCCGGTATCGAGCTGGTGGCGGCCGAGGCGGCGCAGGCGGGTGCGCAGCGCATGGTGATCGTCACCAACGAGGGCAAGGACGGCGTCGTCGCGCACTTCCGCAACGACGAGGACCTGGAGCAGACCCTGCGCGATCGCGGCAAGGAAGAGCTGCTGGCAAAGGTGCTGCGCGCGCCTTCGCTGCTGGCCGTCGAGTCGGTGGTGCAGCCGTCGCCGCATGGGCTGGGACACGCGGTCGGCTGCGCGGAAGAGGTGCTCGGCGACGACGAGACCGCTGTCGCCGTGCTGTTGCCGGATGATCTGGTGTTGCCCACCGGCGTGCTCGATGCGATGTCGGAGGTGCGGCGCCGCTTCGGTGGCTCGGTCCTCTGCGCGTTCGAGGTGCCGCCGGAGCAGGTCAGCTCGTATGGCGTGTTCACGGTCGAGGGCACGGGGGACCCGGCGGACGGCGAGATTGGCGACGGTGACTTCAGCGCCGCCAGCGTCCTGCGCGTGACCGGCATG
This sequence comes from Tomitella biformata AHU 1821, assembly GCF_000524475.1. Lineage (GTDB taxonomy): Bacteria > Actinomycetota > Actinomycetes > Mycobacteriales > Mycobacteriaceae > Tomitella > Tomitella biformata. The sequence goes on along the minus strand of NZ_BAVQ01000023.1, from coordinate 198,688 downwards.
GTGGAGAAGCCCAAGCAGGAGGACGCGCCGTCGAACCTGGCCGCGGCTGGCCGCTATCTGCTGGACCGTGCGGTCTTCGACGCGCTGCGCCGCATCGAGCCCGGGGCTGGCGGGGAGCTGCAGCTCACGGATGCCATCGCGGATCTGATTGCGTCCGGCCACCCCGTGCATGTGGTGGTCCATCGCGGCCACCGGCATGATCTCGGCAATCCTGGCGGCTACCTTCGCGCAGCGGTGGACTTCGCCCTGGACTCGGACGAGTACGCCCCGGCGCTGCGCGAGTGGTTGACGTGGCGACTCGCGTAAGTTCGGGGAAGTGATCGCGCAGGTTCTTTTGGGTCGGGCGTGAATGATGGGCGCGATGCAGGTCGCGGATCTGTGAAGGGAATAATGCCGCATGCGTTCGGTTGAGGAACAGCAGTCCTTGGTGACGGCATCGGCCGTGGCGCCGCGGCCTGTCCGCGTCGCGATCTCGGAGTCGCAGGGGTTGCTGTGCGCCGAGGAAGTCGTGGCGACGCGTCCGCTGCCCGGATTCGACCAGGCCGCTATCGACGGCTATGCGGTCCGCAGCATCGACGTTGCTGAGGCCGGGGGCATCACCGGCTCGGAGGGCGAGCCCAACGAGTTGACCCTGCCCGTCGTGGGCGAGGTGTCCGCGGGCTCCCGCCAGCCGACCCGCCTGCAGCCGCGCCAGGCCGTCCGCGTGCGGACCGGCGCCCCGCTGCCCACCCTGGCCGACGCAGTCCTGCCCCTGGACTGGACTAACGGCGGGCATGCCCGCGTCACCGTCTACCAGGGCGTGCTGTCCGGGGCGTACGTGCGACGCGTCGGCGACGATGTGCAGCCCGGCGACGTGGCAGTGCAGGCCGGCACCATCATCGGCTCGGCACAGGTGGGCCTCCTCGCGGCGGTGGGCCGCGACAAGGTGCTGGTGCATCCGCGGCCCCGCCTGTCCGTGATCAGCGTCGGCGGCGAGCTCGTCGACATCGGCCGTGTGCCTGGCCCCGGCCAGGTTTTCGACGTGAACTCCTATGCCCTCGCCGCGGCCGCCCGCGACGCTGGCGCCGTGGTCAATCGGGTCGGCATCGCAGATGGCGACCCCGCGAAGTTCCGCGAGACCGTCGAGGGACAGCTGCTGCGTTCGGAGATTGTGGTGATCGCCGGCGCGGCCGGCGGCGCCACCTCCGAGCGCTACCGCGACATGCTCGTCGAGCTCGGCAAGCTGGAGATCGCCCGCGTGGCGATGCACCCGGGTTCTGTGCAGGGCTTCGGGCTGCTGGGCGCGGACGAGGTGCCCACGTTCCTGCTGCCGTCGAACCCCGTCAGCGCCCTCGTCGTCTTCGAGATGATGGTGCGCCCCCTGGTACGGATCGCGCTCGGCCGACGCCAGCCGATGCGCCGGATCGTCACGGCCCGCACCGTCGCGCCGATCACCTCGATCGAGGGCCGCAAGGCCTATCTGCGGGGCCAACTGATGCGTGATGAGACCACCGGCGAGTACCTGGTGCAGGCGCTTGGCGGCGCGGCCGGCGCCTCGTCGCACCTGCTTGCCACCCTCGCCGAGGCGAACTGCCTCGTCACCATCGACCCCGAGGTGACCTCCGTGGACACCGGCGAGCAGGTTGAGGTTCTTTTCCTGGCGCAGCGTGGCTGAGCAGCGTGACTGATCGGGGCGGTGGCCGCCCATCGAATCATCCAGGTTGGCCCGCAACGCTTTCGGGCGTGCAGGTGTCGGGTGGCGAGGTGCGGCTGCGGCCCGTGCGGATCCTCGATGCGGCGGTCTGGAGCCGGATCCGCATCCGCGACGAGGAGTATCTGCGGCCGTGGGAGCCGACGGGGATAGACCCGTGGATCGATCGGCACCGCCCCAGCCAGTGGCCGGCGATGTACATGCGGCTGCGCAGCGCGGCCAAGCGCGGGCTGATGCTGCCCTTCGTCATTGAGGTCGACGGCGCGTACTGCGGGCAGTTGACCATCGGGAACATCGTGCGCGGGCCGCTGCGCTCTGCGTGGATCGGCTACTGGGTGGCCAGCGAGGCCGCGGAGAAGGGCGTCGCCAGCGCGGCCGTCGCCATGGCGGTGGACCACTGCTTCGGCACTGTCGGCCTACATCGCCTCGAGGCGACCGTGCGCCCGGAAAACCTTGCGAGCCAATCGGTTCTGCGCAAGACGGGATTCCGCGAGGAAGGTCTGCTGCGTGACTACATGGATGTGGACGGCGGGTGGCGAGATCACATCCTGGTAGCGCAGACTATCGAGGACCACGTGGACAGCGCCGTCTCGAGACTGATTCGCAGCGGCCGGGCCACGTGGGCTGGCGGCGAACCGTGAGATCTGTGGTTATGCCGGTAAACCCGGCGAGTCGCGGCGTGCCTGTGCTTCCCAGTGCGTTGTTGGGCATAGCCTGTTTGAGAACTGTCGAAGTGTTTGCGGAGCGGTCCGCGAGGGGTATCGAAGAGGAGGTCGCCACGTGCCAAGTTCACTGATCTGGGTCGCACTGGTCGCGGGGTGGGTCCTCGTTCTGTTTCCGATGGTCTCGGGAAGCCGCAAGCCGGTCAGCCGCACCGGCGCTGCCACCGAGGAGACCCGGGTGCTGCACCGTGGCGGCAAGCCCCGGCCCGTGCGCCGTGGTCCCGCCGCCGGACACCTCAGCGACCCCCAATGGCAGCCCTCCCCAGAAGAGGAGCAGGCCCGACGCTTCGTCCCCAGCTCGAACGATCCGAAGACCGCCCATGTGGAGGCTCAGATGGATAGTGCAGCAACGGACTCCGAGTCCGAGGATCTCGACGCTCCGGAGACCCACGAGGTCCCGAACTATGCGACGCTGGTGCTCGACGCCGTCGTGGTTGGCGATGAGGCCGACGACGAGGACGCTGCCGAGGCTGTCTCGGACGATGTGACCGCGGAGGTGGTCGAGCCTGTCGAAGACGATGTGGCGGAGGATGCGACTGACGAGCTGGTGGATGACGTGATTGAGGATGCGGCCGAAGACGTGCCTGTGACGGACGCGGACGAGATCCGCGCGAACGTCCCCACCAAGGTCTCGGTGCACCGCGTCGGCCGGGGTGGATTTGACCCGGAGGCCGACGCTGCCGCCCGTGCCATCCGCAACCGCAACCGCCAGCGGACCATGCTGGGGCTGGCTGGCGCGACCGTCATCAGCATCCTCGGGGCCGTCATCCTCAGCACCCTGTTCGTGTGGGGCGCTGTGGTGTTCGGCCTGCTGTTGGCCTCGTACATGGCCTATATGCGTCGGCAGGTGCGGATGGAGCAGCAGATCCGGGAGCGCCGCCTCGCCCGTCTGCAGCGCTCGCGCCGCGATGCGGTCGCCGAGCGTCGTGCTGTGCACACCGTGCCCGGGGAAGCCCGCCGCTATGGCGCGGTGGTCCTCGAGGCCGATGACGAGGACCCGGCATTTGAGCATCTGCCGCATTACGAGTCCTCGGTCCGCAGCCATGAGACGCGGGCAGCGGGCTAGTGAAGTTGCAGGTAGAGGCCCGATTGGGAAGTTGGGGATCAGCCTGCTAAAGTTTTCTCAGCGGTCCAAAAGACCGCCTCGGGGCTGTAGCGCAGTTGGTAGCGCGTCTCGTTCGCAATGAGAAGGTCGGGGGTTCGATTCCCCCCAGCTCCACAGTAAGAACCCCGTCCGGCGCACGTGCCGGCCGGGGTTTTTTGTATCCGCGGGCAGTGGCATGATCGGGCGGGACCGGCAACGAGAGGGGAGTACCGCGGTGAGTGAGGCAATGACAGTCGAAGTCTGGTCCGATATCGCCTGCCCCTTCTGCTATATCGGCAAGCGCAAGTTCGAGGCTGGGGTGGCGGACTCGGGCGTGGCGGTCGCCGTCGAGTATCGGTCCTTCATTCTCACGCCGGATGCGCCGGCAGACCTGCCCGGCGGAAACTTCGCGCGCCTGGCGGAGAAGTTCGGCGTGAGCGAGGCAGAGGCGCGCGCCATGGAGCAGCGGATCGCGGAGACCGCCCGCGGAGTGGGCCTCGAGTTCGACTATGCGCGGATGCAGCCCGCCAACACGCTCCTGGCCCATCAGCTGCTGCACTACGCCCATGCGCTCGGCCGGCAGGCGGAGATGAAGGAGCGGCTGCTGCGGGCTCACTTCACCGAGGGCCGCCATGTGGGCCGCATCGGGGACCTCGCCGAGTTGGCCACGGAGATCGGCCTGGACCGGGCGGATGTGGTCCGCAGCCTCAAGGCGGGGGAGCACCTCGACGCCATGCAAGCCGACATCGCGCAGGCCCAGTCCCACGGGATCCGCGGCGTGCCGTTCTATGTGATCGATGGGAAATACGCCGTCTCCGGCGCCCAAGACCCCGCAGTATTCGCCCAGGCGCTCACCCAGGCGCACGACGAGAGGACAACCAACCCATGACCTTCGAGATGGTCGGCGACACCGACGCCGCAGTGTGCGCGGACGACAACTGCGCCGTTCCCACAGCGGTGCAGGCGATCCCGTTCACCACTATGGATGGCGCGACCGCGAGCCTGGCGGATTATGTCGGGCAGGTGGTGCTGGTCGTCAACGTCGCCTCCAAGTGCGGCCTCACGCCCCAATACGAGGGCTTGCAGGCGCTCTACGCGGAGCTGGCCGCCAGCGGCCTCGTCGTGCTCGGCTTCCCCGCCAACGACTTCATGGGGCAGGAGCCGGGGACCGACGCCGAGATCGCCGACTTCTGCTCGCTCACCTACGCGGTGACCTTCCCAGTGATGTCGAAGATCAGCGTGGTCGGCCCGGAGCAGCACCCGCTTTATGCGGCCCTGACCGCACAGGCCCCGGCTGTCGCGGACAAGGATAGCTTCCGCGAGGTCCTGCGCGGCCACGGCGGCACCCCGACGGAGGACCCGGACGTGCTGTGGAACTTCGAGAAGTTCCTTATCGGCCGTGATGGCGCCATCGCCGGGCGGTTCGCGCCGCAGACCATGCCTGATGCCGAAGAGTTGCGCTCGGCGATCGACACGGAGCTCGCGAAGTAGCACGCGATTGCTGGCTTGTGGCAGATCGCGAAAATGCTGCCGAAGCAGGGCAGGGGCAAGAGGTTGGCGCGTAACCTGAACGGATGGAGAGAGATTCCACGCAGGATCTCGCGCTCGCGAGCGCGGAAGTTGGCGCACTGATCGCAAGAATCCGGCCAGAGCAGTGGGCCGGCCCCACGCCGTGCGCCGAATGGTCAGTCTGGGGCGTTGTCAACCACATCGTTGGGCTGAACCTCGTCTTCACCGCGATGCTGACCAGTGGGCCCATGCCCGAGCGCGGCGTAGACATCCTGGGCGAGGATCCACTCGGGGCGTACCGCGAGTCGAATGCGGCGCTGCAGCGGGCGTTCGGGGAGCCGGGTGTGCTCGCGCGCGAGTTCCCTGGTCCGCTCGGGACCGCCACGGGTGCGGAGCGGCTACAGATCCGCCTCACCGACCTGATCACCCATGGTTGGGACTTGCGGCAGGCAACGGGTATCGAGCTGCGGATCCCCGAGGAGATGGCCGAGCACGCGCTGGCCTTCATCCAGGTGCAGATGGCGACTCAGAATCGGGCGGGACGCTTCGGGGAGCCGCGACGTATCGCCGAGAGCGCCCCGGCCCTCGACAGGCTGGCGGCATTCCTCGGCCGGTCGGTGGGATAGTCGGCCGTCGCCGCCGGCTCTGCGCAAGCCGACGTGGCTTCTCCGCAGGTGGTCTGCCGGGAGAACTTGGCGGATAGCGATGGCTCAGGAGGCGCGCCAGCACCGCGTCACGTGATCGTCGACCATCCCCGTCGATTGCATCAACGCGTACATCGTGGTGGGGCCGACGAACTTGAATCCGAGCCGGCGCAGCGCCCGGCTCATCGCCTCGGCCTCCGGCGTCACGGCCGGGACCTGGTTGAGGCGCTGGAGGCGGTTCTTGCGGCTTGGGGGCGCGAAGGACCACATCAGCTTGTCGAGGCCGCCGTCGAGATCTCGCACCAGTTGGGCGTTGACGATGGTGGCCTCGATCTTGCCGCGGTGGCGGATGATGCGGGCGTCCTGCAGCAGGCGTTCGACGTCGGCGGGGGACATTGCGGCGACCCGGTCCAGGTCGAAGTCGTGGAACACCTCGCGGAAGTGATCGCGCCGGCGCAGGATGGTCAGCCAGGACAGCCCGGCCTGGAAGCCCTCGAGCGTGATCTGCTCGAACATCTCCCGCTCGCCGTGGAGCGGCCGGCCCCACTCCTCATCGTGGTAGCGCACGTAGTCGTCGTCGGCGTTGAGCCAGCCGCAGCGGTCCTTGCCGTCGGCATGGGTGGTCACATCGGGGCGCGGCGTTGTCATAGCGCGATGTTATCCCTCGCGTCCGGCGGACGACTGGATCCGACCGAGGACGGGTCGGACGGCTGCGGCGGGCTGACCTCGAATAGCATCGGCACATGAGCCCTCGCATCGTCGTCGTCGGCAGCGCCAACATGGACCTGATCACCACCGTGGGCCGCCGCCCCGAGCCCGGGGAGACCGTATTGGGCTCGACATTCGCCACCGCGCCCGGTGGGAAGGGCGCCAATCAGGCGATCGCGGCGGCGCGGGCGGGCGGCGACGTCGCGTTCCTGGGCGCGGTGGGCACAGACGGCTTCGGCAAGACCATGAGCGATGCCCTGTCCGCGGCCGGGGTCGACATCACGGGGCTGCGGCTTCTTGACGGGGCGAGCGGGATCGCGTCGATCACGGTGGATGGCACGGCGGAGAACTCGATCATCGTGGTGCCGGGGGCCAACGGGGAGTTCGCCGGGCTGACAGCGCAGGATAGAAGCGTCGTCGCCTCGGCGTCAGTACTGCTGTGCCAGTTGGAGATTCCGCTGGCCACCGTGATCGAGGCCGCGCGGGCGGCGCATGACGCCGGCGCGTTCGTCATGCTCAATCCCTCGCCGGCGCGTGAGTTGCCGACCGAGTTGCTGGAACGGGTGGATCTGCTCATCGTCAACGAGTCCGAGGCGGAGCAGATCGGGAGCCATGCCGTCGAGCATGTGGTGACGACGCTCGGCGCGGGCGGCGCGCGCTATCGGGGCCCGGGCGGCGACGCTCGTGCGTCGTCTCCGGAAGTGCGCGTGGTGGACACGACGGGGGCCGGGGACGCCTTCGCCGGGGCCTTAGCGGTGGCGTGGGCGGAGGGCGGCGGTGTGGTGGGGTGGGAGCCGTCGGCGGCGCTGCGCTTCGGATGTGTGGCGGGGGCGCTGGCGACGAGGGCCGAGGGTGCGTCGGCGCCTAGCAGGGTAGAGATCGAGGAGTGGCGGTAGCGCTCAGGCCGAGGCGGCGCTCATGAAGCGGAACAGGCTTCCCCAACTGCCGCGTAGCCCCGACCAGTCCTGCGGCAACATCGCGATCTGGGCGTGGGCGAGGGCCATCCGGCCATTGTCGTCCCGTGCGATGTAGCGCTGCTTCGCCATGCTTTGTGACCTCCTGGGCCTAGTGCCAATGGCTCCAAGGTTAACAGAAGGTGAACAAATCGTGTCGGGTAGGAGTTAGAGCGCCGTGGAGATGAAGATCCCGGCAGCGGGGATGACGAGGAATACCGACACCACCCAGCCGGCGATGACCGACTTGTGGTCCACGGCGACCTTCGCCAGCTTCTCGGCGGCGATCACCGGCACCATCCGAAGGAAGGGCAGCCCGTAGATGATGATGATGCCGAAGACGTTGAACAGCACGTGCACCAACGCGATCTGCAGGGCGAGCTCGGCGTTGGCTCCGGTGACCGCGAAGGCCGCGAGCAGCGCGGTGATCGTGGTGCCCACGTTCGCGCCCAGCGTCAGCGGGTAAATCTGCTTGGTCGTCAGCGTGCCGGAGGCCGCGAACGGCACCATCATCGAGGTCGTCACGGAGGAGGACTGCACCACCGCGGTCACGCCGGCGCCGGCGCCCATCGCCACGAGAGGGTTGCCGCCGACCGTGCGCTCCAGCACAGACTTGGCCTTGCCGACCATGAGCACCTGCAGCAGCTTGCCGAGGTAGCGCATCGCCAGGAAGATCATGGCGATGCCGAGCGCGATCGTCGCCACGGCGCTAACCAAGCCTCCCCCGACCAGGCCCATCGCGCCGTTGATGCCGAGGGCGTCGGTGATCGGGCCGGTGGCCATGCCGATGAGGTCGGCGTTCTCGGGGTTGGGCATCGCGGTGCCGTACACCAGATCCGCCAGCGCGCCGGACGCCTTCTCGAGGGGATGGAACAGCAACTCGAGAGGTAGGAGGATGAACACGGCGAGCAGGTTGAAGAAGTCGTGCACGTTCGCGGCGGCGAAGCCCCGCTGGAACTCGTCCTTGCGGCCGACGAAGCCGAGGGACGCCAGCGTGCTCGTGACCGAGGTGCCGATGTTGGCGCCCATGATCATCGGAATCGCCACCGACACCGGCATCACGCCCGAGCCCACCGCGGTGACGACCAGGGTGGTGGTGGTGGTGGACGACTGGATGATCGCCGTGGCCAGGACACCGACGAATAGGCCCACCAGCGGGTTGGTCGCAAAGTCGAACAGGCCCTGCGCAGAATCCGCGCCCAGGCCCTTGAACCCGTTGCCGATAACGCCGATGGCGCAGATCAACAGGTAGAGCATCGCCGCGACGCCCAGCCACCGCGAGGCGGTCTGCGCGGGGGGTGCCGTCGTGGCCGCAGCGGCGTGGTCGGCGTCAGCGCCGAGCGGGGCGATCAGTGGTTTTGTCGTCATAGAGTGTCTGTGGAACACACTCACAGCAGAAGGTGAACGGCAGGCAAACTCCCCGGGGCCTCATGGTGGACGAGAGGAGTCGGATTGGATCGCTGCAGGTGGGGGTCTTGTGAGTTCGGTCATGATCGGCTAGTTTGCCGGGGCACGCTCGCACGCCCAGCCGTCGGGCATGGTCGCACCGGAGAGCAATTCCAGGACGGCGTCGGCGTGTGCGATCTTGTCGACCTCCGGATAGACGATCGGCTCCTCCTTGTCGTTGTGCGCGGCCAGCCGGGCGAGCAGATCCCGGCAGGCGGCGATCGCGTCCTCGTCGGCGGCCAGCCGGGCGTCGATCAGCGCCATCGCAGCCCAGAGCTCTCCGTGCTCGCGCAGCATCACGAAGATCGGGCCGAGCAGGCCGCCGTCGCGCAGGGGCGGGAACAGGTACTTCTCCTCGAGGTAGATGTGCCGGCGTAGGGCGGTGAGGGCGGCGCGCAGGTCGGCGGGGTCGAGCGAGGCGGCATAGGCCTCGATTGCGGCGTCGATCTCCTGATGCTCGCGTTCGAGGGCGCTGCTGAGGGTCTCGCGGGCCATGGCGTGCTCCTGGGTGTCGACGATAGGAGGATTGTAGTCCGACTTAAATGTGTTGACCCTCATCCTGGTGGAAGGCCCATGATTGCGTGGTGACCAATTCTGAGCTGATGTCCATCGGCGCCTTCGCCCAGCAGAGCGGCCTGACGGCGAGCGCGCTGCGCTTCTACGCCGACTCCCAGGTCCTTGTCCCCGCGGAGGTCGACGCCTCCTCCGGCTACCGCTTCTATGACCCCGGCCAGCTCGACCGGGCCGTCCTCCTGCGGCGGCTGCGGGAGATCGGCATGCCCCTCGCCGGCGTCGAATCGGTCCTGCGGGCCGATCCCGGCGAGGCGCAGCGGCTGGTGGAGGAGCATGTGCGCAAGGTGGTCGGCGATGCCGCGACGGCCCAGCAGCAGGCCGCCGTCATCACAGCGTCATTGGATAGCGAGCCGCGGACCACGGTGGCGGTGTTGAGCGGTCCAGTGCTGGCCGCGGCCATCGAGCAGGTCCTCACGGCCACCACACGGGAGCCGGGGCTGGCGGTCCTGAACGGGGTGCGCGTGGTGGTCGGTCCTGAGGCCGTCACCCTGGTCGCCACGGACCGATACCGCCTCGCCACCCGCACTCTCGCGACCCTCGAGCCGGCCGCCACGACCTGGGAGGCGACGGTGGACGCGGACGATCTGCGCGGCTGCCTGCCTCAGCTTCGCCGCAGCCCACGGGCGGTGCTCGCGGCGGGACGCCAGGAGCTACGGCTGATCCTGGCCGGCCGCGACGACATCCCCTGCCGACTGCTGGCGGAGCCGTTCCCGGACTACCGGGCGATGCTCGACGCGCTGCCGGAGGTGACCACCCGCGTCGTCATCGCGAAGACCAGCCTGCTCCGCGCGCTGGAGGAGAACCCGGTCGGAGTCATCGCGCTGGGGGCCCGGCCGGGCGAGATCGCGATCGACGGCGTAACGGTGCCGGCGAGTGTGAACGGGCCCGATGCGGACGTGTCCTTCGAGATGGCGACGCTGTATCCGGGAGTCGCCAGCGCGATCGGCGCGGACCTGCTCCTGGACCTGCGCGGGAGCGCTTTGCCGGCCACGATCCGCTCCGCCGACCACGGGGACCTCACCACGCTCGCCATGCCGACCGCGGCAACCTAGCGGCTAGACTGGCGTAATGGCTTTCGTAGCAGGGCAGGGCCGGACCGGCCTCGGGCAGGAGAAGACCGAGGGCGACGCCGGAGCACTCGAGATCACCGCCGCCGGGTCGGCGCAATCCATCACGGTCAGCGTTTTCTATCCGCACGCGTCCGACGGCGACGTGTGCCGTGTGGCGGTGTATCCGCGGGGCGCGGAGAAGCCGATCGCGGTGTTCGGGCATCCGGCGCCGTTGGCCGAGGGGCGCATCGAGCTCAGCGCGGAGGACCCCAGCGCCGCGCACACCTTCACCGACCTGCACACCGGCGAGTACGACGTGTACTACCACTGCCGGACTAGCCGCGGCGACGCCACCGAGTGGACGAATGTGGTGCTCAACGGGATCCTGCCGGCGGCCGGGCCCGTGCGCGCCTCGGTCGGGATGATCACCCCGCAGAGTGTCACCGGCTCGGCGGGCTTCTTTGGCGGCCCCGGAACTTCGGTTCAACTGCCCCCGCGGGACTGACCAGCGCTTGGCCTGGGGGTCAGCGGCCGTCGAGCGTGAACTCGGCCAGCGGCAGGTCCCCGGCTCCGCCCGCTGCCTCGCCCCATTCAAGGGTCCGCTCCAGCACCGGCTGGATGGCCGCCCACGCCTTGGGATGAGCTTGGGCGTACAGGGCGAGGGCGGTCTCGGCCTCGCCGGGCGACAGCGTCCGGGCCGTCGCGGGCAGGGGCGCGCGGCTGCCGATGTGGAGCCGCACCGCAGGGTTGGCCGAGATATTCTGGAACCACTGTGCATGGCCGCCGAACCCCGATGCCACTACGTACGTGCTGGCACTCGGATGCAGAATGACCTCGAGGACCACATAGCGGGTCTGCCCGGACTTGCGGCCGATGTGCTCGAGCAGCAAAAACCGCGGGCCCATCAGGAAGCCGAGACGCGCGCGGTACAGGGTGATCGGTGCGCGCACCAGCCAGCGGGTGCGCAGCATCCGGCTGGCGGTCCCGGATACTGCGCGACGGATCGAGTTGTGGTGCTCAGCCATGGCGAATCCTCCGTTCTCAGAGCCCGCGCCGCACATCGCCCGGCGTGGGCTTGGGCTTCGGCGGCCCACGGCGGTGCGCCGACTCGAGCAGCCACGGCACACTCGTCACCGCCACGCCTGGCATAAACAGCAGTCGACTCTTCAGGCGCAGCGCGGACTGGTTGTGCAGGATCTGCTCCCACCAATGCCCCACGATGTACTCGGGCAGATAGACGGTGACGATCGTCCCAGACTTGCTGAGCGACTTGACGTATCGCACGATCGGCCGGGTCATCTCGCGGTAAGAGGACTCGAGGACCTTCAGCGGCACCGGTACCTCCAGCGTGTCCCACTTCTTCTGCAGCGCGGCCGTCCCCTCGGACTCCACGGTGACGGCCTCCAGCTCGGAGGGATGGGCGACGCGGGCATAGGCCAGCGCCTGCGCGGTGGGTCTGTTCAGCTCGGAGACCAGCACGATCGCGTGGACGTCGGCGGGGAGGATGAAGCTGTCCGCGTCGAGCTCCATTTGCTTCGAGACGCCGTCGTAATGCTTGCGGACCGCGCGCATGACGGTGAACAGGATGGGCATCGCGATAACCACCAGATAGGCGCCCTCAGTGAATTTGCTGATGGTGACGATCACCAGGACGGCGCCGGTCAGGATCGAGCCGGTGCCGTTGAGCAGGCGTCGGGCCCGGATCCTGCGACGCTCGGCGGAGTCCTGCTCGCCGGCCAGTAGCCGGGTCCAATGCCGCACCATCCCGGCCTGGCTGAGGGTGAACGAGGTGAACACGCCGAGGATGTACATCTGGATCAGGTGGGTCACGGAGGCCTGGAAGACGATGATTAGCGCGCCGGCTGCGAGCGCCAACAAAATGATGCCGTTGCTGTAGGTCAGACGATCGCCGCGGTGGTGCAGCTGGTGGGGTAGGTAGTGGTCCCGGCCCAGGACCGACGCGAGCAGGGGGAAGCCGTTGTAGGCGGTGTTCGCGGCGAGGACGAGGATCAGAACCGTCGCCGCCTGGATGTAGTAGAAGCCCACGTTGGAGTGCCCGCCGAAGACCGCGGCCGCGATCTGGGCGATCACGGTGCGCTGCGGCGCGGTGGCGCAGTCCCCGGCGAAGCCGACCAGGTCGCAGGTGTTGCTCGCGATGTGGACCTTGCTGATGATGGCCAGGGCGGTGATGCCCGCGAACATGGTGATCGCCGCGGTGCCCATGATCACCAGTGTCATCGCGGCGTTGCGGCTCTTGGGCTTTCGGAACGCGGGCACCCCGTTGGAGATGGCCTCGACGCCGGTCAGCGCGGTGCAGCCGGAGGAGAACGCGCGTAGCGCGAAGAACACGAGCGCTAGCCCGGTCAGGCCCGAGACCTCCGGGGTGATCGTGTAGCCGGCACTCTCCGCCACGGGTGCGGAGCCGACTGCCAGCTGGATCAGCCCCGTCACGATCAGCGCCAGGACGCCCGCGATAAACGCGTAGGTGGGGACGGCGAACGCCTTGCCGGACTCGCGCGCTCCGCGCAGGTTCATGGCCGTGAGGATGACGATGAACCCGACGGCCAACGTCACCCGGTAGCTGTTGAGCGCGGGGACCGCGGAGATCAGATTGTCGACGCCCGCGGCCACCGACACGGCGACCGTCATCACGTAGTCGATCAGCAGGGCGCTGGCCACGGTCAGGCCAGCGCTCGGCCCGAGGTTCTTCGACGCCACCTCGTAGGAGCCGCCGCCGCTCGGGTACGCGTGCACCACCTGGCGGTAGGACAGCACCACGACGGCCAAGAGCAGCACGACGGCCGCGCCAAGGTAGGGCGTCAGGTACAGATACGCCAGCCCGCCGAGCGAGAGGATGAGCAGGATCTCCTGCGTCGCGTAGGCCACCGAGGACAGCGGGTCCGACGCGAAAATGGGCAGGGCCAGACGTTTTGTGAGCAATTGCCCGGCGAGTTTGTCATCGCGCAGCGCGGGGCCGAGGAAGATCCGACGAGCAGACCTCGCAAGGTGCGGCATCGACTCATCGTACGGCCAGCCTGCCGCCGCGATAGTCATATCAGAAGGCTTGTGTAAAAATCAACCCTTGACGAAACCGGTGTGTGTGAGATTACATCTTAGTGGTAAAAGACTTAGAGCTAAGACAAGTCACCCCGACTCTGGTTCGAGCACAGGCTAAGGATCCCCATGACTATTACCTCGCCACAGGTGACCGGCGCTGAAGAGATGATCAGCGCCCGGTTGGAGCGGCTCCCGCTCAGCCGCTGGCACATCAAGGCGCGCGTGATCGTCGGAGCCGTCACCTTCTTCGACGGATTCGACCAGTTGATGATCGCCTACTCGCTGCCGGTCCTGGTCCCCAAGTGGAACCTGACCGCCAGCGGCATCGCGTGGGTGATCGCCATCGGCGGCATCGGCATGCTGCTGGGAGCGCTCGGCGGGGGCTGGCTCGCGGACCGGGTCGGGCGCCTCCACGTTATCGTCGTCTCCCTGGTCATCTACGCGATCATGAGCTTCGCGATGGGATGGACCGATAGCCTCGAGTGGTTCCTGATCTTCCGCTTCATCCAGGGCGTCGGCCTGGGCGCGGAGGTGCCCATCGCGGCCAGCTACATCGGCGAGATCACCAAGGCGCACAAGCGCGGCCGGTTCGTCTTGATGTACGAGGTCATCTTCCCGATCGGCCTCGTTGCCTCCGCGATCGTGTCCTCGTGGGTGGTGCCGAACCTCGGCTACAAGGTGCTGTTCATGATGGGCGCCGCGCCGATCGTGCTGGCCCCGCTGCTCTGGCGGCTGCCGGAGTCCCCGCGCTGGCTCGCCTCCCGTGGCCGGATGGAGGAGGCGGAGGCATCGATGCGCCGGATCGAGACGGCGGTGATCGACCAGTTCGGCGAGCCGCTGCCGGAGGCGAAACCGCTGGGCATCGGCTCGGCCGGCGGGGGCAGGTCCACGTTCTCGGACCTGTTCAAGGGGATCTACCTGCGCCGGACGCTGATGCTCTCCGCCGCGTGGCTCACCGCGTACTTCGTCAACTACGGCATCGCGTCCTGGCTGCCGACGCTGTTCACCAAGGTGTTCAAGGTCGACGTGTCCACGGCGCTGCACTACAGCATCGTCACCAGCGTCGCCGGTTTGATCGGCTGCATCATCGTCGCGCTCATGATCGACCACGCCGGCCGCCGCGTCTGCATCGCGGGCGGGCTGATGATGTCCAGCATCCTGCTGTTCCTGCTCGCCGGCTTCGGCACGGGCTCCGCGGTGAACGTCCTGTTCTGGGCCGCCGGCTCGGCGCTGTTCATCTTCGCGGTCAACATGGCGCTCTATGTCTACACCGCGGAGCTGTACCCCACCAGGATGCGGGCGATGGGCTGCGCGTTCGGCGGCGCCAGCGGCCGACTCGGCATCATCCTCGGCCCACTGGTCGTGGGGCAGGTGCTCCAGCACACCGACAACTCGCTGGTCTGGGTCTTCGGGGTGTTCGCCGTGGTCGCGCTGATCGGCGCCGTCGCAGTCGGACTCTTCGCGGTGGAGACCAAGGAGAAGACGCTAGAGGAGATCAACCAATGAGCACCGTGATCGCAGAGCCCACCACCGCCGCGGCCGGCCAGGCCTTCGTGCCGGTGCCCGACGAGATCCTCGTTGGCGGCCGCTGGCGCAGGGGTGGCGGCCCCGAGTCGGCGGTGCTCGACCCCGCCACCGGCGACGTGCTCCAGCGCGTCGGCCAGGCCACCGCAGACGACGTCGACGCGGCCGCGCGGGCCGGGGCGGCGGCGGCCGCGGACCCCGCGTGGCGCGACCTGCTGCCGCATCAGCGGGCCCGCCACCTGGTCCGCATCGCCGACGCGATCGAGGCGGGCGCGGCGAGGCTGGCGCTGCTGCAGACCTACAACACCGGAAAGACGCTGGCGGAGACGACGGCGCTGGTCGCAAGCGCGGCCGGCACGTTCCGCTACTTCGCGGCGGCGCTCGAGACCGGCGACGACGAGCTGACCTCGCGCCGGGGCAACTCCCTGACGATGAGCGTGCATGAGCCGATCGGGGTCATCGGGGCGATCGCGCCGTGGAACTCGCCGGTGGCCAGCGACGCGCAGAAGATCGCGCCGGCGCTCGCCGCGGGCAACGCGGTCGTGCTCAAGCCCGCCGAGTGGACGCCCCTGGTCTCGCTGGCGCTGGGCCGGCTGATCGACGAGTCAGGCCTGCCGAAGGGGCTGCTCTCGGTGCTCCCCGGCCGCGGCTCGGTGTTGGGGGAGGCCATCGTGACCCACCCCGGCGTGGGCAAGGTGACCTTCACCGGCGGCACGGCCACCGGCCGGCGGATCGCCCACCACGGCGCCGAGCGGCTGATCCCCGTCTCGCTCGAGCTGGGCGGGAAGTCGCCGACCATCGTGCTCGACGACGCGGACGTCGACGTCGCGGTCAACGGCGTGCTGTACGGGATCTTCTCCTCCACCGGCCAGAGCTGCGTCGCGGGCTCACGGCTGTTCGTCGACCGCAAGATCTACCGCGAGTTCGTGGACACGTTGGCGCGCAAGGCGTCCCAGCTGCGCGTCGGGCCGGGCCTGGACCCGCGCACCCAGGTGGGGCCGATGGTGCACCCGGCACACCGCGACAGCGTGGCGGCGTACGTGGACCTGGCCCGCGCCGAGGGCGGGCGGGTGCTGTGCGGCGGCGCGATCCCGGACGAGGACCGGCTCCGCGGCGGCGCCTACTACCCGCCGACGGTCATCGAGGGCCTGGGCAACGACGCCCGCGCCTGCCAGGAGGAGATCTTCGGGCCCGTCCTGGTGGCGCTGCCCTTCGACGGCGAGGAGGACCTGGTCGCGATGGCCAACGATTCCGTCTACGGGCTAGCCGCGGGCATCTGGACCGGCGACTACCGCCGGGCCTGGCCGCTCGCGCGCAGGCTGGCCGCAGGCACGGTCTGGGTCAACACCTATAAGCAGTTCAGCATCTCCACCCCCTTCGGCGGGGTGAAGGAGAGCGGACTCGGCGTCGAGAAGGGCCGGGCTGGGATCGCCGCCTACTCACGGCAGAAGAGCGTCTACCTGGGTCTGGACACCCAGCCTCACCCCTGGGCCGACTGACGGGAGGGGCGAGAATCCCGATATCTCCGCATAAGAATATATCTGAGCGCTAAGATACTAATAGGTTAAGCAAAGGAGACGATCATGAGGCATCCGATTGCCAGACTGCGTTCGCTGCGATCGGTGGAGCTCCGCACCTCCGCCGTCGCGGAATCCGCGGACTTCTACGCCAATGTGTGGGGATTGCGCCTAGTGGACGGCGACGCCGGCGGCGCCTGGCTGCGTGGAACGGGGGATCAGCACCACGCGCTGCAGCTCACCCACGCGGAGCGCAACGGGCTCGGCCGCATCTCCTTCGCCGTCGGTACCCCGCGGGAGATCGACGAGGCGGCGCGGCGGCTGGCCCAGCACGGGATAGTCCCGCTATCTGGTCCGGGCCCGACGGGCAACGTGGGCGCCGGCTACGGGCTGCAGTTCGCGGACCTGGAGGGACGGGTGATCGAGCTCGTCGCCGAGACACTCGCGGTGCCCAAGATCGGGGGAGACGACGCGGTCCCAGTCGGGGTCACGCACGTGGTGCTCAACACCGTCGACATAGACGCGGCCGTGCGGTTCTACGAGGACGTGCTCGGCATGCGGGTCTCCGACTGGTCCGAGCACCAGATGGCGTTCCTGCGCTGCAACAGCGACCACCACAGCATCGCGTTCAACCAGTCCGGGTGGGCCTCGGTGAACCACGTCGCCTACGAGATGCCGACTGTGGACCACTTCATGCGGGGGATCGGCCGGCTGCGCCACCACGGCATCACCCCGCTGTGGGGGCCGGGCAAGCACGGCCCCGGCGATAACACCTTCTCCTACTTCGCGGACCCGGCGGGGCTGGTGTGCGAGTACACCTCGGGCATCGCGCAAATCGTCGAGGACCAGTGGCTGTGCAGGGTGTGGCGCCGGGTCCCCGAACTGTCGGACCTGTGGGGCACCGCCGGTCCGCCGTCGCAGCGGGTCCGCGAGCACATGGCGGGCATCCCCGACGCCGGTGCCTTCGACCGGCCCGGTTCCACCATCGAGCAGGGAGCGCTGTCATGAGCATCCATGTCGACGACGCCGGCGCGGGCATGCCCATCTTCATGCTGCACGGCATCGGCGGCAGTGCGGACACCTTCGCCCCCCAATTTGCCGGGATGACAGACCTGCGCGTGCTCGCCTGGGACGCGCCGGGCTACGGCCGCAGCGCGGACCCTGCGGGGCCGATGAGCCTGGACGATTACGCGGACGTCGCCGCCGCAATCATTCGCGAGCGCTGCGGCGACGGCGGCGCGCACGTGCTCGGCATGTCCTGGGGCGGGGTGATCGCCACGCGGCTTGCGCTCAAGCACCCGGGCCTCACCCGCAGCCTGATCCTGGGCGGCGCGAGCGTCGGCTCCGGCGCCACCGAGGCGGGCTCTGCCGCGATGCGAAACCGCGCCGCGGAGTTGGCAGACCTCGGCCCGGCGGCGTTCGCCGCAAAGCGGGCCCCGCGGCTGATCGCCCCCGACTCGACCGCAGAGCAAGTGGCGGCCGCGACGCGGCTGATGGCGGAGTCGATCCGTCTGCCCGGCTACGGCCACGCGGCGGAATCGATGGCCGCGACGGACCACACAGCGGACCTGGCGAAGATCGCCTGCCCGGCACTGGCTCTGTGCGGGGACCTCGACGCGGTCACCGGCGTGGACGCCTCCCAGGCGCTCGCCGGCGGCATCCCCAACGGCGTGTTCGTCACCATCCGCGGCGGCGGGCACCTCGTCAACCAGGAGTGCCCGGACGCGTTCAACGCGTGGACCGAGTCGTTCGTGCAGATCAGCGAGCGGCTCCGCGAATTCCAGTGATCACCAATAAGGAGAGAATCATGACCAGCCAGAGCACCCACACCGACCTGACCTACCAGGACGGCGACCTCGCCGCCTACACCGACTCGCTGATCCTCACCCAGGAGTCCCGCAAGGAGGACTGGGACACCCTCGCCTTCCAGGAGAAGGCCGGCCCGCAGTTCCGCCGGGCGCAGATCCGCTACGTCGGCTCCGGCGCGACGGGCAACCACGAGGGCGACACCCGCACCATCCCGTCCCAGGGCTTCACCTTCTCGAACATGCGACTGCCCGCCGGCGGCGAGGGCCCCGAGCACACCCACCACGACGTCGAGGAAGCGTTCTTCGTGCTGGAGGGGGAGATCGAGGTCGGCGTGCACCGCGACGGCCAGGTCGTCAAGCGCGTCCTCGGCTACCGCGACATGATCGTCGTCCCAGCCGGGGTGCCGCGCAGCCTGAAGAACATCGGCGAGTCCGACGCGCTGTTCTGCGTGATCATCGGTGCCCAGAAGCCGCAGATCCCCACCTACCCGGAGACGTCGGTCATGCACGGGATCGGGCGGGACTGATGTCGTCCGGGGCGCTGGCGGATCGCGCCATCGTCGTCACCGGCGCGGGCCGCGGGCTCGGGCTCGCGATCGCCCGCCGCCTCGGCGCGGACGGCGCGGACCTGTGGCTGGCCGACATCCGGGCCGACTGGGGCGAGGCGGCCGCCGCGGACCTGCGGGCCGACGGCGTCAAGGCCCGGTTCGTCCAGGTGGACCTGGCGCAGGAGGACTCGGTGCGGGCGATGGCCGAGGTGGTTACCGCCGACCGCCCGCTCTACGGGTTGGTCAACAACGCGGCGCTCGCGGACGGGGTCGGCGGCAAGGCGATCCACGAGCTGAGCGTGGCCGAGTGGGACCGGGTGCTGGGCGTGAACCTGCGCGGCACCTTCCTCGTCAGCCGGGCGCTTGTCCCATCGATCATCGCGGGCGGCGGCGGCCGCGTCGTGGCCATCGGCTCCGACGCCGCGCTCTACGGCTCCCCGCGCCTGGGCCACTACATCGCGTCCAAGGGCGGGGTGTCCGCGCTGACCCGGGCGATGTCGAGGGACCTCGGGCCGCACCAGATCACGGTGAACACGGTCTCGCCCGGGCTCACGGAGTCGGAGTCCGCATCGATGGTTCCGGCTGAGCGGCATGAGCTCTACCGCCTGAACCGGGCCCTGGACCGGCCGCAGCAGCCCGCGGACCTCGTCGGCGCCGTCGCGTTCCTGATGGGCGACGAGGCCTCATTCATCACCGGCCAGCAGCTCGTTGTCAACGGCGGCTTCGTTCTCAACTAGAAGGGACCACCTCGTGGATCTGCAACTGAAAGACCGCACGGTCCTGGTGACCGGCGGCAGCTCGGGCATCGGCCTGGCCACCGTCGAGCTGCTCCTCGCCGAGCGGGCCAACGTGGTGGCCTGCGCCCGCGACCTGGGCCGGCTAGAGTCCGCGCTGGCACCGTTCGGCGGCGGGGAGCGGCTGGCGGCCATCGCGTGCGATGTCCGCGACACCGCGCAGGTCGAGGCCCTCCTGGCCGCGGCGCGGGAGCGTTTCGGCGGCCTCGACGGGCTGGTCAACAATGCCGGCGGATCCCGGATGAAGCCGCGGTCCGAGGTGACCCTCAACGACTGGCGGGATGAGCTGGACCTGAAGTTCTCCAGCGTCCTCAACACCGTCACCGCCGCGCTGCCGCTCCTGCGGCAGTCGCCGGCGGCGGCGATCGTCAACATCAACGCGGTGCTCGCCCGGCAGCCCGACCCGCGGCTGATCACCACCAGCGCGGCGCGTGCGGGCCTGCTCAACCTCAGCAAGTCGCTCTCCATCGAGCTCGCCGCCGAGGGCATCCGCGTGAACTCCGTCGCGCTCGGCCTGGTCGACACCGGGCAGTGGCGGCGGCGTTATGACGAGTCCGGGGTGGCGGGCACCTATGCCGACTGGGAGGCGGAGATCGCCGCCGACCGGGGCATCGGGCTCGGGCGATTCGGCCGGGCCGAGGAGGTCGCGGCCATGATCGCGATGCTGCTGTCCGCGCGCTCGTCCTATGTCACCGGAGCCACCATCGACGTTGATGGCGGGGTCGGTCGTTATGTCTGAAAAATCAGCTGAAGGGAACGGCGCAATGTCGTCAGTGAAGTCAGTCCAGGGCAATGGCGGAGATCTGCTGGTGCAGGTCCTGCGCGAGGCCGGCGTGGAGACGGTGTTCGGCATCGTCAGCGTGCACAACCAGCCGCTGGTGCAGGCGGTGAGCAAGCACCTGCGGTTCGTCCCGGTGCGGCACGAGGCGACGGCCGTGAGCGCCGCGGACGGCTATGCCCGCGCGACGGGCGGGCTCGGCTGCGCGCTCACCAGCACCGGCACCGGCGCGGGCAACGCGGCCGGCTCACTCATCGAATCGCTCAGCGCGGGCACCTCCGTTCTGCATGTGACGGGCAACGTGGAGAGCCGCTACCTGGGCTCGGGCCGAGGCTTCATCCACGAGACGAAGGACCAGCTCGGCATGCTCGAGGCCGTCTCCGCCTACGCCGCGACGATCCTCGACGCGGAGGGCGCGGGCAAGATCCTGCGGGAGGGCGTCCAGCGCGCGCTCGCCGCGCCGGGCGGTCCCGCGAGCATCGAGTGGCCCATCGACCTGCAGTACGCGCGCCAGGACCTCGAGGCCCAGTCGTCACCCGCCCCCGCCCCGGTCCATCCGGCGCCCGACGCGGCGGCGGCGATCGCGCTGATGCGGGCGGCCAAGCGGCCCGTGATCTGGGCCGGCGGCGGCACCACCTCGGCGGGCCCCGCGCTCGCGGCGCTGCTCGAGACGTGGGGAGCGGCACTGCTCACCAGCAACTCCGGGCGCGGCGCGGTCCCCGAGGACCATCCGCTGTGCATCGGCAACTACGGCAACCTGCCCGGCGGTCGGGCGCTGCTGGCGGACGCCGATCTGATCTTGTCCCTGGGCACCCACTTCCGCTCCAACGAGACCGGCGACTACACCATGCCGGTGCCCGCGGTGCACGTGCAGGTGGACCTCGAGGCGCGCGCGATCGGCCGGGTCTACCCCGTCCAGGCTGGTGTCCTATCCGACGTCGGCGAGTTCCTGGCGCTGGCGGCCGCGGCAAACTTGGGCGCCGCCGACCCCGAGTGGACTGACCGGGCCCGACGCGTGCGGGAGGAGGTGCGGGCCGCTCAGCGCGCGGGCCTCGGCGATCACGCGGTCCTGTGCGACGCCGTCCGCGCGGCGCTGCCGAAGGACGCCGTGATCGCCCGCGACGTCACCATCGCGTCGAGCTCCTGGGGCAACCGGCTCCTGCCGATCCACGACCCCAAGACCAATGTGTTCCCCCGGGGCGGGGGCATCGGGCAGGGCCTGGGCATGGCGCTCGGCGCGGCCCTGGCCGACGAGACCCGGCCCACGCTCGGGCTCGTCGGCGACGGCGGGCTGGCCGTGCACTTCGGCGAGTTGCTCACCATGGCGCAGGAGAAGCCGTGGCTGGTGCTGCTGGTGTGCAACGACGGCGGCTACGGGGTGCTACGGAACATGCAGCGCGGCAGCGGTTCTGGCAGTCCGGCGGAGACCTACGCGGTGGACCTCGTGACGCCCGACTTCGCGCTGCTGTCACAGGCGCTGGGCCTGCCGTATCGGCGGATCGGCGGGGCCGCAGAGGCGCACGAGGTGCTCGCCGAGGCCGTCGCGCTGCGGGGGCCGGTGATCGTGGAGGTGGACCTGGCCGCCTACGGGGAGATGCCGACTCCGTTCACCCCGCCCGTCACCGTGCCGGAGGTGAACTGATGGACATCGCGGTGTGCGGCGGGGGCATCGGGGGCCTCACCGCCGCGATCGCACTGCGCCAGGCCGGTATCGAGGTGGACGTCTACGAGCAGACGAGCCGGTTCGCCCGGGTCGGCGCGGACATCAACCTCACGCCCAATGCCGTCCGCGCGCTCGACGGGCTGGGGCTGGGGCCGATGCTGCGCGCGAACGCGGCCCGGCCCCAGTTCCGGATCAGCCGCGACGGCCGCACCGGGGCGGAGACCTCCCGCATCCCCATGGGCGCGGACCCCGACGAGCGCTACGGCGCGCCGCAGCTGACCCTGCACCGCGGCGATCTGATGGCCGCGCTCGAGGCCTTGGTCCCGCCCGAGCGCCTGCACCTGGGAAAGCGGGTGGCGGGCGTCGAGTGCGGGCCCGGCTCTGGACCGGCGGTCTCCTTCACCGACGGGACCAGCGTCGCTGCCGACCTCGTGATCGGTGCCGACGGCATCCACTCCGCGGTGCGGACCGCGATGTTCGGCCCCGAGCACCCGGACTTCACCGGGGTGGTCGCGTTCCGGGCGGTGGTGCCGGCGGCACGCGTGGCCGGCACGCCGGGCCTCGATTCCTTCACGAAGTGGTGGGGACCGGACCCGGACACGCAGATCGTCGTGTTCCCCCTGAGTCGGGGCGAGGAGATATTCATCTTCGCGACCTGCGCGCAGGAGGAGTGGACCGAGGAGTCCTGGACTTCGCCCGGCAGCGTCGCGGAGCTGCGCGAGCTGTACCGCGGCTTCCACCCGGAGGCCCGGGGACTGCTCGACGCGTGCGACGAGGTGCTCAAATCCGCTCTCTACGTGCGTGATCCGCTGCCGCAGTGGTCGCGGGGCCACGTCACCCTGCTCGGCGACGCGTGCCATCCGATGATGCCGTTCATGGCGCAGGGCGCAGGCCAGGCGATCGAGGACGCGGTGGTGCTGGCCCGCTGCCTGATCGAGCACGCGGACCGCGCCGAGGCGCTGCGCGTCTACGAGCTGGCGCGTCGAGAGCGGGCGGACAGGATCCAGCGGGGCTCGCGCTCGAACGACTGGCTCAAGTCCGCCGGCAACGGGGATTGGGTGTACGGCTACGACGCCTGGCACACGCCGCTGCCCACGCACTAGCGGCGGTCCACCGAATTCCACCTTGGTAGTGACACAGATCATATCTTAGTGCTAAAGTATTAAGCACCAAGGTATTGAACGTTAAGGCAATGGCGCTGGGAGCGCTCGTTCCAAAGGAGTTGTCATCCGATGTCCATGCAATCCACCACACGTGAGCTGCTGATCCGGCAGATGCGATGGGAGTCCGAGGACGTCCTGTCGCTGCGCCTCGAGGCCACCGGCGATGCGGCGCTGTCGCACTGGGAGCCGGGCGCGCACCTCGACATCCACCTGGACCAGCAGTTCGGCAGCAGCCTCGTCCGGCAGTACTCGCTGTGCGGGGACCCTGATGAGAAGGCCACGTACCGCATCGCGGTCCTGCGTGAGCGGGACGGGGGGCGCGGCGGATCTCGGCACGTGCATGAGCGGCTGCGGCCGGGCCAGCGGATCCAGGCCAGCGAGCCACGCAACAACTTCGAGCTCCTCGACTCGCCGAAGTACCTCTTCATCGCCGGCGGCATCGGCATCACGCCCATCCTGTCGATGGTGGCCGAAGCACAGCGCCGGGGCGCGGACTGGCAGCTCCACTACGGCGGGCGCACCCACGCCTCGATGGCCTTCCTGGACGAGCTGCGGTGCTACGGCGACCGCGTCCGCCTGGTGGCCCAAGACGTCGAAGGACCCCTGGACCTCGACCGGCTGCTCGGCGCGGCGGCCGCAGACACCCTCGTCTACACCTGCGGGCCCGCGGGCCTGCTGGACGCCGTCGAGGAGCGCGGCGCCGGCTGGCCGGACGGGTCGATCCGGCTCGAGCGCTTCGCGCCCAAGGAGGCCGAGGGGCGCGACGGCGCGGAGAAATCGGTGCGCGTGGTCCTCGAGAAGACCGGGATCGCGCTGACCGTCGGGCCCGATCAGTCGATCCTCGACGCGCTCGAGGTCTCCGGCGTCGACGTGTCGAACTCCTGCCGCGAGGGCATCTGCGGCACCTGCGAGACCCGCGTGTTGTGCGGGACCCCGGACCACCGGGACTCGCTGCTCTCCAGCAGCGAACAGGCGTCCGGGAAAACCATGATGATCTGCGTTTCCCGCGCATTGACAGACGAACTCGTACTCGACATCTAGGAGTGAGTGGAATGACGCTTTACCTGCAAGAGATCCAGACGCGAACGGCGCCGCCCACTCCATATGAGGAGAAGCTGGCGGGCGCGATAGAGGAGGTCTTCGGCACCGGCGTGCATGACCTCGAGGGCGTGGTCTCCGGGCTCAACGGGATGGGCATGCACAGCCCGGCCGGAGAGCCGTGGGACGCGGACAGTTTCACAACCGAGATCCACCGGATGGGGGCTTGATCATGGCGAATCATTACGTGCAGAGGGATCTGACCGCGGAGGACATTTTCAACACCGGACTTCGCGACCAGTGGTACGCGATCTGCCCGTCGACCTTCGTCGAGCGCGGCGCGATGCAGAAGGTCACCCGTTGGGGCCTGGACTGGCTGCTCTTCCGCAAATCCGACGGTGAGATCCGCATGCTCGCCGACCGCTGCCCCCACCGCGGCGCACCGCTCTCGCAGGGCATGCACCTGGGGGATCGCATTGTGTGCCGCTACCACGGGGTGCAGGTCGACGGCGGCGGCACCGTCGTCAAGGTGCCCGGCATGCCCGGCTGCAACATGGAGGGCCAGCAACTCGTCACGAGCCTGCCCACCCGCGAGGTCGGCGGGGTCATCTTGGCCTTCTTCGCCAGCGCACCCGACTCGCAGCCCGTAGAGCTGGGGATCCCTGACCCCCTCGCGGACCCCGAGGTCTCCAGCTTCCTCAGCTACATGGAGTGGAAGGCACCCTGGCGCTATGCCCTCGAGAACCTCCTAGACCCGATGCACGGCGCCTACCTGCACGCGGACTCGCACTCGATGTCCGGTGGCGAGACCTCCGCCCGCTTCCGGATCCGGGAGACTGACCGCGGCTTTTTCTTCGAGAAGACCGACCAGCGGGGCAAGAACTTCGACTGGGTCGAGTATTGCCGGACCGGCGCGGACTGGGTGGACCTGGAGATCCCGTACCCCGCCAGCGCCGGCCCGGGCGGTGGGTTCGGCATTATCGGCATGGCGACGCCGATCGACGCGGAGACCACCGCGGTGTTCTTCTGGCGCTATCGGCGGGTGGAGGGCTGGGAGCGCGACGTGTGGCGCTTCCTGTACCGGACCACGATTGAGGCCCGCCACTGGGCGGTCGTCGAGCAAGACCGCGTGATGCTCGAGGCGATGGCGCTCGACGCCGACCAGGCCGAGAACCTCTACCAGCATGACCTGGGCGTGATCAGGCTGCGACGGCTCTATCGCGGGCAGGCGGAGGAGCAGGCGAAGGCGCTGCTGGACGCGCACGGATAAGCCGCCCAGTGCTGGGCGGCGCGGGGTGCGGGCGGGGTCTCCAGGTCAGGAGGCCCCGCCCGTCTCTGCGTCGATGGAGCGCTCGAGGAGGGACAGCAGCCGGGCGAGCTCCGCGGACTCGCCCTGGTTCAGCCCCGCGAGGAGCTTGGACTCGTTGGTGAAGTGGGCGCCCGCGACGGCGTCGATGACCTTCAGGCCCTCCGGGGTGAGCTGGGTGTAGACGATGCGCCGGTCCTCCGCGTCGCGCTCCCGGATCACCAGCCCGGCCTTCTCCAGGCGGTCCACCCGCAGCGTGATGCCGCCCGTGGTGACCAGGGAGGTCGACGCGAGCTGGCCGGCGGTCATGCGGTACGGCGCGCCGGAGCGGCGCAGCGCGGCGAGGACATCGAACGACGCCATGTTGATGTTGTGCGCGTCGAAGAGGACGTTTAGCGCGGAGTGGTAGCGCAGGTAGACCCGGTGCAGGCGGCCGAACACCTGCAGCGGGGAGACGTCGATGTCGGGCCGTTGTGCCGCCCACTGGTCGACGATGTCGTCCACCGCGTCCCGCTTGGTCAGGGAAGAGTCTCTATCGATGGCACCGTTGGACATTTCACGTCCTCATCTAAGGAGGCGGTCGCAGGGCAGAACCCCGGCCGCCTGCTGTGCAACAACTGAAAGGCTCAGCTATTGAGCACAAAGATATCGGGCGGACGGGGCGCTGTCACGTCTATAGCCGCGGTTTCCCCGGCCGGGAATTCGCGTGCCGGATCGAGGCGGTCCGATTACGCGTTGGGTAGCGAGGCGATCGCATCGATTTCGACCGTGGCCCCGTACGGAAGGGCGTTCACCTCGAGGAAGGTGCGGGCCGGCCGCGGGTGGACGAAGAGGCGCTCGAACTGCCGATTGGCCTCCTCACGGAGCGTGACATCGGTGACGAAGTAGGTGAGCTTGGCGACGTCGGCCAGGGTGCCGCCGACGGTGGCCAGGCGTTCGGCCATGCGGTCGATGGCGGCGTCGAGGGCCTCGGCGCGGCCGGGCACCGCGATGCCGTCGCTGTCGATGGACAGGGCGCCGGACACGAAAGCGAGATTGCCGACGGCGACGGCCGGGCTGTACGGGTGCGGGTCGGCGGAGGTGGATGCGGTCATTGTGGGCTCAATTCTGGAGGCGGGCCTCCGTGGCGGGAGAGTGCACGATGAGTCGGCTCGACTCGGTACCGGTGAAACCATTCTACGATAAATATCTTAGTGGTCAAGTAATTTTCCGAGTTCTCGAACTACATCACTCTGCCTGGGTGAAATGTGTCGATAATCACTCGACATGGAAGCTCCGGTGATAATCTCCCTTTCGCGATAGGGGGTCGCACGGGGAGGGGGAGGCATGTCTAGTCCATTATTCGATCTGGTGGTCATTCCCAGGGAGTTGCGGAGATTTAGCAGCGCACTGGCGACCGGCGCCGACGAGGTCGCGGCGCTGGAGGTGGAGGCGCCATTCGCGGCGGCGGCAGCGGCCCTGTTGGGTTCTGAGATCGCCGCTGCCTTGCAGCGAGCTCCGGATCTGGTCAAGGCGGCCTTCGAGGCCGTGGAGGGCCGGCTGCGGGGACTATCCGAAGTGGCGCAGGAGAACGCGGACAGCTTCGAGATGGCCGATGTGTTCCGGGGTGGAAACTGATGCGCCCCACGCTAACTCAGCTGCGTGCGTGGGTGCCGGAGAGCATGATCGCGGCGGCTACGAGGATGGGGCGGCGGGTCGACGAGTTCGACGATTCGATGGACGCGGTCCGGCGGGCGTCGACGGCGGTATCGGAAAGCTGGCGGGGAGTCGCCGCCGAGAGTGCTTGCGGCCGGATGGACGCTGAGTCGACCATCGGGAACCGCATGGCAGTAGCGGGGCTCGAGGTGGTCGAGGCCATCAATCAATCGGTGTCCCGTCTCGAGGCGGTCCGCAAGGAAGCGCTGGCCATCGAGCTGGGTTTGACGTCGATGGGCGTGGACGTCGGTGACAACGGCGAGATTCTCGGCGGTGTGACGCGGCGCGAGGAGCGGGCCCTGGCGTCGAGGCTGGTCGCGGCTCTGGACCGAGTCGACGACGCGGATCGGATGTCGGCTGCGTCTCTGAATGTGGCGCTGCAGCGATTCGCGAACGTGGTGGAGTACGACTCCGGGCACCAATCCTCACGGGAGGAGGTCCTCGCGCGACTGGGGCCAGTCCCCACCGACGCGGCCGCTCTGAGCGACTACTGGCAATCGATCTCGGTCGGCGATCGGGCGGACTTGCTAGTGGCGGATCCGTCGATCGGGTCGAGGCCGGGGATGCCCGCGGCAACGCGTGACTACTTCAACCGGGAGAGGCTCGATGAGCTGGTGGCAGAGGCCACCGCAGAGCGGGATCGATTGGCGGGCGGGGTCGACCGGGGGCCCGGCGTTGGCGGAGGGGGCGGCCCGGATCTCGAATTGGAGAGCGCGAGAATGCGGCTCGCGGGGTATGAGGCCGTAGCCGAGCAAAGGTCAGATCCGCGTGCCTTGCTGTTGGACATCGACGATCGGGGGCACGCCGCCGTCGCGCTCAACAATCCTGACACCGCCACGCACGTGACGACGCTGGTGCCGGGCACCGGGTCGAACCTGACGACGATTGGGGGACTGATGGATCGAGCCGGAAGGATGCTCGACGTCGGTGCGGCCGACTCTCCGAATGCCCGCCACTCGGTGGCCCTCTTTATGGGCTTCGACCCGCCGCCGAACCTCATTGAGGCGGCGGACTCGTCCTATGTCGAGAAGGGCGGGCCGGCGCTGCGGGAATTCCAGTCCGGGCTGCGGGCCTCGCACGTGGGCTCGGACTCCTACAACACGGTGGTGGGGCATAGTATCGGTGCCACGACTGTGGCCTACGCGGCATCTCGTGGGCATTCGCTGGACGCGGACGCGCTGGTGTTTGTGGGGAGCCCCGGATCGACGGTCGGGCACGTCACCGACCTCTCGTTGACGGGGGTGGACCCGAGCGAGATCGGCGACCGGGTGTTCTCGACCAAGGCCCCAGGGGATCTCGTGGGCCTTGTTGGGCACGCGGGTCCCCGCGCGAATGACACGCTCGATGCAGGGGGATGGCTCGCGGGACTGCTCGTGCCGGGGGGCGGCACCGTGTTCGGACAGTTGATGGATCTGACGGGCAATGTCATCGAGTCCGGGTACGACGGGAGCGGGCCGCATGGCGTCGACCCCGCCGACACCGACAGGTTTGGCGGGCGGCGGTTCACCGCGACCTTCGGCGACTCGGGGCGGTCACACGGGATCGACACGGACTCGCACAACGAGTACTGGGACTACGAGGACGGCAGGCCGGTGCCGGCGCTGGACAACATGGGCCGCATCATCTCGGGCCACGGCGGCACGGTCTACTGACAGTGCGGGCGTGGTCAGAGATCCAGGGACAGAGTGCCTCCGCACCGGGACACGCAAATCAGCATGGCGCCGTTCGCGCGCTGGTCGTCGGTGAGGACGCGGTCGCGGTGGTCGACCTCGCCGCGCAGCACCTTGACCTCGCAGGTGTGGCAGAACCCCTGCTGGCAGGAGTACGGGACATCGGGGAGTCGCTCGCGGATGACCTCGAGCGCGGTGCGGTCGGCGGGCACGGTCAACACCTCGCCGGTGCGGGCGAGCTCCACGGTGAACTCCGTGCCATTGACCACGGGCAGGGCGGAGAAGCGCTCGGAGTGGAACTCTGCGGTAGGCGGCACCGCGGCCATCAGCGCGCTCGACATTGCGGTGGGGCCACAGCAGTAGAAGGCCGCATCGGGGTCCGGGCCCACAAGCTCAGCGGCAGAGGGCACGCCGCCCTCGTCGTCGGTGCGGACGGTCACCCGCGGGCCCAAAGCGCGCAGTTCGCCAAGGAACGGCAGGGACTCGGCGGAGCGGCCGGTGTAGATCAGCGACCAGTCCAGGCCCATCCGGTCCGCCAGGCGCACCATCGGCAGGATCGGGGTGATGCCGATGCCGCCGGCGATGAACCGCAGGCTCGTGCCCCCAGTTCCGGACTCACCAGCGCCGAAGTGCCCAGCACCGGTGAACGCGAACGCATTGCGAGGCCCGCGCACGGTGATGTGCGCGCCCACGGGCAGCGCGTGCATCTCGATGGATCCGCCGCCGCCATCGGGCACTCGGCGCACCGCGATCCGATAGGTGTTGCGCTCGAAGGGATCCCCGCACAGGGAGTATTGGCGCAGCCGTCCGGACGGGAGCAGCACGTCGAGGTGCGCGCCGGGCGTCCAGGCGGGGAGTTCCGCACCGTCGGCAGCCTGGAGGACGAGGCTGACGACGTCTTGATCTGCGGCCTCCACGGTGCGTGCGGCGAGGGTCAGGGAGAGATCTGCGGACACGACGCCGTCGGCGGGGCCGCGGCGACGATAGAGCAACGGGGCGGCGGCGAGGAAGCCGTCGGCCAACCGGTTCAGCACGCGCATGGCGCGATCCTGCTCGCGTTTGCCGTACAAATCCGGCGGGGTGGCGGCGGGCACATGGTGTCGGGTGACCATCACACGCCGGCCTTCGCGCCGGGGGAGCTCGCGAGATATGCCACTGCCTGCGCGGTGTTGCCGATGGTCTCGGGGGAGTACCGCGGGTTCACGTACGCGGCGACGGCCGTCGTCATTTTCCACAGCGAAGGCAGCGATCCGCGACGCATCGCGCCCAGGAGCCCGCCCCAGGTGCCGAGTACACCGACCTGGGGCAACGCCGGATCCTGATTGGCGATGAACCGTGTGCCGCGGATCAGCAGGAGGATAAAGGCGGCATACGTGATCGCCATGGCGATGTTGCGGCGGAAGTATCCGACGCCGAAATACTCGGCCACCTCGTGGGCAACGTTGCGGTGCTCGACCTCCTCCGCGCCGTGCCAGCGGAACAGATCGACCATCTTCGGGTGCGCGTTGAACTCGTCCCAACGCGAGTTCAACGCGTAGTCGCCGAGGAACGCCGTCATGTGCTCGATGGCGCCGATGAACGCCAGGCGCTCGACCAGCTGCTGGTGCTGGACGCGAGGGGAGGAGGCGTCGCGGGGGCCGAGAACCTTCCGCATGATGAACTCGGACTGCCGCACATATGGGCGCGGATCCACGCCGTTCGCGTCGAGGAACTCGTAGAGCACCTTGTTGTGCGTCTCGGCGTGCACCGATTCCTGCCCGATGAAGCCGATGACGTCCTCGCGCAGCTTCTCATCGGTGATCAGCGGCAGCGCCTCGGCGTAGGTGGCGCAGAACCAGCGCTCGCCCTCTGGCAGCAGGAGGTTCAGCGCGCTCACGGTGTGCGAGGCGAAGGCCTCGGTAGGCATCCAGTGCAAAGGGACACCGGCCCAGTCGAATTCGACGTTGCGGGCGCGGAGCGCGATCTTGCCGGGATCCACGGCGCTGGGGTTTGGCTGGCTCATGACTTCACTTCCTCGATGAAGGCGGCGGTCCGATGCGCGATGAGGGTGGGGTTGGAGAACGGCAGCCAATGCCCGGTCTTGAGGTCGATGCGGGTGAGCTGCGTGCACCACTGGTCGGCGTCGTCGTAGATGGCGGGGCGCACGGCGATATCGCGGCGGTTCACCAAGAGCTGGACGGGCACCTCGGTATGGCGGTCGCGCGGGTGCAGCACGTGCTGGACGATGTTGGCGCTGTAGATCCGCAGGCCGCTGACCGAGTCCTTATTGAAGGTGGGGGCCAGGTGGATCTGCGCGGCGGGGGTCCCCTCGAGCACGCGCAGGAAGCGGCGCCACACGCCTGGCCGGCCCACGGCACCGAAGAACAGGCGCGGCAGCACGGGCGTCATGAAGAAGGCGGTGTACGCGGAGGAGACAAGCTGTGTGAGCGGCGGCAGGAACTTGCGCTGGGCAAACCGGGCGCGGACCCACTTGCCGAGGTGGTCGAGGTTTGGCCCGGAGACCGACGTGAAGGACGCGATGCGCTCGTGCGCGTCCGGCTCGCACACCGACTCCCAGGCCTGCACCGAGCCCCAGTCATGCGCCAGCACGTGCACGGGGGCGTCGGGGCTGACGGCGTCAAGCACGGCGAAGAGGTCCTTGGACAGCTCCTCGAGGCGGAAGCCCGAGATCTTGTCGGGCACGGTGGACTCCCCATGTCCTCGGGTGTCATAGGTGACGACGCGATAGCGGTCCGCGAGCTGCGGCACGACGCCGTCCCAGAGGTGGTGCGTGTCCGGCCAGCCGTGGACCATCACGATGGTCTCGCCGTCGGGATTGCCCTGCTCGAACACGGCGAGGTCGTACCCGTCGCGGCTGACGGTGCGGCGAATAGGTGCGGCGGGGTTGTCCGCCACATGTAGTTTGGGCTGGCTCACAGGCGCGACTCCGAATCATTCATCTGTTACCGAAAGTAACGTGTAGTTCTCGTGAGCTTGCCGCCCTGGAGGGGGAGTGTCAAGAGATAGCGTTCGGCGACGAGGAGCGGGCCGTCCTCTCCGCGGGGGCTAGCGGTCCTCGGTAGCCAGGATCGCCGCCGCGGTGGCCGCGATGGTCCGGTCTACGTTGCGGGCCAACGCGGTGAGTGCTTCCCGCGCCGCCGGGCCGGGAATCTCCGCGAGGGCCTGGGTGATTCGCAACCGCGTGGGCAGGTCTGCGGTATCGCCCAGTTTGTCCTGCAGGGCCTGGACCACACGGCCTGCCGCGCCGGGTTCCGACGCGACACTGCCCAGTGCCTCGGCGGCCTCGACATCACTGGTGCCCTCGACGATCATCGTCAGCAGCGTGGGCGCCGAATCCGCCTCCTGCCGGGAGCCGAGTGCCAGGGCAGCCCGGTTCCGGACGGTGGCGTCCGCATCGCCGAGCGCGAGCCGCAGAAGGGCTGTGGCCGCAGGGGTGTCGATGGCGGCGATCGCTGCGGAGGCTCGGCGGCGGACCTCGACGGACCCCGACTGCAGGCCGGCCCCCAGCAGCGCGAGCACCTCTTCACCGGACCTCGCCAAAGCCCACCGCAAGGCTCCGGCCACGTTGGGGTCGTCCTCAGTCAACGCGGCCTCGGCCAGTACCGCACCGGGCAGCGGGGTCTGGGACAGCGCCGCCCGCTGCCGATTCGATGCGGACTCAGACTCGTGCCCGCGCAGAAGGGATAGGATCCGCAAGACGTCCGCCCACTCTGCGGGGGCCGTGGCGTCGACGCGTTCGAGTTTCGTGAGCAGGTCCTGCTCGGCCGCGATGCGCTGACGCGTGTGCTGGATCAGGCCGCCGACCAGGTCCGCTGGTGCGAAGCCGGGATCGTCCAGCGCGCTTTTGGCCTCGCCCAAGGACAACCCGAGCGTGCGCAGGCTCTCCACGTGGAAGAGACGACGGAGGTCGTCGGGGGCGTACTCGCGATAGCCGCCGACGGTGCGGCCAGTGGCCGATACCAGTCCCAATGTGTCGTAGTGGCGCAGCATCCGGGTGCTCACGCCGGAGCGCCGTGCGACCTCGCCGATCAGCATCCCGCCTCCTCCCGCTGCACGGCACCCAGGGCCGCCACGCGGTTGGCGATCTCCAGCGCGCTGGCGAACCCGCTGTCGGGGTCCTCGTAGAGCTGCCCGGTGGCCTCCGCATGCGCGCGAACGCGCGGATCGGGACTGGTCGCGGCGGCGTTGAGCACCGGGTGGGCCACCTCGCCGAGTCCCGCCAGCGCGCGACTCAAACTGCGCTGCATCTCGTGGTCGCCCCGGCCGAGTGCGGTGGCCAGATCAGCTGCGAGCGCCGGTTTCTCGGCGGCCGGGACGAGCGCCGCGGCGGCCCGCCACGCGCTGCGCGCGACCTCGTCATCGGCGTCGTGCAGCAGCGCCGCCGCCGCGGGCCACGCGCGCGGATCCCCAATCTTGGACAGGGTGTGCAGCGCCTGGCTGCGGGCCTGCGCGGTGTCCGAGCCGAGCTCGCGGATCAGCCGCAAGACCGTGCTCTCCGCGGGGAGACGGCAGAGGGCCCAGGTGAGCATGTCGCGGACGTAGAAGTCCGGCTCCACGGCGCATCGGGCGATCAGCGTGTCCGCGAGGCGGGCGTCGGGATAGGTGCCGGCGGTCAGGGCCGCGTGCAGTCGATCCGACGATGTGGGCGCGGCGAGGTTGTTCTTGGTTGCAGTCACGACAACCACCTCCTTCACCGACCATTCGACACCTTGTCACTGTGTCAGGGGCAAGTATTCGCCTGTGTTGCCGCAGGAGTGCCAAAAACGTCGAGCGGGCAGATTCTGGGGTTTCGCGTTGGGCCCCGGCGCGTCTGCCCGCCCGGCGCAGGGCTGGGGAAGGGCAATAGTGAGCGCGGCCTGCTGCTATCTTGAGCGCAGTGACTTCCATGATTCGTCTGTGAACTAGATCCAGACCGCGTATCCGGCCCTGAACGGCCGTTGTGCGCCGCGCCTGCGCGCGGTGGTGATTCCGTGTGCCTCGGGAGGGAACCCCAGTGTGGGTTCCCCGCTTCCGCCCCACATCGGAACCACTCCCTGGAGCTCACATGCCTGCCCCATCCCTCCGCCGCGCTGACCTGCGCGCGGATTGCTCTCACTGCTTCGCCCTGTGCTGCACCGCCCTGGGCTTTTCGAGGTCGGCGGACTTTCCCGTGGACAAGCCCGCGGGCACGCCCTGCCCAAATCTGACGCCGGCATACTCCTGCGGAATCCACGAGAGCCTGCGCGGACGCGGCTATCGCGGCTGCATCAGCTTCGATTGCCTGGGCGCGGGCCAAACCGTGTCCCAGCGGCTGTTCGCCGGCGTCGGCTGGCGAGAGAGGCCCCAGACCCGAGGGCAGATGTTCGCCGCCTTCGCGGTGGTCACCCAGGTGCACGAGATGGCCTGGCACCTCCTCGAGGCCCAGTCCCGCGCATACGACCGGGACCTCGTCCGCCGGGCGCAGGCGCACCTCGAGACCATCGCGGCGCTCACGGGCGGAAGCGCCGAGGAACTGCTCGCGGCCGACATCGCGGCGCTGCACGCGGACGTCCGGACAGTGCTCATGGCGGTGAGCGCGGAGATCCGGTCGTCCTACGAAGCCGACGGCTCGCAAAGCTTGTCGAAGGATCTGGCGGGAGCGGACCTGCGTGGGCAGAGTCTGTGCGGGGCAGATCTGCGCGGAGCCTGCCTGATCGCGGCAGATCTGCGCGGGTGCGACCTCACTGCGGTGGACCTGCTGGGCGCGGACCTGCGCGATGTCCGCATCGAGGGTGCCGATCTCTCTCGCGCGCTGTATCTGACGCAGTCCCAAGCCAACTCGAGCCGCGGCGATGCACGCACGCGCCTGCCCGAGGGAGTGGACACGCCCGGGCATTGGTGACGGGCCCCGGCTCACGAGCCCAGATTCACGAACCCGGCCGCATGTGTCACCAGGTGCGCGTGCAGCAGCGTGGTGGCGGCCGTCGGGCGGTGGCGCCCAGTGGTGAGCCCCACGGCGCGGTCGCGGACGCCCGTGAGTGGGATCCCCACTAGATCCGGTCGCGGGGTCTCGCCGGCCGGTAGCAGAGCGATGCCGAGGCCCTGCGCGGCTAGCTCGCGAATGGTCTCGAACTCGCTGATCTCGAAGCCGACACGTGGGGTGAAACCTGCCTCGGCGCACCAGGTGTCGAGCAGCATTCGCAGGTGGAAGCTGGGCGGGCTGGCAATGAAGGGCTCCTCCACGAGCTCGGCCAGGTCGACGCGTGTGCGGCCGGCGAGGGGGTGGCCAAGTGCGACGTGGGCCAGGATCCGCTGGCGGCCGAGCATCGTGAACGGCAGGTCCGCGGGCGGGGGAATGGTCACGGCGAGGTCGAGGCTGCCATCGCGCACCATCTCAGCGAGGGCCTCGCCGTGCGCCTGGGTCAGGTGCAGCCGGATGCCGGGCGCCGACGCGTGGAAGTGCGCGAGCGTCGAGGGAATGCTGACGGGGCCCAGGGTCAGGGGGAACCCGAAGCGGACGCGGCCGTGCGCGGGGTCGGCGTCGGCGCGCACCTCGTCGATCGCGTCATCGAGCTGCCGGAGCAGTCCGGCAGTCCGCTCGTGCAGGTCGCGGCCCTGGACGGTGAGGGCCACGCGTCGGCCCACGGGCTGGAACAGTTGCACGCCGAGTGCCCGCTCGAGCGCCTTGAGCCGTCGGCTGATGGAGGACTGCGGGACCTCCAGGAGCTCCGCGGCGCGCGTGATGTGGCCCTCGCGGGCGGCCGCGTCGAAGGCGGCGAGCAGTGGGGCGACCTCGCCGAGACCGCCGGCTAATTGATCCATATCTGCATCGTAAACCCATCTAAATATCATTGGACGGATTGAATGGTGGGGCGCACGATGGGTTCACAACCAGCCGAGAGGGGCGATCCTGATGCGAACCACCACGAGCGTGACCGGGGATGCCAGTGTGCGGGACGTAGTGCTGATCGGCGGGGGCATCATGTCCGCCACGCTTGGCGCGATGCTGGCGCGGCTGGAGCCGGATTGGTCCATCACGATGCTCGAGCGTCTCGGTGAGCTGGCGGGTGAGAGCTCCGGCGCGTGGAATAACGCGGGCACCGGGCACTCGGGGCTGTGCGAGCTGAATTACATGCCGGACCCGGACAACGGCTCGCAGGCCGAG
Organism: Tomitella biformata AHU 1821; assembly: GCF_000524475.1. Classification (GTDB taxonomy): domain Bacteria; phylum Actinomycetota; class Actinomycetes; order Mycobacteriales; family Mycobacteriaceae; genus Tomitella; species Tomitella biformata. The sequence continues at coordinate 162,626 of NZ_BAVQ01000023.1, read as the reverse complement.
GACATCGCGCGCCAGTTCCACCAGAGCCGCCAGTTCTGGGCCTCGCTGGCCGCGGCGGGGGACCTCACGACCAGCTTCATCAACCCCACGCCGCACATGGATGTGGTCTTCGGCGAGCCGGACGTCGAGTATCTGCGCCGCCGCCACCAGCGCCTGCAGGGCTCCCCGCTGTTCTCGGCGATGGAGTTCAGCACCGACCCCGCAGTGATTGGCGAGTGGGCGCCGCTGCTGATGGCCGGACGTAAGCCGGGGCAGGCCATCGCGGCGAACCGCTACGCCGCGGCCACCGACGTGGACTTCGGCGCGCTGACCACGGAGCTGGCGCGGGCCTCCGGGGCGCAGGTGGCGCTGCGGCACGAGGTGAGCGGGCTCAAGCGCGGCTCGGATGGGCTGTGGACGGTGACTGGACGAGAACTGGAGAGCGGCACGAGATTCCGGCTGCGCTCGCGGTTCGTGTTCGTCGGGGCCGGCGGCTACGCGCTCAAGCTCTTGCAGAAGGCGCGGATCCCGGAGGTGCGTGGCTACGGGGTGTTCCCGCTGGGCGCCCAGTTCCTGCGCACGGAGAACCCCGAGGTGGTCGCGCGGCACGAGGCGAAGGTTTACAGCCAGGTCGATGTGGGCGCGCCGCCGATGTCGGTGCCGCACCTGGACCGCCGGGAGGTCGACGGCGTCTCGGCGCTCATGTTCGGCCCCTACGCCACCTTCAGCACCCGGCTGCTCAAGCACGGCAAGCTGATCGACCTGTTCACGACCATCCGGCCCGGCAACATTGTTGCGCTGCTGGCGGTCGGCCTCCAGAATCTGGCACTCGTCCGCTACCTCGTGGGACAGCTGCTGGCGTCGCCGAGTAAAAAGTTCCGCCAGCTCGCGCGTTTCTACCCAGAGGCCGATCCACGGGACTGGGAGATGGTGCAGGCCGGCCAGCGCGCGCAGCTGATCAAGCCGGACCGCAAGCGTGGGGGAGTGTTGATGTTCGGCACGGAGCTTGTCACCGGCGCGAACGGCACCATCGCGGGACTGCTCGGTGCCTCGCCGGGCGCGTCGATCGCTCCGTCGGCCATGGCCGACCTGCTGGGCCAGTGTTTCCCCCGGGACTACGGCCGCTGGGCACCGGCCTTGCAGCAGCTCCTGCCCAGCCTGGACACCGCAGACCAGGGGAAGGTCGACGCCGCGCTGGCGGGCACGGCTCGGGAGCTGGGGCTCGGATAGCGCTGCCGCTGCCAGCGCCGGAGCTGAACCCGAGGATTGGACTGGACGTGCAAGTTGTAGTTGGACGTCTAGTGCAATCCTCAATTACCGGAATCTCTGTACACATCGTGTGGTTATGCAAACTTGTTACTCATGAGTTAACTTGCTCACGGAACCTCTGCTGGGCGAGCAAAGTCACAAGCGGGGGACGCGAGCAATGTGAGCAGAGGGAGCAGACGATGCGTCGTCGCAAGTTCAGGACCGTTCTTGCCGCGCCTGCGGCGGTGATCGCACTGGGCGTGGGGCTGTTGACCCCCGCCGGCGCGGCCCCGTCAATTACCGCGACAGACACCGCCCAGCCCGAAGGCGGGGCGGCCGGCGCCGCGTGGACTGCCACGCACGACGGCCCGCAGCAGTACCCGGGCGTGCACGTCGAGTGGGACGTGCCGATCACGATGAGCGATGGCACCGTCCTCAAGTCGAACGTCTATCGCCCCGCGGACGCATCGGGTAATCCCGTCGACGTCCAGACGCCCGTCATCGTCAACATGACCCCGTACACCAAGCTCGTCTCGGCTGTCGCCAACGCGGCGGTCTCAATGCCCGAGCTCATAGACCCCGTCATGGAGTTCACGCGCAGCCTCAACCCGGACGCGAAGCCGTTCACCGGGATCACCGAGCTGGTCAAGGCCGTCAACGGCGGCGGGCTGCGCACGTTCACCATCGATCAGGAGTTGGTCAAGAGCGGCTACGCGCAGGTGGTCGTGGACGTCCGCGGCACCGGCTTCTCGCAGGGCGTCTGGCAGGTGCTGCAGGAGCGCGAACAGCAGGACACCGTGGAGGTCATCAGTTGGGCTGCGGCCCAGGGCTTCTCCAATGGCAAGGTCGGCATGAGCGGGGTCTCTTACTCGGCTATCAACCAGATGCAGGCGGCCTCGAAGAACCCCGCGGCGCTGCAGGCGATTTTCCCCGTGGAGCCTGGCGGCGACTTGCTGCGCGACGTCGTCGCCCCCGGCGGCGGCCTCGGCATCGGCTTCATGCCGCTGTGGCTGGGCGCGATCAACGCCACCAAGTTCATCCCGGACGTGCAGGCCATGCTCAAGGGTGAGTTCGACACGACCTGGTGGAACGACCGGCTGGAGTCGCCGTTGACGTTTATGGACCTGCTGTGGGCCGGCGCCACCACCCCGACCGTGGAGTCCATCCCTTCGAACATGGCCGAGCTGCTCGACGACCAGTCCGAGATGCGCAAGGGCTTGATCGTCCACGCGGAGAACATTCAGACCCCCACCATGCTCTACGGCGGCTGGCACGATCTGTTCGTCAACAGCGAGCCGCGGATGTACAACCAGATCCCGCTGCCGCCCGGCGAGAAGCAGCTGATCATGGGCGACACCTACCACCTCAACCCCGGCTCCGCGTTCGGCGAGGCCAACCACCCGCCGCGCCTGGACGTGCTGCAGCGCGCGTGGTTCGACCACTGGCTCAAGGGCATCGACAACGGCATCCAGAACTGGGGCCCGGTCACGATGGACCAGATGGGCGGCGGCTGGATCACCGCGGACTCCTTCCCGCGGGCGGGTATGACGCACCAGCGGCTCTATCTCGACGTCGCATCCTCGGGCACCGCGCCGGGGACCGTGCACGACGGCAGCCTCAACGCTGACGGCATGGGCGCGCCGACCTCGCTGACCATCGCGCCCGGCCTGACCACCCTGTGCTCCCGGGACTCTGCGCAGGAGACCATCGGCGTCGCCGCAGCCTTCGACGCCTGCGGCAACGACTCCCGGCTGGCCGAGACCGGCGCGCTGACCTTCACCAGTGCCCCCGTCGCCGAGGCGACCGAGATCTCCGGCGCGATCAACCTGCGCCTGAACGCCGAGCACGATGCCACCGACGGGTACTGGACCGCGACGCTCAATGATGTTGCGCCCGACGGCACCTCGGTGGTCCTGACCAGCGGGCAGCTCACCTCGTCGCTGCGGGCGATCGATCCCGCCCAGTCCGGCTTCTCCGCGAACGGCGACGTGACCGACCCGTTCTACAAGCTCACCCTGGCCTCGCGCCAGCCCGTGGTGCCCGGCCAGCCGGTGACCCTGGACGTGGGCATGGCGCCGATCGAGGCCATTCTGCAGCCCGGCCACCGCCTGCGGGTCGACGTGTTTGCCGCGAACCTGCCCAAGGGGATGCTGCTGGGGCCGATGCTCAACGAGAGCGGGCTCAAGCCGCAGCGGTTGGTGCTGGATCCGAATCAGCCAAGCTTTGTGAATGTGCCGGTGAGCCGGCGGGTGGGGTAGTCCGATAGCGGTGGCTATGCGGCGCTGCGCGCGATTGCTTGCCTGCCGATACGGGCCTCTCCTCGCGTGCCCGGGGGTGTGGGAATCCTCGGACACTCCGAAGTCATTGACGTCGCAACTGGACTGTTCGGGACGCGATGTCGGCATCGGGCCACTACCGTCAGTTGTCTAGGTCTTGGCTAGATGAGAGGGGCTCCGCAATGGGTGAAGACGTCGCACCCCGCAGGTTCACGCGGAAGGATCGATCCCTTTTTCGGGAGCGGGGCAATCGTTGCCTCGAGGCGCTCGCCCAGATGCTGGCGCAGGACGACTTCGATGTCGCCGAGCCCAGGATCGGCATCGAAGTCGAGTTGAATCTCGTCGACTCAGCGGCAGAGCCGGCGATGGCGAACACTCAGGTGCTGGACGCGGTCAACGACGACACGTTCCAGACTGAGCTCGGTCAGTTTAATATCGAGATCAACATGCCCCCGCATCCGTTGCGCGGCAGGCACCTGCTCGAGTTCGAAGAGAGCCTGCGCGGCGTGTTGAATTCGGCGAACGAGCATGCGCGGCGCTCTGGACGCGAACTGGCGATGATCGGAATCCTCCCGACGCTGCGCGAGGAGCACCTGACGCGCAAGGCGATCTCCGACGACCCCCGTTACGGCCTGCTCAACGAGCAAATGCTCAGAGCCCGCGGCGAGGACATTGAACTGCACATCACGGGCATCCCGCTATCGAGGTGGGGCGCGCCCGAACAGCTGGACGCCAGCTTCGGGACCATCGCGCCCGAGGCCGCCTGCACGTCGCTGCAGCTGCACCTGCAAGTGGCCCCCGATCAGTTCGCCGCCCATTGGAACGCCGCGCAGGCGATCAGCGCGGTGCAGGTTGCAGTCGGCGCCAACTCCCCGTTTCTGTTCGGCCGCGCACTATGGCACGAGACGCGTCTGCCCCTATTCGAGCAGTCCACCGACATACGCCCGCCCGAGCTCGTCAACCAGGGGGTGCGGCCTCGGGTGTGGTTCGGGGAGCGGTGGATCACGTCGGTCTTCGACCTGTTCGAGGAGAACTCCCGCTACTTCACGGCACTGCTGCCGGTGTGCAGCGACGAGGATCCGCTAGCTGTCCTCGCCGCTGGCGGCACTCCCCTCCTGTCCGAGCTCCAGATGCACAACGGCACCATCTACCGGTGGAATCGGCCCGTCTACGACATCACCGATGGCGGACACCATCTGCGACTGGAGAACCGGGTGCTGCCGGCCGGTCCGTCGGTGGCCGACACCCTCGCTGACGCGGCATTCTTCTACGGTCTGGTGCGTGGGCTAGTCGACGCGGATCGGCCGCTGTGGTCGCAGATGGCCTTCGGCATGGCGGGTGAGAACCTGGCCGCGGCCGCACGCGGCGGATTCGACGCCCGGCTGCATTGGCCGGCCGTCGGCTCGGTGGAGCCCCGGGATCTGGTGCTGCGGCTGCTGCTTCCCATCGCGCACGCAGGCCTCGCCTCCTATGGCATCGACAGCGCGGTCCGCGAGCGGTACCTCGGCATCATTGAACAGCGGTGCACCGCCGAGCGGAACGGGGCACGGTGGCAGCGGGATGCGGTGCGGGCGAGAGAAGACGCAGGAGCGTCTCGCTCGGAGGCTCTGACCGGGATGCTCCGCGACTACCTCACCCTGATGGGAGAGGGGGACCCCGTGCACACCTGGCCAATTTAGGCCGCCGCCGGCAGATCCGGGACGCTCAGCCAATTATCTGGGGCGTTGGGCGCCAGCCCAGACCTTGCTGGGGAGCACCTGCAGTCTCGGGGCCGGGGGTCACTCATCGCCCATCGCGTGAGCGACGCGGCGGAGAGCAGCCCTTCCGGCACCATCATCGACGGCAATTTTTTGTTGGTGTCATACCAGGGCAGCGCGTGTTTCCCTGGTGTCCACAGCCGAAAGTTGTTGCAACGCATGGCTTCATGTCCTAACGTCGAGAGTGCATCATTCAACGATCGAAAGGACGTCATCATGGTGCTCGGATCGCTTGCACTCACATTGGCTAGTCTCCTCGCAGGGCTTGGCAGCCTGCTCTGATCGCCAACTGATTAACCCCGCGCGGTAGCGCCCGTGTGAAGAGTGCTGGCCGCCGCACCTGGATCTAGTTGATCCTTCGGAGTACGCGCCGCAATCGCTGGGCCGCTGTGACTGCGTCGTTCCAGTGCTCCACACATTCTGATCCCGGATAGGCAATTTTTTCCGGTCGTGCGCGTTGGCTGATGGCGGAAGCGCTGTGGGCCTGTTGGTGAGACCGACGTGAGGAAAGCACGTTCTCCTGTTCGCCGGTAGGCGCGTCGACGTTAAGCCGAATCCGCTGCCGTAGTCAGCGAAGAGGAAGAGATCGGTGCGGCACAGTTGCCATCCCCCGTTCATAGGCGGGAAAGTGAGATTCCCAATCAAGGAGGACCTGACATGGGTATTCAGGATAAGTTCGAAAACAAGGCAGAAGAGTTGAAGGGCCGCGCAAAGGAATATGCCGGTGCGGAGACAGGCGACGACGACCTCGAGAATGAGGGCAAGGCGGACCAGGCGTCGTCCGGTGTGAAGAAGGCCGCGGAGACGGTCAAGGACAAGGCCAACGAGATCGCCGCCAAGATCACTGGCGACAGGTAGACGATCTCGAGCGCGGCCACTCCAGGCAGCCTGGAGTGGCCGCGCTCTATCAATACGGGTGGAAGCGAGTACACAATGACAGTTGTCACCGCAGGGTTGGCCGATCAGATAGTTGCGGCCGCCCTATCCGTTCCCGGAGTGATCGGACTCGATGGCGGATCGCGCGGTGAGGCCGAGACCCATCTGCTCGGCCGCTGCATACGCGGGGTGCACATCAACGAGTATGAGCGCGTGGGGGTGCACATCGTCGTCGCCTACGGCAGCGCGGTGTCCAACGTCGCCGAGGATGTCCGCGTCGCCGTGTGCCGCCTGGTTCAGGGTCCTGTAGATGTTTGCGTCGAGAACGTGGTGGACCGGGGCGAATCTCTCGCCGCGTAGGGGTGAGCCGAAACTATGTCTTGAGCAGAGGCCCTCGCAGCTCCGCCCGCGAGAGTTCCGGCGGGTGGAAACCACGTCACGTGACCATGTCGCAGGTAACTAACCTGGCGGAGGCTGCCGCCCTCGCGGCGAAGGAAGGAACACCGATGACCCTGGACGCACTGCTAGCTGAGCGTGAGATCTCCCGCGCGGTCACCCGTTTCGCGCGCGCGATGGATGACCGCGATTGGGCTGTGCTGCATGAGATTCTGCTGCCCGACGCCACCGCGGAGCTCGGCACCGGAACGTTGCACGGCCCCGCCGAGGTGGTGGCGTTGATCCGCTCTTACCTCGATAACTGCGGGCCCACGCAGCATCTGCTGGGCAACCAGCTGATCGAGGTCGACGGAGACAAGGCGGTCAGCCGCACCTACGTGAGCGACATGCACCTTGGCGTGGGCAAGCGCGAGGGACTGTCCTTCTGCACCCTCGGCGACTACCACGATCAGTGGGCCCGAGTGGACGGCGTGTGGCGGATGAGCCACCGCGCCAAGAATATGGGCGGCTCGTTGGGTGCCATCGAGGTATTCGGGGGGCCGTCGCCTGCAGACAGCAGCCCTGTCGTCCCGACCGCTGACATCGAGGCGATCATGCAGCTCAAGGCCCGCTACTTCCGGCTGATGGACACCAAGGACTGGGATGGTCTCGTCTCCGTGTTCACGGCCGACGTCGTCATCGACATGACCGAGACGGGCGGCGCGATCACTCGCTCGGTGGACGAGTACATGCCGTTCCTGCGCGCCAATATCGAGCAGGTCACGACGGTCCACCACGGCCACACGCCAGAGATCGCCCTGACCTCGTCGACCACCGCAACGGGTCTGTGGGCGATGGAGGACAACCTGTGGTGGCCGGAGGACAGCGGTCTCCGCCACCTGCGTGGCTACGGCCACTACCACGAGGAATACCGCAGGGCCGAGGACGACGGCTGGCGGATCGCCGCGATGCGACTGAGCCGCCTGCACACCGTCGTCACATAGGGCGGCGTCGGCGCCCCGTGCGGATGCCCGCGCTCAGCGCCTGTCTCGGCCCTTCAACCGGGAGTAGGAAGAGCTTGTGGTCCGGCTTGGACAGGCCCCACCGGCGGACGTCGCCCACGCGGAGGCGCAGCAGCGCGGTCATGACGGGCCGCTCGAGCCACCGCGGCAGCGACGAGCCGTTCTTCTCGAACTGGTCGGCCGGGATGCCCGTGATGTGCTGCGGGATGAAGTGGTGGCCGCGGCGGACGCTGATGAACGACGCGTCCGCGTTTTGCGCTGCGTCGCAAGCGATGTCGGGGCCCGAGTTGCCGAGCCCGACGATCAGCACCCTCTTGCCCCGGAAGGCCAGGGCGCTACGGTGGGTCGCGGTGTGGCGGATCTCGCCGTTGAACTCGCCCGGGTGCTGTGGCATGCGCGGATGCCAGTTGGTGCCGGTGGCGCAGACGACGCCCCGGTAGCGGCGCGCGAGGAGATGAAGTGCGCCGATTCGTTCATCGGGCTGCCCGGGTTGTCGATGTCCCAGATGCCGCCGACGTCGCTATGGCGCTCGTACTCGTCGTAGTCGATGCCGGCGGCCTTGAAAATCCGCGCCGCGCTGAGTCCTGCGGGTCCGCCGCCGATGATGCAGATCGCGCCCGAGCGGTCCACCCGCGGTGAGCCCGGCTACAGCTCGAAGCTGGACCGCGACGGCGACGGCGTCGCCTGCGAGTAGTCGCCAGAAAGTCGGAGCCCGGACGCTTGCTGCCTAGTGCGGCAGCGTCCGGGCTCCGCACTGTGGCGGCCCCTTTGCTCAAGCTGGAGCGTTAGCGCCGCCGCGCACTCACCGCCAATTCCGCAGCGCCGTAACCATTGTCGGCGGGGTTGACGGCCGTCCCGGGCGCGACGAGCGCGTCGGTCCGGTCGAGGACGTCGTCGCCGAGGGTGACGTCCGCGGCGGGCAGCTGCGACTCGAGCTGCTCCATCGTGCGCGGCCCGATGATCGCGGACGTCACGGCGGGGTGCCGGAGGGCGAAGGCGAGGGCGAGCTCGATGAGCGTCAGCCCGGCGTCGTCGGCCACCTCGATGACGCCCTCGACCACGTCGAGCTTGCGCTGGTTTGCGTTGAGCGCGAGGTCGTAGCGGCTGGCCATGGCCAGCCGGCTGCGGGCGCTGGAGATGGGAGCGGCGCCCATGCCGTGTCGTTGGATCGTGGGCAACACGTCCTGCTCGATGCCGCGTACCAGGATCGAGTAGGACGGCTGCTCGGTGGCGAACGGTTGCAGGTGCCGATCGCGGGCGGTCCATTGCGCCTCCACGATGTGGCTGGCCGGGAAGGTCGATGACCCGAGGTAACGGACCTTGCCCTGGTGCACGAGGTCGCTGAGGGCTCCGAGCGTCTCCTCGATGTCGGTGTCTGGGCTGGGGCGATGCACCTGGTAGAGGTCGATGTGGTCGGTCTGCAGGCGGCGCAGGGAGTCCTCGACCGCCCGCACAATCCATCTGCGGGAGCCGCCGTGCTGGTTGACCTCGTCGCCCATTGGCATGAAGAACTTGGTGGCGAGTACGACGTCGTCCCGGCACCCCTTGAGCGCTTCGCCGACGATGCGCTCGGACTCGCCCGCGGAGTACACGTCGGCGGTGTCGACGAAGTTGATGCCAGCGTCGAGGGCGCGGTGGATGATGCGGATGGAGTCGGCTTTGTCGGCATTGCCCCACGCGCCGAACATCATCGTGCCCAGGCAGAGGGGGCTGACGAAGACCCCGGTCTGCCCTAGTTTGCGGTACTCCATGATGCAGTTCTCCGCTCGTCGCGAGGGGAGAAGGCCAGAGACGGTCGATCTGCTCGCCCCTTGGAAGGTGACGGTTATATCTAGGACCCTACGCGCGGGCACCGACCCGTTGGAGCCATGCGCCGAGGAGTTGCCGCGTGAGCTCGGCCGGCAGATGTTCAGCCGCGGTCTCTGGTCGCCTCACGCTTGACCCACCCGTAGGCCGCGGTGGCGATGAACAAGATGATCCCCACGACCACGAGCCAGAATAGGCCCTTGACGACGGCACCGATGATGATGCACACGATCCAGATGACGAGGAGCAAGCCGATGAGTCCGAGCATGGTGACCTCCATAAGTAGTCCGTCGACCAACGGTAGCCCGGCGCGGCCCGATCTGTGTCGGATTGCGAGGTCGGTAAGGTGCCTCCAGCATCCTTTTTCCTATCGAAGGGCCTCGCCGTGCCGCAGCTATTGCACATCGATTCGTCAGCGGACCTCCACAACTCCGTCTCGCGCAGATTGACGCGGATGTTCGCGGACACCTGGCGCGGCCAAGGCTCCGGCCACTCGGTGGTCGAGCGGGACCTGCACCGAGACCCGTTGCCGCACTTGCCAGATGCGGGGCTCCATTACGCGCGCCGGCTGCGCACCGCTCAGGAGATGCCCGACGCGGCGGCCGAGGCATTGCAGGCGGAGTTGATCGCGGAGGTCATCGCCGCCGACGTCGTCGTAATTGGCGCGCCGATGTACAACTGGTCGCTGCCGTCGACCCTCAAAGCATGGCTGGACTACATCCATGTCCTCGGCACCACGGTGCCGTTCGACACCGCCGACCAGCCGCTGGCCGGCACGCCCGTCGTGGTGGTGTCGAGCCGCGGCAACACCTACGCCGCCGACGGCCCGAATGGCGGCCAGGACCACACCGTGCCGCCGGTCGAACTCACACTCGGCACATCGCTGGGCATGGCCGTCACCGTGGTGACCGCGGAGTTGACGCTGGCGGGGCGCATCGCGCCCATGGCTCCGCTCGCAGCGAAGGCCGCGGAGAGCCTGGCGGCCGCAGAGGAGTCCGTGCAGCATCTCGCGCGGGCTCTCGGCTGACACAGCGGATATCGGAAGCATCGTGACGACGGTGCTGTTCTTCGCGGCTCTGCTGGCTGGAGTGCTGGTGCCGGGCGGTCAACTTCTACGCCCTGTTGATCATGTTCCTGGGCTGGCCGGCGGAGATGATCCGCGTGCGGAGGATCGCGGCCCGGGGTTGAGGTCGAGCCGTCTTGCGGCTCTACGCAAACCCCCGCCCACGTCGTAATGCGGGGAGATGGGAGCCAGGGAAGCGGAGGATTTTATACCTGGGGGGAGGGGCCCCCGCTTCCCTGTAACCGCGGTCGCCTTGGGGGGAAGGCGATTTCTCGTGGCTAGAATCGATACTAAAGCAGACTGCGAGATATTGCGAGGCTGTTTGAAAAATTAGCGAGTTGTGTCCTGGTGCTCACGTATATCTGCAGGTCAGGGTGGTGCGTGGTGTTCAGCCCGCGCGTGTCGGCGATCGGGCTGGCTGTCTCGGCGCGGGGGAGCCTCACATGAGATTGCCTCAGGAGGCTTGCGCAAGCGCAATGTTGTGGCATGATGCCGGTCAATCCGGCTCTGCGTAGGAACTTTGGCGACGGGTCAACCCCGCCTCGCTGATCCTGGGGGGCTTGGCGGGGCGGGGCCGATACCACTGCCGGGCTTCCCTTCCCGACGAGGAAATCATCGCACACTCGTTCTATGTTTGGCAATCATGTGGATCTCTCAAAGCCTATTGACAGCGGACCTAGGTCAGGTAACGTGGCGTTCGCACAGCCCCCCTGTGCAGATAGGCGAGAACCCCGGCACCCCCCCGCCGGGGTTTTCGCATTTCCGGGGCGGTATGCCGGTTGCTGTCCTGCCCTCAGGCCTCGGCTCGAGCTTCCTGCTGGTGTCGACGGCAGGCGCGGAATCGGCGACGACGGCCGTAATGCCACCGCCCGCGCGTCATCTCGGCTTAGATCACCGTCATGGACTCACCGATTCTCAGCGTTGGCCTGCCCCTCATGCTCGCGGTCGTCATGTACGGGCTGGGCCTGTCCTTGACCACCGCGGATTTCCGGCGAGTGGCCACTCAGCCCAAGGCGGTGCTCATCGCGCTGATCTGCCAGGTGCTGGTGTTGCCGGCCGTTGCGTTCGGTCTGGCGTGGGCGTTCAAGCTCGACCCGATCCTGGCTATTGGCTTCATGCTGCTGGCCGCCTCGCCGGGCGGGACCACTGCGAACCTCTACAGCCATCTTTTTCGGGGGGATGTGGCGCTGAACGTCTCGTTGACGGCGATCAACTCGGTGCTGGCGGTGGTGACGCTGCCGGTGATCACGAACATGGCGATCGCCTACTTCGACTCTGCAAACGCCAACGAGCTGACTCTGCAGTTCGACAAGGTGGTCCAGGTGTTCGCCGTGGTGCTGATCCCGGTGGTCCTGGGCATGCTCACCCGTGCGAAGGCCCCGGGCTTTGCGGATCGCATGGACAAGCCGGTGCGGATCGCGTCGGTGGTGATGCTGGTGGCGCTGGTGTTCGGCGCGATCATCGGCGAGCGCGAGAACGTGATGGACTACTTTGCGTCCATCGGGGCGGTCGCGATCTTGTTCTGTGTGATCAGCCTGTCGATCGGCTACTTCGTGCCGCGGGCGTTCGGGATCCGGGAGGGCCTGGCGATTGCGTCCGCGATGGAGATCGGCATTCACAACACGACGGTGGCGATGACGATCGCGATCGCCGTTATGGACAGTGTGGAGTTGGCGGTGCCGGCGGCGGTTTATAGCGTGGTGATGTATATCTTCGCGGCGGCGTTCGGGTTCCTGATCACCCGCGGCGACAAGCTGGGCGAGAGGGTCTCAGCCTGACCCACGCGCGCTCGGGTGCGGCGGCCCGCCCCTCCTCCGTTGCCCGCGCTGTCTTCTTTCATGGCGCGAGAGTACGTTTATGTGCGCGCATTTCAATTAATGGTCGGGCCGTACCGTCGACCGGTAGTTCGCCTAGCTTAGAAATTGGTACGTCTAATCCGTTTTCGATAGCGGAGGAAGTTCAATCAGGAATCATCTCGGTGGCGTGCGAGCCTGAAGGCAGCTACAAACGGCGCAGGTGAGCGCGCGATTGGTCGCGAGAGGTTAATCCCTCGCGGATCGTGGAAACTTTCTCACGCGCAAAATTATTGGATGCATGTCGTAAAATGCTGAATCGACCCGGGTTTGTCATCCAAACGGTCTAATTTTGGTCCTGAGTTCAGCAAAAGCTGGACAAGACGGTAGTCCTAGACGCATGATCATCGGCATGCATCTGAACGATCGTGTTTTTCATCTCCCGCGGCGCATCGCTGCGATGTTCGCCACACTGCCGGCGGCGCTGCTCGTCGCGGGCCTCGCGTCTGGCGTCGCCTCGGCCGCGCCGGGCGATGACATCACCGCAGATTGCCTCGAGACGTCTCAGGGCGGAAGCCCGTGGGTGGGGCTGGACGAGTTCGACCCAACTTGGAACACCATCAACCCGATCCCAGGCTATGAGGCCACACACCTGGCGTTCGACGTCCGCAACATCTGCGACGTCCCGGCCACGCTCACCATCTACAGCCAGAATTGGTCTGTGACCGATGACGGCACCGCGACTGTGCGAGGAGCGATCGACGGCCAGAAGGGCCAGCAGGTCGTCATCGGGCCGGGTGCGGAAGCGACGACTCGGATCGTTCTGCAGCAGAAGGCGCTCCCGAAGAATGTCGGCACCCCGGTCGAGTACCTCCTCGGTCTGCCGGGGAGCGAAACGAAGCAGGGCTTCGGGATCACCCCAGGTTGGGGCTTCCAGCTGACCGAGGACGCGCCCGCTGCCGTCGCACCGGGTGCCCCGACGGATCTGACGCTCAGTGGCTCCCAGGTCGAGGCGGGCACTCCTGTCACGGTCTCCGGCAAGGCCGAGCCCGGCAGCACCGTCACGGTGAGCGGCGGGGGAGCGACATGCACCACTGAGGCCGACGCGACGACGGGTGCCTTCAGCTGCGACCTCACGATCACCTCGCCGGGTGACCACCAGGTCAGCGTCACTGCGAAGAACGATGGCGGGACTGGCCCATCCGCCAACGCCGGAACCGTGAAGGTGACGCCGGTGGGCGGTAGTGGCAGTGCCGGGAGCAGTTCCGGCTCGCTCGGCAGCCTCGGCAGCCTCGGCAGCTAACCAGGATCCACCCGACGGGGCCGAGCCCCGCGGCACACAAGAACTTCAGCTGATGCGCTCCGGCGCGTTGTGCAGCTGACCCGGCCCGGGAAATCGGGTTGGACCAGGGGGATGGCCGCATAGCAGGCCGAACTCTCGATCTATCGCCTGTGCAGTCCCGCACCGGCGTCGGTTGTGAAGCAAAGGACAAATCAGATGAAGAAGACCACCAAGGGCGCCGTCGCCGCCGGTGCAGCCGCACTGCTCCTCGCTGGCGGTGCCGGCTCGTTCGCCGCATGGAACGCATCCGGCAACACCACGGGTGCTGGCACGGTCACAGCTGGCTCGATGGCGGTTGCCGAGACCTCGGCCGGTGTTTGGACGTGGGCCAGCGGCAGCAAGGTCAACACGGCGTTCGACCAGGTCAACGACAAGCTCGTGCCGGGAGACAAGGTCAAGTACACCTCCACGTACAACGTGACCCTGAGCGGCACCAACCTGAAGGCTGAGCTCATTCCCTCGCTCGGCAACCTGACTGGCGACCTGAAGACCAACGATCGGCTCACTGTGAGCTCGTCGGACACCAACGCCTCGCCGATCATCGCGTCCGGTCCCGTCTCGTTCACCACCGAGGTGGAGTTCAAGTCGGACACCACGGGTCAGGATGGCTTCAACGAGACGGCCACCATCGGTGCCGGAACGGTCCTGCTCGAGCAGGTACTCACCCCGTAGTCAGCTCCACAACTAGTAGGTCATCAACTAGTAGTCAGAAGGTCACGTGAAGTCCCAGTACAAATGGGCGATCGCAGCGTCGTCGGCTCTGCTCATCGGGTTCGTCTCGGTGCAGCAGACCGGCGCGCTGTGGCGCGATTCAGTAGAAGCGTCCGGCGGCGGCACCATCACCGCCGGCCTGCTCGATATCTCCGCTGGCACCGACGGGGTCAAGCAGTTCAACCTCGACGGCTTCAGCCTGGAGAACAAGGGCCCGGGCGATAGTGTCCAGATGCCGCTTCCGGTGATCAACTCCGGCAACGTGCAGATGAGCTATCTGTTGTCGGATGTCATCCTCAACAGCGCCACTCCGCCGCCGTTGAGCTTGCGGGTGGCGACGGTCGCGAACGAGGCCGCCTGCACGGAGACGGGCGACGTGGGCACGGAGATTTACGACGGGCCCATGGACGGCGCGGGGTTCTCTGAGCAGCTCGTGCCGGCGGGGCAGATGCAGATCTTGTGCCTGCGGGCCACGCTGGGCAATTCTGCGGGTGCCAGCACGGGAACCAACGCCACGTTCACCTTCGACGCCAGCTCGGTTAGCCAGTCATGACGATCACCGCGAGCAGCCACGGTGAGGGCGACACTGTCGAGTACATTCCTCGGCACTCAGCCCACGCAGAAGCATCGGATCAGCAGCCCCAGCCCGAAAAGGACGCGGACGAGCAGACCACCATCTGGTGGTGGGTTCGTACCGTCGTCTCCTGGGTGGCATTGCTGTTGATGGTCGGCTTTCTCGCGGTGATGGTCGTTATTCCACGGCTCACTGGGTCGACGGCGTACACGGTGCTCACCGGCTCGATGGAACCGACGATGCCGCCGGGCACGCTCATCGTGGTCAAGCCGATCCCCAACGACGAACTGTCGACGGGGGACGTCATCACGTTCCAGCCGGTGTCCGGCGATCCCGCGGTGGTCACCCACCGCATCGACGGCATCTACTACACCGGCGAAGGTGAGCGGCGGATCCACACCAAGGGCGATAACAACCCCATCTCTGACTCCTGGTCGCTGGTGCCCGAGCAGATCCACGGCCGCGTCATCTACTCAGTGCCGTACCTCGGCCGGGTGAACACGGTGATCAACGGCCAATCGCGTTCGATCCTCATCACGGTCGCTGCGGCGGGCCTGGGCGGATACGCGGTGTGGATGGTGATCAGCGGGCTCCGGGACAAGCGGCGTGAAACCGACTCAGACGATTCGCATGCTGGTTCCACGCCGGCATCAACCACTGAAACGAAAATGGGACAGCAGAATGTCTAACAATCAGCAATCGCGCGCCGACGCGCGTGTCGGTGCGGGGATGCGCGGACGCCTGGGGGAAACCGGCTGGACCCGCACCCGAGCCGTCCTCTCGCTCGGCATGGTCCTGGGCTTGGGCGCTGTTGGCACGATGGCGGCCTGGTCCGACACCGCCACCGCGACCACCGGCATGTTCAGCACCGCGTCGATCCAGATGAAGGTCGATGGCCAGCGGCCCACTGCCACCTTCACGAATCTCAACCAGACGAGCATGCAGCCTGGTCAGAGCACGGCTGGCGAGATCACGGTCGAGAACACCGGAACTATTGACTACAAGTGGGCCGTGTCCGCATCGGGTTCGGGCTCGTCGGAGCTGCTCGGCAAGCTCACTGTGAGCGTGCATGAGGCGGGCGTCAAAAATGGCAGCGAGTGCTCGGGTGACCGCATCGGTGACGAGGGGATTGTCGGTAGCAACCCGACGCTCGTCTCGGAACGGACGCTGGTTTCCGGTGCCACGGACACCGTCTGCATTCAGGTTGCCGTCGCGCCGGGCGCTGGCCAAGCCGAGCAGTTCAAGATCGCCGACCTCGGCTTCGACTTCACCGCCGAAGGGCAGTGACCAGCGCGATGACATTCACCGATGAGTCGGCGTCGCCGGCACGCAGCCGAGGCAAGGAGATCGCGCTGAATGTTGCCGCGACCGCCGGGCTGATCTGCATCATCGCCACGCTGGCCTCGCTGCTGTTCGGCATTAAGCCCCTGGTGTTCCGCTCGGGCTCGATGTCGCCGCAGATCTCCACCGGCGCGCTGGCGCTGGCCAAGACCGTTCCCGCGACCGATCTGGCCGTCGGCGATGTGGTCAGTGTGAACAACGACCATGGCGTGCGGATCACGCACAGGGTGTACAGCCTCGAGCCGACGGGCGGGGAAGCGGTTGTCGCCACCCTCAAGGGCGACGACAACAACGCCCCTGACCGCCTGCCCTACACGATCACCGAAGCGGATCGGGTGTTCTTCAGCGTTGGAGGACTCGGATATATCGTCGCCTGGCTGTCTAGCCCGCTCGCCATCTTCCTCGGCGGCGGCTTGGTAGGCGCTGTGCTTGTCATCGCATTCGGAAGAACCAAAGACCGACGCTTGGCCCTCACCGGTGCCGGCACTTCGAACGACGCCCCCGTCGACACTCACGAAACCCGCGGGGACCTTCAGGAGGCTCACAATGTTTGATCTGCGACGTGCGCGCACCCGCAAGTTGTCGGTGCGGTCTTTGATAGCCATCGGCGGCGTCGCCGCGGCGACCTTTGGACTGGCCCAAGCTACGGGGACGATGGCCAACCCGACTGATGACGTCACTACCACGGGGTCCCAGGTGGCGACGGGGAACTTTTATCCGACGCCGCTGCCGTCAACGGCGACGTGTTCAAATAGCGGAACCCTTGGCTTTCGCAGTGCCAACATCTCCTGGCCTAGCGCTGGGCCAGGCATGAAATACAGGGTTGTCGTGGTGCGCAGCAACGGTGAAGTTATTTCAGATACTTTCGAGAGTGGCACAAGCAAGAAGTTCAATTTCAGCAGGACTGCTCAAACGTTCATCGCGCGCGTCCACACCGTGAATATCGCGAGTGGTGAAACGGATGCAACGAGGCAGATTTCTTCCGGTTGGATTGGGCAAGGGATTTATACTTCGACAGTAGCGGACACCTATTGCTCGGGCGGACTCTCCGACTGGGCAATCAATGAACCGTGGGAGAACACCCATACCTGGGACCCGAGCGCTCCAGTGCCAAGTGGCATCCAGGCGGGTGGGGGCGCACCGGAAGTAATGCGGATGGCTCCGCAGCAGGACGTGACTGAGGACTCCGAGGCTGACGAGACCACGACGACGGAGGCCCCGACCTCAACCACGGAGGCTCCGACAACCTCCGCTGAGGCGTCGACGAGCACCCCGCCGACGTCGACCACCCTGACGATGACTCCGCCCAGCACCACCACGACCACGCCGGAGACCACTCCGACAGAGGACCCGAAGCCCGTGCTCAGCGACACCGTCGAGAATGGCGAGCTGACCGCAGGCTGGATGAAGGGCGGCAACAAGATCGCCGTCGTCGATGCCGAGGGCAACGAGCTCGCCAGCGGACGCGTCGAGAAGGGTTCGGACCTGCACTGGCACAACGGCCAACTGTGGATCGTCGGCGACACCGAGGTGTACCGAATCATGGAGTCGCCCCAGGACGGCACGTGGAAGTTCTACAAGGACAGCGGGCAGAACATGCCCAACTTCGGTTAGCCAATAGTCCTAGAAGGGGATGCGCATGACTCAGAATATTTGGTTCCGCCGGGCAGTCGCCGGTGTGGGGGCGTCCGTGTTGGCGGCGTCGTTGGGTGTCGGGTTGGGTGCGGGGGTGGCGTCGGCGGATGAGGCGTCGGCATCGGGGACCTTCGATACCAATGTCGCGGGGATGAAGATCGATTGGAGTCGGTCGGTCAGTGATGACGCGCCGAAGGTGGGGGAGGTGGTGACGATCACCAATACGCTGACGAACTCTGGTACGAAGACGCTTCATGGCCTGAAGTGGATGGAGGATCACCATCCGACGTGCCTGGTGCCGTTGCCGGAATCGGTGGAGTTGACGGTGATATCAAGTGGCAAGGACAAGACGTACTTCAACGATGGGGGCAGCGGTCCGCAGTTGGAGGCCGGTGAGTACACGGCTGATTACCGCAACGATGGGGTTACGCAGGTCAGCCGGATCGACGGGCTGAATGATTGGCAGTTGACCAACGGCAGCACCAAGAGCTATTCCGCTACCTGGTCGACTGATTATCGAGTCGACTGTGCGGTTCAGCCGGCCCTGGCGACGGGCGGCCTGACCTGGAACAGCACGGCTGGTGGCAATGCGGGTGTTCTGACGTCCGCTGGCCCCACCATCGCGGTCCTGGCGAAGGACTCAGATCCCAATCCCGGTGATGGCGGGAATGACGGCGGGGGCAATGGCAGTGGAGGCAATCTGCCGGGCGATAGCTCCGGCGGTACCGGCAGCCTCGGCAGCCTGGATCTGTTCGGCTCGCTCGGCTTGAAGTAGTCGCACTCGGCTGACGTCGTCGATCGGGATGAGGGGCCTTCCCAGGGCCGACCCCCGCACGGATGTCAACTCTCGTTCGGCCCCTCGAGGGCTTCGTTCGGTTCCTGTACCACCAAATCTTTGAGAGGTAATTAATGTCCAGGAGAATTGTGATCCATCGGGTCATCGCCGGTGTGGGGGCGTCCGTGTTGGCGGCGTCGTTGGGTGTTGGTTTGAGTGCGGGGGTGGCGTCGGCGGCAGAGGTATCGGCATCGGGGACCATCAATACCAATGTCGCGGGGATGAAGATCGATTGGAGTCGGTCGGTCAGTGATGACGCGCCGAAGGTGGGGGAGGTGGTGACGATCACCAATAAGCTGACGAACTCCGGCACGGCGCCGGCGCATGGCTTGTCTTGGATGGAGGATCACCATCCGACGTGCTTGGTGCCGGTGCCGGAATCTGTGAAGTTGACGGTGTGGTCCGACGGTAAATATCAAACGTACTCAAACGATGGGGACAGCGATCCGCAGTTGGGGTCCAAGGAGTACACGGCCGATTACCGCAACGATGGTGTTACGCAGGTCAGTCGGATCGACGGTCCGACTGATTGGCAGTTGACCAACGGCTTCGGCACGAACTATTCCGCTACCTGGTCGACTGATTATCGGGTGGAGTGTGCCGTGCAGTCGGCCCTGGCCACAGGCGGCCTGACCTGGAACAGCACGGCTGGTGGCAACGCGGGTGGTCTGACGTCCGCCGGCCCCACCATCGCTGTCGCTGAGTCCGCCCCGGCCACGCCGTCGAATGTCGTGGTCTCCCCGCAGAGTCCGAACAGCAACGATGTGGTGAAGGTGACGGGCAAAACGTCGCCGAATACCGCTGTGACGGTGAAGATCGGCGGCCAGGAGTTCACCGGCAACTCTGACATCAACGGCGAGTTCGCCATCGACACCGCCACGTTCGGCGCGGGCCCGCACACCGCGACGGTCACCGCCACCAACACGGCGGGCAGCCCATCCGCAACGGTGGACTTCACCGTTGCGGCTGCCCCCGCGGCGCCGGGCAAGCCGACCGGCATCGCGGTCAGCCCGCAGCCGATCCACGATGGCGACACTGTCACCGTCTCCGGTAAGGCCGCATCCGGCTCCACTGTGAATATCGATATCGCAGGCAAGACGTGCGAGGCCACTGCCGCCAGCGACGGGAATTTCTCCTGCCAGGTTGGTCCGCTGACGGAGGGCACTCCCACCGTCAAGGTGACCGCCACCAACAACGCGGGCACGTCGCCGGCCAGCGAGAAGTCGATCACCGTCAACGCGAAGCCCCAGGCCGGTGAGCCGACGGTGGCAATCAGCCCGGAGGCGCCCATTGACGGCGAGACGGTGACGGTCACCGTCACACAGCCGGACGGCGTCGAAGGCGCTGCTGTGTCGATCAAGGTCGACGGCGTGGAGATCTGCCAGGACGCCGCGCTGGGCGCGAACGGCACGGCCAGTTGCATCACGTCCGCATTGGACCACGGCGATCACACGCTGGTTGTCCAGGTGGGCGATGGGACCGCTGTGAGCACCACGGTCAATGTCGCCGAGAAGCCCGCCGAGGGCGGCGATCCCGGTGATGGCAACGGCGGCAACGGCGGCGACGACGGCAACGGAGGCGGCGACGAGTGCAACGCGGGCAGCCTCGGCTCGCTGGACGTGTTCGGCAGCCTTGGCTCGCTCGGCTCCCTGATGGGCTGCTAACCGACGCAGTTGATAACGCCAGGCCCTGAACTGTGCCCCCGAGTCCCTCGACTCGGGGGCACAGCCGTGCGTCGGGTCGGTGCATAACTCATCGGCGATAAATAGCCGCTCATTCGAAAATCATGCCCCGAGCCTCCGGACTCGGGGCATGACCCATTTTGGTGTCGGAGCCACTGAGTTGGTGTCATCTGTTTGGGGGCCGCTGCCGACCATCCATTTTTCAACTATCACTTCGAGCGTCGCGGACAGGGCGCGCTACCGTGGCACGCATGGCGACAGTACGGATGATCGAGTGCGGAGAGCACTGGTGCCTTAGCACCGCACGGAGCGTCGAGGTGCGGAGGTGAAGGAACAGCCCGACATGGCCGACTCCAATCCCATCACCGCGGAGCCTTCGGCTGCCGATCCAAACTCTGGCGACCCCAACGACCCCGTGCGCTGGCGGATCCTGGCCGTGCTGCTCATCGCCATCTTCATGTCGCTGATGAGCGTGAGTATCGTCAACGTCGCGCTGCCGTCCATCCAAACCGGCCTGGACGCAACACAATCCGACCTGCAATGGGTGCTCTCCGGCTACGCGCTGACCTTCGGCATCTTCCTCGTCGCCGCTGGCCGCGCCGGGGACCTCATGGGCCGCGGCGGAATCTTCATCCTCGGGGTGCTTATCTTCACGGCGTCCTCCGTGGCCGCGGGGCTCGCCCCAAATGCGGAGGCCCTCAACGCCGCACGCTTCGCCCAGGGCCTCGGCTCGGGGTTGCTGAACCCGCAGGGCGTCGGCATGATCCAGCAGTACTTCCGCGGCTCGGACCGCGGCCGGGCGTTCGGCTACTTCGGCAGCGTTGTCGGCGTCGCGGTGGGCATCGGACCGGTTATCGGCGGGCTGCTGATCGGCGCTGGCGGGCCGGACCTCGGCTGGCGGCTGACGTTCCTCGTGAACGTGCCCATCGGCATCATCTGTATCGCGTTGGCGCTGAGGTGGTTTCCACGCCCGTTGATCCGCCGGATGCCGAAGGCATCTGCCGTCGGGCCTGAGTCCGTCGGGCCTGAGTCCGTCGGGCCTGAGTCCGTCGGGCCTGAGTCCGTCGGGCAGGGGTCTTCCGGTCCGCGGCCATCGCTAGATCCCGTCGGCGCCATTCTGCTGGGGCTGGCCGTGCTGGCGGTGCTGTTCCCGTTCATGGAATCCGGGCGGTCGCCGCTGATCTGGCTGCTGATACCGCTGGGCCTGGCCCTGGTGTGGACGTGGGTGCGGTGGGAGCGTTGGTATGCCGGCAGGGGCCGCAGCCCGATGGTGGACCTGGGCATTTTCTCTATCCGCAGCTTCACCAACGGCAGCGTCATCGTCACGTTGTATTTCCTGGGGATGACGAGCATCTGGGTGCTGGTCGCCCTCTACATCCAGGACGGGGTCGGCGGGTCCGCGCTGGCGGCGGGCGCCGTGGGGGTGCCGTCGGCGCTGATCTCCGCGGTGGCCGCGAACTGGGCAGGCAAGCGGGTCATGCGGTACGGGCGCAAAATCGTCATCGTCGGCCTGCTCTTCGCGCTGGCCGGGCTGGGGCTGAGCATCGCCGTGGTGCTCCTGCGCGAGGCCGGGCACCTGAGCGAGTGGTGGCTGGTGCTCTCGCTCTCGCTCATCGGGGTGGCACAGGGGTCTGTGATCAGCCCCAACCAGACGCTCACCCTCGCCGATGTGCCGCTGGCCTACGCCGGCAGCTCTGGGGCGATTATGCAGACGGGGCAGCGGATCGGAACCTCCATCGGCATCGCCGTCATCACCGCGGCCGTGTTCGGGATGCTCGACGTGACCTCGTGGGCGGTGGCGGTGGCCGTCGGATTCGGCATCGTGTCGGTGGTGGTGATGCTGGCGCTGGCGGTCGCGGTGAAGGACCAGCGAGACCGGGGTCCCTTGCGGCAGCAGCGGGTTGAGAACGGGACCTGAGAACAGTGAGGGACCCGTCGAGCCCGACGGGTCCCTCACTGGAATCGCGACGTTAGCTCAGCGATCCGAAAATCGAGAACAGGCTGCCGAGCGACCCGGCGCCGTCACCGCCGCCAGGGCCCGGGATGACCGGCTTGGCCTTCACGGTGATGGTGGGGCCGACGTCGGCCTTGTTGTCTTTGCCGCCGGTGCTGTCCGACTGCAAGCCACCGGTGTTCAGCGTGCCCGGGTCGCAGTTGACCGTGTAGGTCTGGGTCCAGGTCAGGGGAGTGGCCTCCCACGAGCTAATTCCCGCAGCGTCGATCTTGGCCCAGCCCTCGCCGGTGGTGACCTCGTCGGGCTTCTGGATAGTGCCGTCCTCGGTGTCGCCGCTGTTGGAGTACGTCTTTCCGCCCACGGTCCACGCCGAGGTGTTCGGGACGGCCTCGATGCAGGTGGGGTGGTTGTCCTGTGCCGAGTAGACGAGCCAGAGCAGCTTGCGGTTGATGGTGTTGGTGATCTGAATCTCGTCGCCGGTGGTGACCTCACCGTTGACAACGGCGTCGCCGGCGACGGTGCGGGTGAAGGTGATGGAGCTGGCGTCGATCTCGTCGGAGGAGATGGACTCTGCCTGTGCGGCCCCCATGCCGAGGGTGGCGGCCATGCCCGCGGCCAGGGCGATCGCGCCGCCGGCACCCAGAATCCTGTGCAGCTTCGAACTCGTCATTGACAAACCTTCCGTGGCCGGGTGATCGGCCGAATTTATGAATCCAGATACCCAACTAGATCTGACGGAGTGAACGTAATGGCTGGAGAGCCACGGAAGGGACGGATACCCACAAATATGTGACGACGACACAGACGGGTTGTGATGTTGGGCCAGACGTCTACCTGGGGAAGAGCCCCGCCTTGGTGAGCAGACTCGGCACCTCGTCGCCCAGATAACCCCCGAGCCACTGGGCCGTGGAGATGAGGCTCGCCGCATCGAGTCCCGTCTCGACGCCCATTCGCTCGAGCATGTAGACAAGGTCCTCGGTGGCGATGTTGCCAGTGGCCGCAGGCGCGAAGGGGCAGCCACCGATGCCGCCGGTGGACGCGTCGAGGACCGGCACGCCAGCCTCCAGTGCGGCGATCGCGTTGGCGTAGCCGGTGTTTCGGGTGTTGTGGAAGTGCATGCGCAGCGGGACTCCGGGTGCGCGGGCCGCGGAACCCGCGACGAGGTGGCGCACCTGGTTGGGCGTGCCGACGCCGATGGTGTCCGCCAGCGCGATCTCGTCGACGCCCGCGTCCGCCACCTGCCCGACGAGACCCAGCACCCCTGCGGGATCCACCTCGCCCTCGAAGGGGCAACCGAACGCCACCGCGATCGTGGCCGTGGACTTGATCCCAGCTTCACGGGCGGACTGGGCGATGGCGACGCAGGCGTCGACGGTCTCCTGCACGGTGGCCGACTGGTTGCGTTGGGCGAAGGTCTCGGAGGCGACGACGACGATGTTCACCTCGTCGACCCCGGCCACCGCGGCCCTGTCGAACCCGCGTCGGTTGAGCACGAGGCCGATATAGGACACGTCCGCGCGCCGAGGGACGCCGGCCATCACGGCCTCGGCGTCCGCCATGTGCGGGACCAGGCGCGGGTGCACGAAGCTGGTCGCCTCGATGCGTCGCGCGCCCGCGGCGATGGAACGCTCGATCAGCTCGATCTTGGCGTCGGTGGACACCAGCGTGGACTCGTTCTGCAACCCGTCACGAGGGCCGACCTCGACGATCTCGATGTGCGCCATGTGCTTTCGCTCCTGACTATCGGGTGAGGCGGCGACCGGCCGACTACCGCCCGAAACGCTCGTCCACCTGTGCCTTCGTGAGCCCGAACTCCTCCAGAGTGTACTTGTGCGAGGGCTTGCGGGCGCCGGACCGGCTCTCGGCGTGCATGGCCTCCATCGCAGTCTGGGCGGGCGCGTCGAGTTCGATCCCGAAGTGGTCGTAGATCCCGCCAACTGCTTTGAGGGGGTCGGCGACGAAATCGTGGTAGTCGACGTCGATGAACTGCGCGGCGTCGTACTTGGGCCGGGCCGCGTCGAACTTCTCCAACCCGCGGGCCCACAGCTCAAGTTGGTCCGCGCCGATCACGTCGCCCCGGAACTTGTTGGACCAGCCTGCGGTGGCCTGCTCGCCGAGGCTGCATACCGACGGGATGATTGTCGACGGCTCGCGATGGGTCTGCACGATCAACGCGTCGGGGTAGATCGCCATCAGCTCGTCGAGCGCGAACAAGTGGCTGGGGTTCTTGAGCACCCATCGGCGATCCTGGTCCGGCAGGCCGATCAGCTGCAGGTTCTTCTTGTGCCGCGCGTAGGCATTGGTCCAGTCCTGTCCGGCCAGCCAATTCGAGTACGTCGGCAGGTGGGCGAGGGACTCGTAGGAGATCGACTTGAACGTCTGGCGCAGCAGCTGCCAGCACTCCTCGACCTCGCTGGCGGACATGTAGTGCACACCCATGAACTCGGGGCTCTCCACATGGTGCTGACTGAACCGGGCCTCGATCGCCTGGAAAACCGGGTTCTCGGACCAGGTCTCGCGTGGCGGGCGCGGCTGGGGCATCTCGGTTAGCCACATCTCCAGGCCCTGGTGGCCGGGGTCCGCGGTGAGCAGCCGGTGCAGCGCGGTGGTGCCGGTCCGAGGCAGGCCGGTGACGAAGATCGGCCGCTCGATCTTGACCTCCAGGTGCTCCGGATTGGCCTTCCACGCTGCCTCGCTGAGGAGCCGGGCGACCAGAGCGCCGCGCAGGAACACGCGGGAGATTTTGCTACCGAGGGGAGTCAGGTCCTCGTCGCGCGCATAGGACTCGAGCAGGACCTCAAGCGCTTCAACGTAATTATCGGAGGCGGAATCGCCGGACCCGTAGTCGTCCAGGCCTGTCATCTTGGTGGCAGAAGCGTGCAGATCCTGGACGGTGCCGACAGTCGTGCGTTCAGTCATGATGTGGCTCTCGAGCTTTCGCTAGATGGTGCAGTCGTTAGTTGTGGTATTCGCCGCAGTTGACGTCTAGGCACTGCCCGGTGATGGCGATGGCCATGGGGGAGGCCAGGAAGACCACGGCGTCCGCGATCTGGTCCGGTTCTGGGAGCCGCTTGAGGTCCGAGGCCGACGCGGTGTGCTCGTAGATCTGCTCCACCGTGGTGCCGTACTTGCCGGCCTGGTGCGCAAAGTAGGACTGGAGCATAGGACCCCAGATGTAGCCGGGAGCAACGGAGTTCACGCGGATGCCCTTGGGGCCGAGCTCGGTGGCGAGAGACTGGGACATCGACAGCAGCGCGGTCTTCGCCAACTTGTAGCTGCCGAAGCGCTCCTGCGAGTGGCGCAGCACCATCGAGTTGATGTTGACGACCGAGCCCTTGGACTCCTCGAGTGCCGGGGTGAATAGCTGCGTTAGTCGCAGGGCGCCGAAGACCGTCAGCTCTAGAGCGTCGCGGATGTGCTGGAAGTCGGTCTCCGCGAACGGCTTCCGTGACGGGATCACGAAGGCGTTGTTGACCAGGGTGTCGACGCGGCCGAACTCGGCGAGGGCGGCGTCGCGCAGGTTGATCGCGGCGGCCTCATCCGTGATGTCGGTGGCGACGGTCAGGGCCCGGACACCCAAATCCCGCACCTGGGCGGCGAGTTCATCGAGACGTGACTGCGTGCGCGCGGCGAGCACGACGTTCGCGCCATTGGCGGCGCAGCGCAGCGCGATGGCGGAGCCGAGGCCCGGGCCGATGCCCGAGACAACGACGGTCTGGCCCTTCAAGAGAGAGCTTGTGACGGGGGTGCTCATGCCGGCATCCGATCTGCGAAGGCCTGCTGGCGCAGCGCGATTCGCGCGGTCCAGTCCTCGGCCGTGATGGTGTTGGAAGTGTGGAACGGCAGCTTGGCCGACACCTCCTCCAGATTGACGATCTCCACCTGGGGGCCGTCCTCGGGCAGGAAATCCCGGGACGTGCGCTGCCAGCGGAACTGGACGTAGCCGCGCGGATGGCCGACGGTCTCCACCCAGTTCACGATGCCGGGATCACGCTCGCTGACGACCATGCGGATCATGCCGTCTGGATCCACCTGCGCCTGCGCGTTGTTCAGCGAGGTCTGATGGTTGACGTAGTCCAACGAGACGTACCACAGGCTGCCCAGCTGGAAGCCCTGGTAGGGGGCGTCGGAGGCAGGCACGGTGATGATCATCGCCTGGTCGTCGGCGAGGTCGTAATGGCCCACCGAGGAGAACTGCGTGGCGAGGCCGCCCGGGGTGAGCCGCGGCTCGGTCATGGTGTTCACGGGCAGCTTGAGGTAAAACCACTCGGGGAACTGCAGCCAGGTCTTGACGCGGGTAACCAGTGCCTTTCCTGCGCCGGCGAAGCGTCGGGCGGCGCTGGTCTCGGACAGCAGCGGGGGCGCGGTGCCGATCGTGTCCGCGCGGTGGATGCGGATGGTGCCGGGGGTCTGCGACCAGTCGCTGTAAACCTCGCGGATCACCAGCTGCGCGGCGTCAGGGGCCAGGGTGAAGTAGTTCTCGCGGCCATCAGCGGGCCCGGGGCCGAAGCGCACGGTGAAGGAGCCGTCGTCGGCGATGGTCAGCTCACGGTCATCGAAGGCGGTGGCGCTGCCGGGCACGTTGTCGTCGGTGTACTGCCCGGCGAGCACCTGGAAGCTCAAATCGGCTGTGGTGCCGCGGGTTCCGGTGACGACGTACTCGTGATCCGCGCTGACGCGGGCCCCGAAGTACAGCGTGTCCGGGTTGTCCAGGCCCATCTTCGTGTACGGGCCGGTGCCCTGCATCAGCATCGGGTGCGTGCGTTCGGCGGCGAAGGCCACGTGCAGCATCGAGGTGATCCCGCCTGCGAGGTACTGCAGGCCCTCGACGAGGTCTTGCTCCGACTGGATGTGCGGGGCGGCGCGGACGAGGCGCTCGGCCTCGGCGATGGCCTCGTTGAACGGGGCTGTGCTTGTGGGTGATTCGGTGGGCACTCTTCGACTCCCTAGGGGCGGCGACCATGCGGTACATATTTGAACCGAGGTGGTACATTTCTGATTGGATGGTGTCACCACGAGGAGGGGTTCGTCAATGTCTGAGGAGTCGACAGTGCCTGGTCGTCAGTCGCCGCCGGCCGCCCGCGTCATCTCGGTGCTGGACCATTTGGTGCGCAACCCGCGGGAGCGCCTCGGCCTCTCCGAGCTGGCGCGGTCGGTGGGGTTGAGCAAACCGACCTGCCTGGGCATCCTCAACGAGCTGACCGCGGCCGGCTACCTCACCCGCGATGACGAGGCGAAATACGGTTTGGGTCCGGCGCTGATCGTGGCCGGCCGGGCGGCTCACAACGGGTACGCGCTCGGCGCGCTGGCCCGTCGGCACCTGGAAAAGTTGAGTGACGAGTTCGGTGCGGTGTGCTCCGCCTCGGCTGTGGCCGGCGACAAGATCGTGCTGCTGGAGTCCGTGGGCCACGTGGGCAACGCGGGGCTGGGGCGGGTGTACCCATTCGCGCCGCCCGTCGGGCTGATGTACGTGCTGTGGGAGCCGGCCGACGTGTTTGAGCGCTGGCTGGAGGTCGAGCCGGCCTTGCCTGTGCGACTGGACAGAGACCACCTGCGCCGCGTGGTCGCACAGTGCCGGGCCGACGGTTACCTCGTGGAATCACTGACCCCCGTGGGCCAGCAGCTCTATCGGTTGATGGAGGGCGTCGCGGTGGATGAGCTGCCCGCGGAAGTTCGCGAACTCGTTGGCGCGATGGTCTCCAGCCTGGGGGAGCGGGTGTATCTGGCGTCGGGCGATGAGGGCTCGCACAGCGTAAGCGTCATCGCCGCCCCGACCTTCGACTCCGCCGGCCGGCAATCCATGGTGCTGACCCTGTATGTGGGGGCGGAGATTAGCGCGGCGGAGATACGGCGTCGGGCAGTAGCCCTTGTCGCGGCGGCGCAGGCCGTGACGGTGGCGGCGGGCGGCTTGCGCGTTTGAGGCAGAGCGTAAAGGCGGACATTCATGGTCGGTGTGGGGAGAACTTATTGGTGTTGACAGTGCCTGTGAAGTTGCGTGAACGGGGTTTCTGGATAAATCGCTGTTTAGATAAGGGATCGTCGAGTGGGGGTGTCTTCGCAAAACTTGAGAATGTGCAGTCGGCTGCGCGAAGATCGACTAGCGTTGCATATCGTTAGGAAACTTCTGCGCGGAGGGGTATATGTACTACAGCAATGGCAATTATGAGGCGTTCGCCAAGCCGCGGAAGCCCGCAGGGGTAGATAAAAAGTCCGCATATCTGGTGGGTGGGGGGCTGGCCTCACTGGCGGCGGCGGCATTCCTTATCCGGGACGGGCAGATGGCGGGCGACCGTATCACCATTCTGGAAGCCTCTGCCGATACCGGCGGCGCGCTCGACGGTGCGGGCAACCCGGAGACTGGCTGGCTGATCCGGGGCGGCCGCGAGATGGAGAACCACTTCGAGTGCCTGTGGGATCTCTACCGCTCGATCCCGTCGCTGGAGGTCGAGAACGCGTCGGTGCTGGACGAGTTCTACTGGCTGAACAAGGACGACCCGAACTACTCGATGATGCGCACCACGCAGAACCGTGGCGAGGACGGCGGCACAGAGGGCAAGCTGGGCCTGTCCCAGAAGGCCCAGATGGACATCATGAAGTTGGTGATGGACAACGAGGAGGACCTCTACGACAAGCGCATCAACGAGGTCATGGGCAAGGACTTCCTCAAGTCGCACTTCTGGCTGTACTGGCGCACGATGTTCGCGTTCGAGGAGTGGCACAGCGCCCTCGAGATGAAGCTCTACATCCAGCGGTTCATCCACCACATCAAGGGCCTAGCGGACTTCAGCACCCTCAAGTTCACCAAGTACAACCAGTACGAGTCCCTGGTGCTGCCGCTGCTGACCTGGCTGCTGGACAAGGGTGTCACGATGCAGAACGGCACCCGCGTCACCAACGTCGAGTTCGACATCACCGCCACCCGCAAGGTCGCCAAGCACATCGCGTGGGTACGCGACGGCGAGGCTGGCGGCCTGGACGTCACCGAGAACGACCTGGTCATGGTCACCAATGGCTCCCTCGTCGAGAACTCCAGCTGGGGTGACCATGCCACGCCGGCCACGTTCAACACGGAAATCAAGGAGGGCAACAGCTGGCAGCTCTGGCGTGAGATCGCTGCGCAGGACCCGTCCTTCGGCCGACCGGACAAGTACTGCACCACGCCCGAGAAGTCCCAGTGGGAGTCGGCGACCGTCACGACCCTCGACCCGCGCATCCCCGCGTATATCGAGAAGATCTGCGGCCGCGGCACCCGCACTGGGCGCGTCGTCACCGGCGGCATCATCACGGCCCATGACTCGTCGTGGCTCATGAGCTACACCGTCAACCGCCAGCCCCACTTCAAGGCGCAGCCCGACGACCAGACCGTCGTGTGGGTCTACGGCCTGTTCACCGACCGCCCGGGCGACTACGTCAAGAAGGCGATGCGCGATTGCACCGGCGAGGAGATCACCCAGGAGTGGCTCTACCACATGGGTGTGCCGCTCGAGGAGATCGATGAGCTGGCCAAGACCGGCGCCATCACCCGTCCGTGCATGATGCCCTTCGTCACGTCGTTCTTCCTGCCGCGTCGCCCCGGCGACCGGCCGAACGTCGTCCCGGACAACGTCGTGAACTTCGCCTTCCTGGGACAGTTCGCGGAGACCGGCTCGCGGGACACGATCTTCACCACCGAATACTCGGTGCGCACCGCGATGGAGGCCGTCTACCAACTACTGGGTGTGGAGCGCGGCGTGCCCGAGGTCTTCGGCTCCATCTACGACGTGCGCGAGTTGCTGCACGCGTCGTCGGTCATGCGCGACGGAAATAAGGTCGAGCTGCCGCATATTTTCCGCAAGCACCTGCTCAATAATGAGATGGGCACGCTACTCAATGAGTTTGGCGTCATCTGACGGGTGCCATTTGGCACCCCCGGTGAAATAAATAGTTCGTCATCCGCTGTTCGCTAACTCGGCGACTCGAATTGGTCGAGTCGTCGCCTGAAGGAGTATTCATGGCGAAATTGAATAATGTCACTGTGCTCGGCACCGGTGTGCTGGGCGCGCAGATCGCATTCCAGGCTGCCTATGCCGGATTCACCGTCGTCGCGTATGACATCAACGAGGCGGCGCTGGACAAGGCGAAGGCCACGTTCCAGGGCCTTGTCGAGACCTACAAGGAGCAGGTGGAGGGCGCCGCGGACGGGAAGGCCGACGCGGCGTACGCCCGCGTCTCCTACTCGTGCGTCCTCGCCGAGTCAGTCAAGGATGCGGACCTGGTGATCGAGGCGGTCCCCGAGAAGTTGGCGCTCAAGCAGTCGATCTTCGCCGAGATCGGTGCCGCGGCCCCCGCCAAGACGATCTTCGCCACCAACACGTCCACGCTTCTGCCGAGTGATATCAAGGATTCCAGCGGCCGCCCGGACCGCTTCCTCGCGCTGCACTTCGCGAACATGCTCTGGGTCAACAAGACCGCCGAGGTCATGGTCACGCCCGACACCTCGCCCGAGGTGTTCGCGACCGTCGTCGAGTACGCCACGGACATGGGGATGGTGCCGATCGAGATCAAGAAGGAGAAGGCAGGTTACCTGCTGAACTCACTCCTCGTGCCGTGGCTGGACGCGGCAAGTGAGCTGTATGTGGATGGCTACGCCGACCCGGAGACGGTCGACAAGGCCTGGCGGGTCAGCACCGGTGCGCCGATGGGGCCATTCCAGATCATCGACATGGTGGGCCTGAACACGGTCTACGAGATCGCGGCCACGAACCCCGCCTCGGCGCAGCAGAAGTGGGCGAAGCTGCTCAAAGAGCAGTACATCGACCAGGGCAAGCTCGGACTGAGCACTGGCGAGGGCATCTATAAGTACCCCGCCAAGTAGGACTGCGCTACCAACTTTGTCCGGTTGGCCCTCTGCCAGTGATCTGCCGGGGCATGGCTTGCAGCCATGCGGTGACCTCGACACACTGGTAGGAGGGACAACCGGCAAACGTTGAGGAGCACGGCCATGGGCGCACAGGATTCGAAGCGGATCGTTATCGCTGGCGGGCACGGGAAGATCGCGCAGATTCTTACCGAACTGCTCACTGATCGCGGCGACCAGGTGGTGGGGCTGATTCGAAATCTCGACCACACGGCCGATATCCAGGCGCTCGGTGCCGAGCCGGTGCTGCTGGACCTGGAGCACGCAGATTTCGAGGACGTCGTCGAGGCGCTGCAGGACGCGGACGCCGTCGTGTTCGCCGCGGGCGCGGGCCCCGGCAGCGGGGTGGTCCGCAAGGACTCGGTGGACCGCGCGGCGGCTGTGCTGTTGGCCGACGCCGCCGATGCGGCAGGTGTCACCCGGTTTGTGCAGATCAGCGCCATGGGCGCGGGGGAGCCGATTCCCGATTCCGTGGACGAGGTGTTCGCGGCCTATCTGGTGGCGAAGACCGCAGCAGAGCAGGACCTGGTCAAGCGAGACGAGCTGGACTGGACCATCGTGCGGCCCGGCCTGCTCACCGATGACGCACCCACGGGCTTGGTGTCGCTGACGGGGCCGTCGACTGTGCGCGGGAATGTCACCCGGGCTGACGTGGCCGCGGTGATCGCAGAGTTGCTCGCCGCGCCCGCCGCCGTCGGCAAGATCCTGACACTGCTGGGCGGGGACATGGCGGTCGAGGACGCCGTTTCCGCATTGGCATAGTGGGGGAGTGCGGTCAACCAATGTCCACCAGGTGATGCTCGAGATCGTGGACTAGGTACGCGGCCAATGTGCGGGTTGTGAAGACCGCGCCATCCCCGCGCCTGCCCTCTAGGTCCCATTGGGTGCCAAGAACTCCCGCGAATTTATTGGCCAAGGTGGTGGCGGCAGCGCGGTACTGGGCGGCAACGGCTGCCGGGTCGGAGTCGTTGTATCGGCCCTCGACCTGGGCGCTGTTCTGGTCCCAATCGGCGAATTGCGCGTCGCCAGCCGAGGCGAGGATCAAGGCGAGCCTGGCGGTGAACGTGCCGCACACGTCGCGCACGTGGCAGGCGTATTCGAGCGGCGACCACACCCCCTGCGTAGGGCGGGCGGTGAGGGCGGGGCGGGCCAGCACCGCGGACCACGGATCAATGGTTGTGAGGATTCGACGGGGGACATCGGCGGACCGCAATCTGGCGGGATTGAAGCCGCATTCCGCGCATGGTTGGCGAACCACGAAGGTCCAATCGCGGGTCTCCAGGGGGGTTGGTGTCGAGGCGTCTGGGTTCATAGGCTCAATACTGGCACTGAAGTTTCGGGTACAGGATTTAGCGAGGATAATTGCCCCGGCATAATGTGGCTTGAGTCATGACAACGCGAGGAGAGTCCGAGATGCCAGAGCACGTTCCGCAGCGGGTCGTGATCGCGGGTGGCCACGGACCGGTCGCGCTGATTCTGACGCAACTTCTCATCGACCATGGCGACCAAGTCGTCAGCCTCCTGCGCAATCCCAATCACTCGACCGAGCTGCAAGCGCTGGGTGCCGAGCCGGTCTACATCGACCTCGAGCAGGTCAAGCTCTCCGAGTTGGAGCAGAACCTGGAGGAGGCCGGTGCGGTGGTCTTCTCGTCGGGCGCCGGCGAGGACGGTGTCGAAGGCGGCAGTATGGCCTCGGCGAATCGCATCGCGGCCAGAATGCTGGCGGACGCGGCCGAGGTCGCGGGCGTGCGCAGGTTCATCCAGATCAGCGCCACCGGGTCCGGATCGCCAAACCAGGATGGGGCGGACGCGCGGCTCGCCGAGTACCTCGCGGCAGAGCAGGACCTCCAGAGGCGGACGGATTTGGACTGGACCATCGTGCGGGTGAGCCCGCTCAGCGATCTGGAGCCGTCAGGCACAGTGCGGCTCGAGGAGGCGTCGCCGGAGTCAGCGGCAGCCTCCGGCCAGGTGACCATCTTCGACGCGGCCACCGTCCTGCTGGAGCTTCTGGAGTCGAATGTGGCGGTCGGCAAGATCCTGCACCTCGCCGACGGCACCACACCGATCCTCGCCGCACTGACTGCGCTGGACAACTAGTCGGCGGTGCCGATGTCGATCATCCACTCGACGCCGTATTTGTCGACGCACATGCCGAAATAGTCGCCCCACGGTGCCTTATTGAGCGGCATAGTGATCTCGCCGCCGTCAGATAGTCCCTCCCACCAGCTGCGGAGTAGTGGCTCCTCATCGCCGCTGAGCGAGATCGGGGCATTAGCCCGCGGGCTGAACTCCATGCTGTTCGGGGTATCGGCGCCCATCAGGGTCAGCCCGCCGCCGATATCGAGCATCGAGTGCATCACCTTCTGAGCCTCGGCCGGGTCCTCGCTGGCCTGCATGCTCTCGAAGGTGCTGATCTCCAGCTCGCCGCCGAACACGGACTGATAGAAGGTCATAGCCTCGCGCGCGCCATCACGGAAAATCAGGTACGGATTCAGTCGTTTGGTCATGCCCCCAATTGTGCGTCGCGGGGCGGGGCTATAGGCACAATCATCCGAAGGAATTTTGCTAGGTTTAATCTGGGACGCTAGTGGGCGGGGTCGACGCGGAGGGCGGCGTCGACCATCGCGCGGGTGGCGGCGTCGTCGAAGCCGAGGGCCCGCGCGGCGCGCACATATTCGACCGCCGCGCGCTGTGCCTGCTCGCGCGTCACATCGCCGGTTTCCGCGATGAAGGAGCCCTGCTTGCCGCGCGTGACGATCACCCCGCCCGCCTCCAGCTCCTTATAGGCGCGCGCGACGGTGTGCGGGGCGATCTCGAGGTCCGCGGCCAGGGCCCGCACGGTGGGCAGCCGAGCACCCGAGGGCAACTCCCCGGCGCGAACCTGCGCAATGATCTGCAGACGCAACTGCTCGTAGAGCGCGGGCGCGATGTTGGGCTGCAGGACGATCGAAGCGGCAAGGGTCACGGGGATCCTCCAGGTCGGGGTGCCAGGTCACTTCCAGCTGGGAAGCCACAATTCCATCTGCCAGCGTTGGTCGGAGATAACGTCTCCCGTGAGTATCGGCCATAGCCACAGGAAATTCACCACCACGAGTGCCACATAGCCGGAGACCAACATCAGGCCCAGTTTGCGGCGCTCTGCCCCCGCGGATTGTGGCCCGAGTACCTCGCCCAGCACCATCGTCAATCCCAGTATCAGAAACGGTGCGAGCGGGACGGCGTAGAAGAAGTACATCTGCCGATCCAGGTTCAAGAACCACGGCAGGAAGCCTGCGCCGTAGCCCACCAGGATCCAGGCGTAGCGCCAATCTCGACGTGTCGCGATCCGCCACAGCGCCCAGCCCAGCACAGGCAGCGCCAGCCACCACATGGCCGGCGTCCCGATGATCATGACCGCGCTGACACACTTTTCCGCGCCACAGCTGGTCAGCGAGCCGTCGTCCGAGATGTAATACAGCAGCGGCCGCAGGCTCATCGGCCACGTCCACGGCTTCGACTCCCAGCCGTGGTGGTTGCCCGCGGAGTTGGTCAGCGACTCGTGGAACGACAGGACGTGCGCGCTGTAGAACCAGAGGCTGCGCAGCGCGTCGGGCACCCAGGTGAAGGGGCCGTCGGTCCCCACCTTGATCCCGACGATGTGGCGGTCCACCCCGGTCTCCGACGCGAACCACGCCCAGAAGCTTGCCAGATAGAGGCCGATCGGTACCAGGACGAGGCTGGCCAACGCAGCCGGAGTGTCCCTGCGGAGCGCGCCCAGCCACGGCCGCGGTACCCCGGCGGCGCGTCGGGCGGCGACGTCCGACATCACGCACAGCAGCCCGAAGAACGCGACGTAATACAGCCCGCCCCACTTCGACGCACACGCCAGACCCAGCAACACGCCCCCGCCGAATCGCCACCATCGGAAGCCCAGCCGTGGGCCGAATGGGCTGTCCGAGATGCGGCCCTGGGCCCGGACGATCTCGAGGCGGTCAATCACCTGTTGGCGGTCCACCAACAGCGCGCCGAATGCCCCCACGATGAACACGGTCATGAAGATGTCCAGCAGGGCTGTGCGCGAGGCGACCATCGCGACGCCGTCCGCGATCAGCAGCAGGCCGGCGACGGCGCCCAGCAGGGTCGAGCCCGTCATGCGGCGCGCGATCCGCACGATCAGCAGCACCAGGACGGTGCCCGCCACCGCCGAGGCGAACCGCCATCCAAACCCGGTGTAACCGAACATGGCGTGGCCGATCGCGATCAGCTGCTTCGCCAACGGTGGATGCACAATCAGCTCATAGCCGGGGTTGTCCTCGATACCGCCGTTCTGCAGCACCTGCCAGGCCTGTGGGGCGTAGTGCTTCTCATCGAAGATCGGTGTGCCGGCGTCCGTCGGATACCCGAGGTTCGCGAAGCGGGTGAGCGCCGCGATAAGGGTGATGACCAGCGTCGTGACCCAGCCGCGGAAGCGGTCGTCGTGATTGATGTGCCCACGGTCGGGGGCTTCGTCGGCACGCACGTCGGCGGCGCTGGTCAGCGGAGGCACACGATGATCGTAGGCTGTGGGCCGACGAACGGGAGCGTGGCCATGGACGGCAACACGGCAGGAGACAGCACAGCGGATAGCGAGGTTGTGGACGACGAGGCGGCGACCAGCGGCGGCTCGGTCCGCGGCGCCTTCCGCGGGTCCTTCGACGGCGAAAGTTTCGGCGGCTGCCTCGTGCTGGCGGCGACCCCGCTGGGGGAGATCGGCGACGCGTCCGCGCGCCTGCGCAGCGCACTGGAGACCGCGGATGTCGTGGCCGCCGAGGACACCCGCCGCACGCGTTCCCTCGCGAGCGCGCTGGGCATCCACATCGGCGGGCGCGTCATCAGCTTCTACGACCAGGTGGAGGCCGCGCGGCTGCCCGGGCTCGTCGAGGCAGTCGCGTCCGGCAAGACGGTTCTCCTGGTCACCGACGCTGGCATGCCATCGGTGAGCGACCCCGGTTACCGCCTGGTCGACGCGTGCATCACCGCGGGCCTGCGCGTGACCTGCCTGCCCGGACCCTCCGCCGTCACGACCGCACTGGCGCTGTCCGGGCTGCCGGTCGAGCGGTTCTGCTTCGACGGTTTCGCGCCCCGGAAGCCCGGCCCGCGCAAGGCCTTCTTCCGCGACCTGCTGCACGAGCCCCGCGCCTGCGTGTTCTTCGAGGCGCCGCACCGGCTCGCCGACTGCTTGGCCGATGCCGTCGGGGTGCTGGGGCCGCTGCGCCGCGCCGCGGTGTGCCGCGAACTGACTAAGACGTATGAAGAGGTCAAGCGCGGCACCCTCGGCGAGCTCGCCGCCTGGGCCGCGGAGGGTGTGCGCGGGGAGATCTCCGTGGTGCTCGAGGGCGCGGCGCCGGTGGTGCATGACCCCGCCTCCTTCGTGGACATGGTCAACCGCAGGGTCGACGACGGCGAGCGGCTCAAGGACGCCTGCGCGGCGGTCGGCTCGGAGTTCGGGGTGTCCAAGCGGGAGCTATACGAGGCGGTGCTCGCCGCGCGGTAGCGGTGGAGCATCACCGCGCGAACATCAACGCGCGCTTGATATCGGCGATCGCCTGGGTGATCTTGCTGCCGCGCGGGCAGGCCTCGGTGCAGTTGAAGGTGGTGCGGCAGCGCCACACGCCATCGACGTCGTTGAGGATGTCGAGACGCTCGGCGGCGCCGTAGTCGCGGCTATCGAAGATGAAGCGGTGCGCATTGACGAACGGCGCGGGGCCGAAGTAGCTGCCCTCGTTCCAATACACGAGCCTGTGCAGTTCACGCCGTGGGTGGACCGCACGACCTTGTCATGGTTCCAACGGTCGCGATAGAAGGCGTCGCCGGAGCGGCCACCGATTTTGAGCAGGGTGCGGCCATCGGGAGAGACCGGTTGGTTTTTGGTGAGGAACCGCCGGGTGCTGATTAGCGGGTCGGTCGGGCTTCGCCGTAGAGCGTGCTCATCAGCTCTTGACAACCATCACCGGGCAGGCTGCCGACCGCAGCACCTTGCGGCTGGTCGAGCCGAGCAGTAGGCCGGCGACCCCGCCGCGGCCGCGGCTGCCGACGACCACCAGCGCGGCACCAGCCGACTTGTCCACCAGCGCGGAGTCCGGCTGGTCCATCACCACCACCTGCTCGACGATGACATTCGGGTGCTCGCGCCGGAGGGGCGCTAGACCCTTGGTCAGCACCTCTGCCGCCACCTTCTCCTCGTCGTAGCGGTCGCGAACCTGGATCGAGGGGAAGGCCGCAACCGGGACATCGCTCCAGGCGTGCACGGCGACGAGTGTCGCGCCGCGCGCAGCCGCCTCCCGAAACGCCGCGGCCACCGCGGGGTCGCTGTTTGCCGAGTCGTCGACACCGACGATGACGGGGCTATCGGTCGCCGCGGGCTCGTCCTCGCCAACGACAACCACCGGGCAATGCGCGTGCCGCACCACCAGCGAACTCACCGAGCCCAGGATGGCGCTCGCCACACTGCCGTGGCCGCGCGCGCCAACGACCAGCGTCGACGCGTTCTCGGCCAGCTTCAGCATGGCAGCGCCGGATGCTCCGAGCACGATTTCGGTCCGCACATTCGCATCGGGGGCGGCCATCGCCGCAGTGTGGGCCGCCGCAGTGACCAGTCGTTGCCCGTCGATCCGGAGCGCGTCGAACAACTCCTGAGGCAGTGCGGCGTCCATCCCATATGCGACTGGGACGCTCGTCGCCGTGGCGATGAGCAGCGGTGTGTCGTGCAGTGCCGCATACGGGGCTGCCCATTGGACTGCGCGCTCAGCATGGGCGGAACCATCGGTGCCGACGACGACAGGCTTCACGGTGTTCATATAGTTTCCCCTCGCAGGTGCGGTCTATTGCCGTCCCCCAACTCAGCTGGGTGGCCGGCTCACAATTCACAACTATGTCAGGGCCGCAATGCCATTGTCAGCGGTTCCGGGCGAGCCAGGCGGTGAATATTGTCCAGCTTGCCCCAACGACTTCGTCAACCACGGGAGTCGGGCCGTTGCAGCCCCACAATGCTCGACGCCTTGTCCAGGCACTCCTGCCACTCCGCGTCCGGGTCGGAGTCGCTGGTGATGCCACCGCCGATGCCGAGGACGGCCCCGCCGAGCGAGTCGAACTCCACCGTGCGGATCGCCACATTCAGCTGCAGTCCGGCCAGCGGCGAGACCATTCCCACGGCACCGCAATAGATCCCGCGGCTCGACGATTCCCAGCCTGCGAGCAGCTGCCGGGCGCGGTGCTTCGGGGTGCCGGTGACGGATGCGGGCGGGAAGGTTGCGTCGATCAAGGCCGCGTCGTCGATCTCGGGCCGCAGGCGTGCGGTCACCGTGGAGACCAGGTGCCAGACTGCAGGCGCCGGGCGGATGGCGAGGAGCTCTGTGGCGGTGACGGATCCGGGGACGGCGACGCGGCCGAGGTCGTTGCGGGCCAGGTCCACGATCATCACGTTCTCCGCGACGTCCTTGATGGAGGCGCGCAGCAGGGCCGGGTCGGAGTCGATGGGCGAGGTGCCCTTGATGGGGCTCGACCACACCTGCGCGCCGCGGCGGCGCAGGAACAACTCTGGCGACATCGAGGCGACCGCGCCCCAGTCCCCGGCGATCAGGGCGGCCTGCGAGGGCGAGGTCTGGGAGACGGCGTCCGCGAAGAAATCGATGGCCGATCCGGCGGCGCGGCCGGCATAGGCGGTACACACGCAGGCCTGGTAGATCTCACCGGCGGCGATGTTGTCGAGGCAGTCCAGCACGGCGGCCCGGTGATCCGCGCGGCTGGGCGCCTGCCAGTCGATGGACCAGGAGCTGGCCGGGGGAGTCGCAGTAAGGGCATTGAGCAGGGCAGCGGGGCACGGCTCATCGAGGAGCGACTCGAACCACCAGCAGCCGTGTGAGTCCAGGCGCAGCACGTGGTCGGTCCAACCGCCGGCGGCCTGGGGGATGCGGCGGGGGGACTCGTCCACGTTCGACAGATCCGGATACGCGAGGTACCCGATCCAGCCGCCGCCGACAATGGGCGCGCCCGAGGCTGGGCTGCTCACGGCACTGAAGGCGTCGGCGGGCGGAACTTCGAGGACGTCGACACTGGGCGCGAGCACCGCGGCGGAGTCGAACCAGTCGCCAATCAGCGCGGCAGGCGGGGCGAGACCGTCGGCGGCGGCGCGGCGGGCGAGGTTCCGCAGCACGTCAGCCGCCGGCAGGCCCGGTCCCAATTGCTCGATTCGCACCGGACCAGCGTGGCACGACCGCGCTAGCGCTCGATCCCTGGGCCGCCGACGCCGAGCCGCGCCCGGTCTGCTGCGGCGGAGCCGGCGTGCCAGCCCGCGGCGTCCACGGACCGCGACCTGGATGATTTTGTCTGTGGGAACAGCCGGCTGAACTCCAGGTCCACTGCGGCGGTGCGGGCGGCGAGCACGGGCACCAGCTCGCCCATGCTCACGCCGGCGTCGGCGGCGGTCTCTGCGGTGGCGGTCTCGCGGGCCTCGCGCATGCGCTGCCCAATCCGCACCGCGTAGCCCAGCAGGAACGCGCGCCGGAACGCGGCGGTGCTCTGCGGGGTGTGGCGTGACTCGGTGGACTGCATCGCTCGCGTGGCCTGGATGAGGAGGGAGGTGTAGAGCAGTTCGACCTGTTCCATATCGGCCGGGGCCCCGACGATCGTCGCGATGGCAAGCTTGTCCGACCACACCGTGCGGACGGAGTTCACCTGCCCGATCTCCGTGAGCAGCTGCACCTTCTCCTTCAGATACGGGTTGTCGAGGTGCACCCGCTTGCCCCGGATCGAGTAGTCGTAGCCGGTGTCGAAGCGGTGCAGCAGTGCGGAGTCGATGGCGTAGCGGGTGATCAGCTCCTGTGCCTTCGCGGTGAGGGTCTCGGCCTCCTCGGGAAAATCCGTCGACTCGGCCTTGGCGAGCAACCCGCGAATGCGGCCGAGGATCTTCGCGTCGGGGGCCTTTGCCTCCTCGGCGCTGGAGCCCGGGGTGGCAGCGGATGACCGCGCCTGGCGCTTGCGGGACTTCGGCCAGGCCGAGGGCCGCTCGCACAGTGGGGACATTGGCGGCATGAGCCGCCAGACCATCGCCAGCTCGTCGGTGTCCACACCGTGCATCAGCAGGTGCGCCTCGAGGCCGCCGCCGTCGGGGTCCTCCTGGTACAGCCGCTCGGCCGTCTCGCCGGTGCCGGGCTCGCGCTCGGCGAGCGCGTCGAGCTGCTCTACCCAATCGTCGGGCGCCCGGTCCCGGGCCTGGCCGACCAGTGCGTGGAACAGCACGGCGACGATCGCATAGGGGCCATCGCGGCGATCGGACTGGCGCTCGGACACGTGGACGACGTCGAGGGGCTGCCAGCCGCGTTCATACGCGTCGGATAGTGCGTTAAGCATGAGAAAACCATAGCCGCGCCCGCCCGCCGGGCCAGTGTTCCGGTGCTCTCCAGGCGCGCCGCCGTGTTTGCTGCGCACGTTGAAGAGGAACTCGTCCCACTCGGCGTCCGGTGCTCCGTCTCGGTACATGATCGCCACCCATCCATTAGCAAGTGCTTGCGATTTTCTCGGTCGGGGCGAGTATGCGGGGAGGCTCTGACAGTTTTATCTGACGTAGGCAATAGGCTGTGGGCCATGTCTTCCTCTGTGCTCACCGCGGTTGCCTGGCCATACGCCAACGGACCTCGGCATATCGGCCACGTTTCCGGCTTCGGAGTCCCCTCCGACGTGTTCTCGCGCTACCAGCGCATGGCGGGCAACAACGTGCTGATGGTGTCCGGCACCGACGAGCACGGCACGCCCATCCTGGTCCAGGCCGACGCGGAGGGCGTGAGCCCGATGGAGCTCGCGGACCGCTACAACCGCGTCATCGTCGACGACCTGCAGGGCCTGGGCCTGAGCTACGACCTGTTCACCCGCACCACGACGCGCAACCACTTCGCCGTCGTGCAGGAGCTCTTCCGCACGCTGCATAAGAACGGCTACCTGG
Organism: Tomitella biformata AHU 1821; assembly: GCF_000524475.1. GTDB lineage: Bacteria > Actinomycetota > Actinomycetes > Mycobacteriales > Mycobacteriaceae > Tomitella > Tomitella biformata. Next base: position 121,506 of record NZ_BAVQ01000023.1, on the reverse strand, counting down.
TCCCGAAGATCACGACGGGCGCCATCAGCCCCTCCACGGGCCGCACCCTGCCGGACCGCTTTGTCGAGGGCACCTGCCCCATCTGCGGCGCGGACGGCGCACGCGGCGACCAGTGCGACAACTGCGGCAACCAGCTCGACCCCGCCGACCTGATCAACCCGCGCAGCAAGATCAACGGCGAGACCCCCAAGTTTGTCGAGACCGAGCACTTCTTCCTGGACCTGCCCGCGCTCGCGGACAGCCTCGGCGACTGGCTCAAGGGCCGCACCGATTGGCGTCCGAACGTGCTGCGCTTCAGCCTCAACCTGATTGACGACATGCGCCCGCGCGCGATGAGCCGCGACATCGACTGGGGCATCCCGATTCCCCTCGAGGGCTGGTCGGGCCGCCCCGACAAGAAGCTCTACGTGTGGTTCGACGCCGTCATCGGTTACCTGTCCGCGTCGATGGAGTGGGCGATGCGCAGCGGCAATCCCGAGGCGTGGCGCGAGTGGTGGACCAACCCCGAGGCCGTGAGCCACTACTTCATGGGCAAGGACAACATCACGTTCCACTCGCAGATCTGGCCCTCAGAGCTGCTGGCCTATAAGGGCATGGGCGCCCATGGCGGCGAGGCCGGCGCGCTGGGCCAGCTGAACCTGCCCACGGAGGTGGTCTCCTCCGAGTTCCTGACGATGAGCGGGTCCAAGTTCTCCACCAGCCGCGGCACCGTGATCTACGTCCGCGACTTCCTCAAGGAGTTCGGGCCCGACGCGCTGCGCTACTTCATCTCCGTCGGCGGCCCGGAGACTCAGGACACCGACTTCACCTGGGACGAGTTTGTCCGGCGCACCAACTTCGAGTTGGCCAACGAGTGGGGCAACCTCGTCAACCGCACGGTCTCGATGGCGCATAAGAACTTCGGCGAGGTCCCGCGCCCGGGCACCATCACCGAGGCCGACGCGACGCTGCTGCGCACCGCCGAAGCGGCCTTCGACACCGTCGGCGCGCACCTGGCCCGCAGCCGCTTCCGCGCGGCGGCGGGGGAGGTCATGCGCGTGGTGACGGCGGCGAATAAGTACATCTCGGACACCGAGCCGTGGAAGCTGGCCAAGGACCCGGAGCAGGCCGACCGCCTGGCGACCGTCCTGCACACCTCGCTGCAGGTGGTCTCGGACGCCAACTCGATGTTCACCCCGTTCCTGCCGCACTCTGCGCAGAAGGTGCACGAGGCGCTGGGCAACACCGGCATCTGGGCGGCGCAGCCCGAGGTCCGCATGGTCGAGGACCTGGTTTCGAGCGAGCTGCCGATCGGCCCCGTCGGGCACGGATTGCCTGACGAGGGGCGCATCTACCCGGTGCTGATGGGCGACTACGCGTCGGAGAAGGCCACGTGGGCGCGCACCGACCTCAAGGTCGGCGCGGCCCTGCAGAAGCCCACCCCGCTGTTCGCGAAGCTGGAGCCGGAGCTGGGCGAGACCGGCCCCGAGTGGGCCCCCGTCAACAAGTAAAGGTCAACAAGTAGATGGCACAGGACAGGCCGGCCCCGCCGATTCCCGAGCCGGTGGGGGAGCTGATCGACGCCCACACGCATCTCGACGCGTGCGGGGCGCACGATCAGGCGAGCGTCAAAGAGATCCTCGACCGCGCGGGGCAGGCCGGCGTCACCCGGGTGGTGACCATCGCCGACGACCTCGCCGCCGCCCAGTTCGCGGTGCGCGCCGCGAACTGGGACGAGCGGGTGTACGCGGCCGTCGCACTGCACCCGACGCGGGCCAACGCCCTCGACGACGCAGCCAAGCTGGAGCTCGAGCGGCTGGTACAGGACCCGCGCGTGGTGGCCGTGGGGGAGACCGGGCTGGACTGGTACTGGCCCGGAAAGCTTGAGGGCTGCGCGACGCGCGAGGAGCAGCTGGACGGCTTCGCCTGGCACATCGACCTGGCCAAGCGCGTTGGCAAACCGCTGATGATCCACAACCGCGAGGCCGACCAGGTCCTCCTGGATGTGCTCAAGGCGGAAGGTGCGCCGGAGACGGTGATCTTCCACTGCTTCTCCTCGGGGCCATTGGTCGCGCGTCAATGCGTCGACGCCGGCTATGCGCTCAGCTTTTCCGGGACCGTCAGCTTTAAGAACGCGAAGGCCCTCCACGAATCCGCGCGGCTGGTTCCGGACGCCCAACTGCTGGTGGAGACCGACGCGCCGTTCTTGACCCCGCACCCGTACCGCGGAGCCCCCAACGAGCCCTACTGCGTGCCCTACACCGTGCGTGCCCTGGCGGCGCTGCGCGAGCAGGATCCGGCCGTCGTGGCCCGAAATGCCTGCGAAAATGCTGAACGCGTGTACCGAATTGGGTCAAAGGGCGTGTCGTAAGGCAGGTCACATTTCGGTGATCTAACCAGGTCAGTTCGGTGCAGTAGGTCGACACTCCTGGCTATGCGGTCCAAATGATTGCGGAGTTGAGACCTCTTCGTTACCGTTACGTGATCGTAATAGTCGGGATGGGGAAGTCCCGGGCACATCGGGCCGCGACAGTGGCACGCACAAGTTCTTTTTGCGGTGTCCACCCCTGCTCGAAACCAGCAAACTCAGGACTCGTATGTCAGTCTTCACCCGCATCAACAGCGCGCGCACCCTGTTGCTCCGCTCCGTGCTCAGCGCCCTGCTCATCACCCTCGTGGCAGGCGCGGCCGTCGTCGTCGGATTCCAAAAGAGCATCACGCTTGACGTGGACGGCGAACAGGTGCAACTCACCACCATGCGCTCGAATGTGGGCAGCGTCCTGGACTCGGCCGGCTACTCCGTGGGCGAGCGCGACGCCGTCGCCCCCTCGGCTGACGCCTCGATCGGCGACGACGGGACCATCACCCTGCGCCGGGCCAAGCAGGTCACGATCACCATCGACGGCCAGCCGGAGACGGTGTGGACCACCGCCAGCACGGTCGACGAGGCGCTCTCGCAGTTCTCCGAGGCCACCGGCAGCGCGAAGGTCTCCGCAGACCGCTCGCACCGCCTGCCCCTGGACGGCATGGCACTCGACGTGACCACTCCGAAGACGCTGACGCTGACCGACGGCGCGCAGACCGCCGAGACCACCAGCACCGAGGCCACCGTCGGAGAGGCCCTCAAGGCCCTCGGCGCGCCCCTGGAGCAGGCGGACACCGTCGAGCCCGCCGCCGACACCCCCGTCACCGCCGGCCTGACCGTGAAGGTGGACCGCATCCGCGCGAGCGAAGAGGTCATCACCGAGCCGTTCGAGCCGGCCGCCGTTGAGACCCCGGATGACACTCTGGCCAAGGGCAAGACCGTCGTGGAGACCCCCGCGGTCCCCGGCGAGCACACCGCCACCTACAAGGTGACCACCGTGAACGGCGTCGAGACCGGCCGCGAGAAGGTCAGCGCCGTCGTGCTCGATCCGGGCGTCCCCGCCAAGCTCCGCGTGGGCACCATGGAGGCCGCAGCGGTGCCGAACGGCAGCGTCTGGGACTCCATCGCGCAGTGCGAGTCCACCGGCAACTGGGCCATCAACACCGGCAACGGCTACCACGGCGGCCTGCAGTTCTCCCCCAGCACCTGGAGTGCCTACGGCGGCGGCAAGTACGCGGCCACCGCGAACCAGGCCACCCGCGAGCAGCAGATCGAGATTGCCGAGAAGGTCCAGGCCGCGCAGGGTTGGGGGGCTTGGCCCACCTGCACCAGCAAGCTTGGCCTCCGCTAAGTTCACTGGATGCCTTCAGAGCCTGAAACTTCACGCGCCGCGATGCTTGGACCCGCAGAGGTCCGAGCACTCGCGGCGCTGTTGGATGTGCGGCCCACCAAGACCCTTGGACAGAACTTCGTGCACGACGCGAACACCGTCCGCCGCATTGTCGCCACCTCTGGCGTCACGGCGGAGGACGTCGTGCTCGAGGTCGGCCCGGGACTGGGCTCGCTGACGCTCGGCCTGCTCGACGTCGCCGGGGCGGTCATTGCTGTCGAGATCGATCCCAAGCTCGCGCGCCAGTTGCCGACCACCGTTGCCGAGCGCGCGCCGTCCGTGGCAGCGAACCTCACCGTCATCGAGGCTGACGCGCTACAGATCAAGGCCCGAGACCTGCCGGCGGCGCCCACCGCGCTGGTGGCGAACCTGCCGTACAACGTGGCCGTGCCCGTCCTCATCCAGATGTTTTGCGAGCTGCCGAGCCTGCGCACCGCCCTGGTGATGGTCCAGGCCGAGGTCGCGGACCGCCTCGCTGCCCCGCCCGGGAACCGCACCTACGGAGTGCCGAGCGTGAAGGGCGCCTACTTCGGCAAGGTGAGCCGCGCCGGCTCCGTGGGACCCAACGTGTTCTGGCCGGTGCCGAAGGTCGAGTCGGGACTGGTGCGCATCGACCGCTACGACGAACTCCCGTGGGACACGAACGCGCTGGGCATCGAGGGGCACCGCAAGTCGGTCTTCGCCGTTGTCGACGCGGCCTTCTCGCAGCGCCGCAAGACCCTGCGCGCGGCGCTGGCCGGCTGGGCCGGGAGCCCGGTGGAGGCCGAGCGTCGACTGCGCGCGGCGGGCATCGATCCGTCGGCGCGCGGCGAGCGGATCAACGTTGAGGACTTTGTGAGATTGGCCGAGGTCAGCGGCGCTGAGGTCATGGTTGATCCAGCTCTCGACTAGGATCGACCCTTGTGCTCAGTGTTGTTCATGAACCCGTCGTTGTGCAGGTTCCCGCCAAGGTCAATCTTCATCTTGGAGTGGGGGACCTGCGAGCCGACGGCTATCACGAGCTGAACACCGTCTTCCAGTCCCTGTCGCTATACGACGAGATCTCCGTCGTCCCCGCGCCCGAGCTGTCTGTGCGGGTCACCGGGGAGGGCGCGCGGTTTGTCCCCACAGACTCGCGCAACCTCGCGTGGCGCGCCGCGGAGCTGCTGGCCGAGCATGTGGGGCGACGGGCCAAGGTCCGCATCATCGTGGACAAGGGGATTCCCGTGGCGGGCGGTATGGCCGGGGGCAGCGCCGACGCGGCCGCGACCCTGCTGGCACTGGACCACATGTGGAAGACCGACGTCCCGCGCGAGGAGCTCTCACAACTCGCCGCAGAGCTCGGCAGCGACGTCCCGTTCATGCTGCTCGGCGGCACCGCATTGGGCGCGGGCCGCGGCGAGAAGCTCACGACCGTGCTTTCGCGTAACAAGTACCATTGGGTGCTGGCCCTTGCCAAGGGCGGACTGCGCACCCCCGACGTGTTCGGCGAGCTCGACCGCCTGCGCGCCGCCGGCGAGCGGCCGCGCGTCGGCTCCCCGGAGCCGCTGCTCTCCGCGCTGGCGACCGGCGACGTCCGGAAGCTGGCCGACGCGCTGGGCAATGACCTGCAGCCCGCGGCGCTCTCCCTCAAGCCGGAGTTGCGACGCACCCTCAACGCGGGGGAGCGGGCCGGCGCCCTGAAGGGCATCGTCTCCGGCTCCGGGCCCACCTGCGCATTCCTGTGCGGCGACGCGGACACCGCGCTCGCCGTCAGCCTCGAACTCGCGGGCGCCGGCGTGTGCCGCACCGTCCGCGTGGCCTCTGGGCCGGCGGGCGGCGCACATGTGCTGGCTGCCCGCGACAACAACCATGAAGATGAACCGGAGGATCTAGCCTGATGGCAAACCCCGTGCTGGTCAATCTCGAGTCGGTCAACAAGACCTTCGGGATCAAGCCGCTGCTCGATGACGTCTCACTCGGAATTCATGAGGGTGAGCGCATCGGCGTGGTCGGGCTGAACGGCGGTGGCAAGACCACACTGCTGGAGGTCCTCACGGGGCTCGAGCCGCCTGACTCCGGTCGTGTGAGCACGGTCGGCGGGATGCGGTCTGCCGTCGTCACCCAGCGCGGGGTGCTGCCCCCCGGCTCCACCGTCGGCGAGGTTGTCTTCGGCCCCCTCGGGCTGGCCGAGCATGAGTGGGCCTCGAACCGCCGGATCCGCGACGTCCTCGCGGGCATCGGCTTCGGCGCGGCCTTCGGCGACAACTCTGACGATGGCACCGGCTCCACCGAGTCCACCCGCCAGCTGCACACCCGTGTCGACGAGCTCTCCGGCGGCGAGCGGCGACGCGTCGCTCTGGCCGCGGCCCTGGTCCAGGACCTCGACCTGCTGGTCCTCGATGAGCCCACCAACCACCTCGACGTCGAGGGCGTGCAGTGGCTGGCCGAGCACCTCCGCTCGCGCCGCTCGGCCCTGGTCGTCGTCACACACGATCGCTGGTTCCTCGACACCGTCGCGCAGACCACCTGGGAGGTCGTCGGCGGCAAGGTCGAGGCCTACGAGGGCGGCTACAACGACTGGGTCTTCGCCCGCGCCGAGCGCACCCGGCAGTCCGACGCCTCCGAGGAGCGTCGCCGCAACCTGGCCCGCAAGGAACTCGCCTGGCTGCGCCGCGGGGCCCCCGCCCGCACCTCGAAGCCCAAGTACCGAGTCGAGGCCGCCGAGGCGCTGATCGCCAACGTGCCTGCCCCGCGTGACTCGATCGCACTGAGCGCCTTCGCCAAGAAGCGCCTAGGCAAGGTCGTCATCGAGCTCGAGAACGCCACGCTCAACGCGCCCACTGGCGCCGACGGCGAGGTGGGCCGCGTGCTGGTCTCCGACCTCACCTGGCGGCTGGCTCCCGGCGAGCGCCTCGGCCTCGTCGGCGTCAACGGTTCCGGCAAGACGACTCTGCTGCGGGCACTCGGCGGCGAGTGGCCGCTGAGCGCTGGCACGCGGAAAGTCGGTCAGACCGTCTCCCTCGGCTGGCTCAAGCAGGAGCTCGACGACCTGCCCGCCGACATGCGTGTCCTCGACGCCGTCGAGGATGTGGCCCGCGTGGTCCAGCTCGGCGACCGCGAGCTCTCTGCCTCCCAGCTGGCCGAGCGCCTCGGCTTTAGCCCGGCGCGGCAGCGGACCCCGGTCGGCGACCTCTCCGGTGGCGAGCGCCGACGGCTGCAGCTCACGCGAGTGTTGATGTCCGAGCCGAACGTGCTGCTCCTCGACGAGCCCACAAACGACCTCGACATCGACACCCTTCAGCAGCTCGAGGACCTCCTCGACAACTGGGCCGGCACCCTCGTCGTGATCAGTCACGACCGGTACCTGATCGAGCGCATCTGCGACACCACGTGGGCGCTGTTCGGCGACGGCAAGCTGACGAACCTGCCGCGCGGCATCGACCAGTACCTGGAGCGCCGTGCCGAGCTCATGGCCGGGGCGCAGCCCGCGTCCAATGCCAAGGGATCTAAGGGCAAGGGCACCGGCTCCGATCGTGCGCTGCAGAAGGAGATGTCGCGGCTGGAGAAGACCGTGGTCAAGCTCGACGACCGCGAGCGCAGCCTCCACGCGCAGCTGCTTGATGCCGCCACGGACCCCTCCTCACTGCAGAAGCTCAACGCCGAGCTGCTGCAGGTGGTAGCCGATAAAGAGGTGGCCGAGGAACGGTGGATGGAGCTGCTCGGCGACCAGGAGTAAGTACCGCGGGTTCTAGTGGATAGGAGTGGTGTTGAGTTCTTTCATCGATAGCCAGGTCAAGGGTGGGGTCGGCGAGATCGTCCTCAATCGTCCCAAGGCGCTGAACGCGTTGGACAACACAATGATTCGAGACCTGTACTCGACGCTGGTGGATTGGCAGTCCGACGACTCTGTGCAGACCGTGCTGGTCCGCAGCGCCTCTCCGAAGGCGTTCTGCGCGGGGGGCGACATCCGTGCCGTCCGAGAGGCTGTGCTCGCCGGCGACAACGACGCGGTCTACCGCTACTTCTCCGACGAGTACCGGCTGGACCAGCTCGTGGCTGACTACCCCAAGCCATATGTGTCCCTGATCGACGGCGTGAACATGGGGGGCGGCCTCGGCATCTCCGTACACGGCAGTCACCGCGTGGTCACCGAGAACGCGATGTTCGCGATGCCCGAGACCGCGATCGGCTTCATCCCCGATGTCGGCGCCAGCCACTTTCTGCCCAAGCTCGACGGGGTGGGGATGTACCTGGCGCTGACCGGCGCGCGGCTCACCGCCGGCGATGTGCTGGAGTTGGGGCTTGCGACGCATTTTGTCCCGGCGGCCGAGTTGGACTCGTTCGCGGATCGGATCGTCTCCGACGGGCTGGACTCCGCGCTGGCCCCGCTGGGGGCGGGGCCCGAGTCCTCGTTGGCCCTGGATCGCGCCGCGATCGATGAGGCCTTCGCCGGGTACGACGTCGCCGACATGGTTGCGCGGCTCGAGGTGGGCTCGGAGCCCTGGCGGGTCGCCGCCCGCGAGGCTCTCGCCTCCGTCTCCCCGTGGTCGCTGGCCGTCACGGCGGAGCTGCTCAAGCGGGGCGTCGGCTCTGATCTGGACGAATGCCTGGGCCGCGAGCTGCGGGCCGCGGTGAAGATGACGCGCTGCCCGGACTTCGCAGAGGGCGTGCGTGCGATGCTGGTCGACAAGGATCGCAATGCCTCGTGGTCGCCCGCGCGGCTGGCCGAAGTGTCGGCGGACGCGGTGCAGGACGTCTTCGACACACCGACCTAGGGCTCCGCGCTGGGGCCTCCCCCAGCCAGGCAGTTACGCGCATTTATGCAGATATTCGTTCGTTGAAATCTGCGTGGATGCGCGTAACTTCTCGGTGGGGCGTCGGCTACCTTGGGCACCCAGCCTCGCGGAGCTTTCTGCGGACGCGGTCGATGATCAATTGCCTCTCGCCGCGGAGCATTCGGGCGCTCACGAGGACGACGCGCCATCCCAACTCCTCGATTTCCTCGTACCGGCTGATGTCGTTGGTGCGGGTCCGCTCGTCCAGCCAGTGATCGATGCCGTCATATTCGATCACCACGCGCCACCGCTCCCACCCCATGTCGCAGGTTGCGATGCGGTAGTTCCACTCGTTACGAACCTCGACCTGCGTATTCAGCGGGGGCAGCCCGGCCCGGCTGAGGAGCAACTCGGCGCCGGCATCGACGAGGGCGAGTGCCCGGCGAGCACTCCGTCGTCTCCTACCCAAAGCGCTGCGGCCTCGGCGCGCAGCAATGGGGACAGCCCGACCCCGCGCTCGATATAGATGTCCGGACATATTCGGTAGCGCTGTGTGAGCTGATGCCTGGTCAGCTGGCCGCACTGCATGGCGATGGACCCCCGGAACGGTCTAGCGAATTTCCCCATGCGCCTAGCGGCCCGTCAGGCTGGGTGGGAGTGGTTGGCGCGGCTTCCCCGTCGTGCGGCAGTATCCACTCATGGCTGTCTACAAGCTCGGTGAGCTGATCCCGGAGATTCATCCAACCGCGTTCGTGCATCCAGATGCCGTGGTGATCGGCGCGGTGACCATCGGCGCTGGCGCGTCCATCTGGCCGACGACGGTCTTACGGGCGGACTTCGGGCGCATCGAGATCGGTGCGCGGACCTCCATCCAGGACGGCACCGTGGTGCACACGTCGCCGGATTGGCCGACGATTATTGGCGCAGACTGCGTCGTTGGGCACAATGCGCATCTGGAAGGCGCTGTGGTGGAGGACTTTTGCCTCATTGGATCGATGTCGACATGCCTGCAGCGGGTAGTGATCGGCACGCGGAGTCTGGTAGGGGCAGGAGCGCTGGTGACCGAGGGGACGGTGGCTCCCGCGGGATCGAGGCTGCTCGGCATGCCGGCGAAGGTGACGCCGCATCCCGACCCGGAGGGCTTCGCGGAGCGACTCGGCATCGGGGTCCGAAACTATGTGAACAACTCGGCGAACTATGCGGCGTCGATGGAGCGCATTAGCTAGGTCCGCTATTGCTATGCGGCCTTTGGGCCTGCTCCACGCTGGCACTGAGCGCCGCCAACAAGTCCGCCACCTCCTCATCGGCGCCGGCCGCGGCGGGCACGGCGATGGACTCGTGCCCTGCGATCTTCGCCTCGACCATCTCGGTGAGCGCGGCCCGGTAGGTGTCGTGATACTTGGCGGGGTCGAAGACGTCGTCGGACATGCCCTCGATCAGCGTCGCGGCCATGGTCATCTCCTGCGGCCGGATCTGGGGATGGTCCTCGCCGAGGAAGGGGAAGTCGGCGGCGCGGACCTCGTCGGGCCAGAGCATGGTGCTGATCATCAGCACGTCGGAGTACACGCGCAGCACCGCGAGCGATTCCCGTTGGCGTAGCGCGATTTTGGCGATAGCGACGCGGCCTGATTTCTGGAGGGCGTCGCGTAGCAGCAGGTACGGTTTGATCCCGGCCTTCTGCGGCTCCACGTAGTAGGTCTTGTCGAAGTAGATCGGGTCGATGGCCTCCAGGGGGACGAATTCGAGGACCTCGGCGGTCTTGGCCGCGGGTGCTGGCACCGCTGCGAGATCCCGGTCGGTGAGGACCACTAGCTGCCCGTCGTCGGTCTCATAGCCCTTCGCGATCTCCGGGTATGGCACCTCCTCGCCATCGACCTCGCACACGCGCTTGTACTTGATCTGGCCGCCATCGCGTTCATGAACCTGGTGGAAAGCGATGTTCTTGCTCTCGGTGGCTGAGTACAGGCGCACCGGGATGCTCACCAGCCCGAATGAGACCTGTCCATTCCATGTGGATCGCATCGTCATCACCCGTCAGTTTGGTTGCCACGCAATGTTGGCGGCAAGAGGTCCGCTGGCGATTTGTCGCGGCGCAGGCCCCGCCAGCTGGGGTGGCGCAATCTGCCGGAGTCGGTGACACCGGAGTGGCGGACCTCCCCGACCAGCACGGGATCGATCCACACGGCCGGCCCGGGGCAGTCTTGGAAGGGGCAGGATGTCCGACGCAGCGGCAGCATTATTCTCGTCAGCTCGGTGAGCGCACTATCGGTGAATCCCGCGCCGACCTTCCCCAGATACCGCAGTCCACCGGTCTCGGGGACGCCCATCAGGAGCGCGCCGAAGTACGGCTCGCGCGAACCCAGCCCGGTGGTCCAGCCGCCGATCACGACCTCGTCAGCCAGCCAGTGCTTCTGCTTGACCCAGTCTCCGGATCGGCGGCCCGGCAGGTAGGGGGAGTCTCGCCGTTTGGCGACGACGCCCTCGAGGCCCTGCTCTTGGCTAGCCCGCAGCGCGTCGGCGGCGCTGCCGGGCAACAGATCCGGCACGTGTGCGCCAGTGAGGAGGGGACGGATTGCCTCGAGCACACGGCGACGATCACGATACGGTTTATTGATCAGCGAGCGGCCATCGAGATACAGGACGTCGAACAGGTTCAATTGCGCGGGATGTGTCTGTAGCAGCGAAAAATCCGGGGCCCCATGGGAGTTGAGAGCGACGAGCTCCCCGTCGAGAACTGCTTGATGCCCCTTCAGCTCTAGCTCGGGGAGCATGGCGGTGAGGTCTTGGCCGTTGCGGCTGTGGATCACCGCGTGGCCGTCGGCGATCTCGGCGATGGCCCGGTATCCGTCCCACTTGCCCTCGAACGCCCAATGCTCCTGGTCGAGTGTCTCGATAGGCCCGGTGGTGGCGAGCATCGGCCGCAGCGCGGTGGGCATCGCGTCCTCGGCGCGCATGAGGTGGATCAGCCAGTTTTTGTCCTGGGCGGCGTCGGTTCGGATCAGCGCATAGCGGCCGGTGGCGCGCTGCCCGTGCAGGTCCACGATGACCTCGCCGTCGCGCCACTTGAGGGTGTCGTAGGTGCCCTTGTCCCAGATCTCAACGTGCCCGCCGCCGTACTGGCCTTTAGGGATATCGCCCTCGAATGCGCCATATTCCAGCGGGTGGTCCTCGACATGCACGGCCAGATGGTTGGTCTGCGTGTCCGCAGGGAGGTTCTTCGGCAGCGCCCACGAGACGAGGACACCATCGCGTTCAAGCCTGAAGTCCCAGTGCAGCTTGCGGGCGTGGTGTTCTTGGATCACGAAGCTGTTGCCCGGCCCGTTCTTTGGGGCGGTAGAGGAGGGCTCAGGGGTATTGTCGCGTTTGGCCGTGTACTCCGTGAGGCGGTCGAGTGGCGCGAGGAGATCACCGTCCTTGCGGAACCGCTGCAACGCCTCGGCATAGGTCAGCTGCCGAAGACTGCTGTCCGCCAACTCGTCCCAACTGCGGGGCGCGGCGACAGTCGGATCCTGGCGTCCGCGGAGCGAATACGGGGCGACGGTGGTCTTCGCGCCGTTGTTCTGGCTCCAATCCACGAGGACCTTGCCGACGCGCTCAGCCTTGGCCATCGTGGCGGTGACGCGGTCCGGAATTTTCTTGGCGAGCAGGTCGGCGACCCGTCGCGCGACGGCCGACGTTGCGGGAGGCGTGACGGGCTGGGGGAGCGGGACGTAGAGGTGGATACCCTTGCTCCCCGAGGTCACCGGGAATGCTGTGAGACTTGCAGAGTGGAGCACCTCGCGGACCGCGAATGCGACTTCCGTGCACTCCGCCAGCCCCGTGCCCTCACCCGGGTCCAGGTCGAAGATGAGCCGAGTTGCCGGTCCTGGGTGCTCGCCGCGATAGACCCATTGCGGCACATGTAGTTCCAGCGCTGCCTGCTGGGCAAGCCACATCAGGCCGCCCGCGTCATCGATCAGGGGATAGGTGGCGGTGTGGTCCCGGTGCCGAAGGGTGCGGCGAGCCAGCCATTCCGGCGCGGAGGTCGGCAGGTTCTTCTCGAAGAAGGAGGGGCGCTCGACGCCGTCCGGCCACCGCTTGCGGGTGACCGGACGGCCTCGGATGTGGGGGAGCAGAGCAGGGGCGATCGCGGTGTAGTACTCGATCACATCCGATTTGGTGGTTTCCGCGGAGGGATAGAGCACCTTATCCGGATGGGTGATCGAGACCTGGCGACCGCCGATCGTGGCCATACCCCACCGCTACCTGGCGATGCCGAACTTGCGCAGCCCGCGTGCGGCGCCGGCCCGCATGGCGCCGAAGGCGAAGCGAGCCTTGGGCTTCGAGTACGGGAACCAGGTCAGCTCCTTGGCGGCGGTCGGGATGCGGGGGGTGGTGATCGCCTGCGAGCGGGTGTACTTCAGGACGGCGGCCGCCCCGCCCATGCGTGCGCCGATGCCTGACTCCTTCCAGCCGCCCATCGGTAGTGCGAAGGACATCATGTTGGAAAAAGCGTCGTTGATATTCACCGCGCCGGCGTCGAGCTGCCGCGCGATTCGCTCCCCGCGGGCGTTGTCCCCGGTCCACACCGTGGCGGACAGGCCGTATTCGGAGTCGTTCGCCAGGCGGATCGCCTCGGCCTCGTCGGCGACCTTCACAACGGGAATGGTCGGGCCGAAGGTCTCCTCCTTGATGCACGACATCGACTGCTCGACATCCACCAACACCGTCGGCTCGAAGAAGTTCCCGTCGCCCCGCGGCTTACCGCCGGTCAGCGCCCGTGCGCCGGCCGCGATGGCGTCGTCCACGTGCTTCTTCACGATCTGGACCTGGTCCGGGGTCGCCAACGCGCCCACATCGAACTTGAAGTCCCGGTCATCCTTCCCCTGGCGGAGCTTGCTGACATTGGCGGCGAGCTTGGCGACGAACTCGTCGTGCACCGACGCCTCCACATACACCCGCTCGACGGAGATGCAGACCTGGCCGGAATTAAACAGCCCGCCCCATGCGATGCCATGCGCCGCGCGGTCGATGTCCGCATCCGCCAACACAATTGCCGGATCCTTGCCACCGAGTTCGAGGCTGCAGGGGACCAGACGCTCGGCCGCAGCCTTCGCGATCGCCTTGCCGGTGCGGGTCGAGCCGGTGAACTGCACGTAGTCGACGTTCTCGACCACCGCTGCGCCCGTCGCGCCCAGGCCCGTTGCCACCGCGAGCACCGGCGGAGCGCCAATCTCCTTCCAGCCCTCGACGAACAGCACTCCGGACAGGGGAGTGACCTCGGACGGCTTGAGCAGCACCGCGCACCCTGCCGCGAGCGCGGGCGGAATATCCATGCCGGGCATCGTGAATGGGAAGTTCCAGGGGGTGATCACGCCGACCACGGGATACGGGCGATGCGCGATGGCCAGCTTCTTCGTCATGCCCAGGGGGCTATGCGGGTGGGGCCGCGAATCGGCGAGGTAGCCGGGAGCGCGCTTAGCGTAATAGCCGACGATGTCGGCGACCATCGGGGTCTCCAGTTCCGCGTCGAAGCGCGGCTTGGACGTCTCCGACTGCAGCACGTCCGCGATGCGCTCGGAATTGTCCAGCATCCAGTCCTGGAACTTCAACAGCCACTCGCCGCGAGCCTTGGCGCCGATGGCCTCCCACTCTGTCTGATAGAGCCGCAACTCGCGCACGGTGGCGGCCACCTCGTCGGCGGTATGGATCGGGACGGTGCCCACCACAAGACCATCGGCGGGGTTTCGCACCTCGATGATGTCAGTGCGGGCGGGTTGGATGGCTGTCATGGCAGATCCTTCGCTAACGAGAATTGACGGTTGCATCCAGTATCGGCTGTGGAGACGCGTATTGAAAGGGTCGACGGTTTGCCTGCATGTTCTCGGCAATAGCGTGGTGAAAGTCAGGCCGGTGTCGTGCCGTTGTGGCGGGAGTGTCCTTGTGTGGCTGGTGGGGCATAAGTGCAGGTAGAGGTTGCGAAAAGGCTATCTATCGGTCATCGGAGCGAGTAGAGTTGAACTATGGAACTCCCGGGGAGAGCAATCAGCCAGCAGGTGTCGGACCTGCTGGCTGATCCCCCGGTCCTGGCGGGCGAGGAGCCTCTGTGGCAGCAGAATGATCGTCAACTTGTGGAGAACTCCGAGGAAATTCTGAGTTTGAGCCGCGGCGTTCAGGTGGCCCTGTGGCGACAGCTCGACGCGATGGCGCACAGGGAGGGCAGTCGCCGCGCCATCGACATCACCGCTGAATGGCTGATTCAGAGATCTGGGCTGCTGGCAGGCGATGCCCTCGCCGCCGTCAAGCTCGCGATCCGGATGTGCGCCAACCCCACAATCCTGGCCGCCTACGCCAATGCGGGGATCGGTGAGCGGGAGGCGAAGTACATCGTCAACTACATCGCGCACCCGCCGAGGGATATGTACAAGAAGAGGGCTGAGGACGCGGACTCTAAGGGTCCGGACGCTGACGCCCCGAACGCTGAAGACTCGGACGCGGAGGAAACACTGGTGCCGATGGACGAGGCGGAGCGGGCCGAGGTCCGCGGGGTGGTGCGGAACTTCCTGCTCCTCGCCGCCGGCACTCGGAACATGGACACGCTGCGCTCCGCGGGCAAGGAACTGCGGAATGTGCTCTCGAGGGAGACGGACCCGGGCCTGGACCTCGACCGCAACACTTTGGAGATCATCAAATTCGATGACGGCCGTATCGACCTGAAGGGCAACCTCGACACGGAGACCGGTGAGAACCTCTTCGCAGCGCTGTCGCCGTTCATGTTGCCTCGGCCCGAATTAGACGGCTCACCCGACAAGCGCAGTCTCGACCAGCAACGCGCCGAAGCGCTCAGCGAACTATTGCGCAGGAACCAGCCGGCGGCCGAGGGACAGGTCGAGAAGGGCCTGGCCCCGCGGATCAACGTGAACATCCCCATCGAGTTGCTGTTCGGACACATTCCCACCCACGCGGAGCGATGCCAGATGATTCGCGAGGGCCGCATCGAAGAACTCCTCGAGCACACCTCCCGCGGTTGGATGCAGTGGATGGGCTCAATCTCGCTGGCCGCGGCCCAACGCCTGGCATGCGACTGCGAGTTGCTGATGATCGGCGCGGACGAGAACGGGGCCCCGCTGTGCGTGGACACATCGAAGCGGTTCGCCAACGAGAAGCACCGTATCGCGCTGGCCGACAGGGACCGCGGCTGCGCCTTCCCGAGATGCAATCGGCCCATCTCCTGGACCCAGGCGCACCACATGATCCCGTGGGAGTTGCTGCAAGAGACCCAGATCGATGGACTCTGCAACCTCTGCACTTACCATCACGTGGCGGTGCACCATCACGGCTGGACCGTCATGTTGGGCAAGAAGCGATTCCCCATCTTCCGGCCACCGGCAAAGATCGACCCGTTACGTCGATGGCTGAACTCCGACGGATCCTATGTCGAGGATCCGCCTGGCCCCGACGGCCACGGCCCACCCGTTGAACGGTGCGAAGAAGCCGCTTGACCAGCACCACAGTGCGATACCCCGACAGGATAGGCCTGTCGGGGTAGGCGCACGCGGACTTCAACTAGTCGCTTGCAGCCACCAACGGTTCGAGCGTCAGCTTCGGGAATTCTTTCTCGATGTACTGCAGCCGCCACTTATCGCTGAACAGGGCCAGGATTGCGCCGTCGGTGCGGGTGAACACCTCGACGCCGCGCTGGCGGTTGAGCTCGTCGGTGGACTCGGCGTCGGTCGCACGGGCGACGGAGTAGCCGAGGTTGTCCAACGTCGTCTCCACATTGAACTCGCCCTGCATGCGAGCGGTGATCACCTCGAACTGCATGGGGCCAACGGCCGCGAGCACGGGAGAAGCGTCGCCGCGGATATCGTTGCGCAGCACCTGCACCACGCCCTCGCTGTCGAGCTGGTCGATGGCGCGGCGGAACTGCTTGTACTTGCCGGCGGAGCGGGCGCGCAGGATCGCGAAGTGCTCGGGGGCGAACGACGGGATGGGCGGGAACTCCACCTTCTTCTCCGAGAACAAGGTGTGGCCGGGAGCCAGGGCGTTCGCGTTGACGAGGCCGACGATATCGCCGGGGTACGCGTCCTCGACCGTCGTGCGGTCGCGGCCGAACACGGTCAGCGCGTACTTGGTGGCGAAGGGCTTCCCGGTCTGGGCGTGGGTGACGACCATGCCGCGCTCGAAGGTGCCGGAGACGATGCGCATGAAGGCGAGGCGGTCACGGTGGGCCGTGTCCATGCCGGCCTGCACCTTGAACACGACGGCGCTGAACGGGTCGAGGACTTCGCGCGGGGTGCCGGAGATGGCGTCGCGGGCATGCGGGGCGGGTGCAAGCTCCAGCAGCGCGTCGAGGATTTGGTGCACGCCGAAGTTCAGCATCGCGGAGGAGAAGATGACGGGGGAGGTCTGCCCGGCCAGGTACATCTCTTGGTCGTGGTCCGCGCCGGTCTCATGGAGCAGCTCGGACTCCTCGACGGCGACCGTCCACGCCTCGCCCTCACGGGCCTCGGCCGCCTCGGCGTCCAGGAATTCCTCGGGGGCCATGGTGGCGCCGCCGGCGGTGCGGGTGAAGCGGATGAAGGAGTTGTCGTCGCGCTTGAGCAGGCCGCGGAAGTCGCCAGCGATGCCGACGGGCCAGTACAGCGGCGTCGGGATCAGGCCGATGCGTTCCTCGATCTCGTCCAGGAGCTCCAGCGGGGAGCGGCCCGGCCGGTCCCACTTGTTGATCACGGTGATGACGGGGATCCCGCGGTGGCGGCACACCTGGAACAGCTTCAAGGTCTGCGGCTCGAGGCCCTTGCCGGCGTCGATGAGCATCACGGCGGCGTCGACGGCCGTGAGCACGCGGTAGGTGTCCTCGGAGAAGTCGGAGTGGCCTGGGGTGTCGACGAGGTTGACGACGTGGTCCTGGTAGTTGAACTGCAACGCGGTGGAGCTGACCGAGATGCCGCGGGCCTTCTCCATCTCCATCCAGTCGGAGACTGTGGACTTGCGGCCGGACTTGCCGTGCACCGCGCCGGCCTCGGAGATCATCCGGGCGTGCAGCGCCAGGGCCTCGGTGAGCGTCGACTTACCAGCATCGGGGTGGGAGATGACGGCGAAGGTGCGACGGCGCGCGACCTCGGCGGCTAGCGTCGATTTTCTCGACGTCGAGTGCTCCCCCGTTGACGAGCCGTCGGCGCTGCTAGAAAGCTCGGTGGTCACCGGGGGTTCCTTCCGGGGTTGTGGACAATCGAATTACCAGGTTACCTGCAGGGCGCTTAGCTGCCGTGCAGGCGGTTCTGCGCTGGCTCGAGGCCGAGCTCGAGCAGCAGCTCGACGGCGTCGGCCGCCTGCTCGCACACCAGGTCCAGCTCTTTGCGCTCGACAGTTGAGAATGCCTTGAGGACGTACGACGCGGCATCCATCCGGCCGGGTGGCCGCCCGATGCCCACCCGAACCCGCTGATAGTCCTTGGTGCCAACGGACGCGGTCAGTGATCGGAGCCCGTTGTGCCCGCCCTCGCCGCCGCCCTGCTTGAGGCGGATGTCGCCGAAGTCGAGGTCCAGATCGTCGTGGATGAGCACGATCTGGGTGGGCGGGATGGAGAAGAACTGGGCCGCCGCGGCCACCTGGCGTCCAGAGAGGTTCATGTATTCGCGGGGCTTGGCGATGACCACGGGCTTGCCGAGGAGCCGGCCCTGCAGCAGGTCCGTGCCGCTCTTCTTGTGCAGGCCGAACTTGCCGCCGAGGCGACCGGCGAGGACGTCCGCCACCATGAAGCCGATGTTGTGGCGCGTCTTCTCGTATTGCGAGCCCGGGTTGCCCAGGCCGGCGATAAGGGTGGGGGTGTCGCTCACTGCGGTGATCCTTCTGTGTAAAACGTGGAGTGCTAGGCCGAACACACCGACGGCGCGCCGCCCCGCGATGGGGTGACGCGCCGTCGGAAGGGTGCTTATGCCTCGGTGGCGGCGGCGGCTTCGTCCTCGTCGGCGGGCTCATCGGCCTGCTGGACCTGCTCGGCGATGTTCACCAGCAGGGTGTCGGCCTCTTCCTCCAGGACGGAGCCGGCGGGCAGCTCGACCTCGCCCGCGACGATCTGCGTGCCGGCGGTCAGACCCTCGATGGAGATCTTGATCTCCTCGGGGATGGCCAGCGCGTCGGCCTGCAGGCGGATCGTGGTGACGTCCTGGTAGACGATGGTCTGCGGGGCAGACTCGCCGACGAGCACGACGCGCACCTCGACGACGACCTTCTCGCCGCGCTTGACCGTCAGCAGGTCAACGTGCTCGATGTAGTTGCGGATCGGGTGGACCACAACGGTCTTGACCAGCGCGAGGTGCTCGGCACCCTCGACGTCCAGCGTCAGCACGGCGTTGGTGCCGTGGTTGCGCAGCACGCCGGCGAACTCGCGACTCGGCAGGTTTAGGTGGATGGGGTCGGCGCCGTGGCCGTAGAGCACGGCGGGGACCAGCGCGTCACGACGGGCACGACGAGCAGCGCCCTTGCCGAACTCGGTGCGGGTGGTGGACGGAATGCGCAAGGCGTCAGACATTGTGTGCTCCTGCAAGATAGTGGTTTCGGCTTCTGCGCGGCGAGTGCGCCCACGGGCCGGGCCGGAGAACCGGCAACCACTGGACACGTCGATAACGGTGCACATCGTGTAGACAGCACCCTCGCCGAGACAACGACCCACAGTACCGAAAGGCCGGGAGCGACGGCAAATCGGCCATCTCGGCGAGAAGCTAGCGGAGGGGGAATCTGGTGCCGGTCAGCTTCTCTGACAGCTCCCACAGCCCACGGGCGGTCTCGGCGTCCCGCGCGGCGCGATTGCGCCCGACGACGGTGGGACCGCCCCGCATCTGCTGGAAGCCGTCCGGCCCCACATAGGTGTTGCCGGGCAGATCCGCCACGACCGCATACTCGGTGGGCAGCGCGCCATTCTCTGCCTTCTGGCCAATAAGCTTGTCGCCGATGGGCATCAGGACGTTGCCGAACCAGTTCGATGTGTGGGCGCTCAGGTTCGTGGCGGCATAGCCGGGGTGTGCGGCCAGCGAGCGGACGGGGGAGGAGACGCCGTCGAGCAGGACCTGCAAGTGCGAGGTGAACAGCAGGTTGGCGAGCTTGGCCTGGCCGTAGGAGAGCACCCGGTTGTATCGGCGGCTCTCGTAGTTGAGGTCCGCGAGATTGATCCGGCCCCACGTGTGCGCGAGCGAGCCCACAGTGACGACACGATCCGTGACGTGGGGAAGCAGCAGATTGGTCAGCGCGAAGTGGCCGAGGTGGTTGGTGCCCACCTGCATCTCGAACCCGTCGGCGGTGCGGCCGGGGGGCACCATCATGACGCCGGCGTTGTTGACGAGCACGTCGATGGGGCGATCCCAGCCGGCCGCGAACGCCCGCACGGACGCGAGGCTCGCGAGGTCCAGGGGGCGTACCTCGGTGCTGCCCGTGATGGACTCCGCGGCCGCGCGGCCCTTCTCCTGGTTGCGGACGGCCAGCACCACATGGGCGCCCGCGCCGGCGAGATCACGGGCGGTCGCCAGGCCGAGGCCGCTGTTGGCCCCGGTGATGATCACCGTTCGGCCGTCCATGGATGGCAGGTCGGCGGCGGTCCAGGCTACGGTCACTTGGCGTCGTCCGCCGGCAGGATCTCGAGGATGTTCTGCAGGGGGCGGGCGAGTCGCACGCCGAGGTCGGTGACCACGAGCGGGCGCTCGATCAGGATGGGGTTGGCGACCATCGCGTCCAACAGCTGGTCGTCGGTGGCGTCGGCCAAGTTTAGCTCCGCGAAGACTGTCTCCTTGGCGCGGATCGCCTGGCGCACCTCGAGTCCAGCGTCGGAGATCATCTTCGCGAGCTCGGCGCGCGTGGGCGGGTTCTCCAGGTACTTGACGATGGTGGGCTCAATGCCCTTGTCCCGCAGCAACTGCAGGGTGTTCCGCGAGGTGGAGCAGCGCGGATTGTGGTAGATCGTGGCGTCGATGTGCTCGCTCATGTGGTGCTCCTGTTACGGCGGGATCGGGTGCCGCCAACTGTAGTAGGCGGATGCCATTAGCGAATCACAACCATTGTGGACGTTCGTCTATGCGATTGTGTCCAGCCCGCAATCAGGCCTGCGCCGCGCTGACTCCCGCCCGACGGCCGAAGAAGCTGCCGTCGCCCAGCGAGACGCCGCTGGCATAGCCCCAGGCGCTCAAGCCGGAGGTGCAGCGGCCGGCGGCGAACAGCCCGGGGATGGGGGAGCCGTCCACGTGGATGACTCTCGAGTCGGTGTCGGTGAGCAGCCCGCCGAGGGTGAAGCCGCCCGCCATGCCGCGCAAGTCGATCGCCGCGACGGGCCCGCCGATGGGCTTGACCCACTCGGTCTTCTTGCCCAGCAACGGATCCTGGCCGTTTACGGCGTGTCGGTTGTAGAGGTCCACGGTGGAGGTGAGGGCACCCTCGGCCAGCCCGATCTCGGCCTCGAGCTCCGCGACGCTCTCGCAGACCCAGCGTGGCTGGATCTTGAGCTGCGGGCTCGACGAGGTGCCGGCCATGCCCTCCTCAAACGAGGCCTCGTCGATGATGAGGAAGCACTGCCCCTCGTTCTGCAGCAGCATCAGCTGCCCGACACGGCCCGAGTACGTGTCCTCCGGGACGAAGCGCTGGCCGCGGCCGTTGACGAGGATGCCGCGGTAGAACAGCTGCGGGTCGCAGAAGAACGCGACCTCGGTGGCGTCCATGTGAGCCAGGTCCGCGCCGAGTGCCTGCGCCATGCGGATCGCACGGCCGTCGTGCTCCTCGACCGAGGCGGCGGGCTTGCCGAGCAGGCGCGGGGCGAAGCGACGCATCATGTCGTCGTTGTAGGCGAAGCTGCCGGTGGCCAGGACGACGCCGCGTCGGGCCCGGACCGTGACGTCCGCGCCGTAGCGTTTGGCGACGATGCCCACGACCCGGTCCACCCCGTCGGCGTCCACGTCGATAATGAGGCGCTGCGCGCGCATGTCGTACTCTGCGCGCACGCCCAGCTCCGCGGCCGTGTTCGAGAGCGGCTTCATCAACATGTAACCGCCGCCCTTCTCACCGGTGCGCTTGTCCGACATCTGCGGCACGTGCCCGCGCGGCGCCGGCTTGGCGATCGCGTTGAACGGCGCCGCGTTCTCGCCGCCGGAGTACATCAGGCCGTCGTCGAAGGGCGGCTCGTAGCCGGGCTCGCCCCAGTAGGACATCTTGAACGGCACACCGGCGTCGACGAGCCAGTCATAGTGCGCGACGGAGCCCTGGCAGTACTCGTCGATCTTGGCCTCGTCGACGCCCGGGCCCAGTGCGGCAGTGAGGAATTTGGTCATCTCCTCGACTGAGTCCTCGAACCCGCAAGCCTGCTGCAGCGCGGTGCCGCCACCGAGGTAGATGAACCCGCCGGCCAGTGCCGCCGCGCCGCCCCAGCCGCCAGCCCGCTCGAGCACCAGCACGTCGGTCCCGGCGCGGGCGGCCTCGATCGCGGCGCAGGCGCCGGCGATGCCGAAACCGGCGATGACGACGTCGGCCTCGAAGTCCCAGGTCTCGATGTCGGCGGCGCGGAGCGGGCGGAGCAGATCGGTCATGAGGAGCCTCCAGGATCGCGGTCTAGTTGCAGATAGGTCTACCGACCCCGGTGTGACCGGCGTCCTAGCAGTCCCGGCTAACGGTATGGACCGCGTCGACGCATCGCTCGATATCGGCGGGGGACGTGAAGTAGTGGGGGGATGCGCGCACAACGTCGACTTGTCCGCCGTCGGACATATTGAGCGGGCTCGACGAGCTTGGGCTGACGGTGACGATGACCCCGGCCGCGCGCAACCGGTCCCGGACCGGTGCGGGATCGTGGCGCGCGAGGGTGAACGTGACGATGCCGGCGGGTCTGATCCCCCGATCGCGCAGCCGTAGGCCGGGCACCCGCGCAAGGCCCGCGCGCAATGCCTCGGCATTCGCGCGGATCGCCCGTTCTGCCTCTGCCATGCCGATCTCTAGCAGATAGTCGGCGGCGGCCCCGAGGCCCAAGCGTGCCGCGACGTCGTACTCCCAGAACTCGAAGCGGCGGGCGTCCGGCTGGAGGGTGTAGGAGGCGCCGCTCAGACTCGCCCCGGCTTGGTCGATGGCGCTGGGTGCCAGCCGAGTGAGTAGATCTGCGCGCACGTAGAGAAAACCGGTGCCCCGCGGGGCCCGCAGCCACTTGCGGCCGGTGGCGGTCAGCGCGTCGACGCCCAGGCTCGCGACGTCGATCTCGAGCTGGCCGACGGTCTGGCACGCGTCGAGCAGCACCAGCGCCCCGAACCGGTGGGCGGCGTCGACCACCGCGCGGACCGGGTTCACCAGTCCGCTATTGCTCGGCATGTGCACCAGCGAGATCAGCCGCACCCGCTCGTCGAGCAGCTCTTCGAGGGCGGCCAGGTCCACCTGGCCGCTCGCATCGTTGGGGACGAGCTCCACGTGGAAGCCCGCGCGCTGCGCGTGGTGCAGCATCGCGATGGCGTTGCTGGCGTACTCGGCGTTGGTGACAAGGACTCGGTCGCCGGGGCCGATGCCCTCGGACGTGACGATCGCGTCGAAGGCCGTCGTCCAAGCGCGCGACGCAGAATCGGTCAGCGCGATCTCGCCGGGGGCCGCGCCGATCAGCCGGGCGATGGAGCCCCGCACGGCGCCGAGCTCGACCTCGCGCTCGGCCGCCGCCAGATAGCCGCCGACCTCTGCCTCACGGCGCAGATGCCCGATCATCGCGTCGAGCACCGGGGTCGGGGGGAGGGCGGAGCCGGCGCTGTCCAAAAACGATTTATCGAGGCAGCCGGGGGTGTCCGCGCGCAGTCGAGCCAGCTCTAACACCGTTGTTCCCTCCCGTGGCGGATGCTGCGCACTCTACGCGGATCTGCCGAGTCCCCGCGGTGGCTTGGACCGATGACTAGGGTCGATAGCGACACGGGAC
This sequence comes from Tomitella biformata AHU 1821, assembly GCF_000524475.1. Taxonomy (GTDB): domain Bacteria; phylum Actinomycetota; class Actinomycetes; order Mycobacteriales; family Mycobacteriaceae; genus Tomitella; species Tomitella biformata. Next base: position 98,134 of record NZ_BAVQ01000023.1, on the reverse strand, counting down.
GTCGCTTCGAAGGGAAGCAGCAGAATGTCCGCAGAGTTAGTCTCGACTGAGCAGGCACTGGCCTATGTCCGGGCGGCGGTGTGCCGCTATGGCCCGCCGGAGTTGATCGGCGCGGAGCTGGAATGGCCGACGTCGATCGTGGGCGATCGGCCCACCGTCACGCAGTTCGCCGAGGCTCTCGGCCCCCACACCCCGCCCGGACTGCGCCCCACCTCGAGTCAGCCGCTGGGCGCCGGCTCACGGGTCAGCATCGAGCCGGGCGGACAGGTGGAGCTGGCAAGCGATGTCCACCGCAGCGCCCGGGAGCTGTGCGATGCGCTGGCGGCCGACCATGCCGAGCTCGGTCGGCTACTCGCCATGAACGGCATCGAGATGCATGGCGGAGCAATGGATCTGACACGGCCTCCGCGGCGGATACTGGAGCAGCCGCGATACCGGGCAATGGAGGAGCACTTCGCCCGGATCAGCCCCCTCGGGACAGTGATGATGTGCAACACCGCGGCCGTGCAGGTCAGCGTGGACTGCGGCGTGGACGAGGACGAGGCGGCGCAGCGGTGGGCGCTGCTGCACGAAGCGGGTCCGGCGCTGGCCGCGGCATTCGCGGACTCCCCGCAGTTGCCGCACTGTTTTCCCCCGGGCGAGGGGTGGGCATCGCAGCGGCTGCGGACCTGGCTTGAGCTGGATCCGGCGCGGACCTGCTTCGACCGCGAGTGGAGCCCGCGAGACGGCAGCTTCCTAGATGGTTATGCCCGCTGGGTCCTCGCCGCCCCGTTGCTGTGCGTGCGGCGCTCCGGCCCGGACTGGTCCGCGCCAGATCTGAGCTTCCGAGACTGGATCGAGGATTCGGTCGATCAGCTGCCCCGGCCGCGGATCGACGACCTCGACTACCACCTGACCACCATGTTCCCGCCGGTGCGCGCGTGCGGGCACTTTGAGGTGCGCTACCTCGACGCGCAGCCGGGCGGGCTGTGGCGCGTGCCGATCGCCGCCATCGACGCGCTCCTGCGCAGCCCGGCCGTCCTGGAACAGGCGCGCGGACTCGCCGCCGGCACGAGCGGCCGATGGCACGCCGCGGCCAGGCGCGGGCTAGGCGACCGCGGCCTGCGGGAGGCCGCCACAGACCTCCTGGAGTTGGCCGCGCGGCACGCGGGCGACGACGGTTTCGGCGAGGACCTGACCGCCGCGGCGCTACGCTGCAAGCGGGGGCTGCGGCCCTCCGAGGAGGACCAGTGACCGACCTGCGCGCGCGCATCACCGCCGCGCTGACCCGTGCACACGCCCGCACCGACGCGCTGACCGATCACCCCGACACGGAACTGATCGCGCAGCATTCGCCGCTGATGTCCCCACTGGGCTGGGACCTGGCGCACATCGGCAACCAGGAGGACCGCTGGCTGGTCCGAGCCATCGGGAAACTGCCGGGCACGACGGCCGACTCGCGTTCAGTGCCCGAGATCGATGGGCTCTACGACGCCTTCGCGCATCCTCGCGCGTCGCGCCCCGACCTGGCGTTGCTGAGTCCCGCGCAGGCCCGCGACTACGTTGCGAGGGTCCGCGCGCGCAGCTGGCAGGTGCTCGCGGAGTGCGACCTTGGCGCGGCGGACGCGTTGACGCGCAACGGTTTCGGCTTCGGCATGATCGCCCAGCACGAGCAGCAACACGCTGAGACGATGCTGGCGACCCACCAGCTGCGCGCTGGGGCACCGCTGCTGTCCGCCCCGCCCGCGCCGAGCCGGGGACGGCCCTGCGCCGGCGAGATCGCCGTCCCCGCCGGACCGTTCACGATGGGCGCAGCCGAGCTGGGGATCACTGCGGAGCCGTGGGCACTGGACAACGAGAGGCCCGCGCACACGGTGGACTTGGCGGCCTTCGCCATCGACGCGGACCCGGTGATCAACGCGCAGTACGCGGAGTTCATCGACGACGGCGGCTATCGGCGGCCCGAGTTGTGGAGTGCGCGGGGCTGGGGACACCGCGCCGAGGCCGAGTTGACGGCCCCGCAATTCTGGCGGCGCGACGGGGACAGGTGGCTGCGCGAGAGCTTTGGCCGGAGCGCGCCGATCCGGGGGGCGGAGCCGGTGGTGCACGTCTGCTATTTCGAGGCTGAGGCGTTTGCGTCCTGGGCGGGCAAGCGGCTGCCCACCGAGGCAGAGTGGGAGAAGGCCGCCCGCTGGGATCCCGCCGAGGGGCGATCGCGCCGGTTCCCCTGGGGGGACGAGGATCCCACGCCCGAACACGCGAACCTGGGACAGCACCACCTTGGCCCCGCCGCCGTCGGCGCCTACCCGCGGGGGGACTCGGCGCTCGGGGTGCGCGGGCTGATCGGCGATGTCTGGGAATGGACCTCCTCGGGCTTCGACCCGTATCCCGGCTTCGCGGCCTTCCCCTATCGGGAGTACTCCGAGGTGTTCTTCGGCGGTGACTTCAAAGTGCTCCGCGGCGGCTCGTTCGGCACCGACGAGGTGGCCTGCCGCGGCACCTTCCGCAACTGGGACCTGCCGATCCGGCGGCAGATCTTTGCGGGCCTGCGGTGTGCGAGAAGTATCTGATGTGCCGCCACCTGGGATATCTGGGGCCGGCACGGTCAATCGCGTCGGTGCTGACGGCCGGCGAGCACTCGCTGCGGGCACAGTCCTGGGCGCCGCGGCACATGCGCGGCGGCGGCACGATGAACGCGGATGGCTTCGGCGCGTGCTGGTGGGGCGCGAGCGGCGTCAGCAGACATCGTAGCGCACAACCGATCTGGTCCGACACCGCGCTGGGCGAGACAGGGGCAGCGCGGGGAGTGTTGGAGGACGTGTCCGCCGGCGCGGTGCTGGCCGCCGTGCGTTCGGCGACCGTCGGCATGCCGGTGACTGAGGAAGCCTGTGCGCCGTTCACCGACGGGCACTGGGCCTTCAGCCATAACGGGGTGGTGCGCGGGTGGCCGGGTTCGATGGCGCAGCTTGCCGGGGAGCTCGACCTGGCCGACACCGTCGCACTCGACGCTCCGACGGACTCCGCGCTGCTCTGGGCGCTGCTGCGCGGACGGCTGCGCGGCGAGACTCCCGCCGCCGCGGTGCGGGGGCTGGTCGAGGATGTCGAGGCCGTGGCGCCCGGATCGCGGCTGAACCTGTTGCTCGGCGACGGCCAGCGCCTGATCGCGACCGCGTGGGACCACTCGCTGTGGTGGCGTCGGGGCGCCAGTGAAGTGGTCGGCGGTGAAGTGGGGAGCAGCGAGCTGTGGGTTGCCTCGGAACCGCTGGACGAGCGCCCGGACTGGACGGAGGTGCCGGACCGGTGCCTATTAATCGCAGATCTGACCCAGACAACCATCGAGCAGATCGGGGAGTAGCGATGGCCAAGACCACCGTCGAGGTCCACCTGACGCCGCAAGACCTGGCGGCGCAGCTGCGCGCGGATGTGGCCGCCGGACTGTCTGCGGCACCGAAGACGTTGCCGCCCAAGTGGTTCTACGATGCCGTCGGCAGCGAGCTGTTCGAGCGCATCACCCAACTGCCGGAGTACTTCCCGACTCGCCTCGAGCGAGAGCTGCTGCGCCGGCACTCGGACGAGATCGCGGCGATCAGTGGCGCGGACACCCTCGTCGAGCTGGGCTCGGGCTCCTCAACCAAGACCAGGCTGCTGCTGACCGCGTTCGAGGCCTGCGGGCAGCTCAAGACCTATGTCCCCCAGGACGTGTCGGAGAGCGCGCTGCGCGCCGCCGCCCGGCTGCTCGAAACAGAGTTCCCCGACCTCACGGTGCGCGGCGTGGTCGGGGACTTCACCGGAACCCTGGCCGCGCTGCCCGCCGAGGGACGACGCCTGGTTGCCTTCCTCGGCGGCACCATCGGGAACTTCGACCCGGCGGAGCGCCGCGATTTCCTAGTTGGGCTCAGCGGGGCACTGACGGTGGGCGAGCACGTGCTGGTCGGAGTCGGGCTCGTGACCGACCCGGCAGCGCTCGTCGCGGCCTACGACGACGCGGCCGGAGTCACCGCCCAGTTCAACCGCAACGTACTGCGGGTGGTGAACCGAGAGCTGGGGGCGGACTTCACGCCGGACGCATTCGACCATGTGGCGCTGTGGGACTCGGCGAACTCATGGATCGAGATGCGCCTGCGTGCCCGCCGAGACATGATTGTGCGCGTCGACGAACTCGGGATGACGGTGCGGTTCGCGGCCGGCGAGGAGCTGCGCACGGAGATCTCGGCGAAGTTCGCGCTGGCGGACTTCGAGGCGGAGCTCGCCGCCGTCGGCCTGGAGCCGGCGCGAGGCTGGTGCGACCCCGGGCAACGCTTCGGCCTAGTGCTCGCGCGAAAGGCGGAGTGCTCGGCGGGCTGACCGCCATTTGGCCAGTCGCGTCAAACCCCTGCGCCAGGATCCCCTGTGTGAAATAGTGTGGCTGTAAATTGCGTTCTTCTGTCGAGTTGGTTTATCTGACCACCTCCGTCGAGCACACGACCGCGCCGTTCGGGGCGCTTTCCTCGTGGGGACAAAGGCCATTCGCTATGTGCGGGATATGGCATCCGAGGAGGCGCTCTCACAGGTGCGCTCGGGGCTGACACCGAGGATCAGGGTGACCTGCCGAAATATTGCGTTCAGTTTGCTGAGGATTGCGGGCGAGAGGGTATCGACGCCGAATTATGCCGCAATGCTAGACAACCCGATCATACCCTCGAGGTAGTCCTGACCTGCAAGGGATTGGCCATTTCGGGGCCCTGCACCACTGCCGGGTCGAATTAGACGATAGTTCCAATTATTGCAAATCGACTGCGGTGAGCCTACCGTCTCGGTTTATGAGAAAAATACTATTTGCAGGAATCGCGCTCAGCGCGGGCGTAATGTTGGCCGTACCGCAGATCGCGATGGCGGCACCCCCCGCCACCTATGACATTTCCGGGACATTCACCAATGACTGCGGCGGCGGTGGCGGAGCCTGGATTGAACTCAAAGACTCCACGAACACCCCCATTGATTCCCAATTTATCGATGGCGGGGACCCCTTCACCTTCACCGGCGTGGCAGACGGGGATTACACGGTCGTGCCGTACGCACCCGCCGGCTGCGGAGTGACGCCTTACCCGGGCGGCGCGCCCGTCACGGTTGACGGAGCGGACGCCACCGCCGACGTCGGCCTGGTATCGGTCTACTCGATCTGGGGAGTCGTCACCGGCTGTGAGGCAGGCGACGGCAATGGCGTCAACGGCGTTGCCGTCGCGGTCGACATCGACACCGCCGACTTGAAGTACCACGCTGAGACCCAGACCTCCGCGATCACCGAGGACGGCCAGTTCTTCTTCCAGTACCTGCCGGCCTTCGACGGCTACCAGGTCACGGTCACTCCGCCCGCGGGTTGCGTGATCGCGGTTCCGACCGTCGGCGTGAACCTGACTAATGCGGATGTCGACGACGTCGCATTCGCTCTCGAGACCGCGCCGAATACCGGCAGCCTCGCATCGCTCGACATGTTTGGTTCGCTCGGCTCGCTCGGTTTCCTTGGCTCGTCCGGAAGTACCGGCAGCTAACATCCTGATTCCATCGGACGCCCCTCTCGCCGTGACGGCGAGAGGGGCGTCCGCCTCTGGTGTCTAGCCGAGCAGACGCCCGCGCAACGCGTCGATGGTCGCGTCGGTCACGCCAAGTGCTTCGCGGGTGTAGCGGGCCATGTCGCCGTAGTCCGCGTCGACGGCGTCGAACGAGGCCTGCAGGTATGCCGTGGACTGCTCCATCACCGGACGGATCAGGTCCGCGTCGAGGCCCGCCGCGGCGATCTGCGCGAACAACTGCTCGTTGGACTCGCGGAGGTAATCGTTGGAGGACAGGTAGTCGGCCATAATCACGTCACGGTCGACGCCGAGGGCGGAAAGCAGGATCGCGGTCATCCAGCCGGTGCGGTCCTTGCCGGAATGGCAGTGGTAGAGCGCGGCGGCGTCGGCGTCGGCGTCGATGCTCGCCACCAGGTCAACGGCCTTGCCGAAGCCCTTGTGCGCCCGGGCTCCGCGGACGAACTGCTCATAGACGGCGGACATGATCTTCGCCCCGCCGCCGTCGCCGAGATTCGACTGCAGTGCCGCGGCCATCTCTGGCCCCGGCGCACTGCTCATGCCGCTCATGCCGCTCATGGCAGCCGAGCTGCCGCTCATGGCCCCCATCATCGCGCTTGAACCCGCGAAGTCGATGATCGCGATGTGCTCGGGCACGGTGCCCGCAGGCAGGTGGTCGGAGCCGGACTGGTCGACCTCGCTCTGGTCGCGAAAGTCGATGGCCACCGCGAGGTTCAACTCCGCCAGTCGCGCAACGTCGGTGTCGGTGAGGTTGCACAGCGAGTCGGTGCGGTACACCGCGCCCCAGCGCACGGTTCCGCCGTCCCCGGCGAAGCCGCCGATGTCGCGCGCGTTGGCCGCGCCCTCGAGGACGATGTGCCGGACGCCGGTCACGGCAGAATCGTTGGTCATGGGGGTCCTTCCAGTGGGCTGGTGGAACGATCGTCCAATTGACGCCAGCATTCCGCATGCTACGGGCGGGTTGGTGCGCATGGGGGTAATCCCCGCCACCGCATACGCCTAGATAGCGGTGATGCTGGTTACAGTCGGCGTCAGACGAAGGCGAGCACTCGGGCGGGTCCGCCGGAGCCGCCCTGGTGGCGCGGGGCGCCGACGATGACCAACGCGCCTGCTGCGGGCACGGCGTCGAGGTGGGCCAGCGCCTCCACCGCGTACAGTCCCGAGCCGAGCGCGGCGAGGTGCGCCCCAAAGTCTGTGGCGAGCCCGGCGTCCACGGACAGGGTGTCGGAGGCGATGGCGACCACGTCCCGTTGTTCTGCGAGGAACGCCGCCGCGGCGGGATCGAAGCCGGGCGTGCGCATGTACCCGTCAGCATCGATGTTGAGGAACTTGCCGGGCGCGGCCACTCGGCGGTGCCAGCCTGAGTTCATCGCGACCAGGCAGCGCGCTGGGAGCGGCCCGTGCGCGGCCTCCCACGCGAGGATGTCGGCGGTGGCGAGCATGGTGTCCGGGTCGACGGCGGCACGGTCCGCGATGTCGATCACGACGAGCGGAGCGACGAGATCCGCCGGCGCGATGGCGTCCACGGTCAACGCGCCGGCGCGCACGTGTGCGGGCGCGTCCACGTGGGTGCCCGAATGCTCGTGCAGCATCAGCTCATTGGCGTGGAAGTCGTCCTCGGAGCATCGGGAGACGGGGCGCATCTCGAACGGGCGGTCGCCCGGCCAGTGGGGGAACAGCGGGTTGAGGACGTGCGTCAGGTCGATGACCCGCCCCGCGGGCGGCCGCTGCCACGACGGGCGGTCGTCTGCCGGCACAGCGGGAGACGGGGTCCGCGGCTCGCGCCGGGCGATCTGCCGGTAGACGTGGGCGGTGACGCCGTCTCCACACATGGACTGGCCCCTCTCAGCCGTTGATCGTCAACTCTATGCCCGCGACCGCCTCGTCTTGGCTGAACGCGGCCTCGCCGCGATGGCTGAGCTGGACCAGGTACTCCGCCCGGTCACGCGGCACGTTGTGCACCGCTAGCGCGAACACGCAGACATCGGGGCCGCCGGCGAAGCTGCTGATGAGCTCACCCTTGCCCACCAGCTCATGTCTGCCGTCGGCGACGATCACCCGCAGGTTCGGCTGGATGTCCGCGAGCGGACCGGCTCCGGCGCAGGCGAAGCCCTCGGGCAGCGGACCCTCGGTGCTGGCGGCATTGATGCTGAGAGTGCCAGTGAGGGAGAACGTTTCGGGTCCGCGGAGCGTGAGGACGAGGACCGCTGTGACGGCGAGTGCGGCCAGGGCGCCGCCGGCGATGATCGCGGGCAGCCACCAGGCCGGGCGGCTCGGTGCGGGGCCTGGTTCCGGCGTTGGCTCTGCGGGCAGGCCTGGCTCGGGCGGAGTCGACACGGCGGGGCTACCTCCAGCGGGCTTGTCGGGGCGCCCAGGAAAAAGCGCCGAGGACCGCAAGTGCGGTCCTCGGCCATTGTCTACCCGGGCCAGCGTTTCTACGTCACTGAGTCTGTAGTCGGCGCGCCTTCTCCAACGCGGCGAGGGTGTGCAGCACCGTCGTGCGCTGACGCTCGAAATCCTTGATCCGCGCGCGTGCGGCCAGGCCGAGGTTCTCGGTGTCCGAGTGCTCGGCGAGCTGCGTCTCGATGGTGGTCAGCTTCTCCAGCAGGCCCGTGACCCGAGACTCGAGAGTGGCCAGGTCCACGTCCACCGCGCGCGAGGATCGGCCGGTGGCGCGGGGCACTGAACTTGTACTGCTGTCCGACTTTGTGGTGGTGGAGCGGGTCGCCCGGGGGGCGCGGGCCGAGACGGTGCCGGCAAGGCCAGCAGGGGCGCTCTGGGCGGTGTCTGCGGCCTCGCTGTCGACGAGCGCCTGCACTCGGCGGACGGCGGTATCCGTCTTGGCGTCCAGGGCCTTGCGGACCTGCTCGCGGGACGGCGGTTCCGCCATCTTGATCGAGTTCAGGAGGGCGCGTGAATCGCGAGCGCGCTGGCGGTGTTCACGCTCCTCCTCGTCGTCGGAGTCCAGTGAGCCGCCGATGGGGCGCAAACCGTACATGCCGATGAACTGGCGGGCTTCGTCAATCAACGTTTCGTGATGACGGCAAGTGGCGCAACGGGGTTCGTTCTTCGAGAGTGCGAGATCCTCGTTGTCGCCGCACCAGACGCAAAGTCCCGGGGACCAGCGTTGTGCGCGAGAGCGGTGGGGGGTGGAAGATGCTTGGTCAAGCGGCTGAGCGAGTGTCACGAGCGACCAGAGTAAGGGACGGGAAACAGTGGGTGAACACCGGCCCTCGCACCCAAATCGGGGGCCCGAAGTCCAGTCTCAAATCTGAGAGTCTGGTCACTCGGGAAGCTCCTGAAGAACCTGTGTCAACCATTCCACCAGGGGGCTCAATGTGCGCCAGGTATCCCGGACGTGGTCCACGGCTTCTGGTGTTTTCAGCCATTCTGGGGAGCCGAAGGACACCCCGGCTGTCAGCGAGCGATGGCGCAGCAGCTCGATCCGGGGATGGTCGGCGGCGTAGCCGCGGGGCTTGGTCTTGAGTCGATTACCGCTCACCTCGAGGCCGGCGGCACGCACGCGGGAGACGAGGGCTTCGAGCTCTGGGCCGCGCACGTCGTCGTCGATCGTGGCGCGCAACCGGGCGAGCTGGCTGGGGGAGGCGGCGTAGAAGCCGCCTGCGACCATCAGGCCCGACGCGTCGATCTGCGCGTAGTAGCCGGTGCCCGGCGCGGTCCCGACAAAGGCGCCCTGATGGGTCTTATAGGGCGTCTTATCCTTGCTGAATCGGACATCGCGATAGGGACGGAACAGCTTAGCCGCCCCAAACTCCTCCGCCAGGGCATCGGCCAGCGCGGCCATCGGCGGGCGCACCGAGGCGTCGTAGACGTGCTTGTGCGCGGACCAGAAAGACTTGCTGTTGTCCGCTTCCAGGTCTTCGTAGAAGTCCAGCGCTGCGAAAGGAATCCCAGTGAAGTGCACGGGGGAAGATGCGGCCATGAGGCGAGCGTAGCCGCGGCCCGTGGTGAGGCGGGACGCGGCTACGCGGTGACGACTGGAGCTAGTTGCTCACGCCGGGACGATCAGGCGATGCCGTTGAACAGCGACGTCACGGAGCCGTTCTCGAAGACCTCGCGGATGGTGCGGGCCAGCAGGGGCGCGATCGAGAGCACGGTCAGCGAGTCGAACATCTTGTCCGGGGTGATGGGCAGCGTGTCGGTGATGATGACCTCCTTGGCTCCGCAGTTAGCGAGGCGCTCGGGGGCCGGGTTGGAGAGCACGCCGTGGGTGGCGGCGATGATGACGTCGCCGGCACCCGCGTCCTTGAGCACACGGACGGCGCCGGCGATGGTGCCGCCGGTGTCGATCATGTCATCGATGAGGATGCAGGTGCGGCCCTCGACGTCGCCGACGACGCGGTTGGAGACGACCTGGTTGGGCACCAGCGGGTCGCGGGTCTTGTGGATGAAGGCCAGCGGGGCGCCGCCCAGGGTGTCCGCCCACTTCTCAGCGACGCGGACGCGGCCGGAGTCGGGGGAGACCACGGCGATGTTCTCCACGCCGTACTTCTCGCGGATGTACTCGGACAGCTGGCCCTGCGCGTGCATGTGGTCCACGGGGCCGTCGAAGAAGCCCTGGATCTGGTCGGTGTGCAGGTCGACGGTGATGATGCGGTCCGCGCCTGCCGTCTTGAGCAGGTCCGCGATCAAGCGCGCCGAGATCGGCTCGCGGCCCCGGTGCTTCTTGTCCTGGCGAGCGTAGGGGTAGAAGGGCAGGATCGCGGTGATGCGCTTGGCGGAACCGCGCTTGAGCGCGTCGATCATGATGAGCTGCTCCATGATCCACGTGTTCAACGGGGCGGGATGGCTCTGGAGGACGAAGGCGTCGCTGCCGCGCACCGACTCCTCGAAGCGGACGAAGATCTCACCGTTCGCGAAATCGCGCGCAGTCTGGGGTGTCACCTCCACACCCAGAAACTTGGCCACGTTCTGGGCCAGCTCGGGGTGCGCCCGGCCCGCGAACAGCATCAGATTCTTGTGGTTGTCTGATGAAAGTGCGCTCATGAGTTCTCGCCGTCCTCGTTGTCGTGCTCGTTTGCCATTTGCTCGTTTGCCTGGGCCAACCGGGCCGCGGCCGCCGACTTCGTGTCCGGCCACCGCTTTTCCACCCAGCCGTCGAGATTGCGTTGCGTGCCGCTGGTGATCGCGAGGGCGCCTGCGGGGACGTCCTTGCGAACGACGGTGCCGGCGGCCGTGTAGGCGCCGTCGCCGATGTTGAGGGGGGCCACGAACATGGTGTCCGAGCCCGCGCGGACGTACGAGCCGATCACCGTGTGGTGCTTGGACACGCCGTCGTAGTTGACGAAGACGCACGAGGCGCCGATGTTCGAGTGCTCGCCGATGGTCGCGTCGCCCACATAGGTCAGGTGCGGGACCTTCGAGCCGTGGCCGATGACCGCGTTCTTGGTCTCGACGAAAGCGCCGATCTTGCCCGCAGTGCCCAGCACCGTGCCCGGCCTGAGGTAGGCGAACGGGCCGACGGTGGCGTCGGCGCTGATCACCGCCTGGCTGCCGTGGGTGCGGATCACGCTCGCGCGCTCGCCGACCTGGACGTCGGTGAGCGTGGTATCCGGCCCGACGACGGCGTCCTCGGCGATGACGGTGGCACCATGCAGCTGCGTGCCCGGATGCAGGATCACGTCCCGCTCAAGGCGAACGTCCACGTCGATGATGGTGGTGGCCGGGTCGATGATGGTCACGCCCGCGCGCATCCACCCCTCGACGATCCGCTGGTTCAGCTCCGCGCCCAGCGCTGCGAGCTGCACCTTGTCGTTGGCGCCGGCGACCAGGTACGCGTCGTCGATGTGCTGTGCACGCACGTGCAGTCCCGCGTCGCGGGCGATCTTGACCGCATCGGTCAGGTACAGCTCGCCCTGCGCGTTGTCGACGGACAGCTCCGTGAGCGCCTTGCGCAGGAACACGGCGTCGAAGGCATAGACCCCGGAGTTGACCTCGGCGATCTGCTGCTCGGCGGCAGTTGCGTCGGCCTGCTCCACGATGGCGGCGACCTCGCCGGCGCCATCGCGCACGATGCGGCCGTAGCCGGTCGGGTCCGGCGCGGTGGTGGTCAGCACGGAGATTGCCGCGTGCGGAGGCAGCGCGTGCGCGGCGGCCAGGGCGCGCAGCGTGTCCGCGTCGAGCAGTGGCACGTCCGCGGCGGTGACGATCACGGTGCCGGTGAACGCGTCGGGCACGGCGCTCAGGCCGCATTCGACAGCGTGGCCGGTGCCGTTCTGCTCGGGCTGCAGCGGCGTCGCGAGGGGCAGTTTCAGATCCCCGGCGACCGCGGTGGCGGCGGCCGTGACGAGCTCGGCCTGATGACCGACGACAACCACCAGCTGCTCCGGCTCGATCGCCGCGGCGGCGTGCATGGCGTGGGCCAGCATCGATCGTCCAGCGATCGACTGCAGGACCTTCGGCGTCTTGGACTTCATCCGGGTGCCGGCGCCGGCCGCGAGGATGACTACTGCGAGCGCATCATCTGTCGATGAGGGCTGCTCAGGCATGAAGCTCCCTAGAGTTGCTGCGGGCGGGTAGTTGCGGGCACATGCTCGGGCCCTTGCGGGCACGGGTCGTCCCGGCGACAAGGGTAGATACTACGTCCCGTCGAGTGAAATCCTGGTGCTGGGTCGGAAACTCCCAGGTCGCCGATCCGCCATTCCCGGTCGGAGCGTCCAGCGGGCGGATCCGGGCACAGCGGCTAGTTGGCGACCTTGAGCCCGATCACACAGCCGATGATCCCCAGTAGGAACACGATCTTCCACACCGAGACGGACTCTGCGCCGGAGGCCATCGCGTAGATCACCGTCAGACTGGCGCCGATGGCCACCCACACGGCGTACGACGTACCGGTGGGAAGCTCGCGCATCGCATAGGCGAGGCCGGCCATGCTGACGATCAATGCGGAGAAGAAGGTGACCGTCGGCCAGAGTCGCGTGAAGCCCTCGGACCTGCCAAGTGCGGTCGCCCACACGGCTTCGAAGGCACCGGAGACGATAAGAATTAGCCAAGCCATGAGAACTCCTTGGAAGCCGTCTTGTCGCGTTCCGGGTACGGCCCCGCTCGTCCGGGAGTCAAGGAGAGACTCTATGAGCATCATCGCACGCCCGGCAGCGCTGGAGAAGCTGTGACCTGCCGAAATGGTTCGGCGGCGGAGAAAGACTCCAGGTAGGGTGCAAAACATGGGTCGAATTAGCGAGGCACTCAAGTCAATGAAGTCGTTCACGCCTAAGCGGAAGTCGGCGGCAAAGCAGGAGAAGCGTGCGCTGGACCGCTGGGAGAACGAGGGTGGACCGGTTTCTCCCGAGGAACCTGCATAGGAGGCTGGCAGCAGTTGCGCTGACGGGGTTTGAGTTCGCAGTTACGCTTCGGCAACTGCTCAAATCCAGGAGGCGATATGTGGATGTTTTTGGGAAGCCGGTCCGACGGTGGGTCATCATGTCGGTCCTCGTCCCGGTGGTCGCCGCCGGGCTATCGCTAGTCGGACGATTCCTACAGCGCCGTCTCGGCCATCCGACGCGCACGTCCCGATTCCTGCTCTGGGGCTCTCGGGTACTCGGCCGTAAGCAGGCTGATGCTGCGGCGGACGCGTCCACGGTCCAGCGCGAGGTCCGCTAGAACGGTGGAGATTGGCTCGCCCATGCGAGGTCAAGCCTGTATTTGCTCCCCCGCCAGGACTCGAACCTAGACAAGCGGCACCAAAAGCCGCTGTGCTGCCATTACACCACGGGGGATCATCACTGCAGGCGCGAAGTCACGCGCACGTCCTAGATATTGGCATGCCGGGCATGGCCGGGTCGAGTCGAGTCCCGTGCGGGCGCCGCCTAGGGTGGTCTGAAACACGTATCGGGGCCAGATCTGTCCACCTTGTCCAGCATCGGAGTCGAACCATGGCGCTTCCCCCACGTCCGGCCGCCGGCAGTCCTGCCGCAGTGCGCCGCGTCCGGATGACTGGCACGCAGCGGCGGGAGCAGCTGATCCAAATCAGCCGCGCGTTGTTCGCGGAGCGGGGCTACGAGGCGACGTCGATCGAGGAGATCGCCCAGCGCGCGCAGGTCTCCAAGCCCGTTGTCTACGAGCATTTCGGGGGCAAGGAGGGCCTTTACGCGGTGGTGGTGGACCGCGAGATGGCCAAGCTGAATAAGGCCATCACGTCGTCGCTGTCAACGAACCGGGCGCTGGCCCGCAATAGCTCGCGGCTGCGCCTGGAGCGGGTGACGCTGGCATTGCTGACGTATGTGGAGGAATCGACGGACGGCTTCCGGATCCTGGTGCGGGACTCGCCGGTGGCGGCGGCGGAGGGCACGTATTCGAGCCTGCTGAACGAGGCGATCGGCCAGGTCGAGTACCTGCTGGGGCATGACTTCGAGCGGCGCGGCTTCGACCCGGCCCTGGCCGCGCTGTACGCGCAGGCGCTGGTCGGCGTCGTGTCGACGTCAGCGACCTGGTGGCTGGACGTGCGCACGCCCGCCAAGGAGGAGATGGCCTCGCACTTGGTGAACCTGTGCTGGAACGGGCTGCTGCACCTGGACGCGGAGCCCACCTTGGATCCGCGCACACTCGAATTCGGCAGCACACTCAAGGTCCAGGGCGGAGAGGAAGAGGACGAGGACTAAACTCGTCGAAGCGTTCGTCCGCCCTGCTGGACACCCACCCGTTGGTCACCCAGGCACAGGTCGGCCGCGCTCGATTCGAGGAGTCCTCTCGTTGTCATCTGCAACAAACCCCCCTGCTGTGGCACTGATGCCCGTGATCGCCGAGGCGGCGCTCGCCGACAGCGCGCTACGCGGTGTCGCTGACAGGGCCGGCACTCCGGAGCTGACGATCGTCGCGCCCAACGCGTCGCGCTCGCTGGTCTCGACGGCGCTGGGCCAGCAGGCCCCGGTGCTGATCGTCACGGCCAGCGGCCGCGAGGCCGACGACCTGACGCGGGAGCTGCAGGAGTTCATCGGCGACGCGGCGGTGCAGTTCCCGTCTTGGGAGACGCTGCCGCATGAGCGCCTCAGTCCCAGCGCGGACACCGTCGGACGCCGCCTGCAGGTGCTGCGCAGGCTCGCGCGCCCAGACGACGCCGTCTACGGGCCCCCGCTTCAGGTGATCGTGTCGACGGTCCGCTCCCTGGTACAGCCCATGGCGGCGGGACTGGGCGAGGTGGAGCCCGTAGTGCTGCGGGTGGGCGAGGAGCACGAGTACGACGTGCTGATCACCCGGCTGGTCGAGCTGGCATATACCCGCGTGGACATGGTCGGCAAGCGCGGCGAGTTCGCCGTCCGCGGCGGCATCCTCGACATCTTCTCGCCGACGGCCGACCACCCCGCGCGCGTCGAGTTCTGGGGCGATGAGATCACCGAGCTGCGCGCGTTCTCGGTGGCAGACCAGCGCTCGCTCGGCGAAGTGGACCTGCCGGTGTTCATCGGCCCGCCGTGCCGCGAGCTGCTGCTGACGGAGCCGATCCGGATCCGCGCCGGCGAGCTCGCCGCGGCGCACCAGGAGGACGCGGCACTGGTCGAGATGCTGGACAAGCTCTCCGCCGGCATCCCCGTCGAGGGCATGGAGGCGCTGTTGCCGGCCCTGGCGGGGGAGCTGTCGATGCTCACGGAGGTGCTGCCGGCTGGCACCCACGTGCTGCTGTGCGACCCGGAGCGGGTGCGCACGCGCGCCACCGACCTGGTGCGGACCGGTCAGGAGTTCCTGGAGGCGTCGTGGAGCGCCGCGTCGACGGGCGCGGATTCGCCGATCGACCCCAAGGGCATGAACCTGTCCGCCTCCGCGTACCGGGCGCTGGACCAGGTCCGCACCTCGGCCCTTGAGCACGGCGTCCCGTGGTGGGGGATCACCCCGCTCGAGTCCGGCTCTGGAGAGGAACTGGTCCTCGCCGTCACCGCGGCGCCCACCGCGCGGGGCTCGGACGAGCAGATCTCGACGATCTTCGCGACGCTGCGCGCCCATGTGGGCACTGGCGGCCGGGCGGCCATCGTCGTGGGCGGCGCAGGCACCGCGCACCGGATCCTGGGCCGCCTCGCGGACGCCGACGTGCCGGCCGCTGTGATGGAGTCCCCGGCGGATCTTGTCCGGGGCCGGGTATCCGTGGTGCGCGGCGCGCTGCAGAGCGGCCTCGTCCTCCCCGACGCTGGGCTGGTGCTTGTCACGGAGGCGGACCTGACCGGCAACCGGGTCGCGGCCATCGGCGACGGCAGACGGATGCCCGCCAAACGTCGCAACCAGGTGGACCCCCTCGCGCTGACGGCGGGGGACATGGTGGTGCACGACAAGCACGGCATCGGCCGCTTCGTCGAGATGGTCGAGCGCGTGATCTCTGGCGCCCGGCGCGAGTACGTGGTGCTCGAGTACGCCGGCAAGCGGGGCCAGCCCGGGGACCGGCTGTTCGTCCCCATGGAGGCCCTAGACCAACTCTCGCGCTACGTCGGCGGCGAGCTGCCGAGCCTGAGCCGTCTCGGCGGCTCGGATTGGACGAACACCAAAACCAAGGCGCGCAAGGCCGTTCGCGAGATCGCCGGCGAGCTGGTGCAGCTCTACGCCAAGCGGCAGGCCGCCCCCGGCCACGCGTTCGCGCCCGACACCCCATGGCAGCGCGAGATGGAGGACTCGTTCGCGTTCACCGAGACGATGGACCAGATGACGGCCATCGACGAGGTCAAGGCCGACATGGAGAAGGCGGTCCCGATGGACCGCGTCGTGTGTGGCGACGTCGGCTATGGCAAGACCGAGATCGCGGTGCGCGCGGCGTTCAAGGCGGTGCAGGACGGCAAGCAGGTCGCGGTGCTCGTGCCGACGACGCTGCTGGCCCAGCAGCACCAGCAGACCTTCATGGACCGGATGGCGGGCTTCCCCGTCAACATCCAGGGCCTCTCGCGCTTCACCCATCCGAAGGAGTCCCGCGCGACGCTCGAGGGCATGGCCGACGGCGAGGTCGACATCGTCATCGGCACCCACCGGCTGCTGCAGACCGCGGTGCGCTGGAAGGACCTCGGCCTCGTGATCGTCGATGAGGAGCAGCGCTTCGGCGTCGAGCACAAGGAGCACATCAAGGCGCTGCGCACCCACGTCGACGTGCTCACCATGTCCGCCACGCCGATCCCGCGCACCCTGGAGATGAGCCTGGCCGGCATCCGCGAGATGTCCACCATCCTCACCCCGCCGGAGGAGCGGCACCCGATCCTGACGTATGTGGGCGCCTACGCCGACAAGCAGGTCGCGGCCGCACTGCGCCGCGAGCTGCTGCGCGACGGCCAGGTGTTCTACGTGCACAACCGCGTCAGCTCCATCGACAAGGCCGCCGCCAAGATCCGCGAACTGGTGCCCGAGGCTCGTGTTGTTGTGGCCCACGGCCAGATGGGCGAGGAGATGCTCGAGCAGACCGTGCAGGGCTTCTGGAACCGCGAGTTCGACGTGCTGGTGTGCACCACGATCATCGAGACCGGCCTGGACATCTCCAACGCCAACACGCTGATCGTCGAGCGCGCCGACACCCTCGGCCTCTCGCAGCTACACCAGCTGCGCGGGCGCGTCGGGCGCAGCCGCGATAGGGGCTACGCCTATTTCCTGTACCCGCCGGAGAAGCCGCTCACCGAGACGGCATACGACCGCCTGACGACCATCGCGCAGAACAACGAGCTGGGCGCCGGCATGGCCGTGGCGATGAAGGACCTGGAGCTGCGCGGCGCCGGCAACGTGCTCGGCGCGGAGCAGTCCGGCCACGTCGCCGGGGTCGGCTTCGACCTCTACATCCGCCTCGTCGGCGAGGCGGTGGAGGCCTACCGGGCCATCGCCGACGGCACCCCGATCACCGCGGACGACGAGGTCAAGGACGTGCACATCGACCTGCCCGTCGACGCGCACATCCCGCCCGACTACATCGGCGGGGACCGCCTGCGGCTCGAGGCCTACCGCAAGCTGGCGGCCGCCGCGGATGAGCCGGGCGTGCTCGCCGTCATCGATGAGCTGATCGACCGCTACGGCCCGCTGCCCGAGGAGGTGCTCCGGCTCGTCGCCGTCGCGCGCCTGCGGCTGCTGTGCCGCGAGCAGGGCGTCACTGATGTCACCGTCGCCGGCACCCAGGTCAAGGTCTCGCCGATGGCACTGCCGGACTCGAAGCAGATCCGGCTCAAGCGCATCTACCCGGGCGCGACGTACCGGGCCACGACGTCGGCGGTGCAGATCCCGATGCCGCGCACCGGCGGCATCGGCTCGGAGAGACTGCGTGATGTGGCGCTGCTGCAGTTCGTCGTCGACTTCCTACTGGCCCTCGACGGCAAGCCGGCCGGGATGATCAACCTGGCCGGCGGCGCCCCCGCAGAGGCGCGCTAGATGGCGCCGGGCGATCGGTTGGTGGGGGAGCGGCTGCTCGCTGCCGTCGCCGAGATGGACCGGCTCCGCGGCGGCAGCTGGGAGGTGGCGCAGACGCACGAGACCCTGCGGCCCTACCTCCTCGAGGAGGCGTACGAGCTGCTCGACGCGCTGGCCGGGGACGACCGGACGGAGCTGCGCTCGGAGCTCGGCGACCTCCTGCTGCAGGTGCTCTTCCACGCCCGCATCGCGGAGGAGGACTTGGATGACCCCTTCACCATCGACGACGTCGCCGACGCGCTCGTGGCCAAGCTGCGCTCTCGCGCGCCGCGCATCCTCGACGACGACGGCAACGTGATCGACGAGATCGAGCGTGAGCGGATGTGGCAGGAGCGCAAGGCGGCGGAGAAGCCGCGCGAGTCCTGCCTCGACGGGATCATCACGGCGGCGCCGGCCTTGGCCTTGGCCCAGAAGGTGCTCACGCGAGTGCGGGCGGCCGGATTCCCCGGGGAGTTGTTGCCGGGCGAGTTGCGCGTCGTGCAGCTGGGCTATCCAGAGGAGGGCGGCAGGGATGGCGACGCGGAGGACCGGCTGCGGGCCGCGGTGCTCGCGTTCATGGCGACCGTGCGCACGGCGGAGTCCATCGCGCACGAACTGGACGGCGGCGCCAGCTCCTGGCCCCGCCGCTGGCGCGCCGCGGATTAGGCATAGCAACCCTTATATGATGGCCGGGTGCTGAGCCCGTCGAGAGTTGCCCTAGTGAATATCGGAGCCGTGCCGTTGGCGACCGATCTCATCCGGCACGGCGACCGGTTGGCCATCATCGACGGCGCGCAGCGCTTGACCTATGCCGAGCTCGCGCAGCGTGTTGACGCCTTCGCCGCGCTCCTGGGGCCGCGCCGCACGCTGGTCCAGCTGACCGCCGGCAATAGCCTGGACTCGGTGATCGCCTACCTCGCGGCACTCTGCGCGGGGCACCCCGTCCTGATCGCGCCCGGCGACAACCCGTCTGCGGGCGATGCGGTGGCGCAGGCCTACCGGCCGGGGATCACCGTTGCTGGGGGCCGGATCACGCGACATGGCGGCCCTGCGCCGGACCTGCACCCCGACCTGGCGCTGCTGTTGAGCACCTCGGGCTCCACCGGATCGCCGAAGTTGGTGCGGCTGTCCGCGGCCAACGTCCAGGCCAACGCCGAGTCGATCGCCGAGTACCTGAACCTCGGCGCCGATGACCGCACCATCACCACCCTGCCGATGCACTATTGCTACGGACTCTCGGTGCTGCACAGCTATCTGCTGCGCGGGGCCACTGTCGTCTTGTCCGACCGCTCCGTGACCGACCCCGACTTCTGGCGGCTGGTCCGGGAGGAGCGGGTCACGGGCCTGGCCGGCGTGCCCTATACCTTCGACCTGTTCGAGCGGATCGGCTTCGCGGACCTGGACCTGCCGCACCTGCGCTACCTCACCCAAGCCGGCGGGCGGATGGCCCCGACCCGGGTGCAGAATTACGCGGCCCTCGGCCAGCGGCGCGGCTGGGACCTCTACGTGATGTATGGGCAGACCGAGGCCACCGCGCGCATGGCCTACCTGCCGCCAGAGCTCGCGATGGACGCGCCGGACGCGATCGGCAGGGCCATCCCCGGCGGGCGACTGCGCGTGGACCCGGTGCCGGACTCGGGGACGGATGCAGGCGCGGGCTCGGGGGCGGGTGAGCTCGTCTACACCGGCCCCAACGTGATGATGGGCTACGCGCTCACGCCCGCCGACCTGGCGCTCGGCGCGGAGCTGGCCGAGCTGCGCACCGGCGACCTCGCCACCTGCGGGGAGGACGGCCTGTTCCGAATTGTGGGGCGCCGCAGCAGGTTCGCCAAGATCTTCGGCCTGCGCATCGACCTGCAGCGGGTGGAGTCAGCACTGGGAGAAGGCCTGCCGCTCTCCTGCGTGGGCTCGGATGAGGGGCTGGCGGTCATCGTCGAGGCCCCGACGCCTCCCGCCCCCACTCCGCGAACCGAGCGAGATCAGCAGCTTCGATCCGCAGCCGCGGCGGCTGCCGGGCTGCCGGAATCGGTGGTGCGGGTGTTCGAGGTCGAGGCACTGCCGCGGACCTCCAGCGGCAAGCCCGACTACGCGGCGATGACCGCGTTCCTCGCCGCCAATCGCGCGGACGAGCAGGCTGTCGACAAGGTGGACCTGGCCGGGCTCAAGGAGCTCTACGCGTCGATGCTGGGCGTGCGCGAGGTGCGCGATACCGACTCCTTCGTGAGCCTGGGCGGCGACTCCCTGTCCTACGTGCGGATGTCGCTGCGGCTGGAGAAGTCGCTCGGCCGGCTGCCGCGGGACTGGCAGAATATTGCGCTGGGGGAGTTCGATCTTGCGGCCGGGGGCGGCCGGCGCTGGCTACGGACGATCGAGATGAGCGTCCTGCTGCGCGCGGTGGCGATCCTGCTGGTGATCAGCTCGCATGTGGGCGTCTTCGTGCTCTACGGCGGCGCGCACGTGTTGATGGCGGTGGCCGGGTTCAACTTCGCGCGGTTCCAGCTTGCCCGTTCCCGCACGGGGTCTCCCAGCCGGCCGTTGCTGGTCAGCGCCGCGCGCATCGCGGTGCCGGCGATCGCCTGGATCGGCGGGGCCGCCTGGGCCACGGGAAACTATGGCCTCGACAGCGTGCTGCTGGTGCGGCAGCTCTTCGGACCCGACTCGTACCACGGTGAGTGGTGGTTCAACTGGCAATACTGGTTCATCGAGTCCATCGTCTATCTCATGCTGGGACTCGCGGCGCTGTTCGCGTTCCGGCGCGTTGACGCCCTCGAGCGGACACATCCCCTGGTCCTGCCGTCGGCGCTGATGGCCGTCGGGCTGGTGCTCCGCATCCTGGTGGCCGCGCACAGCGAGGGGCCGGGGTACATGTTCCTGGCGCCGGCGGTGCTGTGGCTGTTCGCGCTGGGCTGGCTTATCGCCCGGTGCACGACGGTGCGCCATCGACTGGCGGTCACCATCGTCGCGGTCCTGGCGGTGCCGGGCTTCTTCGAGACCGCCGAGCGGGACACGGTGCTCCTCGGGGGCCTGCTGCTCCTGCTGTGGGTTCCGACGGTGCGGCTGCCGGGCCTGGTCAACCGGATCGCCGGGCTGCTGGCCGGCGCATCCCTGTACATCTACCTCACCCAGTTCCAGGTGTACCCCGAGATCCCGGGGCACACCTGGCTGGCGGTGGCGGCGTGTGTTGGCGTCGGGCTCGTCTACTGGCAGGTGGTGGAGCAGGCCGAGCGGGGCGTCAGGGCCCTACTGGCACGTCCCCGACGATCGAGATCCGGTCCATCACCCGTCGCTGCGGGAAGTAGTCGCTGACGGCGTAGTGCTGGCAGGAGCGGTTGTCCCAGAACGCGACCGTGTTCGGCTGCCACCGCAGACGCACCTGGAACTCCGGGCGCTGCACATGCCGGTACAGGATCGCGAGCAGCTCGTTGGACTCCTCCTCGGAGACGCCCAGGATCCGGGTGGTGAACACGGAATTCACAAACAGCACTTTGCGGCCGTTCTCGGGGAGCACGCGGACCACCGGATGCTGGACGGCCGGCAGGTTGGGGCGCAGGAGGTCGACGGCGTCCTTGGGCATGCCGTTGCCGAACGCGTGCAGCCAGTCATGCTCCGCGGTGAGGTGGTCGATGCGGGCTTTGACCGCGTCGGGCAGCGTCTCGTAGGCGGCCGCGGTGTCGCAGAAGAGGGTGTCCCCGCCGCGCTCGGGCAGCTCCACAGCGCGCAGCACCGCGCCGAACGACGGCGTCGCATGCCAGGTCACGTCGTTGTGCCAGGAGTTCTCCACGCCGGCGCTGTCTATGCCTTTTGCGAGGGTGGTCACGTCCGCCTCGGTCTGGCCGGGCTGGGTGTATTTGAAGAAGGGGTGCTGCTCGAGGTCGCCCCACAGCCGGGCGAACTCGCGGTGGGAGTCGCGGTCGATGTCCTGGTCGCGGAAGAACAGCACCTTCCACTCCAGCAATGCCCGGCGCAGCTCCGCGAGGGTCTCCTCGTCGAGGTCGCCCGAGAGGGTGAGCCCGCCGATCTCCGCGCCGATGGTCGTGCCCGCGGGGGTGACGGTGATCCGCTCATATGGCGCGGGATCCGGGCGGTGCGGGGAGATCATGGGGCCGTGGATGATCAGCGGGTCCGTCGGTGAAGTCCGGTAGATCGGCGTGGCGGGGACGAGGCTGGTCATCAGCGATTGCTCCTAGGGGTGGACTGTGGACCGGTGAGGATGTTCAGGCAGGCGTCGATCAGGCTCGCCGTGATGACGTCGGTGGGGAGGGTGTGCAGAGGCCGCGCCTCGGCGGCGGCGAGCGCGCCGATCACGTAGCCGGCGAGGCTGTCGACGCGCCACGACGCGACGTCGAATGGCAGCGCGGAGTACACCCGGAGTCGCTGCTGCACCTCCAGGAAACCGCGGGCGAGCAGGTGCGCCTGGATCAGATCGGCGAGTTCGGGATCCAGCATGGACTGGGCGAGGAACCGTCCATACGTGCTGTTCGGGTGCGAGAGGATCCGCTCGGCGAGCGGCACCACCAGTGCGGCCACGAGGTCGCGGGGGCCAGGCTGCGCCACGCGGTCCAGCATCTCTCGACGGCGCAGCTCCACGCCTGCCACGCGGTCCTCCAGGATTGCGGTGATGAGCCCGTCGCGGGAGCCGAAATGGTATTGCGCGGCCGACTTGTTGGACTGTCCCGCCGCGATCTGCACCTGGCGCAGGGTCAGTTCGGACAGGCCGCGCTCGGCCACGATCCGCTCGGCCGCGTCGATCATCGCGGCGCGGGCGGGGCTGGGCCTGGCAGTGGTCTCGGTCATAACGGCCACATTAAGGAACGTGACTTAGTCCGTCAATCGCGAGTCCAGTCACCGGCCCAGGAGAGCGCTGCCCCAGTAGTCGACCTCGCCCCGCATGCCGGGCGGGCACGCGAATGCCGAGCTGGACAGGTGTTGACCCCGGCGTTGTTGTCCGGGTGTGTCAGGGCCACATAGGAATTCGGGTGCATGGCGGGCGTGCCGTCGGACACGCGTTCCTGGTAGGCGAGGGCGTCCGAGTCCCACGTCTCGATGCTCATGGCGATCTTGCGGGCGACGAGGTAGCTGCCGCCCCGCATCCACTCCTGGTCCCCGGAGATGCTCGACGCACGGCCGAAGCCCTCCTGCATCCTGCGCATCGTCACGGCTCAGCGGCCCATGCGGGCGAAACTGCGTAATACGTGGACCGTGACCTGCGGGGTTTGGAGGGTGAGAATTAGCAGCGTGCCGACACGCGCCGGAGAGGGAGCGGTTCCTAGTCCGACAGCGTGGTCGAGCTTGTGCGATGCGGGACCGTGGGTGTCCCACGAGGGGACTCCCGGCGGCGCGACGGCGACGCCGACACTGGGCGCCGGGCCCGCTCCCGTGCGCAGAATCGAGGCAGCGTACTCGGGCTTTATGGACCTCAGATAATACTGATCAATATCACCTAATCGCGGCGGGAAGTTTGATCCTGGACGTCCGAATTCCCCTCGGTGGGTATGGAAATGTCCACCTTCTGGACGGTTGGGTCCTGGGCTTCCTGGAGAAATGATTTATTTGGATGGCCAACTGCCGGTGGTGTGGTTCACGGAGGTGAAAATCAAATTTGTATTGCATTTTATGTGAATTGCCGATGTGCGATCCAAGAATCTGCAACGGAGATTTTATAGTGGTCAAGTGTTCAACTAGGTGTCAGGTATGGCCCTGCCGGTTGGGCGCGCCCGCTCCTCGTGGGTGAAGTGCATGCGATGCTTGCCGTCACGCGAGGCTGTGACCTCAGCAGGTCGCGGGCTGGGCACCCGCCTTGTCGCGTAACCAGTGGTAGATAAGATATTGTGCGGGTCCACTGCGGCGTGTGCGGCCGCTGGGTAGGGGGTCGGAGGCGGTGCCTGGGCCCGCGTGCCGAGTGGCCTTCGGTGTCAGTGTCCCCTCATCCGCCGCCTGCGAATGCGGTTCTTCGGGTGGCAGGGGCCCGCTGAGGCCGGGGTGAGAGCGGATCTTTGCTGCTTGAAAATTTCATCATAGGGCATGGTATTGATTCATCCGGCACCGCATCATACTTTAGGCCGGACTTTGCCTGAAGAGTCTTTTCTCGTGAGGTGCATGTTATTGTTCTGTTTGGATTTGCAGCCCGGGGCGAAATTTATCGCTCTGGAAATCTGCTGGACAGTTGATATTTTTCGGTAATTTTCTCCAAACGGACGATCTGGATCCGTCTGAATGAACAGAAAGAGTTGTGATCTGAATGCGTGCATTCCGCACCCCGCTCCTCGCTGGCGTTGGCGCCGTGGCCCTGGCTGGCTCGCTGATCTTCCCCGGCATCGCCGGGGCTGCTGAGCCGATCGTCGAGCCAAATCGTTTCGAGATCGCCGCGACTGACAACGGTGACTGCACCGCCACGTTTGAGCTCACGGACCTGTCGGATGGGCGGTCGAACTGGCGCGCTGACTACCGAGTCGACGGCGAGGACGCCAACTTCAATATCAGCGCCCCGCGCCCCGCGTATCGCCCGGTGGTCGTTAGCAACCAGGCCATCGCCGACGCCATCGCAGGTAGGGCCAATCCCTACCCGGTTGCCGCCAACGAGGCCACCGTCGACCTGACCGAGTCCCGTATTGTTCCCACCGCAAACACGGACGAAGTTAAGACGCTGCCTGGCGTGGAGCGGAATGAGACTGGCACGCACGAGGTCGAGTTCGGCGTGTACCAGGGCGGGGTCCTGCATACGGATGACATCTACCAAAAAGTCGTAACGATCACCGTCACCGGCTGCCCGACCACCGAAGACGGCTCCGACAGCCCCGATAGCATCTTCGGAAGCTTGGGTGGCGGAAGCCTGGGAAACTTGCTTCCCGGCCTCGAGGGCTGATCTGACGCAAGTAGTGTGGCGCTCATATTTGCCCACCACACTTGAGTGGCACTGACGGATACTGGGTCCCAGCGCATTGCGCTGGGACCCAGTATTGCGTTCAGCAATCTGGTTGGCTGGCTGGGCTTTCGAACCAGTGGACCTAGTGCGCTGGTTCCTTCGGCCCGCGGTCACCAATGACGTGGCGACGGTCGCGGGTGCCAACCACGACATCGAGTTTTTCTGCATAGGGGCCGCGTTGACAGATTCGCGCGTCGTCCGGCAGACGCCAGTGGCAATGTGAGATGTTCGACGGTTTCGTGTCGGGTCGGGCCCACCCTTCTACTAGGCGAGCAGCTCGCTGCCCCAGTAGTCGCCCCCGCCGCGCACGCCGGGCGGGCATGCGAACACCGAGCTGGACAGGTGCTTGATGTACTCATTGAGGTTGTCGCGGCGCCCGAGCTGGCGCTGCAGTGCCGCGAACTGCGTGTGCGGGTCGCGCTGATAGGCGATGAAGAACAGTCCGGCGTCGAGGTGGCCGGTGGCCGGGTTGATCCCGCCGGTATAATTATAGGACCGCCGCAGCAGCTTGACCCCGGCATTATTGTCCGGGTGGGCGAGGGCCACATGGGAATTCGGATCGATGGCGGGCGTGCCGTCGGGTCCGGGCGCAGTCAGCGAGATCTCGTCGAACTCGCCCGTGTGCCCCAGCGGCGCGCCGGATCCCTTCACCCGGCCGAACACGCGCTCTTGGTCGGCGATGGCGTCCGAGTCCCAGGTCTCGATGCTCATGGCGATCTTGCGGGTGACCAGATAGCTGCCGCCCTGCATCCACGGCTGGTCGGCGGAATCGTCGACCCACACCCAGTCGCGGAACTCGTCGTCGGTCTTGGTGTTGTTCGTCCCGTCCTTGAAGCCGAACAGATTGCGCGGGGTCTTCTGGTCTGCGGAGGTGCTCGACGCGCGGCCGAAGCCCTCCTGCATCCAGCGCGTCGTCACGGTCCCGCGGCCCATGCGGGCGAAATTGCGCAGCACGTGGAACGCGACCTGCGGGTCGGAGGCGCAAGCCTGCACGCACAGGTCGCCGCCGCTGATCGCCGGATCTAGGACGGTGTCCCCGGGTAGAGGGGGCAGGGGCGCGAGCGCGTCGGGCAGGTGGTCGGCGAGGCCGAATCGCCCGTCGAAAAGGGAGGCCCCGAAACCGACGGTGATCGTCAGGCCGCCGGGCCCGAGGCCGACGGCCTCGCCGGTGTCCACGGGCGGACTGCCCGGCGCGGCCTCGGTGGGCCCCACCGGCAGCCCGCGCGTCATGAGCGCGGCCGCGGCGCTCCACCGGGACAACAACTCCCGCAGTTGGGCCTTGTCGGCGCCCGCGACGTCGAAGGCGCCGAACATCATGCGCTGCTGGGCCGGCGTGGTGATGCCCGCTTGGCGGTCGCCGTGGAAGGCAGTGACAGCGGCGCTCTCGTCGGCCGACCCGTTCGAGCTCAGGGATGCCCCGGCCGCCGCGCCGACGGCTAGACCGGCGCCGGTCAGCCCGAGACCGCCGAGGAAGCCCCGACGGCTGACGCCGCGGCCCTGGCTAGCGGGGCCCTGGCTGCTGGGGGCCTGGGATCTGGGGCCTCCACTCATCGGGCCGCCGCGACCTGGCCAGCCCCGTCCGCGAGAGGCTCCTTGGTGGCGGTGACAGCGTCCGCGAGCTCACGCTGGTCGGCAGTGGACAGCTCGGGGAACAGGATGAAGCCGCCGACGGTGCCGGGGCTGCGATGCTTGTCCAACGCGGCGTGCAGCGCGGCGAACCGCTCGGAGATGGTCGCGGCGAGTTCCGGGTCGATCATCACCAGGGCCGGGGCGATGGTGGCGTACGCGGCCTCCGAGCCCTCGACGTTGGCCTGCATATCCAGCAGGTCGATGCGCGAGTAGCGCTCCTCCTCGCCCTGCACCTTCGTCTGCGAGACCTCGTTCAGCAGTTCGCCGGCGCCCATGGCGATGTCGTCGGACTCATACTCGAGATTGGCGACTAGCGCGCTGAGCTTCGCCACGTCCTCCTGCAGGCCTGTGGCGAGCGGCGCAAGGCCAGCCACGGACTGCGCCTCGAACAGGCCCTTCTCAATGGGGTGGAAGCCCGTCCAATCGGCGGCGTCCACATCCCCGTCGCGCGCGTCGATCGCCTCGTCGAGGCTGTCCTCGCCGTCGGTGAAGGACTCCGCGACCGGCTCGATGCGCTCCCACGGGATGCGCGCGTCGGCATAGGCCTGCTGCGCGGCGGCCACATCGCCGGCGGCAATGGCTGCGGCGAGCGCGTCGACGCCGGTGGTCAGCTCGGCGACCTGGACGCGGATGTACTCCGCGTACGCATTCTCGCCGGTGGTGAGCACCGCCGCGAACGCCGCGGGATCGGCCACCGCCGCTGTGCTGGTCGCGGCGCTCTTGGAGGTCCCCGTGGCCGTTGTGGTGTCCGCGGAGCTGCAGGCGACGGTGGCCGCCAGCACCGCGAAGGCTCCGATAGTGCCCGCGGCGACGCGGAATGTGGTCACGGACAGCGTGCGCGTGCGGTTCATGCGGGCTCCTTGAGGTGCCGATGGTAAGGCAAGGCTTGGCTCTGAGCATAAAAGTTAACAGTGTGCCGCCGCGAGTCGGCGATGGGGTGGCGGCAAGGCCTGGCCGTTGGCGACGCGAAGGGGAGTTACGTCCCGATTGTGGGCCCGTGACGCCGGTGTGGCCAATGTCATAGGCGTATGTCGGAGGTGGGTCTTGGACGTTCGAATGTCTTTCAATCGTATTCGAATATTGCCCCTTTGGGTGGCTGACGGTTCGTCTTTTCGTGAAAGTTATTCACTTAGATAACTAATTAGGGGGGCATTGGTGTAGGTTGCGGAGAGAAGTCGTAGCGGCCCTAGTCGCAGATGATTGTATGGGTGGTTGGCCGCTTTCAGGTTTTTCATGTTGGTGCAGCATTCAACTAGTTTCCCGGTTTGGTCCGAATAACCGAGCGCTTCCACGCTCTCTGTGAAGCGAAGGCAGGCCCAGCCGTCGCGCGGACCGGTGGGGTCTGCACGTCGCGGCATGCGACGCCATCCGTATCGCATATGCGGTGGTAGGAGAGGAATCTAGCGAGTTTCGGGTTGCTGAGTGTGAGGCCGGGGAGGTGCCTTGCCTCGCGTGCCGAGCAGGCGGGAGCGCTCCTCGTGCCGTCATGCATGGACTAGATATGCGGTCTCAGACCCGACAATTTGCAGTCCGGAACCATTAACGTGCATGTCATCCATTCGGTTGACACCCACTCATCCTTTAGGCCGGACCTAGCATGCAGGCTTTTTTCCGGGAGGGGAAGCTGTTAATGTCCTTCTGGTGCTTCCGGCTGGAGCGAATTCATCGCGCCAGCCGATTACTGGACAGCCGACCTGATTCGGGGGGCTGCGATGAAAGGTTTGAAAGATGCGTTTCAATAAGGTTGCGGGCATTGCCGCGTCCACTTTCTTCTCCGGCGCGCTCGTGCTGGGCCTGGCGACTTCGGCTGGCGCTGCGCCGGACCTCGGCAGCCTGAGCGGCTCGATCGGCGGCGGCGGCGGCGGCGTGGGCGACTGCAGCACCGTTGAGTACACGACGCCGGACAAGCTGAATGGCTGGAGCACCCCCGGCGATGAGACTGCCGCCACCATTGGTGCGGTCACCGACGGCCCGCTCGGAGCCGGCGCGCTCACCTTCGAGCAGTCGAACAAGGGCACCTCGCTGTACAAGAATGCCGCGGGCGTCAAGCTTTCCACCCTCGTCGACGCGCAGGGCAAGCTGACCGACATCGGGTACTCGTACCTGACCGACGGCGCAGCCCCCGCACTGCAGCTGCGCATCCTGGGTGCCAACTACGACACCGAGGGTGATGGCTTCGCCACCATCGTCTGGACGCCGGCAAATGGGGATGGCAGCAAGTGGCTGACGGCTACGCCTGGGGATAGCGACCAGTACTGGGTGACTCGGGATATCCGTGGCGTCGAGGGTGTCCGTGATGGCGAGGCCCTGCCGCGCAATGAGCGCACCACCCTCAAGAACATCATCGCGATGAACCCGGATGCCACGCTGATCGAGTACGGAGTTCAGCAGACCAAGGAGAACGCTGCCACGGGCGTCGCGGTTGACGGCTTCGTCTTCGGCTGCACCACCACGGACTTCGAGCTCGTCGCCCCCGCGGCCGTCCCCGCACAGGCCAGCCCGTTGGCGGCGCTGACGAACCTGTTCGGCGGCCTCTCCTGAGAAGTGTCGGCAGATCTGCGCTGATCGCGTGGCCTTGCTGAGCTTCTGATGAATGAGACTGGGCCCCAGCGTAAAGCTGGGGCCCAGTCTCATGTCCGAGCCTGGCGCGGTGATCCCCGCGGCTATATAAGGAGTCTCCGCCAGCATCCGCACCGACATCGCACACAGCAGGTGCCACAACCGGACAGCGACCAGTCGCCAGGATGCTCGCGGAGCGTCGCCTGCGGTGGATCCGGTGTGCTGCTGGTGGTAGCTGCGCCCAGCACGCTGTTTCCGCGCCCCGAGGTGCTGACCTTTAGTTCGCTCGCCTTGGGCGCGGCACTGCAGGCGATCGATATCCAGGCTCCGAGCCGGAGCTTGTGCGCAGCCATGTTCGAGAAGGCTGGCGGGACTGGCTTGGGCAGGTGCCGGCCGTTGCGCACTACGTTTGGGCACCCGAAAGAGGGCTTCGGAGCGGGTAGCGCAAGGTGCGGTCTTCGTCGCTGTGCTCCCCTTGCATGACCGTCCCGCCTCCTGAGGCTCCGAGGTTGAGGCTCGCGCGCTGTGGGCTCGGCACACCGGGCCACGACCTTGAGGCTCCGGTCCGTAGCGCCGCTATCAGGGCGCGATGCCACACGGAACCGCCCGTGCAGATTCCAGGACGATTGACTTGATCATTACGGCAGCGGGGGTCATTCCGTGACATGCACTAACTGGACGTTTGTCTGCAACATATTAGTTTGAATAACGAATTACTAATTGAGTCAATTATGTGCTGAAGGTCCCTATTTGCGGCTATCTGGGTGATATGTTCGGACAAGTTGAAAATGGTACATAACCTATCCGACGAAAAGCCTGGGAGTGAATCATGCGAATAAAGGCCTTGTCCGCGCGTTACTGAGTGTCAGTGGTGCCGTCTTCGTCGGTGTCGCGATGACTGTGCCGGCGTCAGCGGACCCCTTTGAGCTTGCGCCCGCGCCTGATCCTTATGTCAAGGCTGACTACGTGTGCGCAGCCAACTACTTCCCCTCGTCCCAGAGTTGGGAAGTCAGCTGGGGAGGGAAAATCTCCGGCGGTCTTAAGTGGAGCAGTATCTCGTTCGACGGTATCACCTACATCGACCCTGGAAAAGCTGGTAAGACGCCAGCTGGGGAGCTTGCGGCGATCCATGCGTACGACGCGGAGCACGGTGGAACCAAACTGAACACCGCTTACCACTG
This sequence comes from Tomitella biformata AHU 1821, assembly GCF_000524475.1. Lineage (GTDB taxonomy): Bacteria > Actinomycetota > Actinomycetes > Mycobacteriales > Mycobacteriaceae > Tomitella > Tomitella biformata. The sequence goes on along the minus strand of NZ_BAVQ01000023.1, from coordinate 67,949 downwards.
GTGGTACCCGTCGTTTGACATGGTGACAAATGAGGCGAAGGTGGTCATCGGGTTCAAGGATGGCGACGTGATTTTGGGCCAGACGAAGGTCGGCAACGATAATTGTCCCTCAGTTCGGTGGATCCACTACAGCCCGGCAGGTGACATCTTGGAATCGGCCCCGCCAGCCACATACCCGACCCCGGGTGATCCGCTCCCCGTGAAGCCGATCATTCGGTCGGATTCCGATAGCTCGCCCTTTGGGTCCCTCGGATCGCTGAGCATGCTATTCGGTTCCTGACCGATGATCTGGCCCGATGAATGGCATTGGAAGAGCCTTAGTGTGAATCCAATAAGCTAACTCGCAGGCCCGGATCAGTAGTTAATTCGGGACACGAAATACGTTTCGGGCGAATACGCGCTGTGCCCCTCTGCGAACACGAACATCTCGGAGGGGCACAGCGCTGCTTTGGTGCGGCCGCGCCCCGACCAGTGCGGCCGGGCACGGCCGGGGAGAATGGCCCGCATGGTTCACCTCATGGCGCGCGGCGTCCAGCTCATCTCGGCGGTGGCGGTGCTGTCGGTGGCGGCTTCTGCGCTCGCGTCGTGCGCGATGGCCCCGCCTCCCGAGGTGCCGACGTTCAGCCCGCCCGCGTTGGGCGCGGCGCTGCCGGCGATCGATATCGAGGCCCCGGACCGCAGCGCCGACCAACTCGCGGACTGGGCGGCGCCGCTCGCGGACGAGTTGCGGATCTCGCAGACCGCGCTGGAGGCCTACGGATTCGCGGCCGCCGTCTTGGCCCAGTCCGCCCCGGGGTGCGGGGTCGGCTGGACGACGATCGCCGGGATCGGCTCCGTCGAGAGCGGGCATGGCACCCACAACGGCGCGTCGGTCGGCCCAGATGGAAACGTCGCGCCGCCGATCCGGGGGATCGCCCTCGATGGCCGTCCCGGCGTGGCGCTGATTATGGACACCGACGGCGGCCGCCTGGACGGGGATGCCGTCCACGACCGGGCCCTGGGCCCGACGCAGTTCATCCCCGAGACGTGGGAACGCTGGGGGGTCGACGCGAACGGCGACGGCGTGGCGGACCCAGACAGCATCGACGACGCGGCGCTGACCACGGCCCGCTATCTGTGCGCCAGCACGGATACGATGACCACCGCGGAGGGCTGGTCGAAAGCGCTGTTCACCTACAACATGTCGACGCAGTACGCGTTGGATGTCCAGCACCGGGCCAACGCGTACGCGGCGGGGTTGCGGCCGTGAATGTAATTCCCGCAACGTTCTAGCGCGTGCCTTCGCGACGTGCAGGGGCCGGACCGATAGGCTCTCGGCACGAGCAGTGCTGTCGGGGTTGGCCCGGGAGTGAAATTAGTTGCAGCTAGAAGATCGAGGAGCACCCGTGGCGGTCATCGAACAGGTCGGAGCCCGTGAAATCTTGGACTCCCGTGGCAATCCCACGGTTGAGGTCGAGGTAGCGCTGGACGACGGCACCTTCGCGCGGGCGGCAGTGCCCTCCGGCGCGTCCACCGGCGAGCATGAGGCGGTCGAGCTGCGCGACGGCGGCTCCCGCTACGACGGCAAGGGCGTGCAGAAGGCCGTCGAGGCCGTGCTCTCCGAGCTCGCGCCCGCCGTCATCGGCATCTCCGCCGAGGAGCAGCGCGTTGTCGACCAGGAGCTGATCGACGCCGACGGCACCCCCGACAAGTCCCGCCTGGGCGCGAACGCGCTGCTGGGCGTCTCCCTCGCGATCGCGAAGGCCGGCGCGGAGTCCTCGGGCCTGGAGCTGTTCCGCTACGTCGGCGGCCCCAACGCCCACGTGCTGCCGGTGCCGATGATGAACATCCTCAACGGCGGCGCGCACGCGGACACCGGCGTGGACGTCCAGGAGTTCATGGTCGCCCCGATCGGCGCTCCGACCTTCAAGGAGTCCCTGCGCTGGGGCACCGAGGTCTACCACTCGCTCAAGTCCGTGCTCAAGAAGAAGGGCCTCGGCACCGGGCTGGGCGATGAGGGCGGCTTCGCCCCCAATGTCGCCGGCACCCGGGAGGCCCTCGACCTGATCAGCGAGGCCATCGCGCTGACCGGGCTGAAGCTCGGCACCGACGTGGCGCTCGCGCTCGACGTCGCGGCCACCGAATTCCACACCGACGGCAAGGGCTACGCGTTCGAGGGCGCGACCCTGTCCGCCAGCGAGCTCATCGACTTCTACGTCAAGCTCAGCGCCGAATACCCCATGGTCTCCGTCGAGGACCCCCTCAGCCAGGACGACTGGTCCGGCTGGGTCGAGCTGACGCAGCGCCTGGGCGACAAGCTGCAGATCGTGGGCGACGACCTGTTCGTCACCAACCCCGTCCGCATGCAGAAGGGCATCGACCTCGGCGCCGCCAACGCGCTGCTGGTCAAGGTCAACCAGATCGGCACCCTCACCGAGACCATCGACGCCGTCGACCTCGCGCACCGCAGCGGCTACCGCTCGATGATGAGCCACCGCTCCGGCGAGACCGAGGACACCACGATCGCAGACCTCGCCGTCGCGCTCAACTGCGGCCAGATCAAGACCGGCGCGCCCGCCCGCAGCGAGCGCGTCGCCAAGTACAACCAGCTGCTGCGCATCGAGGAATCTCTCGGCGACGCCGGCCGCTACGCCGGCGCTGGCGCGTTCCCGCGCTTCAACGCGGGGGATGCCAAGAGCTGATGGCTGAGCGGGGTAGGCGGCGGCCCGAGGGCAGCCCAGGCGGCAGAGAGCCGAGACGCGTAGAGCGTGCTCGGGACTCTCGCGCGCGTGGGCAGCAGGGCCGCACGCCTACCTCCTCCCGCTCCGCCGGCGAGGCGGGCAAGGCGCGGCAGAGCACCCGCGTGGTGCAGACCCCGCGGGCCGCCGAGTCCAAGAAGGGCCACGGCGGATTCGAGTTCGAGGCACCGGCGCTGTGGACGAAGTTCCTGGAGCGCTTCCATGGCGGCGAGGGCATGTCGCCGCGCCGGGTGGTCATTGTGGTGACGATGGTGTGCTTCCTCGGACTGGCCTTGGCCGCGCCGCTGCGCACCTTCTTCGAGATGCGCAGCGAGGCTGCCAGCGTGGCCGCCGAGCATGCGATGCTCACCAGCGAACTGCAAGTGCTCGAGGCACGCAAGGCCCAGCTAGATGACCCGGATTATGTCCGTGCCCAGGCGCGGGAGCGGCTGGGATTCGTGACCCGCGGTGAGACCCCCTACATTGTGGAGCTGCCCGGCAATCAGTTCGCACCGCAGGAAGAGGCTGCCGCCGTACATGATTCGGATCACCCTTGGTATAAAAACCTCTGGGACTCGGTGTCGCAACCGTTGCCGGATGAGAACGCTCCGCCGCCCCCGGTGCCGAATGTCATCCCCGGTCCCAGCAGCACCCCCTGAATGAGTGAGAGAAATGAAGGCGGCAAACAGTTGAGCCAGACCAGCGGCCCCGTTAGCGAGACGGACCTGGCGATCGTCGAAACCCAGCTCGGGCGCACCCCCCGCGGTGTCCTGGCCATCGCCTTCCGCTGCCCCGACGGGGCGCCGGGCGTCGTCAAGACCGCGCCCCGCCTGCCCGACGGCACACCGTTCCCCACCCTGTACTACTTGACCGATCCGAGACTGACCATCGCCATCGGACGCCTGGAGTCCGACGGCATCATGCGAGGGATGAGCGAGCGCCTGCTGCACGACGCGCCCCTGGCCGCGCAGTACCTCGTCGCCTACGAGTCGTACCTGGCCGAGCGCAACGCGATCGAGGACCTCGGCACCACCTTCACCGGCGGCGGCATGCCGGAGCGGGTCAAGTGCCTCCACGTGCTCGCCGCGCATGCCCTCGCCAAGGGCCCGGGCCTGAACCCCATCGGCGACGAGGCGGTCGCGCTCATCGCAGCCACCGGGTTGCGCGGCACCGCGGTGCCCGCAGACTGGCCCGAGCTGGCCGAGTTCCGGCCGGCCGACGAGGCCGAGTCGGATACTGGGACCGCGACTGGGGACAGCGCGTGACCCGCGTCGCCGCCATCGACTGCGGCACCAACTCGATCCGGCTGCTCGTCGCGGAGGCCGACGCCGCGGGCCGGCTGACGGACATCGACCGCCAGATGCGCGTCGTGCGCCTGGGCCAGGACGTCGACGCCCGCGGGGCCTTCGTCCCGGAGGCGCTGCTGCGCACCAGGACCGCGCTCGAGGAGTACGCCCAGATCATCCGGGACAACGGTGCGACGGCGATCCGCATGGTCGCCACCTCCGCGACCCGCGACGCCGAGAACCGTGATGAGTTCTTCTACATGACGCAGGAGGTGCTCGGCGATATCGTGGCCGGCGCCAAGGCCGAGGTCATCACCGGAGACGAGGAGGCGCGGTTGTCCTTCGCCGGCGCCGTCGGCGACCTTTCCACCGACACGGACCCGGTGCTCGTGGTGGATTTGGGCGGCGGCTCCACGGAATTGGTGCTGGGCTCCGGCGGCGTGGTGGCTGCTGCAAAGTCTTCCAACATCGGCTGCGTCCGCGTGACCGAGCGCTGCCTGCCCAGCGACCCGCCCACGGCCGACGAGATAGACGCCGCCGAGCGGTTCATTGCCGAGCGGCTCGCCGTCGCGCTGGAGACCGTGCCCGTCGAGCAGACCCGCAGCTGGGTCGGAGTCGCCGGCACCATGACGACGATCGCCGCCATCGCGCTCGGGCTCGATGAATACCAGGCCGACCGAATCCACTTGTCCCGCATCCCATTCGATCAGCTGAACGAGGTGTGCGATCGGCTGATCGGGATGAGCCGCAAGGATCGTGCCGCGCTCGGCCCCATGCACCCCGGCCGCGTCGACGTCATCGGCGGCGGCGCCCTCATCACCCGGACGCTCGCGCGGATCCTGTCCGAGCGAGCCGGCGTTGACGAGCTCGTGGTCAGCGAACATGACATCCTGGACGGCATCGCGGCGTCGATCGTCCGGCGGTGATTCGGGCCCGGGCCGTGAGCCCGGGCACCCAGCCCCCATAGCCCAATTGGCAGAGGCAGCGGACTTAAAATCCGCCAAGTGTCGGTTCGAGTCCGACTGGGGGCACAAATGAGGGCACGGCTCGGGACCCGTACCCGGTGACCCGCGGCCGCCGAACGCGCCGTCGGGCAAGGTCTCTCAGCTGTGGTAGAAGTCGACCACCGGCTCTTGGCCGAGGACGCTACCGCCGCTGCCGGTCATCGTGAGGTAGCTGGAGTCCAGCCGGTACGTGGTGCCGGTGCTGCTCACCGCGGTGAAGCCGGACCCGCTGGGCACTGGATCATCGATCTCGATCGCGGCGTTGTCGGATGCGCGCACACCCTTGTAGTAGTAGCGGCCGACGCCGGTGACGCAGACGACGACATAGGACATGGTGGTTCGCGCGACCGCCACAGCGGGGTTCGCCTCGTTGCACCGGGCGTTCGGGTTGTTGAGGAAACCCTGACCGTCGGCGCCGGACACACCGATGTTGCGGGCCGCGGACGGGCGGTTGGTCGGCGCGGTGGTTCGCGCAGACGGCGCCGGCACCGTGGTGGTGACCGTCGCGGTGGGCTGGTCGGTGGTGGGCGCGGCCTGCGCGGACAATGGGCTGCCTGGCGAAGTCGGGGTGGCCACAGCGCCGGTGTTTCCCTGGTCGGCGGTGTTCGCGACGTCGACGGCCGAGTTCTTCGACAGGCTCACCCACGCCACCGTCCCGCCCAGACCGATTATGAGGACAGCCAGCAATGTCAGCAGTACCGGGATCATCGGGGATTTTCGTGCGGGGGGCTGGCCGGGGTAGGGCTGGCCGGAGAACTGGGGGCCGGAGTACTGGGGGTCGGCGTAGTGGGGGCCGTACCCGGCGGGCGGCAGAGTCTGCCCGACGGCGGTCTGCTGGAATATTCCGACATTGCCCACCTGGCCCACCGTCGTGTTCTGGGTGGTCTGCTCGACGATGGCGGCGGCCGCGCTCTGCTCGCGTTGGCCCAGCGCCGCGTATGCGGCGCGCGCGAAATCTCCAGCACTGCGGTAGCGCTCTTGAGGCTGTTTGGCCATGCCGCGGGCGATAACACCGTCGAATGACGTTGAGACACCGGGCTTTTGGCTGGGCAGTGGCGGTGCGGCGAGAAGGTGTGACTTGATAAGTTGGCTGACGGTTCCCCGGGGGAAGGGCTGGTTGCCGGTCAGGCACTCGTGCAGGACGCAGGTGAGCGAGTAGGTGTCGGCCGCTCCGTCGACGGCACCCACATCGAAGCGCTCGGGGGCCATATAGGCGTAGGAGCCGATGGCCGCCCCTTGCGTGGTGAGCTGCGCGTCGGAGCTGGAGTGGGCGATGCCGAAATCCACCAGATACGCGAAGCCGTCGTTGGTGACCAGGATGTTCTCCGGCTTGACGTCGCGGTGCACCAGCCCGTCGGCATGCGCGGCGTCGAGCGCGGCCGCAATCTGCCCGATCACCGCGACCGCCTGGGCCGGCGACAGCGGGCCGTCCGTGCGAAGGGCCGCCCGCAGATCGCGGCCATGGACCAGACGCATGTCGATGTACAGCACGCCGTCGATCTCGCCCCAGTCGTGGATGGGGATCACATGCGGTTCCTGCAGACGAGCGGCGGCACGGGACTCAAGGCGGAATCGCTCCTGATAGGAGGGGTCGCGAGCGAGATTCTCAGCCAGCAGCTTCAGGGCGACAGTCCGGCCCTTGACCGTGTCATAGGCCTCGTAGACCTCGCCCATCCCGCCCTTGCCGATCAGCGACCGGAGCTGATAGGGGCCGAACGCGCTGCCCACACGGGAGCCTGCAGAACTCTGATCCATGGGTTCCGATTCTCTAGACGCCGTTTTACAGGGGAGGAGCCCATTCTACGATCGGCTGGGGTTTCCAATACGATCCGGGCATGAACTGGCCGATTATTCGCAACATCACGATCGCCAAGGGGGGAGTTCAGCGGAGCTTCGAGCCGTCGGGTCCCGTGACCGTCGGACGGGACGGGGCACGCGAGGTGGTGGTCGACCACCATCTGGTCTCGCGATTCCACGCGCAACTGGTGTGGCGGGACGGTTGGCTGCTGTCCGACGCCGGCAGCACCAACGGCACCTTCATCGGTGGGCTGCGGGTGGTCGACGCGGTGCGGGTGGACCGGCAGCTTGAGATCCGCCTGGGCGATCCCCACACCGGACCGTTGTTAAGGCTGTCGGTGACACCTCAGGCCGTTGGCCCGCCGATGGCCATGCCGATGGTGGACGTCACCGCGATGGCGACGCCCAACTCGCCGCCGGCGGACCGGTCTGGCCCCGTCACGCTGACCGGCGCGATACCGGTGTCGACCCGCGGGGTGACCATCGGCCGGATCCCCGGCAACGACATCGTGCTGGCGGACGTGCTGGTCTCGCGCCAGCACTGCCGGCTCGTCTCGACGCCCGCGGGAGTCGAGCTCCAGGACCTGCAGAGCGCCAACGGCACCTTCGTCAACGGCTGGGCCACCCGGCAGGCGCGGTTGAACGACCGCGACGTGATCACAGTGGGCAACGAGGACCTGCTCTTCGCCGGCGGCGCGATCCACCGGATTCAGCGCGGCGCCCGGGACCGCGGGCTGCACCTGATGGGCGTCGGCTTCACGGTGGCGCAGAACAAGCGACTGCTGGTGGACGTCACCATCGATGCCGAGCCAGGCTCGCTCACCGCGCTCATCGGCCCGTCGGGGGCTGGCAAGTCAACGCTGGCGAGGGTCATTTCCGGCTCGAGCAACCCCACCGAGGGCGTGGTGCTATTCGAGGGCCACGACCTGCACGCGGAGTTCCCGGCGCTGCGCGGGCGCATCGGGCTGGTGCCGCAGGACGACGTGCTGCACCGCCAGCTCACCGTGCGCCAGGCCCTCAACTATGCGGCCGAGCTCCGTCTGCCCGTCGACACCTCCCCGGCCGATCGCGACCAGGCCGTCGCCGGCGTGCTCGGCGAGCTCTCCCTGACAGGGCACGCGGACACCCGGGTTGACCGGCTGTCCGGCGGCCAGCGCAAGCGTGCCTCGGTGGCCCTCGAGCTGCTCACCGGTCCGTCGCTGCTGATCCTGGACGAGCCGACGTCGGGCCTGGACCCCGCGCTCGACCGCCAGGTGATGGTGATGCTGCGAGAGCTGGCGGATGCCGGCCGGGTGGTCATCGTGGTCACCCACTCCGTCGCGCACCTCGACATGTGCGATCAGGTCCTACTGCTCGCCCCGGGCGGAAAGACGGCGTATTTCGGCAGTGCCAAGGACATCGGGAAAACCCTGGGAGTGGCCGATTGGGCGGACATTTTTGTGCGGGTGAGCAGCTTCCCCGACGACGTCTTCGCCGCCTACCGCGCCCGACGCGGCCCGCGACCAGCGCTTGCGCCCCCGCGGGCCGGCGCGCCCCGGCGGCCGCCGACGATCGCCGCGGGCCGGCAGCTCTCGACGATCGCCAGGCGGCAGGTCCGGCTCATCCTGGCCGACCGCGGCTACCTCGTCTTCCTGGCCGCGCTGCCCTTCGTCCTGGGGATCCTGGCCCTGGTGGTCCCCGGCAACGCGGGCTTCGGGCTGGCTGGGCAGGGCGCACCGACCGAGGCGATGCAGATCATGGTGCTGTTGATTCTGGGCGCGGCCTTCATGGGCTCCTCGCTGTCCATCCGCGACCTGGTGGGGGAGCGGTCCATCTACCTGCGCGAGCGCGCGGTGGGGCTCAGCCCGGTGGCCTATCTGAGCGCGAAGACGGCGGTGTTCTGCGGGGCCGCGGTGTTGCAGTCGCTGGTGCTGATGGCCATCGTGTTCGCGGGCAAGGGGCTGCCGGACTCGAGTGCGCTGTTGCCCTCCGGCGCGTTCGAGCTGTTCGTCGGGATCGCGGTGACGGCGTCCTGCTGCGTGACCATCGGGTTGATGCTGTCCGCGTTCGCAAAGTCCGCGGAGCAGGTGATGCCGCTGCTCGTCGTCGCCGTGATGGCGCAGCTGGTGATGTGCGGAGGGCTGATCCCCGTCACCGGCCGTGCGGGGCTGGAGCAGCTGTCCTGGCTGTTCCCGGCGCGTTGGGGCTTCGCCGCTGGCGCCTCGACGGTGGACCTGCGCGCCAACGTCGCGACCACGAAACCGGATGTGCTGTGGCAGAGCGCGCCAGGCATTTGGGTGCTCGCCATCGGGATGCTCCTCGTCCTCAGCGCCGCGTTCTCTGCGGTGACCCTACGCAGACTCAAGACCGTCGCCCGGGTTTGAGCGGGTTGCGAACACCTGGTCACTGCACTGGGTAGACTCGGCGCGACTGTATCGACAGATGCTGTTCAGGCAACTGAATGTCTCTGGGAACCGAATGCAGCGTCTACTCGTTTAACTTGCAAGCCGACAGGACATAGAGCCGGGACTCACCCGGCAGGCACCGCGTGAACTCGCGGCGCCCAACACAGGAGGGACGGACACGGTGCGTCAAAGCAGCAACCCGGTGTTCAAGAATCTCGACAAGGAGTACGCCAAGATCGGTGGCAACGCCGCCGGTGGCGTCGCGGGCGCCCAGCGGATGGGCGTAGGCCAGCAGCAGTACGGCGGCCAGCCCGGGGCTGAGGCATTCAAGACCGGGCGTGACCAGCGTGCGATGACCATCGACGACGTCGTCACCAAGACCGCGATGACGCTCGGCGTGCTGACGATCACGGCAGTCATCTCGTATGTCTTGGTGCACGGCAACGAATCGCTCATGGTGCCGCTCTCGATGGGCGGCATGATTGTTGGTCTCGTCCTTGCCCTGGTCGCCATCTTCACCAAGCGCACGGACAACCCCGCCATCGTGCTGGCCTACGCCGCGGCGGAGGGCGTGTTCCTCGGCGCCATCTCGTTCATGTTCGCCAACCTCAGCTTCAACGGTGGCACGGCGCCTGGCAACGACATCATTATCCAGGCGGTCGTCGGCACCTTCGGCGTGTTCGGCGGCATGCTGGTGGTCTACAAGACCGGCGCGATCCGCGTCACCCCCAAGTTCACGAAGATGATCGTCGGCGCCCTGTTCGGTGTGCTTGCGCTCATGGTCGTCAACCTGGTCGCCGGCTTCATCACGCCCGGCGGCCTGGGCCTGCGAGACGGTGGCACCATCGCCATCATCTTCAGCCTCGTCTGCATCGGCCTCGCCGCGATGAGCTTCCTGATCGACTTTGACCAGGCCGACAAGATGATCGCGGCCGGCGTGCCCGAGAAGGCCGCGTGGTCGGTGGCCTTCGGCCTGACCGTCACGCTGGTCTGGCTGTACCTCGAGATCCTGCGCCTGCTCAGCTACTTCCAGAGCCGATAGCGTTGTAGCGTTCCAACCCAAAGGACCCGGACTCGCAGAGTCCGGGTCCTTTGTTGTCGGTATTTCCCTTGCGCGGGCGCTCAGTGGGCGCCGGCGACCGCGCGGGCGCCCGCAGACCTGCGCGCGGCCGAGATGACAGCCGCGAGGCTGGCACCGGTCGTGGAGGAGCCGGTGCCCACAGCCCACTCCGGGCCGGTCGGCGCGGCGTACTCGAGATAGGCCACCGCGTCTGCGGCGCTGCCCCGGCCGATCGATTGCAGAGTCAGAGACAGCACCTCGACGGGATGGCCGAGCGTGCCCAGAGTCTGAGTCAGCGCGTCCACCGGACCAGTGCTGTGGGCGACGAGACGGTCGTGGGCCCGCCCTCCGACCAGGATGGTGAGGCGGGTGCGCTCGGCACCGTCGTCCGCGCGCTCGCTGGCCCACTCGGCGAGCGCAAGGGCGGGGTCGGACGGGGCGTAGGCCGCGTCGAAGATGGCCCGCAGCCCGTGGGCGGTGACCTCCTCGCCGGTGCCGTCGGTGTGGAGCTGGACGTGGCGGGCGAGATCGATCTGCAGCCGCCGCGGCAGCGCCAGACCGAACTCGGACTCCAACAGGTAGGCGATGCCGCCCTTGCCGGACTGGGAGTTCACCCGGATGACGGCGTCGTAGCTGCGGCCCAGGTCCGCAGGGTCGATCGGCAGATACGGCACCCGCCACTCCAGGTCTGCCGCGGGCACGCCCGTCGCGGTCGCCCTGGCCTGATGCTCGGCGAAGCCCTTCTTGATCGCGTCCTGATGGGTGCCGGAGAAGGCCGTGTGCACGAGGTCGCCCACGTACGGGTGGCGGTCGTGGACGGGCAGTCGCGTGCAGTGCTCCACGGTGCGCCGGATGTGGTCGATGTCCGAGAAGTCGATCATCGGGTCGATGCCCTGCGCGTGCAGGTTGAGCCCCAGCGTCGCGATGTCCACGTTGCCGGTCCGCTCGCCGTTGCCGAAGATACAGCCCTCGACCCGTTGCGCTCCCGCGAGCATCGCCAGCTCCGCGCAGGCTACGCCCGTGCCCCGATCATTGTGCGGATGCACCGAGAGGATGACTGCGTCGCGGCGGGCGAGGTTGCGGTGCATGTGCTCGATCTGGTCGGCGTACACATTGGGCGTCGCGGCCTCGACCGTCGCCGGCAGGTTGAGGATCACCGGGCGGTCCGGCGTCGCGTCCCAGCGCGTGGTGATGGCATCGCAGATCTCCAGGGCGAAGTCCGGCTCGGTCAGGTTGAACACCTCGGGGGAGAACTGGAACCGCACGCCGTCCAGATCTCCGGCGAATTCCAGCACATCCCGGGCTCCGGCATCGATCAGGGCCGCGAGCTCGCCGCGGCTCCGGCCCAGCACCACGCCCCGCCAGACGGGGGCGGTGGCGGTGTACATGTGGATGACCACCGGGTTGCGGATGCCGCGGATCGACGCGACCGTCCGCTCGATCAGGTCGCGTCGGGCGGGGGTGAACACGACGATCGTCACATCCGGTGGGGCGATATCGGACTCGGCGATGAGCCGGACGAAGTCATAGTCGGTCTGCGAGGCGCTGGGGTAGCCGACCTCGATCTCCTTATAGCCGATCTGCACCATCAGCTCGAAGAGCCGGCGCTTGCGGGCGGGGTCCATGGGCTCGGCGAGCGCCTGGTTTCCGTCCCGCAGGTCGACGGGCACCCAGATCGGCGCGTGCTCGAGGCGGGCGCTGGGCCAGTGGCGGTCCGACGCGGGCACTTCGACGCGGGCGTGCACGTCTCGATAGCGATGGGAGGGCATGGGTGACGGCTGTTGGCGATTCCACCGGTCCGGGCGGGCGGAGGATGTGGGGTGCTGTGGCATGGCGTTTTTGGGCATCGGGCTGCGCTCCTGAGCTGAGGTCCTGGAATGAGCTGGGGACCGGCATGACGGGGCGCCCGCAACGGGGTGCCGGTCGATCAGGCCCCGCAGCGGCGGCGAAGGAGGAGAAGGCTCAGGCTCACGGCTGTTACGCTAAACCAACTCAACTCCTCAGACAAGTAGACAGGTGCAGCCGTGGTTGGTCAGGTTCGGCGGAGTCCGATGGCGGAGCAGGCGGCGCAACTGCTCCGCGAGCGCATACGTGCCGGCGAGTGGCAGCTGGGACACCGGCTGCCCGGTGAGACGACGCTCGCAGCACAGTTGGGCGTCGGTCGCTCGACCGTGCGCGAGGCGATCGCGCAACTCGCAGGCAGCGGGATGCTCGATAGCAGACAGGGTGCCGGAGTGTTCGTCACCGCACTGGACGTGGTCGAGGACTGGGATGCGATCCTGCGCGATGCGGACATCGTGGCCGTGCTGGAGGCGCGCACCGCGATCGAGGCCGACGCCGCGGCGCACGCGGCACGGCGTCGCACACCCGCGGACCTCCGGGCCATGCGGGCGGCGCTCGCGGCCCGGGCCGCCGAGGCCGAGAGCGGCGCCTCGATCGAGGCGCTCGTAGACGCGGACACGGCCTTCCACCGGTCGGTCGTCGTCGCCGCCCACAACGAGGTCCTCTTGGAGATGTTCGACGCGTTCGTGCCGCGGGTCCGACGGTCGATGGTCGAGATGCTGCGGGTGCGTCCCGTCGTGCGCGAGGACGCGGACCACGCGGACCACGGCGCCCACGAGGATCTGCTGATCGCGATCCGGGCGGGCAAGGCGCAGGAGGCGGCAGCGGTGAGCCGCACACACCTGACCGCGCTGATCGTGGACCTGTCATGATCGGCGATCAGCGGCCGGCGGTGCTCGAGCTGTCCTCGGTCAGCTTCGTGCGCGAGGGCCGCACCGTGTTGGACGCGGTCTCGCTGACGGTGCGTGCGGGCGAGCGGTGGGCCATGCTGGGCTCGAACGGGGCCGGCAAGACCACGGTCCTCGGGCTCTGCGGCGCGCAGTCGCACCCCACCACGGGCACGGTGCGGGTGCTCGGCGAGCAGCTTGGCCGGGTGGATTTGCAGGTGCTGCGGCGCAGTATCGGGCACGTGAACCCCAGGCATCCCCTGCGCTCGCCGCTGACGATCCGGGAGGTGGTGCTCACCGGACTGCGGGGCAGTGTCGACCTGCCGCCCCGGTGGCAGCCGAACCCGCAGGAGGTCGCCCGCGCAGACGAGTTGATCGCGGATCTGGGGCTGGAGGGCAAGGCGGAACTACGGTGGCCGACGCTGTCGCAGGGCGAACGGGGCCGGGCGCTGATCGCGCGGGCCCTCATCGCCGATCCGCGGCTACTCCTGCTCGACGAGCCGTCCACGGGGCTCGACGTGGCCGCCCGGGAGATCCTGATGGAGACCCTCGACGGGCTCGACACATCCCATCCCGACCTGGCGTCGATCCTGGTCACCCACCACCTGGAGGAGCTGCCCAGCTCCACGACGCACGCGCTGCTCATCGCGCACGGCCGAGTGGCCGCGAGCGGCGCCGCCGACGAGGTGATCACGAGTCGCGAGATCAGCGACGCGTTCGAGCACCCCATCGACGTCAGCCGGGTCGCGGGCCGCTGGTCCGCACGGGCACGGCCACGGGTCCATGCGGGAGCGTGAGGCTGGGCTGACTAGGCGCCGCGGCGGGTGGAACACTCATACCCATGCATTCCTGGCAAAGGCGCACCGACACGGGCTGGTCGGTGCGCATCGCGCCGGACCTGGCGGCAGTTGCGATCTTCGACCCGGCCGGGGCACTGCGTGGCGAGTTGTTCCCGGCGGAGGGGGAAGAATTCGCCGCGCATTTCAGCAGGTTGAATCGGGAGACGGCTGCCGAAGCGATCGACAGATACGGCCCGGCGTTGACGAAGGGCGTGCCCGCGCTGCTGCGATTGCCCGATGGCACCAGCGCGGAGGTGCTGGACGGGAAGCGCGATGCGAGCAGGCGGAAGAACAAGCTCTGCGAGGTGTCGATCGTCGGCCGGCGCTACCGGCTCGAGCATTCTTCGGGCCGTAAGGCGACCGCCCTCCGTGACGGGACGGCACTGGCGAAATACGCGCGGGCCCGTGGACTGCGCGCGACCGCCGTGTCCCGCAGGGCGCTGTCCGCCACCGACGAGATCGACGAGTGTGTGCTGACGCTTTTCCAGAAAGTGATCCTGCCTGGGCGGGAGGGCGCGTTCGCGGAGGCGCTGTCCGTGCTGAGCGTGTGATCGGGCCGGCACCGTGCTTCGAATTTTCGCGCGCCCGAGCACTCTCATCCGCCGCGGTTGCACGGCCGGGCCGTGATTGCATGGATCCTGTCAGGCTGATCGTGAGACAGCCGTCAGGGTTCCATGGGGAAGCGGAGTAGGCAATGATCGATGTGGAGATTGGCCGCACAGCCGGTGGACACCGACGATTCCCGATCGCGTTTCGGATCGAGTTCGTCAAACAATGGCACCAGGCCCATGAGCGAGGGGCAAAGGTTCGGCTGCTGCGCCAATACAACCTGCACCGGGCGACGGCCATGCGTTGGATCGACGCGGACCGTCAGGGCGAGTTCACCGTCGCCACGGTCGCCGCAGCGGAGAGGGCACCGACCAGAGTGGCAAGCCGAGATAGGGCCACGATCGCGCGGCAGAACGTGCGGATCGCGGAGTTGGAGAAGAAGGTCGCCCAGTCCGAGGCTGTGGTGGAGATTCTGGGAAAAGCATACGAGCTCTTGGAAGAGATCACCCAGAGCGAGCAGACGGACACCGAGGCGCTGATCCCGCCGGCGCTGATGAGCGCGGACGAATACACGAGGTGGCTGCGCAGCAGCAAACTGTCTTGATCGAGACCGTCACCGCGCTCTTCGCGGAAGGCGCGAAGATCGCCCGATCCTGCGTTTTGGTGGGTCTGGCCCGCTCGACCTATTACCGGATCACACGGGACTACCAACACTATGTGCCGGTGGCGGAGCCGATTCCGCAGTCCGGCCGTGATCAGCCGGCAGCTCTCACACAGGCCGAGCGAGACGACATCCTCGACGTGCTGTGCTTGAACCGATATGCGAGTTTGTCGGTGGGGCAAGTGTTTTGGCGGGCGTTCGACCGTGCTCTGGTGGCGTGCTCGGAGCGCACCTTCTACCGGGTCGCCAACGCGGAAGGCATGGTCGGAGACCGGCGCAGGGCCCGCTCGGGCGGCGGCTGCGGGTCGTCCTCGCGACGCAAGCCGTTTGTCCATGCGTCCCGGCCTGGGCAGATGTGGTCGTGGGACGTGACGGAGTTTCGGGGACCGAACCGGCAGGACCGGTACATGCTGTATTTGGTGATCGATGTGTTCTCGCGGTTTCCGGTGGCATGGAGGATCGAGTACACCACCAGTGACGACCTGGCGGTGGAGATGTTCGCCGAGGCGATCGCGAAGTACGGGGCGCCGGAGGTGGTGCATTCCGATAATGGGGCCACGATGCGCTCGCACGCGTTGGTCGACGCGTTGGTTGCTCGGGGCGTGGTGATGTCGTATTCGCGGCCGCGGGTCAGTGAGGACAACCCGTTTTCGGAGGCGTTGTTCAAGACGATCAAGTACGACCTGCACTGCCCGGACCGGTTCACGGGCATCGAGCACGCCCGCGAGTGGACGGGCTGGTATTTGTCGGAGTACGCGACTGAGCACCGGCATAGCGGTCTGAACTGGTACACCCCGGCTGCGGTCTTTGATGGCACGGTGGTCGAGGTTCAGGCTCAGCGGCAGGCGATGCTTGATGTGGACTATGCGGTGCATCCTGAGCGTTATCGTCAGCGCCCGTTGGCCCCGGCGTTGCCGGGGCCGACGGGCATCAACGTCAAACCTGTGATGCATGAGGCGGAACTGTCTCAGGCAGGTTGACAGATTCCATGCAGGCGCGGCTCCTCCTCAAAACCACAGCGAACGTGGAGACATGGAGGTCCGACGGCGAAACGCCCGGCCGGGAAGATCCAGGCCGGGCGTTTCGCCGTGCGGTGAAGCCAGGTGGAGCTGGTAGATCAGGTGCAGGTGGGACTCAGCTGAGGCGCTCGAGCACCATCGCCATACCCTGGCCGCCACCGACACACATGGTCTCGACGCCGAACGTCTTGTCCTGCTCACGCAGGTTGTTCAGCAGCGTGTTGGTGATCCGCGCGCCGGTCATGCCGAACGGGTGGCCGAGGGCGATCGCGCCACCGGAGATGTTGATCTTGTCCTCGTTGATGTCCAGCGCGCGGGCGGAGCCCAGCACCTGCACGGCGAACGCCTCGTTGATCTCGAACAGGTCGATGTCCGAGACGCCCATCTTGGCGTAGCCGAGGGCCTTCTTGACGGCCTCGATCGGGCCCAGGCCCATGATCTCGGGGGACAAGCCGGTGGCGGCGGTCGAGACGATGCGCGCCAGCGGGGTCAGGCCGAGGGCCTTCGCCTTGGTGTCGGACATGATGATCAGCGCGGCCGCGCCATCGTTCAGCGGGCAGGCGTTGCCGGCGGTGACGGTGCCGTCCGGGCGGAAGACCGGCTTGAGCTGGCTGATCTTCTCGTAGCTGGTGCCGGCGCGGGGGCCGTCATCGGTGGACACGACGGTGCCGTCGGGCAGCGTGATCGGGGTGATCTCGTTGGCGAAGAAGCCGCGGTTGATGGCCTCCTCCGCGCGGTTCTGGCTGCGGACGCCCCAGCGGTCCTGGTCCTCGCGGCTGATGCCGGTGAAGGACGCGACGTTCTCAGCGGTCTGGCCCATGCCGAGGTAGACGTCGGGGATGAGGCCCTTCTCGCGGGGGTCGCTCCAGGCGATGCCGCCCTCGGCTTCCTTCTCCGAGCGGGCCATGGCCTCGCCGTAGCGCTCGGTGTTCTTGGAGTTCGGCCAGCCGTCGGCGTTGCCGACTCCGAAGGACGAGACCGACTCGACGCCGGCGGAGATGAAGACGTCGCCCTCGCCCGCGCGGATGGCGTGCATCGCCATGCGGGTGGTCTGAAGCGAGGAGGAGCAGTAGCGGTTGACGGTGACACCGGGCAGGTAGTCGTAGCCCAAGCTCACGGCGACGACGCGCGCGATGTTGAAGCCGGCCTGGCCACCGGGCTGGCCCGAGCCCATCATCAGGTCGTCGATCTCGCGCGGGTCCAGGTTCGGCACCTTGGCGAGTGCGGCGGCGACCATCTGCGTGGCGAGCTCGTCGGGACGCATGTCCTTGAGCGAGCCCTTGCCGGCGCGGCCGATCGGCGAGCGTACAGCGGAAACAATTACGGCCTCAGCCATGGAATCTCCTTAGATATGTGGGGCGGGTTGCCCCCCACGTTACGTGCCCCGGTCCGCAGGTTGATTCCGGATTCACGTTTGCTGGCGTTCGGCGGCGTCTAGGATCACCTGCGCTGGGACCGGACCCAGCGGAAATGCCTGCACCAGAGCGGATCCGTCCGTATCCTGGCGCCGTCTCACTAGGTGGTGGAGGGCCCGCCGGGCGCGCACCATGGGGCGCATGGACTCGGCCGTCGCCGACACCGTCGGGAGCTCCGCGATCGGGCCGCCGCGCCAGAGCCCCAGCGCGTCGCACAGCGCGGGCAGCAGCTGCTCCGCGGCGAGCGCGTAGCCGGCTGCGGACGGGTGGAAGCGGTCCGGGGAGAACATCATGTCGGGGGCCGCGAGGAACTCGGGGGCCAGCAGATCCGCCAACGGCACGGCGACGCCGCCGGCCTTGCGGGTCTGCTCGCCCTGGAGCCGGGCTAGGAGCAACCCCCACCGGCGGGTGACCGAGCGCAGCGGCTGGGGGATCGCGGCGATGACGCCTAGGTCCGGGCAGGTGCCCACGACGACCGCCGCACCGCTGCCGGCGAGTCGCCCGACGGCATCGCCCACCCGGGCGGCGGCGGTGCGCGGCGGCTGCGCCGAAGTGACGTCGTTGGCGCCGATCAGGATCACGGCGGCGTCCGGCGGTGGCCCGGCGATGAACATCGCGTCGACTTGGCTCTCGAGGCCGCGGGAGGTGGCGCCGACGATGGCCTTGGTGCTGAGCCGCACCCGCTTGCCGGTCTCCGCGGCGAGCCCGCGCGCGAGCAGCACGCCGGGGGTCTCGTCGGCGATCTCGCAGCCCAGGCCGGCCGCGGTGGAGTCGCCAAAAACCATCAGGTGCAGATCTGCCTGGCCGTACCGCTGCGGTGTGAGCGATTCCCCCAGGTAGATGCCGTCGGCCCGCAGTGGCCGGGCGTGGGGGCGGCCAATGCGCTGGCGAGTGGCGCGGGCCTGGTACTGCAGATAGTTGTAGCCAAGCCAGGTCGCCGCGCCCGAGCCGGCAGCCGCGGCACCCACCTTCGCGGTGGTCTCGAGGGCCGCCGCATGCGATCTGAGGTCGATCATGTGCACCTCCCCCGTCGCTGAGCGTTAGGTTCCAACTTAGCGGCGGCCGCCGGATTTCGGCCGGAATCCGGGACTGAGCCGGACCTTCGATCGCCCCACGGGCCGGCATCTGGAAGCATGGCGGTATGCGCATCGCGAATTCCGTTGTCGATCTCATTGGCAACACACCGCTGGTCAAGCTCAACAAGGTCACCGAGGGAATCTCGGGCATCGTCGCGGCGAAGGTGGAATACCTCAACCCCGGCGCCAGCTCGAAGGACCGGATCGCCGTCAAGATGATCGACGACGCCGAGAAGGCCGGTCTGCTCAAGCCCGGTGGCACCATCGTCGAGCCGACATCCGGCAACACCGGCGTCGGCCTCGCCCTCGTGGCGCAGCAGCGCGGTTACCACTGCGTCTTCGTCTGCCCGGACAAGGTCAGCGAGGACAAGCGCGACGTCCTCAAGGCCTACGGCGCGGAGGTCGTCGTGTGCCCGACGGCCGTGGCACCGGAGCACCCCGATAGCTACTACAACGTCTCCGACCGGCTCGCTGCCGAGATCCCCGGCGGCTGGAAGCCCAACCAGTACTCCAATATGGCAGGCCCGCTCAGCCACTACGAGACCACCGGCCCCGAGATCTGGCGCGACACCGACGGCAAGGTCACGCACTTCGTCGCCGGCGTTGGCACCGGCGGCACAATCTCCGGCACCGGCCGCTATCTCAAAGAGGTCTCCGACGGCAAGGTCAAGGTCATCGGCGTCGACCCCGAGGGCTCCGTCTACTCCGGGGGCACCGGCCGCCCGTACCTCGTGGAGGGCGTGGGCGAGGACTTCTGGCCCAAGGCCTATGACCCCGCGATCCCCAACGAGATCATCGCCGTCTCCGACGCGGACTCCTTCGAGATGACCCGTCGCCTCGCCCGCGAGGAGGGCCTCCTCGTCGGCGGCAGCTGCGGCATGGTCGTCGTCGCCGCGCTCGAGGTCGCCCGCCGGGAGGGCCCCGACGCCATCGTCGTGGCGCTGCTGCCCGACGGCGGCCGCGGCTACCTGTCGAAGATCTTCAACGACAAGTGGATGGCCTCTTACGGCTTCCTGCGGACCCCGCTCGACGGCAAAGAGGACGACGCGACCGTCGGCGACGTGCTGCGCGGCAAGTCCGGGGAGCTGCCCGCACTGGTGCACACCCACCCGTCCGAGACCGTGCGCGACGCCATCGAGATCCTCCGCGAGTACGGCGTCTCCCAGATGCCCGTCGTCGGGGCCGAGCCGCCCATCACAGCCGGGGAGGTGGCGGGCTCGGTGTCCGAGCGCGAGCTGCTCAGCGCCGTCTTCGAGGGCCGCGCGCAGCTGGCGGACTCCGTTGCCCAGCACATGGGCAAGCCGCTGCCGCAGATCGGCGCCGGCGAGCACATCAACGCCGCGACGAAGGCCCTCGGCGAGATCGACGCGCTGATGGTGATCGACGACGGCAAGCCCGTCGGTGTCATCACCCGTCACGACCTGTTGGGCTTCATCAGCGACGGCTCGTAGCTACGACCGAGATTGTCCTGGCGCAGGGGTCTCGTGAAAGTCCCAGGTCGCGAGAGTGTGCGCGGCCTGGGGCTTCCACGAAGAGGCTCTTTCCCGCGCTATCGCGAAGCGCCATGTCGGCGGCACCGACTAGGGTGTCAATCATGAGTGAGCA
Organism: Tomitella biformata AHU 1821; assembly: GCF_000524475.1. Lineage (GTDB taxonomy): Bacteria > Actinomycetota > Actinomycetes > Mycobacteriales > Mycobacteriaceae > Tomitella > Tomitella biformata. The sequence goes on along the minus strand of NZ_BAVQ01000023.1, from coordinate 47,808 downwards.
GCGCAGTACGGCCGATTCCACCTCGTGGCAAGGATTTTCCACCCGAGCAATCCACGCGGGCTATGAGCCCGACCCGCTGACCGGTGCCGTCAACGTGCCGATCTACGCGTCCTCGACCTTCGCGCAGGACGGCGTCGGCGTGATGCGCGATGGCTATGAGTACGCCCGCACCGGCAACCCGACGCGGCGCCCGCTGGAGGCCAACCTCTCGGCGGTCGAGTCCGGGACCTTCGGCCGCGCCTTCGCCTCGGGCATGGCTGCGACGGACTGCCTGCTGCGCGCGGAGCTGCGGCCCGGCGACCACCTCGTCATCCCGAACGACGCCTACGGCGGCACATTCCGGCTGATCGACAAGGTATTCAGCCAGTGGGGGATCGAGTACACCCCGGCCCCCATCACCGACCTCGACGCGGTGCGTGCGGCGATGCGCCCCAACACGAAGCTGGTCTGGATCGAGACGCCCACCAACCCGCTGCTCAACGTCGGCGACATCACGGCGATCGCCGAGATCGCCCATGCCGGCGGCGCGAAGATGGTCGTGGATAACACCTTCGCGTCCCCGTACCTGCAGACGCCGCTGACTCTGGGCGCGGACGTCGTGCTGCACTCGACCACCAAGTACATCGGTGGACACTCCGATGTGGTCGGCGGCGCGCTGATCACCAACAGCGAGGAGATGGACGCGTCCCTCGCGTTCCTGCAGAACGGCTCCGGCGGGGTGCCCGGCCCGTTCGACGCGTACCTGACGATGCGTGGGCTCAAGACCCTCGCAGTTCGCATGGAGCGGCACTGCGACAACGCCGAGAAGCTGGTGGAGTTCTTCACCGGCCATCCGGCCATCGACAAGGTCCTCTACCCGGGGCTCGAGAGCCACCCGGGCCACGCGGTCGCCGCCAAGCAGATGCGACGCTTCGGCGGGATGATCTCGGTGCAGCTGTCCGGCGGCAAGCAATCCGCGCTCGACTTCTGCGCGCGCACAGAGCTTTTCACCCTCGCGGAGTCGCTGGGCGGGGTCGAGTCGCTGATCGAGCACCCCGGCGCCATGACGCACGCGTCCACCGCCGGCTCGCTGCTGGAGGTCCCGGACAACCTGGTGCGCCTGTCCGTGGGCATCGAGGACGCCTCCGACTTGCTCGGCGATATCGAGCAGGCGCTCGAAGGGCTGTAGTCGAACTTTCCAGAATTGCGCGCGAATCCACCGGCCAGGAGGTCGGTGGATTCGTCCTTTCTCCACGCCGGTGGCCAGAAGATGTGTTAACAATTACACATCGCGCAAACTGACAACGGTTGTTGGCGCCCTCGGTGCGCGGTCTTGGGCGCCGACCGATGGGGGAAAATCGTGGCGAGATACGAGGACGGTCAGAGGAGTTCGACCTTCACCGGTCCGGTGCTGACCCGCCGGAAGTTGCTGGGCGCGGTCGGTATGGCAGGGGCGGGCGCCGCGATCGGCCTGGCGGTGGGATCTCCGGTGGCCGGCGCCGCGCCCGCGCGCCGCTCGAACGGGAAGCGCGTCGCGATACTCGGCGGGGGGATGGCGGGGCTGGCCGCGGCGCACGAGCTCATCGAGCGCGGCTTCGAGGTCACCGTGTTCGAGCCGTCGGCGCTCGGCGGCAAGGCGCGCAGCATGGGTGTGCAGGGCACCGGCACGGGCGGCCGCCGGGACCTTCCCGGGGAGCACGGCTTCCGGTTCTTCCCTGGCTTCTATCAGCACATCCCGGAGACGATGGCCCGAATTCCGTTCGCCGGCAATGCCAATGGCGTGCTGGACAACCTGGTGGGAGCCTCGGCCGCACGGCTGTCGATGGTGGGCCAGCCCGACCTGACCGCGCCGATGTCCATCGCAGGCCCGCTGCCGATGGACTTCACCAACCCGGACACGCTCCGATCCTCGCTGACCGCCATGTTCACGCTGGGCTCCTCGCTGCCGCCGGCGGAGGTCGGCTGGTTTGTGGACCGTCTCGTCGTCTTCCTCACCAGCAGCATCGAGCGCCGCTTCGGACAGTGGGAATACGCCTCGTGGGAGGAGACGCTACGCGCCGAGGGGAAATCCGCGGCCTACCAAAGCGTTCTGGTCAGCGCATTGACCCGCCAGCTGGTGGCCGCGAAGCCGTCGATGAGCTCGACCCGGACCATCGGCACGGTAGGGCAGGCCTTCGTCCTGAACGCCGCCGGCATCGTCCCCTCGTACGGGGCGCACGCGGACCGGCTGCTGTCCGCGCCGACGAACGAGGCCTGGATCGACCCGTGGGTGGCGCACCTGTCGGCCCTGGGCGTGCGGTTCGAGATGGGCAGAACGGTCGCGGGGCTGCGGATGCGGTCCGGCCAGGTGGCCGCGGCGATGACCGTGGACTCGGGTGGCGCGCGCCAGGAGGTGGAGGCGGATTGGTTCGTCTCGGCGATGCCCGTCGAGCGGGCCGTCGATCTGTGGACGCCGGAGGTCCTGTCGGTGGACCCGAGTCTGGTTCAGATGCGGGAACTGGTGGTCGACTGGATGGTCGGCATCCAGTACTTTCTCCGCACCCCGACGCCGATCGCGCACGGGCACCTGGCCTATCTGGGCTCGCCGTGGGCGCTCACGTCGATCAGCCAGGCGCAGTTCTGGCGGTCCGACTTCGCCGCTACCTACGGCGACGGCCAGGCGCGGGAGTGCCTATCGGTGGACATCTCCGATTGGGACACGCCCGGCATCTTGTACGGCAATCCCGCCCGACGTTGCACCCGGGAGGAGATTGCCAGCGAGACCTGGGCGCAGATGCAGCGCAGCCTCAACGACGACGGCGCGGAGACCCTGCGAGATGAGGATCTGCTCTCGTGGTTCCTCGACCCCGGCATCGCCTGGAACGAGTCGCGCGGCGAGAACGACAACGAGACACCGCTGCTAGTGAACACCGTCGGCTCGTGGGACAGCCGCCCGCACACCCGGACCGCGGTGCCGAACCTGTTTCTGGCGGGGGACTACGTGCGCACGAACATCGATCTCGCGACCATGGAGGGCGCGAACGAGTCTGCCCGCGCCGCGGTGAACGCGTTGCTGGAGTCCGCGGACTCGACCGCCGCGCCGTGCCCGATGTTCACGCTGCACGAGCCGCCGGAATTGGGGCCGATGCGTGCGCTCGACGCCGCGCGGTTCAAGTCCGGGTTGCCGCATCTCCTGGACGTGGGCTGAACGGGTCGTCGGCTGAGGTGGGCCGTTAGGACGCGAGGCCGTGGAACATCAACTGCTGGATCGCAGTGTTCAGTCTGGTCATCGCGGCGCGGTCGGGGGAGCGGAGTCCGCGGATGGCGCTGGCCAGGATCATGCCGTTGATGGCCGTGGACGTGCCGTCGATGTCGAGGTCGGCGCGCAGGTATCCCCGGTCGACGCCGTGGGCGAGGTAGGCGGCGGTCAGCGCCGTCGCGCCATCGAGCAACTCGAGCATGCGCTGGGTCAGCTCCGCGTCGACGCTGGGCGCTTGCAACAGCAGTAGCCGGGGGATGCGGGGGTCCTCGAAGAAAATGCTGGTGAGGGCATCGCCGATGCGCTTGACCTGGACGCGGTACTCGTCGAGGGTGTTGGCCGCGTCGGGCGCGTTCTCGGTGGCCAGCGCGGCGACGATCCGGCCGATCAGCCCGTCGATCACATGGCTGATGATGTCCCGCTTGTTCTCGAAATAGCGGTAGAAGGTGCCGTGCCCGATGCCGAGGCTTGCCGCGATATCCGCGATGGCGGTGGCGTGGTAGCCGCGCTCGGCGAAGCAGTCGAAGGCGGCGTCCAGGATCTCCTGGCGCATCTCCGCGCGCTTGCGCTCGGCTCTCGTCATTCGGGCTCTAGACACTGCGGTGGTCACGAGTAGAATGATAGCGTATTCCGTAACGGAATGATGTGTCATTCCCTCTTGCTTAAGGGGCGGGGATGGCCACGACGCGAGGAGATAGTCACATGGCACCGCAGTACGACGCAGTGATCGTGGGCGCGGGGTTCGGGGGCATGGGCGCCGCGATCCAACTCAAGGAGCTCGGCCTGGGCAACCTGCTGATCCTCGAGCGTGAGGACGATCTGGGCGGCACCTGGCATGTGAACCGCTATCCGGGGCTGGCGGTGGACATCGCATCGGTCACCTACTCGTACTCCTTCGAGCCGAACCCGTATTGGTCCCGCCTGTTCGCGCCCGGCACGGAGCTCAAGAGCTACGCCGAGCACGTGGCGGACAAGTACGACCTGCGCCGCCATATGCGCTTCGACTCCGTTGTGCAGGGCGCACGCTGGGACGAGGAGGAGCGGCACTGGGTCGTCTCCACCGAGGGGCAGGAGCCCGTCACCGCCCGCTACCTGATGACGGCGACCGGCTTCCTCTCACAGCCGCAGGTGCCGAAGATTGCGGGTATCGACTCGTTCGCGGGCACCGTCATCCACACCACCGCGTGGGACGACTCCGTGGAGCTGAACGGCAAGAAGGCCGCGATCATCGGCACCGGGGCCACCGCCGTCCAACTGATCCCCGAGCTGGCCAAGAAGGTCGCCGAGCTCACCGTCTACCAGCGCACCGCCATCTGGGTGCTGCCCAAGGTGGACTTCGCGATGCCGCGCATGGTGCAGAAGGTCTTCGCCCGGGTCCCGGCCACGCAGAAGGCCGCCCGTGCCGCGATGAGCACGGTCCTCGAGGGCGTCATGGTCAGCGCCGTCCTCCACTTCAAGCAGGCCAAGTTCATCAACAACGGCGCGAAGCTCGCGGCCAAGGGCCACATGCGACGTCAGATCCCCAGCGCCAAGCTGCGCGCGGAGTTGACGCCCGACTACGATTTCGGCTGCAAGCGCCCCACCTTCTCGAACTCGTACTTCCGCACGTTCACGAAATCCCATGTGCGACTGGAGACCAACTCCATCGCGCGCATCGAGCCCGACGGCATCGTCACCGCGGACGGCCGGAAGACCGAGATCGACACCCTCGTGCTCGCCACCGGCTTCAATCTGTGGGACGTGAATTTCCCCGCCATCGAAATCCTCGGCCGAGAGGGTCGCAACCTCGGGAAGTGGTGGCGGGACAACCGTTTCCAGGCCTACGAGGGCGTCGCGGTGCCGCACTTCCCGAACTTCCTGACGCTCGCCAGCCCCTACTCCTACAGCGGTCTGTCCTACTTCACGACGATCGAGTCGCAGATGAAGCACATGCGCCGGCTCTTCGGCGAGATGCGCAACACAGGCTCCGACGTGTTCGAGGTGACCGAGGCCGCCAATGCGGAGTTCCTGGACCGGATGACGGCGAACTTGGGCGACTCGGTGTTCTACCAGGGCAGCTGTGAGACCTCGCGCAGCTACTACTTCAACCAGCACGGCGAGGCCGCGATCCTGCGCCCGACGTCCACCGTCAACGCTTTCCGCGAGGCGGGGCGGTTCCCGCTGGAGTCGTACAAGCTCAACGCCTGACTCCCGCCGATCCCACTGTGGATAGTCTTGCCGCGGGCCTACGTTGCGCGGGCAGATAACGTCCGTATCCCCTCATTCAGGCGCACCTGGCACCCGAAATCCCCCGGGGAACGAGTCCCGAATCGGGTGTCGCCGGAAAAGCCCAGGTCGCGCGAGTGGAGGCGGCCGGTCAGCCTTCACCAACGGGGGGATTCAGGCAGTTCCTGAATAACAATCGCAGGTCGGGCGCCCGCTCGTGAAGACCTTGGCCACGCCACTAGTTCGTTTACCCAGGTCGCAGTGAACGAGGGCCGTCTCTGACCGCACGAGCGGGCGAAACCCAGCCCCCATCGCCTCGATTCCCGGCTGTGCGGGCGTCGGGTGCCCGCGGAACGTAGGGGTCGCGCAGGAGACAGCCGCAAGCCCGCGTGACTTGCGAATGGTGCGCGCTGGCGGGTCCCGAGAACGGAAATACCGAGCCTGCCGGAGCTAACACCTCGATGAGGCCTGTGCGACCCGCCGCTGCGCAGGATCCTGGCGCTCGGCGGGATTACTCCTCGGGAGGCCGCGGCTGACCCGACCCGTCGGGGAGGTGCTGGGCTTGTCGCCGCCCTGATAGTTTGGGCACTGTGACTGACTCTGTCGATTCCACGAATCTTGCCGACCAGGTGGCCGACGCCGCCCTGGACATCCTGCGTGAGCACGGCCCCGTGACCGCCGAGAAGTGGGCGGCGCTGATGGCCCACGCGGGACTCGGTACCCCCGAGGAACTGCTGGAGCTGGCGGAGGACTTCGACAGCGAGAACCTCGCGTACTTCGAGGACGGCCGCAACGCCGTGCTGGACCAGCTCATCGAGGGCCGGGTCCTGACGCACCGACTGACCGAGGCCGAGATCGCGTCGGAGATCGTCGCGATCATTCCGGACCTGTCCGCGATTGTGGGCGCGCCGCAGCTGGCTGACGACATGCTGCTGGTGGTCGCAGGCATCCACGACGAGTTCATCGAGCCCCGCATGCACGGCGCCCCGGAATGGCCGACGGGCGTCGGACTGCTGCTGCCGCGCGGTCTGCTGGAGGGCAACAGCCCCGGCGACCTCATCGCGTTCGAGTGCGCTGGCGGGGTGCTGAGCCTCGTAGAGCCAGACGCCCTCGCGGACGTGAGCTTGACGGCGGGGCTCGAGGCCGCAGTGCCCGTGAAGTCGGCCGGCATGCTCGACTGCGTCATCTGGCAGACGATGGGCGACTACCCCGACATCTTTCGCGTCCCGGCGGCACCAATCACCGAGCTGCTGGCGGCGGCGGGCTTCGAGTGCGACTCCGACTTCATCGCGCGCGTGGGCTTCGACTTCGCGGCGCACCGGCGCAGCTTCAACCTCTCCGCCCTGCAGTACACCTACGACCTGACAGAGCCGCAGGCGCTCGCGGTGGTCAAATTCATCGAGCTCGCGAAGCAGCTCGGCGGCGATCCCGACGCGGTGGACCCGGAGATCCTCAAGCCGAAGAAGCTCAACGAATTTAGCGAGTTCGGCAACCCCGACGTGGCCATCGCGGCGCTCGAGTCCGTGGTGTCCGACGGCACCGTCGGACCGAGCATCGGCGCTGCGGCGGAGCTCATCGCCGAAAGCGGTCCGAGGAAGGGCCGCGTCGGCGCCCTATGGCTCGCGGCGCGTGCCGCGCTCAACGGCGGGCGAGTCCTGGAGTCGGAGCGCCTGCTCGAGTCGGTGCTGGAGCTTGATGGCGAGTGGTACCCGGCGGTGGAGGACCTCGCGCGACTCAGCTCCATCCGCGGCGACGCCGTCCGCGTGCAGTCGCTGCTCGGCCGCATCGAGGAAGGCACAGAGGACCCGCTGTACGAGTTCGTCGGGCAGTTCCTTCCCGTCGACCGCCCGGAGCTGGGCCGAAATGACAAGTGCTGGTGCGGATCCGACCGCAAGTACAAGTCCTGCCACCTCGGCAAGTCGGATCTCACAGCCGACCAGCACGCGCAGTGGCTGACGCAGAAGGGCGTCGTGTTCCTGCACGAGAGCGAGTTCAGCTCCACGCTGGAAGAGCTCGTGGCCATCCGCGCGGAGCACTGGGCCGACGGTGACGCCACCCTGCGGGCCATGGCTGACGGGCTGCTATTCGACGTGGCGCTCATCGACGGCGGCGTGCTCGGTGTGTACCTCGAGTGGTTCGGGGAGCTGCTGCCAGAGTCCGAGCGCGAGATGGCCGCGGCATGGCTTGAGACCGAGCGGTCGGTGTACGAGGTGCTCGCGACGGCCCCCGGCGAAGGGATGACGCTGCGCGACGTGCGTACCGACCTCACGACTGAGGTCATCGAGCACAAGGGGAGTAGCCAGGTGCAGGTCGGAGACCTCGTCTGCACCCGCGTCACCCCGGTTGGCGACGAGCTGCAGTTGTTCGGCGGCCTCCAGCCCGTTGAGCCGGAGCAGCGCGATCAGCTGGTGGCACTGCTCGACGCCATCGCCGAGGACGCGGACGACGGCCCCGACATCTTCGACCTGGTCGAGCTGCTCAGCGCGCGGTTCGCGCCGGCGGCGGGCGGCGAGGCCAATTCGTAGCGCGCGATCTCTAGGGCGGGTACACCTGAGGTCATGACGGTTCTACGGGTGGTCCCAGTTCTGACGGTGCGCGATCTTGCCGCGGCGATAGCGCTGCACGCCAACACACTCGGCCTGACGGTCGTCATGAACCACGGATGGATAGCCACGCTGGCTCGCCCGGACCAATCGATGCAACTGAGCCTGATCACCGAGGATCTGACGGCGCCCTGCAACCCGGCGCTCTCCGTCGAGGTGGACGACGTCGACGCGCACCATGCACTCGCGCTGGCGAGCGGGGTGGAGATTGTGCATCCGCTGACCGACGAGGACTGGGGGGTGCGCCGATACTTCTACCGCGACGCGGCGGGCAACGTGGTCAACGTGCTCGCGCATCGCTGACGGCGGTTCTCAGGTTCGCGAGGTCTCCAGATGCGGGCCGATGTAGCCGACGTAGATCTTGCCGGACTTCGCGGTGTCGTCGAAGTAGTGCAGGCGGGGGCTGATCCGCTGGAACTGCGCGATCTTGAAGTGCGCGGCCATGAACACGTCGCCCGAATCGTTCACCGATTTCGGGACGGGGAAGTACCGGAGCTCCCGCAATTTCGAGTTCCTGACGGACTCCGACTCGTCGCGGGCATGCCGCTGGGCGGAGTACCCGCGATGGCCCGGCGGGGTTTGCTCCAGGTAGCTGTGCAGGTTCCCCGGCCAGCCGTGCTCGGCGCAGACACGGCCATAGTCGTTGGCCGCGAGCAGCGCCTCCCAGCATTTGGAGGCCCAACGCCCGACGGGGTCGTGCTGCTCGAGCGAGTGGGTAATGGCGGCGTCACCGGTGAACTCGACGAACTCCAGGTCTGTGAAACGCAGGATCAAGTCGTCGAGGCTCTCCGGGACAAGGTCCAGTGGATCGGCCTCGGGGACGGTCCAGGCGAGCTCCGCCTGCCCGGACTTGGACAGCTCATTACGAAGGTTGCGGAGCGCGCTCTCGGCGTCGAGACGTTCCTGGTCGGCGACGACGCGTTCCAGCTGCTCATCCTCCAGCTGCGCCCGCAGGCCCTCGCCCATCTCGACAGCCTCAAAGACCTCATTCTCGAGGTCACGGAGCCTGTTGTGCAACGAAGATCGCACACGGCTGACATCGAGCAGCGTGTCGCTCACGGCCGATATCGACTTCAGTGCGGCGTCGGCGATGCTCTCGGCGAACCGCAGCACCTGCATGGTGAGTGAGGACGAATCGCGGCCCGGCGTGGTCGTGGTGGACGGGATTGGAGCGGTGGGGGTTGGAGTGGACGGCGCGGGAGGACGTGGCGCGGACTGTTCCACCAGCAGATTATCGAGATCGGCGCGCAGCACGCGGTCGACACGTGTCGCCTCGGCCGACAGAGGCACCGTGATGGTGAGGTCTTGCGCGCGATGCGCGAGGAGGCGGCGCAGCAGGAATTGCTTGTCCCGGACGATGCGCTCCGTGGACAGCACGCGGTGCCGGACGCCGTCGAGCGGGTCGTCGACGCGAACACCGGGCAGATAGGTGCGGATGGTGCCCGGGGCGACCCAGTGCGACGCGGGCAGTACGGAATTGAACGCCGCGGTGGCCTTCGCGTCGAGGACGTAGGCCGATGCGAGCCCGACGGTCTCGCGCAGCACGCTCGACACGTACTCGGCCCACTGCGTGTGCGGGATGCCGTCGGAGGTGCCGGCGAGGAAGAGCATCCCGCGGCGAGCCGGGTCGACCAGCGCCGACTGGATTCGGCCAACGTCGCCGGTGAAGGCCGGCACTGCGGACGGGGTGAGCCGATGCGCGCCGTCGCGGGCGGGCAGCGCCGTGAGCAGGTCCTTGGCCAGCCTCGGGGCGTTCGGCCGTTTGGCGTCGCCGGGGCAGTCGATGTCCAGCCACACCCAGCCGTCGCGGCCCGACGGATACAGGTGGCTGGTGATCTCCGTCGTCCAGACCCCTCCCTGCCCATCCTCGACGAAGCGGAATCTCGAGGTCTGGGAGCCGTCGTCGTGCGAAGTCCGCAGCAGGACGCCGGTCACCCCAGCGGCGATGGCCGCGGACTCGCCCTCGATGATCTTTCCGGCATCCCACTTCTTGCTCTGCAACCAAGCGAAGACCTTCGACGTCACCACAGCGTCGACATCTGGCTCGTCCTGGACGCGGAAGAACGACCGGTACCCCAGCATCGCCTATTCCCCCTCGAAGCCCGACTGCTCGAACTTGAGCGTGTTGGCGTTCTCGCTCACAGTGCGGACCTTGGACTCGTCGAAGCCCTCGGTGGTGGTCGCGGTGATCTCGATCCGCACCTCCAGCTGGACTCCGTCCACCGCGGCGAGGTTCTGGATCACCTCCTGGGTGATCTTGCTGAAATCGCGGCCGTAGAAGTCCGGATTTAGGACCGTCGAGCCGAAGAACCTGCGGAGCTTGGGCTTCTCGGCCGGGGGCGGTGGCGGCTTAGGACGGCCGCCGCTCCCGCGCTCAGGATTGGGGTCACTGTCCGGGGCATCGGGTCCGTCGTCCTCGCTCGTGCCGTCGGAGCCGGTATCGCCATCATCGGTCTCCTCGAGCTCCTCGATCTCGCGCTGGCGCTGCGCCTCAGCCAGATCGGGCCGCACGAGCAGCATCGAGTCGGTGGTCGACGGCGGGGTTGCGGTGTCGGTGGGCAGGACCAGCCCGACGTACTGCTCGCCGTCCCAGCTGTCCGCGAACGCGAATCCCGTTTGGGTCCAGTACATCTCGTCGTAGACGGACATGACGCCTGATTCCAGGACCGAGCGGTCGCGCATCCGGGACAGGTACGGGTAGGTGGTGTAGTACTCCCACAGCTGCCCGAAGTTGATGTGCCCGTCGCGATCCCATACCGGGCGGAGCCGGCCGTCGAGATCGTGGCGGATCAGCTTGGCCCCGCGCTGGAGGACCAGCAGGCTCTCGTTGCGGAGCTTCGTCGCGGCGCGGTCGGCGAGTTGCGGGTTGGAGCCCTCGGCCTTGAGTGCCTCGATCTCGAACGGCCGCGCGGCGTCGGACTGCGTGGGTGCCAGCACCCACTGGTAGGTCTGCAGTAGCCGGTCCAGGACGGTCTGGTCGTGGGTGGCAACACGCTCGATCGCCTGCTGGCGTTGCTGGGAGGTGAGGTTCAGCGCGCCCTCGGCGTTGTCGCGCACATAGGACCAGGCGAGGAAGTCGCGGACCGCACTGTCGAGCTCGGACCAGCGTGCGCTGTCGGCCGCGAGAAACACGACGGTGTTGCGGTGGCCGCGGGCGGCGCTGCCCCGGTGCTCGGTGACCTCGCGCGCCCAGACCACGGCGGGGGACTCGGCCTTGCGCTTGCGATCATGCACGTGCGAGGGCGGCGCGATCACCAGGCGGACCTCGTCGGTGTCCGGCACCTCTGCGGACGACTCGGGGGTGACGTGCACGCCTACGAAGCCGTCGGACGCGGTCTTGCGGTGCGTCTGCAGCCGCCGCGTGACCTCCACGTACACGTCCTCCTTGTGGAGGCGCTCGGCGTGATCGCGCGCGGTGCGGGTCGTGTTTGCCTGTGTGTCATACCAATACAGCGCGCTGGAGTTGTAGAAGAACGTGGCTGTGTTGGCCAGGTGGTTGAGCGCGGAGTGGAAGTTGCCGGGCACGTCCCCAGGTAGCGCGGCGCCGAGGAACACGCGCTGGCGCTCGAGGCCCTTGTGCGCGGAGGACAGCGTCGGGGTGGCGCCCATGAACACGGTGCGGGCGAGCCGCTGCGTGGTGTGCCGTTGGCCGAGAAGGGGATTGGCGAGGTCGACCTCGGCGGGCGCGGAGTGGTCCCCGTCGATATCGGTGTCGATCAGCGCCTTCCACTTGTCGTCGAGGTACTGGGTGAGCTCGGTGATGACCTTGTCCGCGCGCAGCGGGACGGAGCCGGGCATGATCAGCGGCGCGGAGTCGTTGTCCCGCCACAGCTGCCCGACGATGGTGTTCATCAGCCGCAGCACGCCGCGGGTGCGCTGGAAGCGGTCTAGCGTGGACCAGTCCTCGTAGAGCCTGTCGAACAGCTCGGGGTGGATCGGGTACGCGCGGCGGATCCGATCCTCGTAGTCGTTCTCCCGCACCGCGCGGGGGAACTCGGCGGCGTTGTCGCGGTAGAAGCCCACCATCGCCTTCGCGGTGGCGTTGATCTGGGCGAGCGCCGCGGCATCGGGCGTCTCGAACAGCCGGCGGCGGACGATCTCGAAGCTCTCCTCCGCGTTCGCGGCCCGCCACTGCTCGGCGACGCGGCCGATGTACTTCTGGAGCTGGCGCAGCGCCTCCTTGCCGTTCTCGCCGCCCACCTCCTCCTCATCCCCGACATACTCGCCCTCCTTCATCTCGGCGGAGGCGGGGATGGAGATCACGACGAGCGTGCCGGGCACGGCCTTCGCGTTCTCGGTGAGCGACTGCGCGAAGCTGAACTGCGTGTCGAAGGTGCCGCCGGGCAGGTCGTCGCGCCCGTAGAGCTGGCGAGCGTAGGCGACCCACTCGTCGATGAGGATGATCGAGGGGCCAAAGCGCTCGAACAGGTCCCGCAGCAGGTTGCCGGGGTTGGTGCGGTTGCGGTCGGACTCCTCGACCATCGCGTAGCCCTCGGCCCCGCCGAGCTGCCACGCGAGCATGCCCCAGATGGTGTTAACCAGGGTGCCGTCGGGCATCCTGTTCGGCTGGCCGGCCTGCATCTGGGTGCCGACGAGCGCCACGCGTTTGACGTCGGCCTGCAGGTCATGCCCGGCGAGCGTGTCCTGGACCTCCTGCGGGAAGTCGATGAGGGGTGTGTCCGACGCGAGATGCCACAGCGCCAGCATCGAGTGCGTCTTGCCGCCGCCGAAGTTGGTCTGCAGGTTGATCACCGGCGCGGCGTTCATGTCACCGGACAGACGCTTGGCCGCGCGCACCACGAGGTCCTGCAGGCCCTGGGTGAGGAAGGTGCGCTGGAAGAACGCGACGGGGTCCGTGTATTCGGGGTCGCCCTCGCCGCGGGCGACCATCGACAGGTCCGCCGCGAACTCGGCGGCGTGGAAATTGCCGCTGGCCACGTCGTTGTGCGGGCGCAGCACCTCGCGCCACGGCTTGAGACCCGTCGAGCCGATTTCGGTGGTGCCCGACGCCTTGACCACCTTGCGGTCCTCTTGGGCGGAGGACAGGCGGCGCAGGTCTAGACGGGATCGCTTGACCTCCTCCGCCTCTGCGGGCGCGCCGACCGCGAGGAGGAAGCGCTCTGCGGTGTCGAGAGCGCGGTACGCGTCGTCCATGGTGAATGGCTCATTGTGCGCGTTGAGGTTGCGGATCTCGCGCAGCTCGCTGGCCAGGCTCTGCTCGGGCCGCGACAGCACCTTGCTGAACGGGTACCAGCCGGAGATGGCCCGATTCGGGATGTTGTCGGTGATCATCCGCAGGCCGTTAGCCGGGTCGATGGGGTTGTACTTCTTCGTCGCGCCGCCCTTGCCGACGTCGGCGGCCGCCAGCATTAGAGTCCAGTCTTGCCCCTCTTGGACCTTCTCTGCCACAGCCCCGGTGATAAATCGATCGAGAGCCGGGCCGAGGAGCTCGAGTGCCTTATTGACGCGGTCGCGGTTACTCAGTGCCATGGGTCAGTCCTCTCCAGTGAAATCGAGCTGAAGTTCGCCACTGGGCGCGGCGTTGCGCGACTCGGCGACGATGTCGTTCCACGCCGTGCCGAGCGCGTTGAACGCGACGGCGGTGGCGGTCTGCTTGCGGTCCTCGGCGATGGCGAACAGCAGGAACGCGAGTTCCTTGCACAGGTCGCGGTCGATGGACGCGGGGACGGCCGCCAACAGCTGCGCGGCGGCGGGCAGGCCCTTAGATGTGAGTGCGAGGGAGGCGTGCATGACGACTTCCCAGGTGCTGATTTGCTCGTCGGTGGCCGGGTCATAGAGCTTGTCCCCGTAGACCTCGTCGAGGGACTCGGGGGAGTACAAGTTGACCTTGCCCGCGCGGCTGCTGAGGATCCCGGACCGCTCCAGGTGGTCGATCGAGGCGTTGCGGGCGCGGGCGAGGTTATCGGCGTCGCCGAATGCCCCGGAATCGAAACCATGCTGACGGAACCAGGCGATGGCAAAGCGGGTCTCGCCGTCGAAGTCGCCCTCTTGCGCGCTGAGGACGTCGTCGAGGATCTCGTTGATCCGTGCGAGCGCGGCGCGCACGGTCATCTTGGTGCCGTCGTCGTTGAGGATGCCGGAGTAGCGGGAGAAGACCGCCATGCCGGGTCCGATTGCGGCTTGGGGTAGGTCGACGGGGGCGATAGCGCCTTGTTGGAGTTCCTTGAGCTTGGTCGGCAACTCGTCCTTGAGTGCGTTAATGAAGCCGCGGCGGTCGGTGGTGGGCGCATCAACAGGACGAGGGCGAAGAGCGAGGACGATTGAGGAGGCGAGGGCGTTAGTTCCGGATCCGATCATGCGGTTGCTGAGTTCGCTTCGGATAGGCCAGGTTGCGGTGATCACCCAACCGGACTGAATCATTCCTTCAAGAAGGGTTTCCCAACCTGTAGAAGCCTGTCCACTGTCTGTCGTGTCTTGCTGTTTGAATGCGTAGTAGACGGTAATTGGAAAATCTGTTAAAGCGGAGTTGCGGGCGCGACGGAACACTTCTCGGAATCCATCTTCGAAAAACTTGTGTGCTCCCGCTTTGCCATTGTGTCGGTAGGGGTTAGCCACAAGTTCGTCAGCTTTTGGTACGAGCATTGAACTCATTAATTCGGGATAGACCGAGCGCAGAGATCGTCGAAGCCAGACATAGAAGTAATCAGAAAGGTCTGAGTAGCCAATGTTGTCGTAGTAGGGAGGGTCAGTTGAAATGAGGGCCTTCTGGCTCGCAGCGTCGATGGCATCGGCCTGCGTCGCGAAGGCTACGCCGGTGGCTGGTATCCGCTGAAGTGCCCGGCTCACCCACTGGAGGTCCTCAACGAAATCGCCTCCAGATCCACCCCAGGGGCTAGATTCAGCGAAGTCCCAGCTCATTGGAAGCGCTTGCCGGGCGAAGACGCTTCGAACGGCCTCCATTTTCGGGCTTGAATCCCACGAGCAGATTGTTGAGGATTTGTTGGTCATGCGGCTGATCGCGAAGCCAAGGTACGTAGTGACGGCATCGGCGTACGCGGCGGCTCCAACTCCACCTGTCTCGAGACCATAGCCGTATGGAATCCCGGTAGCGAGGGCGTCCGCTCGGATTTTCTCAAGGGCTTCAGATATTAGGTTGCTGAAGGTTGTGAGCGAGGTCAGCTGGCGTGGAGTAAATAAGTCGGCGAATGTCGTCATGCCATAATTTGGCGTTTTGAAATCACGAGGGTTCTTTGCGAGTTCACCATCAGGAACATTCGCTGGCCTCGCGATTTGTGCTGCAGCCTCATGCGCCGCGGTGGGCGCGAGGTAAATCCGCGTCCGTTTGCCCTCCGCCACAGTCGCCATCAGCTGGGATCCCATACGGCCTGATCGCCCCTCGGCGCGAATGTATTTCAGCTCCACTGCTGACTCGCATCCGATACAGATTGCTCCGGTGCGTCCGACGGTGCCATCAGTCTCCTTGGTGGGGGCGAGCGAAGTGTCGTCGCCAATCGAAAACTCGACCTTGCCGTCGACGACTGTAGGTACGACGTATGCCTCCTTGCCCTTCTTCTTGCCCAGCCACCACGACCGCACCAGCGGCATCCCCATCCCGCAGGCAGGGTTGGGGCAGGTGACAGTGCGCGCCCAGATCCACGCGATCACCGTCGCCTCCGAGCCGTCGGGCAACTTCGCCTTTGGGTACAGGTGCCCGATCCGCTTCTCGGCTTCGTCCCGCATCCACTGGCCGTATCGCCGGACATCCTCGGCGAGGCCGGTTGCACGAGGCCAGTCATTGATCTGAGACTCCGCGGCACCGGGGAACACGGGTGGCTGGCCAGCGAACTTCGGCGGGATCTCGATCAGCGCCTTGTTAATGAGCACTGCGACGGGGTTGAGGTCCGAGGCGTGCGCCTCGAGGCCGAGTCGCTGAGCCTCGAGCGGGATGGTGCCGCCGCCGGCGAAGGGGTCCACAATTGGCGGAGGACTGCCGTCGGTCGACTTAAGGATCTCCGCGTGGGCCTCGCTCAGTAGGGCCTCGTCATTGGAATTCTCCCAGACTACGAGCCGCTCGATGACGTCGTGGAGCCGCTTGCGCTCCGCGGTGACTGCCTCTTCGGTGGGGAAACGATCGGGGAACGATGACGGGTCATCGACGAGCTGCGCGAACAGGACTGCCCGGGCCGCGGCGAGCGGGCGGCGGGCCCACCACAAATGCAGCGTGGACGGGTGGCCGTGGCGGATGGACTTCTCGCGCGCGGACTCCTTGTTGATCTTCTCCAACGGCAACGCCACCTCGATCAACTTGCGTCGAGGTACAACGTATTGTGTGTCGTCAAGCATGGAGGTCCGATCGGTCAAGGCGCGATGCTGCAAGGAGGTGAGCACAACGTGTTGTGCTTTAGTTGATCATCGCAGACCGGTTGACCGGCATATCGTTGACCCGCAGCGGCGAGCGAGGACCACCTGCCGCGGGGTGACTACAGCACTCGCTCGCCAGACAGTTCGCGAATGACACACTTCCCGGAATCGATGTCAGACCCTTGATGTTCAATTCCGCTATGGAGGCACTACAGGCGGTGTTGACGGGGTTCGCGGTGGTCGGGGCATGGCTGTCCGCGCTCTTGGCCTGGAGGTCGGGCGCTCGGGCCACCGTGCAGCGCGAGGTGCAGGGGAAGCGTGAGGAGTGGTGGCGTCGGTTCCAGTGGTCGACGGAGTTGGCGCTAGATGAGCGGGAGAACAGAGCCCAGTCTGGAGCGGCGCTCTTGCGGGTGATTCGACGAAGTCCGCTGGCGGAGTATCCGGAGAGAGACGCAGTCCGCGCGGTGCTGGACAGTATGCTGGGCGAGACGCAGGCTGATGGTGCAGATTCCGCTAACACCGAGTACGTGCTGGACAGAACGGAGGGTGACGGTGAGCCGGAAAGTTAAGGTCACTCGATCTCAGGTCATGGCCGCCCAACTTCGGGTGGACATGGACATCGAGGACGGCCGTGAGACGCCCGAGTGGATCGTCAAGATCGCCAAGCTCGGGCAGGACGATGAGCGGGGCAGTGCGAGGGAGATGCCGCGCGCGGCGAGCTGATCCAGGGCAGGCTCACACCGGCCCCCTCACACGGGACCGCCGCCTGCCTTCCACATCTTCGGCCAACTGGCCTGCACTGTCGTTGCGGGGAAGCCGCCCATGTCGATCGACCGGAACGGGTCCACCAGGTACCGCAGCTGATCGTGCTCAGGCCCGTCCGGGCTTACCGAGACCATCACCAGCCGGTGGTTCTGCGCGATGTTCTTGCCGTACAGCATCTCGTTGTAGGTGATGAAGAAGTCCGCGGCACCGACGATCCGGCCCTTGACCTCGATGAAGATCGTCGAGCCGTCGGCGGCGGTGGAGCGGATGTCGAAGCCGGGATTCGAATGCGACATCTCCTCCGGCTCGCGGCCCAGGGCCCGCTCGGCGGCCAGCGCCGCGTCGACGGCCCGGCGGTCGGTCACCGCGGTGTCGCGGGCGAAGGACGCGGGCACCAGGGGCAATTCAGATGCCGGTACCAAATCGGAGCCAGGCGGGAACTCGGAATCGAGTGGGAGCATGCCCGCCGGGATGACGAGCGCCGCCCCTGCGATCGTCGGCGGCTTGGCCGCCAGCTGCGCCTCGGCGTCCAATAAGGCAACACGCTGATGCAGCCGCTGCTCCAGCTCGCGCGCCCGTGACTCCAGCCGATCCGGGCTCTGACCGCGCTTCTTGCCCTTGCCGGCATCGAGCTCCTCGCGCAGCCGGGTGGCCTCGCCGTCGAGGTAGTTCACCTGCGAGACGAGCCGCTGGCGGACGGCGGCGCGGGTCTTCTCCACCATTGGCAGCATCCGGCGGCGGACCTCGTCGAGGTGCGCGGGCTGGGCGTGGGTGATCGACCACGACGTCGCCAGTTGCTCCACGCCGCCCGCGAGCCAGGGCTGCGCCATGACCTCCTCAGCCACAGACTTCGCCGAGGCGGGCAGGGGCTCGGTGTCCAGGTACGGCGCGGGGCCGGAATCGGTGGCGGTGCCGTCCGGAGTGAGCGAGACGAAGGCGAACTGCTTGCTGACCGCAGTCCCCGTACCGTCGGTGATCTCCCCGGTGAGCGCCACGATGAGCCGGGGCTGCGCGCTGGAATCGTTGGGGGCGAACAACATTGAACCCGCCTCGAGGGTGCCGCGGTGGTTCTCGAGGGTCGTGTCGAGCACCGTGTCGATCAACGGATGCCCGGGCGCGAGCAGCTCGGCGCGCGCAGCCCCACTATCGACAGAACTGGGCTCGAACGTCACCCGTTGATATTTCGTGGTTAATGGCTGGAAGGCCCCCGGCCGCTGCCGGTTGCGCAGCGCCGCGGGCACATTGGAGATCTCGAAGCGCTGTCGCTCGCGCGGGGAGATGCGCCCACCGAGCCGGGTGAAGGCCTCGCGGAAGAACAGCTCGATGTAGTGGGGCTGGAGGCGTCGGGCATGGGCCTCGTCCATCTCGCGGCGCATCCGCGCCAGCTCGTGCGGGTCGAGGGATTCGCGGGCCAGCGCGCGCTCGGCCAGTAGATCCTCCAGACCATGCGCGACCTCGGCGTCCACCACGGCCTCGAGTTCGGCGGCGCGTGCGGGGTCGTCGCCGTAGCGGATCGCGTCCATCAGCAGGTCCCGCAGCGGCCGATCCTCAAACGCGTCGCCCAGCACGTCGAACAGGTTCCCGCCGTATGCGCGGCGCTGCTCCTCCATCTTCGCCAGCAGCCTGGTGAACACCTGGCCCTCCCGGGTGCCCTCAGCGACGAGGTTCCACAGCCGGCACACGTGCTCCTGACCGATACGGTGGATGCGGCCGAACCGCTGCTCCAGCCGATTGGGGTTCCACGGCAGATCGTAGTTGACCATCAGGTACGCGGCCTGCAGGTTCAGGCCCTCGCCCGCGGCGTCGGTGGCGACCAGGACCTGGGTGCCGGCATCGTGCGTGAATGCCTCGCGGATGCGGCGGCGCTCCTCGCGCGGAGTGCCGCCGTGGATGGTGACCACGGCCTCCTCGCGGCCGAGGACGTTGCGGATCTGGTCGGTCAGGTAATACAGCGTGTCCTTGTGCTCGGTGAACACGATGAGCTTGCGCGGGGCCCCGCTCT
The DNA here is from genome assembly GCF_000524475.1 of Tomitella biformata AHU 1821. Taxonomy (GTDB): domain Bacteria; phylum Actinomycetota; class Actinomycetes; order Mycobacteriales; family Mycobacteriaceae; genus Tomitella; species Tomitella biformata. The sequence continues at coordinate 28,694 of NZ_BAVQ01000023.1, read as the reverse complement.
CGTCACGCAGCAGGTTCTTGTCCAGCAGCAGCGAGCGCAGCTCCGCCCACTTGCGGTCCTCGCCGGCGTCGCGCACCCGGGTCGCCAGCTCCACGAGGTTGCCGAGGAGCTTGATCTCCACGTCGAGCTCCGCGACGGTGCGCGACGCGGTGGCGGCGTCGACCACCTTCTCCTCGAGATCCTCGGCCTCGGCGGCGTCGAGCTCCTCGGGATCGTCGAGCTTGGCCCAGTCCAGGGCCTTCGGTGCCGCAACGGTGGGGTTGAGCATCTCGACCCTGTTGGCGCGCAGGCGCTCCCGCCGTCGCTCAAGAGAGCGCAGGATGGCGTGGGTGCTCGACGCGAGCCGACGCTGCAGGACGGTCAGCGCGAACCCGACGGTGCGGTTGCGGGGACCGTCGAGCGAGTCTGCGCGGTTCATCTCCTCGCGCACGTACTGGGTCACGGACTCGTAGAGGTCCAGCTCGCCGGGGGAGAGTGTGTACGGCACGGTCTCCGCGATCCGTTCCGGGAACAGCGGCCTGCCCTCGAACGTGAGCAGTTCCTCCTTGACCATGCGGCGCATCAGCCCGGTGGTGTCGGTGGAGTGCGCGCCCGCGCGGAAGCGGCCCTCGAACCGGTCCGGGTCCAGCAGCGCGAGGAAGGTCTGGAAGTTCTCCTCGCTGCCCGAGTGCGGGGTGGCGGTCATCAGCAGCAGGTGCCGGGCGATCCGCCCGAGCTGCTGGCCCAGCTCATAGCGCTTGGTCTTGCGCAGCTCGCCGCCCCACCAGCTGGCGGACATCCGGTGGGCCTCGTCGACGACGACCAGGTCCCACTCGCTGTGCTCGAGGTGCTCCAGTAGCTCCTCGTTGCGGGCGAGTTGGTCCATGCGGGCGATCAGCAGCGGGTGGCGCTGGAAGGGGTTGCCGTCGACGGCACCGGTGAACATCTCGCGGGAGAGCAGCTCCGCACGGATCCCGAACTTCGAGTCGAGCTCGTCCTGCCACTGCTCCACGAGCCCGCCGGGCGCGATGATGAGCATGCGCGTGAGGTCCCCGCGCAGCATCAGCTCTTTGGCGTAGAGCCCGGCCATGATGGTCTTGCCGGCGCCGGGATCGTCGGCCAGTAGGAATCGCAGCGGGGTGCGGGGGAGCAGCTCGCCGTAGACCGCGCGGATCTGGTGCGGCAGCGGGCGGACGTCGCTGGAGGAGACCGCGAGCATCGGGTCATGCAGGCCCGCCATCCGGATGCGCAGGGCCTCGGCAGCCAGGCGGAAATCGGCGGCGTCGGCGGTGAACCCCCAACGGCTCTGGGGGCTTTCGATGGCCAGCGCGGTCTCGTCGGCGCGGTAGAGCAGCCGCTCGCCGAGGACGCCGTCGGCCGTCTTGTAAGTGACAGTGGCGGCGTCTGAGCCGTGCCTGACGACGGCGAGGACCGCGACCGGCTCGGCGGCGATGCCGACCGCCCGGACACCGGACTCGAGGTCCTCCAGACGGGCGGGCAGGTTCGCGGCGTTGGGCTGCGGCATCACTCACACTCCTTGCACAACATGGTGTGCAGACAATAGCCCGCGGCTACGACAGCGTGATGGGGTGACGCGAACGGAGGCAGGCGAGCTCGATTGGCAGAGCTACGGACTCTCCTTCGCCAACCGTCTTCGCTGGCTCCGGAAGCACCGCAATCTCACCCAGGAACAGCTGGCGCACATGAGCGGAGTGCACCGCAACACGGTGTCGAACTTGGAGCGCAACGTCAGCCGCGACGACGGTTGCGGGGACCCGCACCTTTCCACCATTTTCGCGCTGGCCCAAACCCTGCGCGTGCCGCCGGAGATGCTAATCCCCGATGTCGGCGGGCAGGTGCAGCGTAGATCCCGCGAGACCGCCAACGACCTGTCCTGGACAGAGGTCGAGGTCGAGATGACCCGACGGCTGACCATCGGCGAGAAGCCCGAGATCACGCGCTAACAGGTTCGCGGCAGCAATTTCAGACGGGGCGTGGCTATCCGCGCTGTTGGCGTGGCGGTCGGGGGATCGGGCTACCGCGCAGCGGGAGGTCCAGGGCCGTCGCGAGGAATGGTGGCGATGTTTCCAGTGGGCGACTGAACTGGCACTGGATTCTCGAATGCAACATGCGGAGGTTGGGACGGTCGTTTTGAAGAGTGTCTCTCGGAGCGAACTCGCTGGTCGAGACGAGTTGGCCGCGATCTTGGAAGTGTTGGTGGCCGTATACGACCAGCCACTGGCGGCTGAGAGCGATCGGGGCAATACTGGTTTCGAACAAGGATGGGAGGAAACCGATGACTAAAGTCAAGGTAACTAAGGCGCAGGTGATCGCGGCTCAGCTGACCATCGAGATCAATGACAAGCTGGGACGCGAGACCCCGGACCAGATCGTGCGATTGGCAAACGCCACCAGGCGGGAGCGTCAGGACGCCGGAGCGGACTCCCCGCCGACCTCCCGCTGAGAATCTGCGTGGCCGGCCGGGATAATCACCCCGACCGGCCATCGTCCGGGCACCTCAAAGATGATGCGTCGTAGCGGATCAGCCCTGGTATGTGCCGGCCTGAGCGAGGGCGTTGGCTAGCGCGAAGTACTTGTTGGTGCCCATGTCCTTGATGGTCTTAATCCCGAGGTCCTTGAGGATCGTGTCGTGCTTCTCGGTCAGCCCGGCGAGAGCGGACGGCGGAGCCGCCAGCACCTCGTCCAGCGATTTGCCCTCATACGCTTTGTCTAGGACCTTCCCGAGTTCCATCGAAACTGACATCTCAGCGTCCTTTCATCGAGCACCGCCTCGGCATTTCCGAGCCGCTCTTCAGTGTGCCGAATAATGGCGTGGTGTGCAGTCGTTTCGGTTCAGGGCGCGACATCGCCCATGCCGGCGAAGCCATATCTCGCGTGCGGGCCGATCGCCGCAACCTCCAGCAGTCCCGTGCCATGCTGGTCGGCCCCGTGCTCGGTCAGGGTGAACCGCGCCAGGTTGTCCACCGGGCACATCATCTTCTTCCAGGGCTCGATCTCGTCGACCTTGTGGCGCAATCCCTGCACCACGAGGTCGCCCTGCCACATGCCATGGCGCCAATCTTGTTCCAGCCCATAGCCGGTTCCGACACCCAGATAGTGGGGGAGGACGGGATCACAGGCGACGATGATGCTGTAGTCGGGCTGGCCGACGGGGCCAGGACGGCGGAACGTCAGGGTGGCGGAGGCGACCTCGCGGGTGCCGGACTGGAAGACGAGCTCATGCTCCGGCCTGCCCAGCCACTCCGGCGGATGAGCCTTGTCCCGCCAGATGCGGGTGGCGTCCTCCACGATGCGCCGGCCCTCGGCGTCCTCCTGGATGATCATGCTGACCGAGAACTCCTCGAACTGCATGACGGCGTAGATCCAGAAGAAGTTCGCCCGCGCCGTCTCGGCGGGGTCGCCGCGGCGGCCGGGCGGCTCCGCCTCGCCGACGGGGCGCACGCCCCAGGAGCGGTCGCGGTTGCCGAGCCACGCGTCGGGGGTGACGGGCGTGGTGATGCCGTCGACGGTGAGCTCGCCGCTCCACGTGCCGGTCTGGACGAAGCGCTGCGTGTCGAACGTGACGCGCTCGAGTTGGCGGACGAAGTGGCGGGACTCCAACGCGGCGGGGATATTGGACTGGAAGGTCAGGTCGAAGGACAGGTTCGGGGCCTGCGCATTCGGGGCGAGCACGATGCGGAGCCGATGCAGGCCGTCGAGCACCTCGACCCGCAGCGGGCCCACATTCAGGTCCATCCGGTCGGATCCGAGCGCCTTGGACGCGCGGAAGACAATGTGGTCGTCTCCGCGGCGCAGCACCGCGAACGCGTCCATCACGCCAAGGTTGGGGTACTGGCCGAGCCCGATGATGAGGAACAGCGGGTCCTCGACCATGCCCGGCTGCGGATAGCAGTTGAAGTAGTAGCGGTCATAGAAGTTGCGGTCCGAGGTGCCGACGTGCCGGATGACCTCGGCGATCTGGTGCACAGGGAAGTCGTCAAGGGGCGAGAGCATCTCAGCCCACCTGCCTTTCAGCTAGTTCAGACCAATAGACGCCGTCGAGCATCTTCTCGAGGGTGGCGCGATGCAGGATCATGTCGTCTGGGTCGGCGGGCGCATCCGACTGGCCGAAGGCGATGGCGCGGCACTGGATTCGGAACATGATGATCGCGTGGCGCACTGCCGCGTACAGCGTGTAGAAGTCGAGGTTGCGGGGGGTATGGCCGGTGCGCTGCTCATACTGCGCCGCCACCTCCTCGCGCCGCAGGAAATCCGGCAGCCCGGGCAGGCCGGCGAGTGTGGTGAGGTCCTCGAAGAAGCGATGTAGAAAAATGGTCCAGGACAGGTCGAGCTCGCGCGTGCCAAGCGTGGCCATCTCCCAGTCGAGGACGCCCACCGGGGTGAAATCGCGATAGAGGATGTTCCCGATCCGCGCATCGCCCCAGCAGAACACGGCGGGGCCGGATTCCTCGGGCCAATGCGCCTCCAGCCAGTCGAAGCCGCGCTCGATCAACGCGGACTTGGGACCCGTCGCCGTGACCCACTCGTAGTAGGCGCGCTGGCTGGCCACATGGGCGCGCAGGGCGCTGGCTGCGGTGCTGGCGTCGTCGCTGGCCGAGAGCTGCGGGAACTTCGCGGCCGGGTCCTCGATGGCGTGTAGATCGGCGAGCACCTGGATCGACTGTGACTGCAGGCGGGCGCGCTGCGCCGGCGTCGCCTCGGTGAGCCAGGAGCCGAAATTGTACGGCAGGACATCGGGCGGCACATCGCCGTGGACCTGCTCCATGATGAAGAACGGATCGCCAAGGGGAGCGGGGGAGGGTTCGGACCAATACACGCGGGGCACCGGCACGGGGGAGCTTTCGCCGACGGTGCGCATGATGCGGAACTGCTGGTCTAAGTCGTAGTGCGGGAATATCGGCACAGCGGAGTCGCCGGGCGCGATCCGGGCAACGAGGCGATGCCGCGAGCGCACTCCGTCCTCGGTCCACTCCGCATCGAAAAGCACTGTCTCGCTGGACATCCCGTTGGCATCTGGAACGCGTACGTCGGTGACGGAGACGTCGCCGACGCCGCCGAGCTGTGCCGCGAGCCAGGTCTGGAGGCCGCGTCCGAGGGCGTCAGGGGCATGCCGGGAGTCGCTGGGGCGGGAGAACTCGCTGAAGTCCTCGGCCTGGCCTGTGGGTGGTGTGGTCAATGTCGTGTCCCCGCTGTCGTCGCGCTAGTCGATCCAGTATGTAACGGCTAGGGTAATAATGTAATACCGATCACACTAGAATGTAAGGGGTTCGTCCGAATGTCATCCGAGCCATCGGTGCACCGGCTAGGCCCGCAGCGCAATCCTGAGATCGATGTGGCGGTGCTTTCCGCGGCGCGGCGACTGCTCGTGGAGCGAGGCTTCGCCGGCACCTCGATCGAGGCGATCGCGCAGGCTGCGGGGGTGGGCCGGCCGGCGATCTACCGGCGGTGGCCCTCGAAGGCGCACCTCGTCCACGAGGCGATCTATCCGGTGCTGGACCAGCCCGCAGAATCCCACGTCGGGGTCCCCGAGCAGACCCGGACGCTGATCGACGGCGCGGTGGCGCTATTTGGCGATGCGGCGACGCGCGCGGCGGTGCCGGGCCTGATTAGCGAGACCCGGGCAGACCCGTTGCTGCGGGAGGCTCTGGTCACCCGGCAGTTGGACCCCATCCGTGCGGAGCTGGCCCGACGGGTGCTCGAGGGTGTCGACGCCGGGGTGCTGCGCGCTGGGGTGGACGCGGACGCGCTGCTGGACGTGATCGCCGGAGCGGCGATCTTCGCACTGTGCGTCCGCGACGAGCAGGACCCCGAGGCCCTGGCGGCAGCGATCGCTGACATCGTGCTCCATGGGATCCTGCCGCGCTGACCTGCTAGTTGACGACGCCGGACGAGCGCAGGGCGATGTAGACGATGCCGATGACGATCAGGGCGTAGAGGAGGATCATCACCACTTTCGCGACAGTCTCGCTAGTCGCCGGGAACATCGGGATCGTGGGGTGGGAGGCCTGGTACTCCGCCAGGGTCAGCGTGCGCACGGTGTGGGCTGAATCTGCAGATGCCATCGGACTGTCCTTTCGACCCTCAGGGAGGGGGCCGCCGGGGTACGACGGCCCTGCCGCTCCTGAAAACCTCGAGCATGATGCTCGATCCGATTCTAGCGCCGATCTCGGAAATTGGCGGCGGTGTGCGGCCGGGTGGGCAGCGCAAAAAGGAGCACCCCACGCGCGTCGCGCTGCGAGGTGCTCCTTAGGTTCTGCTGCGGGCTAGTTGTGGTACGGCTCCGCGCTGACCAGCGTCACCTTCACGACCTTGCCGCTGGGCACGCTGTACTCGCGGGTCTCGCCGACCGTCGCGCTGACGAGCGCTGCGCCGAGCGGTGAGCTGGGGGAGTAGACCTCGAGCTTGGCGCCCTCGGAGCCCTCCTCGCGAGTGGCGATGAGGAACGTCTCGGTGTCGGACTTGTCGCCGTCGTAGTAGACCTTGACGACCGAGCCGGGGAGGGCCACACCGGACTGGGTGGGGGCGACGCCGACATTCGCGCTGTTCAGCAGCTCCGAGAGCTGACGGATGCGGGCCTCCTGCTGGCCCTGCTCCTCGCGCGCCGCGTGGTAGCCGCCGTTCTCTTTGAGGTCGCCCTCTTCGCGGCGCTCATTGATCTCGGCGGCGAGGAGGGGGCGATTCGCAATCAAGCCGTCGAGCTCGCTCTTGAGTCGGTCGTATGACTCCTGTGTGAGCCAGGTCTCCTGCGTCTCGGTCATGCTGGTCGCTCCCTTGTGCTTGTGGCCGGGACTTGCGTCGGCCAAGTGGCAGTGAAATGTGAGTGGGCGGGTGATGCGCGGACAGCAAGACCGCACCTAACGCCCCCGTATTCGGTTGCCCTGAATGCAGTAATACACGACCCGTGCTGAGCCGTGTATTTTCCCATAGTAGCACTCTCGCCGCTGATCGCGACGCGAAGAAGTGCCGCAGCGCACTCCCCGCTGCGGCACCGCTCACCGGCTAGTTCGTCGAGAGGTACTCCGGGACAGTGTACGAGCAGCCGTACACATCGATGATGCCCGGCGGCAGCCCATTCAGCATGGTGGTGTTCATACCGGTGAACACCACCGTGGGGCTGGAGTCGCGGGGCGGGAAGTAGACCTCGCGACGGGCCACCTCGTCGCCGTCCCGGTTGCGGGCGCGGATGACGCAGACGGCCGCTTCCTCTGGAGTGTCACGGTTGAGAGAGATGTCGCCCTCGATCACCGTGTCGCTGGTGGCCTCGTAGCGGGTCACGTTGGACTCGAGATCGGTGGATCCGAAGATCTTGTACTGCGCGTACGTGACGCCGCCGCCGACGGCGAGCACAATCAGCACCAACACGACGAGGATGGACTTGCGAGTAGTCGGACTCAGTCGGGATTGCTCGTAGCGCGCGGACGTGCGCGAGGCGTCTTGGCTGTTCATCTCAGGAGACTTAGTACCATGATCAGCCAGTGTGACCCAGCTCCGGGTGGGCCTGGCGCTGGCGTCCGCGCGGCGGGGTGGGATCATGGACAATGTGTTTTGAGGTCCATGCGGCCTCGAGCAAGACCTGTGGCGATCAACCCTGTGGCGAAGGCCCAATGTGTGAGGTGAGGAATCAAGTGAGCGGTTACCGGCTCATGGCAGTGCATGCCCACCCCGATGATGAGTCCAGCAAGGGCGCGGCGACGATGGCCCGCTATGCCGACGAGGGGCACCAGGTGCTCGTGGTGACCCTCACGGGCGGCGAGCGCGGCGACATCCTCAACCCCGCGATGGACGTGGCTGACGCGGAGGGCCGCCTCCCGGAGCTGCGCATTCAGGAGATGGCGAACGCCGCCAAGATCTTGGGCGTCGACCACGTGTGGCTGGGTTTCGAGGACTCCGGACTGCCGCAGGGCGATCCGTTGCCGCCGCTGCCCGACGGCTGCTTCGCCGCGATCCCGCTCACGGAGCCGACCCGTCGGCTGGTGCAGCAGATCCGGGAATTCAAGCCGGAGGTGATGATCACCTACGACGAGAACGGCGGTTACCCGCATCCCGACCACATCCGCTGCCACGAGGTGTCGATGGCGGCCTATGAGGCGGCGGCCGACCCCGAGTACCACCCCGAGCTCGGCGCGCCGTGGGAGATCCAGAAGGTCTACTACAGCCACGGGTTCATCCGTAAGCGGCTTGAGACGTTCCGCGACGCGTTGGCGGCGGAGGGCCTCCCGAACCCGTTCGCCGAGTGGCTCGACCGGTGGAAGACCGAACAGGGCGATCTCATGGCGCGGGTGACCACGCAGGTCCGGTGCGGGGAGTACTTCCCGATCCGCGACAAGGCGTTGCTGGCGCACGAGACGCAAATCGACCCCAACGGCAACTTCTTCGCTGTGCCCATCGAGATGCAGCAGAAGGTGTGGCCGACTGAGGAGTTCGAGTTGGCGAAGACCAGGGTGAAGACGACGCTCCCCGAAAGCGACCTCTTCACCGGGCTGGGCCCGGCAGCGGGCTAGCACCTGGCGCTCGGCCGCGCGGAAACGCGGCCGAGCGCTCCGCCCTGTACATGGGGCAAGATGTAGTAAGGCACCACCCGGCGGGCGGTTTGCGCGACGGGCCAGTAGATGGAGTTGAGAACTGATGTCCGCTTCCGCAATCGCCACCAACGGCACGATCTTCCTGGCAAAGACCTGGGGCGAGCCCGACATGACGGGTGGTCGGGGAGCCGAGTTCGGCAAGGCGTCGCCGATCGGGCTGTTCCTGATCCTGGCTCTGCTGATCGCCGTGGTCCTCTTGGTCCGGTCGATGAACCGCCGACTGCGGAACCTGCCGGAGAGCTTCGACGATCCGGATCTGACGCCTGGTGCCGATGCCCACGCGCTGAACAACCAAGCGCCGATGGACGACGCGCTGCCCAGCAAGCGGGCGGGCAAGAGCGCCGGCGAGAGCGCGGTGACCATGGTCAAGGACGACCCGAAGCCGGACGACCAGAAGCCGGATGACCAGGACCCCGACGCCGAGAAGTAGTCAGCGGGGGCGCCTCTCAACCCATAGTCAGGGCTCCGTCCAGGGATTCGCGGATGATGTCCGCATGCCCGGCGTGTTGGGCGGTCTCCGCGATGATGTGCAACAGGGCGCGTCGGGCCGACCATGCGGCCCCAGGCTCGAACCACGGCGCCTCCGGCAACGGGTGGCTCACATTGAGATCAGGCAGAGTCCGCACCAGTTCGTTTGTGCGGGCCGCCACCGCGTCGTACTCGGCCAACACGCTGTCCAAGGTCTCACCATCGAGTAGCCGGAACTCGTCCGACCTGGCGGCCATCGCCGCCTCGGAGAAGTCCGTGAAATCCCCCAGCGCGGACGGGCCCTCGACGATGAAGCGCACCCACGCCTCCTCGCCCGCCGCAACGTGCTTGACGAGGCCCGCCAGGTTCAACTCGCTGACGGTGGTGCGACGCGTGGCCTCCTCCTCCGATAGCTCGCGCACGGCGAAACGCAAGAACCACCGATGGCGCTCTAGTGACTCGATGAGGTCGGCGCGCTCGCACTCGGTGCTGAGCTGTTCTGTGGTCATATCTACTCCCGCGGTTGGCTGGCTGTTGCAGGATCAACGCTAGAACTCCATCCGGTCACTTTCTGTCCGCAATTGCCAGCAATAATGAGTCATGGCCAACACCAGCTCGAGAACACTGCGACTGCTGTCGATGCTGCAGGACCGGCGGCACTGGCCGGGCGCCGAGCTGGCCGCCCGGCTGGAGGTCTCGCCGCGCACGCTGCGGCGCGACATCGACCGGCTCCGGGAACTGGGCTATCCGGTCACGGCCGGCCGGGGCGTGGCCGGCGGCTACCAACTGGCTGCGGGGTCCGCGCTACCGCCGCTCCTGCTCGACGACGACGAGGCGATCGCGCTGGTGGTCGGGCTTCATGCCGCCGCCCAAGGCGGCGTGCAAGGGGCCGAGGAGGCGTCGGCGCGGGCGTTGGCGAAGGTGGTGCCGGTGCTGCCCGCGGCACTGCGCGCGAGGCTGGAGGCGGTGCGGGCCATGACGATGTCGGCGCCGTGGCGGATGGAGGCCGGCGCGGTCGACCCCCACACGCTCACCACCTTGGCGGTGGCCTGCCGCAACAGCCAGCGCATGGGCTTCGACTACACCGCGGCGGACGGGACCCCGACGGCGCGCTTAGTGGAGCCGCACCGGGTGGTCTTCCTCGGGCAACGCTGGTACCTGGTGGCCTACGACCTCACGCGACACGATTGGCGCAGTTTCCGCCAGGACCGGATGGCAATGCTGTCGACGGCCGGACAATCCTTCCGGCCGCGGGAGCTGCCCGCCGAGGACGCGGCGGAGTTCGTGCGGGCGGGCATCGCGGGCCAGCCGGCGGAGTTTCAGGTGGCGGCGGTGATCGATGCGCCGGCCGCGGTGGTCGCCCGGCGGATAGGCCGCTGGGCCGCGGTCACCGCAGTCGATGCGGCACGTTGCTCCGTCACGATGACCGCGGAGAACCTGGACTGGCCAGCGATGGCGCTGGGCTCGGTGGGCGCCGACTTTCACGTGCGCTCGCCGCCAGAGTTGATCGCGCATCTGCGCGAGTGGTCCGAGAGGTTCGGCCGGGCGGTCGCGGCTTCCGGACCCAGAGCGCCCGGCTCCGACGATAGGCTGGGGGAGTGACCAACGCACTCGGAGCAGCAACCTCCCCGTACCTTCGCCAGCACGCGGACAACCCCGTCCACTGGCAGGAGTGGGGGCCACACGTGTTCGCGGCGGCGCGGGCGCGGGACGTGCCGATATTGCTGTCCATCGGATACTCCTCCTGCCACTGGTGCCATGTGATGGCGCACGAGTCCTTCGAGGACCCGGCCATCGCGCAGGTGATGAATGAGAACTTCGTGTGCGTGAAGGTGGATCGCGAGGAGCGGCCAGACCTCGACGCGGTCTACATGAACGCCACCGTGGCGATGACGGGCCAGGGCGGCTGGCCGATGACCTGCTTCCTCACCGCGGATGCCGAGCCCTTCTATTGCGGCACCTACTACCCGCCCGTCGGGCGCGGCGGCATGCCGGGATTCCTGCAGCTGCTGGACGCGATCTCCGACACCTGGCGGACGCGCCGCGAGGACGTGGGCCGCGCATCGGCCGCAGTGGTGGCGGAACTCTCCCGGGCGGCGTCCGCGCTGCCCGACGGCGCCAAGCCTGTGGACGCGGAGCTGCTGGCTGATGCGGTGCGGCAGGTGTTGGAGGATGAGGACGCAGTGCACGGGGGATTTGGCGGCGCCCCGAAGTTCCCGCCAGCGGCGCTGGTGGAGGGTTTGCTCCGGCACGTCGAGCGCACCGGCTCGGAGCCGGCGATGGCGGCGGTTCGCCGGACGGCCGAGGCGATGGCCCGGGGCGGGCTCAACGACCAGCTCACGGGCGGATTCGCCCGCTACTGCGTGGACTCGCACTGGGTGGTTCCGCACTTCGAGAAAATGCTTTACGACAACGCGCTACTGCTCCGGTTCTACGCGCACCTGGCCCGCATGGACGGGTTGGCACTGGCGCACGAGGTCACTGAGCAGACAGCGAGTTTCCTCTTGTCCGAGATGCCGACCGCGGAGGGCGGCTTCGCGTCGGCGCTAGACGCGGACACCGAGGGGGTGGAGGGCTCCACCTATGTGTGGACCCCCGCGGAGCTGGGAGTGGTCCTGGGCCCTGAGGACGGGCCGTGGGCGGCGAAACTGCTGGAGGTCACCGAGACGGGGACCTTCGAGGCGGGGGCGTCGGTGCTGCAGCTACGCCAGGACCCCGACAACACCGCGCGCTGGCGCCAGGTGCGGGACAAGCTCAGCGCGGCGCGGGCACTGCGTCCACAACCGGGCCGCGACGACAAGGTGGTGACCGCCTGGAACGGCATGGCCATTCTGGCCCTGGCGGAGGCCGGTGGCGGGCTCGGCCGCGATGAATGGGTGGAGGCCGCGGAGCAGTGCGCCGCGATGCTGCTCAAGACGCACCTGGTCGAGGGCCGTCTGCGACGCGCGTCGCTCGGCGGCCAGGCGGGGGCGGCCGTCGGGGTGCTTGAGGACTACGCCTTCCTGTCCTCGGGCCTGCTGGCCCTGCACCAGGTGACGGGCGACCAGGACTGGCTCACCGCCGCCCAGGACCTGCTGGACACCGCGACCGAACACTTCGCGGACCCCGACTCGGCGGGCAGCTGGTTCGACACCGCGGACGATGCCGAGGTGTTGGTGCACCGCCCGCGTGATCCGGTCGATGGCGCGACCCCGGCGGGCGCATCCGCGATTGCCGACGCGTTGCTGACTGCGTCCGCGGTGGTGGACCTGGAGTCCGCCGGGCGCTACCGGCGGCTCGCCGAGGACACGCTGAACCGGGCTTCTGTGCTCCTCGAGCGCGCTCCGCGCTCCGCGGGCAATTGGCTATCGGTTGCCGAGGCTATGGCGCATGGGCCGCTGCAGATCGCGATCACGCACGTGCCGGGCGACGAGGGCCTGCTGGAGATAGCCCGCCGCGCCGCGCCCGGTGGGTCGGTGGTGGTCGGCGGCCCGCGGGACTCGACGCCGCTGCTGGCGGATCGGCCGATGATCCGGGACCAGGCAACGGCCTATGTGTGCCGGCACTTCGTGTGCGACCGGCCCGTGACCACCGCGCAGGAGCTGGTGGCGCTCCTGCACGGTGGTGGCCGGAAGGGCTAACTGTCTGCGAGCTATCCCAGGCGGGCGGTGCGCACGGCGGCGGCGAACGTCTCGAGGAGCGTCTCGGTGCTGGCCCAGTCCATGCAGGCGTCGGTGACGGACTTGCCGTACACCAGGGGCTCGGCCGAGAGGTCCTGGTTGCCGCCCTCGATGAAGCTCTCGAGCATGACGGCGCCGATGCCGCGTTCGCCGGCCGCGATGCGGTCCGCGATCTCGTGGGCAACCTCGATCTGGCGCAGGTGGCTCTTGCCGCTGTTGGCGTGGCTCGCGTCGATCATGAGTCGATCCGGCAGGCCGGCCTTCGCCAGGCCTGCGAGGGTGCTGGCGACGTGCTCGGGCGAGTAGTTCGGGCCGACACGGCCGCCGCGCAGGATCGTGTGGCAGTCCGCGTTGCCGCGGGTGCGCACGACGGCGGTGTTGCCGTCCAGGTCGCTCCCGAAGAACACGTGGGGGGCGCGGGCGGAGCCGCAGCCGTCGATCGCGACCTGGACATTGCCGTCGGTCGCGTTCTTGAAGCCGATGGGCATTGACAGCCCCGATGCGAGCTGGCGGTGCACCTGGCTCTCGGTGGTGCGGGCGCCGATGGCACCCCACGAGACGGTGTCCGCGATGTACTGCGGGCTGATCGGCTCAAGGAACTCGCAGCCCACGGGCAGGCCGGCGTCGAGCACGTCGAGGAGCAGGGAACGGGCGATGCGGAGGCCGCGGGGCACGTCGAAGCTCTCGTCGAGGCCGGGATCGTTGATCAGGCCCTTCCAGCCGACCGTCGTGCGCGGCTTCTCGAAGTACACGCGCATCACGACGAGCACGTCCTCGCGCAGGCTCTCGGCGATGGGGGCCAGGCGGCTGGCGTAGTCGCGGGCCGCGTCGGTGTCATGCACAGAGCAGGGGCCGACGACGAGCAGCACGCGGTCATCGGTGCCGTCGAGGATGCGGGCAATCTCCTCGCGGCTGCGCTCGACCAACCGGCCGCGGGTCTCGCCGAGCGGCTGCTCATCGAGCATCTCGCGAGGGGTGGGCAGCGGGAGGAACTCGGCGATATTGCGATCAGTCGTCGAGCGGGCGGTGGAGGCTGGGGTGTCAGTGGTGGTAGTCACGGCAATCTTTCGGGTTGGGGTGACGGTCCCGTCCGCGGCGACATCCGGCGAGCCCGTCTCTATGACGAAGGGCAGAGACGATTGTCTCTGCCCTGGGCTCCGGATGATTAGTTGATCAGCGTGCGCGACCAACGGCCCCATCCGGAGCCGTGGTAAAACGCCAATACACGCGGGTCTGCATCACGTGGTCGAGGTTAGCAGGCTCTCGTCAAGAGGCGGCGCGTAGGCTCAGCGAAGTGAGTTGCCCCGGTGTGTCGGGAGGCCCCGACACACCCGATAGGAACTGGAGCCGTGAAGGTGCAGAACCCGCTTTACCGGCTCTACGAGAACCATTTGCGGCGCGGCCTCGTGGGGAAGAAGCACCCGCGGCACGTGGGTGTGGTGTGCGACGGCAATCGCCGGTGGGCCCGCGAGAACGGCTTCGACGACATCGCGCACGGGCACCGCATGGGCGCCCGGAAGATTGCGGAGCTGCTGCGCTGGTGCGATGCCGCCGGCATCGAGATGGCGACGATCTACCTGCTGTCCACGGAGAACCTGCGGCGAGATCCACAGGAGCTCGAGACGCTCCTGGAGATCATCACCGACGTCGTCGACGAGCTGTCCAGCCCCGACGAGAACTGGCGGGTGACGATCGTCGGCGCGCTGGAGCTGTTGCCGGCAGATCGCGCGGACAGGCTGCGCGCGGCCTCCGAGCGCACGGTGGGGCGCACCGGCTGCCAGGTCAACGTCGCCGTGGGCTACGGCGGGCGCCAGGAGATCTGTTACGCGGTGCGCACGCTGCTGCAAGAGCAACTCGACGCGGGTGCGGACCCGGCGGCGATGATTGAGTCCGTGGTGCCTGAGGCGATCAGCGCCCACCTGTACACCTCCGGCCAGCCGGACCCTGACCTGGTGATCCGCACTTCCGGGGAGCAGCGGCTGTCCGGCTTCCTACTGTGGCAGAGCGCGTACTCGGAGATCTGGTTCACCGAGGCCTACTGGCCCGAGTTCCGCCGCGTGGACTTCCTCCGCGCGCTGCGGGACTACGCGGCGCGGCACCGCCGCTTCGGGGTCTGAGCAGATTAGGGGCCTGCTCCTCAGAGCAGCCCGATCACGCCGATCCCGATTAGGGCCACGCCCGCGATGACGAACAGGATGCGCACCGCGGGCGGGCCATAGCGGTTGACCGAGCGCGTCAGCACCCGGAAGGACTTGCGGGCCCAGCGCGTCTTTATGGTCGACAGGAACAGCACGAGCAGCGGAATCACCAGCGCCAGCAGGCAATACGCGATGAGGATCAGCGGCCACAGCGTGGGCAGGGGCTGGCGGGCGGCCAGCAGCGCCAGGCCGGCGAGATACGGAACTGCGGTGGGCGCCTGGGCGAGGCCGATCACCAGCCCCGCCAGTGCGAGCAGCCACGGCTTGCGCCGGAACGCGACGGCCCACTCGGGAGGATCACGGTCGCCCAGGGGGATGGCGGCGACCCCGACCAGCACAAGGCCGAGGGCGATCGCGCCCCAGTGGCGCATGGTAAGCGTGATCTCGAAATCGACCAGGTCGGTGATGTAGCCGATGCCCAACACGGTGAGGAACCCGAAGATCGTGGTCGCGGCGAACACGCCGCCGATGAAGCTGAGGCCCCCGGAGACGGGGGAGCGGCGGCTGACCCGGGCGTCGTAGACGACGGCGGTGGTGATGCCGATCAGCAGCACATTGGTGGCGTCAAGCAGCGCGAGGCCGACGAGCGCGAAGAGGAGGGCAACCATGGGGTAGCCAGGCTATCGGTCAGTCGCGGCGGCCCCCAAGTTGCGGGTATCCCGTTGTGGTCCAGCCCCCGTCCACGGCGAGGGACGCCCCGGTGATGTAAGACGCGTCGTCGCTAGCCAGATAGAGGCACGGCCCGGCGACTTGCGCGGGCGTCGCGGGCGCCCCCAGCGGGATGCGGTCGAGGTACGCGCTCGTGAGCTGCTCGTCGCCCAACACGGAGGAGACCAGGGGAGTGTCGACGAGGCCGGGTAGCACCGCATTGACGCGGATGCCATCTGCGGCCAACTCCAGCGCGGCGTTGCGGGTGAACATCTCCACGCCGGCCTTGCCCGTGGCATAGGGACTGCCGCCGGGCATGGGGATGCGGGCGTTGACGGACGAGACGTTGACGATGGAGCCGGGCCGGTCGGCCGCGCGCATCGCCCGCGCCACGTGCTTGGTGCAGAGGAAGACGGACTTTTGGACCAGGTCGATGGTGAAGTCCCAGTCCTCCTCGGGCATGTCGACGATCCGCGCATTCCGGGCCGCGCCAGCGACGTTGAAGGCGAGGTCGAGCCCGCCGAGCAGGTGCTGGGTCGCGGAGACCGCCTCCGCCACTTGGGCCTCGACGGTGACGTCGACGGTCATCGGGGCGAAGGCGGGGCCGAGCGAGTCCGCCAGCGCGGCGAGCGCGGCGGTGTTGACGTCGAGGCCCGCGACCTGGGCTCCCTCCGCCACCAGTCGCGATGCGATGGCCCGGCCGATGCCGGATCCTGCGCCGGTGACCATTGCCGTCCGGCCGCTGAATCGGCCGGATGCTCGTGTGCCGGTCATGGCAAGAGCACCGCCCGTCCGGAGATCAGCCCACGCTCGAGGCGGCCCAGCACTGCGACGCCGTCGGCGAGGGGGAAGGTCTCGACCTGCACGCGGATTTTGCCGTCGGCGGCCAGGGCGAGGGAGTCGATGAGGTCGCGGCGCGTGCCCGCATAGGTCTTCTCGATGGACGCGCCCCACGGCCAGCCATCGCCCATCGCGCCGTCGGCGGCCACGCCCGGGGTGCCGCCGCCGAGGCCGACCATCCGATACGCGCCGCCCGGCGCCACCGTCTGGACGCTGAGTCGCGCGGTGGCGTCGACGCCGACGAAGTCGAACACCGCGTCCGCGCCAAGGCCGCCGGTGAGCCCGAGGATCCGCGCGGCGGCGTGCTCGTCAGACGGCAGCGCCAGGTCCGCCCCGAGCGCCGTGGCCAGGGCCCGCTTGTCCTCGGCGACGTCGATCGCGATCACCCGCACCGGGCTGATGGCCTTCAGGATCTGCACCCCGAGGTGGCCGAGCCCGCCGACGCCGATGACGACGGCGGTGCCGCCGGGCCGCAGGTGCTCGCGGGCGCTGCGGATGGCGTGGTAGCTGGTCAGGGCCGCGTCGGCCAGCGGGGCCGCCTGCACGGGGTCGAGGGTGGCAGGCACGAACGCTGCGGCAGGGACCCGCACATACTCCGCCATGCCGCCGTCCGGCCCGAGCCCGGGGCAGGGCGGCATCGCGGCGCGGCCCGCGGCCAGGCAGGCGTTCTCCCGGCCCGAGGCACACGCGCGACACACGCCGCAGGACCAGCACAGGTAGACGACGCCGGCCGTGCCGACCTGGATCCCAGCCGCCCCCGCAACTCCTGCCCCCGCAACTCCTGCCACGGCATCTCTTGCCACGGCGTCGCCCAGCGCGGCAACGGTTCCCGCGATCTCATGGCCGAGGGTCATCGGCCGCTCCCGGATGCGCTGGGCGTGCAGCACATGGAGATCGGAGTGGCAGATGCCGGCGGCGGCAACCTTGACTAGCACGTCCGCGGGGCCGACGGCGGGCACGGGGACCTCGCGCAGTTCGACCACGCCGGGGGCGATGATCTGCAGGGCCTTCATCGAGCGGGGGATCATCGGGCCTCCAGCGCGGTGTAGACGGCGTCGAGGTAGCCGTTGACGTTGGGGGCGCCGACGAGCTGCGAGGCCATTTTGTTCATCACGAACGCCATCGTCATCCGCCGGTCGAGGTCGTTGACGACCAGCGAGCCGCCATAGCCCGTCCACCAGCACAGACGACCGTCCGGGATCGAGGGCATCGAGTCCGGGCTGGGCAGGCCGTAGCCGACGCCGAACCGGATGTGGGTGCCCAGCACGCGGTCTACGCCGTCGGCCTGCACCTCGAAGATCCGTTCAATGGTGCTGGGGGAGAGGTACTTCCGGCCGTCGACGACGCCGTCATGGGAGATCAGCGACTGCAGCCGGGCCACGGAGTGGGCGTTGCCCTGCCCGTTGGCCGCGCCGATCTCCGCCGCGAGGTAGTCCCGCGAGGTGCAGATCGAGCTCGGCATCGGCGGATTGGTCATGGTTTTGACGAACACGCCCTGCGGGGGCGGCGCCGAGAGGTCCACCGTGGACGGCGGCGGGGGGATGAGCGGGGCGACGCGGGGGTCGACCTCGGGCGGGGAGCCGATCCAGTAGTCCTCGCCCATGGGGCCCGCGAACTCCGCGGCGAAGACCTCGCCGAGGGTGCTGCCGGTGATGCGCCGCACGATCTCGCCCACGAGGTGCCCGTGGTTGAGGGCCTGGTAGCCGGAGCCCTCGCCCGGCGTCCACCATGGGGCCTGCGCGGCGAGCAGCGCGGCGGCGCCCTGCGCGTCGTAGACGTCCGACATGGACACCTTCTGCTCCCAGCCCGACACGCCGGACGTGTGGCCGAGGACGTGGCGCACCAGCACGGACTCCTTGCCCGCGGCGGCGAACTCCGGCCAGTACCTCGAGACGGGGGCGTCGAGGTCCAATTGGCCGCGCTCGACCAGCAGCAGCGCGACGAGCGCCGTCATGGTCTTGGTCAGCGAGTATGTGTTCGTGACCGTGTCCTGCGCCCAGGGACGACCGGTGGCGATGTCCGCGACGCCGCCCCACAGGTCGACCTCGACCTGTCCGTCGACGATCAGGCACAGCGAGGCCCCGGCCTCGAGGCCGTCATCCATGTTGCGCTGCAGACGCGCGCGGACGTCGTCGAATCTGGTTGCGCACGTGCCATGTAATGCCGGCATCAGACTGGGACCTTCACCGCGGAGGCATTGGTGGCCGCGCGCTTCCCGCCCGCGGCGATTTCCTTCTGCATGTCGACGGAATACCGGCCCAGGCTCACCATCATGGCGTGCCGCGGCGCCTTGTAGTACTGCCCCAGGTGCATCTCTTCGTCGCGGGCGATGATCTCGTTCATCTCGGCCACGTTCGGCAGGTCGTATCCACCGGCCAGATGGCGGGCGATGAGGTGGCTCTGCTGCTCCGCCAGGTTGACGATCGTCGGCAGGGACTGGGCCAGGCCGGCGAAGTACAGGTTGTCGATGCCGGGCTTGAAGACGCGTTTGAACAGCGGGAAGTTGTTCTCGGAGTCCGGCTGGATGGCGGGATCCTCGAAGAACGGGAAGGTGGTGTTGTAGCCGGTCGCGAAGACGATCGTGTCCACCTCGACGCGGTTGCCATCGGTCAAGATCACGGCGTCGCCGTCGAGCTTGGCGATGCCGGGCACGCAGGTGATGTCGCCGGAGGCGGCGTTGGCCAGGAAGTCGACGCTCACCGACGGATGGGAGGAGAGCGGCTCATGGTCCGGCTGGAGTAGGCCGTAGTCCGCCATGTTGCCGATATTCTTCTTGATCGACCTGCGGCTGATCTTGAGCCCCAGCTTCTTGGGCATCCACGGCGGCATCATCATCATGTCGGAGGGCTGCCCGCCCCGGAACTTCGGCAGGACCCAGCCAGGCCGACGCGCGGAGTTCCAGACGCGCTTGGCGATTGAGCGATGTGAGATCTCGGACGTGATGTCCAGTCCGGAGTTGCCCATGCCGACGACCATGACGTTCTTGCCGCGCATGTCGACGGGCTCGAACGGGCTGCGGTAGCTGTGGCTGTGCAGCATCTCGCCGGTGAACGCGCCGGGGTATTCCGGGGTGCGCGGGTCCCAGTGGTGGCCATTCGCGACGACCAGCGCGTCATAGGTGCGGGTCTCGCCGGTGCTGATCGTGACCGCCCACTTGCCGTCGGCCAGACGGACCGCCTTTTCCACCTTCGTATTGAACGTGATGATCTCGCGCAGGCCGAAGTGGTCGACGTAGTCGCGGAAGTACTGGTGCATCAACGTGTGGTGGGGGAAGTGCGGCCAGTCCTTGGGGGCCGGGAAGTCCTCGAACTCCAAGCGGCGGGTCGACGTGTCGATGTGCAGGGACTCATAGCAGGCGGACAGGCCGTTGGGGTTGTTGTGGTACCAGTTGCCGCCGACGTCGTCCGAGGCCTCGAAGCAGTCGAAGGGGATGCCGAAGTCCTTGAGACGCTTGGCGGTGGTGAAGCCGGAGCAGCCTGCTCCGATGATGCAGACGGTGGGCAACGAGCTCACGGGGCAACCTGGCTTTCGTCGTGGCGGGTGGGTGTGGCTTGCCCCACACATTAGCAGTCGCTGACGGATTGTCTAGTGAGAGTGCGAACTGTATTCAACGCCAGGTGGAGTTTGGTGGTCATTTCGTTTTTCACTTGACAGTCCGTTTGTGAAGACGCAGCATGTGTCGTGCGACACAGTTGCGGTGGGCGGCGAGAGCGGCCCCAGAGACGGAGGATCAGTGGGAAGTCTGAGATTCGGATTACCGGTCGGGCGGGCCCATTGGGGATTGAGGATGGGGGCCATGGCGGTCGCCGGCGCGGTCGCGCTCACCGGGTGCGCGTCCGGAGGTGCAGGGCAGGCGCAACAGCGCGGGGGGATCAGTGGCCCGGTGGGCAGCCAGCCCGACGCTGAAGACATCCAGACCGGCGGCACCTTGACCTTCGGCACATTCAACCTGCCCGCAGTCCTCGACCCGGCGAAGACCGTCCCCTCGGGTTCGACGGGAGGGACGGAGATGGCGGCGGTGTACGACCTGCTGATGCGCTATGACGATATGGCCGGCGAGTTCGTCCCGCAGCTCGCGGAGGCGCTCGAGGCCAGCGAGGACGGCAAGACCTGGACACTGACCCTCCGTGAAGGGGCGAGATTCAGCAATGGTGAGCCGGTCGACGCCGAGGCCGTGGTGTGGAGCATCGAGCGCTACGTCGCCAACCGCGGATCGGACTCCCAGCTGTGGTCCTCGAGCGTCGAGTCGATGACCGCGAACAACCCTCGCACTGTGGTGTTCGTGCTCGGCAAGCCGTGGCTGACATTCCCCAACATGCTCGCCACCGGACCCGGGATGATCGTCGCCAAGCAGGCCGTGGACGGCGAGTCCTTCACGCCCATCGGGGCGGGGCCGTTCACCCTCGAGGCGCACAAGCCCAATGAGGAGATCCTCCTTGAGCGTCGCGCCGACTACTGGAGTGGACCCGCGCACCTGGACGCCGTGCGGATCATCCCCGCGGCTGATGGGCGTCAGCAGCTGGACATGTTCCGGGCGGGCGAGATCCAACTGGCGTTCTTGTATGACGCGCAGATCGCGGCGGAGGTGGCCGACGCAGGCTATCCAGGCGTCCTCAGCGTCATGAACGCCGGCAGCGCGATTCTGATTAACAACGCGGAGGGCCGCCCCGGCTCAGACATCGACGTGCGCAGGGCGATTGACCTCGCGGTCGACCCGGTCCTCATCGACGAGCGCGGGCAGGGCGGAATGGGCAGGCCCAGCACCGCCTTGTTCTCCTCGGCCTCCCAGTGGGATTCCGGCGCGCCACAATCGCGTTATGACCCCGAGGAGGCCCGCATGCTGGTCGCCGCGGCGAAGGCCAAGGGGTTCGACGGCAAGATCACCTTCGTCACCAGGCAGGCACCCGAGGCTCAGGCCCGTGCGTTGGCCATCCAGTCGATGCTGAACAACGTCGGTTTCGATCTGACCGTCGACTATGTCACTAGCGTCACCGACATGGTTCGCGTGATGTATGTCGAGCGGAACTACGACCTGGGGCAAACGGGCCTGAACATCCGTGAATCCGCCCCGTTCTTGAAGCTCTATTCCAGCTTCCACAGCGAGTCCAACGGGAATGTCTCGGGCTATTCGAACCCGCAGATGGACGCACTGCTCGACCGCCTGCAGGCCGCCACCGACGTGGCTGCGGAGAGCGCGCTCATCGGCGAGATCGAGCAATTAGCCGCCGACACGGTGCCCACGGTGCCCGTCTCCGCGCAGGACAACCTGGTGATCTGGCAGGAGAACGTGCACGGCGTGCAGCACACATTCGCGGACATCGTCCTGCTTGGCGACGCCTGGATCGCCTAGTGCGCGTGGCAAGCCGGGGGGCGCACATAGCCCCGCCATCGCGTCATGACCACAGCCAACAGAAACAGATAGGTGCAGGAATGAGCAACGTCAGTGCAGTTCGACCCACCCACAAGATGCACGTCACCGCCACCGATCCCCTGTACGCGTCGGGTCCCCTCGTCGCGGACCGGGTGGGCCCATCTTTCGACGACCGCCCCTACGAGCGGTTCTCCGTCGCCCCGATGACGCCGACGATCGGGGCGGAGGTCGACGGCATCCGGCTCGGCGGAGACCTCGACGAGGAGACGATGGCCGAGCTACGCCGCGCGCTGCTCGAATGGAAGGTCTTGGTGTTCCGCGACCAAGACATCGAGCGCTCCGCACATCGGGCCTTCGCCTCCAAGTGGGGCGAGCTCGAGGAGCACCCGTTCATCAAGTACGGGAAGTATCCGGGGCAGACGGACGCCGACGTCGTCACTCTGGAGCGGGATGTGTCAGTGGCCGGCATCGAGAACAACTGGCACCACGATGTCAGCTGGAGCCGGGCGCCATCCTTCGGCGCGGTCCTGCGCGCGGTCGAGGTGCCTGCGGTTGGCGGCGACACCCTGTTCGCGGATACCTGCGCGGCCTACGACCTGCTGCCGGACGCCATCAAGGAGCGCATCGACTCCCTGGTGGCCGAGCATGACTGGGTGCCCAATTTCGGCAAGTCCATGACACCGGACGTGATCGCCGCGCTACGGCCCGACTACCCGGCGGCGCAGCATCCCGTCGTGCGGGTGATCCCGGAGACCGGCCGTCGCACGCTCTTCGTCAACACCAACTTCACCCAGCGCATCCTGGGGGTCTCGGAGGCGGAGTCGAACGAGCTGCTGACGCTGCTCTACCGGCACGTGCAGCGCGCCGAGTTCCAGGTGCGGCTGCGCTGGCGCAAGGACACTGTCGCGTTCTGGGACAACCGCACCTGCCAGCACTACGCCGCGAGCGACTACTACCCCCAACGACGGATCATGGACCGCTTGTCCATCGTCGGGGACGTGCCGGTGGGTATCGCTGGATCTCCCGTCGCGCAAGAAGCCTGATTCTCCTCTACAACTGAAAGGTGGAACCCCAGTGCAACCGACCATCCGCGAGGCTGATGCCGGCCCGCCCGCGCATACCGCGAGCAAGATGCACCCGACGGCCAGCGACGTTCTATACGCGTCGGGCCCCCTCGTGGCCGCGCGGCTGTCCGAGCACATGGAGCGGCGGGACTACCAGGGGTTCACCGTGCATCCGGTGACGCCGACGATCGGCGCCGAGATCGAGGGGCTCCAGATCGGCGGGGAACTGTCCGAGTCGGTGCTCGCCGAGCTGAGACGGGCGCTCCACGAATTCAAGGTGCTGGTCTTCCGCGACCAGGACATCGACCGCGACGGGCACCGGCGGTTCGCGAGCTGCTGGGGGCCGATCGAGCGGCATCCCTTCACCTCGCTCAAGGCCTCCAGTGGGCAAACGGACGCGGATGTTGCCACACTGGTGCGGCATACTCAGCGCGGCGCGATCGAGAACAACTGGCACAACGACGTCAGCTGGCATGAGCGGCCGTCGGTCGGCGCGGTGCTGCGCGCGGTGGAAGTGCCGGCGGTCGGCGGCGACACGCTCTGGGTGGACACCGGCGCGGCCTACGACCTGCTGCCCGAATCAGTACGCCAGCGAATCGACGGGCTGTGGGCCGAGCACGACTGGCGGCAGACCGAGGAGTTCGGGCAGAGGATGACCCCGGACGAAATCGGACGGTTCCACCAGGCCTTCCCGCCTGTGGAGCACCCCATCGTCTGGGAGATCCCAGAGACCGGGCGCAGAGTGCTATTCGTCAACACGATCTTCACCACGCGGATCATCGGACTCGGCCAGGAGGAGTCGGACGAGCTGCTGACGCTGCTCTATCGGCACATCCGCCGCCCCGAGTTCCAATTTCGGTTGCGGTGGCGACCAGACACGGTCGCTATCTGGGATAATCGGTCCACCCAGCACTACGCGTCCAGCGACTACTTCCCCCAACGCAGGGTGATGGACAGGATATCGATTGGCGGGGTCCGGCCGGTGGGCATTGGCGGGAAATAGCCAGCCGCACAGGCGGGTTCGCAGTGCGGCTGGCAGCGGTGCACGCCCCGCGTTACTCGGCCGACGCGGCGTCTGGCTGTGTAGTGTCAAAAGTCCGAGATTCAGCTGATCTTGAGAGTTGTGGAGAGTTGTACACGTGAGCGGGACTGAAAAGGGTAAGCAACCGCGTCGGATGACGCTGCGGGACGAGCAGAAGCGGCAGACTCGGCTCAAGCTGTTGCTCACCTCGCGAGAGCTCTTCGTCTCCCGCGGGTATGCGGCCGTGACCATCGACGACATCGCGTCGGCCGTCGGGTGCAGCCGAGCGACGTTCTACCTGCACTTCAGCAGCAAGATCGACGTGTTGCAGAAGATCAGCGCGGAGACCATGGAGCAGCGCGCCGTGGCCGTCTACGCGGATCTCGACCAGGCGCTGGAGGAGGGCACCCAGGAGGCTTTCACGGCCTGGGTGCGCCAGTCGCTCGCGTGGTTCGAGACCAATAAGGACATCCTGCCGGCCTGGGACGAGGCGCTGGCGCTCGAGCCGGAGTTCAAGGAGATCGCCAAGAAGGCGATCTACGATTTGCCGATGGCGATGCCGAAGTACCTGGCCCGCTGGGGCGACGGCCGACAGGACGAGGCGCGGCTGCGCATCGAACTGCTGGTCAGCCAGCTGGAGCGTTTCTTCACCCGCTGGGCGGTGCAGGGCACCATCGAGTTCTCCGGCGACGCCGCGGCTGACGTGTTGGGCGACATCTGGTTTCCCGCGCTGCAGCCGCCGGCGAACTGACCCAGTCTGGGCGCTAGAGCTTGCGCAGCCGCACCCGGTTGATGGTGTGGTCGCTGTCCTTGCGCAGCACGAGGGTGGCCCGGGGGCGCGTCGGCAGGATGTTCTCCACCAGGTTTGGCCGGTTGGTGGTGTGCCAAATCTCTTGCGCCGCAATGGTGGCGTGCTCATCGGAGAGATTCGAATAGTGGTGGAAGTGCGCCTGCGGGTCCGCGAACGACGTGCTGCGCAGCGCCAGGAACCGCGTGACATACCAGCGCTCGATATTCTCGATGCGGGCGTCGACGTAGATGGAGAAATCGAACAGGTCCGAGACCATCAGTCGCGGGCCCGTCTGCAGCACGTTCAGGCCCTCGATGATGAGGATGTCCGGCTGGCGAACCACCTGGCGCTCGTTCGCGACGATGTCATAGGACGTGTGCGAGTAGACGGGCGCAGACACCTCGGGGGCGCCGGACTTGACCTCGGTGACGAAGCGCAGCAGCGCCCGACGGTCGTAGCTCTCGGGAAAACCCTTGCGGTGCATGATGCCTCGGCGCACGAGCTCGCGGGTGGAGTACAAGAACCCGTCCGTCGTCACCAGGTCCACCCGTGGATGGGTGTCCCACCGTGCCAGGAGCGCCTGCAGCACGCGGGCTGTCGTGGACTTGCCGACGGCGACGCTGCCGGCCACGCCGATGATGAACGGCACTTGCCTGTCGGGATGCTTCTCGCCGAGGAATGTGGCCGTCGCGGCGAAGAGGCGCTGCCGGGCGGCGACCTGCAGGTGGATCAGCCGGGAGAGCGGAAGGTAGACCTCCGCGACCTCCTTCAAATCGATCTGCTCGCCCAGGCCGCGCAGCTTGTGCAGGTCCGTTTCGGTGAGCACCTGCGGGGTGGACATGCGCAGCGCGCGCCAACTCTTGCGGTCGAACTCGATATACGGACTGGGTTCAGTCAACCGAGACATGTGGGGACCCCCAGTTGAGGGGGACAGGCCCGAGATTGTCCACGGGAGAGTCCCCTGAATGGTCGCGGACGGAGGCAAATGGAGTCGCCGTGCATGCGCGTCAGTCAACACCTCTCGTGGAAGATGGCCGGACTCGGGTCGCGAACATGGGCCGGCCGCTACGCTTCTGTGTCGTGGACACTACCGAGTTGCTCCGGCAATATCAGCTACTAGGGCTGCGCTTCGACCTGATCGAGGAGGGTTTCGTCGACGCCTTCACCGGCGACCCGGCGCTTCGACGGCAGGTCCAGAACGAGGCCAAGCCGGATCCGGCCGAGCTGGCGCGCCAGGCCGCCGCACTCCTCCACGAGTTGCCGGGCTCCGGTCTCACCGCGTCGCGCAGGGATTTCGTCAGCGCCCACCTGACCGCGTTGGAGTGCTCCGCGCGCAAGTTCGCGGGTGCGGAGATCGGGTTCGTCGACGAGGTGCACGCGTACTTCGACGTGCGGATCGCGCGCGGCGACGAGGACGAGTACCGCCAGGCCCACCGCGAGATGGACGAGGTCCTCGGCGGCAACGGCCCGCTGGCCGAGCGACTGCAGGCCCACCGCGCCGCCGACGAGATCCCGCCCGCCCGCCTCGAGGAATGCGTGCAGGCCTTCTCCAGCGCGCTGCGCGACCGGGTCCGCGTCGACTTCCCCCTGCCCGAGGCCGAGACGGTCGAATACCAGGTGGTGACGGACAAGCCCTGGTCCGGCTTCAACTACTACCTGGGCGACTTCAAGTCCACCGTGGCGATCAACGCCGACCTCAAGCAGCAGATGGCGGGCCTGCCACACCTGATCTCGCACGAGTCGTATCCAGGCCACCACACCGAGCACTGCCGCAAGGAGGCCGGGTTGGTCGCCGCGGGCGAGGTGGAGCAGACGCTGTTCCTCGTCAACACCCCGCAGTGCCTGATGGCGGAGGGACTTGCCGACCTCGCGCTCGAGGCGATCGTCGGCGAGGGCTGGGGGCCGTGGGCGCAGGAGATCTATGCGGACCTCGGGTTGCGCTTCGACGGCGAGCGGGCCGAACGGTTTTCGAAGGCGTCGGCGAAGCTGCTCGGCGTGCGTCAGGATGCCGCGCTGATGCTGCACGACCAGCACGCCAGCGAGGACGACGTCGCGGCGTTCCTGCAGCGGTGGACGCTCACGACGTCCGAGCGTGCGCGGCAGAGCCTGCGTTTTCTCACCTCGCCGCTGTGGCGGGCCTACATCAGCACCTACGTGGAGGGCTATCAGCTCCTCGGATCCTGGCTCGACGCGCGTCCGGCGCAGGTCAGCGCCACGGAGCGGTTCCGGCGGCTGCTCGATGAGCCCCTCATCCCGTCCTCGCTGCGCGCAGAGCTGCCGGGCGGCACGAGCCTGTCCTGAGGCGGGGGTAGGTCACAGTTGGCCGACTCGTAGAATAAGGGGTGACTTCTGCCGTCCACCCAGATCAGGGAGCGCAATTCATGACGTTCGACCCGACCAGCACCGCCTCGAGCATGACCGCCTCGCTCGCCGAGCTCGACCCCGAGGTTGCGGAGGCGATGTCCGGCGAGCTGGGTCGCCAGCGCGACACGCTCGAGATGATCGCCTCGGAGAACTTCGTGCCGCGCGCCGTGCTGCAGGCACAGGGCAGCGTGCTCACGAATAAGTATGCCGAGGGCTACCCGGGCCGCCGTTACTACGGCGGCTGCGAGCACGTCGACGTGGTGGAGAACCTCGCCAAGGAGCGCGCCTGCGAACTCTTCGACGCCGAGTTCGCCAACGTCCAGCCGCACGCCGGCGCGCAGGCCAACGCCGCTGTCCTCATGGCCCTGATGAACCCCGGCGAGAAGCTGCTCGGCATGAACCTGGCCCACGGTGGCCACCTCACGCACGGCATGAAGTTGAACTTCTCCGGCAAGCTCTACCAGGTGGGCGCCTACGGCGTCCGCGAGGACACCCACACCGTCGACATGGACGAGGTCCGCCGCATCGCCCTCGAGGAGCGCCCCGAGGTGCTCATCGCCGGCTGGTCCGCGTACCCCCGCCAGCTCGACTTCGCCGCGTTCCGCTCGATCGCCGACGAGGTCGGCGCGAAGCTCTGGGTCGACATGGCCCACTTCGCCGGCCTGGTCGCCACCGGCCTGCACCCCTCGCCGGTCCCGCACGCCGACGTCGTCTCGACCACCGTGCACAAGACCCTCGGCGGCCCCCGCTCCGGCCTGATCGTCGCGAAGAAGGCCTGGGCCAAGAAGCTCAACTCCGCCGTCTTCCCCGGCCAGCAGGGCGGCCCGCTGATGCACGCGATCGCCGCCAAGGCCGTCGCCCTCAAGATCGCCGGCACGGCGGAGTTCAAGGACCGCCAGGAGCGGACCCTCTCCGGCGCCCGCATCCTCGCCGAGCGGCTCACCGGTGCGGACGTTGCCGCCAACGGCATCAGCGTCCTGACCGGCGGCACCGACGTGCACCTGGTGCTCGTGGACCTGCGCAACTCGAAGCTCGACGGCCAGCAGGGCGAGGACCTGCTCCACGAGGTCGGCATCACCGTCAACCGCAACGCCGTGCCGTTCGATCCGCGTCCGCCGATGAACCCGTCGGGCTTGCGCATCGGCACCCCGGCCCTGGCCACCCGCGGCTTCGATGACGCGGCCTTCACCGAGGTCGCCGACATCATCGCCACCGCACTGGCCGCCGGCTCCGGCGCGGACATCCCCGCGCTGCGCGCCCGCGTGTCCAAGCTGGCCGCGCAGTACCCGCTGTACGAGGGCCTCGAGGACTGGAAGCTGCTCTAAGCCTCTGCAAGCTGTGAGCTAGCCCTGTTTCGCTTTCGCGGGCACATTGTCAGTCTGAGTGCGCTATCTATCGCACCCGCACACTGGCGATGTGCCCGCGAAACGTCGTTATGGAGTCTTTCGGGTCCCCACTTGGCCGGGGATGGCGCGAATTCAGGTTCAGGCTTCGCGGTCTCGCCGTCTCGCAGCCCTAGCGGTCAATCGCGAGCGTTACAGGGCCTGCGAATCACGAATAGGGCTGCGGAATCGGGGGCGCTGCGGATTCGGCAGGGTGGTGAGGTTGGCGGTGTGGCAGAGCTGATATATATCGAGTAGGCCTTCACAAACACCTCCGGAGGTGCAAGGAAGGGAATGTAAGAAATTC
>NZ_BAVQ01000024.1 GCF_000524475.1 Tomitella biformata AHU 1821 | reverse complement strand
TCGCACTGACACATGACCGCGAGGCCTTGGAGCGTCTGCATCGCGGCGTCGGAGCGGCGGGCGTTCTTCTTGCGCGGATCGTGGGGGCAGATCGCAGCGGCAATCAGTGCTTCGACCGCGGCCATCGCCAACTGCCCATCTTCCGCGGCGGCGGTGAT
>NZ_BAVQ01000025.1 GCF_000524475.1 Tomitella biformata AHU 1821 | reverse complement strand
TCCGGCTGCGACACGCGGCCGGATCAGCAGGTCAGGGACCGATCCAATTCCCACCACTCCACGGGACTCTCCCGTGCCGTGGGCGGGATATTTGCCGTAGGACCACCCAGGCCTCATCCCTTCGCTACGGTGTGGCGATGGGACGGATCACCGTGTTCGACGAGCCAGCCGAGGCGTTTGCGGAGGACCTGCTTTCCGGCGGGCTGGCGGACCTGCGCCACAGGATCATCGAGGCGTTCACCTACCAACCGCTCGATGATGGCCATGTCGCCGACGTCTGCGACGCACTCGCACTCGTGGTGGCCGATCCCCGGCCCGCCGTCCGCGACAAGGCCGAGGCGAGACGGCTGCTCAACATCGCCGGAGATTTCCTGGCGCACATCGGGCGTCGTGGAGCGGTGCTGATTGTGTGGCGTCAGACCTTCACCCCATACTCCGAACGTGAGCGGGACGGCAACCCGACGGAGGATGAGCACCGGGGTATTTACCAAGGATCCTGGGGTGGGGGCGATCCAGGGGACGAGTCCTATGAGACCTCGCCGGAGTTCGCCACTCTCGAGGAGGCTCTGTTCTGGGCACGAGCACGTGCACCCCATGTTCGGGTGCGGCCCCGGTGGGACACGGGAGCCGAATACTGGGCGGGCGATGATCCGCGGCCGGATCGCTTTCCACCGCTGGCGGGGCCTCCGTCGTGACCGCGAGCGGCGTTGCTCGGCCCAGCCTCCGTCCGGAGGTGTAGATGAGCGTCTCCACGGTTCCCGTCCTCATCGACGGCTCGTCGTCGCTGCCCCACTTCCGAGTCGGCGACGAGGTGGCGTGGCAGCTGTTCTGGAGCGCGCGCGTGTGCGGGTGGCATGAGTTTATGGCCCCGGCTTGGCGGCCCGTCGTAGAGCAACGAGGCGCACTGGGTGTCTCGGGGAACCTCTCCGTCGAGATTTATACGGGGCAGGACTCGATGCCAGACGGGGCCTCTCTCGAATTGTCCGGTCCACTGCTCCTGACAGACCGTCGATCGGGGCCAGCCACCACCGGCACTGTCACCCGCATCCGGCTGATCACCTGCATGATCGGCGACCCCGGTACCGTCACCGACGGCTGGATAGTGCCAGTGCCGCTGCCGGAGACCGCGGTGTTCGAGGAGCTGGAAGAGTCTGTCGACGAGCTTGTGGTCGAGGAGTTGGACCACGCGGTGTGGAGCTATCGCGTGCAACTCCTCCTGGTCGAATTGCTGGTTGACTCTGCGCCGTCGCCGTAGACCACACCAGAGGCCGACGTGGTCTAGCTAGCAGGTTCTAGCTGATACTCGTTGAAGATCACCCCTGACCGAAAGGCGGTGCTGGCGAGCATCGTCGCCTGCCGAAGATCATGGCCGCGGTCGGCGAACAGTGGAACGCCGCCGCCGAGCAGGATTGGGTTGACCTTCAGGATCAGTCGGTCGATCTGGCCGATTAGGGCGGACGCGATCTGCCCGCCGCCGCAGAGCCAGATGCCGCTGCCGGCATCCTCCGCCTTGAGCGTCCGGGCGACCTCGGCGGGCGATTCGGCCGTCACGGTCACGCCGTCGGGGGCGGCCCGCTGGCGGCGGGAGAACACGTATTGCCGCAGGTGTGGGTAGGGACTGTCCACTCCGTAGGGGAGGCCGACGCCGTAGGTGTTCCAGCCCATCAGCACCGTGTCGAAGCGGGATTGGTCGGAGCGGAGCCCCAGGGCCTGCTGGGCCGGCGCGTTGATGGTGTCGGTGTAGTCCCGTGTGATCACGTCGATGTGATCGCCCGCTGTCGGGAAGTCCGCGAAGTCGTGGCCGGGGGCCGCGATGTACCCGTCGAGGCTGACGGCGACGAAATAGGTGAGCTCTCGCATGGTGACTCCTAAGCACGACGGACGTAGTGGTTGAAGTAGACTACAACGGCTGTAGTGGTTTGGTCTAGGGTGGGCGCATGGCGAGAAATGACGAGCGGCGGGCGCGGTTGACCGACGCGGGGCTCGAACTGCTGGCGGACGAGGGTGCGCGCGGGCTCACCCATCGCGGCATCGATAAGGCGGCGGGCGTCCCCGCCGGCACCACCTCGAACTACTTCGCTACCCGGGACGCGCTGGTAGCCGGCCTCGTCGAGCGGATCGGGGAGCGCCTCGCCCCGCGGCCAGAGGTGCTGCGGGAGCTTGCTGGCCGAGAGCCGACCCGGGAGCTGTTCGCCGCGTACATGCGGGACATCGTGACCCGGCTGCTGGGCAACCGAAAAGTCGCGGTGGCGCTATACGAACTGCGTCTAGAGGCGACCAGGCGGCCCGAGATCGCCAAGGTCATGGGGGACTGGCAGCGCGAGGCTTTCGCGGCGGACGTCGCCTTCAACGACGCCGCAGGGTTGCCCGGCGGTCGTCGCGAGGTCGCACTGTTCCACTATGCGATCGAGGGTTTGCTGTTCGACCGGCTGACGACGCCGATCGATGAGGGGACGCCGACCGACGAGATCATTGACGATCTCGTCGCGGGCCTTCTGCCGGGCTAGACCAGCTCGTACGCCAATGCGTTGCCCGGTCGCAACCACAGCGTGTCCGTCACGTTGGTGCCCTCGGCCTGCAACGTCCGCTTGATCACCTTGCTTGTGGGCGTGCGGGGGAGCGCGTCGGTGATGCGGATGAACTTCGGCGCCCACTTGGTGCCGAGATCCTGCTGCGCGGCAAGGAACTCCGCGAACCCGGCCGGGTCGAACTCGGTGTCGGGATACAGCTCGACGGCCACCATCACCTGGTCGCCCACGAGGGGGTCCGGGACCGCGTAGACGGCGACGTGGTTGAACGGCGCGTATCGCGAGAGTAGCCGCTCGACGGGGGCCGCGGCGAAGTTCTCGCCATCGACGCGCAGCCGGTCAGAGGTGCGGCCGGCGAAGAACCAGAAGCCGTCGGCATCGCGGTAGGCGAGGTCGCCGGACCAGAAGATGCCGTCGCGAATACGCTCCGCATCGGCCTCGGGGTTCTTGTAGTACCCCTCGAACTGGGGAGCGGTGCGGGTATTGACGATCTCGCCGATCGCGACGTCTGCGTTGAGCAGCTGGCCATTCGCGTCGAACTCAGCGGGCGGGCACTCAGCCAGGGTGTCGGGGTCGATCACGATCGTGCCCTCGTCCGCCAAACCCAGTGAGCCGGAGGGCATCTCAGGCACACGGTTGATGCGCATCCCGCCCTCGCTGGTGCCGTAGGAATCTAGGACGACGCAGCCGAAGCGGCGGGCGAACGTGTCGATGTCCGCCTCGTTGGCCTCGTTGCCGAACGCGATGCGCAGCGTGTTCTCCGCGTCGTCGGCACGCGCGGGGGTGGCGAGGATGTAATTGAGCGGCTTGCCGACGTAGTTGAAGAAGGTGACGCCGTAGCGGCGCACATCCTGGATCCATCCGGACGCGGAGAACTTGGCGCGCAACGCCATTTGCCCGCCGGTGGCGATCGCGGGCGCGATGCCGGCCATGATCGCGTTCGAGTGGAACATCGGCATGACGACGTAGAACACGTCGTCGCGTGTGAGTCCTCGGCGCTCGACCTGCTGCAGCGCGATGGTGCCGAGACGGCCCTGCGTGCAGACCACGGCTTTCGGCGCCGACGTGGTGCCGGATGTGAACACCAGCGAGAAAACGGTTTTCGCCGTCGGCGTGGGGAACTCGGCCACCGGGGCCGCGGTGCTGAAATCGGGGGCGTCGCTGATCAGGATGTTCTCGGGCGCGCAATTGAGCTCGAGCCCGTCGAGCAGCGGGCGGAGCGCGCCGTCGGTGACGATGAGCTGGCAGTCGGTGAAATTGATATCACGGGCAAGCGACTCGCCGCGCCGGGTCGGGTTGATGCCCACGACCGTCGCGCCCGAGAGACCCGCGGCCAGTAGCCAGAACAGGTTCTCCGGCGAGTTCTGCAGCAGCAGGCCGATGTGCCACGGGCCCGGCTTGCGCAGGGACGCGGCGAGATTGGCGCGGGCGCGGGACTCGGACACCACCTCGCGCCAAGTCCAGGATTGGTCCTGGAAGTGCAGCGCGGGGCTGTCGTCGTCGGCGCGGGCGGCGATGAGCTCGCCGAAGGTGGTCGTCATCGGGGCGGTCACTCGCCCTGGTCGCGGGTCAGCAGGAAACGGCCCGGGTACTCGCCGCCGCCGTGCACTGCGATGTCCACGCCGTTGAGGTACGCGCCGAGGTCGCTGGACAGGAACAGGCAGGTCTTGGCCACATCGGCCGGAACCGCCATGCGCTTCATGGGGATGATCTTCGACAGTGCCGCGCCGCCGTTCTCGCCATAGCCGGAGGCCGCGGCCTCGGTCATGATCAGGCCGGTGGTGATGTGATTGACGCGGACCTTCGGCGCCCACTCCAGGGCGAGGGAGTTGCTTAGCATCAGCAGGCCGGCCTTCGCGGCGGAATAGGCGGCGGTGCCGGGCTGGGGGTCATGGGCGGAGACGGAGCCGATGTTGACGATGGAGCCGCCGTCCTCCTGCTGCTGCATCACCGCGTTGGCGGCCTGCGCGAGGTAGAAGGGGGCAAGCAGGTTCAGCTTGACGATGGCGTCGACGAAGCGGGGCGAGACCGTGGCCGCATCTGCGTCGGGGGAGCCGCCCGCGTTGTTGACCAGCACGTCGAGGCGGCCGTGCGTGGCGGCGACCTCGTCGACCATGGCCTTCGCGGCGTCCGCGTCGCGCACATCGAGGGCGCGGAACTCGGCGCTGCGGCCATCGACGGTGGGCAGGGCTTCGGGCTCGTTGCGCCCGCACACGATGACCGTTGCGCCGGCCTGCAGCAGGTGTTCTGCGATCACGAAGCCGATCCCCTTGGTGCCGCCGGTGACGATGGCGACGCGGCCGGCGAAGTCGATCGGATTGGGGTAGCTCAAGGGATTCTCGCTTCCAGGAGGGCGTCAGAGAGGGGCCGGTGCGCATCCGACCAATGGGATGGACCCTACCAAGCAACTGCTAGGTAATTTAGCGTGATCCCATCGGGCGCCGGACCTCTAGCGCCGGCACATTCGACAGGTGGGAGCACTACGATGGGCACTCTCGATGGCAAGGTCGCGCTGATCACCGGCGCTGGCCAAGGGATTGGGCAGGGCATCGCGTTCGCATTGGCCAAGGAGGGCGCGTCGATCGCGGTCCTGGGCCGCACCGAGCGCAAGCTCGTGGACACCTGCGCGGAGCTGGTGAAGCTGGGCGTGCGCGCCGAGCCGATCACGTGCGATGTCAGCAAGCTCGACGCGCTCGAGCCCGCGGTGGCGAAGACCGTCGACCTGTTCGGCGGCGTCGACATCCTGGTCAACAATGCCAACTCCAGCGCGCTCGGCAGCCTGCTCGATATCGACCTGGCCGCCGTCGAGCTGGCCTTCAACACCGGCCCACTGGCCGCACTGCACCTGATGCGCGCCTGCCACCCGCACATGAAGGCCCGCGGCGGCGGCTCGATCATCAACATGGTCACGTCGGCCGCTGTGCGCTGGGACGTGTCCGGCTACGGCGCGTACGCCGCCTCGAAGGAGGCGATGCGCTCGTTCAGCCGCACCGCCGCCTCCGAGTGGGGCCCCGACGGCATCCGCGTGAACGCCGTTGCCCCGCACGCGATGTCGCCGGGCCTGAAGTGGTGGACCGAGAACCGTCCGGAGGAGGCGGCCGAGTTCGTCAAGACCATCCCACTGGGCCGCATCGGGGAGTGCGAGGAGGACATCGGCCGCGCGGTCGTGTTCCTCTGCGGCCCCGACGCCCGCTACCTCACCGGCGCGACGATCCCGCTCGACGGCGGCCAGGCCCGCTGGAGCTGATGACGGCGCTAACCCGCGGACGCGAATGAACTGTAGGTCCGGCACGGACCAGTTTGCGTAGCATCGGGACTCCACGGCGTCGTCGGTGATAGGCGCCTGGGTAATCATTCACCATCTCCGGTGATGCTCCCGACTGTGAAAAGGATTGACCCGATGCGGCTTTCACGCACTCGTCTGATGTTTTCCGGACTTACCGTCGCCGGAGCACTCGTGCTCGGCGCGTGCTCCAGCGGATCGGAGGGGGCAGCACCGGCCACCGCCGCGGCCGACTCTGACGAGAAGTTCCTGGTCTCCGACGTTGCATTGCCGGCGTTTGGGCCTGAGGTCGCGATCGCGGTGCAGGACCAAGGCGTGGTCCAGGTGGGGCAGGCGAATGCGGGCACCGCCATTGACGTCTACGTCGACCCCCTGTGCCCCGCGTGTGCAACATTCGACAGCGCCTACGGCAGCGACATCGAGAAGGCGATCACGGCGGGCGACCTGGCCGTGCGCTATCACACGCTGGACTTCCTCGCGGAGCGCTCGGCCAGCGGCGACTTCTCGACGCGCGCCGCCGCGGCCTCGCTGTGCGTGGCCGAGGGCGGGGACGCCGCGCAGTTCGTCGGCTTCCACAGCGCCCTGTTCAACATGCAGCCCAAGATGGGCGGCTCCGACGACCTGTCCAATGGCCACTTGTCGGCCATCGCCTCGGCGGCGGGCGCGTCCGAGCAGGTCCTCGAGTGCGTCGCGACCGGCGCCAACCTGGACCAGGGCGCAGCCGCGGCGACGTCGAGCTCCGCGGACCTGGCAGGGAAGAACGACGGCAAGGTAAGCACGCCGTCTGTATTCGCCGG
This sequence comes from Tomitella biformata AHU 1821, assembly GCF_000524475.1. Classification (GTDB taxonomy): domain Bacteria; phylum Actinomycetota; class Actinomycetes; order Mycobacteriales; family Mycobacteriaceae; genus Tomitella; species Tomitella biformata. The sequence goes on along the minus strand of NZ_BAVQ01000025.1, from coordinate 94,907 downwards.
GACGGAAGCCCTGGACTTCACAAACCGGGACTGGGTCGCCGAGCTGACCAGCTAGCCGCAGAGCGCGGCGGTGCTCATCCACGGCTCCGGCAGATCCCCTTCGGCGATGCCGAACTCTCCTGTGAGGGAGAGGATCTTGACCGGGTCGAGCTTGGCGAGCTGCTCGTTGTAGGCCTGGAGCAGAGTGGTGTCCGCGGGGCGGAAGGCCGTGGCGCTGGCGCCCAGCCATGCGGCGCCGTCGAGCACGGGGGTGAATCGGCTGGTCACCTCGACGGGAGAGAGCGCGTCGTGCTCGACCATCCAGGCCAGTGCGACGGCGTTGAGCGCGCACGCGTCGACCCGCTGATCCCGCATGGCGACCATCGCGGCGGCGGGAGTGTCGACGCTGGTGCTCACGATGCCCAATGCCGCCAACTGCTCGGCTTCGATGGACCCCGTGATCGCGCCGACGCGGGCGGGCGCGAGCAGCGCGGACTCGTAGTCGGAGAGCCTCATCGGGTTGCCCGCGGGCACCAGCAGGGCGGGCTCGCTGCGGAAGACCGGCTCGCCGAAGGCCACCAGTGGGCAGCGGCCGGGCGTGATCGCGAGGTTGGTGCAGATCGCGTCGTATCGGCCGGCCAGCAGTCCCGGGATGAGGTCGGCCAGCTGCGTGGACACGCCTCGCACCTCTGGGACGCCGAGCTTGGCGAAGACCGCGCGGTCGACCGCGACGGCGGCGCCGGTCAGGGGATTGGGCCCGGCCAGCGACTCGTCGTAGAAGCTGAACGGCGCGATGCCCGAGTGCCCGACGGTGATGAACCCGGCGTCGCGCGCCCGCTGCAGGGTATCGCCGGGACGGAAATATCCGCAGCTGGCGAGCACCGCCGCGGTGCCGAGGCCGCCCAGGCCCGCCAGGAATCCACGACGTGACAGCGGGGCCATGGGTCACCTCCGGTAGGCGGGATTGCTGACAGTGACGGTAGCGGACCGTGTGCCAGTGTGATGATCGGTTGGGTATTGGTTGCAGCGGACGAGAGGACAGTATGGGTTTTCCGACAGATTCGCCGATCGTGGACACACTCATCGGCTTCCGCGAGGCGGGCGGCGGGGAGTACGACTTCATCACCGCGCAGACTAAAGACCGCCAGAGCCGCGAGGAGTTCGAGTTCCCCGCCGAGTACATGTTCAAGGGCGTGCCGAGGGGCCTTGACACCGCCGATCCCGTGTCCGTGACGTTGCATGAGATGGACCTGCACGGCATCACCCTCGGGATGGTCAGCGTGGCAACGGAATCCGGCAGACGGGCGGTGCGCACACACCCCGACCGGTTCATCCCGCAGGGCACAAGTGTGGACCCCAACGACATCATGGGCACGCTACGAACGATGATCCGCGAGCATGAGGAGTTCGGCATACGCTCGGTCACCTCCTTCGCCGCGGGCACGTTTCCCCAAGTGGCGCTGAACGATCCGCAGATGTACCCCATCTACGCCAAGTGCGTCGAGCTCGGCATCCCCATCTTCGCCACCGCCGGCATCGCGGGCCCACGAGTGCGCTCGGCCCCGCAGTATGTGGGCCTGATCGACGACGTCATGTTCGACTTTCCTGACCTGGTCCTCGTCACCCGGCACGGCTGCGAACCATGGGAGGACCTCGCGATCAAGCTGATGCTCAAGTGGCCCAACCTGTACTACTCCACCTCGGCCTTCGCGCCCAAGCACTACCCGAAGGCCGTCGTCGACTACGCCAACACCCGGGGCGCGGACAAGATTATCTACGCCGGCTACTTCCCGGCCGGGCTCTCGCTCGAGCGCATCCGCGCGGAGCTGCCCGCGGTGCCATTCGCCGACCATGTGTGGCCGAAGTTCCTGCACCAGAACGCGTGCCGGGTGCTAGGACTGCCCAGCATCGGCTAGCGCCAACCGCAGCCGCTCGAGGCCGGTCCGGATCACCCCGGGCGCGTGCGTGGTGAAGGACAGCCGCATCGTCGAGAGGTCGGGCTCCTGCGGGTAGAACGGCGCGCCTGGGACGAAGGCGACCTGGCGCTCGATCGCCAGGGGCAGCAGCGACGTCGTGTCGTACTGCGCGGGCAGCCGGGCCCAGACGAACATGCCGCCGTCGGGCCGCGTCCACTCGCTCCCGGCGGGCAAGACCGAGGGCAGCGCGTCGAGCATGGCGTCGCGACGATCTTGGTAGGCGGCCCGCTGCCGGTCGAGCGCGCCATCGAGTCGCCCGCTCGCCAGATAGTGCGCGGCGGCGGCCTGGTTCACAGTCGAGGTGTGCAGGTCCGCGGCCTGTTTGGCGACCGTCAACACGGGGTGGGTGGACGGGTCGGTGCGGATCCACCCCAGGCGTAGGCCCGGGGCGACGATTTTGGACAGGCTGCCGGTGGTGAGCACCTGGCCGGGCGCGGCGAGGCTGGCGATGTGGGGGAGCTCGCCGCCGGAGTAGCGGAGCTCACGGTAGGGATCGTCCTCCAGCACCCGGAATCCGTGTGTGGCCGCCAGTGCCGCGAGCGCGCGGCGGGAGGCCACGTTGAGGCTGCGGCCGGAGGGGTTCTGAAAGGTGGGCACGGTGTAGAACAGGACCGGCCGGTGCTCCCGGGCGAGGTGCTCCACCGCGTCGGCGTCGAAACCCGCGGGGCCGGCGGGGACGGCGATCACCCGAGCCCCGGCGATCTCGAACGCCTGGATCGCCGCGAGGTAGCTGGGCTCCTCGACTAGGACGACGTCGCCTGGGCTGATCAGCGCGGTGGCGGCGAGATGCAGCGCCTGCTGGGAGCCGGTGGTGACAATGATCTGCTCGGGGGTGGTCGGCAGGCCCTGCCGTGCGTACCGGTCGGCGATGCGCTGCCGCAGCGCGAGCAGGCCCTCGGTGGCAGAGTACTGCAGGGTCTCGGGGTCCGCGAGGGCTGCCGCGAACGCCGCGCGGATCGCGGCGATGTCGAAAAGCTCAGGCGCGGGCAGTCCGCCGGCGAACGAGATCAGGTCCGGAATCTCTGTGAGCGCCAGTAGGTCTCGGACGGGGGAGCTGGCGACGGTATCGAACCGGGTGGACGTCTGAGGCAGGGCGGGGGAGGTCATGGCGGGTCCTTGCGGCGGGGAGCAGGGGACTGGAGTGACGCGCCGATCATGTCCGTGGTCATCCATGGGCCGACGCCCGGGTGGGGCGTTGCCGACCGATGGTCATTACGATACATTCTGCATCGTATGGTGAATATCGCGGGTAGGCCCCGCCAAGAGTCACTCGATCGCGCGATCCTCGACGCGGCGGTGCGGCTGCTCGTCGAGCACGGTTACGGGGGAGTGCGGATCGACGCAGTCGCGACCGCCGCCGGCACCACCCGGGCGGCGGTCTACCGGCGGCACGGTTCCGTCGCGGCCTTGGTGACCGCGGCCTATGCGCGGGAGTTCGGCGTCGACCCGGGCGTGGATACGGGCAGCCTGGCCGCGGACCTGCGCGCCATCCAGGAGCACCGGCTGGCGCTGTTCAACCACCCTCTGATCACTCGGGGGCTGCCCGGCTTGATCGACGACCTGTCCCGCCAGTCTGAGCTCGCGGACGCGTTCTGGTCCGACTTCCTCGGCCCGCGCCGGGCAGCGGCGACGGAGGCCGTCCGCCGTGCGGTGGCTAGAGGGGAGATCGAGCCGGGCGTCGACAAGGAGTGGATCAGCGATCTGCTCACCGGCCCACTGCTGATGCGCGCAGTGCTGCCGGGCCTCGAGCCCATCGACGACGCCCTGGTGCGGCGGACGGTGGCGGCGGCGCTGCGGGAGGTGGGGCTGCGTGATTAGGGTGGCTGAACGTGTAGATGATCTGGTAGTCGCCGGTACGCACCCGCAGATAGCCCGGGTGCCCGACGCGCGCCTTCGCTGCGGGTGGCCTCGGGTTCTCGCGCAGTAGTCCTAACGTGGCCACCAGCCTCGACTGCACGGCCCGGTCGAGCTTTCGCAGGGACTCGGCGGCGCGCGGCGCCTGGTAGTCCGGCCTAGGTCGCTGTCATCCCCACCCTCCGCGCGAGCTCCCTGGCTAGATTCGGCCTAACCGGTTTCAGACCTCTCGAAAAATCCTAGGCCTAGCCATAGTCGGGCTTCCTAGTATATTCTGGATCACGATCGCTCAGCCCCGGCTTGCCCGGAGCTGTCAGCAATAGCAATCGAGTGAGGAATCGGGCACATCATGGTCAAGGAACTGAATCACTTCATCGGCGGGAAGTCCGTCGCGGGCACCAGCGGAAACTTCGCGGATGTCTTCAACCCCACCCTCGGCACCGTGCAGTCGCGCGTGCCGCTCGCCAGCAAGGAAGAGGTCGAGGCGGTCATCGCCAACGCCGCCGCGGCGCAGAAGGTGTGGGCCGGCTGGAACCCGCAGCGCCGCGCCCGCGTGCTGATGAAGTTCGCCCAGCTCGTCAATGACGACATGGACAACCTCGCCGCGATGCTCTCCTCCGAGCATGGCAAGACCATCGCCGACGCGAAGGGCGACGTGATGCGCGGCATCGACGTCATCGAGTTCGCCATGGGCATCCCGCACCTGCTCAAGGGCGAGTACACGGAGGGCGCGGGCGGCGGCATCGACGTCTACTCCGTGCGCCAGCCCCTCGGCGTCGTCGCCGGCATCACCCCGTTCAACTTCCCCGCGATGATCCCGCTGTGGAAGGCCGGCCCAGCCATCGCCTGCGGCAACGCCTTCATCCTCAAGCCCTCCGAGCGCGACCCGTCTGTGCCGCTGCGCCTGGCGGAGCTGTTCCTCGCGGCCGGCCTGCCCGCCGGCGTGTTCAACGTGGTCAACGGTGACAAGGTGGCCGTCGACACGCTGATCGAGGACCCGCGCGTCAAGGCCCTCGGCTTCGTCGGCTCCTCCGACATCGCGCAGTACATCTACACCGGCGCGGCCGCCCAGGGCAAGCGCGCGCAGTGCTTCGGCGGCGCCAAGAACCACTGCATCATCATGCCCGACGCGAACCTCGACGAGGTCGCTGACGCACTCGTCGGCGCAGCGTATGGCGCTGCGGGCGAGCGCTGCATGGCGCTGTCGGTGGCCGTGCCCGTCGGCAAGGAGACCGCGGACCGTCTGCGCGAGAAGCTGGTCGAGCGCATCGGCAAGCTCACCGTCGGCGCCTCGGACGACCCCAACGCGGACTACGGCCCCATGGTCACCGCCGACGCCGTCGAGCGCGTCGCCGGCTACATCCAGAGCGGTGTCGACGAGGGTGCGGAGCTGGTCCTCGACGGCCGCGGCATCACCGTCGACGGCTACGAGAACGGCTTCTTCATTGGCAGCACGCTGTTCGACCACGTCACCACCGACATGAAGATCTACCAGGAAGAGATCTTCGGCCCGGCGCTGATGATCGTCCGCGCGGACGACTACGAGACCGCGTTGGCCCTGCCCTCCGAGCACGAGTACGGCAACGGCGTCTCCATCTTCACCCGCGACGGCGACACCGCCCGCGACTTCTCCAGCCGCGTCGACACCGGCATGGTCGGCGTCAACGTCCCGATCCCGGTCCCGGTGGCGTACCACACCTTCGGTGGCTGGAAGCGCTCCGGCTTCGGCGACCTGAACCAGCACGGGCCGGACTCGATTCGCTTCTACACCAAGACGAAGACGATCACCCAGCGCTGGCAGACCGGTTTCAAGGAGGGGGCCGACCACTTCGTGCTCCCCGTGATGGACTGACGCATGTCGACCTTCACACTGTCCGACGATGAACGCGCGATCGTCGAAACAGCCCGCGACTTCACCACCGACCTCGTAGCCCCCAACGCCCTCGAATGGGACCGCGACAGCCACTTCCCGGTGGACGTGCTGCGCGATGCCGCGAAGATGGGCATGGGCGGGATCTACGTCCGCGAGGAGTTCGGTGGCTCGGGCCTCACGCGCGTCGACGCGGTCCGCATCTTCGAGCAGATCGCCAAGGGCTGCCCGGCCATCGCCGGTTTCATCTCCATCCACAACATGGTGGCGTGGATGGTGGACAGCTACGGGACTGCCGAGCAGCGCGCGAAATGGCTGCCGGGCCTGTGCGCGATGGACCAGCTGGGCAGCTACTGCCTCACCGAGCCGGCCGCCGGCTCGGATGCGGCCGCGCTGGGCACCCGGGCCGTGCGCGACGGCGACCACTACGTCCTCAACGGCGTCAAGCAGTTCATCTCCGGGGCGGGCGTCTCCGACGTCTACCTGGTGATGGCCCGCACTGGTGCCGAGGGGCCGAAGGGGATCTCCGCGTTCCTGGTGGAAAAGGGGAGCGAAGGGCTTTCCTTCGGCGCGAACGAGGCGAAGATGGGCTGGCACGCCCAGCCCACCCGGCAAGTCGTCATGGAAGATGTCCGCGTGCCCGCAGACCAGCTCATCGGCGGCGAGGGCATGGGTTTCACCATCGCGATGAACGGGCTCAACGGCGGCCGCATCAATATCGCCGCCTGCTCTCTGGGCGGCGCGCGCGCGGCGTATGAGAAGGCCGTGGCCTACCTCGGCGAGCGAGAGGCGTTCGGCGACAAGCTGATCAACTCGCCCGTCCTGCAGTTCGACCTGGCGGATATGGCCACCAGCCTCGAGGCGTCACGCCTGATGCTGTGGCGCGCGGCCGATGCCCTCGAGCACGACGCGCCCGACAAGGTGACCCTGTGCGCCATGGCGAAGCGCTTCGTCACCGACGCGGGCTTCGAGGTCGCGAACAAGGCCCTGCAGCTGCACGGCGGCTACGGCTACCTCTCCGAGTACGGCATCGAGAAGATCGTCCGCGACCTGCGGGTCCATCAGATCCTGGAAGGGACCAACGAGATCATGAAGCTGATCATCGGCCGTGCGGCAGCGGGAGGACGGTTGTGACTCTAGAACGTGTGAGCGAGGCAGCGGATGCTCCTGAAGTCCTGGTCGAGCGGCGCGGCCGCATTGGTGTCCTGACGCTCAACCGGCCGCGGGCGATCAACGCCCTCACCCACGCGATGGTCCGGGTCATCGACGACGCGCTCATCGAGTGGGCGGCCGACCCCGCCGTCGAGGCCGTCGTCCTCACCGGCGCCGGCGAGCGTGGGCTGTGCGCGGGCGGGGACATCGTCTCCATCCACCGCGACGGCCAGCGCATCCAAGAGGGCCTGAGCGGAGACTCGACGCTGGAGTTCTGGCGCGAGGAGTACATCCTCAACGCCCGTATCGGTTCCTACCCCAAGCCGTACATCGCGGTCATGGATGGCATCGTGCTCGGTGGCGGCGTCGGCATCTCGGCACATGCGAACACCCGTATCGTCACCGAGACCTCGTCGATCGGCATGCCCGAGGTCGGGATCGGGTTCATCCCCGATGTCGGCGGCACCTACCTCCTGGCGCGCGCCCCCGGCAACGCCGGCATCCACGCGGCGCTCACCACCCAGCGCTTCGGCCCCGGCGCGGCCATCGCCAACGGCTTCGCGGATCACTATGTGCTCCAAGAAAAGCTGCCGGAACTTCTGGAGTCCTTGGCGTCCGAGGGAGTGCAGGCACTGGCCCGATTTGCCGGGCCCGCGCCCGCCGAGACGTCCGCGCCGTGGGTGGCCGAGAGCTTCGCCGCCGACACGGTGGAGGAAATCCTGGCGCGTCTGGACGGGGTGGACGGCGCCGACGCGGCCAAGGCCGCCAGCCAGATCCGCGGCAAGTCCCCGGTGGCGCTGAAGGTCACGCTGCGCTCGATCCGCGAGGCCGCGGAGCTGCCCAGCCTCGAGGCCGTGCTCGACCTCGAGTACCGGGTGTCCACCGCGGCCTTGTCCTCGCACGACCTGGTCGAGGGCATCCGCGCGCAAATCATCGACAAGGACCGCAACCCGCAGTGGCAGCCGGCGACATTGGAGGACGTCACGTCCGCGGATGTCGACGCGTACTTCGCCCTGCTCGGCGACAATGAGCTGGGCCTGTCAGATCAGGCTCTGACTGAAAGGGCTGGTAACTCATGACCACCATCGCATTTCTCGGGCTCGGCCACATGGGCGGGCCGATGGCCGCGAACCTTGTCAAGGCCGGGCACACCGTCCGCGGCTTCGACCCCGTGCCCGCCGCCTGCGAGCACGCGGCCAGCGAGGGCGTCGCGATTCAAGTCAGCGCACGGGAGGCCGTCACCGGCGCAGACGTCATCATCACAATGCTGCCCAACGGCAAGCTCCTGCTGGATCTCTACACCGAGATCCTCTCCGGCGCACCGGCATCCACGCTGCTCATCGACTGCTCCACCGTCGACGTCGCCGACGCCCGCGAGGCGGAGTCCCGCGCCGCGTCGTCGGGCCACCGCATGGTCGACGCCCCGGTCTCCGGCGGTGTCGTCGGGGCCACCGCCGCGACGCTCACGTTCATGGTGGGCGGCGACGACGCGAACTTCGCCGCCGCCGAGCCGATCCTGGCCGCGATGGGCAAGAAGATCGTGCACTGCGGCGGGCCGGGCTCCGGCCAGGCCGCGAAGATCTGCAACAACATGATCCTCGGCATCTCGATGATCGCGGTCAGCGAGGCGTTCGTCCTCGCCGAGGCCCTCGGGCTGTCCTCACAGGCGCTCTACGACGTGGCCTCCACCGCGTCGGGCTCCTGCTGGGCGCTCAACACCAACTGCCCCGTGCCCGGCCCCGTGCCGACCAGCCCCGCTAACCGCGACTATGAGCCAGGCTTCGCCGTCGCGCTCATGGCCAAGGATCTGGGCCTCGCGGCGAACGCGCTTCGCGAGCACGGCGTCGCCGGCGAATTGGGCCTGCGCGCGGCCGAGCGCTACGCGAACTTGCGCGACACCGGCCATGCGGGCAAGGATTTCTCCGACGTCATCAACGAGATCCGGACGCAGTCCGGCGAAGGAGCTAATTAAGTGAGCCAGGCTTTTGAGACGATTCTGCTGGAACGTCGCGGACGGGTCGCGATCATCACCCTCAACCGGCCGAAGGCGCTCAACGCGCTGAACTCGACCGTGATGACCGAGGTCGGCACGGCTGTGCGCGAGCTCGACGCGGATCCCGGCGTGGGCGCCATTGTCATCACGGGTTCGGAGCGGGCCTTCGCGGCCGGCGCCGATATCAAGGAGATGGCCGACATGTCCTTCTCCGAGGCGTACAACAGTAACTTCTTCGCCGGCTGGGACGCGCTGACCTCGGCCCGCACGCCCACTATCGCCGCGGTCTCCGGCTTCGCGCTGGGCGGCGGCTGCGAGCTCGCGATGATGTGCGACATGATCATCGCCGCCGACACCGCCAAGTTCGGCCAGCCCGAGATCAAGCTCGGCGTTATCCCCGGCATGGGCGGCTCGCAGCGCCTGACCCGCGCCGTCGGCAAGGCCAAGGCGATGGACATGTGCCTGACCGGGCGCAACATGGGCGCGGAGGAGGCCGAGCGTTCCGGCCTCGTCGCCCGCGTCGTGCCAGCCGCGGAACTGCTGGACACGGCCATCGAGGTCGCGACCACTATCGCGAACATGGCCAAGCCGATCGCGATCATGGCGAAGGAGGCCGTCTCAGCCGCGTTCGAGACGACACTGACGCAGGGCGTGCAGTTCGAGCGCCGGCTCTTCCACTCCACCTTCGCCACGGACGATCAGACCGAGGGCATGGCGGCGTTCGTCGAGAAGCGGGCGCCCGAGTTCAAGCGATAGGCAAGTTCACGCGTTAAGCCGAAATCCAGGGGCCTTGTGAGGTCTACTGGGTGGGTGAACGATCAGCCGATGTGCGTCACGTGTGGGGTGCAATACCCGTACGGGATCGATCTGGGCGTGTGCCCCATCTGCGCCGACGAGCGGCAGTACGTCGGATACGACGGCCAGCTATGGACCACGTCGGCGCAGGTGGGGGACAACCATGTCAACGTTTTCCGCCAGGAGGTTCGCGGGCTCTGGGGCATCGGTACCGAGCCCCATTTCGCCATCGGCCAACGCGCGCTCATCGTGCCGGGTGAGGGTGGCAACCTGTTGTGGGACTGTGTCAGCCTCGTCGACGACGCCACGGTGGACCGCATCAACGAGCTCGGTGGGCTGGCCGCCATCGCGATCTCGCACCCGCACTATTACAGCGCGATGCACGAGTGGAGCGAGGCCTTCGGCGGTATCCCCATCCACCTGCACGCCGACGACGAGCAGTGGATCCCCGTGCGTGACGGGGCGGTGCGGCTCTGGTCCGGGGACTCCTTCGAGGCACTGCCCGGCCGCACCCTGCTCAACCCCCGCATCCACTTCGCCGGCGGGGCCATCGTGCACTGGGACGGGCTCGACGGCCGCGGCGCCCTGTGCACCGGCGACATCCTGCAGGTGGTCGCGGACCGCCGCTGGGTCGGCTTCATGTACAGCTATCCCAACCTGATTCCGGAGCATCCGGAAACTGTGCGGCGGGCCGTGAAGCTGCTGGCCGAGTACGACTTCGACGTTCTCTACGGCGCCTGGTGGGACAAGGTCGTCGACGGCGACGCCAAGGCCGCGGTCTCCCGCTCCGCCGAGCGCTACCTCGCGCACCTCGGGCTCTGACGCGACCCGGCTTCGTCCCCGTCAGGGTCTGGCCTCGAGGACCATGTTGAACGGTGTCTCGGCGACCTTGCGGACCTGGTTGAACCCCGCGCCGAGGATTACCTCGGACAGTTTGGCCGCGCCGGCCTGCGTGCCGAGCGCCAGCCCTACCTCCTGGGATAGCGAGCACGGCGTGCACAGCAGTGTGGAGAAGCCGTAGTAGAGCCTGCCCACGGGATTGAGATTGTCCTCGACACGATCGCCGGCGATGGGCTCGACGACCATCCACGTACCGTCCGGGGCGAGCACCTCGCGCACATGCCGGGCAGCGCCAGCGGGGTCGCCCATATCGTGCAGGCAATCGAACATCGTGACCAAGTCGTAGTCGCTGCCGGGAATCGAGGCCGCTGGGGCGCATTCGAACGTGGCGCGCTCCGCCACCCCGGCCTCCGCGGCACGGTCCCGGGCGGCGGCGATCGATTCGGCGTGGTAGTCGGAGCCAAAGAAGGCGGACCGCGGAAAGGCCTGCGCCATCACGATCGTCGAGGCACCGTATCCGCACCCGACGTCGGCGACTCGTGCCCCGGACTCCAGCTTCCCGACCACCCCGTTGAGCGCGGGCAGCCAGCTTCCAACGAGGTTGGCGTTATAGCCCGGACGGAAGAACCGCTCGCAGCCTTGATGGATGTCCTCGTTGTGCTGGTGCCAGCCGAACCCGGCGCCGGTGCGCGCGTCGGCGAAGATAGCCGGCGCATCGCGGCAGGTGCCGTTCGCGATCTGGAATAGCCCTGGGAGAAATACGGGGGATTGCTCGTCTGCGAGGGCGGCGGCGTGCTCGGCCGGAAGGGTGTATCGCGCGGTGGCCGGGTCGTAGTCGATATAGCCGCCCGCAGCCTGGGCGCAAAGCCACTCACGGGTGTAATGCTCGTCGACACCGGTGCGCTGGGCGAGCTCGGCGTGCGTTACCGCGGCGCCGTCGGCCATGGATCGGTAAAAACCGAGGCGGTCGCCCATCTCTACGAGGGTCGCATTCAAGGTGGCGCCGACTTCGCCAACCACACGGAAGACGAAGTCCATCAACTTGTCCTGGTCGATCGTCGTGTTGGTACTCATCGGGGTGTCCCTTCATCTCATCCGGAACGCTGACGCGAACCGCGGATTCTGGCCATGGTGGCCTCCTGCGATGGTGTGCAACCTTGACGGTAGGCACACGCGGCGGGTATCTCATGGGGCAAATGCCCCATTCTCAGTAGGGCATCTCCAGTTGGTCGACGATCCCGTACTTCGAGGCGCAGAGGCTGGCGGTGAAAATAAGTCCGCGAGTGCGGGATCGAACTGGGTGCCGCGTCGGCTCCTCGCCATCTCCATAGCGGCCTGAGTGCCTCGTGCCCGGGCGAATACCTCACAGGTGTTGCTGAGGTGCACAATCCGCACCTCGAGCGGAATCTGCTCGTGCCGACATCCCGCAGGCAAGCCGGCACCGTCCCAGCGCTCGAAGGTGAAGGCGAGTCGTCGAGTCACTTCCGGCTCGACCCCCAATTGGTCGGCCAGGGCAGTCGCCGAGGCGAACTGCGCGTCCGCCCTGAAGCTGAGGTCGTTGCCGAACACGTCGGCGAGTATGTGGGGTGTTCCATTGGCCGCCCGAGGCCGAGGTCAAAAGCCAGGGACAGGGCCGCGAGCAGTTCCGTGCGGCGTGGCATGAGGCTTGCCGCGATCACGTTTGCCCGGCCCATTCTCCCGGCGGCCATACCGACTATCGTACCGATCCTGGCCTCGACGTCCGTGCCGGCTGACAGATCGGGTGGATACGATTGGCTATGTCCAATCGTGAGATCGCGCTCCTGCGCCTGGCCGCGCAGCGAATCATCGGCCCGGGATTCGGCTCGGCCGGCGAAGTGGTCCGACACCTGACCGCGATGCAGGGCCAGGACCTGCCCGGCGCGATGATCTCAACTGCGTTGCGCACCAGCACTGTTGACCGTGGGCTCGTCGTTGAGGCGATGAACGCGGGGGAGATAGTCCGGTCCTGGCCCATGCGCGGCACGCTGCATCTGGTGCCGGCGGAGGATCTGGGTTGGATGCTCGCGCTCACCGCTCCGCGCGTCATGAAGTCGGCCGCGCGCCGACGCGTCGAGCTCGACATCGACGACCGCCGGCTGGCGCGGGCGGGCGAGCTGGCCGTCGAGGCGCTCAGTGGGGGCAGGGCCCTGCGGAGGGCGGAGCTGATTGAGTTGTGGGAGAAGGATGGACTGCTCGGGGAGGTGGGTCGGAGCTACCACCTGCTCGCACATCTGGCGTGGGATGGGCTGCTGTGCTTCGGGCCGTATCAGGGCGGCGCGCAATCGCTGGTGCTGCTCGACGAATGGGTCGCGAGCCCACGCCAACTGACCAGGGAAGAGTCCCTCGGCGAGTGGGTCCTGCGCTACTTCCGCAGCCACGGTCCGGCCACGATCAAGGACTTCGCGTGGTGGACGAAGCTGACGCAGCCAGATATCAAGGCGGGGCTGGCGATCGCGCGGCCGCACTTGGACTCGATGACGGCGGACGGCGCCGAGTACCTCATGGACCCACAGACTCCGGACCTGCTTGCGGAGCACCGGACCGATGCCCAGCGCATGCTGTTGCTGCCGGGCTTCGACGAGTTCATCCTCGGCTATGGCGACCGTTCCGCGGCGCTGCCAGCAGAGCACGCTGGCCAGGTGGTGCCCGGCAACAACGGGATGTTCCGCGGAACCGTCGTCGCGGACGGCCGCATCGTGGGCACCTGGAAAAAGGGCGGCACCCCGAAAAACGGTCAGATCGACGCGATGCCGTTCGCAACATTCACAAAGTCAAAGGAAAAAGCGTTATCTGAGCTATTCTTAGCCTTGCCTTAATTGCGCAAATAAGTGCACTTATCAAGTGCCGTGTGTCACCTTCCCTCCTGCATATGCAGACAATTGACCTGGATCATGGTCGCACCGCTTCTGCTGTCTTAATGTTCGATCTACCAGGCCAGGTGGTCTGGAAATCGAATTCGAAGGGATCAAGAAGATGAGCGCGGTCGCCAATAAATTGCTTCTCCGGGCCGAGGGGTTCTCCTGCCCGTCCTGCGTCGAGAAAATTGAGAAGCGGGTCGGCAAACTCAAGGGCGTCAGCAAGGTCAAGGTGCATTTCGCCTCCGCACGCATCGAGGTCGAGCATGATCCGGCGATCGCGAGCGTCGAGGACATCGTGGCCGCGGTCGCGAAGGCCGGCTACGTCGCCAAGCCCTCAGCTTTCTAGATGTCGGCGTTCTAGTCCCTCACCCTCGTTGGAAAGGAAAAGATCATGGGCAAGCTACGCGCACTAGGCCATAGGCGCTGGCGGATCCCGCTCGTCTCGGGACTGCTGATTCTCCTCTCGATCCTCGTCGCGAGGGCGATTGGCAACGACACGGCCAGCGACATCGTGATGGTCGGGGCGGCGATCGTCGCTGGCACCCCGATCGCCATCAAGGCGTTCCGGGCGCTCACCGCGACGGTCATCGGCATCGACCTCTTGGTGACCGTTGCGGCCGTCGGCGCGATCATCATCGGCGAGTACTGGGAGGCCGCGGCGGTCACCTTCCTCTTCGCCATCGGGCACGCTCTTGAGCAGGCGACCCTGAACAAGACCCGATCGGCGCTCGCGGAACTAGTCGCCGTCGCCCCCGATATCGCCGTCGTGATGCGGGACGGGGAGCAGGTCGAGATCCCCGCCGGCGAGGTGATCATGGGCGAGGTAGTCCTGGTCAAGAACGGCTCGAAGGTGCCGGTCGACGGCGTGGTCCTCGACGGCGTCGGGACGCTGGACGAGGCCTCGATCACCGGCGAGTCGCTGCCCGTGGAGAAGAGCACAGGCGACAAGGTTTTCGCCGGCACCGTCTCGAACGGCGGCTTCCTACAGGTGCGGGCGACTGGCATCGGCGCCGACACCACCCTCGCCCGCATCATCCACCGCGTCGAGGACGCCCAAGATGCGAAGGCGCGCACCCAGCAGTTCATGGACCGCTTCTCCGCCTGGTATACCCCCGGCATCATGGTCTTGGCGATTGTCGTCGGCGTCCTCACCGGCAACGTGGTGCTCGGACTGACCCTGCTGGTCATCGGCTGCCCCGGCGCGCTGGTCATCTCGATCCCCGTCTCGATCGTGGCCGGCATCGGCCGCGCCGCGAAGGACGGGATCCTGATCAAGGGCGGCGAGTTCCTCGAGACCTCGGCCAAGATCGACGTGGTCGCGGTGGACAAGACCGGCACCCTGACCGTCGGACGGCCCAAGCTCACCGACGTGGTGGTGCTGGGCGAGGGCCTGGACCGCGCGCAGGTGCTCGGCTGGGCGGCGCGCGCCGAGGCCGGCTCGGAGCACCCACTGGCTAGGCCGATCCTGGAGGCCGCCGCGGCCGAGGGGCTTAGCGTGCCGGGGCTACCCGATCACACCGAGCCCGTGATGGGCAAGGGGATCGTCGTGCAGGTGGACGGCCGCCGGGTCCTGGTGGGCAACCTCGCGCTCCTCGACCAGTTCGGCGTGGAGCAGGGCGAGGCCGCCGCCGCCGCGGATGAGCTAGCGGCCCAGGGCCGGACCCCGATGATTATCGCGGTGGACGAGCAGGTGCTCGGCATCATCGGCGTCGCCGACGAGGTTCGCCCCGCCGCGGCCTCCATGGTCCAGCAGTTGCGCAAGAACGGCGTCAAGAAGGTCATCATGCTGACCGGCGACACCCGCCTGGTCGGCGAGGCGATCGGCAAGATCGCCGGCGTCGACGAGGTCCGCGCCAGCCTCCTGCCGGAGGACAAGCTCGACGCGGTCGCGGAGCTGCAGCGCCAAGGCCACGTGGTCGCGATGGTGGGCGACGGCGTCAACGACGCGCCCGCGCTGGCCACCGCCGACATCGGCGTGGCGATGGGCGCGGCCGGCTCGGCGGTGGCCGTCGAGACCGCGGATATCGCGCTGATGGGCGACGACCTGCTGAAACTGCCCGAGGCGATCTCGCTGGCCCGCCGCACCGTGAACAACATGCGGCAGAACATCGCCGTCGCGATGATCACCGTCACCGTGCTGCTCGCAGGGGTCCTGTTCGGCGGCGTCACCATGGCACTCGGAATGCTCGTGCACCAGGCGTCGGTGCTCATCGTCATCGCCAACGCGATGCGACTGCTCCGCCGTCACCGCAACCAGCGGCAGATCGCGCAGGCCACGCACGAGCCGGAGCTAGTGAAGGTTTGACCGGTTAGCGCGACGGTTGGCTAGGCTCGGGGACATCATGACCGTCCCCGAGCCGTCCCGGCGTTCCACACCACTGCGCTCCTGCGAGGTTCCGCATGACTGCGCCGTCGCCGTCCGACTGGAGGTGATCTCGCAGGCCAAGTACTTCCGGGGCTTGGCGGACGACGCGATCGCCGAGATCGACGCACTCATGCAGGTGCGAGGCTTTGGCGAGGGGGCTCACATCTACACCGCCGGCGGCCCGGCGGAACACCTATTCGTGCTGGCCGAGGGCAGGGTCAAACTGAGCCGCACGACGGAGTCCGGCCGCGATGTCGTCGTCGACATCATTGGCCCCGGGCAGCTCTTCGGGACCCTCCCCACGCTGGGTAGAACCGACTACCCGGACAGCGCCGAGGCGTTGACGGTCTGCTGCGTGCTGCGGATCAGGGGCGACGACTTCCGCGAGGTGATGCTCCGCCATCCGCAGGTCGCGGTCACCGTCGCCGGGGACCTCGCGCGGCAGCTGGAGGAGGCCCGCCACTCGGTCAAGCTGCTCTCCGGCAGCTCCGTCGAGCAACGCGTCGCCAGCGCGCTGCTGGCCCTCGCCGCCAAGATGGGGGAGCGGGAGGGGGATTCGACGCTGATCCAGGTGCCGCTCACGCGCAGCGATCTCGCCGCGATGACGGGCACCACCACCGAGTCCGTCAGCCGGGTGATGAGCCGCCTGCAGAAGGCCGGCGTCATCGAGACCGGCCGCCGGTGGACGTCGATCCTGAACCTGCCCGCTCTGCGTTCGCTCGCCGCCTGACCTTCGCTCAGGACCTCCGAGGCTCCCCGCGATAGGGGCCGAAGCTCCACTGATTGCCCTCGGGGTCCGCCACGGCGAATTCGCGGTTGCCGTAGTCCTGGTCCGCGACGTGGCGGATGATCGTCGCGCCGGCGGCCTTGGCCCGCTCGTAGAGCGCATCCACGTGCTCGGTCACCACATATGCGCCGAAAGTCCCCGGTGGCAGGCTCCACTCGCCATCCGGTTTGTGGTCGCCAAGCATGATGCCGCCGCCCTCGGGCCAATCGAGCTGTGCGTGGGCTATCTTGCCGTCCTCCGTATAGGCCGCGGTCTCCTCGAACCCGAGGGTGCCGACGAGCCAATCGATCAGCGCCCGCGCGTCGCGTGCTTGCAAAGTCGGCCATACCGTCGGTGCTGGTGTGTTCATGACGTCAATCCTGTCGGAGGTTGATGTCCGCCGGCTTGGATATTTCGGAACTCATCGGCAACGAAGCGACTGGGTGCACGGTCTGTGAACAGGTGGAAATCACGCGCCAGGTGGGACTGATCATAGAATCCGCAGCGGACGGCTATTTCTGCCAAGTTCGGTGTGGTCCCCGCTCGGACCTGGGCCCCGATGCGCCCGAGCGCGTGGTCGAAGCGCAGCAGCCGGGCGAGCATTTTGGGGCCGACGCCAAGCTCCTGGGTCATCAGCTTAGATAGTTGGCGCTCGCTCACCCCGACTTCGTCGGCGAGCTCGGCGACTGACCTCGCGCCGCCTGCGCTCGCCAAGCATGACCAGGCGCCGGTGACCTCCCGCCGGACTGTGGAGGGGAGCCCCGCCCGAGTCGTGAAGTATTCCTCGACGGCAGCCAATCTAGCTGGCCACGAGTCGATCTCGTGTAGGCGCTGACGGAGTTGGCGGGCGTCGGGGCCGAGCACAGACTCCGCCTCCCACGTGCGTTGCGCCAGCTCGGCCGTGGGCATGCCAAACAATCGGCGGGCAGCGAGCGGATGCACGGCGAGCTGGATACCGCGCTCGCTCACCGGTTGCCGGATGTAAGCGGGCCGGGTGTGCAGCCCAGACACCAAGGCGTCGTGTGCGCGGGTCCGACCCCGCTGCCAACTCTCTGCGTCGTCCGCCATCTCAATGGGGTCGTCGAGGCTGATGACCACCGTGAGGCTGCCCGATGGCACGCCCTGGTGCACGCCCACCGGCTGGCCCGTGCTCTCGTAGCCATAGATGGCCGAGATGCCGGGGACGGAGGACGTGGCCCGGACAAACATCAGCTGGGGCTCCATCACCCGATTATGCGCCGACTATGAGTCGGGGGCGACGAAATCTCCGGCGTCGCGGCGCAGGTCTGTGAGCACATCGACCAGCGACGTCACGGCCTCCTGGTCGATACCCGGCTGGCCGAACACGACGGTATTGAGCTCGGCGGTGGTGGCCATCGCCAATTCCCGGCCGGCGTCGGTGATCTCGACCAGTGTGGTGCGGCGATCGCTCGGGTGCGCCTGCCGCTGCACCAGCCCGACGGCCTCGAGCCTGTCCACGACATTGGTCACGCTCGTCGGATGCACCTGCAGGCGGGCACTGGCCTTGGCCATCGGCAGTGCGCCGCTGCGAGTGAACAGCAGCAGCATCAACATCTCGTACCGGGCGAAGGTCAGGCCGTGCGGTTTGAGGACCCGCTCCACCCGGCTGAGCATGATCTGGTGGGCACGCATCACCGAAGTCACCGCGGCCATGCCATCGGCCACATCACCCCAGCCGTGTGCGCCCCACTGCCGATGGGCTTCGGCGATGGGGTCGGCGGGGAGGGGGACAGTGGCCATGTCCTGGAACTATACCGACCGCGATACTCTGCCCACGCAGTTCTCCCGGCCTGCGAGTCTAAGATGAGCGCAGGATATGGCCAAGGACAAGAGGAGCAGGGGTGACAAACGAAGACCGCGCGGCAATCCGTGACGCTCTGGCCCGTTTGCGCCTGGAGTCCGGCCTGCCGATGTTGTTCGGCGGCGCGTTGACCGGCACTGACAGGCTGCAGATCACCGAGTTTATCGGCGCGCAGAGCGGCACAATGCGCGGACTACGCGTCGAGTCGGGGTCCGGGTTGGGCGGCAAGGCGATGGCGCTGCGCAGGCCGGTGATCGTCAACGACTATGCCCGGGCCGAGGCCATCACCCACGACTACGACGAGGCTGTCGTCGGTGAGGGCATCCGCACGATGGTCGGCGTTCCGGTGGTGGTCGGCCGATCCGTGCGGGCGGTGCTCTATGGGGCGTTGCGCACCAACGTCAGCGTGGGAGATCGCGTGGTTGACTCCGTGATCACCGCCGGGCGTGTGCTGGAGCAGGACCTCGCGGTGCGTGACGCATTCGAGGCGCAGAGCCCCGCCGTCGAGGCCTTCCCGAAAGCGGGGCTCGACGCGGCCGCGGTCCGCGAGCAGCTCTTCGAACTGGCGGG
The DNA here is from genome assembly GCF_000524475.1 of Tomitella biformata AHU 1821. Classification (GTDB taxonomy): domain Bacteria; phylum Actinomycetota; class Actinomycetes; order Mycobacteriales; family Mycobacteriaceae; genus Tomitella; species Tomitella biformata. Next base: position 76,046 of record NZ_BAVQ01000025.1, on the reverse strand, counting down.
ACGAGTCGACGATGAGCAGATCCAGGGCCAACTGCTCAGGCTCCTAAAGGGGCTGCCCACACCGGACCAGATCGAGATCCTCACCAGGTCGCCGCTGAGCCCGCGTGAGACCGAGGTCCTCATGCACGTTGCGGTGGGGCGGACCAACGCGGTGATCGGGGAGCAGATGGGCGTCGGCGCGGAGACGGTGAAGAGCTACCTGCGGACCGCCATGCGCAAGCTGGACGTCAATAACCGCATCGAGGCCGTGGTGGCCGCGCGCCGGGGCGGATTGCTCTAGAGCCGAGCGCGGACCATTAGCGTCGCCTCGACCATATTGCGGAGCGACTCCTCGACCTCGGTGGTGCCGCGGGTCTTGAGCCCGCAGTCCGGGTTCACCCACAACCGGGAGGCTGGCACGGCATCGAGCGCCTCGCGGAGGAGCCGCTCGATTTCCACGACGGAGGGCACGCGCGGCGAGTGGATGTCATACACGCCGGGGCCGACGCCCAGATGGAAGCCCACCTCGTTGAGATCGCGGAGGACCTCCATGTGCGAGCGCGCCGCCTCGATCGAGGTCACGTCGGCGTCGAGGGCGACAATTGCGTCGATCACCTCGCCAAACTCCGAGTAGCACAGGTGTGTGTGGACCGAGGTCACATCCGCGACACCCGAGGTGGAGATCCGGAACGCCCGCACAGCCCAGTCGAGATAGGGCTGCTTATCGGCATTGCGGAGGGGGAGGAGCTCGCGCAGCGCGGGCTCATCGACCTGGATTACCTTGATGCCGGCGGCCTCCAAGTCGACGGTCTCGTCGCGGATGGCCAGGGCAACCTGGTCGGCGGTCTCGGCCAGCGGCTGATCGTCGCGCACGAACGCCCAGGCCAGAATGGTGACCGGTCCCGTGAGCATGCCCTTGACCGGTTTCGTGGTCAGATTCTGCGCGTAGTGGGCCCAGTCGACGGTCATCGGCGCGGGCCGGCTGACGTCGCCGAACAGCACCGGCGGGCGCACGCAGCGCGAGCCATAGGACTGCACCCAGCCGCTCTGCGTGGCGAAGAAGCCGTCGAGCTGCTCGGCGAAGTACTGCACCATGTCATTGCGCTCGGGCTCGCCGTGCACCAGCACATCGATGCCGAGGTTCTCCTGCAGATCGATGACGTCGGCAATCTCGCGCTTCATCCGCGAGGTGTACTCCGCCTCGTCGATGAGGCCCTTGCGCAGCTCGGCGCGGGCCACGCGGATCTGCGCGGTCTGGGGGAAGGACCCGATGGTCGTCATCGGCAGCACCGGCAGGGCGATCGCCTCGGCCTGGGCGGCGGCGCGATCATCGCCGCGTCGGGCATCGGAATCGGTCAGGCCCGCCAATCGTGCGCGCACCGCGGGATTGTTCAGTCGCGGATCGGTGGCGCGGGTGGCGAGGGCAGCCCGGGCGGCGGCCAGGGGCCGGGCGACGGAGTCGACACCCTCGGCCACCGCGTGGGATAGCAGTGCGACCTCGCTGAGCTTCTCCGCGCCGAATGCCAGCCACCCGCGCAGCGCATCGTCGATCCCGGTCTCCGCGGCCAGGGTGTATGGCACGTGCAGGAGCGAGCATGAGGTGGACACGGCGACGGGGCCAGCCAGCGAGCGCAGAGTGGTGAGCGCGTTGTCGAGGTCCGTGCGCCAGATGTTGCGCCCGTCCACCACGCCGGCGACCAGAAGCTTGCCGTTGAGGGGGACGGCGGGAACGGCTCCGGCGACGAGGTCCAGGGCGACGCCCTCAATCTCGGTGGCAGCCAGCGCGGGCAGCGCCTCGCCCAAGCGCCCGAAGTACGAGGCGACCAGGATGGCCGGACGATCTACCGCCGACGACAGGGTCTCGTACACGCGGGAGACGGTGGCGATCTGGTCCGCGTCGAGGTCCTTGACGAGCGCGGGCTCGTCGATCTGGACCCACTGCGCGCCCGCGGCCCGCAACTGGCCCAGCAACGAGACGTAGAGCGGCAGCAGGTCGTCGAGGCGATCCAGCAGATTGGAGCCGTCGAGCGCCTTGGACAGCAGCAGGTACGTGATGGGTCCGATCACCACGGGGCGGGCCGGGATACCTTGCGCCAGGGCATCTTCGAGCTCGCCCAGGATCTTGGCGGGGTTGAGGGCGAACTCGGTCGAGGCGGAGAGTTCCGGGACCAGGTAGTGGTAATTGGTGTCGAACCACTTGGTCATCTCCAGCGGCTGCACTGTGTCGTTGCCGCGGGCGGCCGCGAAGTAGCGGTCGAGCTCATCCTCGATGCCCGCGACCCGCGCCGGCAGCGCGCCGAGCAGGACGGACATGTCGAGCATGTGGTCGTAATACGAGAAGGTGCCGACGGGCACCGAGTCCAGGCCCGCCGCGGCCAATGCGGCGAGGCCGTCCCGGCGAAGCTCGAAGCCGACTGTGTGCAGCGCGTCGGCGTCGATGCGCCCGGCCCAATACGATTCCACGGCCCTCTTCAGCTCGCGGCCCGGGCCAATCCGGGCAGCGCCCAGAACGGTGGTGGCAAAATTCTCGGTCATGATGGTCTCCAAATCCCGACATCGGATGGATCACCGCCGTGGGCCCCGGGATTGCGCGGAGCCCCCCTCGCAGAGGTGAGCCGGGCCGGGCACGGTCGCGCCCGGCACAGATGGCAGGTATTCGGACTTGTGGGCTGGCGAACGACTTTGGGGCCCACTCACCGCTGCGGGGCAGTCCCGGCTTCTTACCGGATTCCCTCTTGCGACGCGCGACGCAATCCTTCGGGGCCCCTCATGGAACCGCCGCGCGAACCAGCTGCGTGATTCAGCATAGCCCCGGCGCCTGCCACACTGGCGGCATGGATCTACTCATCGTGGGCGGCGGCTCGTGCGGGGCGGTGCTCGCCGCACGGCTGAGCGCGGACCCCACGCGCCGGGTCCTCCTAGTGGAGTCCGGTCCGGGCGCGGCGATCCCCGAGCGCCTCGACACCTTGCCCATCGGTCCCGGTAGCTACCGGACGACCATGTACGACGCGCAGCTCTCGGACACGGTCACCACGACCCTGGTGCGCGGCCGGGGAGTGGGCGGATCCGGCGCGGTCAACGGCGGCTACTTCATGCGCGGCGCCCCGACGGATTTTGCGGACTGGGGGAGCGGTCTGTGGACGTATGAGCAGGTCCTGCCGTTCTATCGCCGCCTCGAGCATGATCACGACTTCGGCGGCCCCGGCCATGGCGGCACGGGCCCCATGCCGATTCGCCGAGTGCCCCGCGAGCGCTGGCACCCCTTGAGCGAGGCCTTCGCCCAGGCGGCGCTGGATGCGGGCCTGCCGTGGGAGGCCGACAAGAACGGCGGGCTCACCGCAGGCGGCATCGGCCCGGTCCCGCTGAACATGGACGAGTTGGGCCATCGCATCGACACCGCAACCTGCTACCTGGAAGGGCGACCGAACTTGGAGGTCCGGACGAACACGACGATCCGCCGGCTCGTCATCCGCGCAGGCGCCGTCGCCGGGGTGGAGACCGCAGACGGCGCTGTCATCAACGCGGACAAGATCATCCTGTGCGCCGGCGGGATCGGCAGCGCGCTGATCATGCTCCGGTCGAATCTGACCGCCGGGCAGACCTTCTCCGATCATCCCGAGGTCGCGGTGCCGTATGTCCCCAGCCAGCCCGCAGCACGTGGCCACCCGCTGTTAGAGGCCACCCTGAACCTCGGCGAGGACTTGGAGCTCCGGCCGTATACCGCCTCGTTCGGGGACGCGGTGCCCGGCAACCCGCCGATGCCCCCGCATGTCGGCGTCGCTCTGATGAGCCCGCGCAGCCGCGGCCAGGTCACTGTTGACGCAGACGGCGGGGTCCACATCAAGCACGGCTACCTGCAGGACCCGGCCGATAAGGCGATCGCGGCACATGGCGTCGCGCTCGCGCAGGAGCTCATCCGCACCTCTGGCATCGGCACCCCGCTCGAGCCGGTGCTGGGCACCTCGCAGCACCTGTCCGGCAGCTGCGCGATGGGGAACGTGGTGGATGAGCGGCTCAAGTCCCTCGAGGTCGACAGCCTGTGGATTGCGGACACGTCCGTGTTCCCACGCATCCCCAGCCGCGGCCCGCATGCGACGGCCGTGATGCTCGCCGAGCGGGCCGCGGAGCTGATCGGGTAGCACCGTAAGTGCGAAAATCCTCCACTCTCAGACCGTCAATTGCCGATTATCGGCAATCCGGGTAGTGAGAGTGGAGGATTTTCGCGTTCGAAGCGCGTGGAGCCCCAGTAGAGGGCCGCGACCCTGCCCAAGTGGACGGGTTTGTCCTCCCGACCGGACGGTACCGGCAGATATCCCTTGTGACCGGAGTCACGGGCGGCGCACAGTCGATCTCGACGTCGACGAACACCCGATCCCGGTCATGAGGAGCACACAATGGCAATCGAGCTGAACCAGATTTGGGACTTCCCGATCAAGGAGTTCCACCCCTTCCCCCGAGCCCTGCTGGGGGTCGGCGCACACGACATCGTCGGTGTCGAGGCGAAGAACCTCGGCTTCAAGCGCACCCTGCTGATCACCACCGGCCTGCGCGGCTCCGGCATCATCGAGGAGCTCATCGGCAAGATCAAGCACCAGGGCGTGGACGTGGTGCTCTACGACGGCGTCGAGTCCAACCCCAAGGACTACAACGCGATGGAAGCCGCCGCGATGTACACGAAGGAGAAGTGCGACAGCATCATCTCCGTCGGCGGTGGCTCCAGCCACGACGCCGCGAAGGGCGCCCGCGTCGTGATCGCCCACGACGGCCGCAACATCAACGAGTTCGAGGGCTTCTCCAAGTCCACCAACAAGGAGAACCCGCCGCACATCGCGGTCTCCACCACAGCCGGCACCGGCTCGGAGACCTCCTGGGCGTACGTCATCACCGACACCTCCGACATGGAGACCCCGCACAAGTGGGTGGGCTTCGATGACGCTTGCATCCCGACCCTCGCTATCGACGACCCGCTGCTGTACTACTCCCTCCCTCAGCACTTCACGGCGTACTGCGGCTTCGATGTCCTGGCCCACGGCTCCGAGCCGTTCGTCTCCCGCCTGGACTTCGCGCCCTCGCTCGGCAACGCCCTGTACTCGATGGAGCTGGTGGCGAAGAACCTGCGCGAGGCCGTGTTCGAGCCGCATAACCTCAAGGCCCGCGAGGGCATGATGCACGCGCAGTACATCGCGGCGCAGGCCTTCAACTCCGGCGGCCTCGGCATCATCCACTCCATCTCGCATGCCATGAGCGCGTTCTTCGACAGCCACCACGGCCTCAACAACGCGATCGCGCTGCCCCGGGTGTGGGAGTACAACCTGCCCTCGCGCTATAAGCACTTCGCCCGCATCGCGTCGGTCATGGGCGTCGACACCCGCAACATGACGACGGTGCAGGCGGCCGACGCCGCGGTGGAGGCCGCGATCCGGCTCTCCGAGGACGTCGGCATCCCGAAGAACTTCGGCTCGGTGCGCACCGACACGTACGAGAAGAACCGGATGAACCTGGGCAAGTACGCGGGCGTCGGCGAGACCATCCCCGGCGACGCGGCCACCGTGCGCAGGATCTCCGAGCACATCCAGGACGACTGGTGCACGCCCGGCAACCCGCGCGAGGTCACGGTCGAGTCGACCATCCCCGTCGTCGACCACTGCATCAACGGCGTGTACTAAATCCCGCCCAACCCTGTGGCCGGGGCGGTTCCCAGGACTGCCCCGGCCACACCCGCACCCCGAACACCCCAGAGGAGTTCCAGTCATGACCAGCACTTTTGCTGACGCTGACGAGTTGTTGGCCGCGCTCCGCGAGCTCGACTACATCGCCGACGACGACCTGGCCACTGTCGTGTACCTCGCCACCGCGCTCGACCGGCCACTGCTGCTGGAGGGGCCCGCCGGCGTTGGTAAGACCGAGCTGGCGAAGGCCCTCGCGCAGGCCAGCGGCCGCCGGCTCGTCCGCCTGCAGTGCTACGAGGGCCTCGACGACAACCGCGCCCTCTACGAGTGGGACTATGCCAAGCAGCTGCTGCACGTGCAGATGCTCCGCGACCGCATCACCGAGACGACGGCGCACATCACCGACATCGACGAGGCGTCGCGCTACCTCGCCGGCCGCGACTTCGGCCTGTACTCCGAGGCTTTCCTGTCCGTGCGCCCGCTGCTGGAGTCCGTGCTCTCCCCGGATCCCGTCGTCCTGCTCGTCGACGAGGTCGACCGCACCGAGGAGTCGATGGAGGCGCTGCTGCTCGAGGTGCTCGCCGAGAAGCAGGTGACCATCCCGGAGATCGGCACGTTCACCGCGCGGTCGATGCCGTGGGTCCTGTTGACCTCCAACGACACCCGTGAGCTCTCGCCCGCGCTCAAACGCCGCTGCCTGCACTTCCACCTGGGCTACCCGAGCGCCGAGCGGGAGCGGGAGATCGTCACGGCTCGCGCGCCCGAGGTGGAGCCGGGGCTGGCCGGCGACGTCGTGGAGCTGGCCCGGCGCCTCCGCCAGCTGCCGCTGCGCAAGAGCCCGTCGATCTCCGAGGTCATCGACGCGGCCCGCGCTGCCGCCGTCATCCAGGGCGACGACCCGGCACTGGCTGCGCGTACGCACCGGTTCCTGATGGCGGCGCTGCTGAAATACACCAGCGACGTCGACCTTGCGGTCGCAGCGCTGGCCGACACGGTGTCGGAACCTGTTGTCCCCTCGCCGGTTCCGGAGCGGGTCAGCGTTGCCGAGCGGCCGGCGAACACCTCCGCGAGCGTGTTCAACAGCCGCGGCAAGGGCAGGGGCTAGCGATGGCCGCGCCCGCCCCAGACCGTCTGCGTGTGGACCGCCCGGCCCGACTGCTCGACGTGCTCGCCGCGATTTTCGGCGGCCTACTGCGCCGGGCCGGAGTCGCCGCGTCGCCCGCGGAGGTGATCGAGATCCGCCGGGTGCTGGCTCTGCTGGGTGCCCGCGAGAGGGAGACCCTGCGCTCGGCGCTGCGCGCGACGTGCGTGAAGTACGCGCATGAGAACCTCGGCTTCGACGCGGCCTTCGATGCGCTCTTCAACCCGTCGCCCCCGGCCGCGCCCCGGGACGAGCGGATCGCGCAGTGGGCCCCCAATGCGGAGGGGCTGCCGACGGGGTTGGAGATCGAGGAGGATCCGGAGGCGGCCGGCCGCTACGCCGGTTATGACGAGCGGTTCGCGGAGGTAGGCGACGAGCTCGACCTGCCCGACGCCGAGGGCGGCTTCAACCCCCACCGCGACGATGACGACGTGAGCTTGACCGGCGCGCAACACGAGTTGTCCGTCTCCGCGGAGGCGGACCAGGGCCGGCGCGGCGTCACGTACACGGTGGAGGTGGATCGGGCCTCCACGACCACCGTCGGTGCGCTGTCCGATGGCAGTGGCGCGGTCGCCGTCGGGACTCTGAACTGGGACGATCCCGAATCGATCCTGGCCTGGCTCGACGCGTACGACGCCAGCCAGGTGTACGGCGGCGACGCCGACGACCTGGGCCCGCTGACCGAGGCGCAGCTGCAGCGGCTCTCCGAGGCGATCGAGTCTTTCGTTGCGGCACTGGCCGCGCGTAGCGAGCTCGCGGCCGAGGCTCCAGAGTTGGCGGGCGGAGCCCTTGAGCAAGACCCGCACGCGCAGGTGGAGCTGGCGTGTCACGAGATCTTGCGGCGGATGCGGGGCGCGCCGCGGCCCCGGCCACGTGAGTATGGACGCGGCGGGCTGGACATGCGCCGGACAGTGCGGGCCAGCCTGCGGACGGAGGGCGTGCCGTTCCGGCTCATCACCCGCACTCCGGTGCCGGACCGGGTGCGGCTGCTGATCCTCGCCGACGTGTCGCTGTCTGTCCGCCCGATCACCGCGTTCTCGCTGCGTCTGGCCCAGGCCATGCACCGGCGCGCGCACCGCTGCCAGGTGCTCGCATTCACCGACCGGCCGGTGGACGTGACCGAGGTGCTGCTACGTGGCGGGGGGGACGATGCCCTGGCCCGGGTCCTCGCAGACGAGCGAATCGACCTCGAGGCCAGCAGCGACTACGGCCGCGTGCTCGACGAGATGCTCTCCAGCCAAGCCGGGGCTCTGAATAAGCGCACGGCCGTGCTGATCGTGGGGGACGGGCGCAGCAACGGTTTGCCGCCGAAGGCCGACCAGCTCGCGGCCCTGCGACGGCGCGTCCACCGGCTGGCGTGGATCACGCCGGAGCCCAGGAAATACTGGGCGCAGGCCACCTGCGCGATGGACGAGTACGCCGATGTCTGCGACCGCGTGGTTTCCGCCCGCGACCCCGAGCAGCTGCTGGCGCGGGCGGGGGAACTGGGGCACGCCCTGTCCTGAAGGCGCCTGCCCGATCGGGCAGGTCCCGTCCCGTCCACACGACGGTTGGCGGGGCATGCGCCGCTGCCTACGCTGGGCTTGCGAGGGTAATCTGGCTCACAGCGGCTCGATTCACAGCGGGTGGGAGGCGGATGATGCACACGGACCACGCGGCGGTGATGCTCGGGACCGGCACTCGGGTCAGCGATCCCGCGTCGAGGCGACGGGTGCTGAAGTTCCAGGCGCCGGAGATCGTGTTCGGGGAGCACTCGATGATCGAGGCTGCCTACTCGGTGGGCCGGCTCGGCGGGCGTCGGCCGCTGCTGGTGACCGACGCAGGATTGCTGTCGACCCCCTGGGTAGACGAGCTGGCGGGCCATCTGCGCTCGCAGGGCTTGGCCCCACACATCTGGAGCGGGCTCACGCCGAACCCGAAGGACCATGAGGTGGCGGCTGGGCACCGGGCATATCGCGAGAACGGCTGCGATGTGCTTATCGCGCTCGGCGGTGGCTCGGTGATCGACGCGGCGAAGGGCATCGCGATCCTGGCGGCGAACGGCGGGGACATCCTGGACTACGAGGGCATCGATCGCGCGGACCTGCCGATCCCGCCGCTGGTGGTCCTCCCATCGACCGCCGGATCCGGCGCAGACGTGTCACAGTTCTGCGTCGTCACCGACACCGCGCGCCGTACCAAGATCACGATCATCGGCCGCTCGCTCGTGCCGGACGTGACGGTGGTCGACCCGCGGCTGCTCACCACCATGCCGACCGAGTTGGCTGCCGCGACCGGCCTAGACGCGTTGACCCACGGCATCGAGGCCTTTGTGTCCTTGGGGCACAACGAGTTGACCGACCACCATGCTCTGCGGTCGGTGGCGCTGGTGACGCGGAATCTGCTACGCACCATGGAGGAGCCCGCGTCGATACTCCACCGGACCGCGATGGCACAGGCCGCGCTGGAGGCGGGCATGGCGTTCAGCAATGCGATCCTCGGCGCCGCGCATGCGATGAGCCACCAGGTCGGCGGAATGCTCGACCTGCCGCACGGGGTCGTCAACGGCGTCCTGCTGCCGCATGTCGTCCGCTTCAACGCGGTTGTGGACCCGGAATCCTTTGTGCCCGTGGCGGTCGCGATGGACCTGCCCGAGCAGACGGCGGCCCCGGTGGAGGCCGCGGCGGCGGTGGCCCGGCGCATCGAGCGACTGTGCGCGGACGTAGGCATCCCGAGTGGGCTCGCCGCGCTCGGCGTTCTGGACGCCGACGTGCCGCGGCTGGCGGCGGGCGCTCTGCAGGACGCGTGCATGTCCACCAACCCGCGTGCGGCGGACGCCGCCGAGATCGAGGCCTTGTTCCGGGCGGCGATGTGAACGAGGCGGGGGCCCGGCCCGATCTGGACCGCCTGACCGGCGTCCGCTCAGGCAAGGGCACTTTCTACCCCGAATACCGCGGGGCCGCAGAGCGTTTGGAGCGGGTGGTCGGGGCGCTCGACGCGATCTCCAAGGCGCTCGTGCGCACGGTCGAGGGCTCCGAGACGCTGGTGCGCGCGGTGGCCGAGGCCGCGCGGCTGCATCTGAGTGCGGACTGGGTGCTGTTCGCGCTCGCCGACGGCGCGCTGGCGGAGGCGCAGCCGCGGCACCTGATCCTGGATGCGGACGGCAACGCGTTCGCCTTCGAGGGCCTGGTCGGCGGCCACTCGCCCACAGACGCCCCCTCGATGGTGCTGAATCGGCTCAACGATGTGCTGCGCGGGGAATTCGAGGCGTACTCCGCCCCCGTCATCGACGCTCATCACGCCCACGTGCCTATCGAGCTGGAGGGCGGGGTGGTCGGTGCGTTCGCTGCGTGGACCCCGCCGCACCGGCCGCTCGACGCCACCGACGGCGCCGTGATGCGGATCCTCGCCAGCCAGACGGCGGTGGCTCTGCAGAACTCGGCGCTGTTCCAGCGCAGCCAGCGGCTGCTGGACCAGGCGGAGGCGTCCTATCAGGCGGCCGCGGCGCAGGCCGTGGAGCTAGCCGCGCGCAACGCGGAACTGCTTGCCACGCAACGGGAGCTGGGCCTGGCGCACCAGCACAAAATTTTGGACGACGAGCGGCACCGCATCGCGCGTGAGCTGCATGACAGCGTCACCCAATGTGTCCTGTCGGCGGGCATGCAGATCGAGGTGTGCCGCAGCGCGATCCCGGAGGGCGAGCGAGCCGAGCGGCTGGACCTGGCCAAGAACCTCACCCGCTCCGCGGTGGAGCAGCTGCGCTCGGCGATCTACGCCCTCAGCCGCGAAGACGACCCGTCCGAGGCGGACCTCGTGGAGCTGCTGCGCCAACTCTGCACCGCGCACATGCCGGGAGACCTCCGGGTGGAGTTCCGGGCTGAGGGCGCACCGGTGGAGCTGCCGGCGGCGATCGAGCACGCGCTGCTGCGGATCGCGGGGGAGGCGCTGTTCAACACCGCGATGCACGCCGGCGCCACCCGCGCGATTGTGCGCCTGGGCTACCGCGTCGGCGCGGTGACGCTCGCCGTGTCGGACGACGGCCGGGGAGATCCGTCCGCGTTGCGGACGATGCTCCGGGTCTCGCAGGCGAGCGACCTGGATGGCCACCATCGGGGGCTGGCGAACATGCAGGCGCGCGCTCGCGAGTTAGGCGGGACGCTGCAGGTGGCCCGCGCCCGGCTCGGCGGGATTCGGGTCGCGGCCCGCATACCCCTAGAAACTGACACGGAGGGCACAACATGAGCGAGCAGAAGCCGGTGCGGCTGGTGCTGATCGACGACCACGCGATCCTGCGGCAGGGCTTGCGCGCTGTGCTCGACCGCGAGCAGGACCTGCTGGTGGTGGGGGAGGCTGCGACGGCGGTGGAGGCCCGCGAGGTCGTGGCGGCCACCGCGCCTGATGTCGCCATCGTGGACCTGAAGCTCTCGGCCGGCTCCGAACTGGAGGGCCTCGCCCTGTGCGGCAATCTGTCCGCGAACCATCCGAAGGTGGGGCTGCTGGTGCTCACGACCTTCTTGGAGGAGGAGATCGTGGTCCAAGCCATGCACGCCGGCGCGCGTGGCTATGTGGTCAAGGACGTCGACACGACCGAGCTGGTGCGGGCGATTCGGGCGGTGGCCCAGGGCGAGAGCGCCTTCGACGCGCGTAGTGCCGCGGTGGTGGTGCGCTCGCTCAGCGGCCGCAGCGAGCCGCGTGAGACGCTGACCGACCGGGAGATGGAGGTGCTGCGGCTCCTCGCCGCGGGCCAGTCCAACATCAAGATTGGCGAGACGCTGTTCATCTCCGCGACCACGGCCAAGTTCCACGTCAGCAATATCATGCGGAAATTGCAGGTCAACCGTCGTGCGGAGGCTGTATATGCGGCCAGCAAGCGGGGGATGATCTAGCGCCGACCACCTCGGGCGGCGTCCGCTGGCCCCGCGCTCCAGCCTGCTGCGATGAGTGAGTGTCCGGAGTGGGTCGGGTTCCTAGAGCGGGTCAGCCGCGCTGATCGATCACCAGCCAGCCCCCGTGGTGCTCGGACACGTTGTAGTCCAGCCCCGTTCGCGCACCCAAGGCATGGAGCCGCTCGACGTCGTAGGCCTGCAGGTGGCCGAAGCAGGCGCGGGGGCGCGGCTCGAAGGGCACCGCGATGATGACGCGTCGGCGCGCGAGTCGCAGCGCCTCGGCGATCACGGTCCACGCTTTCTGCGGCGGGAGGTGCTCGAGCAGGTGCAGCAAGGTGACGGTGTCGAAGGACCGGTCTGGCCGCGGCACGTCGGCCGCGTCGCAGTGCAGGGTGTGCAGCGGACGCTCCAGCTGCGTGGCCATCGCGCCGAGCAGCTCCACGGTCCCGCTGGTGATGTCCGCGGCGGTGACTGACAGGCCGGTAGCCGCCATGCGCAGTGGGAAAAAGCCGAAGCAGGAGCCGAGGTCTAGGAGCTCGTCGCCGCTGACGAGCCGGGCCGCGCGCTGGTGCACGGGGGCAAACGACGCCCGCCCGGACTCGAGTGCGGCAATAGTGTTGCGATAGAACGGTATCCACGGCCGCGCCGCGGCGGTCGGGATCGAGTGGATGAGGCCCAGCAGGACGGCCTCGAACTCGCGGGGGCCGCGGATCAGGCCTGCCACGTCGAGCTCCGCCGCCACCAGCTCGCCCAGCTCATTGGACAGCTCGTCCTCATCGAATCGGTGCAGCACCGATAGCCCATGGCGGGTGCGGCACGCCTGGAACCGCGCGGTCTCCACCCGCTCCAGTGCCCGGGCCCAGTCCTCGCGAAACCGTCGCGCGCCGGTCGAGGCCGCATGGCAGACATGGATGCCGTTGCGGTGCCAATGGGTGGTGTGGCTGTGGATGGTGGTGGCGGTCCGGTCGAGCGTCGCGGTCATGGCAGGTCCTTAGTGCGGCGGGATTTCTCCCGTCAAACACTAGGACGCAGATCACATTTCCGGTCCCGCCGTCGGGGCGAGATCGGCAGGCGAATGGTGAGTCCTGGACCTGCCCGAACAGGCAGCTACCTCCCGAGCCCGCCGAGCCCCGACTGCAGGGAATCCGCACCCTCGGCGAGGAGTCTTTGCAGGTCGAGGCTGTCGTCGGACAACCAATGCTCATAGGCCGAGAGGGCGACACCCAGTAGCATCCACGCCACCGTCTGCGGCAGATGGTCTGCCGGGCCGCACTTCAGCTTCGACGCGACATACACGGCGACCGCGTGCCGCCAGCCGGTGTACATGAGCATCGAGTACGCCTGCAGTGACGGTGCGCCGAGGATCAGGGACATCCGCTGCCGATGGGTGTCGGACTCCTCGTCGGGGAAGGTGTTGAACTCCAACAGGACTCGCCGAAGGCCCTCGGCGATGGTCAACTCCGCCGGCAGTGCCTCCAGGCCGGCGCGCATCTGCGCCAGGTGCACGTCGAAGTCGCCCCATGGCACCGCGTTCTTGGATGGGAAGTACCGGAAGAAGGTGCGACGCGCGATGTTTGCCGCCTCGGCGATCTCGTCGACGCTCGTCTGATCGAACCCCTTCGCCGCGAACAGGTCGATGCCCACCGCGCTGATCTCGGCGGCGCTGGTGGACGGGCGGCGACCTACCCGAACGGCGGGCTTTTTGACACGTGGCATCCGATTTGCCTCCTTCCTGTTTGATTATGCACTCAATGCCATTACAGTGATGACTCATGTCACAACCGCACCGAGGATGTGGCACTGAATATCCCGAAACGGAGGTACCGATGTCTGATCGTTCCGCAGCCCCGGCCGTAGCCGTGGACACCGGCATTGTCGAAGAATCGCTGATCGAAGAGGTCTCGATCGACGGCATGTGCGGGGTTTACTGAGATGAGTGACGTCGCCCCCGGGTTCGAGCTCGAGCCCGGGTGGCGGCTGCACCCCAAGGTGGAGCTGCGCCCCGAGCCGTTCGGCGCTCTGCTCTACCACTTTGGCACCAGGAAGCTCTCGTTCCTGAAGAACCGGACCATCGTGGGGATCGTGCAGTCGCTGCCCGACCATCCGAATATTCGAGCCGCGATCGACGCGGCAGGCATCGACGAAGCGTCGGAGCCTATGTATCTGCGCGCACTGGAAACCCTCGTGCAGTCCAACATGCTCGTGCGTTCCGGCCAGTCCGCCGCGTAGCAGTTCCCGCCTAGCAGCCTCGGAGAATCCCCATGACCTCAACACTCTCGCGCCCGGCCCCCGTCGGTCGTCTTGTCGACCAGTTCGAGAAGGGCCTCGACGCGCCCATCTGTCTGACCTGGGAGCTGACCTACGCCTGCAACCTGTCCTGTGTGCACTGCCTCTCGTCCTCGGGCCGGCGCAACCCCGATGAGCTCAGCACCGAGCAGTGCAAGGCCGTCATCGACGAGCTGCAGCGCATGCAGGTGTTCTACGTCAACATCGGCGGCGGCGAGCCGACCGTTCGCTCCGACTTCTGGGAGCTCGTCGACTACGCCACCGATCACCAGGTGGGCGTGAAGTTCTCCACCAACGGCGTCAAGATCGACCAGAAGGTCGCCGAGCGGCTCGCCGCGTCGGATTACGTCGATGTGCAGATCTCCATTGACGGCGCCACCGCCGAGGTCAACGACGAGGTGCGCGGCAAGGGCTCGTTCGACATGGCCACCCGCGCACTGCAGCACCTCAAGGACGCCGGCTTCAAGGACGCGAAGATCTCCGTCGTCGTCACCCGCCACAACGTGAGCCAGCTCGACGAGTTCAAGGCGCTCGCGGACAAGTACGGTGCCACGCTGCGCATCACCCGCCTGCGTCCCTCTGGCCGTGGCGCGGACGTGTGGGACGACCTGCACCCGACGCAGGAGCAGCAGCGCGAGCTCTACGACTGGCTCGTCGCGAACGGCGAGGGCATCCTCACCGGCGACTCGTTCTTCCACTTGAGCGCGTTCGGCGAGGCCAGCGGCGGCGGCGCGCTACCCGGCCTCAACCTCTGTGGCGCGGGCCGCGTCGTATGCCTGATCGACCCGCTCGGCGACGTCTACGCCTGCCCGTTCGCCATCCACGAGGAGTTCCTGGCTGGCAACGTGCTGCGCGACGGCGGCTTCAAGCAGGTCTGGCAGACCTCGGATCTGTTCCTGGAGCTGCGCGAGCCACAGTCCGCTGGCGCGTGCGCGTCGTGCGACTTCTTCGACTCCTGCCGCGGCGGCTGCATGGCGGCTAAGTTCTTCACCGGCCTGCCCATGGACGGCCCGGACCCCGAGTGCGTGCAGGGCTACGGCGAGCAGCTCCTGGCGGACCGCGACAACGGCGTGCTGCCCAAGTCCAGCGTCGATCAATCGCGCACCGGCAACCGCCGCAAGGCGCTCCCGTCGATCCCGTTGACGGTGCTGGTCACCCAGCCGCCGTCACGCGCGTGCGACGAGAACCCCCTCGCGGGCATGCGGTAACACCCTCACCCCGGAATAGCCCCTACCCGTTCAGAGATTGAGAAGACACTGATGGCGAAGAACGCCTGGTTTGAAACCGTTGCCGAAGCACAGCGGCGTGCGAAGAAGCGCCTGCCCAAGCCGGTCTACATGGCGCTGGTCGCCGGTTCCGAAAAGGGCCTTACGGTCGATGACAATGTCGCGGCCTTCAGCGAGCTCGGGTTCGCCCCGCACGTCGCGGGGCTGAAGGACAACCGCGAGCTCGCGACCGAGGTCATGGGCCAGCCCATCTCGATGCCGGTCCTGATCTCGCCCACCGGCGTGCAGGCCGTGCACCCCGACGGCGAGGTGGCCGTCGCCCGCGCCGCCGCCGCCCGCGGCGTCGCGATGGGGCTGAGCTCCTTCGCGTCGAAGTCCATCGAGGAGGTTGCCGCGGCGAACCCGCAGACCTTCTTCCAGATGTACTGGGTGGGCGACCGCGACACCCTCGTCCAGCGCATGGAGCGGGCCCGCGCGGCCGGCGCCACCGGCCTGATCATGACCCTGGACTGGTCCTTCTCGATGGGCCGCGACTGGGGCAGCCCCGCCATCCCCGAGAAGATGAGCCTCAAGGCGATGTGGGACAACGCGCCGAGCGCGATCACCAAGCCGGGCTGGCTTCTGGACTTCGCCAAGGCCGGCAAAATCCCGGACCTCACCACGCCGAACCTGATCAAGCCCGGCCAGCCCGCGCCCACGTTCTTCGGCGCGTACGGCGAGTGGATGGGCACCCCGCTGCCCACGTGGGAGGACGTCGCCTGGCTGCGCGAGCAGTGGGGCGGGCCGTTCATGCTCAAGGGCGTCATGCGCGTCGACGACGCCAAGCGCGCCGTCGACGCCGGTTGCTCCGCCATCTCCGTGTCCAACCACGGCGGCAACAACCTCGACGGCACCCCCGCGCCGATCCGCGCGCTGCCCTCGATCGCCAAGGCCGTCGGCGACGACGTCGAGGTCCTCCTCGACGGCGGCATCCGCCGTGGCTCCGACGTCGTCAAGGCCGTGGCCCTCGGCGCGAAGGCCGTCATGATCGGCCGCGGCTACCTGTGGGGCCTCGCGGCCAACGGGCAGGCTGGCGTCGAGAACGTGCTGGACATCCTGCGCAGCGGCATCGACTCCGCCGTGCTGGGCCTGGGCCACTCGACGATCGCGGACCTGAGCCCGGCCGACCTGGTTATCCCCGACGGCTTCGAGCGCGTCCTCGGCGCCTGAGAACAGTGCTGACCGGTAGTTTCACGATTGCCGGTCACACGGCGCCATCAAGAGTGATGTTCGGCCCACACGAGACCAATCTCTGTGTGGGCCGAGCCCTTTCACCCGCCCACGTCGACTACTACGCCGCTCGGGCACGCGGCGGCGCGGGCGTCATCGTCACCGAGGTCGCGTCGGTCCACCCCAGCGACTGGCCCTATGAGCGCGCACCGCTCGCCGCAGACTGTTTTCTGGGTTGGCAGGCTATTGTCGCGGCCTGCCGCCCGCACGGCGCAATCCTGTTGGCCGGCCTCGGCCACACCGGCCTCCAAGGCTCCAGTGCCTACAGCCAGTCGGTGCTGTGGGGCCCGGCGAGTGTGCCCGACCCCGCCACCCGCGAGTTGCCGATGGTGATGGGGCCCGCCGAGGTTGAGGCGCTGGTAGGTGGTTTCGCGGCGGCCGCCCGTCTGGCCGCCGACTCCGGCATGGCCGGCGTTGAGATCGACGTGGGCCCGAGATCACTGCTGCGGCAATTCCTCTCGGACCTGACCAACACGCCCGCCGACCCGGGCCCGTTGCTGGCGGTCCTGCGGGCGGTGCGGGCCGTGCTCGGCGGCGGGATCCTGGCGCTGCGCCTGACCTGCGACGAAATGGCCTCCTGGGGCGGGATCACCCCCTCCTCGGCGGCCGAGACCATCCGTCTAGTTGCGCCGCTGGTCGACCTGCTGACCGTCGTGCGAGGTGGCCTGATGAGCGTGGACGACTACCGTCCCGGGATGGCCGCCGAGCCCGGATTCAACCGTGACCTCTGCCGGCAGCTGCGGATCGCGGCGGACGGCGTCCCCGTGGTGTTGCAGGGCAGCATTGTCGACCCCGCGATGGCGGCGGCCGCGCTGGCCGCCGGCACCGCGGACCTCGTGGAGATGACGCGGGCCCAGATCGCGGAGCCGGATCTTGTCGCCGTCCTGCGCAGCGGATCTCGGGCGCCCAGGCCGTGCCTGCTGTGCAACCAGGCGTGCCTGGTGCGGGACGTGCGCAATCCGCTGGTCGACTGTGTCGTCAACCCCCGAGTGCGGGCGGTGGTCGGCACGGCGGCCCAGGAGGTTCTCGTGATCGGCGCCGGTGTCGCCGGCCTCGAAGCCGCGCGCGTCCTGGCTGCGGGCGGGGTTCAGGTGACGGTTCTGGAGCGGCAGGACCGAGTCGGTGGAATGCTGCTGACCGCCGCGGCCTCCCGCCCGCGCCTGGCCCTGCTACCGGACTGGCTGCTGGCACGGTGCCGAGACCTCGGCGTGCGAATCGAACTCGGAGTTCTCGACTCGGCCCAGCGTGCCAAGAACTTCGACGGCCCCGTGATCTGGGCGACCGGAAGCACCGCGCGGCCGGTGGGCTTCCCCTGCGACAGCGTGCTGACCGCGGCCGAGGTGCTGGCCGGTGCGCCGTTGCCCTCGGGGCCCGTGCTGGTGAATGATCCCATCGGTGGCCCAGAGGGCGTGGCAGTCGCCGAGTGGCTCAAAGCCCAGGACCGCGAAGTCGCCATCGTCACTCCGGATCCCGTTGTCGGCGTAGGCCTTGCGCGAGCGGGGGATCTGGTGGGGGCCAACGTGCGACTGCAGCGGGCCGGCATCACCAGGCACGTCTACGCGGAACTGCGGTCGGTGACGGGCGGGTTTGCGGTGATCGAGGATCGGCATACCAAGGCGGTGACCACGGTGAGCTGCGCGGTGGTCGTGGACTGCACGCCGGGCTTGCCCCTC
Organism: Tomitella biformata AHU 1821; assembly: GCF_000524475.1. Taxonomy (GTDB): domain Bacteria; phylum Actinomycetota; class Actinomycetes; order Mycobacteriales; family Mycobacteriaceae; genus Tomitella; species Tomitella biformata. Next base: position 57,938 of record NZ_BAVQ01000025.1, on the reverse strand, counting down.
GAGGTCTCTGCTGGCCAGAACCGGGTGGGAGACTGTGTGGCGCCGCGAACCGCATTGGAGGCCGTGCGAGAGGGCCGGCAGGCCGCGGCTGCGGTGCTGGGATGACTCGGCGACGGGGCAGCGTCGGATCAGAAGTCCGGGTCCGTCGGGAGACTGATGCCCGTGGCCGGGTGGGCGCGCTTGTGCGCGCCGGACAGTCGGTCCAGCCTGTTCAATTTTCGTTCGTGGCGCCGCCGGGCGAGCTTGTCGGCGATGCGCGTGCGCCGGCGCCGCGGCGGGGCACGGTCCTCGGGGCTGGGCCTCGCGGTCTGTGGCGGGGCCGGGGAGTGGAATTCGATGTCCCGCAATCCTGGGAACAGGACCTCGTTGGTGTGGCCACGCCCCTCGACGATCAGTCCCCGCGGCGATCGGAACTCGATACGGGTGCGACCGTCTGGGCCGAGGTATTGGTCGTCCAGCCAGTCGGTAAAGGTCTTCACGAGGTGGTGGAAGCGACATTTGGCGTTGCCATTGTGGGAGCTGGTTTGGCCACCCCGGGCGGGATTTCGATGGTCGAACTCGCCGACATGGTCGAGATCTCCTGCCCATGCGGGGCAATTGCAGCCGGGAAAGACGCAGTAGCCGTCCCTGGCCCGGATGAAGGTGTCCAACGCGCGGGAGAATCGGTACGGATCGCTAGGAAGGTGGGTCGCGAGCGCTTCGCCAGGCTTGTTGAGGAATCGGACGACGGCATCAGGCCGGGCGGCGATATCGCGCACATGCCCGGCGGAGATCAGGCCGTGGCCATTCAAAAAGCCGGGAGTGTCCGCGCCACTGGGCTCATCCGTCGGCGCTGGATCTTCGGGCGCTGGGTCTTCGGGCGTGGGTTCGCTGGGCCCGGGCTGAGGTCCGGACTCCCGCTGATGCCCCTCATCGTCCAATGTCTCGCACCCGCAGACCACGTGGACCACAATGCGCGCGTGCTGCTCGCTGAGTTCGAGACCGTTGGCAGCGGAGGTGCAGTCGGGCCGGTCGCATTGGCATGCGAAGGGGACACCCTGCAGGCGGCTGACCGCGGCATCAGATTGCCGAGCCCAGGCGCTGCGGCCATCATGCTCGCAAACCGTCAAGGCGAGGGCCCGGACGGCGGCCATCGCCAAGTCGACGTCCTCCGGAGTGGCGGTGATGCGGAGCTCGGCCATGCCGTCCGCCAGCGGGTACGCATGGCAGCCGCGGTCCCTCTTCGCGGCCTCGTGGCGCCGGCGGACCGCATCGGGATCATGCCGGGAGATGACCCGGTAGACGAGGTCGCGCAGCCGGGGATCGGACCAGGTGCCGTCGAGGCGCAACTCCGCCGCGATAGCGGCGTCGACCTGACTCGCGTAGTCCTCGCGGTCGATGAGATCGGTGAACGTGACGAGGCGCTGGAACTGGCGGGGGCTGATGTGGCCATCGCGCAGGCATTCCCCGATCAGCGGGATGCGGGACTCCATCGCGAGGGCCTCTGCCAAAGTCGCGGTGGCCGCGGACTTGGTGGCGCGTCGCACCGCGGAGAGCTCCACGGTCGTCATCGCGAAATCATCCAGAAGCCGCTTATCCGCATCCGGTGGAACGGTGCTCACATCAGCATGGAGCAGGGCCACATGGGCATATCTTGTGTATGCGATGAACGATTCATTACGGTCGCATTCAGCAATGGCGGAAAGAATGTCGGCGGCGGCTGCGCCGGACGGGACTTCGGGCAGCTGAAGCCGGGAGCTATCGGATATAGAAGTCAGTTCAAAGGCTTGGAGGGCACGCTTCTTTGGCCTCATCGTCACCCCCGATCCCATCGAATGTACAGTCTATTTTATCGGAATATGCGAATACAGTCAAGGTATCTCAGCAATTCTTTTTGGCAAAATATGAGAGTTGTGAGAAATGATTGAACGTGGCTATTCACGCTTGCTCTCAACGGTTGAATTGGGCAGCAGAACGATTCGCAATAGAGTGGTGTTCTCCGCGCACCTGACGAATTTCGCCGTCAACGGATTGCCCACGGCGCAGCACGCGGCCTATTACGAGGCGCGGGCCAGGGGCGGGGCGGGGCTGATCATCACCGAGGAGCACACGGTGCATCCCTCGGACCGCCCTTACGAGAAGCTCATCGAGGGCTATCGGCCAGAGGTTGTCGACGGATATAGAACCATCACCGCCGCGGCGCACAAGCACGGCGCGGTCATCCTCGCGCAGCTCAACCACAATGGCGCGCAGGGCAGCTCGATGCACACCGGCCGTCCCCTGTGGGCGCCGAGCGCGGTGCCGGACCCGATGTTCCGCGAGGTCCCGAAGGCGCTGACACAGGCCGAGATCGACCAGCTCATCGCTGGCTACGCCAAGGTCGCCGAGCATTGCCGCCAGGGCGGATTCGACGGCGTCGAACTGCAGGCTTCGCAGGCCTCGCTGATCCGCGGCTTCCTCGCGCCCGGCACGAATCTGCGCACGGACGAGTACGGCGGCTTGCTCGAGAACCGTGCGCGATTCCTCATCGAGACGTTGGCCGCGATCCGCGCGGCGCTGGGGCCAGACCTGATACTGGGCGTGCGGCTGGCTGGGGAAGAGCGGGTCGCCGGAGGCATCGAGATGGGGGAGGCCCTAGAGGTCGCACAAATGGTGGAGCGCCACGTCGACTACGTCAACACCTCTATCGGATTGGCGACGAGCACACTGCATCTGATCGAGGCCTCGATGGCGACACCCCGTGGCTACGCCATGCATATTCCGACCGCTTTCAAAGAGGTGCTGCAGGTGCCGGTCATCGGCGTGGGGCGGTTCACCGATCCGGCTGCGGCGGAAAAGGCCCTCGCCACCGGCCAATGCGACCTGGTGGGAGTGGTGCGCGGCCAGATCGCGGACCCGGACTTCGCGCAAAAGGCCATGGACGGCAACAAGATCAGGCAGACCTGCCTGGCCTGCAACCAAGAGTGCATCGGCCGGGTGGGCTTCAACCGCGCGATCGGCTGTGTGGTCAATCCCCGGACGGGACACGAGGCGACGGCGCTGCCGACGCCAGCCCTGAGAGGGAAGTCCGTGATCGTCGTCGGCGGCGGGCCGGCCGGGATGCAGGCGGCGGCAGTCGCGGCGGAGCGTGGGCACCGCGTCACGCTGATGGAGCGCTCGGGTGCGCTGGGCGGGCAGATCGCCGAGGCGGCCAGGGCCCCGTACCGTACGGATTTGACATTGCTCACAAGGGATTTGGCAGCTCGATGCAGGGCGGCCAGCGTCCAGCTCCAGCTAGAGGCCACTGCGACGGCGGCGGACCTGGCGGCGGATGTCGTCGTGATTGCCACCGGCGCGAGACCGATCAGGCCAGCCTGGGCGGGGCAGGGGTACTGCGACGTCCGGGATGTGCTGGGGGACCGAGTGCGCCCCACGGGCAAGGTGCTGGTGATCGACGGCCTCGGTTTCCACCCGGGCACCTCGGTGGCAGAACTGCTCGCGGAACGCGGCTGCGACGTCACCATCTGCACCGATGGCATGGTGGTGGGCCAGGATCTTGGCGTCACCCTCGACCGGGAAGGATGGCTCATGCGCGCGCACGGGCTCGGGATCACGCAACTCACGGACCGTGTCGTGATTGGCTCCGACGACGAGGGCGTGGCGATGCTGCACCATTCGATTGGCGAGGTGGCCGTGGAGCACTGGGATTGGATTGTCGGCGCTGGGCAGCAGGCGCCGGAGGACGCGCTGTGGCGGGAGCTCAAAGGCTCAGGCCGGGAGCTCCACCGCATCGGCGATGCCCTCGCGCCGCGGCGGGCCCACGCTGCGATCATCGAGGGGCAGAGGGTGGGGGAAGCGCTGTGAGACTAGAAGATTCGACCTCGAATGAGGTGGTCGACGCGTTGCTGGTGGTGCCTGTCGGCGCCGTCGAGCAGCATGGCCCGCACCTGCCGCTGGACACAGATACGCGCATCGCCACCGCGATCGCGGAGGCCCTGCCCAACGTGTTGCTCGCCCCGGCGCTGTCATATGGGGCGAGCGGCGAGCACCAGGGATTCGCGGGGACGGTGTCCATCGGCGCCGAGACCCTGTACTCGGTGCTCCTAGAGTTCGGCCGCTCGGCCTGCGAGTGGGCGCCGCGACTGCTCTTCGTGAACGGGCACGGCGGCAACGTGCCCACTCTCGCGAAAGCGGTCCAACGGCTGCGCTATGAGGGGCGCGACGCGGCCTGGTGGACGCCGATCATCCCGGGCGGGGACGCGCACGCTGGGCGCACCGAGACCTCGCTGCTGTTGCACCTGGCCCCGCACGTGGTCCGGCTCGAGCGGGCGGCGGCCGGCAACACCGAGCCGCTGCCGCAGTTGTGGGAGCGGATGCGCGCGGGCGGGGTCGCGGCGGTGAGCCCCAACGGTGTGCTGGGCGATCCGGCGGGCGCCAGCGCGGCGGAGGGCGCGGAGCTCCTAGCGCGGCTGCGCCTGTCGGTGTCCGACGCGGTCGCAGCGTGGACCCCGGACAAGCATGGGAGATTGGCATGACCGAGCTCCCCGCGGGGTTCCGGGTGCGGATCGACCCCGCGGTACGCCGGCTCGACGGCGGCGCGGCGCTGCTCGGCGGCTCGCCGACCACGCTGCTGCGGCTCAAACCCCAAGCGGCGGAACTGATCGCGGACGGCGAGTTGACGGTCACCAGCCCCGCCACGGCCGCGCTGGCCCGCAGGTTCCTCGACCTCGGCATCGCGCACCCGGACCTCGGTCCACGCCCGGTGGCGGAGGTGACGGTGATCGTGCCGGTCAAGGACAACCAGCCCGGCATCGACAGGCTGCTCAAGTCGCTGGCACAGCACGTGATTGTGGTCGACGACGGCTCAGCGATCCCGATCCAGGCCCCGCACGTGATCCGGCACGCGCAGTGCAGGGGACCTGCCGCCGCACGCAATACTGGATTGGCCGCGGCCACCACCGAGTTCGTGGTGTTCATCGATTCCGACGCGGTGCCGGTCGCGGGCTGGCTGGCGATCCTCTCCGCGCACTTCGCGGACCCGACGCTGGCCCTGGTGGCGCCGCGGATCATCAGCCTCGGCGATCCAGCCGGCGCGCTCGGCCGATATGAGCAGATTCGCTCCTCCCTGGACCTCGGCGCGAAGCCCGGGCCGGTGGTGCCGCGTTCGCCGGTGGCATATGTGCCGAGTGCTGCGATGATGGTGCGTCGGGCAGCCCTCGAGGATGGCTTCGACGAGTCGATGCACGTGGCGGAGGACGTGGACCTGTGCTGGCGTCTGCATGAGGCGGGCTGGCGGTTGCGCTATGAGCCCGCTGCGCAGGTGGCCCACGAGCATCGGACCACGCTCCGGACATGGCTCGGGCGCAAGGCGTTCTACGGTGTGGGCGCAGCCCCGCTCGCCGCACGGCACGCTGGCGATGTCGCGCCGCTGGTGCTCGCGCCGTGGTCGGCGGCGGCGGGAGTGGCGCTGCTCAGCGGGACCAAGACCGGCGCGGTGTCGGCGGTGGCGGCGACGGGATTCGCGGGGTTCAAGCTCCGCCGGACCCTGGGCGGACTCGCGCATCCGGGCCGGGCCGCCGCACGGTTGCTCGCCATGGGATTGGGCGGGGCGCTGTGGCAGTTGGCGTCGGGCATCTGTCGGCACTATTGGCCCCTCGCGGTCCTCGTGGGGCTGTGTTCTAGGAGGGCCCGGCGGGTGATCGCGCTAGTCGCCCTCTCGGAGGGGCTTGCGGATTGGGCGACGCATGACGGTCCGGGCAACCTCGACCCCATGCGTTATGTGCTGTTCAAGCGGCTCGACGATGTCGGTTACGGGGCAGGGCTGTGGTGGGGGGCAATGCGTGCGCGTAGCCTCCAGGCACTGCTGCCGAGGGTGGGTTAGTGCTGTGCGACCTTTGTGACCTCAGTTACAGTTGAGTGGAGCGGAAGGGATCGTGGATGTCAGTGCGGGAGCCTGCAGGGCGGTCCGGCCCTTGGATGGCGCTGCGGCCAGGGCAGGACGAGGTTGAGCTCGCGGCACAGATGGGCCGCGCGCACCGACAGTTTGTGGCGGGCGGTCACGGGGTCGACTACAGCGACGACGTCCGCCCGGTGATCCGCCAATCGTGGGAGCGCAGCCAGCTCAGCGGGGTCAACCCGGAGTCGGGCGGGCGGCTCGCGTCGGACAACTCCGATCTGGCCGAGTATCGCGTCGCGCACCCGATGTCGACGGTGCTCCCGGTGGTGCGGAAGCTGCTGGTCGAAGACGCGGAGGACTCGAGCCTGCTGGTGGCCATCAGCGATGCGAGCGGTCGGCTGCTGTGGGTGGAGGGCGATACTCAAATGCGCGACCACGCGGGCACGATCGCGTTCGTGGAGGGCGCGGACTGGAGCGAGGCGGCGGTGGGGACCAATGCGCCCGGCACCGCGCTGGCGGTGGACCACTGCGTGCAGATCTTTGGCGCCGAGCACTTCAGCCGGCAGGTCCACCGGTGGAGCTGCGCCGCCGCGCCGGTCCACCATCCGGTCACCGGCGCGATCCTGGGCTCGATCGATATCACCGGCGGCTCCCGCGTCGCAGCCCCGGAGGTGCTGACGCTGGTGCGCGCGACGGTCGCGGCGGCGGAATTGGAGCTGCGCTGGAGGATGCAGGACGGCGGGTTGGAGTCCCCGGCTCAGGTGCCGTTGTTGTCGGTGCTGGGCCGCGCCCGGCCCACGCTGACCCGCAATGGCGCGGAAATTCAACTATCTCCGCGGCACGCGGAGATCCTGCTGCTGCTGGCGGAGCATTCGGAGGGGATGGGCGCGGAGCAACTGGCGGTGCTGCTCGACGAGCGCTTCCTGGACTCGGTCACTGTGCGTGCGGAGTTGTCGCGGCTGCGCCGGGTGCTGGGGCCGGGCTCGGTGGGCTCGCGGCCGTACCGGTTGCAGGCGCCGCTGCGCACGGACCTCGACGTTGTACGGGAGTCGTTGGCAAGGGGAGACGTGGTCGGGGCGCTGCAGGGCCACCCGGGGCCGGTGCTGGCGGACTCGCTCGCGCCGGGCGTGGTGGAGATCCGCGAGCGGCTCGACGCGGAGATGCGGGGCGCGGTGCTGCGCAGCCGGGACGCGCGGCTCCTACAGGCGTGGGCCGGTACGGTCTCAGGCCGCGACGACCCCATCATCTGGCAGGCGCTCGCCGCGCTGATGCCCACCGGATCACCTGCGCATGTGCAGGCCAGGGCCCATTTGGATCTGTTGAACCGGCGATTTGGCATCTCTGCAACCTCGTTGCAACGTAGCCGCTCCTAGTGTTCTGAATCACAAGCTGGCGAGGATCCGGCGAGTGACACAGACGCTAGGAGTGCGGAATGACTGTTTACGAACGCCCGGGTGCCCCCGGCTCAGTGATGTCCTTCGAGTCCCGCTACGACAACTGGATCGGCGGCCAGTGGGTCGCCCCCGTCAAGGGCCAGTACTTCGAGAACACCACGCCGGTGAACGGCCAGGCGTTCTGCGATGTGGCGCGGTCCACCGCCGAGGATGTCGAGCTCGCCCTCGACGCAGCCCACGCCGCCGCCCCCGCCTGGGGCAAGAGCTCGCCCGCCGAGCGCGCGCTGATCTTGAACAAGATCGCCGACCGCATGGAGCAGAATCTCGAGAAGATCGCCGTCGCCGAGTCCTGGGACAACGGCAAGCCGGTCCGCGAGACCCTCGCCGCCGACATTCCCCTCGCGATCGACCACTTCCGCTACTTCGCCGGCGCCATCCGCGCCCAGGAGGGCTCGCTCTCGCAGCTCAACGAGGACACGGTCGCGTACCACTTCCACGAGCCCCTCGGCGTCGTCGCGCAGATCATCCCGTGGAACTTCCCGATTCTCATGGCCACCTGGAAGCTGGCCCCCGCGCTGGCCGCCGGCAACGCCATCGTGATGAAGCCCGCAGAGCAGACGCCGGCGTCGCTCCTCTACCTGATGAGCCTGATCGGGGACCTGCTGCCCGCCGGCGTCATCAACATCGTCAACGGCTTCGGCGTCGAGTGCGGCAAGCCGCTCGCGTCGAGCAACCGCATCGCGAAGGTCTCCTTCACCGGTGAGACCACCACCGGTCGGCTGATCATGCAGTACGCCAGCCAGAACCTGATCCCAGTCACCCTCGAGCTCGGCGGCAAGAGCCCCAACGTGTTCTTCGACGACGTGATGCAGGCCGACGACGCCTACCAGGACAAAGCGCTCGAGGGCTTCACGATGTTCGCGCTCAACCAGGGCGAGGTGTGCACCTGCCCGTCGCGCGCGCTGATCCAGAGCTCGATCTACGACGACTTCCTCTCGCTCGCCGCGATCCGCACCAAGGCCGTCCGACAGGGCAACCCCCTCGACACGGAGACCATGATCGGCGCGCAGGCCAGCAATGACCAGTTCGAGAAGATCCTCTCGTACATCGAGATCGGCAAGGCCGAGGGCGCGAAGGTCATCACCGGCGGTGAGCGCGCGGATCTGGGCGGCGACCTCTCGGGCGGCTACTACGTTCAGCCGACCATTTTCGCCGGCAACAACGACATGCGCGTGTTCCAGGAGGAGATCTTCGGCCCCGTCGTCGCCGTCACGTCCTTCACCGACTACGACGACGCGATCCGCATCGCCAACGACACCCTCTACGGGCTGGGCGCCGGCGTCTGGTCCCGCAACGGCACGACGGCCTACCGCGCCGGCCGCGACATCCAGGCCGGCCGCGTGTGGACCAACACGTACCACCAGTACCCGGCGCACGCCGCGTTCGGCGGCTATAAGCAGTCCGGATTCGGCCGCGAGAACCACCGCATGATGCTGGACCACTACCAGCAGACCAAGAACCTCTTGGTCTCCTACGCGGAAGGCGCCCAGGGCTTCTTCTGACCCCCAAACTCGGTGCGGGGGACGCTGCCCCCCGCCGTCCCCCGCGCCGTTTCCATAACCCCCGCTGCCATTCCGCCATCTCTGAATCGTGGGGGGAGGGTGGCGAGCTCTCCTCCGCCTGCCGACCGAGATAGAGGACACCGCATGGCCGTTTCAAACGTATCCGCCGGGGCCGCGCCGCCGGCCTCCGATGATGCCAGCTATCTGGCTAAACGCACGCTCAAATCGGGCTCGGCCGGATGGGTGCTGCTAGCCGGGCTGGGGGTCTCCTTTGTGATCTCCGGTGACTACGCCGGCTGGCAGTTCGGCTTGGTCAAGGGGGGCTGGGGCGGGCTGCTGATTGCGGTCATCGTCGTCGCGTTCATGTACCTGTGCATGTGTCTGTCGCTGGCTGAACTCTCCTCCGCGCTGCCCACGGCGGGCGGGGGCTACACCTTCGCCCGGCGCGCCCTCGGGCCCTGGGGCGGCTTCGCCACCGGGGCTGCGGTGCTGATCGAATACACCATCGCGCCAGCCGCGATCGCCACCTTCATCGGCGGGTACGTGCAGTCGCTGAACTTGTTCGGGATAACCGCGGGCTGGCCGGTGTACCTGGCCTGCTATGCCATCTTCGTGGGTATCCACCTCTTCGGCGCGGGCGAGGCGCTCAAGGTGATGTTCGTGGTCACCGCCGTCGCAGTGGTCGCGCTGATCGTGTTCTTCGTCGGGATGATCCCGCACTTCTCCTTTGCCAACCTCACCGACATCCCCGCCGACCCGGGCGGCTCCGCCTTCCTGCCCCACGGCGCGATGGGCATCTGGGCGGCCATCCCGTTCGGCATCTGGTTCTTCCTGGCACTCGAGGGCGTCCCGCTGGCCGCAGAGGAGGCCAAAGATCCCGCCCGCAGCGTGCCCAGGGGAATCCTGACCGCGCTCGGCATCTTGTTCACCTTCGCGATGCTGGTGCTGTTCCTGGGCCCCGGCGGCGCCGGCTCGAACCTGCTCAAGGACTCGTCGAACCCGCTGGTGCAGGCGCTGGACCAGGCCACCGGCTCAGGCATGATGGGGACGTTCGTCAACTACGCCGGGCTGTTCGGGCTGATCGCCTCGTTCTTCTCCATCGTCTACGCCTACTCCCGGCAGACGTTCGCGCTCTCTCGCGCCGGCTATCTCCCGAAGACGCTGTCGCTGACCAGCGGTCGCAAGGTGCCCGCACTGGCGCTGATCGTGCCTGGCGTGATCGGCTTCGGGCTGTCGATGACCGAGGCCGGCGACAGGCTGCTGAACGCGGCCGTGTTCGGCGCCGTCGTCTCCTACGCGCTGATGATGCTTTCGCACATCGTGCTGCGCCGGAAGGCCCCCGACATGGAGCGGCCCTACCGCACCCCTGGCGGGGCGGTCACCTCGGGGATTGCGCTGACGCTGGCCTGCGTGGCCATCGTCGCGACGTTCCTCGCCGATGTGCTGGCGGCGGGGATCGCCCTGGGCATCTACGCCCTGTTGCTCGCGTACTTCGGCCTCTACTCTCGGAAGAGACTGGTTGCCGGCGCGCCCGAGGAGGAGTTCGCCGCACTGGCGGAGGCGGAGGCGCAGCTTCGATGACGATGTATAGCCAGAGCATCGGCGGTACCAACCACACCTTCGACGGGCTGATCGACCTGCTGGCCAAGGCCACCCCGCGGCGTTCAGGCGACGAGCTCGCCGGCTGTGCGGCGGCGAGCGACGGCGAGCGGGCCGCCGCACAATGGGCGCTGGCAGAGGTTCCGCTGGACACGTTCCTGGTCGAATTGGTGGTGCCCTACGAGGACGACGAGATCACCCGGCTGATCATCGACAAGCACGATCGCGTGGCCTACGGCGAGGTCTCGCACCTGACCGTCGGCGGCCTGCGGGACTGGCTGCTGCAGGTTGCGTCCACGCCGGATGCGGCGGTGACCCTGGCCCGGGTCTCGTCCGGACTCACGCCCGAGATGGTGGCGGCGGTGAGCAAGCTGATGCGCAATCAGGATTTGATCGCCGTGGCCCGGGTGATCCGGGTGACCAGCGCGTTCCGAACCACGCTGGGCCTGCCGGGCCGGATTTCCACCCGGCTGCAGCCGAACCATCCGACCGACGACCCGCGCGGGATCGCAGCGGCCACCCTGGACGGGCTGCTGCTCGGCTGCGGGGACGCGACCATCGGGATCAACCCGGCGACCGACTCACCGCAAGCCACCAGCGACCTGCTGCACCTGCTCGACGAGATCCGGCTGCGCTATGAGATCCCCACCCAGTCCTGCGTGCTCTCGCACGTGACCACCACCATCGACCTGATCGAGGCCGGGGCGCCGGTGGACCTGGTATTCCAGTCGATCGCCGGCACTGAGGGCGCGAACTCGGGATTCGGGGTGAACTTGGAGCTGCTGCGGCAGGGTAACGAGGCTGGCCGCTCGCTGCGGCGCGGCACCGTCGGGCAGAACGTGATGTACCTGGAGACCGGTCAGGGGTCCGCGCTGAGCGCCGGCGCGCACCTGGGCACCGGGAACCGCCCGGTGGACCAGCAGACCCTGGAGGCGCGGGCCTACGCGGTGGCGCAGATCCTGGAGCCGCTGCTGGTGAACACGGTGGTCGGGTTCATCGGCCCGGAGTACCTCTACGACGGCAAGCAGATAGTGCGCGCCGGGCTCGAGGACCACTTCTGTGGGAAGCTGCTGGGCCTGCCGATGGGCGTGGACGTGTGCTACACCAACCACGCCGAGGCCGACCAGGACGATATGGATGACCTGCTGACGCTGCTCGCCGTGGCGGGGCTGACCTTTCACATCGCGGTGCCCGGTGCCGACGACGTGATGCTGGGTTACCAGAGCACCTCCTTCCACGACGCGCTGTATGTCAGGCAGGTGCTCGGATTGCGCCCGGCCCCGGAGTTCGAGGAGTGGCTGCGGGGGCTTGGGATGTTCGACGAGACGACGGGGAGAGTGTTGCCCGTCTCGGCCGCGCATTCGCCGCTGCGCGCCCTGCCAGGTGCACTGTGACTGGCGATGGCCGCGGGCCCGTGCCCGACGAAATCGGTGCACAGGACCTGTGGCAGAGCCTGCGCGGCAGCACCCAGGCCCGGATCGGCCTGGGCCGATCCGGGGACGCCCAGCGAACCCAGAGCGTGCTCGAGTTCCGGGCAGCGCACGCATTGGCCCGCGACGCGGTGCACCAGCCGCTGGACCTGGCCGGGCTGACCAGTCAGGTGGCGGCCCTGGGACTCGGCGCCCCGGCGGTGGTGACCAGCCAGGCGTCCTCGCGCAGCGAGTACCTGCGGCGCCCGGACCTGGGCCGGCTGCCAGCCGATCTGTCCGCGATCTCGGCGTCGGGGGCCGAGTTGGGCTTCGTGCTGTGCGACGGGCTCTCGCCGACCGCCCTGACGCAGCACGGCGCAGGACTGCTTGCGGCGTTGGCCGCAGTGCTGGGAAAGCGATACACGATCGCACCGCCTGTGATCGCCACCGAGGCGCGGGTAGCACTCGGCGATCACATCGGCGCCGCCATGGGAGTGCAGACCGTGATTGTGCTCATCGGGGAGCGCCCCGGACTCTCCGTCGCGGCGAGCGTCGGGATGTACCTGACACACCTGCCGCGTCCAGGACGGCCCGACGCGGACCGCAACTGCGTGTCCAACGTGCACCCGCCGGAGGGCCTGGCCTACACCGACGCGGCGCGGGTGATCGCCGGACTAGTGGCCGGGGCGCGCCAACTGGGCCGTTCCGGTGTCGACCTGAAGGACACCTCGCGCACGGACAGCCTGGCCGCGCGCAAGCCGCAACCGCGCGTAGTCGCCACCGTCGCTGCGTGCGACCTGTTGCGGACCCTCCGCGACCGCAACGGGGGACTCATGCTCCACCAGTCCGGCGGCTGCTGCGATGGCTCCTCGCCCATGTGTTACCTCGACGGCGAGTTCATCGTGGGCGACCGCGACGTGCTCCTCGGGATCCTCGACCTCGCCGCCGAGCCCGGCGAGACCCCGGTGGCGTTGCCCGAGGGCGCCGACGCTGTTCCGGTCTGGATCTCAGGCCCGCAGTTCGACGCCTGGCGCCACACCCAGCTGATCCTCGACGTGGTGCCAGGCCGCGGCGGCGGCTTCAGCCTCGAGGCCCCCGAGGGTTACCGGTTCCTCACCCGCTCGCGCGTGTTCGGCCCCGCGGAGTTGGCCGAGTTCGACGCCGCGCCACCGCTCGTCGGCGCCGAGGTTGAGGCCGGGGCCCGCCCGCCCGTGCCAGCCTTCCCCGTCGTCGTGGCCGATGGCGAGGCCGCCGGCGCCGCGTGCGCCCTGCCCTGAGTGTCTCTTCCCTCCCGTCCCGATGGTTGGGAACTCGCTGATCTCCGGCCTATACCGAATGGAAGGGTTGGCCGCAAGTGCCCGTGCGGCGTGCGCCGTCGGAATGTGCGGTGAATCTCGGTAAAGGAGTCCCAGGTGGTTCGAGGAAGATTAAGTATGTGGCGGATGGCGGCCGTGCCGGCCGCAGTCGCGTTGTTCGTGACCGGCTGCGCCAGCGCTGGGGAGTCGGGAGGCGCAGAAGCGTCCGCAGTGCTCAGCGACGGCATGGTGAACGTGGTCGATGGCGGCGAGCCCGTCCGGGGCGGTGGCGCCTCCTTCGGCTCGTACTCGGAGCCTGCATCCCTCGACCCCGCGGTCACCATCACCTCGGTCACCACCGGCGGCGCGGAGATGGTCAACATCTACGACTCCCTCATGCGGCTCGACAGCGACGCCCAGGAGTTTGTCCCCCAGATGGCGGCGGGCCTCGAGCACGACGCGGACTTTCGGACTTGGACGCTGACCCTCCGGGACGGGGTGGCCTTCTCCAATGGCAAGCCCGTCGACGCGGCGGCCGTCAAGGCCAGCCAGGAGCGCTACGCCGCCAAGCCGGCACCCGAGGCCGCGCTGTGGAAGGACAGCGTCGTCGGCATCACCACGCCCGACGACAAGACCGTGGTCTACGAGCTGAACAAGACCTGGGCCGAGTTCCCCGGGCTGCTCACCACCGGGCCCGGCATGATCGTGTCCACCGACTCGGACGGGGCCGACGGCAAGTTCACCCCGATCGGCGCCGGGCCCTTTACCCTGGACAAGTGGTCGCAGGCCGAGTCCATGCTGCTCAACGCCAATCCGAGCTACTGGGCCGGCGAGCCGAACCTGGACACGCTGACCTTCGTGTACCTGCCCAGCACCACGGTGGGGCAGGAGACCTTCTTCAACGGCGGCATCGACGCCACGTTCGTCCGTGAGCCGAATGAGATCCAGCAGGCGCTGGACCGCGGCGTGAGCGGGTACATGAACCTGACGGCTGCCGCCAACGCGGCGGTCATCAACGCAGCTGAGGGCCGGCCGGGCGCCGATCCGCGCCTGCGCAAGGCGATGCAGTTGGCCATCGATACGGACATCATCAACGAGCGGGCCTTCGGCAACACGAACAAGAGCACCAACATGATCTTCTCGGAGGGCTCGCGCTGGCACACCGAGACCCCCGGCCCGCAGGTGGACGTCGAGGAGGCCACGCGACTGGTCGACGCCGCGAAGGCGGACGGATACGACGGCCAGCTCGAGGTCATCGACGCGTCGGACCCCGCGTCTCTGCAGACGTCCCTTGCGGTGGAGGCGCAACTCGAGGCTGTGGGCTTCGACGTGCAGGTCAACAACCTGCCGACGATCGGCGACCAGATCCGCACCATCGCGGCGGAGCGGGACTACGACATCGCCGCCTGGGGGCTGAGCTTCCGCGAGGCGGACCCGTACCCCAAGATGTTCGCGACGATGCACAGCGCAGGCAAGCAGGTGTACGGCATGTACACCAGCCCCGAGATGGACGCGCTGATCGAGCAGGTGCAGACGGAGCCGGACGCGGACGCGAAGCTGCAGATCCTCGACAAGATCCAGCAGCAGGTGAACAAGGACGCGCCGTACCTGGTGTACGGGGACTTCTCCGACTTCATCATCTGGAACGCGAACATGCACGGCATCCTGGGGTCCTCGAACTCCCTGGTGCTCTTCGGCCAGGCGTGGAAGACGAACTAGGGCAGGTGGGCCAGATAGCGGCTAGCGATTCGAATCTTGGCACCGGATCCAGCTGATCCTCAACGTGGTGCCTGGTCGCGGGAACGGATTCAGGCAGGCTCCCGCTGGTGCCGCGCATGGCCCCGGCCGTGCGGTAAATTCCGCAATATGGCTATTGAGCTCGCCGAGGGCCATCAGTCGCTGGCCTGAACTGTAGTAACGACTACAGCCGGGGATGAGAGCTCGGGTTGCTCGGTATCCACCTCCCGGAGGACGTGGTCGGGCCCGCTGCGGCCGCAGTCGTGTCCGCTCTGCCCGCCGCGGAGGCCCTCGCACCGGCCGCGTTGACCCGCCGAATCTACGAGCAGGCCGTGCTACCTCATCCTCGCAGGGGACCTCAGAGGTCCTGTGCAACCAGATCGCCGAGCTGATTCTGGGGCTGCCTAGTGAGGCTCAGCGCTGATGAGCGCACACACAATATCGGCAAGCTGTTCCACCCAACACTGAGGAGGACAAGACATGCAGGACACCGATCTGTCGGGCCGCACGGCCATCGTGACCGGCGCCGGCGCCGGCCTGGGCCGCGCAGAGGCGCTGGGCCTCGCGGCGCTGGGCGCCAGCGTCGTGGTGAACGACATCGGACCCGCCGGCGAGGCGGTCGCGCGGGAGATCGAGGCTGCTGGCGGGCGGGCCATCGCCGTGCTCGGCGACGTCAGCGACTGGTCGCTCGGCGAGCGGCTCGTCGAGGCCGCGGTGGAGAACTTCGGCAGCCTCGACATCGTCGTGAACAACGCCGGCATCACCCGGGACACGATGCTGTTCAACATGTCCGAGAAGCAGTGGGACGACGTCATCGCGATCCACCTCAAGGGCCACGCCGCGCTCACCCGGGCCGCGTCGATCCACTGGCGCGCGCAGTCCAAGGCCACCGGTGCCATGGTCTACGGCCGCGTCGTCAACACGGCCTCCGAGGCGTTCCTGCTCGGCGGCGCTGGGCAAGCCAACTACGCGGCGGCCAAGGCCGGCATAGTCGCGCTGACGCTCTCGACCTCCCGTGGCATGGCCCGCTACGGCGTGACCGCAAACGCGATCTGCCCCCGCGCGCGCACCGAGATGACCGCCGGCGTCTTCGGCGAGGGCGCGGCGGACGCCGGGCTCGACATCATGGCGCCCGAGCGCATCGCGAGCCTCGTCTCGTACCTGTCGACCCCGACCGCCGAGCAGGTCAGCGGCCAGGTGTTCATCGTCTACGGTGACATGGTCGCGCTGATGGCGCCGCCGACGGTGCAGCGCAAGTTCACCGCGGCCGACGGTGTCTTCTCGGTGGCCGAGCTGGCGGAGCAGATCACGCCCTACATCGCGGACGAGCTGCCCGCCGGTCAGAGCTACGCGGCCACCAGCATCGTCGCGCTGGACACCACGGGCTCCGCGGCCGGCTAGAACCCTGAGAACAACTGTGGCGGGTGCCGAGCCGGGATAATATCCTCGCCCGGCGCCCGCCACAGTGCTGTGGGGGGAACGGCGTCAGCGGATCTCGCCGGCGCCGCCGAAGCGCTCCCAGTTCGACGGGTCGTGGTTGATCCAGACGTCCGCAGGGAGCGTCTGCTCGAGGAATTTCATCTTCCGCAGGGTCGCCCTTATAGGCGATCTCGCCCTCGTACTCGGCCCGGGTATGCACGGCGTCCCCTGTGGGCGCGCCCAGGTGCGGCAGAACTTCTCCGGGTTGTCCGCGTACTCGCGCTCGCCGGCCCCGATGTACGTGACCGCGTGCGGGAGCAGCTTCAGCCCCCCCGCAGTGGTCGAAGTGCAGGTACGAGGCGATGACGTTCCCGACGTCGCTGAACGTGTGGCCCCACTGCGCCAGCTGGCACTCGATCTGGTGCTCCGCGCGGAAGTCGAAGTCCAGCACCCGCGCCGAGTCGCCGTAGACCGCGGCCGGGTCGCCCGCCGCCTTCGGGGCCACGCCGGTATCGAACAGGACCAGGTCCCGCTCGATCAGGAAGGCCGGGAACGGGACCCGGTCCACCGGGGCCCCGCACGGGCCTCGAGGCCCGTGCGGGGGCATATAGGTCGGGGGCCCGAGCGCCCACATTCGCAGTGCCGCGGCGGCCATGGGGCCACTGTTCATTTCGGGGGTGTCGCTAGACAGTCGCGGCTACCGGCGGGGGCAGCAGCGCCGCCCGGCCGTGGCTGCGGAATTCCGCCTCGATCGCCGCGCGCTGGGCGTCGTCGATCGGGACGTAGGCGCTGGTCTTGCCCACTCGGATGTAGACGGGGTCGGTGGTGTTCCAAGCTGCCTCGCGCAGCGGCGCCTTGTTGATCTTTCCACTGCCGGTCAGCGGAATGCGGTCGGTCACGCGGAGGTAGGTGGGCCACCACTTGGCGCCCATCTCGGACTGGCCCTCGATGAAGGGGCCGAAGGCATCGACGTCGAAGTCGGCGCCGTCCGACATCTCGAGAGTGGTCATCACCTGGTCGCCGGTCCGGGGATCCGGGACGGCGAAGACCGGCGCCGAGGCGACGCCGGGCACGCGCGCGAGCACCCGCTCGACGGGGGCCGCGGAGAAGTTCTCGCTGTCTACCCGCAGCCAGTCCGAGGACCGGCCGGCGAAGTAGAAGTAGCCCGTCGCGTCGCGGTAGCCGAGGTCGCCGGACCAGAAGTCCGCGCCGCGGATCCGGTCGGCCATCGCCTCGGGGTTCTTGTAGTAGCCCTCGAAGGCGCGGGCCAGGCCGACGGCCACCATCTGGCCGACTGCCGCGATGTCCTTGAGCCGGCCGCTCTCGTCGAACTCCGCGCGGGGGCACTCCGCGCCGGTGGCTTCGTCGTAGACCCGGATGTCCAGGCCGTTCTGCGGCAGGCCGAGCGAGTACTTCGGGGTGTCGGCGGTGCGTCCGAGGCGGAAGACTCCCTCGCTGAGGCCGTAGCCCTCCATGACCTCGCAGCCGAAGCGCTCGGTGAAGCGCTGCACATCCGCCTCGGAGGCCTCGGTGCCGAACGCCAGCTCCAGCGTGCTGGTGCCATCGCGCGGGTCCTCCGGCTGGCTGAGCACGTAGGACAAGGCGCGGCCTACGTAGTTGACGTAGGTCGCGCCGAAGCGGTGAACGTCCTTCGCGAAGCCGCTGGCGGAGAACTTGCGGGTCATACCGACCGTCGCGCCCGTGCGCATGGCGACTGCGAGGTTCATCATCACTGCGTTGCCGTGGAAGAGCGGCATGCACAGATACGTCACGGAGTCGCGGCGCATCGAGACGCGGTCCACGAGGGCTTCCACGAGCCGGCCCAGGCGGCCTTGGCCGACGATGACGGCCTTGGGCGCGCCCGTCGAGCCGGAGCTGAACAACAGCAGCGCCAGTTGGTCCGCGGTGGGGGTGACATCCGGCAACGCGGCACCGCGGTGGGGCGCGAGCGCGGCGAGGTAGGACGGCTGGTCCACGTTCAGGATGCGCTCGTCGGGGATGCTGTGCCCGGTGCCCGTGACCAGGTGCGCCAGCTTGTCCTCGGTGATGATCACGTCCACGTCGGCGTGCGCGATGTCCCGCGCCAGCTCGGGGCCGCTGCGGCTGGCGTTGATGCCGACGACGACGGCGCCTGCGAGGGGCCCGGCCGCCAGCCAGAACACGAAGTCCGGCACGTTCTCGAGCAGCACGCCGATGTGCACTTGGCGGTCTGCGGGGGCCGGGTCCACCAACGCGGCCAGCAGCGAGGCGCGGTCGGCGCCCTCCTGGACGACCTCGCGCCATGTCCAGGACTGGTCCTCGAACCGGAGCCCGACCTTGTCGTCCTCGGCCCGCAGCCGGACGATCTCGGTGAATGTTTCCAACTTGCACTCTCCACGATAGTTGTGGCGCCCGCCGCGGCCACCAAGGCCGGGGCGGGCGCCGGGATAGGACAGGTTCTCGCCGACTAGGCCTTCTTCAGCAGGCCTTCCGGGACCGCGCCCGGGGGGTTGAAGTTCAGGTAGGGCAGCAGGAAGGATTCGTCGTCGAGGTCCGCCGGCTGCCAGCCCGCGAGCAGGCCGGAGCCGTCGAGCGCCCGGACCGGACGGTTGAACTCCTTGAGCAGCGGGAGGCTGTAGGCGACGCGGCCGGTGACCGCGTCCAGCTTGGAGCTGGCGAGCAGCAGCGCGGCCTCGGCCATCGTGTCCTCGGGCTCCGACGGCCAGCCGGGCACCGCGCCGGCCGCGTGCTCGGTGGCGACGCCGCGGTTGGGGGCGAGCGAGCTCACCGCGATGTTGTCCTCGTAGAGCTCCATGGCAGAGCCGGTGCTGATGCGGTCCAGCATGGCCTTGGTACCGCCGTAGAGCACGGAGCCGGCCAGCGGGTGGAAGGCGAACGGCGGCCCGACGCGGGGGCCGGCCTGGCGCGAGGAGATGTTGACGATCCAGCCGGCGCCGCTCTTGCGCATGCCGGGGATGACGGCCTTCATCAGGTCCCAGGTGTTCCACAGGTTGGTCTCGACGGAGTCCTGGAACCACTCGCGGGGCATGTCGGCGAACAGCGTGTCGTAGCGGCGGGCCGCGGCGACGTTGTTGACCAGGGCGTCCACCCGGCGGCCGAACTTCTCCTCGATCTCCGCGATCAGGGCGGCGCGGTCCAGGTCGGGGCTGCCCAGGTCGACGGCGAAGGCCTCGGCGTTGCCGCCGCCGTCGGCGGTGATCAGCTCGACTGTCTCCTCGAGGGAGCCCTGCAGCGCGCCGTCGCCCGCCCGCATGGTGCGGGAGACGGCGGCCACGGCGATGCCCTCGGCCGCGAAGCGCCGCGCGATGGCCCGGCCGATCCCGCGGCTGGCACCGCTGACCAGCGCGAGGCCGGGCTTGTGTTCCTGAGTTGTCACGATCTGCACACCTATCGCTTTGGGGGTTGGCGAACCGATATCTCTAGAAGCTGTGTCGCGGGCGCAGCGCGTCGGGGGGCTCGCCGCGGCTCTCAGCTTCGGTCACGCAGGCGATCCGATCGACGCGCCCTTCTCGAGCTCATCGCCCAGCTCGGCGCCGATGGCGCCGGCGCTGCCCAGGGTGAACGCGATCTGGCGGCCCCACAGGAAGTAGCGGTGGATCGGGTAGTCCACGTCCGCGCCCATGCCGCCGTGCAGGTGTTGGGTGGCGTGGACGGCGCGCAGGCCGCCGCGGGAGGCCCAGAACTTCGCGACCAGGGCCGCGGCCTCCGTCTCGTCCTCCTTGCCGATGTCCATCAGCCAGGCGGCGCGCTGCGTCGTCAGGCGGATGGACTCCGTGTCCAGGTGGGTGTCGGCGGCGCGTACCGCGACGGCCTGGTTGGTCGAGAGCGGGCGGCCGAATTGCACGCGCTCGGAGGTGTACGCGGCGGTCATCGCCAGCGCCTCCGAGCACACGCCGATGGCCAGCGCGGCCAGCGCCACCCGCGCGCGGCGCAGCGTCCACGCCAGGATCTGCGCGCCGTCGCCCGGCAGCACGTCGGCGGCCGCGACAGCGACCCCGTCGAAGCCGACCGCGGCGGTGCTCTCGTAGTTGGTCGCGGACAGCGGGGTGCGGGTCAGTCCAGCGGCGTCCGTGCGGACCAGCACGACGGCGACGGAGCCGTCGGGCAGGCGGGCCGGGACCAGCAGCGCGTCCGCGACCTCGGCGGCGGGCACCGAGGCGACCTCGCCGAACAAGCGCCAGTCGGCACCGTCGGCCTCGGCGCGCACGGGCAGGCGGCGGCCGTTGCCGGTCTCGAGGGCGGTGGTCACAATGCGCGAGCCGTCCAGCAGTCCGGGCAGCCATGCCTGGGCCTGCTCCGGGCTGGCGAACTCGGCCAGCGGCAGCGCGCCGGTGGCCACGACCGACCACAGCGGCACCTGCGCGACGCGGCGGCCCTGCTGCTCGAGCACGGCGACGAGCCCGAGCATGCCCAGGCCCGCGCCGCCGGCCGACTCCGGCACGGCGATGCTGATCAGGTCGGAATCCGCGAGGGTCTTCCACAGGTTGGCGTCGAAGCCGCCGGACTGCTCGATCTTGCGCAGCTGTTTGACGTCTGAGCGGGCAGAGAAGATCTGCTCGGCCAGGCCACGGACTGCGGAGAGGTCTTCGTTGAACTCGAACTCCATGGTTACTTCCCTCCAGCTGTGGTCTTGGGCGCATCGGTGCGGCGACGCGCGGACATGGTCATGCCGAGGGTCTTGCCCGCGACGATCTCGCGCATGACCTCGTTGGTGCCGCCGCCAAAGGTGTTGTTCTGCGCGCGGCGCCCCAGGGCCTCCACGCGGCCCTCGATAGCCGCGCCGGGGGTGCCGGGGCGCAGCAGCCCCTTGGCTCCGAGCACCTCCTGCAGCATCCCGTAGGCGCTGACGACGGCCTCGGTGCCGAAGATCTTGGCGGCCGCGGAGTCGCCGCCGCCGAGGGTGTTGGCCGCTACGTCGGCGACCAGACGCAGGTTCATCAGGTCGGCGGCGCTGAGCAGCGCGTAGATCTCCGCCATCTTCTCGCGGACCCACGGCACGTCGTAGACGTTGCTGTCGTCGTCGCAGGGCTCGGCCTTGGCCCAGGCCAGGACCTCGGTGAAGAGCTCGTTGGCGATGCCGCCGCGCGCGGCCAGGGCGACGCGCTCGTGGTTGAGTTGGTCGGTGATCAGCTTCCAGCCCTGGTTGAGCTCGCCGACGACGTTGGACAGCGGGACCCGCACGTCCTCGTAGTAGGTGGCGGAGGTGCTGATGCCGCCGACGGTGTGGATCTCGGTGACCGAGAAGCCGGGGGAGTTGGTGGGCACGAGCACCACGGAGATGCCCTGGTGGCGGGGCGCGTCCGGGTCGGTGCGCACGGCCAGCCAGACCCAGTCGGCGAAGACGCCGGCGCTGGTGAAGATCTTGTTGCCGTTGATGACCAGCTCGTCGCCCTCGACCCGGGCGCGGGTCTCCAGCGCGGCGAGGTCGGTGCCCGCGTTCGGTTCGGTGTAGCCGATCGCGAAGATCAGCTCGCCCGCGAGGATCGGGCGCAGGAAGTAGTCCTTCTGCGCCTGGGTGCCGTGCTTGATCAGCGCCGGGCCGACGGTGTTGAGCGTGACCAGCGAGAGCGGGGCATTCGCGCGGATGACCTCGTCGTAGAAGACGTAGAGAGCCTCGGGGTCCTCGCCGCGGCCGCCGAACTCCTCCGGCCAGCCCAGGCCGAGCCAGCCGTCGGCGCCCATCTTGCGCAGAATGCGGTCGAAGGTGGGGCCGCCCTCGGTCTGGTCGACCAGGTCCGCGCGGTCTTGGTCGTTGATGATGTCGGCGAAGTACGCGCGCAGCTCTGCGCGCAGCGCCTTCGAGTTGTCGGACAGGTCTAGGTACATGTGTAGGTGTCTCCTGTTCAGGAATATCTACGGAGTCGACGTCAGGGTGTGCGAGTCGGGGCGGTCAGCGGGGCAGCCCCAGGACGCGTCGGGAGATCACGTTGAGCTGGATCTCCACGGTGCCGCCGCCGAAGAGGATGGCGGGCAGGCCGATGTGGTCGATCACGTGGTCGGCCTCCGGGTGCAGGACCGCGGCCTGCGGGCCGAGCAGGCGCAGCAGGTCCCGCGAGCCCTCGCGCTGGGCGAGCGCGTTGTAGACCTTCGCGACACTGATCTCCGCGCCCGGCTCCACGCTCGCGAGCCGGGCCAGGACGCCGCGCAGGTTGAGCGCGGACAGCGCAAACTCGCGGCTGGTGCTGTGGCCGAGCGCGCGCACCGCGTCCGCGCGTGAGCAGCTGTGCGCGCCCTGCGCGAGGACGTCGCGGTAGCGGTCGCTCGAGCCGTGGCCCAGGGCCCCGCCCATGCTCAGGCGCTCGTTGGAGAGCGTCGTGACGGCGAGGCGCCAGCCCTGGTTGGGCTCGGAGACCAGGCACTCGTCGGGCACGAAGACCTCGTCGAGGAAGACCTCGTTGAACTCGGAGAAGCCGGTGGCCTGCCGCAGCGGGCGCACGTCCACCCCGGGGGTCTTCATGTCCACGAGGAAGTACGAGATGCCCTTGTGCTTGGGCGCGTCCGGGTCCGTGCGCGCCAGGCACACGCCCCAGTCGGCCTCGTGGGCCATCGAGTTCCACACCTTCTGGCCGGAGAGGAGCCACCCGCCGTCGACCTTGCGGGCCGCAGTCGAAAGCCCCGCCAGGTCCGAGCCCGCGCCGGGTTCGGAGAACAGCTGGCACCAGACGATCTCCCCGCGCAGGGTTGGGTCGATGAACCGCCCCTGCTGCTGCGGGCTGCCGTGCTCGAGGATCGTGGGCAGCACCCACTCGCCGATCACGGTGGTCGGCTGCGTGAGCCCGCGCGCCGCGAACTCCTGCGCGATGACGGCCTGCTGCTCCGGGCCCGCGCCGAGGCCATAGGGCTTCGGGTAGTGCGGGGCGACCAGGCCCGCGCCGGCGAGCAGAGCGCGTCGGCTGCCGCCCCGCTCCGGGGCCCAGCCCTCGCTGCGCACGGCGTCGTCGGGCAGGGCCTCGAGCTGCTCGAGCACCGCGGCGACCTCGGCCCGCAGCGCGGGCAGCGTGTCATCCGCGACGAAGGAGAAGTCCCGCGTCGTGGTAATCGCGAGTTCGCCGAGGCGTTGTGCCCACAGCTCCTCGGACCCGGCGAGCGCCGCCAGGCTGATCGCCCGGCGCCAGTACAGGTGCACGTCGTGCTCCCAGGTGAATCCGACCCCGCCGAGCAGTGTCACGCACTCGAGGGAGTTGTCGACGCCCGCGGATAACGCCGCGACCGCCGCCTGCGCGGTGACGAGCGCGCGCTGGTCCGCGTCGTGCTCCTGCGCGCGGGCGGCGTCCCAGGCCGCGGCGCACCCGATCTCCGCGCGCACCAGCATCATCGCGGCCTTGTGCTGCACGGCCTGGAAGCTGCCGACCGCCCGGCCGAACTGCTCGCGCGTCTTGATGTACTCGACGGCCGTCGAGAGCGTCCAGGCCGCGATGCCGGTGGCCTCGGCGGCGAAGAGGGTGTTGCGCAGCCACTCGGCGTCGGCATCGGTCACGCCGGCGAGCACGTCGGCCTCGGGGACCTCGTGCCCGCGCAGCTCCAGCACGCCAATAGAGCGGGTCAGGTCGACGCCGTCCTGGGCGGTGATCGTGGCGCTCGCGCCACCGGCGAGGCGGAACCACACTGGCGAGCCCGCGCCGTCGAGCGCGCGCGCCAGCACGATGTCCGCGCCGGGCAGTCCCAGCACTGGCTCGGAGACGCCGTCGACGCGCCAGCCGGTGGCCGTGCGCTCGGCGGTCAGGCCGGAGCGGAAGCTGGCGGCACCGGTCGCGCCGCCCGCGAACTCGGCGAGCAGCCCGGCCGCGACGGCCGAGGCCCCCGCCCGCGCGAGGATCGCGCTGGCGATGACGGTCGGCAGGAACGGACCCGGGTACAGGGCCTTGCCCAGTTGCTCGACGACGACCGCGAGCTCGGCGATGCCGGCCCCGTCGCCGCCGTGCTGCTCGGGCAGGTGGATCGCGTGCAGGCGCTGCTGCACCAGCTGATCCCAGGTGTCCGGCAGCTCGCCGGCCGCCAGCCGGGCGGAGTGCGCCCGGCCGTGCGCGATGCCGTCGGCGCGCGCGCCGAACGACTCGACCGATTCGGCGAGGTGCCGGTGTTCTTCTTCGAGTGCTAACGCCACGATGTGCCCCTTAGATCCGCTCGAGGATGAGCGCGGTGGTCGACGCGGAGGCGCAGATGGCCACTAGCGCGGTGGACGCGTCGCGGCGCTCGAGCTCGTCGAGTGCCGTCGCGAGCAGTCGGATGCCGGTCGCGCCCGCCGGGTGGCCCACGGCGATCGCGCCGCCGTTGACGTTCAGGCGGTCCTCGGCCACGCCGTGGACCTTGGCGAAGGACATCGGGACCGACGCGAAGGCCTCGTTGATCTCGAACAGGTCGATATCCGCCGCGCTCATGCCGGTGCGCCCGAGCACCTTGCGGCCGGCGTCGATCGGGCCGTCCAGCAGGTATTCCAGGTCGCCACCGATGATGCACTGCGCCAAGATCCGCGCCCGCGGACACACGCCCAGCTCGCGCGCGCGCTCCTCGGACATCAGCACCGCGGCGCTGGCCCCGTCGGAGATCTGCGAGGAGGTGCCGGCGGTGTGCAGTCCGCCCTCGAGGACGGGCTTGAGGCGGGCGAGGCCCTCCAGGGTGGAGTCGCGCAAGCCCTGGTCACGGGTGACCAGGACCGGCTCGCCGCCGGGCTCGGTCGATGGCGCGGTGACGGGGATGATCTGCGAGTCGAACCGGCCCTCGTCCCATGCCGCCTTCGCCAGCTGCTGCGAGCGCAGGCCGAACGTGTCGAGGTCCGCGCGGGCGAAGCCGCGGTTGCGGGCGATGCGGTCTGCGCCGGTGTACTGGTCGGGGTACTCGACCGACCAGGACTCGGGCCGTGGGGTGCCCAGGCCCTTGCCGACCTTGGCGGTCAGCGGGGCGCGGGTCATCAGCTCGACGCCGCAGGCGACGCCCACATCCGTCGCACCGGCCGCGATCTGCCCGGCCAGCAGCTGCACGGACCGCTGCGCGGTGCTGCACTGGGCGTCGATGGTGGTCGCGCCGGTGTGTGGGGGCAGGCCGGCATGCAGCCATGCGGTGCGGACGATGTGGCCGTACTGCTCGCCCAGCGGCGTGACGCAGCCGCCGATGACCTCCTCGACGAGCTGCGGGTCGATCCCGTTGCGCTCGAGCACACCGCGCTGGGCCAGGCCCAGCAGCTCGGCAGAGTGGATCGTGGACAGCCAGCCGTTGCGCCTGCCGAACGGGGTCCGGGCCAGGTCGACGATGACCGGTGTCATGACATCTCCTCAGTCTTGGTCCAGGCCTGGCCGTCCAGGCCCCGGGTGGTCAGGTTCCACTTGTCGATCAGGTCCAGGCTCACGCACACCTGGCCCGTCACGTCGGCGGGGCAGTCGCAGAGCGCGAGCACGCCCTCGACCATCTCCTCGAGTGCTTCGATCTGGTCCGGACGGACGGTGGCGCCGACCAGGGACTTGGCACCCTCGGTGAGCACCGCGGCGCGCGGCTGAACGGTGTTGACCCGCACGCCCGTGCCGTAGAGCTCCGCACCCATGCCGTGCGTGATGCGGTTCAGCGCGGCCTTGGACGCGCCGTAGACCGCCATTGACGTGCCGGGGGGCACCAGATCGAACGGCGGACCCGCGTGGTGCCGGGCGGTCGCGCTGGAGACGTTGACGATCCAGCCCGCGCCGGCCTCGACCATCGGGGGGATGGCGGCCTGCATCAGGTCCAGCGGGGCGTGCACGTTGGCCTCGAACGTGAGCTGCCGACGTCGCAGCGGGTAGTCCGCCAGCGGCTGGTAGATCGCCGCGGCCGCGTTGTTGACCAGGATGTCGATCGGCCCGCCGAGCAGCTCGGCCGCCTTCAGCACCACCGGGGAGCGGCTCTCTGGGTCGGTCAGGTCGGCGACGACCATCTCGACCTTCCCGCCGTAACCGCGCAGCCGCTCGGCAGTCTCCTCCAGGCTGCCGGGCAGGCGCCCGCCGGGGCCGAGGGTGCGCGCGGTGATGACCACGTCGGCGCCCTCAGCGGCAAGCCGCTCCGCGACGGCCGCGCCGATGCCCCGGCTAGAGCCGGTGACGACGGCGCGCCGTCCCTCGAATCGCTTGCCCATGCCTACTTGAACTTCGAGGCGAAGCGGTGGATGCTCGCGCCGATGCGGGCGACCTCCTCGTCGGTGAGCCCGTGGCTCATGCCCAGGGTCATGCCGCGGGCGAAGACCTCGTCGGCCACCGGCAGGCCGTCGGCGGGCTGGCGGAACTCGATGTTGTTCATCATCGGGTGCCGGGTGATGTTGCCGCTCCAGACGGTGCGGGTGTCGATGCCATCGCCCTCGATGGCCTCCTGCAGCTGGCTGCGGGTGAAGGGGGCGTCGGCGTTGATCATCACCGGGTAGCACAGCCACGCGGTGTCCAGGCCCGGGAGCTCGACGGGCGTGGTGAAGAACTCGGGGAACTCGCCATAGGCCGCGGTGTAGGCGGCCCAGGTCGCCTTGCGCGTCTTGTAGTTGTCCGCGAGCTTGTCCAGCTGCACGACGCCGTAGGCGGCGCCCAGCTCGGAGGGCTCGAAGTTCCAGGGCATGACGTCGTCGAAGATGAAGTCGTTGTCGTAGTCGACGCCGTCGAGCTGCTCGCGGAATACCCGGCCGACATCCTTGGTACTGCCGAACAGGTTCGGCTCGCTGCGGCGGCCCCAGCGGCGCAGCAGCAGCGCCTTGTCGCGGCTCGCCTGGTCGTCGACCAACACCATGCCGCCGGTGCCGGCGCAGGTGATGATGTGGGCCATCGAGAAACTGGTGACGCTGATGTCGGCGCGGGCGCCGGTGGGCGTGCCGTGCAGGGTGGGGCCGATCGCGTCGCAGCAGTCCTCGATGATCTTGAGGCCGTGGCGGTCGGCGATCTCGCGGATGGCATCCCAGTCGGGGCAGTTGCCGGCGAGGTTCGGCAGCAGGATCGCGCCGGTCTTCTCGCTGATCATCGCCTCGATCTTGCTGACGTCGATGTTGACCGTGTTGGGTTCGACGTCAACGAACACCGGCACGAGGCCGGCGCGCACGATGGGTGCGATGTCGGTGGAGAATGTCAGTGGCGAGGTGATGACCTCGCTGCCCTTGGGCAGGTTCAGCAGCTCGACGGCAATGTACAGGCCCGAGGAGCC
Organism: Tomitella biformata AHU 1821; assembly: GCF_000524475.1. Lineage (GTDB taxonomy): Bacteria > Actinomycetota > Actinomycetes > Mycobacteriales > Mycobacteriaceae > Tomitella > Tomitella biformata. The sequence goes on along the minus strand of NZ_BAVQ01000025.1, from coordinate 30,530 downwards.
GGAGTTCACCATCACGCCGAACTTCTTGCCGCTGAGGTCCGCGATGCGGCGCTCCATCTCGGCGACGTTCTTGCCGATGCGCAGGCCCTGGTGGCCGCTGCGAAGCACGTCGACGACGGCCTGGATCTCTTCCTCGCCGTGGGTCGCGCGGGCATAGGTGATGCGGTCGGTCATGGGAAAACTCCTAAAGGGCTAATCGTGAAATTCTTGAGGGGGAGTGCTAGCGGTCGGCGGAGAGCACGAGCGCGCTGTGCGGCACGGGGGAGCCGCCGGTGACGAGGACGTTGTCCAGCGTCTTCGCGGGCTGGTTCACGGAGGTGCCGCGGATGAGCCGCACGCCCTCGGCGATGCCGTTGACGCCGTGGATGTAGCCCTCGCCGAGTTGGCCGCCGTTGGTGTTGATGGGCAGGCGGCCACCCACCTCGAGGTTGCCGTCGGCGATGAAGTCCTTCGCCTCGCCCTTGCCGCAGAAGCCGTACTCCTCGAGCTGAAGCAGCACCATCGGGGTGAAGGCGTCGTAGAGGATCGCGGCGTCTATCTCGGCGGGGCTGAGCCCGGACTGGCTCCACAGCTGCCGGGCGACGAGGTCGACCTCCGGCATGGAGTCGATGTCGTCGCGGTAGTAGCTGCTCATGGAGATCTGCTGCGGGCCCACGCCCTGCGCCGCGCCAGTGATAATGGCGGGCTTGTGCGGCAGGTCGCGTGCGCGCTCGGCGCTGACGATGACCAGCGCGACGCCGCCGTCGGACTCCTGGCAGCAGTCCAGCAGCCGGATCGGGTCGGCGATCATCCGCGAGTTCTGGTGGTCCTCGATGGTGATGGGGCGCTCGTGGAACCAGGCCTTTGGATTGTTAGCCGCGTGCTTGCGCGAGAGCACCGAGATCGCTCCGAAGTCCGCGCTGGTGGCCCCGTACTTGTGCATGTACTTCTTGGCCAGGAAGGCTTCCTGCTGGGCCGGGGTGAGCAACCCGTACGGGTTGATCCAGTTGCGGTACTCCTGGTCGGTGTTCTGGTTGTATGCGAAGGCGGGCGGGCCCTGGCCGAAGCGGTGGCCGGAACGCTCATTCATCGCGCGGTAGACGACGACGACTTCGGCGACACCGGTCGCGACCGCGAGCGCGGCCTGCTGGACGGGCGCGCACGCGCCGCCGCCGCCGTGCGGGATGCGGCTGAAGAACTTGAGCTCCGGGATGCCGAGCGCGCGGGCGACGGCGATCTCCGGGTTGTTCTCCATGGTGAACAACGAGAAGCCGTCGACCTCCTCGACGCCGATCTGCGCGTCGTCGAGGGCGGCAAGGACGGACTCGCAGGCCAGCTGCCACTCGCTGCGTCCGGAATTCTTGGAGAACTCGGTTGCGCCGATGCCGGCGATTGCGGCGGCGCCAGAGAATCCGCGGGTCATGTGCTCGCTCCTTGGGTGGGCTCGACGGTGACGTCGGCGGTGACGTGGGCGCCGCGCTGGTTGCGGCCGACGACCTTGATGGTGACGGCGGCGCCGTCGACGGCGGTGATCTCACCGGTGAAGGTCATGGTGTCCCCGGGGAAGTTGGGGACGCCGAGGCGCAGCGAGATCTTCCGGATCCGCGACGCCGGCCCGGACCAGTCGGTCACATAGCGGTCGATGAACCCGTTGGTGGAGTTGATGCTCATGAAGATGTCCGGGGTGCCGCGATCTTGGGCCTTGGCGGGATCGTGGTGCACATCCTCGTAGTCCTGCGAGGCCATCGCGGCGGCGACGATCAGCGTCCGGTCCAGGGGCAGGTCGAGACTGGGGAGGGTGTAGCCGACCTCGCACTGCGGAAGGCTCATGACGAGCCCTCCCCGCGGCGGCGCAGCTGCGGCAGGATCTCGCCGTGCGCGTGCTCAGAGAAGCCGACCTCGAGCTCCATGCCGAACTCCAGGTCGTCGTGGTCGATGCCGGCGATGTCGGCAACCAGGCGGGTGCCCTCCTCGAGGTCCACCAGCCCGACGGCGAGGGGGTACTCGAATGCGGGGTCCTTCGGGTGGTGCAGCACGGTGAAGCTGTGCAGCGTGCACTTGCGGCTCGACTCCACCGTGTCCCACTCGAACGAGCGGCAGGACGGGCAGGATGGGGTTGGCGGGTGGCGCAGCGTCTGGCAGTCTGCGCAGCGCTGGATCTCGAGCCGGCCCTTCTTCGCGGCGTTGAAGAAGAAGTCGTTGTCCTGCGTGACCGTCAGGCGGGGGACAGAGGTGTGCCGGACCGGTTCCGTTGTCTCGCTCATGCTGGGGTCTCCTGACTGTTGGGGTTGAACCGGAGGATGCGGAAGCGCTCCTCGACCAGGGTCTCGCCCGCCTGGTTGGCATAGTTCTTGTGGAGCGTGATGAAACAGCCGTGGCCGAGGCCGGTCTGCTTGAACGGCGAGATGGACTCGACGGTGAAGTGCGCTGTGACGTGGTCGCCCGGGTACAGCTCGGCGAAGTACTCCTGCTCGACGTTGGTGGCCACCACCGAGGTGAAACCGGCGTCGTCGAGCATCGCGAGGAGTCTCGAGTAGGCGAAGTCCTCGGTGACCCCGTCCGCGCGGAGTTGCTGGACTTCGCGGTAGCGGCGGTAGCCGGACATAACCCAGGTGGAGATCATCGCGGGTGGGCAGATCACATCCCGGCGGCCGGTGGCGCGGGCGGCCTCCAGGTCAATGTAGACCGGGTTGTGGTCGTCATGCGCCTCGACCCAGTTCCGGATCATGGCGGTATTGACGTCGTAGCGCGCAACACGGGGAGGCTCGGCCTCGACCCCGATGAAATGCGCGAAATGTTCCTCTAGTTTCTCCACTGTTGCCTCCGTGACGCAACTCTTGAGCAAGCGCTTGATTTAGCTCAAGCTATCAGGAGGTTGCGGAAAGGGAAAGTGTGGTCTCGCGGATGGGAACTGCGCTGCGGGGACCGACGCCGCGTCGGTTTACGATCGCAACTTCAACCGCTGCGAGGGAATGTGCGGTCGTCGGACGTTGCTCTTTTGCGATTCCTGCCGGTGCACGGTTCGGGCGGCTACCGCCGTCGGGTGGAACGCCCGACCAGTAGCAGGAAATCCGCACGCGCGATACTGGGGTGACGATGGCCGACACGCGACTACAGATAGAAGAGATGCCGTGACACAGAGCCCTGACCGCAAGGCGAAAATCCTGGAGTGCTCCGCGGAGCTATTCGCCACGAAGGGCATCTCCGTGACCACTGTCAGGGAGATCGGGGACGCGGCAGGCGTCTTCTCCGGCAGCCTGTACCACTATTTCAAGTCTAAGAATGCGATCGTGGCGGAACTACTCGGCGTCTTCATGAGAGATATTGAGACGCGGTTCGACCTGATCGAGGCGACCTCCTCTACCCCGGACGAGACCGTCCGCGGACTGATCCGAGAGACGCTCACGGTGATCGAGCTGCATCCGCATCCCACGGCGATCTACCAGAACGACCGCAACTACCTGCGCGATCACGGCCTCCTCGATCCGGTTGACAGCGCTTCCCGCGGTATCCGGGAGCACTGGCTCTCGGCCATCAGGCGGGGCGTCGAGAGCGGGGTCTTCCGTAGCGACATCGCCCCGGAGATCTTCTACCGCACAGTCCGCGACACGCTGTGGTCCACCACGCATTGGCCGGACCGCAAGCAGTACTCCCTGGAGGAGTTCTCCGAGCTGATGACGGTGCTCTTCTTCCGGGGTTTCTGCGAGTCGCCCACCGTCTAGTCGTCCCGAATGGCGGGATGGAGTCGTGGGTCACTGTCTTGTTCCTGGTTAACGTCGGGCATGCTGCGCGGCGCACGGCCGCGGCGGGACAGGAGCTGTTGTGGGCACACCGGTAATTATCGACGCGGCGCGATCGCCTAGCGGACGGCGGGGCGGCTGGCTGTCTAGACTGCACGCGGCCCAGCTGCTCGGCCAGGTCCAGCGGGCCGCCCTCGAGCGGGTCGGGCTCGAGTCAGCCCTGGTGGAGCAGGCTATCGGCGGCTGCGTCACCCAGGCGGGCGAGCAGGCCTCCAACGTGACGCGCACGGCCTGGCTGAACGCCGGGCTCGCCGAGGAGACGGGCGGCACCACCATCGACGCCCAGTGCGGCTCGGGCCAGCAGGCCGCGCACCTTGTCGCCGGGCAGATCGCGATCGGCGCGATTGACGTGGGTATGGCTTGCGGCGTCGAGATGATGTCGAGGGTGCCGCTGCTGTCGAACATCCCGGAGGGGCTCGGCGGGCCCAAGCCGGATGATTGGACGCTCGATATCCCGAACCAGTTCGTGGGTGCCGACCGGATCGCGTACCGGCGAGGCTTCGACCGCGAGGAGCTCGACGCGTTCGGACTGCGGTCGCAGCAGCGGGCCGCGGCGGCCTGGAGCGAGAACCGCTTTGAGCGTCAGATCATCCCGATCGCCGTCCCTGGCGCCGACGGGCCGGCCGTCGTCGACCGCGACCAGGGCCTGCGGGAGACCAGCATGGACGCGCTGGCAGGCCTGCGCCCCGTCATCGAGGGCGGCTTGCACACCGCCGGCACAGCCTCGCAGATCTCAGACGGCGCGACCGCCGCGATCCTGATGGACGAGGGCCGCGCCCGCCAGTTGGGCCTGCGCCCCCGCGCGCGCATTGTGAGCCAGTGCCTGATCGGCGCTGAGCCGGAGTTCCTGCTCGACGGTCCGGTCCAGGCCGCCACGCGGGTGCTCGACCGCGCCGGGATGAGCATCGCGGATATGGGCCTGGTCGAGGTCAACGAGGCCTTCGCCTCGGTGCCCATGTCCATGGCCCTAGTCCACGGAGTCGACCCGGACAAGCTCAATGTCAACGGTGGCGCGATCGCGCTCGGCCATCCTGTCGGCTCGACCGGCATTAGATTGATGGCGGCGGTGATCGACGAGCTCGAGCGCCGTGATCAGCAGTTCGGGTTGATCGCGGTCTGCGCCGGCGGCGCGATGGCGAGCGCGGCGATCATCGAGCGGCTATAACCAGCGGTGCGCTGGCGAGCGGGCTCGCCGGCTAGGTGGTCGTGCTCTCCGGCACGGGACGGTCTCCCGGCCGGGTTCCGGTGACGGACCTGGCCGCGGAGGCCCTCGTGGGCGTGGCGAAGATCGGTTCCATGGTTGGTCGACGACTGGTGAGTCGACGAGAAAAGCGGGAACCGTTGTCGTCACAACTGGAACGGTTCCCGCTTCGCGTCTACTTGGATTAGGCCTACTTGATCCAAGCCTGGTCGAGCAGCATGATGCCGTCCAAGGACGGGACCGTGCCGTGCACGTTATCGGTCCACGGCACGAAGGTGACGCCCGCCGCGAGCGGCAAGAACGGCGCGAGCTCATTGACCTTGGTCTGCAGGTTGGCAATCGCCGCGCGCTTCGCATCGTCGTCCGTCGCGGTCTGGATGTCCGTCAGGAGTTGGTCCACCTCCGGGTCGTTGATGCCGATGATGTTATTGCTGGACTCGCTGTTCATGGCGCTGTACAAGCGTGCGAATGGGGCCGGATCGGCGATGCTGTAGGAGCCCGTGGAGATGTCGAAGTCCTTGTCGACGTATAGGCGCTTGACGACGTCGGTGACCGATGCCGCGTACTCGATGTTGACGTTGATGCCGATGGGCGCGAGCATCGCCTGGATGGCCAGGGCCGTGGCCTGTGAGGACGGAGTCTGCACTGTGAAGTAGGTGATGTCGCCGTCGAATCCGTCGGCTTTGGCCTCGTTGACGAGCTTGGTCGCCTCGTCGGTGTTGAGCGCCACAGGCGGGACGTCGTTGTGCCACTTGGACCAGGACTGGAACATCTCGGTGCCGGGCGCACCCTTGCCGTCCTTAGACCGGATATCGACGACCTCGGGGTCGACCGTCATCTGCATCGCCTTGCGGATCCGCAGGTCGGCTCCGGGGCGGCCCTCCCGCTGGTTGATCTGCACAACGGAGCTGCCGAGGCTGACAGTCTCGTAGTAGCCGGGCAGGGTGGCCTTGGCGGTGTCGATGGCGGCGTCATTGAGCAGGAAGGCCATCTGGATGTCGCCGGTGTTGAGGGCGTCGAGCTTGGGTTGGTCGCCCGCGATGGTGACGAACTTCAGGGTGTCTAGGTGCGGCTTGCCGTTCCAGTAGTCCTCGCGGGCTTTCAGCACGAGGTCGGCGCCGGGAGTCAGACTCTCCATGGTGTACGCGCCAGCGCCGATTGGCTTGAACGTCCCGTCTGGCTGATCCGCGCTGGGGGCGACGATCATGCCATGACCGAAGACCAGCAGGGCCGGGAACTCGGTCCACGGCTGGTTCATGGTGTAAACGACGGTGGATGCGTCGGTGGCCTCGACGGACTTGACGCCGGTCATGAAGGCCTGGCTGTTGCCACCGTGACGCTCGTTGAAGCGGTTGGTGCTGGCGACGACGGCCTCGGCGTCGAGCGGGGTGCCGTCGCTGAAGGTGACGCCGTCGCGCAGCGTGATGGTCCAGGTTGTGTAGTCGTCGTTCGGGGTGAGCGATTTCGCCAGCTGGGGCTCGTAGGTCTGAGATTCGGCGTCGTAGCGGACCAGCAGGTCGTAGATCGCCGCCATCTCGGTGCCGCCGGTGGAGCCGGCGGGCTGGGTCTTGGTCGGGTCCAGGCTGGCGACGGGAGAGTAGCCAGCGAAGCTGAGGGTGCCGCCGTCGACGGGAGTGCCGCCGTCGGGTTGATCGCCGATGATGCCGACGGCTCCGGCCTCGGTTTCAGGGCCTGCTCCGCCAGCGTTGCCACTGCCACTGCTGCCGCAGCTGGCTAGCAGCAGAACGCTGGCCATCGCGGCGACCGCCATCGCGGCGGGCCGGTGTTGCCTCGGAAAAGACATCGAGTTTCCTCCAGGTTTTCGAGTCGAGTCACGGGTACTTCGCCAGGTGCGGGGATCACTAGACACCCGCGGACAAGGCACAGTTTGTGATCGGCGTCATACTTTCAGCTCGACGTGTCCCGTTAGGTGAGACTGGGGGTGGTCAGTGAGTCTCGCCGTAGAGCCACGCGGCGGGGCTGACCGTGCCCTCGAGGATGAGAGCGCCAACCTGGAGGGCAGAGACTCTTGCGGGTTTAGCGGAACGACCCCGGTGTCTGCCCCGTCCAGCGCTTGAATGCCCGCCGGAATGCGCTGGGCTCCGAGAAACCGAGGCGCATGGAGATCGAGTCCACCGACTCACCGGCGTCGAGCGCGGCGATGGCGGCATCGCGGAGGACGCCGTCGCGGACCTTGTTCACGCTGGTGCCCTCCTGCCGGAGCAGCCGCCGCAATTGCGGCTCGCTCACGGCGAGGGCTGAAGAGAGGTCTGCGGCACTGGCCTGGCGGCCACCCGCGGTGAGCTCGACGATGCGCCGCACGCGGGCCTCGACCCCGCTGTCGTAATCGCGCACCGACAGCAGATTGCGGGGCGATTGGCGCAGGAAATCCTGCAGCGATGCCTCCGTCTGCAGGATGGGGCTTGACAGGTCCGCCAGGGCGATCTCCAGGGCCGGCACCGGTTTGTTGAATGAGACAGGGATGCCGAACATGTGGTGGTAGGCCACGATGTCGATGGGGTTGGGGGAGCGGTGTGGCAGCTCCACGGCGAGCGGCTCGAGGCGTCGGCCCGTCAGCCACGCGGCGAAGCGGTGGAAGATCAGCAGCCCGAAATCGGAGATCAGCGACGCGTCCTCGTCGAAGTTCGGCAGCTCGGACGTGTCGAACCAGATCCGCACCCGGTCCTCAAGGAAATCGATGGTGACCGGCGCGGAGGACGGCAGCACGGGCAGGAACCCGGCCAGCCGCCGCAGCACCGACTCCAGGTCAGGGCAGTGGATCACCGCGAAGCAGATCAGCTGGAACGTCCCGCGCGGTGCGGGCGCGAGGCCCATGCCCAGCAGTTCGTCGTCGGTGAGGTCCCAGCTGGCGACCATGAAGTCGGCAACCTGCTCGATGGTCAGGCGCGTGTGGGGGTCCGCAAGCTCATGCCGGGTGATCCCGCCGACTCGCAGCGCCGGGCTCAGGTCGAGGCCGCGTCGTTCCGTCGCGTGCAGCGTGCGGTTGATGAAGCTGGCCGGAATCATCCGCACTGACAAGCCTGGCTCCCTTGGTCATAGATGACGATCGTTTGGGTCCTTACCGTCCATCTCCGCCGAGGATACGTTGGTGACCGGACAACCTCGCGCCCTGACTTCTCAAGAGCGGCGTGGAGGTGGACTTTTACGTGTTGTGGAGGCACTAATTCATGGAACGCACGCTCTTTGATGACGACCAGAAGCTTTTCCGCGAGTCCTACCGCGGGTTTCTCGCCGAACACGTTGCCCCCTTCCACGATCAGTGGGAGGACGAGAACATCGTCGATCGCGGCGTCTGGGTAGAGGCCGGCAAGCTGGGCTTCCTCGGCATGGCGGTCGATGAGAAGTACGGCGGTGGCGGGGTCAAGGACTTCCGCTACAACACGATCATCACGGAGGAGTCCGTGCGCGGCGGCTACAGCGGTCTGGGCTTCATGCTGCACAACGACGTCATCCAGCCCTATCTGATGAACCTGTGCAACGAGGAGCAGAAGGAACGCTGGCTGCCCGGATTCTGCTCCGGCGAGATCATCACGGCCATCGCGATGACCGAGCCCGGCACCGGCTCTGACCTGCAGGGCATCAAGACCAACGCCAAGCGGGACGGCGATGACTGGATCCTCAACGGCTCGAAGACGTTCATCACCAACGGCATCAACGCGGACCTCGTCCTCGTGGTGGCGCAGACCGATCCGACCAAGGGTGCGCAGGGCTTCAGCCTCTTCGGCGTGGAGCGCGGTATGGAGGGCTTCGAGCGCGGCCGCAACCTCGACAAGATCGGGCTCAAGGCACAGGACACTGCGGAGCTCAGCTTCAACAACGTCCGGGTGCCCGGGGCCAACCTCATCGGCGAGGAGGGCATGGGCTTCGTCTACCTGATGCAGAATCTGCCGCAGGAGCGGCTGTCGATCGCCGTGGTCGCCGCCGCCGCGATGGAGCAGGTGCTGCAGCAGACCATCGAGTACTGCCGGGACCGCAAGGCGTTTGGCCGCAGCATCGGCACCTTCCAGAACACCCGCTTCGTGATGGCGGAGCTGGCGACCGAGACCAAAATCGCCCGCATCTTCGTCGACCAGTGCATCGAGGCCCTCAATCGCGAGGACCTCACCATCGAGGAGGCCGCCATGGCCAAGTGGTGGACCACCGAGAAGCAGGTGCAGCTGATCGACCGCTGCCTGCAGATGCACGGCGGTTATGGGTACATGCGCGAGTACCCGGTGGCCAAGGCCTACCTGGATTCCCGGGTGCAGACGATCTACGGCGGCACCACCGAGATCATGAAGGAAATCATCGGCCGCGGGTTGGGGATGTGACGGGCCCGCTCGCTGGACTCAAGGTCCTCGAGCTCGGCGGCATCGGCCCCGGCCCGCACGCGGCGATGCTGCTGGGCGATATGGGCGCGGACGTGGTGCGGGTGCGCCGCCCCGGCGGGCTCGTGCTGCCGCCCGAGGAGCGCGACATGCTGCTGCGCGGCCGTCGGCTCCTGGACCTGGACCTCAAGACCCAGCGCGAGGAGCTGCTCGAGCTTGTCGAGCAGGCCGACGTGCTGCTCGAGGGCTTCCGGCCCGGGGTGTGCGAGCGGCTCGGCATCGGCCCGGTAGACTGCCACGCCCGGAACCCGCGCCTGGTCTTCGGACGCATGACCGGCTGGGGCCAGGACGGGCCGATGGCGCAGCGCGCGGGCCACGACCTGAACTACCTGTCGATGACGGGCATGCTGTCCACAATCGGCCGCAAGGGTGAGCCGCCCGTGCCCCCGCTGAACCTGGCGGCGGACTTCGGCGGCGGCTCGATGTTCCTGGTCATGGGCGTGCTCTCGGCGCTGTTCGAGCGCCAGAGCTCCGGCCGCGGCCAGGTGGTCGACGCCGCGATGGTCGACGGCGTCAGCGCCCTGTCGATGATGCCGTGGTCATTCCGCGCCTCGGGGCTGTGGGAGGACGAGCGCGAGTCCAACATGCTCGACGGCGGCGCGCCCTTCTACCGCGTCTACACCTGCTCGGACGGCGGGCACATGGCCGTCGGCGCCATCGAGCCGCAGTTCTACGCGCTGCTGCTGCAGGGGCTGGAACTGGATCCCGAGTCGCTGCCGCACCAGATCGACAAATCGCGTTGGGCCGAGCTGCAGAAGGTGTTCGAGGACGCCTTCGCCAGCAAGACCCGCGACCAGTGGACCGCGATCTTCGAGAACGTCGACGCGTGCGTCACGCCTGTGCTGAGCATGGAGGAGGCCCCGGACAACGCGCATCTTCTCGCCCGCGGCACCCTTGCCCGCACTGGGCCCGACGGCGCGCCCCAGCCGGCCCCGGCGCCGAGGTTCTCGCGGACCCCGAACGCGGCGCCGCAGGCTCCGTCATCGGAGTCCACGCCGCTGAGTGCGATCGGTTGGTCCAGCTAGCTTGACTCGCTCACAGCGCGGCCGTACCGAGCTGGGCAAGCCGTCGGACTCCCTCGGCCAGCACCTCGTCCCGTTTGCAGAACGCAAACCGGACGAGGTGCTGCCAGGGCTGTTTGTCATCGACGAACGGGCTCATGGGCACGGCGGCGACGCCGATGCGCTGGGGCAGCTGCCGGCAGAACTCGTCGCCGTCGGTAAAGCCGAGCGGGCGGACGTCGGCCAGCAGGAAATAGGTGCCGGGGCAGTGGTGGACGTGGAATCCCGTCTCCCGCAACGCTGTGGAGAGCAGATCGCGCTTGGACTGAAGCGCAGCCCGGTTCTCGGCGATCCACCCCTGCTCGGTGCGCAGCGCCAAGGCCACCGCAGGCTGGAACGGTGTGGCGCCGACGTAGCTGAGGAACTGCTTCGCGGCGCGCGTCGCCGCGACCAGCTCGGCGGGCCCGCTCACCCAGCCCGTCTTCCAGCCGGTGACGTTGAACGTCTTCGCCGCAGAGGAGACGGTCAGGGTCCGCTCGGCCATACCGGGCAGGGTGGCCAGCGCGATGTGCTCGATCCCGTCGAAGGTGAGGTGCTCGTAGACCTCGTCGGAGAGCACCAGCACGTCGTGGCGGATCGCGACCTCCGCCACCACGGCCAGGTCCGCGGCGGAGAAGACCGTGCCGGTGGGGTTGTGCGGCGAGTTCACGATGAGCAGGCGGGTGCGGTCGGAGACCGCGGCGCGCAGGCCGTCGTGGTCGAGCTGAAAACCGTGCTGTCCGTCGGGGCTGGGCTTTTGGGGGACCAGCGCGACGGTTTTGCGCACCCCGCCGGCGAGCGCGATGGCGGCGGCGTAGGAGTCGTAATACGGCTCGATCAGCACCACCTCGTCGCCGGGCTCGACCAGGCCCAGCACCGCGCCGGCGATGCCCTCCGTGGCGCCGACGGTGACCAGCACCTCCGTGTCCGGGTTCGTCGCGATGCCGAAGCGGGTGAGCCGGTCCTGCGCGATCGCCTCGCGCAGCTCGGGCACGCCGGCGCCGGGCGCGTACTGATTCCGGCCGGCCGCGATGGCGTCGCGGGCGGCGTCGAGCATGGCCTGGGGTCCGTCCGTGTCCGGGAACCCCTGGCCGAGGTTTACTGCGTCATACTTCACGGCGAGGGCACTCATCTCGGCGAAGATGGTGTCCCGGAAGGGGCGGAGTCGACGAACCATGGCAGCCATGGCGGAAGCCTAACGGGAGCATCCCGTTTCGTGGTTGGAGATATCTGGCGCGGTGTCGCTGGGTAGATCCGTGAACAGTGGTAGAACATGTTACAGAAACACTGCAGAAAGGAACACCTGCCGATGACTACTGAGGCATACATCTACGAGGCGTTGCGAACCCCTCGCGGCCGTGGCAAGAAGACGGGGTCCCTGCACTCCGTCAAGCCGATCTCCCTGGTGACGGGCCTGATCGACGAGGTGCGCAACCGTTTCCCCGGCCTTGATGAGGACCGTATCTCCGACCTGATCCTCGGCGTCGTGACGCCGGTGGGCGACCAGGGCATGGACATCGCCCGCATCGCGGTCAACGACGCGAAGCTGCCCGACACCGTCGGCGGCGTGCAGCTCAACCGCTTCTGCGCGTCGGGCCTCGAGGCCGTCAACATCGCCGCGGCGAAGGTGCGCTCCGGCTGGGACGAGCTCGTTCTCGCGGGCGGCGTCGAGTCGATGTCGCGCGTGCCGATGGGCTCCGATGGCGGCGCCTGGGCACTCGACCCGGCCACCAACTACGACAACTATTTCGTCCCGCAGGGCGTGGGCGCGGACCTGATCGCGACCATCGAGGGCTTCACCCGCGAGATCGTCGACGCGTACGCCGTGCGCTCGCAGGACCTGTCCAAGGCGGCCTGGGACAACGGCTACTTCGCCAAGTCCATCGTGCCGGTCCGGGACCAGAACGGCATCGTCGTGCTGGACAATGACGAGCACATGCGCCCCGGCAGCACCGTTGAGGGCCTTGGCAAGCTGGGCTCGGCGTTCGCCGGTGTCGGCGAGATGGGCGGCTTCGACGCCGTCGCGCTCCAGAAGTACCACTGGGTCGAGAAGATCAACCATGTCCACCACGGTGGCAACAGCTCCGGCATTGTCGACGGCGCGGCGCTGCTGGTGGTGGGTTCAGAAAACGCAGGGAAGGCTATGGGCATGACCCCCCGTGCCCGCATCGTCGCGACCGCCACCTCCGGCGCGGACTCGACCATCATGCTCACCGGCCCGACGCCCGCCGCACACAAGGTGCTCGCCGCGGCCGGCCTGACCACCGATGACATCGACCTGTTCGAGATCAACGAGGCCTTCGCCTCCGTGGTGCTCAAGTTCCAGAAGGACCTGAACATCCCGGACGAGAAGCTCAACGTCAACGGCGGCGCGATCGCCATGGGGCACCCCCTCGGCGCCACCGGCGCGATGATCACCGGAACCATGGTCGACGAGCTTGAGCGTCGCGGCGCGAAGCGTGCCCTGATCACGCTCTGCATCGGCGGCGGCATGGGCGTGGCCACCATCATCGAGCGCGTCTGACCCCCGAGCGGCTCTTCCAGAAAGGCTTCGAAAGCTCATGAGCAACAACATCATTAACTGGGAGCAGGACGCCGACGGCATCGTCCTGCTGACCATCGACGACCCCAACCAGGGCGCGAACACCATGAACGACGCCTACATCTCCTCGATGAAGGCCACCGTCGACCGCCTCTACGAGGAGAAGGACACCATCACCGGTGTCGTCCTGACCTCGGGCAAGAAGACCTTCTTCGCCGGCGGCGATCTGAACAACCTCCTGGCCGTACGCGCCGAGGACGCTGAGCAGATCTACAACCACACGCTGACACTGAAGGCAGACCTGCGTCGCCTCGAGACCCTCGGCAAGCCCGTCGTCACCGCCATCAACGGCGCGGCGCTCGGCGGCGGCCTGGAGATCGCGCTCGCCACCCACCACCGCATCGCGGCGGACGTGCGCGCCGTGAAGATCGGCCTGCCCGAGGTCACCCTCGGCCTGCTCCCGGGCGGCGGCGGCGTCGTCCGCACCGTGCGCATGCTCGGCCTGCAGAACGCGCTCATGGGCGCGCTGCTCCAGGGCCAGCAGCGTGGCGCGGTCGCGGCCAAGGAGGCCGGCCTGGTCGACGAGGTCGTGTCCTCCATCGAGGAGTTGGTGCCCGCCGCCAAGGCGTGGATCAAGGCCAACCCCGAGGCCGGCGTGCAGCCGTGGGACGTCAAGGGCTACCGGATCCCCGGCGGCACCCCCGCGACCCCCGCCTTCGCCGCGAACCTGCCGGCGTTCCCCGCGAACCTGCGCAAGCAGCTCAAGGGCGCCCCCATGCCGGCTCCGCGCGCCATCATGGCCGCGGCCGTCGAGGGCTCGCAGGTCGATTTCGACACCGCGCAGCTGATCGAGGCCCGCTACTTCACCGAGCTGGTGACCGGTCAGGTCGCGAAGAACATGATCCAGGCGTTCTTCTTCGACCTCCAGTCCATCAACTCCGGCGCCTCGCGTCCGAAGGGCGTCGAGAAGACCCCGATCACCAAGATCGGCGTCCTCGGCGCGGGCATGATGGGCGCGGGCATCGCGTATGTCTCCGCCAAGGCCGGCTTCGAGGTCGTCCTCAAGGACGTCGAGCAGGCGGCCGCCGAGCGCGGTAAGAACTACTCGGAGAAGATCGAGGCCAAGGCCCTCTCGCGTGGCAAGACCACCGAGGCCAAGTCCGCCGAGCTGCTGGCCCGCATCACGCCGACGGCTGACCCGGCGGACCTCGCGGGCGTCGACTTCGTCGTGGAGGCCGTGTTCGAGAGCGAAGAGCTGAAGCACAAGGTCTTCCAGGAGATCGAGGACATTGTCGAGCCGACTGCGCTGCTGGGCTCGAACACCTCCACGCTGCCCATCACGGGGCTGGCCAAGGGCGTCAAGCGCGATGAGGACTTCATCGGAATCCACTTCTTCTCGCCCGTCGACAAGATGCCCCTCGTCGAGATCATTCGCGGCGAGAAGACCTCTGACGAGGCCCTGGCCCGCGTGTTCGACTACGTGCAGGCCATCCGCAAGACGCCGATCGTGGTCAACGACTCGCGCGGCTTCTTCACCTCTCGCGTGATCGGCACGTTCATCAACGAGGCCATCGCCATGCTGGCGGAGGGCATCGCGCCCGCCACCATCGAGCAGGCGGGCATGCAGGCCGGCTACCCGGCAGCGCCGCTGCAGCTCTCGGACGAGCTGAACCTGACGCTCATGCAGAAGATCCGCAAGGAGAACAAGGAAGCCGCCGAGCGCGCGGGCACCGCGCTTCCCGCGGATCCCGCCGGCGATGTCATCAATGCGCTCGTCGACGAGGGCCGTACCGGCCGTCTCGGCGGCGCAGGCTTCTACGACTACACCGATGGCAAGCGCACCGGCCTGTGGTCGGGTCTGGTGGAGAAGTTCAACGCCGTCAACCACGACGTCCCGATGCAGGACCTCATCGAGCGCATGCTGTTCGCCGAGGCCCTCGAGACGCAGAAGTGCTTCGACGAGGGCGTCCTCATGACGACGGCCGACGCGAACATCGGCTCGATCATGGGCATCGGCTTCCCCGCCTGGACCGGCGGCGTGTCGCAGTACATCGTGGGCTACGAGGGCGGCAAGGCCGGCTTCGTGGCACGCGCGAAGGAGCTCGCCGCCAAGTACGGCGAGCGCTTCGAGCCCCCGGCCAGCCTGCAGGGCTGACTCAGCCTGGGCTGATCTAGCCTGAGCTAGTTTCGGCGAAGGGCCCGGCACGCGAGCGCGTGCCGGGCCCTTTGCCGTCTCCTAGTCAGGATTAGGGGGTCTACGCTCGGTGCTGGCGAGGCGGTGTTCGGATGCGCAGGGGAGAGGGTGGGGAATGCAAGAGCATGGCCAACGGGACCTAGCGTTAGCTGGCGGCCTGGCGGCACTTGCGGGGTTTGTCGACGCTATCGGCTTCATCAAGATCGGCGGGTTCTTCGTTGCGTTCATGAGCGGGAACACGACCCTCGCCGGGGTGTCCCTCGCGGAGGGCCGCTTCTGGGATTTCGCCCAGGCGGGCGGACTCATCGCCGCGTTCGTGGCCGGTGTGGTGGGGGGCTCGATCCTGGGGCGGTTAGTGCGGCGACGCCAGTCGGCAGTGATGTTGGCGGTCGCGGCGCTGTTGGCCACCGCCGCGCTGGCCTATCTGGACCCGCGCGCCGCGTTGCTCGCCCCGCCGCTGCTGGCAGCGGCGATGGGCGCCGAGAACGCGGTGTTCGAGCGCGATGGGGAGGTCACCATCGGGCTGACGTATATGACGGGGACGCTGGTCAAACTGGGGCAGGCCGTGGCGCGGGCGCTGTCGGGGGAGCCCGCGACGGAATGGCGCGGGTACTTCCTGCTGTGGGCGGGGCTGTCGATCGGCTCGATTATGGGTGGGACGGCGTTCACGTTCCTGGGGCTGTGGGCCCTCTGGATTGCGGTCTGTTTCGCCGTGGCCGCAGCGCTGCTGATGCGGCTTCGGGAGCGTTCGGCGACGGTTTAGCAGATTAGTTTCTCGTTGCGGTAGCGTGCTGTGGCTGAGCGTGGTCTGGGTCGGCCACGCGGTGAAGGAGTGCTCATGGAAGCCGCCGTCGCGAGGGCCGCGGACGAGGCCGTCCTGAATAGGGACAGTGCGGCCCTGGTCCGGGCGCGCTGGCGCTGGATTGCGGTGGCGTTCTTGTCCACCCCGTTCTTGGTGGGGATCTATATCTTGGCCGTGCGGACCACCACCGGGCAACGGTTGGAGAATGCGGCGCTGCGCGGCGCGGACCAGGCCTCGCCCGGAGAAGTGTCCACCGCCGACACCGCGCTGGACCACATCACGCTCTACAGCCTGGCCGGGGCGATCGTCGTGATCGGCGTGATCGGGCTGCTCCGGCGCAAGTTCAAATTGACGGTGATCGCGGTCTCCGTGATAGTCCTCGGGCAGGTCGTCACTCAGGGGCTCAAGCGTTTCGTGCTGCCGCGCCCGGACCTTGTCGATGCCGCGGCCGGATACGCGCACAACAGTTTCCCCAGCGGGCACACCACCATCGCGATGACCGTGCTGGTGGCCGTCATCCTTGTGGTGCCGTTCCGTCTCCGAGGACTGGCGATGTTCGTGGTGATGAGCTGGGCGGTGGGCATCGGCGCGTACACCGTCACCGCGAAGTGGCATCGGGCCTCGGACACTCTGGGCGCGGACGCGATTGCGATCACCCTCGGGTCCCTTGCCGCGCTGGTGTTGCTCCGCCGCGGCATGGTGTGCCGGGCGGACAAAGGGGTGTGGTTGCTGCGCAGTATGTATGCGGTGCTCTTCGGGGTCTTTGGTCTGATCACGCTGGTTCTGGGGCTGGTGTTGCTCGTGGTCTCCGCCCAGCAGGTGCTGGACGAGACCGTCGAGTACAACCTATTCCTGGCCTCGAACTCCCTCGCCGCGGCGGGCTCCATGCTGTTTGGACTGTTGTATTGGTGGACGTGGCGGGACTTGGAGGTGCGCTGAGCTGACCGATTAGTCCCCGCCGGGGCAACCTCGACGGCGCCGGACCAGTAGGAAGACGAGCACTGCGACGATGACCGCAGCGGCCGCCGGGACCGCCCGTTTGGCGACGGCGCCGCTGGCGTACTGGGTCAGGTCTAGGGGCTCGGCCTCCTCTGTGGGTAAGACGCGCCCAGGCTTGGCTTCCGGGGCGGCCGTGGTGGCAGGCGGTAGCGGGGCGACCTCCGCAGGGCTGTCGGGGGCGGCCAACTTGTCCGACAGGCAGCTGGCGAACTGCTCGAGGATTTTGCCGCCCACATCGGTGATCATCCCGCGGCCGAACTGGGCCGGCTTGCCGGTGATCGTGAGGTCGGTGGTCGCAGTGCCCTCGGTGCGGTTGCCGTCTCCGGTGAGCCGCAGCGTCACGGTGGCCGCCGCGGTGCCGTTGCCGCGGGCGTCCTTGCCAGAGGCCTTGATCACCACGGTGTGCGTTGCCTCGTCGGTCTCGATGTACTCGCCCGTGCCCTTGTACTGCAGGGACACCGGCCCGAGCTTGACCTTCACCTTGCCGCCGAAGGTGTTGCCGTCGACTTCGGTGAGCACCGCACCGGGCATGCACGGGGCCACCCGCTCGGGTTCGAGCAGCGCTGCCCAGACGTCCTCGACGGCGGCGGGCACGGTGAATGTGTGTTCAAGTTGCACGGGGTATCTCCTTTGACAGTCGGGTCACAGGCCTGCCGCGGCCGCCACCGCGCGGCCGGTGAGCACCTGCGCCAGGTGGGTGCGGTAGCCGGCGTCGGCATCACCGTCGCTGTTCGGGTCGGTGCCCTCGGCGGCACGTGCGGCGGCCGCGCGGATGGTCTCGGCGTCGGCGTTGCGGCCGATCAGCGACTCCTCCACCCCTGCGGCGCGCAGCGGCACATTGGCCATGTTGGTCAGCGCGACACGCGCCTGCTCGATCTTGCCGCCGGAGACCTTCAGCGCCGCGGCGACCGCCACGACCGACCAGGCTTGGGCGGTGAGGTTGAATTTCTCGTAGTGCGCCGACCACCCGGTGTGCTTGGGAATGGTGATCGCGGCGAGGATCTCGTCGGGCTCGATTGCGGTGGTGAACAGGTCCTGGAAGAAGTCCTGTGCGGCCACCTCGCGGCGCCCGTTCGGGCCGGCGATGGTCATCGTCGCGCCCAGCGCGAGCACCGGGGCGGAGAGGTCCCCCGCCGGGTCGGCGTGCGCCACCGCCCCGCCCAGGGTGCCGCGGTGCCGGATCTGCGGATCGGCCACCGTGGTGGCGGCCTCGACGAGCAGCGCGGCGTGCGCGCGAACCAGGGGATCGTGGATCACGTCGTAGTGCGTGGTCATCGCGCCGATCACGAGGTTGTCGCCTTCCTCACGGATCCCGCGCAACTCGGGGATGCGGCCGAGGTCGATCACCACGTTGGGGTCGTTCATCCGCAGCCGGAGCACCGGCATGAGGGATTGCCCGCCCGCGATGATCTTGGCGTCCTCGCCGGCTTCGGCGAGGGCACGCAGGGCGTCCTCGATGGTCTCGGGCGCGGTGTAGTCGAAAGTGGGCGGAATCATCGGGAACCCTCCTGGATCGCCTTCCACACCCGCATGGGCGTCATGGGCATTCGGATGTCTTGGACCCCAAGGTGGCGGACCGCGTCGAGTGCGGCGTTGACTACCGCCGGGGTGGAGGCGATGGTGCCGGCCTCGCCGACCCCCTTGACACCGAGCACGTTGCTGGTGGCCGGGGTCTCGGTGCGGTCGGTGGTGAACCAGGGCAGGTCCACGGCCGACGGGATCAGGTATTCGGCGAAGGAGCCGCTGATCAGCGTGCCGGAATCGTCGTAGACGGCCTCCTCGTACAGGGCCTGCGCGATGCCTTGGGCGAGGCCGCCGTGGATCTGCCCGTCGACCAGCATCGGGTTGATCACGGTGCCGACATCGTCCACGGCCACATAGGAGCGGATCTTCAGCCGCCCCGTCTCGGTGTCGACCTCCATCGCGCACAGGTGGGTGCCGTGCGGGTAGGAGAAGTTCTCGGGGTCGTAGGTCATCTCCGAGTCGATGTTCGGCTCCACGCCGTCAGGCAGGTCATGCGCGGCGAACACGGCCAGCGCCACGTCGGTGATGCCGACCGATTTCGCGGTGCCGCGGACCTGGAACTGGCCGCCGGTGAAGTCGAGGTCGTCCACCGAGCACTCCATCATGTGCGCGGCGATCGGGCGGGCCTTGGCGATCACCTTGTCCACCGCGTGGGCCACCGCCACGCCGCCCACGGTCAGCGACCGCGAGCCATAGGTGTCCAGGCCCTTGGGGGAGAACTGGGTGTCGCCGTGCAGGATCTCCACATCCTCGAAGGGCACGCCCAGACGGTCGGCGACGATCTGGCTGAAGCCGGTCACGTGGCCCTGGCCGTGCGGTGAGATACCGGTGACGACTTCCACCTTGCCGGTGGGCAGCATCCGCACCGAGGCGTGCTCCCAGCCGCCGGCGCCGTAGTCGAGCGAGCCGAGCACCCTTGAGGGGGCCAGCCCGCACATCTCCGTGAAGGTGGAGACCCCGATGCCGAGCTGGACGGGGTCGTTCCGCTCGCGCCGCTCGGCCTGCTCGCGGCGCAGCGCGTCGTAGTCGAACATCTCGACGGCCTTCGCGGTGGCCGCCTCGTAGTTGCCGGTGTCGTAGGTGAGCCCGGAGACCGTGGCGAACGGGAACTCCTCGTGGGTGATCCAGTTCTTCTCCCGCAGCTCCAGGGGATCCATGGCGAGCTCGGCGGCAAGCTCGTCCATGATGCGCTCGACTCCGAAGGTCGCCTCGGGTCGGCCGGCCCCGCGATAGGCGTCGGTGGGCACCTTGTTGGTGAACACCGGTTGGCAGGTGAAGCGATAAGCGGGGAATTTGTAGATGCCGTTGAACATGAACGCGCCGAGCACCGGCACGCCCGGCGAGAGGATCCGCAGGTAGCCGCCCATGTCGGCCAGCAGGTGGACCTTGAGCCCCGTGACTGTGCCGTCGCGGCGGGCGGCGAGGGTGAGCTTCTGCACCTGCGCGCGGCCGTGGTGGGACGCGGCCATGGACTCGCCGCGGCTCTCGACGTACTTGACCGGCTTGCCGAGACGGCGCGCGGCCAGCAGCGCGAGCACCTCCTCGGGGCAGACCTGGAGCTTGCCGCCGAAGCCGCCGCCCACATCGGGGGCGATCACCCGGAGCTTGTGCTCGGGAATGCCGAGCGTCAGCGCCAACATGAGCTTGAGGATGTGGGGGATCTGGGTGGACGACCACATGGTGATCTGCTCGCTGGTGGGGTCCACCACGACCGCGCGCGGCTCCATGTAGGCGGGTGCGAGCCGCTGTTGGTAGAAGGTGCGCTCGACCACGATGCCGTCCGCCGAGTCTCGTGCCTCGGCAATGGCCTGGTCGACGTCGGATCCGCTGCCAGCCTCCGCGGAGTCCAGCTTCCAGGTGGCGCAGATGTTGGTGCCGAGATCGGGGTGCACCAGGACCTTGTCCTGGGCGGCCTCCTCGAGGTCGAGCACCACCGGCAGGTCCTCGTAGTCGACGTCGATCCCCTCGAGCGCGTCATGGGCCTCGTAGTCGGTGCGGGCGAGCACGATCGCGACCGCGTCCCCGGCGAAGTTGACGGTGTCCACGGCCAGAGAGGGGGCGGGCGGGGCAAGCATGTCGGGGGTGATGGGCCACGCGCACGGCAGGCTGCCCTGCTCCGCGGCGAGGTCGGCGCCCGTGTAGACGGCGATCACGCCCGGCATCGCCTTGGCCTCGGTGACATCGATCGCGGTGATCTTCGCGTGGGCGTAGGGGCTGCGCAGCACCGCCATGTGCAGCATCCCGGGCAAGGTGAGGTTGCCGGTCCAGCGGGTGCGGCCGGTGATCAGGCGCGCGTCCTCCTTGCGGGTGCGGGATCGGCCGATCTCCGGGGTGGGGGAGTCGGCGGGCGCGGATGCGGGGTCGGCGACGCTGGTCATCGGGCACCTCCAGTGGATTCTGCGCGCATGTCGCCAGCCGCCTGCTGCACGGCCTTGACGATGTTTTGATAGCCGGTGCAGCGGCACAGGTTGCCCTCGAGGCCCTCGCGAACCTGCTGTTCGTCGGGGTCGGGGTTCTCATTCAGGAGGTCGACCGAGGCCATGATCATGCCGGGCGTGCAATAGCCGCACTGCAGCGCGTGGCACTCGTGGAAGGCGCGCTGGACGGGGTGGAGCGTGCCATCCTCCTCGGCCAGGCCCTCCACGGTGGTGACCTCGGATCCGTCGGCCTGCACCGCGAGCACCGAGCAGGACTTCACGCTGCGCCCGTTCAGGTGCACGGTGCACGCCCCGCAGTTGCTGGTCTCGCAACCGACGACGGTGCCGACCTTTCCGAGGCGATCACGAAGGTAATGCACCAGCAGGAGCCGGGGCTCCACCTCATCGGTGTACTTGGTTCCATCCACGTCGACTGTTATGCGCATCGGGGCTCCCACTCAGGTGACTGTGAATCAGCTCACATGCGACTGTGCCCTCTTTTGCAGGGTCGGACAACCGGATCGGTGAAATCCGCTGGTCAAGGGGTGCTGGATAAGTCCACGTGGATGGGTCCGTCGCGGTGGGTCAGGCGCGCGCCACCGGCGCCCCAGTGCAGCGCGATGATCTCCGCGGCGATCGAGACGGCCGTCTCCTCCGGGGTCCGGGCGCCCAGGTCGAGCCCGATGGGGGAGCTCATCTTGGCGATCTCCTTGGTCGTCATCCCGGCCTCGCGCAGCCGTTCCAAGCGGTCGTCGTGGGTGCGCCGCGAGCCCATCGCGCCGATGTAGCCGACGTCCAGGCGCAGCGCCACCTCCAGCAGGGGCACGTCGAACTTCGGGTCGTGGGTGAGGACGGTGACGACGGTGCGCTTGTCCACACGCCCGGCCGCGGCCTCGGCGGCCAGGTAGCGGTGCGGCCAGTCGACGACGACCTCGTCGGCCTCGGGGAAGCGGGTGTGGGTGGCGAAGACCGGGCGGGCGTCGCAGACCGTCACCCGGTAGCCGAGGAACGAGCCGATGCGGGCCATCGCAGCGGCGAAGTCGATCGCGCCGAAGACCAACAGCCGCGGCGGCGGGGCGAAGACGTTGACGAACACGGACATGCCCTCGCCGCGGCGTTCCCCGCCGGGCCCGTAGTGCAGGGTCCCGGAGCGACCGCTGTCGAGCTGGCCGCGCGCGTCGTCGGTGACCGCGTCGTCGACGCGCTTCGAGCCGAGGGAGCCGACGGTGCTGTCGTCGAAGACGAGCAGGTGCCGGCCGACCACGGCCGCGTCGGGGTGCTCGGTGACGGTGGCGATGGACACGGGGACCTCGGCGCGCACGGCGTCGATCGCGGCGCGCAGCTCGGGGAAGCCGTTCTGGTCGACGCGCTCGACGAAGATGTCGATGATCCCGCCGCAGGTCAGGCCCACAGCGAAGGCGCTCTCGTCGGACACGCCGTAGCGCTGCAGCACGGGTCCGCCGTCCGCGATGGCCTGCTCGGCCAACTCGTAGACCGCGCCCTCGATGCAGCCGCCGGAGACGCTGCCCGCGACGGCGCCATCCTCGCCGACCAGCATGGCGGCCCCGGGGTCGCGGGGTGCGGAGCTGAAGGTGCCCACCACCGTCCCCAATCCGACGGACTGCCCGGCCCGGTAGCGGCGATCCAACTCGTCCAGAACGTCACGCATCTCGCATCACCAGCAACAACTCTTGCAGCGTGGCCACGCTGTGCCCGGCCAGCAGCCGGTCCAGGTGTGGCAGCGCCGCGGCGATCCCGGATTGCACGGGCTGATATTCCTTCGACCCCGCGTGGGGATTGACCCAGATGACGGCGTGGGCGAGGCGGCGCAGCTGCGCCAACTGCGTGCCGAGCAGTGCCGGGTCCCCGCACTCCCAGCCGTCGGAGAACACGACGACGGTGGCGCCGCGGGCCATGCCGCGGCGACCGTGCCTGGTGAGGAATGCGCCGAGCGTCTCGCCCAGCCTGGTCCCTCCCGCCCAGTCCGGGACGGTGGCCCCGGCTGCGGAAAGCGCGGTGTCGGGGTCGCGCGAGCGCATCGCCCGGGTCAACCTGGTCATGTGGGTGCCGAGGGAGAACACCTCGACGTTTGCGCCCCGGCTGTGGGTGAGCAGGTGCGCAAAGCGCAGCAGCGTGTCGGCGTAGGGGCGCATCGAGCCGGACACGTCGATCAGCAACACCACACGACGAGGCCGCACACCGCGGCGGCGCCGCCTCGGCGCGACGGGCTCGCCGCCCGCCGCGACCATGCGGCGCAGGGTGGCTCGGGGGTCGATGGGGCCGCTGCGGGCGCGGCGCCAGCGCAGCGCTCGCCTGGTGGGGAGATGCACCCGCAGGCCCGTGAGCAGCGCGGCGATCTGGGCGCGTTCGGCGGCGGTCAGCTCCGCGATATCACGGTGGCGCAGGACATCGGTCTCGCTGGCCGCGACGGCGAGGGGATCGCCGTCCGCGCCGTCGGCCCCCGGCGGTCCGGCGGCGGGGAGCAGTCCGGCGATGCGGGCGACACGGGGCCGGACACCGCGGGGGGTGGTGGCCGTGACGGGCGGGCCGCCGAACCAGCTCTCGAACGCCAGGTCATAGCGGGGCAGATGCTCGGGGTCCCGGCACAGGGTGACCCGGCCCGCCCAGTAGACCTGCTCGCGGTCGGCGAGGTCGATCTCCCGCAGCGCGCGCAGGTAGCCGGCGGTGGCGTCGACGCCGTCGACCACCCCGGCCGCGCGCAGGGCAGCGGCGAATCCGGCCGCCCCCACCAGCGGGTCGGCAACCATGGCAACTGGGCTCATGGGTCCATTCTCACCCGAGCCCGGGCAAACGGGGGTGAGAATGGGGGTGAGTATGACTACCGGGCGAGCAGGCGGTCGAGGCCCTCGCGGGCCACGCGCTCGAGGTCCTCGCGGTATTTGAGCACCGCGCCCAGTGTGCTGGCGGCCGTGGCCGCGTCGAGCTCATCGCGGCCAAGCGTCTCCAGCGCCCGCGCCCAGTCGAGGGTCTCGGCCACGCCCGGGGGCTTGAGCAGCTCCATGCGCCGCAACTCGTGGACGGCGCTGGCGACCTGCGTGGCGAGCGACTCGCCGATGCCGGGCAGTCGCTGCCGCAAGATCGCGATCTCCCGGGCCAGGGGTGGGTGGTCGAGCCAGTGGTACAGGCACCGGCGCTTGAGCGCGTCGTGCACGTCCCGGGTGCGGTTGGAGGTGAGGACCACCAGTGGCGGCGTGGCCGCGCGGACCTCGCCGTACTCGGGGATGGTCACCGCGTTCTCATCGAGCAATTGCAACAGGAAGGCCTCGAACTCGTCGTCCGCGCGGTCGACCTCGTCGATGAGCAGCACGCACGGTGCCTCGATCAGCGCCCGCAATAGTGGCCGGGCCAGCAGGAACCGCTCGGTGTAGAGGGAGCGCTCCGCCTGCTCGGCCTCGAAGTCGCCCGCCGCCTCGAGGGTGCGCAGGTGCAGCAGTTGGCGGGGGAAGTCCCACTCGTAGAGCGCCTGGGAGGCGTCGATGCCCTCGTAGCACTGGAGCCGGATCATCGGCAGACCCAGACCCTCGGCGAGCGCCGTGGCCAGGCTGGTCTTGCCGGTGCCGGGCTCGCCCTCTAGGAATAGCGGACGGCCCATGCGCAGGGCGAGGTAGGCGGCCACCGACGCGCCCTCATCGGCGAGATAGCCGGTGGACGCCAGTGTCTGGGCGAGCTCCGCGGGGGATTCTGGGCGGCCAGATGCTGGGTTCTCCACGGTGCGAGCCTAGGACGTGAAGCCCATGGCGCGCAGGGCATCGGCGGTGTCGACATCTGCGCCCGTGGCCAGATCCCCGCATTCGACGAGGTGAACCGTGGGCTGTGCCCGCAGCCAGGGCCCCGCCCCGCGGTCCCCGTGCACGGACTCGAGCAGTGCCGGCCAATGTGTCCGGCCGAGCAGGACTGGGTGGCCGGGGATGCCGTGGTAGGCCGCGCGGGCCAATACGTCCGGGCCGGTCTGCGCGAGGAGCCGGGCGATGGCCTCGGGGCCGACGTCGGGGAGATCGACCAGGTGGATTAGGGCGGCCTCGGGCAGCGGGTCGAGCGTGGCGGCAGCCGTGAGGCCGGCCCGCAGCGACTCGCCGATGCCCTCCGCCCAGCGCTCGGCCACCACGAATGTCGCGTCGGACGGGGTGAGCGTGGCCGCGTCCTCGGCCTGCGCGCCGATGACCGCGAGCACAGGATCGCACCCGCCTCCGCGCAGCGCCCGGGCAGCGCGTGCGATGAGAGGCTCACCGTCGATGCGCACCAGGGCCTTGGGCTGGCCGAACCGGCTGCCGCGGCCTGCGGCGAGCAGGATCGCGGCGGTGCGCACGCCATGCCGGAACGTCATCGCAGAACCCCATCTCAGCCGAGTGGGCCGGCTGGGCCCAGCGTGTCTGGCAGTGAGTCTACGGGGGGTTGTCGAGCCTCGATCCGTGTGGAATTCTCGTGTGATGGACTTCGCCACGCTCGCACCCGCTGACCGCCACCGCGCCGCCGCCGAGACCTTCACGGGGCTGATCGCAGGCACCTCCGATTGGCAGGCGTCGACGCCGGTCAAGGAGTGGGCCGCGATTGACGTCGTCGGGCACTTGATCGACTGGCTGCCGGGGATGCTCGAGGGCGGTGGAGTGGAGCTGACTGTCGCGGACGTCGAGTCCGCTTGGCGCACTGATCCATTGGCCGCGTGGAAGTCGCGTGCCGCCATCGTCCAGGAGGTTCTGGATGACCCGGCGAAGGCGGGGGCCACGTACCGCAGCCCGATGCTGGGCGAGATGCCGATGGTCGACCTGCTAGACCGCTTCTGGACCGCCGATATCTACATGCATTCCTGGGACCTCGCACGGGCTGGCGGCCTGCCCCTAGACCTCGACGAGGCCTACGCCGCCGAGATGCTCACCGGCATGGAGTCGATGGAGGAGATGATCAGGGGCTCAGGGCAATTCGGCGTCCGCCAGCCCGTCGCCGATGATGCGCCTACGGTGGATAAACTGATCGCGTTCATCGGGCGTGATCCGAATTGGTCGCGCTGATCCACTGAGGAGCCAGCTTATGTCGTTCACCCACATCGTCGCGTTCAGCTTCAACGAGGGCTCAGACGCCGCCGCGCGCGCCGCGGAGGCGCTCAACGCACTGGCCCCGACAGTGGCCGAGGTGAAGGAGTTCCGGTGCGGGCCCGATGCCGGGGTGTCCGCGGGAAATGCGGACTTCGGCATCGTGGCGGTCTTCGACGACGAGGCGAGCTACGAGGTCTACCGCGACCACCCGGAGCACCAGCGGATCATCAAGGAGATCCTGGTGCCGAACCTGACCGCCCGGACCTGCGTGCAGCTGCGCTCCTGAGCCCGCCGCCCGTAGGCTGGATCAGCTGGGTGGACGGCATCTGGCGAACTTCGGGTGAGGGAGCGATAGGGATTGGATGGCCGCAGGCTTGTCCTGACCGAGGAGTTCCACCACGCACTGGCATTGCTGGCCTCGGGCGAGAACCTCTTCCTGACCGGGCGCGCCGGCACCGGCAAGTCGACGCTCATTCGGCACTTCCTGGCCCAAACCCGACGCAGGGTCGTGGTCGCCGCGCCCACCGGCATCGCGGCGCTCGGAGTGGGCGGCTACACCATCCACCGGCTGTTCAGCTTCGACGCGCGCACCACCCTCGATGACGTCGACGGCGGTGGCTACAGCCCGCAACGTTTCGCCAAGACCCTCGCTGGGCTGGACACCTTGATCATCGACGAGGCCTCCATGGTCCGCGCGGACCTGTTCGACATGCTGGTCATCGCCCTCGAGCGCTTCGGGCCCGAGCCCGGGCAACCCTTCGGCGGCGTGCAAGTCGTATTGGTGGGAGACCTGCACCAGCTGCCGCCCGTCGTCACCCAGCTCGAGGCGGAGTATTTCCGCACTCGCTATGCCTCGCCGTACTTCTTCTCCGCGGACCGCTTCCGCCGGGCGGACTTCCCGACGGTGGACCTGACCAGGGTCTTCCGCCAAGCGGGCGACGAGCGCCTCGCCGCGATCCTGAACGGCATCCGCGACGGGATTCTCGACGGCCCCGCCACCCTCGAGCTCAACGCACGGGCCGATCCGCACTTCCTGCCGCCCGCGGACGAGTTCTGGCTGACCCTGGCCGCGACCAACTCCATCGTCAACGCCCGCAACGCCCAACGCCTCGACCTCCTCGAGGGCGAGGAGTTCACGCACTTCGCGGAGCGGGTCGGAGAGCTGGAGCTGTTCGAGGCGCCCACCGACGACGCGCTGCGGTTCAAGGTGGGCGCGCAGGTCATGATGCTCACCAACGACTCCGCGGAGCGCTGGGTCAACGGCACGCTCGGCCGGATCACCCGCTTTCGCTGGACCGACGACGGGGCGGTGGTGACCGTCGACTTCATCAACGGAGAGCGCGCGGATGTGACCGCCTTCAAATGGGAGGCCACCCGGCCCGTCATCGACGGCGGCCGGTTGCGCCACGAGGCGATCGGCTCCTATACCCAACTGCCGTTCCGGCTGGCCTGGGCGATCACCATCCACAAGGCACAGGGGCAGACGCTCGACCGCATGGTGGTGGACCTGACCGGCGGCACATTCGCGTCGGGGCAGCTGTACGTTGCCCTGAGCCGCTGCACGGCCATCGAGGGCCTGGTCCTGACCCGCCCGGTCCGGCCGAAGGACCTCAAGATCGACCGTCGGATCGTGCGGTTCCTGCAGGCGGTGGTGCCCGATGCGCAGCCCCGGCGGTACTGCGCGATCGGTATCTTGACTGTGGGGGAGGAGAGCCGGCTGGCGCGGCCGCGGCCGGTGGAGTTGGCAGTGGTCTTCGAGGACGGCACATCGGTGAGCACCCTGGTCAACCCGCAGCGCGACGCGGGGGAGGCTCGCCGTCTCCACAGCATCTCCGCAGCGGACCTGTTGCTCGCGCCCACACTGGCGCAGGCTTGGGCGGTGCTCGCGCCCATTCTTGCGGGCCATACCCCCGTGGGCGCCGATGTGGACGGCACGCTCGGGCTTGTCGATACCGAGCTCAAGCGGTTGGGGATCGTCGCCGCGCTCCCGCTCGGGGTCGCGGTGGACGCGGCCGGGCAGGGCAGCGCGCTGGAGCGCGCACGCACGGTGCTGCGCGAGCATGGCCGGTTGCTTCCCGACAGCGATAGCGCCAGCGCTTTCCCGCCAGTCGACTTCGTAGAGGGCGCGGGATACCTGCTCAGCCGGGACCCCGACGCATCCGCGCCGGCCTGCGGGCTGCCACTTACGGAGGTACTGGCGGCGGGTCGGGAGCTGGGCGGGGCGGTATTGGGGGTGGAGCAGTCGGACGGGCGGGTGCCGACGCTCGACCCTTCTGACACCTGGAACCGGGTCGCCGCGCAGCTGCGCAGGGCAGCGGCGGGGACCACCCTGCCGGGCGGGCTGCTGGCGCGACTACACGAGGCGGAGTCGCTGTTCGGTCTGGACCTCACCCAGGGGCTGACGCAGGACCCCGAGGGCCCGGACATCGCCGTGGTGATGGTCGTGGGGGCGCGGATCTGCTTCACGGGCAACGCCACCACCGCAGCGGGCGAGCCGGTGCACCGGGACCAGATCAACGAGCTGGCGACGACCCGCGGGCTGGTGCCGGTGGGCTCGGTCACCAAATCCAAGTGCGACGCGCTCGTGACCGCGGAGCACGGCAGCCAGTCGAGCAAGGCCCGGCAGGCGGCGCGCTACGGCAAGCCGGTGTTCTCGGCGGAGGAGTTCTTCGCCTGGGCCGATGAGGATGACCCGAGACAACTCGAGGCGCTCCGGATCGCTAGTAGGATTTCCCGCTGATGCCTTGGCCTTGAGGCAACAGTTGGGTAATATGCCTACTCGGACGATGTGGTCCGATGTTTCGCAGGCCGTCAGCTAGCGGCTTGCGAGTGTGGCCTCACCGACTCGTGCGGTGAGCAATTCGGGCCTCAGGCTCGGAGTACAGGGGGCTGTTGAGCGGGGCCGGGCACGTCTTCGGGCGAGCATGGCCCCGCCTTCGTGTGTCCGGCCTGTGATGTGCGCCGCAATGGCGCTCTGCGTACTGGCTGGCCACGTCCGATGCGGGCACGATGGGGTGGCCGCCGCGCCCCCGCGTCGGCAGGACGTTAAGGAGATTCACCGTGGGTCAGGTCAGCGCCAGCAGCTCAATACAGGTCAATGCAACGCCGGCGAAGGCGCTCGAGGCGCTCGCGGACTACGACGTCATCCGGCCGAAGATCCTCACCGAGCAGTACCTGGACTACCGGGTCCTCGAGGGCGGCAAGGGCGCGGGCACCATCGCGCAGTGGACCCTTAAGGCCACTGAGAAGCGCTCGCGCGACGTGAAGGCCACCGTCACTGTCGCCGGTAGCACCATCAGCGAGAGCGACGCGAACTCCTCGATGGTCACCACCTGGACCGTCTCGCCCAGCGGTGACGGCGCCACGGTCACCACCACCACGAAGTGGACCGGCGCGAGCGGGATCGGCGGTTTCTTCGAGCGCACCTTCGCGCCGCTAGGCCTGAAGAAGATCCAGGCCGGGGTGCTCGAGAACCTGGCTCGCGAGCTCGCCTAATTTGGAGCCCGGCGTTGCCGCGCCATGGCCTCGTGCGCCGGCCCCCGCAGATTTTACTGTGCTCACCTCGGGTTTTCCGAGGTGAGCACAGTGTTCTTCCATGGTTGTGCGCTAGAGCAGCGGGGATGGCGGGTCATCCGGGTGCTGCGCCGCACGGTGTTCGCGGCGTAGTCGGTTGTGTTCGCGTTCGCGGCGTCGGCGGGCCAACTTGTCGGCGTGCCGGGTCCTGCGGCGTTGCGGTCCCGCGCGGGGATGACCCTCGCCCGTGGGTGGCGGGTCGGGTGTGCCGGGTGGGTCGTGAAAACGGATTTTCTGCAGCGCGGGGAACAACGCCTCGTTGGTGTGGCCGTGACTGTGCAGGTGATTGCCGGACGGGGTCACAATCTCGACGTGCGTGTGCCCGTCCTCGCCGATGTATTGGTCATCGAGCCAGTTCCCGAATGTTTTGAAGAGGTGGTGGAGCCGGCATTTG
Organism: Tomitella biformata AHU 1821; assembly: GCF_000524475.1. Classification (GTDB taxonomy): domain Bacteria; phylum Actinomycetota; class Actinomycetes; order Mycobacteriales; family Mycobacteriaceae; genus Tomitella; species Tomitella biformata. The sequence continues at coordinate 626 of NZ_BAVQ01000025.1, read as the reverse complement.
GCGTTGCCGTTGACCTTGTTGGTCTTCCCGCCCTGTTCGGGACAGGCGTGGTCGTATTCGGTGACGTGGTCGAGATCGCCGGACCAGGCCGGTTTATCGCAGCCAGGGATCACGCAGTAGCCATCTCTAGCGCGGATGAAGGTGTCTAATGCTGCGGAGAACCGGTACGGGTCGCTCGGCAAATGCGTGGGCAGTGTCTGGCCGGGGTTCGGGTTAAGGGGCCGGATGATGGTGTCGGGGCGGGCCGCGATCTCGCGGACGTGATCGGGACTGATCAATCCGTAGCCGTCGAGGAAACCAGGGCGCTCATCAGACTCAGCAGACTTTTCGGACTCACCGGACGTGCCGGGTGCGCAGGCTTCGGGAGTCTCAGACGACGCCGGCGACGACGCATTGGACTCGGAGGCGTCTGGCGTCTCCGCCGGTGCTGGTGCCGTGGCTTCTGCTGGTGCTGGTGTTGTCGGTGGTCGGGGGTCCTGCGGCGGCACCGGACCCCCAGGGCCGTCGGGGCCATCAGGATCATCCGGTGTGTCAGGACCCTCGGGACTATCCGGGCCATCGGGTGTGTCGGGGGTGTGGAGGGTGTCGGCGTCGCAGATCACGTGCAGCACGATCTGCGCGTGACG
>NZ_BAVQ01000026.1 GCF_000524475.1 Tomitella biformata AHU 1821 | reverse complement strand
TGAGTGCCGCGGCTTCGGCGGTGTACTTGAGCCCCGCTACATTGTCGGCGCAGGATCACTCGACCAGTGAGCTATTACGCACTCTTTCAAGGATGGCTGCTTCTGAGCCAACCTCCTGGCTGTCTTCGCAACCCCACATCCTTTTCCACTTAGTACACGCTTAGGGGCCTTAGCCGGCGATCTGGGCTGTTTCCCTCTCGACCATGAACCTTATCGCCCACAGTCTCACTGCCGCACTCTCACACCCTGGCATTCGGAGTTTGGCTGACGTCAGTAACCCGTTGGGGCCCATCGGCCATCCAGTAGCTCTACCTCCAGAGTGAAACATGCGACGCTGCACCTAAATGCATTTCGGGGAGAACCAGCTATCACGGAGTTTGATTGGCCTTTCACCCCTACCCACAACTCATCCCCTCAGTTTTCAACCTAAGTGGGTTCGGTCCTCCACGACGTCTTACCGTCGCTTCAACCTGGCCATGGGTAGATCACTCCGCTTCGGGTCTAGAACATGCCACTATAAGTACGCCCTATTCGGACTCGCTTTCGCTACGACTACCCCTCACGGGTTAACCTCGCGACATGCCGCTAACTCGCAGGCTCATTCTTCAAAAGGCACGCCATCACCAGCCATGAACCAAATCATGCACCAGCTCTGACGGATTGTAAGCACACGGTTTCAGGTACTATTTCACTCCCCTCCCGGGGTACTTTTCACCTTTCCCTCACGGTACTAGTCCGCTATCGGTCACCAGGGAGTATTTAGGCTTACCGGGTGGTCCCGGCAGATTCACAGCAGATTTCACGGGCCCGCTGCTACTCGGGAATCATCGAAGACAGACACACAGTTTTCGTGTACGGGGCTCTCACCCTCTACGACAGGCCATCCCAGACCACTTCCACTAACCATGTGTTTTCTTACTGTCCGCCGGCTTAGCAGCACCGACAACAACAACCCCACAACCCCACACACACAACCCCTGCCAGGTCTCACATGCGCATGGTTTAGCCTCATCCGCTTTCGCTCGCCACTACTCACGGAATCACAATTGTTTTCTCTTCCTGAGGGTACTGAGATGTTTCACTTCCCCTCGTTCCCTCCACACGCCCTATACATTCAGGCGCGGGTAACCACACATAACTGTGGCTGGGTTTCCCCATTCGGAAACCCTCGGATCACAGCTCGTTTGACAGCTCCCCGAGGCTTATCGCAGCCTACTACGTCCTTCATCGGCTCCTGGTGCCAAGGCATCCACCGTGTGCTCTTATACACTTACTTTCATTAAAGATGCTCGCGTCCACTGTCCAGTTCTCAAACAACACACACCGCCCACCACCAC
>NZ_BAVQ01000027.1 GCF_000524475.1 Tomitella biformata AHU 1821 | reverse complement strand
TGGGAGAGTAGGTCACTGCCGTACATTTTTTGGGGATGGCCCCGCACCTTTGGGTGCGGGGCCTTTCTCGTTCCTGGGGTCGATTGCTGCCTAGATGTCGGCCGGACTACTGCTTTTGTCAACTATTGGACCGCCGTTCATGAGAACATTGTCTGTAGATCACCACTAGTTTTGCGTCCCTCCAGTGCGTGGTTTGCTCCTGTCCCCGCAGGTTCCATATGCGGCTCGGGGGAGCTCCATATTCGGCTGTGCGAAAGGGTTGACCCATCATGCGAGGAACCATCACTGCCGGTATCGATCGACAGAAGGGTCTCCCACTTCGGTTGAGTACTCTCGTTGTGTCCACCGCGGTGATCTCGGTGATGCTCGGGGGTGCTGGTCCAGCGGCAGCGGTGCCCAGCATCGGCAGTGTCGATCTGGGGAGTGCCAATAGTGGAAGCCTCGGCAGCACCGGCTCGGCGATGCCCGGCCAGTACCGCGAGGATCCCGTGGAATTGCCGGCACTTCGCGATGACATCACCGTTGCGAAGATCGTCAGCAACGAGGCACGGTCCGGTCAGGCGCGGCGGCTGACGGTCGATTCGCCGGCGCTACGTCGGACAGTGGGGCTTGACGTCCTCCTGCCCGCGGACAACTCCGAGCCACGGCCCGCGCTCTACATGCTCGAGGGCGTCGGCGCGGGGGAGAACAAAAGCGGTTGGATGTCCAACGGCGGCGCCCAGGATTTCTTCGCCGATAAGAACGTGAACGTGGTGTTGATCAACGGCGGTGTCGGCAGCCTGTATACCGATTGGGACGAGATCGACGCCGGGGTGGGACTGCACAAGTGGGAAACGTTCATCACGGAGGAGTTGCCGCCGTTGATTGACGCGGAGCTCCACACCAATGGCGTGCAGTCGATCGCGGGCAATTCTATGGGCGCGCAGGGCGCGATGATGCTGGCGCACCGCAACCCCGGGCTGTACCAGGGGGTGGCCGCCATGAGCGGCTGCTATTCGACGATGGACACGCTCGGAAACAGCAGCGTGCAGTGGACGGTGACGTCGCGCAATGGTGATCCCGCGAACATGTGGGGTCCGATCGGCGGGCCCGGCTGGGCCGCACACGACACAGTGCTCAACGCGGAGAGTCTGCGCGGCCTGGAGATCTACCTCTCCGCGAATTCGGGGCTGCCTGGCAAGTATGAGAGTTCGGAGACCCCGGAGCTGCTCGAGCGGCTGGTCATCGGCGGCGGCCTCGAGCTGGCCTCGAATCTCTGCACACAGGTCCTCGACGCCAAGCTCAAGCAATTGAAGATCCCGGCGACCGTGGACTACGAGCCCACCGGCACGCATGCGTGGGCTTACTGGGAGGACCAACTGGCTAAGGCATGGCCGGTGCTGGCGAAGTCGCTGGGCGTGTGAGGGGCGGGTCGCTGAGCTGTCGGGCCTCGACAACGGTTAGCTGGAAAGCCCAATCCACTCCAGCCAAGAGGGGACAATGGCTGGAGAGGAGCGTGAGGGATGAGCGAATCAGGGCAGAGTCAGCATCGACGCCTGGTCACCGAGGTGCCCGGGCCGTTGTCGAGGGAGCTCGCAGCCCGTCGTGCATTGGCCCTGCCCGCGGGGCTGTCCAGCGCCTTCCCCATGTATATCGCGGATGCCGGGCCAGGGTATGTGGTGGACGTGGATGGCAACTCGTTCCTGGACCTTGGCAGCGGCATCGCGGTGACCGGGGTTGGCAATAGCGCCCCGCGGGTGGTGGCGCGGGCCGGGGAGCAGCTGACGCGGTTCACCCACACCTGCTTCATGGTCAACCCGTATGAGGGTTACCTCGAGGTGTGCGAGCATTTGAATCGGCTCACCCCCGGCGATCACGAGAAGCGCACCGCCTTGTTCAACTCGGGTGCCGAGGCGGTGGAGAATGCCGTGAAATACGCGCGTTCCGCGACTGGCCGGCCCGCTGTGATCGTCTTCGACCACGCCTTCCATGGGCGGACGTTGATGACCATGACGATGACAGCCGCGGCGGCGCCCTATAAGAGGACGTTCGGGCCATTCGCACCCGAGGTCTACCGGGTGCCAATGGCCTACCCCTACCGATGGCCGAGCGGACCGGAGAACGCGGCCCGCGAGGCATTCGAGCAGTTTCAGATGGTGGTTGAGAGGCAGATCGGGCCGGCATCGGTGGCGGCGGTGATCGTCGAGCCGATCCAGGGCGAGGGCGGCTTTATTGTGCCCGCGCCGGGCTTCCTGCGCCAGATCGCGGACTACTGTGCGGAGCACGGGATCCTGCTCATCGCGGACGAGGTGCAATCTGGCATCGGGCGGACCGGCGACTGGTTTGCCAGCGAGTTCGAGCAGATCGTGCCGGACCTGATGACCACCGCCAAGGGACTCGGCGGGGGACTGCCGCTCGCGGGCGTGACCGGGCGAGCCGAGATCATGGACAGCGTGCACCCCGGTGGCATCGGTGGCACCTATAGCGGGAACCCGGTGGCGTGCGCCGCGGCGCTCGGGGCAATCGAGAGTATCGAGCACGATGGGCTCCTGGCCCGGGCCCGGCGGATCGGCGAGATCATGACCGCAGAGCTGGGGGAGATCGCCGCGACGGCTGAGATCATCGGGGAGATCCGTGGGCGCGGGGCGATGATCGGCGCGGAGCTTGTCACTGGCGCGGACAAGACCCCGAGTCCCGACGCGGTCGCCGCAGTCATCCGGTACGCGCGGGATCACGGCGTGCTGCTGCTGAGTGCCGGCACCTACGGCAACGTGCTTCGGCTCCTGCCCCCGATGGTGGTCTCCGACGAGCTGTTGTTCGACGCGATGGGAGTGCTCCGGGCGGCGTTCGACGCCCTGTGACGGTGCGGGTCCGGAAAGATTGTCGGAGGCGCCGCCTATGGTTCGTCCCATGGAACGATCACGGGGTGCGGACGGTGGGGCGGATCCGTATGGGCGGTTAGCCGCGGCGGTGCGAGAGGCCAAGGGTGGGGATCCTCTGCGGTCGGTGACGGTGGTGACGTCGAGCTTCGCGGTATCGCGCGATGCGCTCCGCTATCTCGCGCGCCATGGTGGGGTCGCGAACACCTCGGTGCTGACGACCTCGCAATTGGTTGAGCAGCTCGCCCGGCCCCGGATGTTCCCCCGTGCCGCGCTGCCGTTCCCCATTCTGGTGGGCTCGGTCCGCAGGGTGCTGACGGAGCGGCCGGGGCGGTTCGAGGAGGTCGCGGACCAGCCGATCACGGCGCGTGCTGTGGCGAACGCGTCGCGCTGGCTCGGCTCGCACCCGCCGCGGACGGCCGAGGGCAGTGCGCCGGTGGTGACCGAGGTCCTGCGCATCCACGACGACGCCTCCGCCCGCCATGCCGCGGGGTACTTCCGTCCACACGAGCAGTTCGAGGCGGCCCGTGCGCGGCTGGACACGCTCGGCTCGACCATCGTGTTCCTGCCCTGTGAGCTCGATCCCGCCACCGCAGACTTCCTCGACGAGGTCCGGGCGCGGTCGGTGACTGTCGACCAAGATCCCGCGGACGCAGGCTCCGGCACGATGGTGCTCCATGCCTCCGATGCCGACGACGAGGTGCGCTCGGTGGTGCGACTGGCGCGGGACCGTATCGCGACGGGCGTCCCGGGACACCGGATCGGCGTGTTCTACGGGAGCGAGAGCCCGTACCTGGAGGCGCTGCACCGCCACTTCGCCGCCGCCGGGATCACGGTGAACGGGCCGGATGCGCGCGGCCTCGCAGACGGTGCCGCGGCACGCTCCCTGCTGCGGCTGCTGCGGATGGATCCCGATGCGATCGCGCGCCGCGAGCTACTCGCGATCCTGGCCGAGCGCGCGGTGCGCTGGACCAGCGTGGACGGTGTCCGGCTCTCGGCGCGGCAGGCTGAGATCCTCACCCGCACGCACATCGCGGTGGTGGGCGGGCCGGACTGGGCGCGATTGCGGACCGTGGAACCGGACGATCACCGTCACGAGACTGCCGTGCTGCTCCTGGACCTGGTCGAGAGCCTGCGAGCGGACCTCACGACAGTCGCGGCGGCCCGCACCTGGGGAGCCGCGTCCGCGGCCGTCGCCGACCTCATCGTCAAGTACTTTGTCGCGGAGGGCCGGGCGGCCCCTGACCACGCGGCACTCCTCTTCGTCGCGCAGGATCTTGAGAACCTGGTCGGAGTCGGACCCGAGCCGAGCATCGGCACCGTGCTCGAGGCTGTCGAGATCGGCGTGGAGGCTGGCGCGCGGCGGGTCGGAGAGCCCGGTGTGGGAGTGACTATCGGTCCGATCGCCGAGGGCAGCGGCCGTGACCTCGATATCAGTGTCGTGGTCGGCATGGCGGAGGGCATTGTCCCCGCGGTCCGGCGGGAGGATCCACTGCTGCCAGATTCGGTCACGGGCGTATCGCAGGCTGACCTCCTCGAGTTGCAGCGGAGATCGCTCGCGTTCGCCATCGGTGCGGGCCGTCGCGAGCGGATTCTGACGTTCCCCCGTGGAAGCCTGCGCGGCGGGGCGGAGAAGGTACCCTCTCGCTGGCTGCTCGGGACCCTCGAACGGCTCGCAGACCGGAAGGTCAGCGAGTCGAGATGGCGGGAGGACACCGAGAACAGCGAGGGGATCGTCGTAGTCGAGTCTTTCGACGCGGGCATGCACAATCCGAAGCGGGGGGTCGGTGCCGAGCCCGCCACCGAGGCGGAATGGCTTGTGAGGGCGGGTGCGGCCGCCCGCGGAGAATGTCCCATCATCGCCGGCGCGACCGAGCTGCGGGCAGACCGTCGGTTCGGGCGGTTTACCAGGTTCACCGGCAACGTCGCCTCCGCGGCGGAGTTGATCACCCTCCTGAGCCAGCCGATCGCGCCGACCCGCTTGGAAGAGTGGGTGGCGAGCCCCTACCTGTTCTTCATCCAGCGCGTCCTGGGCGTCTCGCCGCTCGATGACCCCGACGAGGACACCCGCATCGACCCGCTCAGCCGCGGAAACTTAGTCCACAAGATCCTCGAGGACTATGTGGCGGAGGTGATCGATGGCGCGCCGGGGAGCCTCGAGCGGCTCCTCGAGATCGCAGATCAGCAGCTGGCGGCCGCCGCGGAGGATGCGCCGGGCTGGTTGCCGCAGGTGTGGGAGCACGACGCGCGGATTATCCGCGCGGGTGTGGCCGGCTGGCACGCGCACGACGCGGTCGAGCGCGGGCAGGGCTGGAGCCCGATCGGCGTGGAGGCGGCGTTTGGGGCCGACGGCGAGGCGGCGGTGAGCCTTGGCCTGGACTTGGGAAGTATGGGCTTCCTGGGCAAGGTCGACCGTATCGACCGGCATACCGACGGCCGGGTGCGTGTGACCGACTACAAGACCGGCATCACCAAGGACTTCAAGGGCCTCATCGAGTCGCAGCCGACCGCCCAGACGACGAAGTTCCAGCTGCCCGTCTACGGGCTGTTCGGGCAGACCCTGGCAGACGGGAGCCAAGTGCTGGCGCGCTACTGGTTTGTCACCGAGAAGGGCGGGTTCGACTCCGTCGGCTATCCGATCACCGATCTCGTGATCGACACCCTGCGCCGAGACCTCTCCTTTTGCCAGAAGTCGATCGGGTCGGGGGCGTTCCCACCTCGCTCGGGCTCGTACAGCGTGGCCGCGCTCGCCGAGTTGCTCGGCAAGTCGGAGTTGGAGAACACCTGGCGGGCACTGCGAGCAGAGCCCGCGCTGCGTGAGCTCGTCGCGATACATGAGGGAGATGGACTGTGAGCGCTGTGGGGGAGATCCTGGTCGACGCGGTGGCCCGTCGGGTGATCGAGGAGAAGACCGACGCGACCTTGTTCGTCGAGGCGGGGGCGGGCAGCGGAAAGACGCACGCGCTGGTCTCGCGAATCTGCACTCTCGCGTTGCGTGACGGCGTCGAGCTGGACCGGGTCGCGGCGATCACCTTCACGGAGAAGGCGGCGGCGGAGCTGCGCGAGCGGGTCCGCGGACGGCTCGCCGAGCTAGAGCCAGAGGACGATCGGGAGAGCTCGCGTCGGGACTTAGCGCTCAGCCAGATCGACACCGCGGCCATCGGCACTCTGCATGCGTTCGCGGCGCGGATCGTGGGGGAGCATCCGCTAGAGGCCGGGGTGCCGCCGCGAATCTCGGTGGTGGACGCCATGGGCTCGGACCTCGCGTTCGAGCGGCGCTGGCAGGCAATGCGCGGCGCGCTGTTCCCGCGCGTGGACGCGGGCACGGGCACGCCCGGCACCACAGATGTCGGAGCGGTAGATGTCGGAGCGGCGATGACCGTCCTCCTCGACGCGGGAGCCTCCCTGGACCAGGTGCGCGAGGTCGCCCGCGAGCTGGACAAGCACTGGGACCGGCTGCCGGAACCTTCGGCGCTGGCGGCCCTGCAACGCCCCGACCCGCTGCCGCTGCTGATGCGGGTGGACCTGCTGCTGGACAACTTGGCCTCGTGCGGCGACCTGGAGGACAAATTCGCGGCGACCCTTGGCAAGGTCCGGGACTGGCGCGACAAGCTCGCCGCCGCAGACGACCGGGACTGGATGGCGATCGCCCACGGTTGTCCCACGCGTGGAGTCGGCGGCGCCGCGAAGAACTGGGCCGGCGGCAAGGACCAGGTCATGGCACTCAAAGATGAGGTCACCGACATTGGGGCCGCGGCGGCGGAGCTGTGTGATCAGTACGTGGGCCGCGCGCTGCAGATCGTCGTCGGCGCGATCAGCACGGTGGTGCTGGAGCAGGCCGCCCACCGTCGACGCAGCGGCGCCCTCGAGTTCCACGACCTGCTGGTCTACGCACGCAAGGTGCTCGATGTGCCCGGGGTCCAGGAGCAGCTGTACCAGCGCTACCAGCGGATCCTCCTCGACGAGTTCCAGGACACGGACCCACTGCAGCTGGAGATCGCGGCGATCATCACCGCTGGCGAACCGGGCAGGCTGTTCACCGTCGGGGATCCGAAGCAGTCGATCTATCGGTTCCGGCGGGCGGATATCGCCACCTACATGGCAGCGCGCGACAGCCAAGACGAGAACGCGATCATCACGCTGCAGACGAACTTCCGATCCAGCCGGCCGGTGCTGGCCTGGGCGAACGCGGTGTTCGGCAAGCTCATCACGGCGCAGGATCGCACTCAGCCCGAGTACGTTCCCCTTGCGCCCGCCCCGGGCCGGCCCGAGTGGTTGGCCGAGTGGGGGCCCACGCCGTTCGTGTTCGCGAACCCCCCCGCCGAGTACGGCGAGAGCCTCGAGGGCCTCTCCCCGGCTGACGCGGTGCGGGCGGCGGAGGCAGCCGACGTGGCCCGGGTGATCGGGACCGCCATCCAGGAGGGCTGGCGAAAGGAGGTCGGCGGGCACGGGAAGTTCTCCCACGAGCCGCTGCGCCTGAAGGACATGTGCCTGCTGCTCCCCACCCGCACGGCGCTGCCATACCTCGAGGCAGCGCTTGACGCGGCGGGCATCGAGTACCGGGCGGAAGCGTCCTCCCTGGTCTATTCGACACAGGAGATCCACGACCTGCTGCTGACCGCCCGCGCACTGGCGTACTCGGCGGACCGGGCCGCGCTGGTCGGCGCGCTGCGGACCGCCATGTTCGCCTGCGGGGACGACGACCTGCTGCGCTGGCAGTCGGCCGGCGGGCAGTGGCGGGTCTCCGCGGATATACCGGCCGGACTGGCGAACTCGCCGGTCGCGCGCGCGTTCGGCTACCTCAACACGATGGCGGGGCAACTCCCGGAGCTGTCGCCAGCGGCGGTGCTTTCCAGGCTGGTCACAGACCGCCGCGTATTCGAGGTCTCGATGGACACGCCGCGATATCGGGACTCGTGGCGGCGCCTCCGGTTCGTCATCGACCAGGCGCAGGCCTGGTACGAGGCCGGCGGTGGCGACCTGCGCGACTACCTGGACTGGGCCCAGACGCAGCAGGCGGAGGACGCCCGGGTCACCGAGGCGGTCCTGCCTGAGGACGGCGTCGACGCCGTGCGCATCATGACCATGCACGCCTCCAAGGGACTGCAGTTCCCGATGGTTGTGATCGCGGGCATGAGCGGCGGGTTCCGCCCGGCCTCGCGGCCAGTGCTGTGGGACGGGGCCGGGGTCGTCAAGATCAACCTGTCCAAGCACGCGCGGACCGAGGGCTACCGTGAGGCCAATGCGGTCGAGGACGCGCACACCGCGGCGGAGCGCATCCGCCTGCTGTATGTCGCCTGCACCCGGGCTGAGAGCTTTCTCGCGGTGTCGGGCCACCTGCCGACCAATGCCGGCTGGGGCAAAGTGCTCGCAGACGGGCTCGACGCCGTGCCGAACGATCCGCCGCCGCTCTGCTCGGGTCCTGCGCAGCCGCCCGAGCCGCGGGCCATTGCGGGCGCGCCCACGTCCCTCTCCCAATGGCGGGCGGAGTCCGCGCGAGTCGCGGCGCTGTCCGCCCAGCGCTCCACGCTGTCCGCGACGGAGATCGGCCACTCTGGTCCAGAAGCGCACCCAGACACCGCGCCCGGGATCGGTGCGACGGTTCGCCAGGCATATATGGACGGGGGGCTGGTGCCCGCGGCGGGGGGCACGGAAAAGGTCGCGGCCGCGATCGGCGCGACCGAGAGCGGGGCCGAATACGGCACCGCGCTGCACGCGTTCCTCGAGTCCGCGGACCTGACTGCGCCGTCTGACGGGGCCGGCGCGCACGCGGCCGCCATCGCCGCCGAGGTCGCGGACCCGGAGCGGTTCGTCGCGCTCGTCCGCTCTGCGCTGGAATCGGAGCCGGTCCAGGCCGCGGCGGCGCGCGAGCACTGGAAGGAGATGCAACTGGCGGGGATCGCGCGGGGAGCGGCGGGCGCCAGGGGCGCTGGCGACAGCACGGACACCGCCGATGTGCTCGTGGTCGAGGGCATCGCGGACCTGATCTACCGCGCGGACGATGGCAGCCTTGTGATCGTGGACTACAAGACTGACGTGGGGGTCTCGGCGGCGACGCTCGAGGCGTACTGGACCCAACTCGCCGTCTACGCGGACTTGCTGGATCAGACGGCGAGAGAGAACGTCAGCGCGCTGGTGCTGGTGTTCCTTCGCGAGGGCCGGGCGCAGGTGCTGGAGCGGCGATGGTGAGCGGGGACGGGGAAATGGTGCGCATGAACACGGCCTTCGCGGCGGGCATCGCACAGTGCGGCTAAAGTTGCTAAGAGTCTGATTTCGCACGGGCAGTGCCATTGTTGAATCAGCAGCGCGAGCAGTCGGAGTTGTCATGGGCATAATGCGCGGCAGCACAGCGCCATTGGCCGGTGCACAACGAGGTCGACCAAAAACGTCAATCAACATCAAGCTGGAGGAAATTAATGAGCGTCAGTCTCACCAAGGGCGGAAATGTATCGTTGACCAAGTCCACGCCGGGACTCACCGCGGTGGATCTGGGTCTGGGTTGGGATGCACGCACAACCAGCGGGGCAGACTTCGATCTCGATGCCAGCGCGCTGATGGTGAACGCGTCGGGCAAGGTCGTCAGCGACAGCCACTTCGTCTTCTTCAACAACCTCACCAGCCCGGACGGCTCCGTCCACCACACCGGTGACGAGCTGACGGGATCGGCAGAGGGCGATGACGAGACGATCCAGGTTGATCTGCGCTCGGTGCCGGCCGAGGTCGACAAGGTCGTCATCGTGGTGTCGATCTACGAGGCCGTCGAGCGCGGGCAGTCCTTCGGGCAGGTCCGCAACGCCTACATCCGGGTGGTCAACCAGGCCGACCACAAGGAGATCTCCCGCTTCGACCTGACCGAGGACTCGTCCAACGAGACGGCGATGATCTTCGGCGAGCTGTACCGCCACGGCGCAGACTGGAAGTTCCGCGCCGTGGCGCAGGGCTATGACAATGGGCTTGCGGGCATCGCGCGCGACTTCGGCGTCAACGTCGGCTAGCCGACACGGCAGATGGGGCCGGCTAGCCGACGTGGCGGCCGGCCCCGCTCCGACCGCGGACAGCGCAGCTCCCTTGCGGTAGCGCTTCACCACTGAGCACACAGCACCTCATTTCCGAGTGTGCAGTTCCAGAGAGGAACTCTCTTTTGTTATTCAGGGCCTTCGGCTGGTCGATCGGCATCACGATCCTCGGGCTGATCGCCGGCTTCGTTTACGGCGGCCCGTCGGCCCTCGCGATCGTCGCAATCCTGATCGTGCTCGAAGTGTCGTTGTCCTTCGACAACGCGGTCGTGAATGCGACGGTGCTCGAGCGGATGAGCCCGTTCTGGCAAAAGATCTTCCTCACCATCGGTATCGCGATCGCAGTGTTCGGCATGCGCCTGGTGTTCCCGCTTGTCATCGTCAGCGTCACCGCCCAGTTGAACCCGATCGAGGCCATCCAGCTGGCGATGGAGAAGGGCGACCCGACAGTGCCCGGCACCTATGGCTACCTGATCCACGACGCGCACCCCGCCATCGCGGCCTTCGGCGGCATGTTCCTGTTCATGCTGTTCCTCGACTTCATCTTCGAGCACCGTGAGATCACTTGGCTGAGCTGGATCGAGCGTCCGCTCGGGAGGATCGGCAAGCTCGACCGGCTCGCGATCATCGTGTCCTTGACACTGCTGTGCATCACCGCGTTCACCTTCGCGCCCGAGGGCAAGACCAGCACCGTGATGCTCTCCGGTGTCCTCGGCCTGATCACATATGCGGTGGTCAATGGACTTGGCGAGCTGTTCAACATCGACGATACGGTTGGTGACGACGGTGCCGTGGAGGGCAAGGACGGCAAGAGCGGTGCCGGCGCGGTGACCCTGGCCGTCGGCAAGGCCGGCTTCTTCCTGTTCGTCTACCTCGAGGTGCTGGACGCGTCCTTCAGCTTCGACGGCGTCGTCGGCGCGTTCGCGATCACCTCGGACCCGATTATCATCGCTATCGGCCTGGGCGTCGGCACCATGTTCATCCGCTCGGTCACCGTCTACCTCGTCCACAAGGGTGCCCTGAAGGATTACGCGTACCTCGAACACGGCGCGATGTGGGCTGTCGGCGCGCTGGCCGTGCTGATGCTGCTGACCATTAAGTTCGAGGTGTCCGAGGTAATCATCGGCCTGGTCGGCGTCACCTTGATCGTGGCGGCGTTCCTGACCTCCGTCGTGCGCAATCGGCGAGACGGCGGCGATGACGCGGACCTCGCCGAGCAGCCGGACGAGGCCATAGCGAAATGATCGCGGCGCGCTAGGCGCCCGCAATACACATCCAAGTAGAATTCGACACGTCTGACACAAAGGGGATTCGACATGAGCGTGAATTTGAGCAAGGGCCAGAAGGTTTCGCTGACCAAGAAGAGCGGCGGCACCCTGACGCAGGTGCGGATGGGCCTGGGCTGGGACGCGGTGAAGAGGAAGGGCCTGTTCGGCGGCCTGAAGTCGCAGTCGATCGACCTCGACGCATCTGCGCTGCTGTTTGACGCGCAGGGCAACCTGGTCGACCAGGTCTGGTGGAAGCAGCTGCAGAGCAAGGACGGCACCGTCCTGCACACCGGCGACAACCAGACCGGCGCGGGCGATGGCGATGACGAGTCCATCCGCGTGGACCTGGGCAGCGTGCACGCACAGGTCGACAACATTGTGTTCGTGGTCAACTCGTTCACCGGGCAGAACTTCACGCAGATCGAGAACGCCTACTGCCGCCTGATCGACGAGGCGACCGAGACTGAGATCGCCCGCTACACGCTGAGCGGCTCGGGCCAGCACACGGCCCAGATCATGGCGCGGGTGGTGCGCGACGGGGCCGGCTGGTCGATGGTCGCGCTCGGCAACCCCGCCTCCGGCCGCACCTTCCACGAACTGCTGCCCGCGATCCCGCGCGCATAGCGGATCCGGCACCCCCAGCGACTAGGAGCTCCACAGCATGTCCGATCTGAACCTCGACTCACCGACCCCAACTGGTCCCGCCGCGGGCGGAGCAGCCGGCGGCCTCGTCTTGACCCCGCCGGCCCCGGTCGTCGTGGTGAGCAAGGAGTCGGCGGCCGGCGCGATCCCACTCGATCAGGGAAAGCAGGGCGAGTTGGCGACGAAGGCCACCGCCTTCGCCAATGACCTGGTGGCGATGGACGTCCGCTCGCCGGAGTTCGCCACCAAGGTGAATTCGATCAACGCGATGGGCAACAAGGAGATGCGGGCCTCGGCGTCGGTCTCCAGCCGGATCCTGGAGCGCCCCGCCGCCAGCGTGCGCGCGGGCAAGGGCAGTGCGGGCGGCGACGCGCAGACGCGGGTGGCCAACACGCTGACCGACCTGCGGTTCACCGTCACGGAGCTCGATCCGGGCCGGGCGGACCTGTCCGGAGCCAAGCGGCTCCTCAGGTTCCTGCCCGGCGGGGACAAGCTGCAGCGCTACTTCGCGCGGTACCAGTCGGCGCAGACTCAGCTCAACGCGATCATCAAGGCGCTCGACTCCGGCCAGGACGAGCTGCGCAAGGACAATGCGGCCATCGAGATGGAGAAGGCGAACCTGTGGGACACCATGGGCAAGCTGACCGAGTACAACGAACTGGCCGGCGCGCTCGACACGGCGATCGAGAATAAGGTCGCCGAGCTCGCGGCCGTCGGGGACAGCGAGACCTCCGACGCCCTGCGCTCGGATGCCTTGTTCGCGGTGCGTCAGCGCCGCCAGGACCTGATGACGCAGATGGCGGTGTCGGTACAGGGCTACATGGCGCTGGACCTGGTGCGCAAGAACAACCTGGAGCTGATCCGGGGTGTGGACCGCGCGCAGACCACCACCGTGACGGCGCTGCGGACGGCCGTCATCGTCGCGCAGGCGTTGGCTCGGCAGAAGCTGGTCCTGGACCAGATCACGGCGCTGAACACCACGACGTCGAACCTGATCGAGTCGACCTCGGCGCAGCTGCGGATCCAGGGCGCGGAGATCAACCAGCAGGCCGCGTCGTCGACCATCGACATCCAGAAGCTGCAGACGGCGTTCGACAACGTCTTCGCCGCCATGGATGCCGTCGACACTTTCCGCGGCCAGGCCGTCGAGTCGATGGCGCAGACGGTGACCGCTCTGGAGGGGCAGATCGAGCGCGCCCAGCCGTATCTCGAGCGGACCCGCAGGGGAGAGGGCACTTCGCAGGGCAATGGGTAGTGGTCGATAGTGATCTCCTGGTTCAGGCGGAATATGGGCGAGGCGCAGGCCTCGGCCGAGCCACAGGTGGACGAGGACTCCCCGGAGGCGCTGATCCGCGCGCTCGGGGAGCTCGTCGATTTCATCAACCGCAGTTCCGGCGGACTGCCCGTCGAGACCACGGTGTTGGCACGTCAGGTGACTGATGTGCTGTGGACGATCATCCAGTCCTCGGAGGACCGGGCATTGGATGTGCATGCCGTGATCACGGTGCGTGCGATCACGGAGGACTATCTGCCGACGACACTGCGTGCATACCTGGCGCTCGACCCCGCGCTGACCGAGGTGGCGGGCCGGACAGGCAAGACACCGCGCGATTTAGCCGCCGACCAGGTGGCGGCGCTGTGGGAGTCGGCGGCCAGCGTGCTGCAAGCTACCGCCGAGCAAGATGTCTCGGCGCTGATGGTGCAAGGGAAATTTTTGGAGACGAAGTTCGCCCGCTCGGATTTGGAACTATGAGCAAGCGCATGCGGCGCGGCTCGAACGTCGCGGTCACGCAGGAGATTCCCGGTCTCACCGGGGTGGTCGCCGGGGTGCGTTGGGACGCCGGGGCTGGCTCCGCGCTCGGTGAGGACCTGGTTCTCGCCACGATCTTGTGCGACTCGGCCGGCCGGGTGCTCTCGCCGGAGCACTTTGTGTTCTTCAACCAGCTGGCCTCGCCGGAGCTCTCGGCCCGGCAATTGACGGAGGCGCTGGGCGGGGACCAGGAGCAGGTGGAGATCGATTTCGGGCGGGTGCCGCCAGAGGTTCAGCGCATCGTGTTGATGCTGTACCTCAACGAGCTGCCCAACCGCCGCCGCTCGCTGGGACAGTTGCGCGGCTGCGAGGTGCGGCTGCTGAACCTCGCCGACAACTCCGAACTGGTGCGCTCGGAGGACTTCGCGCCCCTGCTGGGCGAGGAGACCGGGCTCGCTCTCGGCGAGGTCTATCGCCACGGTGGGGAATGGAAGTTCAAGGTCCTGGGCCAGGCGTATGCCGCGGGGATCCGCGACATCGCCGCGGACTACGGGCTGCCCCTGTGAGGCGGCTGCGATGAGCGTGCCCGACCCTCTGCGCGCCCGGCCCCGCACGGACTTGCCGTTCCTGCGCCGCCGCGCCCAACCCTCGGCGCCGGCCGCTGGCGTGCCGGGGACGATCTCGGACCAGGAGGCGCTGACGCTGTTCATCGCCGGCAAGATCACCCGCAGACTCGGCGTGGTCGCGCCCGTCGCACTGGCGACCCCCGCTCCGACTCCGCGCATCGATATGAGCCGTCCATCGCGGGGCGGGTCTCGTCCGACTCCACCCCCGACGGGTGCGCGGCCGCAGATCGACATGAGCCGGCCCGATCGGTCGCGGCGTCAGCCGGCAGCCGCATCGGGCCTGGATCTCGGCGCGGCCCCGCCGACGCGCACCACGACGGCGAGCTCGCTGGACCTGGACCCGCCAGTGCGGCCCGCCGCCCCATCGTCGGACCTAGACCTGACTCCGACCGCCGCCGCGCCGCGCCCGCCGGCACCGCTCCCCACCCCGGGCACCGTCTCGTTGGACCTCGACCTCGACCTGGACCTCTCGCCGGGCCCGTCGCCGACGAGTCCGGGCCTGCCTGCGCCCGCCGCGCCCAGGCCGGGGCCGCCGCCGGTGCGTGCCGAGTCCGGCCGCAGAGTGATCCTGACCTATGCCGAGCCGATCGTGACGCTCACGCGGATCCAGAGCGGGATCGGCTCCCTCGAGATGGAGGGGGCGTGGACCCAGAACGACGGCGGACCGGTGCGATTGGGCTGCGCCTACGAGCTGCGCTCCGGGGCCTCGTCGACGGTGCAGCTCACCGGTGGCCGGGGCACGGCCCCACCGGGCTCGCGACGGCCCGTCATCGTCGCGCGGGGCGGGGAGTTCGAGGGCTTCGGGCTGGACCTGCGCCAGTGCGGCGAGCTGGCGCGGCTGATCGTCTATGCCTACTCGGAGTCCGGCGCGCCGGTGGACTGGACTGGGACGTTCATCACGCGAACCTACGGAAACGCCAGGATAGAGATGCCGCTGGCACAAGTGGGGCCGAGCAGTCTGGCGGTGCTCACCTCGATGTATAACATTGGCGGACAGCTGGTCATGAGGGCCGAGCTGGAGCCGATGTCGGGTTCTGTCCGCGACGCTTGCCAAGCCTTCGGCTTCGACAAGATCACCTGGTTGGACGAGCGCACGTCGATCGATTGAGCCACCACCGCCTATCTCATCACGACGGGGGACCACATGCGCCACTATGGCTATTTGACCCAGGAAGAGCGCACCCGGCTGTTCTTCCTGGAACCGGAGGAGATCGGCCTCGGCGCTGAGACGGACCTGTTGGCCGCGGCTCTAGGCGCGACGCTCTACAGCCCCGGCATCCGCGAGAATCTCGCCGAGGATCTCGCCCGGCTGGCACAGCAGGGCGTCGCCAGCGCCGTCGTGTGCCTGGAGGATGCGGTCGCCGACAGCGATCTTGCCGCGGCCGAGCGCAACACCGTCGAGCAGCTGCGCCAGTGCGCGCGCGGCGGGGCGGAGCTGCCCCTGGTGTTCGTGCGGGTCCGCTCGCCGCACCAGATCCCGATGATCATGGCCGGGCTGGGCGTCGATGCGGGCGTGCTGGCCGGATTCGTGCTGCCGAAGTTCACCGCGGACTCCGGCATCGCCTTCCTCGAGGCCGTCGCCGCGGCCGAGGAGGGGCTGGGCCGGCGCCTGCTCGCGATGCCCGTGCTCGAGACGCCGGAGGTCATGTCCGTGGAGCGCCGCGTCGAGGAGCTGCTGGGGATCCGCGCGCTGCTCGACAAGTACCGGGCGAACATCCTCGCCGTGCGGATCGGCGCGACGGACCTGTCCGCGATCTACGGCCTGCGCCGCTCCCGGGAGCTCACCGTCTACGACGTGCGCGTGGTCGCTGACGCCATCGCCGACATCGTTAATGTGCTGGGCCGGGCGGACTCCGGCTACGTGGTGACCGGCGCGGTGTGGGAGTACTTCACCGGCGCCGAGCGGCTGTTCAAGCCGCTGCTGCGGCGCAGCCCGTTCGCGGAGCTCGACGAGCGCCCCCTGCGGGCCGAGCTGCTCGCGGCGGACCTGGACGGACTGCTGCGCGAGGTCGCCCTGGACAAAGCCAACGGGCTGATCGGCAAGACGGTGATCCACCCGTCGCACGTCGGCGCCGTGCACGCACTCAGCGTGGTCACCCATGAGGAGTACAGCGACGCGATGGACATCGTCGGCGCGCTGAACGACGGCGGCGTCGCCGCCTCGAGCTACGGGAACAAGATGAACGAGGGCAAGCCGCACACCGCGTGGGCGATGGGCATCACGCGCCGGGCGCGCGCGTTCGGCGTCGCGAACGAGGACACCAGTTTCGTGGACCTGCTGGCCGCCGGGCTGCAGCGATGAGCGCGGTGTGGGGCGGGGCCTGGGTGGCGGAGCGGCTCGATGCGGAGCTGGTGACCGCGGAGGGCTCGCCGCTGCCGCTCCAGTCAATGCTCGGCATGGCGCTGCGGCGCAACCCCCGCCGCGCGCAACTGCTGGTCTCGACGGTCCTCGGCAAGCACGTGCCGACGGACCCGCGGACCGTGTACGCGTCGGGCCTGCTGCTGGGCGCTTTCGCGCTCGACGCCCTGCTGGGGGAGCAGACGCAGATCGACCCAGACCTGCTCAACCGGGCGATCGCGGGCGATAGCGCCGCGGTCGAGGACCTGCTCACCGCGTGCGGGCGGCACCGGCGCGAGCGCGCGGGCCAAGCCCCGGACGACGCGATAGTGATCGGCTACGCGGAGACCGCCACCGGGCTGGGCCACGCCGTCGCCGACGCGTGCGGGCTGGACTACGTGCACTCGACGCGGCGGCACTCGACGACCGTGCCCCCGGCGGGCGGCTTTGAGGAGGAGCACAGCCACGCGACCGGGCACCTGCTGCTGCCGGCGGACCCCGGCCTACTGACGCGGCCGGGACCGGTGGTCTTCGTCGACGACGAGCTGTCGACAGGCACGACCGTGCTCAACACCATCGAGGTGCTGCACCGGATCGAGCCCCGCGAGCGCTACCTCGTGGCGGCACTGGTGGACCTGCGCTCGGCCGCCGATCACGAGCGGATGGCGGCGCTGGCGAGCCGATTGGGCGCGCGCATCGAGGTGGTCGCGTTGGCCCGCGGCGAGTTGCGGATCGCGGGCGATGCCATCGACCGCGCGCGGCCGCTGCTCGACCTCGAGCGTGATCGACCGGGGGATCCCGCGACCGCCAGCGTCTCCGCTGTCGCCGCGGCCTGGCCCGCGGGCACCCGTGACGGCGGCCGGCACGGCTTCACCGCCGCTGACCGGGCTCGAATCCGTCCGGCCGCCTCGGCGACCGCCACGCAGATCGCGGCCCGGATCCCGGAGCGGACCGTGGGCGCCCGGGTGCTGGTGCTGGGACATGAGGAGCTGATGCACGCGCCGCTGCTGATCGCGCTGGCGCTCGGCCAGGCCCGCCCGGAGCTCGCTGTGCGCTACTCGACCACAACGCGCTCCCCGGTCCTCGCGATCGACGACCCCGCGTACGCCATCCGCACCGCGTTGCGGTTCCCCAGCCACGACGACCCGGATGACGGGCCCGGCCCGCGGTTCGCCTACAACGTCGCGCCCGGCGCGGGCCAGCAGCCGTTCACCGACATCGTGCTGGTGCTCGACGACGCGGCCGCCACCGCCGACCTGCGCGCTCCCGGCGGTCTCCTGGAGAGCCTCCGCGGGGTGTGCGACGCGGTGCAGGTCATCACGGTGCCCAGCCACCGGCCCGCGGGCCAGGCGCCGGGACCGCGGGCGCTGCACGGACCAGAGTTCGGCAGCTACCTCCGCGAGGACGTGTCCTGGCTGCTCACGGACCTGTCCGAGATCACTCTCGAAGCGCCCACGGAGGACCGCGAGGAGGCGATCCAGTCCGGCGCCGCGCACTACGCGGAGTCGCTGCCGATCGAGTACCAGCCCACCGCCGAGTACCGCCAGCTCTACGACGAGGCCCTCGAGGCGTCCGCGACCCGCATCGCCCACGCGGTGGGCGTGCTGACCGAGTTGGTCCTCGACGCGCGCGGGCGGGATGCGGTGCTGGTCTCGCTGGCCCGGGCGGGCACCCCGATCGGCGTGCTCATGCGCCGCTGGGCGCGGCTGGCCCACGGCCTGGACCTGCCGCACTACGCGGTGAGTATCGTGCGCGGACGAGGAATCGACGAGACCGCGCTGGCACACATCGCCGGCCGTCACGACCCCGCCGCCGTGATGTTCGTCGACGGGTGGACCGGGAAGGGCGCGATCTCCCGGGAGCTCGCTGACGCGGTCGCGGCCGCGAACACGGCCCTTGGCTCGGCCTTCTCCCCGGACCTCGCGGTGCTGGCGGACCCCGGCGGCTGCGTCGGGTTCTTCGGCACCCGCGCGGACTTCCTCATCCCATCGGCCTGTCTGAACTCCACGGTCTCGGGGCTCGTCTCGCGCACCGTCCTCAACGACCGGCTGCTGGCGCCGGGCCAGTTCCACGGCGCGAAGTTCTACCGGGACCTCGCCGACGCGGACGTCTCGCAGGCCTTCCTCGACGCCATCGCCGCGCGGTTCCCGGCAGTGGCCGCCGACGTGACCCGTGACTGGCCGGCCCTGCGCGATTCGGACCGGACGCCCACCTGGGCGGGGTGGGCGGCGACCGAGGCCATCAGCGCCGAGTACGGGATCGACAACGTCAACCTGGTCAAGCCCGGGGTGGGGGAGACGACGCGGGTGCTGCTGCGGCGGGTGCCGTGGCGGGTGCTCGTGCGGCGTGACGCCGAGGCCGAGCTCGGCCACATCCGGCTGCTCGCGGCCCAGCGCGGCGTCCCCATCGAGGTGGTCGACGACTTGCCCTACAGCTGTGTGGGCCTGATCCACCCGAAGTTCACCCGCGCCGCGATCGGCGCAGACGGTTTGGCGGCCAAAAGATGAGCGTGCTGTTGGCGAGCGACCTCGACCAGACCCTGATCTACTCCGAGCGCTCCGCGCGGGCGGACACCGCGGACCTGGTGTGTGTCGAGCACTACCAGGGCAACCCGCAGTCCTTCATGTCCGCCGCGGCCGTCGCCGCGCTTACCGCCGCGGACCTGGTCCCGGTCACCACCCGCACCGTGGAGCAGTTGCGCCGCGTCCGGCTGCCCGTGCGGGGCGGCGGGTTCGCGATCGCCGCGAACGGCGGGGTGATCCTGCAGGGCGGTGTGCCCGACGAGAGCTGGACCGCGCAGGTCGCGGGCCGACTCGCGGCGGTGTCCCCGCTCGCGGAGGTGCTCGCCTGGGTGCGGGCCGCGTGCGCGCCGGAGTGGACCAGCTCGGTGCGGGCCGCCGAGGGGATGTTCTGCTACGCGGTGGTCGACCTCGCGCTGCTGCCAGCGGCGTTCGAGGCGGAGGCCGCGGAGTGGGCGTCGGCCCGCGGCTGGAACGTCTCCCGCCAGGGCCGCAAGATCTACTGGGTGCCGAACCCGCTGACGAAGGGCGCGGCGGTGCGGGAGATCGCGCGCAGGCTCGGGTCCGACCAGATCATGGCCGCCGGGGACTCGCTGCTGGACAAGGACCTGCTCGAGATCGCCGATCGGGGGATCCAGCCCCGGCACGGCGGGCTGTTCGACTCGGGCTGGCGCGCCGACCATGTGGTGGTCACCGGCGGCGTCGGCGTCGCCGCCGGCCACGAGATCGCGGAGTGGTTCGCCGCTGCCGTCTAGCGGGGAGTCGAGTGTGCGGACCCGGTAGCGGTGCCTCACACTCTTAGCTGTGTTGAGCCTCGCGCGCGGACTGCGCCTCGTCACCCAGTTTGTGGCAGCCACCGATCCCGGTCGGCTGCGGCTGCGCGGCGCGGCGACGACGACGTTGTCGGCCGCCCTGGCGATGGCCGTCCTCCTCACTGCGACCCGCATGCTGGGGCAGCCGGTGACGATCGCGATACTGGGCACCATCGTCGCCCTGCAGGCCGCGGCGATGGTCAAGGACCGCACACAGCGAGACCGCGTGATCACGACGCTCCTCGTACCGCTGCCAGCCATCGGGGCGGTCACCGCCGCGACACTCCTGCAGGGCGCCGGGTACTGGGCCGAGATCGGTTTCATCGCGGTGCTGTTCGGGGCCGTGTGGGTGCGCCGCTACGGCAAGCGGGGGACGGCGCTCGGGATGGTCGCGTTCATCGCGTACTTCTTCACCCTGTTCTTGGCGGCCACACCGCATCAGATCCCGGTGCTCGGCGGGGCGATCGTGCTCGGTGTGGCCATGACGCTGCTGGTCCGGACGCTGATTCTGCCGGAGCGGCCACGGCTGGAGATCCGCCGGCTGGCGGCGGCGCTGCGGGCGTCCTCGGTGCAGGTGCTGGCCGCCGCGTCGACGCGGGAGGGCCGGGACGTCGCGCGGTTGCGACGGCGGTTGGACCGGCTGGGCGCGACGGCGATGATGATCGAGGATTGGCTGGACCGGCATGCCGCCTCGCTCCACGTGAGCGTGACCAGCGAGGCGCTCTCGCTGCGGGTGTTCGACGCGCAGATCGCCACCGAGCAGCTCGCCAGCGCGCTGTGGGCGCTGGACCCGGAGACGCCGTGGCCCCGCACTCTCGGCCAGGCCACGACGGCGCTGAGCTCGTGCCTGCAGGATCGGTGCACGCCGGATCAGCTGCGGGCGGCGCGCCTGCTCGCCGCGGAGGCCGCGGAGAAGGCGGACCCGTCCACGGCCGCGGGCATCGCGACGATGGTCGCGCAGCGGGCGGTCACCGCGCACATCGCCATCCACCGCGTCACGACCAAGGCGATGGAGACGCCGGAGCCGCTGCGAGAGCCGATCGCCACAGCCGGCGAGGCTGCCGAGGAGCCGGCGGGGAAACTCGTGGACCGGTGGGCTCCGAGCACTAAGGCCGCCATCCAGGTGGCCGTCGCGACGAGCGTCGCGACGGTGGTGGGAGAGCTCATCTCGCCAGACCGCTGGTATTGGGCGGTGATGGCGGCGTTCGTGGTGTTCACCGGCGCGTCGACCCGTGGCGAGATCCTCAGCCGCGCCGGCCAGCGGATCGTCGGCACCATTGCGGGGGTGCTGGCGGGAGTTCTGATCGCGGCGCTGGTGGGGCACAACCCGCCGGTCCAGTTGGTGCTGATCCTGGTGTGCGTGTTCTTCGCTTACTATCTGGCGCCCGTCGCGTATGGGCTGCTGACGTTCTTCCTCACCATGCTCCTCGCGACGCTCTACGGGCTGCTCGGGGTGTTCAGCGTGGAGGTCCTGGAGATCCGGGTGGAGGAGACGGCCGCGGGCGCGCTGATCGGCATCGCGAGCTCCTACCTGATCTTGTCGACGAAGACCCGGGAGGCGCTGACGAAGCATGCCCTCGAATACGTCGACGAGTTGGCAGAGCTGATCGACACGAGCGTGGCGGCGGTGCTCTCCCCGGGACACTCGGCCCCGATGATCGAGCGGGCCCGCGCGCTCGATCAGATCTTGCTCGACCTGGTCGACGCCGCTAAGCCCCTCGAGTTGGGGCCGACCACCCGGAGCCGCCACGGGGCGCGCCGGCTGGTGCGGTTGGCTCAGGCCAGCAGCAGATCGGCGCACGCGCTGGCCCGCGCGGGACTGCTCGCGGCCCGCGCCGACCCGGACACCGCGCCATCCGAGCAGACGGCCGCGGCACTGCGCGACGCCGTGGACCATGTGCAGGGCAATGTGGCGCTGGCCAGGCTCCACCTTGCCGGAGAGAAGGTGCCGAAGCCGGAGAAGGCCACGGAGACCACGGTCTTGGACGTGATGCTCACCGCGACGAAGACGCCGGGTCCCCGACGTGCGGCGCTGCGGGCACTGAGCCGGCTCAACCGGACGGTCCTTGAGCTGATCAGCTGACCTGGAACCGGCATGGCTACGGTGGAGCCCATGAGCCCGACGCGCATAGCCGAGCACGGCCGCCCGACGCATTGCCTAGTCCATCTGAGCGACACCCATCTCGTGGCCGACGGCCTCCTGTACGGCCAACTCGACGCCGACGACCGGCTGCGGCAGATCTTCGCCGAGCTCACGGCGTCGAGGATTCGGCCCGACGCGCTGGTCTTCACCGGCGACCTGGCGGACCAGGGCGAGCCCGAGGCCTACGCGCGGCTGCGGGCGATGGTGGATCCGGTCGCCGCCGAACTCGGCGCGCAGGTGCTGTGGGCGATGGGCAACCACGATGACCGCGCGCACTTTCGCAGTTCCCTGCTGGGCGAAGAGCCGAGCACGGGACCCGTCGACCGCGCGCACACTATCGACGGCCTCCGCGTGCTCACCCTCGACACATCGGTGCCCGGCCACCACCACGGCGAGCTGGACGACGGGCAACTGGACTGGCTGGCCGCGCAACTCGCGACCGCGGCCCCGCACGGCACGATCCTGGCGATGCACCACCCGCCCGTCCCCTGCGTGCAGGACCTCGCGGTGCTCGTGGAGTTGCGCGCGCAGGAGCGGCTGGCGCAGGTGCTGCGGGGCAGCGACGTGCGGGCGATCCTGGCCGGACACCTGCACTTCTCGACGACGGCGATGTTCGCGGGCATCCCGGTCTCGGTCGCCGCCGCCACCTGCTACACGCAGGACCTGAACGCGCCCGACGGCTCGCAGCGCGGACGCGACGGGGCGCAGGGGCTCAACCTGGTGCACGTGTACCAGGATACGATCGTGCATTCGGCGGTGCCGATCGGCGCGTATGAGAGCGTCGGCGAATTGGTGTCTGCGGCGGCGACCGCGCGTCGGCTCGCCGCCGCCGGCATCCGCATCCCCGGGCCGGACATGAGTCAGGCTCCGAGGATCTCCCAGGGCGCGGGGATGGGGAAGTAGTCGCCGAGGAAACGTGTCATGGACTTGGCCCGGTCCTGCGGTTCAACGTCGCCGGCGGCGTTGTCGTTGAGGCAGAAGAAGTCCGACGCGCGATCGGCCAGCAGCGAGTCCATCTCCCGCAGGCCGGACTTGATGGTGGTGTCGATGTAGCGCGCGCGTGCCGAGTTCTGCACCACCGCCCGCCCGCTCATCAGCGCGTAATAGTGGTAGAGCGAGTTGGTCACGGAGATGTTGTCGCTGGCGCGGAACGTGCTGGCCGCGGTGGCTGCGAACTCTTCGGGGAACTCCCGCTCCATATCGGCCATCACGGACTTGCGCAGCGGCGTCGCGGCGTGCGCGAGGTGGCGGGTGGTGAGCGAGCCGAAACGGTCCTGCAGTAGCCGCCGGTTCACCCGGGCCGAGTTCTCGAAGCCACTGCGCTGATCGTCGTTGAGCCCGAGCCCGATGCGGGTGTCATCCTCGATGAACATGCTGACCCCGCCGGGGGAGAAGAACATGTCCGGGCCGACGGGGCGGCCGAAGAACATGTCGTCGTTCGAGTACAGGAAGTGCTCGGCGAGCCCGGGAATGTGGTGCAGCTGGCATTCAACGGCCTGGGAGTTGTGGGTGGGCAGCACGGACGGGTCCGCGAAGAACTCCTCGCTGCGCACGAAGGTCACCCGCGGATCGTCGGCCAGCCAGGAGGGTTGGGCGGAGTCGGTGGCCACGAAGATGCGGCGGATCCACGGCGCGTACATGTGCACCGAGCGCAGCGCGTAGCGGAGCTCGTCGACCTGCCGGAACCGTGCGGACGAGTCATCGCCCGCGCCCACCACGTGCCCCGCCATGCGCTTGGCCCGCTGCTGCTGCCAGTCCCGGTCCGAGCCATCGACCCAGGAGAAGACCAGGTCGATATCGAACTGGATGTCGGAGGCGTGGTACGCGAACATGTTCTCGATCGTTGGCCACTCCATGCCGAAGCGCTCAACGGTGCCGCGCACGGCCTCGCTCGCCCGGATCCTGCGGCGGGTCAGCGAGTTCTCGATGGGCAGCACGATTGTGTCGCCCTCGAAGGACCACAACTCGATCTGCACCCCGGTGCTCGCCCCGTAGCTCAGGCCGCTGCTCGGCTCCACCCGAGGCCGGAACAGCCGGAAGATGCGGGCGTCGGCGCTCAAGGACAGGGCGCCGTCCGCGATGAGGATTGCACGCCGCTGCTGGTCATCGACAGTTTTGGAGTAGAACGGATGGCGCGCGCAGGCCTCTGCGAGGGCGGCGGCGAGCGCCTGCCGGTCCGCCTGGTCGACGGCGATCACCGGCCGCTGGTCGTTGCCGCGGACCAGGAGGTAGTCGATCCGCGCGTCGTCGAGGGTGGCACGGATAAACAGCAGGTCCTCGATCATGGCCTCGTGCGGGGTGGTCGCCGTGATGGCCATGGCGAACCGGCCTCGGAATCTCACCACCCCCGGCATCTCGCGCAGGCGCGAGCGCGAGGCCGGCGACGCGTGCTTGACGGCGTCGCGGGTCTTCTGCTCCGCGGGTAGGAAATAGACATCTTGGGGAGCGGAAGATTGTGTGATGGGGATCCTCTCGGGCGTGAAAAATTCTGGACTCGCCCGATTATAGCCTGTGACCTGGGAGAATATGATTCGGCTATGCTACGGACGGGGGATATTCCGCAGATTCGTGCGCGCCAGCTTCACGGCCTCGCCGATCCCGCCGCCGAGCACCGTCTTGCTCATCGCCAGGGCGAAGCCCTTGAGCTGTTCCCCGGTGACAGTCGGCGGTATAGACAGCGCGCGCGGGTCGGTGATGAGGTGGACCAGGGCGGGCCCGTCGACAGCGAAGGCGGCATCCAACGCGGCCCGGATGTCGGCGGGGCGCTCGACACGCTGGGAGTGGATGCCCGCGGCGGCGGCGATCGCGGCATAGTCCACGGGCGCGACGTCCACGCCGAAGTCCGGTAGTCCGTCCACGAGCATCTCGGCTTTGACCATGCCCAATGTGCTGTTGTCGAACAGGACGACCTTGACCGGGATCTTGTACATCGCGACGGTGAGGATCTCGGAGAGCAGCATCGCGAAGCCGCCATCGCCGGAGACGGAGATGACCTGCCGGCCCGGGTAGGCGAGCTGCGCGCCCATCGCATGGGGCAGCGCGTTGGCCATGGAGCCGTGGATGGCGGAGCTGAGGAACCGTCGCTCGCTGGTCGCGTCTAGATAGCGAGCGGTCCACACGTTGCACATGCCGGTGTCGGTGGTGAACACGGCATCCTCGGCGGCGACCTGGTTGAGCACCGACGCGGCGTACTCCGGGTGGATGGGCACGAACTTCTCGACGTCGTGCGTGTACGCGCCGATGGAGCGGTTCATCATCTTCTCGTGCTTGGCCAGCCACTTGTCGACGTACGCGCGGTCGCTCTTGCGCTCGATCAGCGGCAGCAGCGCGGTCAGGGTGGCGGCGACATCGCCGTGCACGGGGATCTCCACGGCGGTGCGGCGGCCGATCCTCGTGGGGTCGAGGTCGATCTGCGCGGTGCGCACGTCCTTCGGCAGGAACTGGGCGTACGGGAAGTCGGTGCCGAGCATGAGCAGCAGGTCCGCGTCGTGCATCCCGGCGTGCGCGGCGCCGTAGCCGAGGAGGCCGGTCATGCCGACCTCGTAGGGGTTGTTGTGCTGGATGAAGTCTTTGCCGCGCAGCGTGTGGCCGATGGGCGCGCCGATCAGCTCCGCGAGGGCGATCACCTCGTCGTGCGCGTCGCGGACGCCGTAGCCGGCGAAGATCGCGACCTTCTCGGCGGTGTTGATCGCGGCGGCCAGCGTGCGCAGGGTCGCCGCCGTGGGCACGGTCACCGACGGCGCGGGAATCGACAGCGGCAGCATCGGGCCCGACGCGGCCGCCATCGCGACATCGCCGGGCAGGGTCACGACGGCCACGCCGGAGCCGGTGATGGCGGCCTGCATCGCAGAACGGAACACCCCGGGCGCCTGCGCGGCATTCGAGACCAACTCGGTGTAGAGCGAGCACTCGACGAACAGCCGATCCGGATGCGTCTCTTGGAAGTAGCCCTGGCCGATCTCGGTGCTGGGGATGTGCGAGGCGATCGCCAGGACCCGGGCACCGGCGCGGTGCGCGTCGTAGAGCCCGTTGATCAGGTGCAGGTTGCCGGGCCCGCAGGAGCCGGCGCACACCGCGAGCTCGCCGGTCAGCTGCGCGTCGGCGGAGGCGGCGAACGCGGCGGCCTCCTCGTGGCGCACATGGATCCAGTCGATGCCGCCCTTGGCCGCGCCGCCGGTGCGCCGGACCGCGTCGACCACCGGGTTGAGGCTGTCGCCGACGATGCCGTAGATCCGCCGGACCCCGGCGTCGACGAGAGCGGTGATGAGCTGGTCGGCGACGGTCGTGGCCATGGGCGTCTCCTTATGTGGTGAACGGTTGCTGATGACGATAGGCGAACACCAGGGGCCCGTCGGTAGGCGCGCATTCCGGCACCAGAGGCGACGGTGCCCGTATGTGGGTGTGGCGCATGGGTCACAATCATGGGCGTGTCCGATTCTCTTACACTTCCCGGCCGGCTGTTGGGGCGTCTCGACGTCTCCGACCCCGGCCGGCTGCGCCTGCGCAACGCGTGGTCGGTGGCCCTGTCGGTGATGATCGCCATCGTCACGATGTCCGTCGTGTCCAAGGCCCTGCACCAATCGATGGCGCTAGTCACCGTCAGCGGTTTCATGGCCATGATGTCCGCGGGGATGGTCAAGGACAAGTTGCTGCATGAGCGGGAGGCCACCACCGCGCTGGTGTTCCTACCCGCAGTCGGCGCGGTCGTGGTGGCGGCGCTGGCGAACAAGCACTGGCTCGTCGAGGACCTCTTCTTCGTGTTGGCGGTGTTCGCCGCCGTGTGGGTGCGCCGATACGGCCCACGCGGCACCGCCTGCGGGATGATGGGCTTTTTCGCGTACTTCTTCAGCCTGCTCAGCCATGGCAAAATCGATGGGCTGCCTACGATGATCCTGGCTCTCGCGATAGGCATCGGCTCGTCGTTGCTGGTGCGCATAGTTTTGGTCCGGGAACGGCCGCGATTGCAGATGCGCCGGCTGAGGCCGGCGCTGCGCGCCGCGTCGCTCCGCGTGCTCGACACGGCCTGCCGCGATGACCGGGCCGCCACTGACCGGTTGCACACCCGGCTCGACGAGCTCGGGGAGACCGCGATGGCCATCGAGGACTGGCAGAGCCGGTTCGTCACCGCACGCCACGTGGACGTCTCGGCCGCGGATCTCTCGGTACGGGTCTTCGACGCGCAGATCGGTATTGAGCAGACGGCCAGCGCGCTGTGGGCGCTCGATCCCCGGGAGCCGTGGCCCGAGCCGCTGCGGCGGGCCGTCACGGCGCTGCAGGGCATTCTGCGGCATCCGGGCACCGAGGAACAGCTGCGAGAGGCGGTTGCCACGACGAGGGCCGCGACTGCGCTGCCGGGGGCGACCGGCGTTGCGGGCGTGGCGATCTGGCACGCGACCACCGCCCAGGCGATGCTGCAGCGCGTGCGAATCCTGTCCGGCAAGCCGGCCCCGCTCCCGCAGTCGAAGTCCGCGAGCCCCGCGGCTCCCGCCGCGAAGGACACGCAGGACACGCAGGGCCGGTGGGATTGGCGGGCGTGGAACCCCGCGACGCGGGCCGCGATCCAGTGTTCTGTGGCCGCGGCCCTCGCCACGGTGTTGGGCGAGCTGATCTCGGCGGACCGGTGGTACTGGGCGGTGCTGACATCGTTCATGGTGTTCTACGGCACCACCACGCGCGGCGAGATCCTCAGCCGCGCGTGGCGCCGTGTGCTGGGCACGGTGGTCGGGGTGGTCGTGGGCCTCGCTGTGGTGTTCGCCGTGGGGCACCACC
Source organism: Tomitella biformata AHU 1821 (assembly GCF_000524475.1). Taxonomy (GTDB): domain Bacteria; phylum Actinomycetota; class Actinomycetes; order Mycobacteriales; family Mycobacteriaceae; genus Tomitella; species Tomitella biformata. The sequence continues at coordinate 90,562 of NZ_BAVQ01000027.1, read as the reverse complement.
CGCCGGTCCAGCTAGCGATGATCGTCGTGTGCGTGTTCCTGATGTTTTACCTGGGCCCACTGTCGTACGCGTACCTGACCTTCTTCGTCACAATGCTGCTGGCCTCGCTGTATGAGCTGCTGGGGGTGCTCAACCTGAAGCTGCTGGAGTGGCGGGTGGAGGAGACCCTCGCCGGCGCGGCGGTGGGCATCGCGTGCGCCTACTTCATCATGTCGACGCGCTCGAACCCGCTGCTGGTCGCCCGGATCACGGGCTACCTCGGGCACCTGGACGCGTTGGTCGACAGGTGTGTGGCTTCGGTGCTCGCGCCCGGCGGCGATCATGAGCTGCTGCCCGCGGCGCGCGAGCTGGACACCGCGCTGGAGGGCGTCATCACCGCGGCGAAACCTTTGGAGTCCGTGGGCAACCTGCACCACCGCAACGACGCTCGGCGGTGGCGCCGCGAGCTGCAGATGAACAGCCGATCCGCCCACGCGCTGGCCCGGGCGGGCATGGTCGCCCAGGAGTCGGGACCGGACACCGCGCCGACGGACGACTCGGCGGCGGCGTTCCGGCGCGCCGCAGACCATGTCCGAGAGAACGTCACCGCGGTGTCGGGCCAGTTCGGCGGCACCGGAGTCGACGGCCCGGAACTGGCCACCGAGCACGCGGTGATGAACGTGCTGCTGACGTTGCCGCGCGGTGCGGACGGCGCGCCGACAGATGACGGGGCGATGCCCGCCGCAGTGCAGGGGCTGTCCCGGGTGAATCGGACGCTGCCGACGTACGCCCGCTGATTCAGGCTCAGTACAGGAATTCTCGGTATTCCTCGGTGCGCGCGGGCTTGCCGTCGTCGGGGCCGGGGAGGCCGAGCTGCTCGTGGAGCATGTCGAGCAGCGGCGGGACGTCGCCGTGGTCGACCCAGCTCTCGGGCTCCCACAGCTTGGCGCGCAGCATCGCGCGGGCGCAGTGGGTGAACACCTCCTCGATCTGCACGATCATCGCCAGCTGCGCTGGTTTCCCCTTCAGCGACAGCTCCCCGCACAGCTCCGGGTCCGTGGTGAGGGTGGCGGTCCCGTTCACCCGCACCACCTCTTCCAGGCCGGGGACGATGAACAGGATCCCGACGTGCGGGTTGGCAAGAATGTTGCGGTAGGTGTCACCCCTGCGGTTACCGGGCCGGTCCGGCAGGATCAGCGTCTTGTCGTCGGGCATCTGGACGACGCTGGTCAAGTCCCCGCGGGGGGAGGAGTCGCAATTGCCGTCGGCGTCGGCGGTGGCGAGGACGAAGAACCGGGCTTGCCGGATGAACTCGCGGACCAGAGGCGTGGTCGTGGCCGTGCACTTCTCGATGATGCCCGGGTACGGGGGGCCGCCAAGCGCGGCCTCCAACTCTCCGAGTGTGGTGATGTGGTGGGTTCCCAGCGCGGTCATGGTGCTCTCCATTATTTCTCTCCGGTTCACAGGCAGTGTCGAATCATTAATTGGGGCGACGGTCCAAGTGGATGGTTAGCACCGGACGGCGTCAGCAGCGATGTGGTGCCGCCCCAGGGGTAGCACTAGCGGTTTGCCGGAGACGGGGTCGGGAATGATCTGACTGTCGAGGCCGAATACCGCGCGCACATTCTCGCTGGTGAGAACCTCGGCGGAGTTCCCGGCAGCGTAGACGCGGCCGTTCGCGATAGCGACGAGGTAATCGGCGTACCGCGCGGCGAGATTGAGATCGTGCAACACCATGATGATCGTGGTGTTGCGGGTCCGGTTGAGGTCGGTGAGCAGGTCGAGCACCTCGATCTGGTGGCTCACATCCAGGAACGTGGTGGGCTCGTCGAGCAGCAGCAGGTCGGTCTGCTGGGCGAGCGCCATCGCTATCCACACGCGCTGGCGCTGCCCGCCGGACAGCTCGTCCACGGCGCGGTCGGCGAGGTCGGTCGTGTCGGTGGCGGCGAGGGCGTCCGCAACAGCGGCGTCGTCGGCGCGGCTCCACCGGGAGAGCACCCGCTGATGCGGGTGCCGGCCGCGGCCGACGAGGTCGGCGACGACGATCCCCTCGGGTGCGATTGGCGACTGCGGGAGCAGGCCCAGCGTGCGGGCGAGCTGTTTCGCGGGCAGGCGGTGCACGTCCTTGCCGTCGAGCAGGACGTGGCCGCTGCGCGGGGAGAGCAGGCGCGACATCGACCGCAGCAGGGTCGACTTGCCGCACGCGTTGGCCCCCACGATGGTCGTGATCTGGCCTGGCGGCACGACGAGGTCGAGCGACTCGACGACAGTGCGGCCCCCATAGCCGAGCTCGAGGTTCTCGGCGGTCAAAGTGTGGGATGCGCTCACAGCGATCCTCCGGTGCGGTTGGAGCGGATGATGAGGTAGACGAGATACGGGGCGCCGAGCGCGCCGGTGACCACGCCCACCGGGTACCGGGTGCCGAACGCGTACTGGCCGCAGAAGTCGGCGACGAGCACGAGCAGGGCCCCGACGAGGGCAGACGGGATCACGAGCGAGGTTCCCGGACCGATGACGCGGGCGGCGATGGGCCCGGAGAGGAACGCGACGAAGGCGATGGGACCGGCAGCCGCAGTCGCGAAGGCGATGAGCCCGACGGCCGCGACGATCGACACGATGCGGGTGCGCTCCACTCGGACGCCGAGCGCCTGGGCGGCGTCGTCACCGAGCTGGACCATGGAGAGGTTCCGCGTCTGGCTGAGGAGCACGGGACCGAGCACGGCCAACGCCACGACCACGGGCACCGTCGCCGTCCAAGTGGCGCCGTTGATGCTGCCGGTGAGCCAGCGCATGGCCTCCTGGAGATCCCACGCGGCAGCGGTGCTCAGCAGGTAGGCGGTGACGCTGTCGAGCATGGCGGCAATGCCGATGCCGATGAGGATCAGGCGGATGCCCGCGACGCCGTCCCGGTAGGACAACACGTAGATCAGCATCGCGACGACGAGGCCGGCCGCGATGGCGATGACGGACACCTGGGCGCCGCCGAGTGAGAGCACGATGATCGCGAAGGCGGCGACGGCACTCGCGCCGGAGCTGATCCCAATGATGTCGGGGCTGGCCAGGGGGTTGCGCAGCATCGTCTGGAAGGTCACGCCGCCCAGACCGAAGCACATGCCGGCGACCACGGCGAGGACCGCTCGGGGGAGCCGAAGCCTGCCGACGGTGAAGGAGGCCCCGGACACCTGCTGCCCCAGGATGACGCGGGCGATGTCGGACGGGGGGTAGAACGTCTTGCCGACCATGAGCGTGACGGCGAACGCGCCGATCGTCAGCACTGTGAGCGCTGCGATGACCGTGCGACGGCGTCTGCCGCGCCAGATGCGGCTGGCCGCGACGGTGTCGGCGTCGGATTGAGGGGACATCAGCATGGCGGTCACAGGGCGCGGATTTTCTGTCGTCGGACGATGTAGATGAAGAATGGCGCGCCAATGAGCGCGGTGATGATGCCCACGTCGATCTCGCTTGGCCGCGCGATGATCCGGCCGACGATGTCCGCGGCGGTCAATAAGGCCGCGCCCGTGAGCGCGGAGAGCGGCAGCAGCCACCGGTTGTCGATGCCGATCAGCAGCCGGCACAGGTGCGGCACGACGAGCCCGACGAAGCCGATGGGACCCGCGATCGCCGTCGCGGCGCCGCAGAGCAGCACCGCGCCGAGGGAGGAGACTCCGCGCACGAGGGCGACGCGCTCGCCGAGGCCGGCCGCGACGTCGTCGCCCAGGGCCAGGGAGTTGAGGCTGCGGGCCGATAGCAGGCAGATGGCGAACCCGACGACGAGGAAGGGCAGCGCCTGGCGGATGACATCGAAGCTCGCGCCGCCGACACCGCCGATCTGCCACGAGCGGACGTTCCCCGCGATGTCGTTGCGCGGGAGTGTGATCGCCATGATGAACGAGGCGAATGCCGCCGACGTCGCGGCCCCCGCGAGAGCGAGCTTGAGGGGGGTGGCGCCGTCGCGGCCGAGCGAGCCGACGATGTAGACGAACACCGCGGCAGCGCCGGCGCCGAGGATCGAGACCCAGATCATGGCGGTCTGCGTCCAGAGCCCGAACCAGGCCATTCCGATGACCACGGCGAGGGAGGCACCCATGTTCACGCCCAGGATGCCGGGGTCCGCCAGCGGGTTCCGGGTGACCGCCTGCATGACCGCGCCGGCGAGGCCGAGGGCGGCGCCGACGAGCAGTGCGAGCGCAGTGCGGGGGATGCGCTTGGCGATTGCCCCCTGACCGATGTTCTCGGTGGATCCGCCGAGCGCGGCGACGATATCGGACCAGTCGACGTCGCGCGAGCCGATGGCGACGGACACGACCATGAGTGCCACCAGCGTGCCCACGACGGCGAGCAGCCACAGCATGTTGCGCGACGTCGGGCGCCGCGCAACGCGGTCGCCCGACGCCACCACGACTTTGGTCAGCGCCACTACGACTTTCCGGCCGCGGCCTCGGCCAGCAGGTCGACGTAGTCGCTGAGCACCCAGGAGATGGCGAGCGGCGTCGGGTTCGCGGCGGTGCCCATCGGGCCCGACCCGTCGAGGAAGACGATCGCGCCGTTCGCGACGGCGGGCATCTGGGAGAGCAGCGGGTCCGCCTTGAGCTCGTCGACCAGCGACTGGTCGCCATAGGTGACGATGATCTCGACATCGTCGAAGACGTCCACCCGCTCGGCGCTCACCTTCTTCGAGTAATCGTCGCCGGTCGAGGCGTCGGCGACGCTCTTCGGGGTGGACAGCCCCAAGTCCGCGAAGAACGCGGCGCGGGTGTCGTTCGCCGTGTAGAAGCTGACCTGGCTCAGATCCGCGGTGTCCACGTGGGTCAGGAACATCGTCGACTTGCCGGCCAGATCCGGGTGTGCCGCAACCTGGTCCGCGATCTCCTGCTCGATGCTCGCGATGAGCTCCTGGCCCTCGTCGGCCATTCCGAGGCCCATGCTGTTGTACGTGATGGAGTCGCGCCATGTCGTCGCCCAGGGCGCCTCCGGGTACGCGACGACGGGGGCGATCGCGCTCAGGGTGTCGTAGTCCTCCTGCGTCAGCCCGGAGTAGGCGGCGAGGATGACATCGGGATTGGTGTCCGAGACAGCCTCGAAGTCGATGCCGTCGGTCTCATCGAACAGCACCGGGGTCTCACCGCCGAGCTCCGCCAGCTTCTCCTCGACCCACGGCAGGATGCCGTTCCCGTCGTCGTCGCCGAACGTGGCGGCCGCCATGCCGACCGGTACGACTCCGAGTGCGAGAGGCACCTCCTGATTGGCCCACGCGACGGTGGCGACCCGAGTGGGCTTGGCCTCGATGGTGGTCGTGCCCAAGGCGTGTTCGATGGTGGCGGGGAAGGCGCTGGATCCGCTCTCCGCGGTGCTGCCATTGGTGGTCTCTGCCGCGCTGGAGCTGCAGGCGGTCATGCCCAGTGCCACTGCGACCGCTGCCGCGGCCACGGTCATGAAGCGTGTGGAACGCATGGAATAGATCTCCCTCAGTTGAGTTGCGGACCTCATTCCCCATGCGGAATCCAGGACGCTTAGGTGAGGGTTGCCTAACCGTATACTCGTGTCCAGCTAGACGCAATCGCGTGTTTGGGACATCAAAGTAGCGATCCGGTCAACTGTGAGGGGTCCTCAGAAATCCCGGAACATTCCGGGCGTGGATCCTGTCGCGCGCCGGAATGCGGCGCCGAACGCGCTCGCCGACCGGTACCCGACGTGCTCGGCCACCTCGTGCAGTTCGAGGCCATGCCCGAGGAGGACCATGGCGCGTTGCACCCGCACCGTTGCCACCCAGCGGCCGAAACTCAGCCCCGTCTCGGCCTGGAACACGCGCGTGATGGTCCGCGGGCTCACGCCCAGCTGGGCCGCCCAGGCCGACAGCGTCCGCGAGTCTCTGGGGTCATTGCCTAGCGCCTCGACGATGGGACGCAGAAGGGGCGCATCCGGAACGTGAACGAGCAGCTCGTGACGCGAGGGTGCGAGCAGGTCGATCACCATGGACTCCGTCAACGAGCGGGAGCGCTCGGTGAGCGACTGCTCTGCCAGGCGCTCGAGCAGGAGGCGCAGGAGCGGCGTGATCTCGATCGCCACCGGGCTCGTGGACAGCGCGGGCGCGGAGGCAATGCCAAACTGCGCGGCCCGGTACCAGGTGCCCGCGGATGCGCTCCCGGAATGCAGCAGGCCGGCGGGCATCCATAGGCCGCTGGTGGAGGTGATCGTCCACGTGCGAGATTCGACGGTGACCCTCGATGAGCCGCTTTCGTTCCACAGCAACTCGTGGGTCGGGTGCGAGTGCTCCTCCCACCAGGTGTCACGTGCGACGAGCTCGTCCATCCCGGCGATCACGAACGGCACTTCCACGGCTCCGGCTGCGTAGACGGGCAGTGTTCTGTTCTCCTCGGCGTCCAGCGTGTGCTCCTTGGCTAGCGGAATGGTCGTGACACTGGCAACGTCGGGCCTTAGTCGAGCGGGGCGAGCATCTGGCCGGGGCCCAGGCGCCGCTGCAGGGCGTCGACGATCTTTGCCACGTTCCGGCGGTGCGCGCCGAAGTCGATGACCTGCGTCGGGAGCATCGACTTGCTGGTGATGGTCAGCGCCGAGCCCTGTTGGCCAGTGCTGACCTGCAGGAAGATGTCCTCGCCGAACGTCTTCCAGGATATTGCGGTCCGGCCGGTGACGGTGGGGACGTTGGCGATGACGGAGGCGGGGGCACAGATCTCGATGAGGGTGTCGTAGCTCGCGCGGTGCAGCTGATCCGGCGGGTAGGGGAACGAGATCGACGCCGTGTTGGAGGAAGCCATTGGGAGATCGTAGAGCCGTGGGGGAAACCTGGCAGTGCGGGATCAACCCCGAGGCCAACTAAGCCCGGCGCATTTGGGACACAATGACGGGCGTGGCCAATCCTCGGGAACTCCCGCGTCGTCTGCATTGGTGGCTGTCGATATCCGATCCCGGCCGGGTCCGGGTGCGCGACGCGTGGGCGGCCGCGCTGTCGGTGTGCCTGGCCATCGTCGCCATGGCACTGACCTCGATTGTGTTGGAGCAGAAGCTGGACACGATCACGGTCAGCGGGTTCATGGCCATGCAGGGCGCGTTGATGGTCAAGGACCGCACGCTGCGGGAACGGGAGATCACCACCGCACTTCTCCTGGCGCCGGCGATTGCCGGCGTGTCGGTCGCCGCCGTCCTGAACGCGCACTGGCTGGCCGAGGACGTCGGCTTGGTCCTCGCAGTGTTTGTGGCGGTGTGGGTGCGGCGCTTCGGGCCCCGCGGCACCGCGTTGGGGATGGTCGGATTCTTCGGCTACTTCTTCGGCCTCCTCACGCACGCCACCGTCGACGCGCTGCCGATGTTGATCTTGGCGATCGCGGTGGGGGTCGCCTCGTCGCTGCTGGTGCGGGTCGCGATCATCCGCGAGCGTCCACGGCTGCAATTGCAACGGTTGTCCTCGTCTCTGCGGGTGGCCTCGCGCGCCGTGCTCGACGCGGCCCTGGCCGCCGACCGGTCCTCGCCGCGGCGGCTGCATGCGCAATTGGACAGGCTGGGCGAGACCGCGATGGCGGTGGATGACTGGCAGGACCGCTTCCGCACGGCCCGGCATGTGGATGTGTCGGCGGGCGAGCTGTCAGCACGGGTATTCGAGGCGCAGATCTCGATGGAACAAGCTGCGAGCGCGCTCTGGGAACAAGATCCCAGCTTCCCCCCGCCCGCGCCGCTGCGGGATTCCGTGGCGGCGCTGCGGGCGGTGCTGGCGCGATCGGTGTCCGCGGACCAGGTGGCATCGGCGCGGGCCAGCGTCGACGCGGCTCGAGACGATGCGGATGGGACCGGGCCGGCCGGGGTTGCGGTGACCGCGGTGCGCCACGCGGTGCACGCGCAGGCCGCGATCCACGCCATCAGACCGCTGCCGGCCTCTGCCCACTGGCCAGTCGGCCGCGAATCGGCGGCGGGGAAGGGCATGGCGGGTCGGGGCATGGCGGGCCAGGGCGCCGCGGCCGATAACGGACCCACGCGCTGGTGGCATGCGCGGCAGTGGGATCCCGCCACCCGGGCCGCGATCCAGGCTGCGATCGCGGCGGCGATCGCCACGGTCCTTGGTGATCTGATCTCGGCGGACCGCTGGTACTGGGCCGTGCTCAGCTCGTTCATGATCTTCTACAGCACGACCACGCGCGGGGGGATCCTCACGAAAGCCTGGCGCCGGGTGTTCGGCACCATCTTGGGCGTCGCCGGGGCCTTGCTCGTCGTCGTGCTCATCGGCCACCATCCCGTGGTCCAGCTCGCGCTGCTCGTGGTGTGCGTGTTCCTCGCCCTGTACTTTGGCCCGCTGTCCTACACCCTGCTCACGTTCTTCAGCACCATCCTGCTGGCGACGGCGTATGAGCTGCTCGGCGTGCTCAACCTGAAGATCCTGGAATGGCGCGTGGAGGAGACCATTGCCGGCGCCGCCGTGGGGATCGCGGCGTCCTACTTTGTGCTGTCCACCCGGTCGCATCCGGTGTTGCTGGGGACCATCAGGGCATATCTTGGTGTGCTGGACACACTCATCGCGCGCTGCGCCGACGCGGTGCTCCGGCCTGGCCACGAGGAGGAGCTGCTGCTGATCTCGCGGGAGCTCGACGGGGCGCTCGCTGAGGTGGTCGAGGCGGCTGAGCCGCTGCGGGTGGTGGGCAGCCCGCAGCACCGACGGGACGCCCGGAAGTGGGAGCGGCAGCTCAAACTCAACAGCCGCTCCGCACACGAGCTGGCGCGGGCCGGGGTCCTCGCGCAGGACGAGGACGAGTCCAGCGGACCCTCGCGGGCGACTGCCGACGCGTTCCGCCGCGCCGCCGAGCACGTGCGGCAGAACGTGGCCGTGGCGGTGGGCCAGATCGACGGTGAGCGGGTGTCCGAGCCGGACCTCGAGACCGAGACCGTGGTGATGAACGTGCTGGAAACGCTGCCGCCGCACGAGGATGCGGAGGGCACGCTCCGTGGCGCCGTGCGCGGCTTGTCACGCGTCAACCGCACGCTGCCCGACTTCGAGCGAGGTGCGGGCGTGGGCCGCCGGCCCAGCCTGGTGCGGGTGGATTAGCGCCGCTGGCAGCGGGGGCACCAGAAGATCCCCCGGGCAGGCTCGCCCAGCGCGCCTTCCGCGATCACCGCGCCGCACCGCAGGCAGGCCCGGCCGCCGCGGCCGTACACCCACAGCGGGCGGCGCAGGTCCCCGGTCGTCACGCGTACGACGCGGTCCTTGTTGAAGGTGAGCAGCCGATGCGCCAGCGCCGCCCACCGCGCCGGATCGCCGGCGCGCGCCACGGGCGTCTCGGGCCGGACGCCCCGCAGGAAGCACAGCTCGCTGCGGTAGATGTTGCCGACGCCCGCCAGGACCGACTGGTCCAGCAGCGCCTCGCCGATGGCCCGATCCCCATCCCGAGCGAGATTGGCCGCGGCCAGGTCCGAATCCCAGTCCGGGCCCAATAAATCAGGGCCGAGATGCCCGACGGCGCCGTGCTCCGCCCGTCGCTCGATCACCTCCAGGATGCCGAGGTCAAAGCCCACCGCCTGCGCGCCGGCCACGCCCAGCACGGCCCGGGCTGCGAACGCGGGCCGCCGCCACCGCTGCCCGGGCCGGTAGACGTGCCACGCGCCCTCCATCTTGAGATGGCTGTGGATGGTGGCATCGCCGACGCGAATCAGCAGGTGCTTGCCGCGCGGGATCACCTCGTCGACCACGTGGCCGCTCAGGTCGACGGTGGCATAGCGGGGCACCCGGATATCGCAGCGCGTCAACACCTTCCCCGCCAGGGCGGCGTGCAGCGCGGCGGCGGTCCGATAGACGGTGTCACCCTCGGGCATCCGCGGTCAGCCCCGCAGCCGATACCCGCGGGGCGTCGCGGCGAATCCCGCCTCGACCAGCAGCGGGGTGAGCGCATTGCCGTGCACGCTGGCGCCGTCGACCTTCTCGATGGTGAGCTTGTCGACGCCGCCCCCGCGCACGATGTCCGCGAGCGCCCGGCAGGCCGCCCCCAACATCTCGGCGTCCGCGGTGAACGTGAGGACCGTGCGTCCGCCGCGCTCGACGAACAGCGCGAGCGCGCCGTCGGTCAGCGCGACGAGGGCGCCCGCCTTGCGGCCAGGACGGTGGCCGGGAACGGTGCCGTCGGGCCAGGGCAGCGCCGCGCCATAGGGGTTCGCGGGGTCGGTCGCGGCGAGCACCAGCGGCGGCGCGGGGGCATGCCCGCCCTCGATGGACTCGCCATAGGACCGCAGTCGGTCGACCACGGCCGGGGTTGAGAACTGCGCGCCGCCGAGGCCCTCGACGAAGTAGCCGCGCCGGCACCGGCCGGACTCCTCGAATCGGCTGAGCACCTTGTACATCAGGGCGAAGCCACCGGGCACGGACTCGCTCATTACCGATCCGCGGGTCAGCACGCCGTAGCGCTCGAGCAGTTGCTCCGCGGTGGCGTGCGCGCGCAGTGTCGCATCGGGCTCGATCTCTGGCAGCAGCGACCAACGCCCGCTCACCATCGGCGGGCCCGCGCGGGAGGGCATCGCGACGCGGGGGATCCGGCCGCCGGACATGCGGCCACCGGTCAGTCTGTTTCGGGGCGAGCGTCGCGGCGCGCGATGCGCGGGCGCGCGCCGGGAGGTGTCGCCGATCAGCGAGCGCAGCGGCGCGAGGGTGTCGCCGGTGGCCAGCCCCGCCCACACCAGATCCCACAACGCGGCGGACATCTCGTCGTCGGGGGCGGGGACGAGGTCGGTGAGCTGGCGGAAGAAGTAGGCCCCGCCACCGCCGAGCGCGTCGAGGATCTTCAGATGCGTTGGCCCCGGCTCGAATTCGGCCGGCGGGGCGAGAGTGAGGGGCGCGGAGTCCGCCAGGTGCAGCGCCACCCAGCCGTCCTTGGCCGCGATCTGGCCGGCCCCGGACCAGCGCACCTCGCCGGTGGCGGTCAGCTCGTCGAGCATCGCGGGGGAGTAGTCGCGCACCCGCTGGGCGAGGATCAGCGGCTCCAGCGCGCTCGCGGGGACGGGCGCGCCGGCGAGCTGCTCGATGACGGCGGCCACCCCGTCGATGCCCCGCAGCGCACCGCCCACGTGCTGCCAGCTTGGCAGGAACCGGCCGAGCGCCGCCGTGCTCACCGGCTCCACGTCCTGGCGGGCAGCCGCGAGGGAGCGCTGCCGGAGCCGGCGCAGCACCGAGTTCTCGCACCACTCGGGACCGGCTGCGTCGGGGCGGAATTCGCCTGCGGTGACGCGTCTTTCCTCCGCGAGCCGCTCTAGCGCGTGCTGGGCGACGGCCGGGCCGAGGCCGAACCTGTGCGCGGCCTCGGCGGTGGTGAAGGGGCCGTGGGTGCGGGCGAAGCGGGCGATGAGGTCGCCGAGGGGGTCGTGGACCGGCTCGAGGAACGCGCCGGGCACGCCCAGAGGCAGCGGCACCCCGAGTGCGTCGCGCAGGCGGGCGGCGTCCTCGATTGCGACCCACCACGACGCGTCCGCGAATTGCACCGGCAGCGCCCGGCGCGATGTGGCGAGCTCGGCCAGCCACGGCGTGGGATCTGCCGTGCTCCGTTCCGCGACCTCCGCGGCGGTGAGCGGCCCGAGCAGCCGCAGCAGGTCGGCGACGCCCTCCGCGTCGCGGGCGCGGCGCTCGGGCAGTAGGCGTTGGAGCTCTAGCGCGGCCTGCTCGATCACCTGGGCGTCGAGCAGGTCCCGGAGCTCCACGCGGCCAAGCAGCTGCGCCAGCAGCGTCGTGTCCAGGGACAAGGCGGCGGCGCGGCGTTCGGCTAGCGGACTGTCGCCCTCATAGAGGAAGGCGCCGACGTAGTTGAACAGCAGCGCGGTCGCGAACGGGGACGCGGCGGGGGTCTCCACCTCGACCATGCGGATCTCGCGTTTGGCGATGTGCCCCAGCAGCTCTCGCAGCGCGGGCAGGTCGTAGACGTCCTGGAGGCATTCGCGGACGGTCTCCAAGATAATGGGGAAGGTGGGGTAGCGCCGGGCCACGTCGAGCAGCTGGGCCGAGCGCTGGCGCTGCTGCCACAGTGGCGAGCGCTTGCCGGGGTCCCGACGCGGCAGCAGGAGGGCCCGGGCGGAGCACTCGCGGAAGCGCGACGCGAACAGTGCCGAGCCGCCGACCTCGGTGGTGACGATCTCATCGATCTCGTCGGCGTCGAACGCGAAGATCTCCGCGCCGGGCGGGACGTCGTCGGTGTCGGGGAGGCGCACGATGATGCCGTCATCGGACGCGGTGGGTTGACCGTCGAGGCCGTACCGCTCGCGCAGCCGCGCCCCCACCGCCAGGGCCCAGGGAGCGTGCACCCGCTGCCCGTAGGGGGAGTGCAGCACGACGCGCCAATCGCCGAGCTCGTCCCGGAAACGCTCGATCACCATCGTCTTGTCCGTGGGCAACTGGCCGGTGGCGGCCTGCTGCTCGGCCAGCAACGCGAGGAGGTTGGTGGTGGCGTTGTCGTCGAGTCCGCCTGCCGCGCAGCGTGCTTGGGCCGCGTCGGGCGTGGCGTGGCCGAGCTCGCGGATGAATCCCCCGAGTGCCTGGCCGAGCTCGGCAGGCCGGCCGAGGCCGTCGCCGTGCCAGAAGGGGAGACGTCCGGGTTGCCCGTAGGCGGGGGTGACAAGCACGCGGTCGAACGTGATCTCCTGGACGCGCCAGCTGGTGGCGCCGAGTGCGAACACGTCGCCCACGCGGGACTCGTAGACCATCTCCTCGTCCAGTTCGCCTACGCGCGTGTTCTTCTCGCCCATCATGTAGACGGCGAACATGCCCCGGTCCGGGATGGTGCCGCCGGAGGTGACGGCCAGGCGCTGTGCGCCGGGGCGCCCGGTGAGCGTGCCGGCGTCGCGATCCCACACCACCCGCGGGCGCAGTTCGGCGAACTCGTCGGAGGGGTAGCGGCCGGCGAGCAGGTCCAGCGTCGCCTCGTACGCGCTGCGCGGCAGGGATTGGAAGGAGCCGCTGCGGCGGACCGCGTCGTACCACTGTTCGACATCGATCGGCTCGAGCGCGGCGGCGGCCACCGTCTGCTGGGCGAGCACGTCCAGGGGGTTGGCGGGGACCCGCATCGACTCGATCTGGCCGGCCACCATGCGCTCCACGGTGACCGCGCAGTGGATCAAATCGGTGCGGTGCTTGGGGAACAGGACACCGCGCGAGACCTCGCCGACCTGGTGGCCGGCGCGCCCGACGCGCTGCAGGCCGCTCGCCACCGATGGCGGCGCCTCGACCTGGATGACGAGGTCGACATCGCCCATGTCGATGCCCAGCTCCAGGGAGGACGTGGCGACGACGCAGCGGAGGCGGCCGGATTTCAGGTCGTCCTCAATCAGCGCGCGCTGGTCCTTGCTGACCGAGCCGTGGTGGGCGCGCGCGAGGAGTTGGCCCTCGTCGACGCCGTAGGCGACCTCCGTGGGCGGGCCGATCTGCGTGGGCGGCTTGCCATCGCGCTCGATGGTGTCCCCGAGCCGCTCGGCGTGGATCTCGTTGAGCCGGGCCGTGAGCCGCTCGGTGAGCCGCCGGGAGTTCGCGAACACGATGGTGGAGCGGTGCGCGGTGATCAGGTCGACGATCTGCTCCTCGACGTGCGGCCAGATCGAGCCCTGCTCCGGGGCGACGTCCGGGTCCGCGCTGGTGGTCGCCAGGTTGGTCATGTCCGGGACCGGCACGCGCACCGTCAGGTCCCAGGACTTCGCGGACGGCGGTGCGACGATGCGGATGGGCGCAGTGCCGGCGAGGAAGCGGCCGATCTCCTTGTGCGGGCGGACCGTCGCGGACAGGCCGATCCGCTGCGCGGGCGTGGCCAATAGCAGGTCGAGACGCTCGAGCGAGAGGGCCAGGTGCGCGCCGCGCTTGGTGTCCGCGACGGCGTGGACCTCGTCGATGATCACCGTCTCGACGCCGGCGAGGGTCTCGCGGGCCGCGGAGGTGAGCATCAGGAACAGCGACTCGGGCGTGGTGATGAGGATGTCGGGCGGGGTCTTGACGAGCGCGCGGCGCTCGGACTGCGGGGTGTCGCCGGAGCGGATGCCGACGGTGGTCTCGGCGGCCTCGACGCCGAGACGGCGGGCGGCCTGCGCGATGCCGACCAGCGGTGAGCGCAGGTTCCGCTCGACGTCCACGGCCAGGGCTTTGAGCGGGGAAATATACAGGACCCGCGTCTGCGGCTTGTCCGGCCGGGCCTGGGTGGCGAGCGTGTCGAGCGCCCACAGGAACGCGGAGAGCGTCTTGCCCGAGCCGGTCGGGGCGACCACGAGCGTGTGGGCGCCGGACGAGATCGCCTCCCACGCGCCGAGTTGCGCCGGTGTGGGCGCGCTGAACGCGCCCGTGAACCACGCGCGGGTGGGCTCGGAGAAGCGGTCGAGGCTCGAGGGCTCGGAGGCGGCGGTCACGGGTTCTATCGTGCACTGCGCGCCGCCATCGCGCACCGAGACCGCGGTCAGTGGGTCAGCGCGACCTTCACGATGACGATCACGGCGGCGAGCAGCGCGATGGCGACCGCCGCGGTCATGGTCGTCGCGGTCGGCCGGCGGCCCTGCAGTCGCTCGACCACCAGCACGATCAGCCCGATGCGGACCAGGATGACCGCCTCCGCGAGCAGTTGGACGTTGCGCGGCTCGGTCCAGTGGAGGCCGGCGGTGGCCAGGATCGCGCAGGGGAGCACCGCCGATGTGATGATCGGCATCGCGTCGGGGAGCAACGCCAGCCGCTCGGAGCGGGTCAGAGACCTGTGCGCGTGGACGTTCTGCACAAGCGCGTGTGAGAAGACGTGCGCGCAGTACGTCGACAGGGCGGTGCCCGCGACGATGGCGATGCCCCAGTAGGTGCGGGAGGTGGTGATCGGCACCAGTGCCGCCAACACCAGGATGTTGCCGTACACGTAGGCGCTGATCCGGTTCGCCGCGTTCTCCGGAGCCAGGGGCTTGCCGCGCCGTGTCGTCAACGACATGTGGAGCCTCCTGGTGACTTGTCCGCGTCTGCGCGGCCTAAGTGCAGATTAGCCAACATGGCCGGGGCGGGAGTGGGTTCGGTCCGCGTCGACGCCGGGATGGCGAGTTAGGCCGCCGCGGTGACATGCGCAGATGCACATTAATGACTTTGACAATCATTGTCAGTAAGTGTGATTGTTGCGACATGGCAATCAACCAGACATTCAGATCCCCTTCGATTCGCGCCGGCGCGCTGGCCGCGGTGCTCGGACTCACCGCGGTGCTCGGCGCGGCGTGCGCCACGGCCGACCCCGATCCTGCCCTCGAGACTCCCGCGCCTGAGCCGGCCGCGGCCGTGGAGGCGGCGGGCGCCACGCCGCGACTGGCCGTCTCCTATGACGGCGGGGTCCTGGTACTGGATGCCAGCACCTTGGAGCCGCTCTACGATGCCGACGTCGAGGGGTTCACCCGGCTCAGCCCGGCCGGCGACGGACGGCACGTCCTGGTCTCGGCCGGCGACCGATTCGCGACCCTCGACCTCGGCGCGTGGAGCGAGGCCCACGGCAGCCACTCCCACCACTACACTGCTGAACCGCGCCTCACCGGCGCTGACTTTCCCGCCAAGAAGCCTGGCCATGTCGTCCCGAACGGGGGGAGAACGGCGCTGTTCGACGACGGGGACGGGCTAGTCCGCATCTTCGACCCCCGAGATCTGGCCGACGGACTGCCGGCGATGACCAGCCACCCCTCGGCGGAGGCGCACCACGGGGTCGCGGTGCCGCTGGCGGACGGTGGCCTGATCACGACGATCGGCGACGCGACCTCGCGCTCGGGCATCACGGTGCTCGACGGCGAGGGCCGGGAACTCACGCGCAACGAGGCATGCCCCGGGCTGCACGGCGAGGCGGTGGCCCAGGATGCCGTCGTCTTCGGCTGCGAGGACGGCGTGCTCGTCTACCGCGACGGGGCCATCACCCAGATCCCCAGCCCCGACGCGTACGGCCGGATCGGCAACCAGGCCGGCTCCGCGGTGTCGGACGTCGTGCTCGGCGACTACAAGGTGGACAAGAGTGGGGAGTTGGAGCGTCCAGAGCGCGTGATGCTCGTCGACACGGCGACGATGGCACTGCGGCCGGTGGACCTGGGCACGAGCTACTCGTTCCGCTCCCTCGGCCGTGGCCCGGCCGGCGAGGCCCTCGTGCTCGGCACGGATGGCGCGCTGCACGTGATCGATCCGGCGACCGGTGAGGTCATCGACAAGATCGCCGTCGTGGCCCCCTGGACGGAGTCCGAGGTGTGGCAGGAGCCGCGGCCCACTCTGTTCGTCGAGGGCGCCACCGCCTATGTCACGGAGCCGTCGACTCAGTCGATCCATGCCGTCGACCTCGAGACAGGCGCGGTGACCGCGACACGTGCCCTCCCGCAGACCCCGAACGAGCTCACCGGCATCGCGGGGTAGCTGGCTTCCGCGACGGCGTTTAGTCGAGTCGGTCGAGGGCCTCGCGCAGTCCGGGCAGCGGGCCGGTGTCGAGGAGGAAATCCTCCTCGAGGCTGCGCAACGCTTCCGTGGGGGTCAGGGTGCGCCGCTCGGTCTCACCGCCGAGGTGGTGGATGGTCAGCCGCCGATCAATGAGCGCGTAGCGGCGATCGGCGGTGGCGCGCGCGGCCATCAGGTGGGTGCGGAAGGGGCTCGTCGGCGAGGTGGCCAGGAACCAGTTGGCCATCTCGAAGTCGATGGGGTGCTGGGGTATCAGGTCGAAGCGATACGTGGCGCGCCATTCTCCGCCGACGAGCGTCTGCTGGACGAAAGCGCCATCACCCAGCGCGATGATGCGGAACGGCTCGAGCGGGGTCTGCTGCGTCGGCCCCGGTTCGAGGGCGAGCGAGCCGTTCAGGACCATGCCGCCGAATCCGACGTCCACGATGCGCGGCAGGCCCTCGGCCTCGACCAGCAACAGCATGTGGCTGCGACGGGTGATGGCGTCGGCCGGTCCGCCCCACAACACTCGGGCGGCGAGCGCGGTCACGGTGAAGCCCAGTTGGGTGAGCACCGCCCGTAGCAGCAGGTTCTGCTCGAAGCACCAACCCCCGCGGCGGCCGTCCACCAGCTTGGCCCCCAGCGCGGATGGGTCCAACTCGGGGACCGCGCCGAGGAATGCGTCGAGGTTCTCGAAGGGGATCGACTCGGCGTGGTGCGCCACGATCGAGTCCAGGGTCGCGCGCGTCGGCTCGCGGCGGCCGTCGTACCCGATCCGCCGCAGATACGCCTCGAGGTCCAGCGAGAGTTCCGGCATGGTGACACTGTAGTTCGGGCGACGCCGGACCTCGGGTGACGCGTCAGGCCGCCACTGCGTCAGACCACCACCGTGTCGCGGCGGTGCGCCGCGCGGCGGTCCCGGACGACAAGCGCGCCGAGCGGCAGGAAGTAGAGCGCCGCGACCGTCGCGCCCACGACGACCGGGCCGGTCGCGCCGAGGGCGGACCCGAGGGAGAATCCGGCGATCCCCGAGCCGACGGCGGTGCCGACATTGAACGCCGACGTGCTGAGCGCGGAGGCCAGCGTGGGGGCCTGCTTGGCGTAGCCGACGGCCTTGCCGATGAGGATCGGGTTCGTCGACATGCCGAACAGGCCCAGCAGGAACACGAGCACCACGGTGGCCACCAGCGCGTGGGAGAACAGGGCCAGGCCCACGAGCACGAGGAAGGTCGCGGCCGCGGCGGTGAACAGCACGCCGTACGGGCGAAGGGCGCCGATCCTCCCGCCGAGGTTGGAGCCGATGAGCGCGCCGACGCCGTAAACGAGCAGCACCAGCGGGACCGAGGAGGCGGCCACGCCGGTGTTCTCCGTCAGCAGCGGCGAGATGAAGCTGTAGGCGGCCAGCGAGGAGCCGCACACGATGGCGGCCGCCGCGAACACCAGCCAGATGCGGACATCGCGCAGGCTGGCGATCTCGGCCCGCAGGGACGGCAGCGGCGCGTCGCTCGGATCGACGGGCACCTGTCCGAGGATCGCGAACACGCCCAGCAGCGCGAGGACCGCGAGGGCCCAGAACGGTCCGCGCCACCCGACGGCCTGCCCAGCGAACGCGCCCAGCGGAACGCCGATGACGTTGGCGAGCATCCCGCCGCCGAGCACGATGCCCAGGGCCCTAGAGCTCAAGGCCGGCCCCGCAGTCTTCGCGGCGACCACCGCGGCGACGGCCCAGAACGCGCCGGTGGCCAGTGCGGTGACGAACCGCATGCCGAGGATGAGGGGGAAGCTCGACGCCAGCGCGACGACCGCGTGGCCGATGGCGAACACGATCAGCGAGAGGGCGAGCGTGAGTCGGCGCTGGAGTTTCAGGGTCGCGATCGCCATCAGGGGCGTGCCGACGATCATCCCGACCGCGAACACGGTGATCATCAGCCCCGCGTCCGAGACGCCCACGCCGAGGTCGGCGGCGATCTCCGGGAGGATCCCGGCGACGATGAACTCGGTGGTGCCCATGAGGAACACCCCGGCGGCGAGGACGTAGATCACGAACGGCAGCCGCGCGGTCGTGGGGACGGGTCGAGTGGATTCTGCGGACACGGTTTCTTCAAGCATGACGAGGCGCACGGTCTTTCGGATGGGAGACGGATGCGGGCCTCGGCTGGGAACGCGGCGAAACCCTGGACTCATGTCATCACGTCCTTCGCGGATGAGGGAGTCCCGGCTGATTGGGGTACTCAGAGGGACTCTCGCCCGCGGCGTCGACGGTCTACCGTGGAAAACCTGCACACCGTCCAGTGGGCCGGAAACACTCGGAAGGACCACCATGACCACCGTCGCTGTCATCGGAGCCGGGGCCGGACTGGGCCTGGCCACCGCCCGCCGCTTCGGCCGCGAGGGGTTCTCCGTCGCGCTGATCTCCCGCACCCGGGAGAACGTCGACAGACTCGCCGCCGACCTCAGTCTCATCGACTGGCACAGCAAGTTGAACTAGCAGAGGAGCACCGCATGATCCTGAACGAGACCTACACGCTGTCCAACGATGTGACCATCCCCAAGCTGGGCCTGGGCACTTGGTTCATCGAAGACGGCAAAGCAGCGCAGGCGGTTCGCGACGCCGTCGCGATCGGCTACCGCAACATCGACACCGCCCAGGCCTACGACAACGAGCACGGCGTCGGAGCGGGCGTCCGCACCAGCGGCGTGGCCCGCGACGAGCTGTTCGTGTCCACCAAGCTGGCCGCCGAGATCAAGGACTACGACACCGCGGTCGCCGCGATCGACGGCTCGCTCAAGACGCTGGGGCTTGGGCACATCGACTTGATGCTGATCCACAGCCCGCAGCCCTGGGACGACTTCCGCGGCGGCGACTACGCCGAGGGGAACCGCCAGGCGTGGCGTGCCCTCGAGGAGGCCCACAAGGCGGGCAAGATCCGCGCGATTGGCGTCTCCAACTTCCAGCAGCAGGACCTCGAGAACATCCTCTCTTCCTGCACGGTCGCGCCGCACGTGAACCAATTGCTCGTCCACGCGGGCAATACCCCGGCCGAGCTCATCGCCTATTGCGAGAGCAAGGACATCCTCGTGGAGGCCTATTCACCTATCGCGCACGGGGCGATCCTGAAGAACCAGTACGTCCAGGCGATCGCCGAGAAGTACGGAGCGACCGTTCCGCAGCTGTGCATTCGCTACACCCTGGAGTTGGGTGCCGTGTCGCTGCCGAAGACCGCGAACCCCGAGCACATGCGGTCCAACGCCGAGGTCGACTTCGTCATCTCCGACGAGGACATGGACGCGTTGCGCGACCTGCCCGCCCAGGACTACGGCGAGCACCGTGAATTCCCGGTCTACAGCGGCAAATAGCGGGTCGATTGTTAGCCTAAATAATATGTTCTTGGTAGATCGTCCAAGACTTCTTGTGCAATGCCGCGCGTGGCCTTATGGTTACCACCGACCACGCGGAACTGCGGTGCTATCGGGGGAGCCGATGCCGGGCAACGTTCAAACTCATCTCGCGTGGCGCTGACGAAAGGGAATTTCCATGGGATCAATATCGCTGGGTTCTATTGTCGACCTGATTCTGCCCGCACTGCTCAAGTCGATTACGCCGGATAGCGTCATGGAGGCTCTTGACGCGGGTTCGGCAGCGAGCGCCGACTAGGAATTTTTTAGCACTTCGGGGGATCGACGACAATTGTCGTCGATCCCCCGAAGTGCTTGCGTCAGCAGATCGCCCCCCCCGAAGGCGTCGGCGGCCTATCGCGCGCCGGCCCAGCTGTCCGGTCCGAACACCTCGTAGTGGATCGACGCGGCCGGGATCTCGCGGGCCAGCAGGGTCTCGCGGACCGAGAGCATGAACGGCATCGGCCCGCACAGGTAGACCTGGGTGCCGTCGGCGATCTCGAGGGCAGACAGGTCCGCCCTCCCGCTGTTGACGTTGTCGACACCGGTGTTCGCCCCGAGGTCCTCGTACCAGCGGTGCATCGCCGCGGCGGGGAGGCGCTGGACCAGCTCGGTCAGCTCCGCCCGGTGCGCGTGCTGCGCGGGGGAGCGGTCGGCGTGCACCACGGAGATCGCGCGGGCATCGGCGGTGTCGGCGAGGTGGTTGAGCATGCCGATCATCGGGGTGCAGCCGATGCCTGCGGAGACCAGCAGCAGCGGCGCGGCGCCCTCCTCGAGGACCAGGTCGCCGGCGGGGTGTGAGACGGAGATCTCGTCACCCTCGAACACGTTGCGGTACAGGTGGTTCGACATTTCGCCGCCAACCACTGACTTAACGCTGATCTGCCAATCGCTGGCGGTGGGCGCGCCGACGAGGCTGTACTGGCGGATCTGCCTGGCCCCGTCGGCCATCGGAATCTGCACCGAGATGTATTGCCCCGGCAGGTAGTCCGGCAGTGGGGAACCGTCCGGGGAGGCCAGGATGAACGAGACCGTATCCGCCGACTGCAGCACTCGGCGAGCTACCGTCACAGTCCGCCACACATCGCCCGGAGCCAGCCCCGCCTCCGCGTAGAGGCCCTCCTCCATGCGGATCAGGGTGTTGGCCATCAGCCAGTAGACCTCATCCCAGGCGGCGGCGACCTCGGCTGTGACGGCCTCGCCGAGCACTTCCACGATCGCCGCGAACAGGTGCTCGTGGACAATCTTGTACTGGTCCGGGGTGATGCCGAGCGATACGTGCTTGTGTGCGATGCGGGACATGATCATGTCCGTCCGGCCTGCGTCGGGGCCCACCTGCAGAGCGGCGAACGCGGCGATCGAGCCCGCGAGGGCCTTCTGCTGCTCGCCCTGGCTCTGGTTGCCGCGGTTGAACAGGTCCCGCTCGAGTTCGGGGTGTGCGGCGAACATCTTGGGGTAGAAGACGGACGCGATCTCCTCGATGGCCGCGCCGACGGCGGGGAGGGTTGCGCGGATGATTTCGGTGGTGGCGGGGGAGAGGGTCATAGCAGTGAATCTATTAAATGAATGGAGGAAAGTCAGTAGAATGTGACGGATGCTACTACGGTGAGTAGTAGCATCCTGGCCTGCTGGCTTGCCGCGACGGTTGGGGGCGTAATGTCTTGTGGCTGGGGCTATTTCGCGTAATCGAATTCACGGCACATCGGGCTGCGGCTCGGGGAGAGACGGGTGCGGCGATGAACAGCGGAATCAATGGCGCGACAGATCGGCGAGGGGATCAGGCGCGCTATGAGAATTCGTTGATCGGACTCGCGGCGGGCGACGCCTGGGGCTATCAGGTGGAGTTCGAGTCCTATGCGAGCATGCGGGTGCGTCCGGTGCCTCGGCCCGCCGGCCAGTGGGTGATCTCTGATGACACCCAGATGACCCTCGCCGTGGATGCGGCGCTCAACGGGTGTTCGGACCTGGGTGACCTGGCCGCAGTGACCCAGGCGCTGACCGCCAGCTTCGTCAGCTGGCGGCGGGACCCGGACAATAATCGGGCACCAGGGAACGCCTGCATGGACTCGGTGCGGAACCTGGCCAGCGGTGCCCTGTGGCACGAGCAGGCTGGGGCCGTCGAGTCCGCGGGCTGCGGCGCCGTGATGCGATTGACGCCGACTGCGTTTGCCTCGCGGCAACACTGGCTGGGGCTGACGGCACTGCAGGCGGTGTTGACCCATAAGCACCCGATGGCTGTGGCCGCGGCGTTGATCTTGGCCGATGCCACCCGCCACGCGGGTGAGCGTGCCGGGCGGTTCCTCGAACGGGCGCTGGCGGCGGCCGCCGATCTCGCAGCGGGGCGGAGCGCGTGGAGCCGCGATCCGTACCTGATCGAGGTCCTCGCCCCAGTGACCGACGACGTCGCCTCCTACCTGGCGGGCGGCACCGAGTACCTACTGCATGATTGCCTCCGCAATGCCGCGGCAAAGCTCGAGCGCGTGCGCGGACTCGACCCCGCGGAGTTCGGCGACCCCTGCGCCGAGGTGGGCGAGGGGTGGGAGGCGGCAAGCGCCGTCGCACTGGCGCTGCTGGTCGCCGACCTGGCGACCGGTGCCGGAGCGCCCCTCGATGGGGCCGGCGCGTTGGGGTGGGCGGCGACCAGCAATGGCGACTCCGACTCGATCGCCTGCATGGCTGGCGCGGTGATCGGCGCCGCCCACGCCACCGCCGACTATTGGGCAAGCCAGGGCGTGCGGCCAGATTTCGAGCCGAGATACGCCCGGGGGATCACGGCTGCCGTGCGCCGTTGGGCACCGCGCTAGGAACGGCCGATCAGGCGGCCGGGCGGCGCCGATGGTCGGCACGGAATTTGGCCATGATCTCCTCCAACTGTTTCTCGAATACGAGAAACCGCGGCGGGCGGCGGCCCTTCTGGGTGGCGGCGAGCTTGCGGTGGGTACTGATCACGTACTCCCGCCATAGCTCCACGATGTCCTCCACCCGGGCGACGACGGCACCGATGTCCGCGATCAGCGCGCCCGTGACCTGCACCGGATCGGGGTCATCGCACCATCCGATGGCGGCTTCGAGGTAGTCGGTGAGCCACTGCTCGAGCTCATCGATCTCATCGAGGCAGGACTGGGTGCGGACGTTGATCGCCCGGATCCCCTTGCGGACGCCGTTGCGAGGCACCACCGGCCAGCGGGCAGCGTCGAGCGGGGCGGGCGGATCGCTCACGCACGGGAAGAACTCATCGAGGACGTCGAGGTCCGGTTGCCAACTGTGGGCCACCGCCAAGCTCAGATACGCGAAGGCCGCGTCCGTCGCCAGGTCCCAGGCGTGCGCACGCAGCAGCGCGACCCAGGTTGCGGTGAGGTCCGCGTCGTAGTTATCCATCGCCTCGGAGATGTTCTGCAGGTGCCGCGTCAACTCAGAGCCCGCGCCGCTGATTTTATCGGCCATCCTGTGGGCTTCCGTGTTCCATGATGGTCCGTTGGCGAACGGGTCTGCTGTCGAGTGTCCGGTCTTGAAGTCGAAGTAGCGCATGATGCCTCCCTGCTCGAGTGCGAACAGGTTAGCGAGGGGCTGTGACAATTTCCGTCGCTGCGATCGTCAGGACCGGGCTCTGCGTGCGCCACACCGTGGGGGAATTGGTATCCCAGAAAATGGATACCGGCATTGTTTGCGCAGCGGGAAGGTGAATTATGGGTAAATTGTGGGTAAATGTTTGGTCGTCAGTCCAAGACGGCTTGAAGCCTGCGGAAACCCGACGAGACTTGGTCTGCCAGTTTCCACCCATCCTATTCACCCGCGAGGTATATCCAAAGGGCACGCAATGGGCTCCCTGATCACCTTTCTGCTCGACGCCATCATCGATCAGTTCAGTGGTGGCAGCGCGATGGATTTCCTGAGCTCGCAGGTCTAGCTAGATCTAGCGCCGGGCTCGTTCCCCCCTCGTGACCATGGCTGTCGGCATACGCTGAGCGGGTGGCGAATTTCGAGCGGGGCCGGCGAGCGCACCTCTCCCTGGTCCCACCCCTGGCCGACGACGGGGGCGCACCCCCGGAGCGGACGGGCGAGGCGCGGCGACGGCGGCCGCGCAGGCCAGACATCGTCACCTACACGCTGCGGATCGGGCTCGAGGATGT
Source organism: Tomitella biformata AHU 1821 (assembly GCF_000524475.1). Lineage (GTDB taxonomy): Bacteria > Actinomycetota > Actinomycetes > Mycobacteriales > Mycobacteriaceae > Tomitella > Tomitella biformata. The sequence continues at coordinate 66,682 of NZ_BAVQ01000027.1, read as the reverse complement.
CGAGCCGGAGATCTGGCGGCGATTCACGGTGTCGTCGGACATCATGCTCGACGCGCTGCACCCGGTTCTGCAGACCGTCATGGGCTGGAACGATAGCCAACTGCACTGCTTCATCAGCGCCAGCGCGAAGTACTCGGACGATGCGCTGCGGTTCGACCAGCGCCCCCGTTTCGACGCGCCGGATGGGTCCGGCGCCTATGCCTACGAGGACTCCGTGCGGCTCGACGAGGTGCTCGCCGACGAGGGCGACCTGCTGTTCTACGAGTACAACTTCAGCGACAGTTGGCAGCACACCATCCTCTTGGAGGGGATCGGCGGGCCGGCCGAGGTGAGTGCGTCAGTCTGTCTGGACGGCGCGCGAAATTGTCCGCCCGAGCATTCCGGTGGGGCCTACGGGTACGCCCAACTGCTCGAGGCGTTGGCCCCCGCGGCGCAGCTCGCGCAGCGGCGTCGGCCGGACTGGCCCATTCCGCAGCTGGACCCCGAGAGGTTCAAGGCCAAGGAGATCACCCGCCAGCTACGACGGCAGACTCGGCAGCGCGCGCACCATCCGGGACCTGCGACGTTGGCGGCGGCGCTGTTGCGGCTGATCCCGGAACTGGCTGCGCCCGAGCTGTACTCGCTACTCGGCCGCGTCCACTTTCGTGAGGAGTCCGAGCACGGCATGACGACCGCGGACAACGAGCTGGCCACCGCCGGGCTGCGCTGGCTGCTGGCCCGCATCGGCGACGACGGCCGCGCGCTGACTCCCGCCGGATATCTGCGGCCGGCGGATGTTGTTATTGCCCGTGCGGAGCTGGGCTGGGATGGCGACCCAAAGCGGGTGAGCAAGCGTGAGTCCGACTGCCGCGAGCTGCTGGACCTGCGGAAGGCCGCCGAATTCTTGGGGCTCACCCGGACGGCGGGCGGACGCCTGCTGCGCACGGAGTTGGGCGACGCGCTGCGGACCGACCCGGCCGGGTTGCTCGCGCACATCGCCGCGGCGCTGCCGGCAGGGGCAGCGGAGCTCGAGCGGGACGCGGGACTGCTCTTCCTGCTGCTGATGGCGTGCGGGCCGAGCGCGGACACGTGGGAGCAGGCCATGGCGGAGGCGATGACGGCGATGGGCTGGCGCACCGATGGCCGTCCCGTCGATCCACAGGACGTGTTCGCGATGGCGGGCCCCACGGTGCTCGTCGCGAGGGGCCTCGGGGCGTTCGGTGTGCGGCCGGGGCCGGAGAACGGGTTATGGGGACCGCGCTGGGGCCGCGAGCTCGCGAGGACGGTGTTGCTGCGTCCGCGGGGCTGAGCTGGCGCATATCCGCGACTCCAGGACAGCATCTGGGCGAGGTGCTGCGGCACCTGACGACGACGGTCAAGAAGGCCCAACGCGTAACTTAGGGTGCCCTTATATCGACCCTGGGGTGGCTTAGTCAAGGCAGTGCAATGTAAGCCACAATTCCTTGTGCTGAATTCGCGTCGACATTAGTATTACAAGGGACTTCGCGGAGAGCATGCGGGTCCGTTCACGGGACTCGTTAAATGTTCAACAAACCGCCGCGGGGCACTCGAAACAAAGGATCAATCATGGGATCGTTGTCTTCCGTCGCAGAACTCCTCGTCAAGTCCCTGATCGATCAGATCAGCGCCGAGAGCATTGGCGAGCTGCTCGCCACCGGTAGCAAGGAAGACACCACGCCGGCGGGATAATCACGCCGCAGTGAACCTCGCGCGGTAACGCGGCGCGACGTCGACGCCTCGGAGAATTGGCAGCAGGGACTGTCAATTCTTCGAGGCGTCGGACGTTGCGCGCCCGTTGGGTGCGCGGCGCAGGTGGCTCGTTTGTGGCGAGTTCCCTCAGCGGACCGCGAGGATATGGAACATGGTGTGTGCCCCGCCCTCGGGGTTGAAGTTGTCGTCGGCGACGAGGACGAGGGTGCGGGTGCCGTCCGCGAGCGTCGGGCCCCACGTGATGCCCTCGACGTTGTCGGGATTCGCGCCCGTGTCGGCGAAGTCGAACAGCAGCTTCTTGGGCATCGGGGTCTGGACGCCGTCGAGGGCGGCCTGTCCGTTGACGGATGTGGCGCCGGCGGTGGTGGTCCAGTACACCTGCGCCTCGAAGCCCTCGCCGGGCACCGAGCCGCGCTCGATCACCAGGTACTCGTCATCGTCGATCGCCAGGATCTCGGTGGCGCCCCGGTCGGCCTTGATCATGAAGCCGGTGGGGCTGAGGACATCCGGGTAGATGCCGCTGATGGGGTCGACGGCGTAGACGAACTCGTCGACCACCTCGCCGCTGTCGGCGTCGAACACCAGTACCCGGGAGTCCGTGCCGCTGGCCGGGGTGGCGACGGCGCCGTCCTGCAACAGCGAGCTCTCCGTCAGGGCAAGGACCGTGGACCCGTCCGCGGAGAACGTCAGCCCCTCGAACGCCTGGTTGTTGCGGATGCCGGCGGACTGCTCGCCGCCGGGGCCGGCGACGGGGAGATAGTAGTCCGGCAGTGCGAAGTCGCGCAGCATGTTGCCCTCTGAATCGGCGGCTCGGACGAACGGGGCGATGAACTTCGAGGCGTCGCCCTCGCTGGTATAGACGATGTCGGCGGAGCCGGGGCTGGTGGAGCCGGGTACGTGGCGGATCGACTCGGGGTCGACGCCCTTCACCGGATATGGCTGGCCATCGACATCCGTCAGCAGAGTCATCGCCGTGAACTCCGGCGCAGACAACGTGAATGCGCCGGTGGAGTCCAGATCGAGGTTGAGCGTGTACGCGCGGGCGGGGCCCTTCTCGGCGCGGTCGTCGCTGACCGCGAGGTAGCTGCCGGTGGCGGGGTCGTAGTCGATGCCGGAGAGCCCGCCGAGGGGCACACCGAACGGCGAGAGACCGTCGGGCACCTGTATTGTCGACAGGTGGGTGATCTCCAGTCCGTCGGTCTGGGGCTCCGCATCCGCGGCTGAGCAGGCGGTGAGCAGGAGCATGAGAGGCGCAGCGAAAAGTGCGCAGCGAGTTCGTCGTTGCATGCCGCCGACGCTATGGGGCCAACATGAATCAGTTACCACGCGAAAGTGACTGCGGGGCAACCGCAATGAGTACCTTCGGGGCGGCTGGAACGACTGTCCCGAGCGGATCTCCATCCTGCGGGCGTGCCAGCGGTTGACGAGCCAGCACTCGATCAGCTCGGGCCGCGCCTGCAACGTCTGCGACCAGGACTCCAACAACTCCAGGTATCGGTTGTACCGACGGCGGGTGCAACCGCCCCAGCACGGGGAGCTCCATCCAGCCGCAGTGCACAAGGGAGGAGAGCCCGTGTTGGTCGATCAGCTGTGCTCGGCCGCTATCGAGCTCCACCTCGGCAGCCCACATGAACGTCGCGAGCAACCCGAGCCCCACGTCCGGGGTCTCCGGGAACCCGGACCAGCCCTTTGTTTTGTCATACGGCAGGGACTTGCTCTTGATGCAGCCGTCGAGCACCGAGCGGATCCGGTCCAGGGGGAACTCGTCCTTGCGGAGGTCGTAGCTCTCCGTGCGGGGGAACCGGCGGGCGGCGTGGCGCCGGCGATGGCCGCCCTGCCAGGCGGCGCACAGGTACAGCAGCCCCAGCGTCCTGTCCTCGCCCTCGATGAGCGGGCTGCCAGGATAGAGATCGCCCCGGAGCACCATGGACTTGCCGACGGACACCTCCCGGCCGTCGCTATCGCGGCCGCGCAGCCGGATGTCGAGATGCTGGACCCGCAGCTTCAGGTTCCACCAGTCGAGGTCGACGTCGGCGGCGTCGTCCAGCACTTGCAGCTCATACGGCTGGTTCCGGCACCATTGCGCGCATTCCTCGGGCGGCTGGAGATAGTTGTCCAGTAGGTTCATGCCGCGATGATGACACGGGGCTGTGACACATTCTGTTGACAATGCGGAGTCCATGCCCGCCGAATCGCCACGGCGCGGCCCCTAATTGCACGGACGTTCCATTGTTGACGTGGGGGTACACGTGGGCCATGGGGGGCGATGGACGGGCACAGGGAGACTTGGTATCGGGGCGGTCTCTGAGCCGGAACTGCGTGGGCCTCAGTATAGAAAGTATTTCTTGTCTGCGAGCACGGTTTAGCGTGACGATTGTTCAGCGTGAGGTCCGGGTCTCTGCGATGACATTTTTCTCCTGATTCATGCGGGCCGGGAATATTGCGGGAGCGCCGGCGAATGGAACATTTGTAACCATTTTCGCGGAAGGGTCGATGTAGGCGGTAGAGCACATCGGGCTAAAGGAGCAGTCGCATGATCGAGACGCAGCAGTTGCGGGAGGCACGCCGACGGCGTGAGAAACAGGCGCGGCCGTCCGGCCGGTCGTGGCGGGGACGCAACGGGCTGATCGCGGTCGCCGCGACGGCGGCCCTCGGCGCAGGACTGCTGAGCGGCGGAGCCCCGGCCTATGCGGCGGACAGCCCGTTCGCCGGCCTCGGGCTCGAGGACATCACCGGGCTGCTCGAGAACGAGATGATCAAGGATTTCGTCGAGATCTGCGATAGCCCAGACGGTTCGGCGCCGGCGCCGACGGACGACGGCGAGGTCTACGCCGTTGTCGACTGCAGCCAGTCGACCGGCACCGGCATCGCGGTGGTGCTTCCCGGCTCGCTCGAGGTGGGCGCCGCGGCCGAGGGCATCAAGGTCGACCTGGGCAAGGACATCCTCGGGTTCAAAATGGGCGAGCGCAACCTCATCGAAATTGTGAGTGCCGTTGCGATCGACCCCTTCAACATTCCAATCCTGAATTTCAAGATGAACCCCGGCAAGCTTGGCCGGTATAGCAGCTACGAGCAGGTCCAGACGGACGCGAGCCTTCCGTACGTGGAGGCCACCCGCTATGTCAACGGCGACTGCACGAAGAGTTTATTTGGTATCTGCTACAAATGGGAACAGGTTCCCGTGACCTATGACGGAAACCTCGCTAAGCGCACCGAGGCGCTGAAGGTCGCCGAGTACCTCACGGGCCAGAAGTACGACTACACCAAGCCCATGGACCTGCCCGGCAAGTCCGAGCCGGTCGGCAGCTCCACCGTCGTCGGCCCCGGCATGCAGCTCGCGCTGTCGATGACCGGCGGCACCGCACGCGCCGAGACGGGACATGAGTTCGGCATCGCCACGGCCGGCGCCGGCGAGGGCCGGACCTCCAGCTCCTACGCCTACCTCGGCATGGCGAACGCCCTGAACCTCGACACCGACAAGATCGAGCTCACCTGGTTCGGCAAGGTCCTGGACTTCACCAACCTGGAGAACTCCGGCCTGCTGGGCCTCGCGGGCGATGAGGCCGAGGACATGATCGGCACCATCGAGGGCCTCGAGATCCCCGCGCTCAAGGAGGTCAGCTGCTTCGGCGTCCTCGCGCAGGCGACGGCCGAGGGCCTGGGCTCCTGCAGCAACATCCTCGGCACGTTCGACAGCTACGAGGACCTCCGCGCCCCGAAGGTGGGGGAGAGCCGCCAGACGCAGTACGGCCTCACCGACGTCACCTCGCTAGTGCTCGGCAACAACGCCCTGCTCAAGCAGCTGAACGGCACCTCCGAGGAGACGCCGTTCATGGACACGCTCATGGAAAACCTCACCTCCGAGGAGGGCCGCCTGAAGTTCGCGAAGGACTTCGTGCGCTACACCCAGGACGTGAAGACCGAGGCCGCCATGACTCCCGAGCTCGACGAGGACGGCAACGCGGTCCTCGACGACGATGGCAACCCGGTGCTGGTGCCGCAGCTCGATGAGGACGGCAACCCGGTCACCACGACCATCACCGCGGCGTACCTGACCAGCGACTACGGCTTCGTCGACCCCATCACCATCGAGTGGATGGGCCAGCGCATAGTGCTGTTCCCGGCGGCGACCGTCAACGGCGAGGAGCGCCCGAACTACCTGTCCGCACCGCAGATCGAGAAGATCGTCGCGGACGCGGACAGCGGTGAGATGTCGAAGATCAGCATGGTGCCCAAGGTCAGCCTGGTGCAGTGGGCGAACCCCTTCGGACTCGGCACCCTGACCCTGGACAAGCCGCTGAACCCGGTCCACACGCTGCGCAGTTACTTCAGCACCGTCACCATCGTCGACGACGTCAAGGGCGTCGGCGGCCTGGTCGAGGGCCTGACGGGCTCCGGCTCGACGGATGACGAGGAGGACACGGAGCAGGCGGTCGAAGAGACTCTCAAGGGCGATTCGAGCCAGACTTCCCAGCGGCTCGCCGTCGTCGAGCGGGCCGGCGGCGATACCGCGGCCGACGATGCGGGCACAAGCGCGACGGGCGATGCCGGTGTGAGCAGCACCCCGACGTCCACCCCGACCGCGACGTCGAGCGACACCGCGACATCCACCCCGACGGACACTCCCAGTGGCACGCCGACCGGCACCCAGTCGGATGCGGGGGAGGGCCCGGCCGCATAGCCAGTTCCTCACATAGCGCGCCGAGACGGGCGTGGGCCGGGCGAGTAGTTCGCGTGTCCCACGCCCGTTGCCAATTCGTAGTTGGTAGTCCTGCACGTCGCCTACGTTCCGCGGGCACACGTTGCCCGTACGGCCGGGAATCTAGGGAGTGGGGACCGGGTTTCGCCCGCTCGTGCGGTCACGGATGGTTCTCGTTCGCTGCCACCTGGGCAAACGGCCCATTGGCGTGGTCGGGATTTCCACCAGCGGGCACTCGACCTGCGATTGTTGTGGAGGAATGGCCGGATTCCCCCCGTTGGTGAAGGCTGATCGGTGGCCACTACTCCCGCGACCTGGGCTTTTCTTGGGGTACTCGATTTGCGGCTCGTCCACCGGGGGATTTCCGGTGTCTGATGCTCCAGATTGAGGTGATACGGGCGTTGTCTGCCCGCCCAACGTAGGCCCGCGGCAGGACTATTCGCAGAGTCGCTCGCCGAGCGGACGACGGCAAGCAACAACCTCGATCTATGCCGTCGGCTGGCACGATGACTGGAACGTCGAGCTCTACGGGAAGCGATGGGTGTGAGACTCCGCTCGTGTAGTGCTGGTGCAACTGGCAGTGTGGGCCGGCGAATGATGGGGCAGGGGAGGATGTCGGTTGTGGACGAGACGGTGAGATCGCTGGAGGCGTTGATCGCGCTGGGCCAGCACGTGCTCGACGCCCCGCATGCGGCACGCGCAGAGGTCGCCGGCGCGGTGGCCCGGCACATCGAGGCGAAGGTCGACGCGGCGATGCGGGCGATCCCCGTCTCCGCGCTCAGGGGCGCGCTCCCGAAGGGCACCCGGATGGGGGAGTTGGAGCGCTCGGCGTTCCGCACCGCAGCGGACCTCGCGCGGGCGACGCCGGCGATGATCGCCGCCGTGCCAGGCATCGGCCCGCAGTCCGCGCTGGCGATCCATCAGGAGGCGGCGGCCCAGCATGACCGCCTGCGCGGCGAGACCCGGCTGCGCCTGGACGCCGACCGCAAGCCCGGCGAGGACACGGAGATCCTGCGGGGGCTGCTGACGCTGCGCGCGCTGGAGTCGGCGGTCTTGCCGGTGCGGGAACCGCTGGCACGCCTGCACCTGCGAGCTGACCCGCTGCGCGCGGACGCGGCGCGGGCCGGGCGGCGGCTCTCGATGCTGTTCTCCGGCAAGGCCAAGCGGGAGCGCGCCAAGGCCGCCGTCGCGCGGGTCCACGCCATCATGGCGGACCAGGACGTCCACGCCCTGCAGGCCCAACTGCTCGCGGTGCTGGAGGGCCCGCCGCAGTTCCCGGCCCCGTGGGCGGAGTACGAGCACGACGCCGCCGCGATCAACGCGTTGCTCAGCCAGTTCACGGAGGTCGGCGACGAGGCGCAGTCCGCGCACGGGTTCATCACCGCGGAGCTGGTCGAGGACGCAGCCAAGATCACGCTGGACCGCACGCATCTGCGCTCGTTCCTGCGCGGCTACCAGGCGTTCGGCGCGCAATACCTGCTCACCCGGGGCAAGGCGATCCTCGGCGACGAGATGGGCCTGGGCAAGACGGTGCAGGCACTCGCCGTCGCCGCGCACCTGACCGCCAAGGGCTCCGGCCACACGCTGGTGGTGTGCCCGGCCAGCGTGATCAGCAACTGGGTCAATGAGACCGGTAAGCACACCGATCTGCGGCCGTGGCAGATCCACGGGCCTGAGCGCGATGCGCTGCTGGCCGAATGGGGTCGCCGCGGGGGCGTCGCGATCACCACCTTCGATACCCTCAAGGCGCTGCGGGTGCCGGTGGACCCGGACCTGTTGGTGGTCGACGAGGCGCACTTCGTGAAGAACCCCGCCACCCAGCGGGCGCAAGCCGTGCGCGCGGTCCTCGCCCGGTCCGGCCGTGCGGTGCTGATGAGCGGCACACCCATGGAGAACCGTGTCGAGGAGTTCAAAAACCTGGTCGGCTATGTGCAGCCGTCGATCGCCAGCCGAATCCATGTGCGCGACGGGCTGGGCGGGGCTCGAGCCTTCCGCAAGGTGGTGGCCCCCGCCTATCTGCGCCGCAACCAGGAGGACGTGCTCACCGAGTTGCCGGACCTGATCGAGGTGGAGGACTGGGTGCTGTTCGCCGGGGCAGACAAGGCCGCGTATCGCTCGGCGGTGCGAGACGGGAACTTCATGGCCATGCGCCAGGCCGCCTACGCGTCGGCCGGCTCGGCGAAGTTGGAGCGCATCGTCGAGATCGTGGCGGAGGCGCGGGCAGGCGATGCGAAGGTGCTGGCCTTCTCCTACTTTCGTGGCGTGCTGGAGTCGATCCGCGGCACCCTCCCCGGCACCGTCTACGGGCCGATCACCGGCGCGACGCCCGTGGCGGAGCGGCAGCGGCTGGTCGATGCGTTCGCCGCGCACCCCGGCCCCGCGAGCCTGCTGGCGCAGATCGAGGCGGGCGGCGTCGGGCTCAATATCCAGGCCGCGTCGGTGGTGATCTTGGCGGAGCCGCAGTGGAAGCCGAGCACCGAGTCACAGGCCATCGCCCGCGCACACCGCATGGGTCAGGTGCGCACCGTGCAGGTGCACCGGGTGCTGGCCAAGGACAGCGTCGACGAGCTGATGCGGGAGACCCTGGCGCGCAAGTCCGGGCTGTTCGATGAGTACGCGCGCCGCAGCCACGCGAAGGAGTCGGATGCCGCGGCCACCGCGACCGGCTGGGACGGCGGGGCTGGTCCGACGGAGCAGGACTACGTGCGGGCCGAGCGGGAGCGACTGGGGTAGATCGCCGATCAGAGGGCTTTGGCTCCCAAGGCGATGTCGAAGCCGGCGCCGTTGCGTGCCAGGCCCATCAAGAGGATGCCGGCGGACTCCAGGATGTAGGCCATCTCGAGCCCTCCTGCATCGAGGGGCCGCATGCCCAAGCTCTCTAGAAACGCCGCGACACGTGCTTTCGCCTCGGCGCTATCGCCGGCGAAGAACACGTCCACGGGCTTGTCTTGGGCAAGGACGCCGCCGAAGATCAAATTGAATGCCTTCACGACGTGTGCATCCGCGGGGGCGGCGGCGGCGATCTGCTGGGACGCCGAGTTGCCCGCGGTAGTCAGGACCCCGCTTATGTCGGCGTTGAACGGGTTGGAGATATCAATGAGGGTCTTGCCGGCCAGCGCATCGCCGTAGTGCCCGACCACGTCAACAGCGCCGCTGTAAAGGACGGCCATGATGACGATGTCCCCCGCCGGCGTTGCGCCGAACGCGCCGACGGTGGCTCCGTCGCCGATCTGGTCGGCGAGCGCTTGAGCCTTGGCGGTGTCGCGGTTCATGAGCTCGATGGTGTGGCCGTGCTTGGCCGCCCGGGTGCCGATGGCGGTGGCCATGTTGCCTGCGCCGATGATGCTGATGGTGGTCATGATGAGTGTTCCTCCGTCGTTGAGGCCTGGCACTTGAATTCGAGGTTGTTCCCGGCCGGGTCGCGGATGAACACCGCGTAGTAGTCCGGCCCGTACTCCGGCCACAGCCGAGGCTCGTGGAGGATCTCGGCACCGAGCGCGATGGCGAGATCGTGGACACGCCGGACGGTGGCCTCGTCCTCGACCCTGAGCGCAACGTGGGTCTGGCGGCCACCGGGATCGGTCGCCCGGGAGAAGAGCAGCTGGGTTGGCTGGCCAGGGAGGGCGTACCCGATCAGGGTTGGCGTATCGAAGGTTCGCGTGCCCCCGGCCAGGCTGACGAGCTGGTCGTACCAGTCGCCGATGGCGTTCAGGTCGTCGACTTGGAGAACGACGTGGTCGAGCAGCGTCATGGGACGAGCCCGCTGGCGGCGACCGGCTGGACCTCGTTGGCGATGGCGTGGGCCATGAGTTCCTCCGATGGAATCGGGGATGGAGCGGGTGGTTCGCGCTGCGGTGGGTGACGCCCGACACATTACGTTCCAGGCTAGCCCGGGTTTTCCGATCCTGCCGACACACTGTGCGCGGCACTTCCGCGTTCGGAGGCAGGGGAAGAGCACGTCTGCGCGGCCATAACTCGGGCTGACTGCCAGAATTACCGGTGGTGGGCAGTGCGTTTGCCGATCGCGGCGCTGAGCGCGTCGAGTTCGACGAGCACGTCTGTCGCGGCCCAGACCCGGTTGCGCTTGCTCTCGGCGAGCACCTGGAGGATCCCCGCCTCGGTCAGCTTGCGGAGCGCCCGGTAGGTGCTGGCCTCGGATGTTCCAGTGATCGACTCAGCGGTGTCGGCATTGAGAATGGGGGAGTCGAGTAGTGCCGCGATGAGTGATCCGTCCGCGGAATTGGCTTGCGGTTTCGCGATAGCGCGCCAGCGCCCGGGCAGGTCGGCTAAGGCCGCGGCCGATTCCTGGGCGGCCTCGCTGGAGTCGATGGCGGCTTGGGAGACGTAGTCGACGAACTCGTCCGCCGCGCCGTTCCGGTACCTAGTCAACTTCGCGAAATAGCGGTCGGTGTTCGCGAGCATCACCGATGCGAGCGGCACGGTCACGCGTGTGGTGAGCCCGCGCCGGCGCAGGATCGCGCTGATCAAGGCTCGGCCAATGCGACCGGTGCCATCTGTGAACGGGTGGATAGATTCGAACTGGGCATGGGCGATCGCCGCCTGCGCGATGATCGGCAGGTCAGTTCGGTTTGCGAACACGGTGAGGTCCGCCATCAGCTCGGGCACCAACTCGGGCGGTGGCGGAACATGCATCGCGTTGATCGGTGTGTAGTCGCTGCCGCCGATCCAGTTCTGGACATCCCGAAGTTCTCCGGAGTCTCGCGCCGCGTAGTAGTCGGGGGCCATCAGTAGTCGATGGGCCTGCAGCAACGTGTCAAGGACGATCGGTCCAGACCCAGCGGTGTCGACCATTGCGATGAGGGCCTGCGCGGCCGCGAGCTGGGAGCGCGCCTCGTCACTGGCTTTGCCCCCGGCATAGGCCTTGCCAAACGCGTGCCAGCCGGCGTTGATGTGCTCGATCTTGGAGGATGCCACGGACTCGCTGCGAAGCAGGAAGTCCGCAAGCGGCGGAAGATGCGCCCCATAGCCGGCCTCAAGCCGCACGACGGCGATGACGGCCGCTTCGTGCAGCCGGGCGATCTGCCCGGCGGGCTCGTAGACGAGGTCGCCAATCATCGGGGGAATCTGCACGGTGATCGTTTCGAGTGGGCGGTCCGCTCTGGAGCCCTGACGGCTGGCGGGATCCCACTGGCGCACCTCACTCTGATGGCTGGGCCACTCCATGGGTCCTCCTGGCAGAATACGCGACTAACGTGCACCTTACTGTACTTTTCATATAAAAAAGTACAGTAAGGGCTCGGGTGCCGTACTTTGCTCACGAGTCAGGTCAATTGCCTAGGCTGGGCGCATGGCCTCCACCTCTCCGGAATCGCGCTCGCACCTGTCATTGGTTCCGAACCCGGCCGACCCAGCAGCCACCACGGCCCCGGTGCCGTCGCGTCGGCACCCCCGGCGGGGGACGCTGGCCGTTTACACGCTGCGCGTCGAGCTCCAGGACATCGAACCCGCGATCTGGCGGCAGATCGCCGTCCCGTCTGACCTGATGCTCGACGCACTCCATCCCGTGCTGCAGACCGTCATGGGCTGGCGGGACAGCCACCTGCACGGATTCCTCAGCGGGGAGCTGGGGTCGCCGGATTCAGAGCGGTTCGAAGTGCGCTCGGAATTTTCAGAGCCGCTCGGTTTCGGTCCACCCGGGTACGCCGCGCAAGCTTACGAGGACGAGGTGCGCCTGGATGAGGTGCTGGCCGAGGTGGGGGACACGCTGCTGTACTCCTATGACTTCGGCGACGGCTGGGTGCACACCGTGACGCTCGAGGGCGTCGATGAGGTGGCGTCGAGCACGGTTCCTGTCTGTCTCGATGGGGCCCGGGCCTGCCCGCCCGAGGACTGTGGCGGCGTCCCGGGCTACGAGAACCTACTCCGCGTGCAGGCGAGCTCCGGTGATGCCAGCAGCCGGGAGCTGCGTGAGTGGCTGATGATGACCACCGGCAAGTTGTTCTACAAGCCAGAGGAATTCGACGCGGACGCGGTCAGCGCACTGCTGCGCGCGCAGGTCGAGGGTGCGGCGCTGATGCCCGACGCCGCCACCCCGTTGGGCGCGTTGCTCGCACGGCTCTCGCCGCGGCGGGTGCCGGGGCTGTTCGCGTGGCTGCCGCGCGCGGGGCTTAGTGAAGGCGCAGAGCTGACCGCTGAGGAGACCGAGCGCGCGACGCGGCACCTGCGCTGGCTGCTGCGCGTCGTCGGGCCGGACGGTGTGGCGTTGACCGGCGCCGGCTACCTGGCGCCCAAGATTGTCACCGAGGCGCGCGCAGAGTTCGAGTGGACCCAGCGCTGGCGCGGGACCAGCAACCGCGAGTCCGACCACCCGCAGATGCTCCACCTGCGAGAGGCGGCGCAGGAGCTGGGCCTGGTCCGCAAGGCGAAGGGCAAGCTGCTGCGCACCAAGCTCGGCTCCACGCTGGCCGACGACCAGACTGGTCTGCTGCGGCACGTGGCTGCACGGCTGCCGCTGGGCAAACCGAAGATCGACCAGGAGGCCGGGCTGATCTTCCTGCTCGGCATGGCGGCAGACCGGCCCTCCGGCGAGTCGCAAGCGGTGCTGGCCCAGGCGATCGCGGAGTTGGGCTGGCGGTTCGAGGGGGTGCCCGGCGCACTGCCCGATCACGAGACCCGCTGGGTGATCGAGCGGACCCTCGGCTACCTCAACGCGATCGACGCGCTGAGCGAGCCGGACGCGAGGATGGGCGACGAGACGGTGCCGGAGTGGGGTCGCAAGCTCGCGCGGCTGGCGCTTCGGTAGGGCAGTCTCGACGGACCGTGTGGTTGCGACGAGCGAACTCGGATCGGGAACCCGAGAGGGGGATGCCCTCGTGCACGACGTCCATGAGGACAGGTTCAGCGTTGCCTGTCCAATTGCTCACGTCAGCCATCAGGTCAGCGACCTGTGCATCCCATCGTTCGTCGCTGACGACTGTGTCGGGACGGATGAAGAGGATGTCAATGTCACTCTCGATGGTCATCGTGCCACGAGCCGCGGAGCCGAAGAGGGCGGCGAACTGGGGAGGAGTGTCCCACCCCGCAAGGCGAGCCTCTAGCCTGCGTAGCAATTCGCTGAAGAGGCCGCTCATCCCGATGATGTGAGGGAACGCCAGATGCTGGCGGTTGAGCTAGTAATTGAAGGTGTACGGATTCTTGCGGTGCGCCGAGGGAGGTTGAGTCCACTAGCCCTCCGCAGAATTTCGCTGGGTGGCGGACCGCGGTTGTCGAAGCTGATTCCCAAACGTGCGGCCGCGCCTATCCTCGGCGACATGGCAACATCCAGATCTCGCGGCCGCGGCCACCTCTCACTGGTGCCGCCACTGGCCGACGCCGTCGCGCCGCAAGCCTCCGCGACGACGCCAGTCAGCGGCCGCCAGACACCTCTCCAGTACACCCTGCGGGTGGAGTGCGAGGGGCCTGGTAATCCGTCGTGGCGTCGGCTCCTCGTCCCGCGCGGGATGGTGCTCGACGCGCTGCACAAGGCACTGTGCGCGACGCTCGACTGGGATGACCGCGGACCCCACGCGTTCGTCACCGCCGATGGGACCTTCGCGGCCGAAAGTCGGCGGATCGAGTCGAGCCCGGAGCCCGACGCGACCCCGGCCGGAGAGCCGGATCATGTGGCGGCGCGCGGAATTGGCGTGCTCCACAGCGACAAGTTGCGACTGCACGAGGTGCTGCGGCGCACGGGCGAGGCCATGAGCTACGAGAACAGTGGCGACGGCGTGGTGCGGCGGGCGGCCATCACTGTGGAGGACGTGGAGCCGATTGACCAGCGCCCTGGCCAGTACCCGGTCCTGCTCGCCGGCGAGGACGAGGTCGAGATCGCGGCCGGCAATGCGAGGCTGCGCCGGCTCTATGGGCTGCCCGTGTTCACGCCGGCGGAGGGCTCCGTGTTCGCCGCGCTGCTGAGCAGGCTGCCGGAAGCGCGTGCGCCCCAGTTTTATTCGATGCTGCCCCGGATAGGCCAGGATCTCGCCCCGGGAGACCAGCCCGGCGGTGATCAGCCCAGAGGTGATCAGCCCAGCGCCGAGCCAGCCCGGGACGATCCGGACCGAGATCGGGGCCCCGAGCACGCGGTGTTCCACCTGCACTGGCTGTTGCGGCGGATTGGGCCGGACGGGATCGATCTCGACAATCTCAGCCGGCTGCCCAAGCCGATCGTGTCCGCGGCCCGCAAGGAGGTCTGCTCGCCCGATCGGTGGCGCCCGCGCAGCCTGAAGGAGTCCGACAACCGCGAGATCGTCAGTCTGCGGGCCGCGGCGGAGGACTTCGGGCTCACCCGGGTGCACGAGGGGCCGCCGGAGCCCGGCCCCTTGAACGATGCCCTGGCCGAGATCGCGAACAAGTGGGGGACAAGGCCGTTCCGGGCGTTCCGGTTGGAGCGCACCGACGTGGGGGAGACGCTCGCGGAGGACCAAGGCGCGCTGCTGCGGCACGTGCTGACGAGCCTGCCGTTCGGGGAGACAGCCGCCGAGCGGGACGACGCGCTGCTGTGGCTGGCGGTGCTGGCCGCGGGGATCCCACTTCACCTGCGGACCAGCCTCCTCGCGGAGGCGATGGCGGCGCTGGGCCCGGATGTGGAGGCCCGCACGCGGACCTTGCAATCGGGGAAGAACGTCAATTTCCTGTTCGCCATCGACGCCGCCGATTGGTGGTATGACCGCGAGGAGGAGCTCAACAAGAAGCGGTGGGTGCGCGAGTTCGCGCGGCTGGTGCTGGCGCAGCCGGTGCAGACCCGGAGCTAGCCGCTAAGTCGCACAGGCTGGGCTCTGCGTCGACGGTATGTGACGGTGGGGTAGCCGTCCTCGGGCGCGATCGTCACGTTGGCCTGGACCCGGTAGACCTCCCAGACGAGCTCCGCCGTGATGACGTCGACGGGGGTGCCCGCCGCGACCACCCGGCCGTGCGCAAGCACCACGACACGGTCGCAGAACATGGCCGCGAGGTTGAGATCATGCAGCGCAATGACATTGGTCATGGGCAGCTCGGCGACCAGCGTCAAGATGTCGAGTTGGTGCTGGATGTCGAGGTGGTTGGTCGGCTCGTCGAGCAGCAGCACCTCGGGCTGCTGGGCGAGGGCGCGGGCGATCTGCGCGCGCTGGCGCTCGCCGCCGGAGAGGGTGTGCCAGAGCCGGCGTCGCATATCCGCCAGGCCGGTGGCCGCGAGCGCGGCGTCGATCGCCGCCTCGTCCGCCCCGGGGTCGGCGGCGAACAGCGTGCGGTGGGGAGTGCGGCCGAGCCGGACGATGTCGAGCACGGGGATGTCGACCTCGGTGTGCGAGTGCTGGTCGACGGTGGCCACCCGCCGGGCGATGTCGCGCCTCCTCAGCGTCCGCAGGTCCTCGCCGTCGAGAAGGACCTGCCCCGAGTCCGGCGTCGTGAGCCCCGACAGCAGCCGGATCAGGGAGGACTTGCCGGAGCCGTTGGGGCCGAGCAGGCCGATGGTCTCCCCGGCCCGCGCGCCGATGGTGACACAGTCCAGGATGGTCTTCGCGGAGCGGGCCCAGGTGATGGCGTGGGCTGAGAGGCTCATTCACTCCTCCGCATGCGGAACAGGATCACGGCGAACGCGGGCACGCCGATCAGCGCGGTGACGACGCCCACCGGGATCTCCGTCGGGGCGAACGCGGTGCGGGCGATGGCGTCGACCCACACCATGAAGATCGCGCCGATGAGCGCGGTGGCGGGCAGCAGGCGGCTGTGGCGCGTGCCGACGAGGAAGCGGGCGGCATGGGGGAGGACGAGGCCGACGAAGCCGATCGCCCCGGCCGCGCTGACCAGCGCGGCGGTGATGAGCGCGGTGACCGTGTACAGCAGGACCTGCACCCGGCGCACAGACACCCCGAGCGCGGCGGCGGCGTGGTTCCCGAACGTGAACGCGTCGAGCGCGGGGGCGTTGAGCAGGCACGCGGTGATGCCCACGGCGACCACCACGCTGCACGTCGCCACATCGGTCCAGCCGGCGCCGGCCAGCGACCCGAGCAGCCAGAACAGCACCCCGCGAGTCTGCTCGGCGTCGGCCGAGGAGATGACGATGAACGACGTCAGCGCGGAGAACAGCTGCGTGCCAGCCACTCCCGCGAGGATGACGCGCGAGGTGCCCCCGCCGGCGCCGGTCGCCAGCAGCATCACCAACCCGAAGGAGACGATCGCGCCGACGAAGGCCCCCGCGGACAGCGAGATGGCGCCGCCGCCGATACCCAGTACCGCGACCATGACGGCGCCGGTCGAGGCGCCGGAGGAGATGCCGAGCACGAACGGGTCCGCGAGGGGGTTGCGCAGCAGCGACTGCATGATCGCCCCGCACAGGGCCAGGCCTGCCCCGCACACCGCGGCGAGCAGCGTGCGGGGCAGCCGCAGCTCCCAGACGATGCCGTCCTTGATGGCGCTCACGCCGGAGCTGCCGATGCCCCAGTGCGCGAGCACCACCTGGTAGACGTCGAGCACGGACAGGCTGGCGGGGCCGAACGTGATGGCCAGCGCGATCGAGAACACAAGGCCGACGAGGCCCAGGGCGAACAGCCCGCCCAGGACCGGCCGGGAGTCGAGACGCTGGATGTCGAGACGCTGGGCACCGGAGGACGCTGTGCGCGTGCTCAATTCGTCAGGCCCCAGCCGTCCAGCGCGGCCGCGGTCTTCTCGACGCCGTCGACGGTGCGGATCGACGGGTTCAGGTCTGCGCCGTTGACGACGATGTAGCGCTTGTTCTGCACCGCGGACAGGCGGGCGGTCACCGGGTTCGATTCCAGGAACGCGATCTTGGACTCCAGCGCGTCGCCGTCGATGCTGCGCCGGCTCAGGTCGGCGAGGACCAGCACCGTCGGATCCTGCTCGAGGATGGACTCCCAGCTCACCTGGGGCCACTCGTCGGTGGTGCCGGCGAAGATGTTCTGCGCGCCGACGGACTCGGTGATGATGCCCGAGGACCCGCAGCAGCCGGCCATGTACGGGGTCATCGTGTCCGCGAACCAGTACGCGACGGTCACCCCGGCGGCGTCGACCTCGTCCGAGGCGGCCGCGAACCGGGTCTGCAACTCGGCGATGTACTGCTCGCCGCGCGCGGTCACGTCGAAGATCTCTGCCAGCTGGCGGATCTCCTTATAGATGGTCTCCATCTGCAGCGGCTCGGTCCGTGCGCCGTCCGCGTTCACGCTCACCGCGGTCTTGCCGTCGCAGTCGGTGGGGGACAGGTACGTCGGGACGCCGAGGTCCGCGAACTGCTGGCGGTCCGCCACCCCGCCCGGGCCGAGCGTGCCGCCGAACGACGCGGTGACGAAGTCGGGCTCCGTGTCGAGGACCACCTCGAAGGACGGGTTGTTGTCGGCCAGGCGCGGCACGCGCTCGTTATCCGCCGCGAGGTTCTCACGCACCGGGTCGGTCCAGGTGGCGGTGCCGACCATCCGGTCCGCGAGGCCGAGGGAGAGCAGGATCTCGGTGGAGCCCTGGTTCAGCGACACCGCGCGCTGCGGCGGCGCGTCGATGGTGATCTGCTTGCCGCAGTTCTCGATGGTCAGCGGGTAGTGGCCCGACGCAGTCTCTGCGGTGTTGGCGGCATTGCTTGAACCGGCGGCGCTGGAATCGGGGGAAGAGCTGCAGCCGGCTAGCGCCAGGGTTGTCGCGGCGGTGGCGGCGAAGGCGGAAAAGGTACGCGAGAATCGCATGTTCGAGGGAACTCCTTGCTCGGGGCTCAGTCGCGGAGCCGAGAAATTCGTCGTGCTCGATCGGTCAGTGTCCGGACTTCGACCCCTGAAGGGTCGTTACCGTTGCGCGTCAGCCCTGGATTCACACCAGGTTCCCTGCTCGATCGTGGCCGCATGAACGGCCAGTGGGGACCCTATAGGAGATCTGCGGTGCGGGGCGACGGGCGGTGTGCGCCGACGCCTGATCGTGGGCAGCGTCACGGCCGGCCCCGGTCCGGAATCGAGGGGTCCCGCTCTGCCGTCGCGGCGGTCGGGGCGGCGCGCGCGGCCGGCGGCGGCATGCTGTCGTTGTGCTGTATCGCGCCGGTGATCTGCCTATCCTGGGCGGGTGACGAGAATCGAGCGGGGCCGGCGCGCGCACCTGTCCTTGGTCCCGGCACTGGTCGAGGCGCAGGACGAGGTGACGTCTGAGGCGCCGCGACCTGCCCCCACGCTTCTGCGGCCGCGCAGGCCAGAGCCCGTCACCTACACCCTGCGGGTGGGCTTGGAGGGCGTCGAGCCGGAGATTTGGCGCCGCGTCACCGTGCCGTCGGACATCATGCTCGACGCGCTGCATCCGGTGCTCCAGACCGTGATGGGCTGGACCGACAGCCACCTGCACTCCTTCATCAGCGCCAGCGAGAAGTACTCGCCCGACTCCCTGCGCTTCGACATGCGCCCGCGCTTCGACGCGGTGGAGGACGCCGGCGGACAGGGCGAGGGCGAGCAGGGCGACTACGAGGACACCGCCCGGCTCGATGAGGTGCTCGCCGAGGTGGGCGATCTGCTGTTCTACGAGTACGACTTTGGGGACAGCTGGGAGCACGTGATCGCCCTCGAGGAGGTTGGCGCGCTGGCGGGGCCGAGCCCGGTGTGCGTCGACGGGGCCCAGCGCTGCCCGCCCGAGGACTGTGGCGGGGCGTACGGCTACGCGCGGCTGCTCAAGGCGCTTGCCGACCCCACCGAGCCGGAGCGCCGCGAGCTGCGGGCCTGGGCCGGATCGGGGCTGGACCCGCAGCGCTTCAGCGTCGAGGACGTCAACGCGGAGCTGCGGCGGCAGGCCACCCTGCGCGCCAGCTACCCGGCCCCGTGGACGCGGGCGGCCGGGCTGCTGCGGCTGATCCCGGAATCCGCTGCGCCGCTGCTGTATGCGCTATTGCCGGGGGCGCAGTTCCAGGACGAGTCCGCGCACGGCATGACCGCGGAGGAGCTTGCGTCCGCCACCGCCAATCTCCGCTGGCTGCTGCGCCACCCCGGCGAGGACGGGGCGGCGTTGACCCAGGCCGGCTACCTGCGGCCCGCGGATGTGGCTCTCGCGCGGGAGGAGCTGGGCTGGGCCGGGCACTCGCGGCGGGCGGGTGCCCGGGAGGTGGACTGCCAGGAGCTGCTCGACGTGCGCGCGGCGGCCGCGGATCTGGGCCTGACCCGCACGTCGAAGGGGCGACTATTGCGCACCAAGCGCGGCGACGCGCTGCTGGCGGACCCGGCCGCGCTGCTGGCGCACATCGTGGCGCAGTTGCCGCTGGGGGCGGAGGATATCGAGCAGGACTCGGGGCTGCTGATGCTCCTCGCGATCGCCTGCGGCACCCCGGAGCAGCGCCGCTCCGGGGTGGTCGCGGAGGCGATGACCGCGCTGGGGTGGCGGACCGACGGCCAGCCGATCGACCCGCGGCGCACCCCCGCAATGGCGGGCCCGACGCTGCAGGTGCTGCGGGCCGTCGGCGCGTTTGGCCCGCGGTCCGTCCGGCCGCGACCGCCAGCTGACGTCCCGGTGGGTCCGCGCTGGGGCCGCGAGCTTGCGCGCATGGCGCTGCTGCGACCGGGGCCCGCGGGGGAGTAGGGGCGCGCCGGGGTCCGTCAGAAGATCTTCACGGCCTCCTTGAGCGCGGACGTCAGCTTCTCGCGGTGCACGGGCTTGGTCCACGGCGCGACCGTCACCCGGAGGTAGCTGTTGCGGCGACGGTTATGGTCGCGAGAGAGGTGGGAGACGAGCCCACTCGGCATTCACGGACCTTGAACTAGGAGAAGAATGACCAAGCTTGGTACGTCAGAACTCGATGTATTCCCACTCGCGCTGGGCACCAACACCTTTGGCTGGACCTCGGATGAGGCCACGTCGCACGCGGTGCTCGATGCCTTTGCCGAGCACGAGGGTAACTTCCTCGACAGCTCAGACAGCTACTCGAGCTGGATCCCGGGCAACTCCGGCGGCGAGTCCGAGGCCATCATCGGCTCCTGGCTGGGCAAGCGCGGCAACCGTGACCGGATGATGGTGAGCACCAAGGTGGCCCAGCACCCGGAGTTCCAGGGCCTGGCCCCGGCGAACATCGCCGCAGCCTGTGACGCGTCCCTGTCCCGCTTGGATGTCGACCACATCGACCTCTATTACGCGCATCAGTACGACCCGAACACGTCCGTCGCCGACGCGGCCGCGGCATTCGACACGCTGGTCAAGGCAGGGAAGATCCGCCACATCGGCCTGTCCAACTTCCCGGCTGAGCGGATCGACGAGTGGATGGCCGTCGCGGACCGCGAGGGCTTGGCCCGGCCGGTGGCCCTGCAGCCGCACTACAACCTCGTCGCCCGTGGGGGCTACGAGCAGACGCTGGCTGAGACCGCCCGCCGCCACGATCTCGGCGTGTTGCCCTACTTCGCGCTCGCCAGCGGATTCCTCACCGGAAAGTACCGGACCAAGGAAGATTTCGAGGGCAAGATGCGCGGGCAGATGGCCAGCCCGTACTTCAGCGCGTTTGGCGTGCAGGTCCTGGAGACGTTGGATGCCATCGGCTGGGCGCACAAAGCGGAGATCGGGACGGTGGCACTGGCCTGGCTGCGCACGCGTGAGAACGTGGCCGCCCCGATCGCCAGCGTGCGCACCGTCGAGCAGCTGCCCGCGCTGCTGGCCTCCGCCACGCTGGAGCTGACAGCGGAGGAGATCGCCGCGTTGGACGAGGTGTCGGCCGCCTAGTCTTATAGGACTGCGCCAGATGACATTGCTTGCTGGTCAACCCTTCTCGCCGTCGGCCTGGCGGCGAGCTCGTCGTGCGCCGTGCCCGGATGGTCAGTGTGGAGAGCGGTCGAGTCCAGGTCGAGACGGGGTGCTCTGCTGGGTGGCGGTCGCGAGCTGCTTCGGGACAAGTCGAGGCACCCAGCTTGGTCGACAACCTATGTATGATTTTGTCATCGAAGGTTGTTTGACTTCCAGGTGTCGATGTGAACGGAAGGGGCTCGAATGCATTTGGCGGCTGATCCCCAGCTATCTCTAGCGGGGCTGCTTCGTCGTGCTTCGATCCGCATTACAGAAGGCACCGCGGACGAGCTGACGCTGGTTCTTCCCGGCCGCGAGGTCCTCAGGGTGATGGTCCGCACCGAGTCTCAAAGCCCCAGTCGCAGCCGGATAGCGCTGGCCGTCGCGGGGGCTCGGGATGTGCGGGTACTTTACGTCGCGTCGCGGCCGGGGAGTGCGCTTCGCGAGGCGGCGGAGACAGGTCAAGTCGATCTCGTTGCGACGGAACCGGAGCTGGTGATCATTCAGGGACGAAACCGTCTGCCGGGACGGGCACCGGGGAGTGCGCAGGGCCAGAACCGCCGCGCGCGGTGGGGGCACTGGGCGGTGGATCGAGTACTGCTCCTCGCCGAGATGCCGATGACCCAGCGGGCGCTCGCGGATGCCGCCGGGATCTCCCAGCAAGCGGTGTCGAAGATCCTCCGCGTGCATCCCGACGCGATCGCAGCTGCGGACGGTTGGGCCGTGGAGTCTGCTGCAGACCTGCTTGACCGGTGGGCTCAGGAGTATCCGGGGGCTGGCGGGATCGAGTCGGACTGGTACCACCTGGATCCGGTGACGGCACAGGCACGGCTGGTAGTGGCTGTCGCGGACAGCTTGAGCGTGGATGTGCTCGCGACCGGGGATATCGCTGCTGACACCTATGCGCCGTGGCGGCTGCCGGCCACGGCCACGCTTTACACCGCAGAGTGGATCGACTTGTCCGTTGCGGACTTTGTTCCGGCCGAACCTGGGGAGTCGACGCTGACAGTGCGTATCCCTCGCGATCCGACTATCTGGCCGGTGGCGCGGTGGTATTCGAGTCAGTCCGAGGGAGACGGCGGAAGTTTGGCGGACCCGGTGTTGGCCTACTGGGATCTGCTGCGCGCGCCAGGCGCAGACGCGGCAGAGGCGGCGAGCATGCTCCGCCAGAAGATTGTGGAAGGACGCCCGCGTGGCTAGTCCTGCGGCGCACATCATCTCGACGTCGACTGCGAGCGACTTGGGGCTTCTTGCCCTGGCAGATCTCGCGAACGCCGCGCAGGGGATTGAATACCGCGTCATCGGCGGACACATGGTCCACCTGCTCACCTACGCGTACCCCACCCTGGGCGTTGCGGCGCGGGTGACCTCCGACGCCGACGCTGGCATTGATAAGCCAGTGGCAGCCGGATTGGGACTGCACGCAGCGTTGCTGGACCAGGGTTATGCGGAGCAAAAGGGTAATAGATCTCACCGTGGACATACTGGTGCCGAAGACTGGACCCGACAAGATCGCGGTGCTTGGTGGCAGAGGCTTCGACGCGGCCCCCGGACTGAGCCTCGCCTTAAGTCGTAGGGCGGTGGAGGTCGATGTGGACGCCCAGTTGCAAGATGGTCGGAAACTGCGATTCACCGTGCCGATTCCGGATGTGGAGGCGGCTCTGGTTCTCAAAGCGCTGGCGTGGCAGTCGCGGCTGGCACTCAAAGACGCCAGTGACATCGCAACGCTGCTGGAGATCGCCAATGTACACCGAGACGCGTTCGATTCCCGTTGGATGCTCGACGATCCGCTGCGTGCGGCGCGAGGCGAGCGCCTGGATGCGGCCCGCGCTCTGCACCAGCTCGCAGATCGGCTGGACCGGGGAGTGGTGGCCGTGCCTCAGCAGCCGTCGCCGAGGCTGATCGCTCTGATTCGCAGGCATGTCTATGCCCCATCCGCAGGAAGACGTCTGTGATCGGGCGCTGCTCTCGGCTACCGCTTGCCTACGCGGCCCCGCCGTTGGCGTACAGCACCTGGCCGTTGACCCAGCGCATCTCGCCGGCGAGCGCGGCGACGACATCGGCGATGTCCTGCGGGGTGCCGAGCCGCTCCATGGGGTTGAGCCCCGCGATGGTGTCGATGAGCTGCTGGGGCTTGCCCTCACGGAACAGGGGAGTGTCGGTGGGGCCGGGGGCGACCGCGTTGACGGTGACGTCGCGGCCGCGCAGCTCCCGGGCCAGGATCAGCGTCAGGGCCTCCACCGCACCTTTGGACATCGCGTAGGCGGCGTAGCCCGGCTGCTGCAGCCGGGTGATGCTGGTCGAGAACAGCACAATCGCCCCGCCCGGGCGGACCCGCCGCGACGCCTGCTGCGCGACGACCATCGTGCCGCGCACATTGACGCGCTGGATCTGGTCGAACACCTCGAGGTCGAGATCGGCCACCGGCGCGAGGGGCATGATGCCGGCGGTGTGCACCAGGACGTCGACGCCGCCGAACTCCGCCTCGGCTGCGTCGAACAATCCGCTCATGGCGGTCTCGTCCGCGATGTCGCCGCCCACCGCGATCGCCCGGCCATCGGCGGCGTGGATCGCCTGGACGACGTCCTCCGCCCGTTGTCGGTTCCCGCTGTAGTGCGCGACAACCGCCAGTCCGTCGGCGGCGAGCCGTGCGGCGACGGCTCTCCCGATGCCTCCGGATGCGCCGGTGACAATCGCTGTTCGGGGCTGGTTGTCCATGACGGCTCCTGCACGTTTTCGTCTAGCGCGATACGAGATGCATCAAGGCTCACGGTAGAGCGAGAGTGCTGCCACGTCGAGGGCTGACCGGGGACTACCCCCGGCTCGGCGGCGCTAGGTCTAGTCGCAGCACCTCGCCATCCGCCTCGCCGTCATCGAGGTAGCGCACCAGGTCCTCCTGCCGCGGCTGGCCCAAGGTCATGCGATACGCGGCGACGGTGCGCAGCAGCCTCTGATATTGCGCCGTCTCGCGACTCAGGGGCATCGCGGGCACGTAGCGTTCGATCTTCGCTCCTCCCGGTGGGGCGAAGACCCAGTCCGGCACCAGGTCCGAGTCGGTGGGTGACTTGGCGGCTTCCGCCGCGTCGAACATCGCCGCCCACGGATCGACACACCCCGGCCGGAGCGCGGCGTCGGCGTGCACCGACGCGATGTTGCGCCGGATCGCGTGACCCCGGAATCGGTGGACCCGGCCCTCCCGCTGCTCCAAATCGACGGGGTTGCCGGGCAGGTTCCAATGCACGACGGCGCGGCTGTAGTTGTGGAAGTCGAGGCCCTCCTGACCGACCGAGGTGGACGCGACGACGAAGGGCCAGAACGGAGAGTTGAAGGAGGCCAGCACATCTGCCGCACGGGCCTGCGTCTGCTCGGTCTGCGATCCGCGTTGGCCCAAGCGCATGGCGAAATGGTGCCGGATGGGCAGCGGGCGGCGCATGGAGACCTCTCCACCAGAGAGGTCGAAGACGTCGACGCCCGCGCCGCCGGCCTGGATGCTCATAGCCGCGACGAGCCCGCTCGCGGCCGCCTCGGGATCATGCGCGTCGTGGAAGCGCTCCACCCCGCCGAGGGCGAGGTACTCGTCCAGCACCGATTGCAGGTTGCCGTCCAGGCAATGGCGCAGCGCCGCCTGCCACGGGGCAAGGTCGGGCTGCGCATGCCGTATAGCGGCGGCGATCTCTGACTGGTTGAACAGGGACCGGAACGCGTCGCAGGTGTCGAGCGTGACATTCCACAGCTCGTCATCGTCGTATGCGAGGACGGAGCCGGTGGCCCGCCGGAGGCCGCGGAGCAGGCAATTCGCGGGACCGGCGAGGGCGAGCTCCGCGAGGACTCGCGCCAGGTCCGCGGGGATGGCGCCGAGCGCGCTGACGTCGAGTTCGGTTGGCGCGTCGGGCTTCCCGTAGTAGTCAGGTAGCGCAGGTGGCTCGGTGTAGTCGGGATATGCCTGCATGTCGAGCAGGATCGGCGCGGCCCAGTACCAGGACGGGTCGACGGAGGAGCGGCGTGAGGACGAGATATCGAGCCCGGGCAGCAGTGCGTCGAGCTTGGACTGGACTCGCTCGGTGGCGATCGACAGCACGGCCTCCACAGCGGGGACGCCGTCGCCGAGCTCTTGCGCGAGCACCAGCGGGTCGCACAGTTCGGAGAGCACCACGCAGGGCTGGAACAGCGCCTCGGACGCCATATTCTCCTGATTGCCATCATTGCGGGGCCGGCGGAGGAATGCCGTTCGTCCACGCTCCGCGTATCGGCGCTCCGGATCGATGGCGGCGATGCCCCGCTGCTCGGCCTGATAGCTCAGCACGCTGGCGATCGCCTTGGGCGCGACCGCCCACGCGGAGAAGACCAGCCGCTTGGTGAAGCCCTGCAGCAGCGGATCGGCGAAGGCACCGCCGGGGGAGTAGTACGGCAGCGACGGCGGCAGCCAGGCGAGTTGCCACGCGCCGCGGTCGATGGTGTCGGCGATGAGCGCCCGCATCTTCGCGTTGCCGGCGTCCAGCGGCTGATACCGATCAATGACGTCCCAGTCCAGCAGCCCGCTGGCGTTGCGCAGCGCCTCCTCCACCGCGGCGCGCGCCTGGGGGTCGGGGGAGTTCAGAGCCTGGCCGAGCCCCTGCTTGACCTGGTAATTCTCCATGATGTTGAACAGGTAGGGGCTCGAGCGCCAGAGCTCGAAGATGTCGCGGCCGCCGCGGCCACGCCCGACGGCGTCTGCGATGGACTGCCCGCCCGCGTAGGCGAGGAGGTCGCCTCCGGTCACGGGGACCGGCATGGGCACCTCGACGAGCATCCCGTCGCGGTCGGGGGTGGAGCCCAGCCGCTCGACGCGTGACATCACGTCGGTCAGCGTGCCCTGCACGCGGTCACGTGCGGCCAGCCCCGCGCCGCGGGATCCTGCGCCGAGCCGGGCGGCCGAGCGCATCGTCGCCAAATCCTGTGCCAGCGTGTCGATCTGAACGCTGACGTCGGCGGGGTTGGCACGGCCGCCGAACAGGAACCGGACGGTGGCCAGGAAGTCGTCGTAGTGGCCGGCGCCCTCCTCGTCGTCGGGCAGCGTGTACATGCTGAACGGGGTGGCCGAGAGCATCAGTACCTTGGCGGTGTCCTGGTTGAACAGGGCCTTGGCAAGGTCGGCCTCGTCGTTGTCCTCATCGAGCAGCGCCTTGAAGCGGTGGAACTCGTCGAGGATGATGAGGTCCGGCTCCAGGGCTCGGATGCTGGCGTGTGCCACCAGGTTTCGCATCCTGCCGATGAGGCGATTGCGGTAGCGGCTGGTGTCTTTGTCGACGGGCTTTCGCAGCCAACGAAACTTCGTCATCGCGAGGTCCCAGACTTCCGCCGCCAGCGACTCGTAGTCGCTGTCGATGGGATCCTCGTTCTCGAGGTCGTTGACGAACTCGAGGGCGACGGCGTCCGTGATCCCCGCGGTGTCGAAGGCTTTGAGCCGGCGTGTGAAGGTCTCTTTCGCAACTCCGCAGCGGAAGAACTCCGGCCAGGCGGTGGAGCTCATCTCGTCCTTACTCCAGCCACGCTGCAGCAGGTGGTAGAGCAGCACTCGTTCATTCGCGAGTCCGCTGGTCTCCTTCACCGTGAACGAGGTGCCGGGGGTGAACGAGATGTAGTTCAGCTTGTTGCCCTGAAACTCGGCGATGTTGTGCAGGAGCAGTGACAGGCGATCCGCGTGCGGCACGCGGACGCCCTCGGGCACCAACTTCGCCAGGTTCTGCTGCGCGATCTGCGCGTTTGAACAGATGTAGACGATGTCGCTGCGGTCTTCGATCTCCCACAGGTGCTCGATAGTCTCCGCGATCACGCCGCGCGCGACGAGCGTCTTGCCCAGCCCCACCTCATCGGCGACGAGGAAGCGATCCGTCGCGTCAGCGTCCTTCCACAGCCTCTTGGTCACGTGCGCGACGGTGTCGCGCTGAAAACCCTTGAGGGGTTCGAGCGCCGCCTTAAGATCTGGCTTCGGAGTCATCGCGATCCTCCCATTGTTGCAGCGCGGGCAGCGTCGAGCAGGTCCCGAAGCTCGTCGTTGACAAGGCTCTCGACGTCCGCCTCAGCACCCAGTTCGCGGATGAATGTGTCGATGGCGACGATCGCCTTGCTGTCACCGGCCGCGACGGCGCGGACAAGCGGCTCGAAGATCGTGGCGTCGTCGAATCGAGGCCGGGTTGGCAAGCCCGAGACATTGCCTTGCACCAGCCCCAACAATGAGTCGAGGTCGCCTGGAAGGTTGCCGCCGAGGAGCAGGAGCAGGTACTGCGTCAGCTCGCGTTGCGTGCTGATGATCTTGCGCAGCACCACCGCGTCCCGCTCGGCGACGTTGCCGACCAGAGCAGCCTTGATGATGCCGACGCGCTCGATGCCGTCGCGGCGGGTCCGCACGCTGAGGAACGGCGTGAGATTCTCGGCGGCGATGTCCCGCCAGGCGGGCGCGCCGGCCAGCGGCTGATAGGCATTGTGCAGGGAGACCAGGGTGACGTCCACGCCGCCGTCCCACACCAGGTCGGCCGACTCGGGAAGGACGAGGGCACAGTGCGCGACGCCTCCCGCCAGCAACTCGAATCGCAGTTCCGGGTTCGCTGCCGCCAGGCGGGCGCGGAAGTCCGCCATCGCCATCTCCACCCTCGCCAGGGCGGTCGCATCGGGGTCGAGCGTGGGCGAGGAGATCGTGTACGGCTCGGTGATCTTGCCGAAGCCCGTCGAGTCGGAGACTCCGTCCCACATTTGGGCGACGCCGCAGCGGTCGGTGCGGCCTCGCAGCGCCGCGGAGAACTCGACGTTGCCGCCCAGCCCCGCGCCGGTCGCATTCGCGGAGCCGGTGATTAGCAGCGTGTCCCTACCGGTGTCGAAGACGAAGGTCTTGGCGTGCAGGCCGGAGGGGGTGCCGGTGATCTCGGAGCTCTCCGCCGCGGCCTCCTCGTCCTCGCCCGGACGGTCGGCGGTCTGGTGCAGCACGTGTGTGCTCGCGCCCGCGAACGCGTCGGCTCCGGCGGCGTCGAAGGTCGCGGCGCGGGAGACGACGCGGGTGTCGGGGGCAATGGCGGAGACCATGCGCGCGGTGGACACATCGAAGAACGGCGAGATCACCAGCGCGCGATCGGCGGCGTCGGGGATCGGCAGATCGGGGCCGAGGCCCATGCCAAGCGGATGCAGGGTGAGGCCGGTGAACGGTGCAGGACAGGAGAATTGAGCGGCGCGCACTGTGCTCGCGACGTCGAGGACGGACTTCTTGCGGGTCGCAGGCATTGGCGTGACGGCGAGACTTGGCAGTGCGGCCAGGAAGGCCGCGAGCGGAGCGGCGTCGATGGCCTCGGCGGTGGCGGCCGAGTCCTCGTCGAGCATCAGCAGCGTGTCCCAGGACGCGTCGAACGTCAGATTCCGGCTGGAGCAGAGGAGTCGGTGCAGATAGCCGCCGTCCGCCTCGTTCTCGAATCGGATAAGCCAAATCTTGGGGTGGAAGAGCCTGCCCGCGGTGGGTGCCTGCACCTCGACGACGGCATCCTCGGCGAAGGAAAGCACCGACCGATACGGCCCGGCGGCGCGGATGGCACCGGCCTGGCAGAACACCGTCATCGAGTCGGTGTGCCGCCGGAGCGAGTCGAGGATCGCGAGAGGGGAGATGGCCTCTATATTCTCGCTGTGGTTGCGGGCAGCCAAGGACAGCGGAGCCAACAGCAGCGCGGTGAGGTCCAGCGAGTAGGTGGTGGTGACCACGGCGTCGACGCGGTAGCCGTCGGGCGGCTGCAGCGCATCGGTCAACAGCGCGCGGGTGTCGGGGCTGAGCATCAGCTCTCACATCCTTCGATGATGTCGCGCAGGATGCGCACGGCTACCGGCCAGTTGTAGGTCAGCTGGCCACCAGACGCGCCGAGCCAGGAATCGACGGCTGCGCGATTGTCGCCCAAACGTGCGCGGTGAGACTTCAACTGGATCTCGCGGTCCCGGATCAAAGACCGTGCGGCGTCGCTGGGCGGGCCGTCGGGGCTCTGCGCGGCCTGCTCGATCCACCGGGTCACGAAGTCGATTGTGGGCAGCGCGATCCGGGAGTTGTGCTGGCGCATCAGCTTCCAGAACTCTTCGCGGTCCCAGCCGCCGAGGACGTTCTCGTCCCTCATCTCGTGCTGCCACGCGTCCCACTCCTCGGAGTAGAACTCGATGTGCTCGTCGGCGTGCTTGGCCTGGGCCACCAAGAGGTTGTACAGGATGGTCGCGCCGGCGGCGGTGATGCTGAACCGGCGGCCGTGGTCGACGATGCCCTTGAGCGGGCCGGTGAGCGTCCCGATGTCCCGGTGCTCCCATACGAAGCGGGCGTCCTCGTCGATCCCCTGCTCGAATAGCCATGGGAACAGGGATTTGGGCTGGGTGTCGATGATGCGACCACGCAGGTACTCGGCCTCGTTGGCCGGCATGGCGAAGGTGGTGGCGCCCAGCAGCCCCGGCGGAGCGAGTGGAAGACGCGGGTCGAAACCGTCTGAGACGAGGTGCTGATGGGCGCCGGGGTCGTCGGCGGACACCATGCGGCGGTTGGACCGGCGCGCGCTACGGGCATCGCGCAGAGTGGCATTGATCGATCCGCCGCGTGTCCGGAGTCCGTAGGTGGCGGTGGCGGACCAGAACATGCCGCTGGGCAGCCGTTTGAGCTTGTCTTTGGCGGTGCCACCGATCACGCCCTGGGTCTCGCCGCCGTTGAGCAGCGCAAGGATGAGCTGGCGCTCCTTCCGATCCAGCAAGGAGGGTTCCCCGGCGGTATCAGCCGAGCTGGCGATGGTGTCCTGGATGAGCCACGGGATGAACAGCATGTACCGGGCGCGGGTGTGCAGGGTTGAGGTGCCGGGGAATAGCAGCTGCGCGAAGGTGTCCCGGATGGATCCAAGACCCAGCTCGTCAACGGTGCCCTCGTCGCGGAACTGGTCGATCACCTGCATGACGCGTTTGCGCTGCTGCTCGTCGTGATCCAGCCAGGCGAGTTGAGACACCATCGAGTGTGAGCTCCTGATCTCAGGGGGACTTGGCCGAGCGACGTCGACACTGGTGCATCGGCGGAGCAACGGTTATTCGTTACGGCTGACCTGTTTTTACAGGGCGGCGCTGGACCGCCACGACGACCATCGAGCCGGGGACAAGGCTCACTTCGCCGGTGGCGGGCCAGTCTTAGTCATGCAATGCCGGCCGGATCGATGGCAGGCGCGTGGTCAACTCCGGTGGCTCGCGGGCTGTGCGTGCTAAACGGTGCCGAGGTTCGTAACACTGTGTCGGTGGGCGAAGGTAGTTTGCTGACGCGGTGACACGGATACTGCTGATCGCCGTGGCGGTCTGTATGCGTGAAGTCAGCTGATGGGAACGGATGATCTAGGTAGCAGGATGAGGCAGGATGAGCCGATGTATGTTGGCTGGACAAGCGGCTTCGCTTGGCTAGATAGCGCTTGCGATCCGGTGCGCTTGTAATTTGGCGACGTGGGAGTGAGGCCTTGCCGCTACGGACGAAAATAGGGCGGCAACTTTCAGGACATCCGGCGATGTGCTGATCAGCTCACTGCAGTGATTTGTCTTGATTGATTATTGGAAGAGAAAGTCTTGATATGGCTCAGAATACGGGTGTTGGAACCGGGGCGGGCGCGTTGACGGTGGATCAGCGCTTGAACCGTCAGCTTGTCTCTTGGCGTGAGCAGCTTCTGGCCCTGGACCGTCGTCAGCGCCTGCTGTACTTCAAACACACGAAGGCGTCTTCTCTTGAACTGAGCGAAATCGGTTCGGCCGAGATCTTGTCATTGGTCCAGCAGGGTGAGGTTCCTGTGCGTCCGAAGCCTGATGACGGCGAGGCAGCGGTACCTCGCTCAATCACGGCCGAGAACAAGACGGCGGCGACGCTGAAGTCCTCGCTGAACCGGATGAGTGTCGTCTCCCAGCAATCTTTTGCCGATCGAGGCGTGTGGACTCTGCAGTTGGGCCTCGGGATGCTCCGCTGGATCGATCCCGATGATGGCGCCGAAGTCCACAGTCCACTGCTGATGGTTCCGGTGGAGTTGAAGAAGACTGGCGCGGACTCGCCGTACGTGCTGTTCCTGGCCGATGGCGATGCCTCCGTCAATCCGGCGCTCAAACTGAAGTTGGAAGAATTCGCGCTCACTCTGCCGGAGGTAGATCCGGACACCGCAGACATCACGAGCCTGATGGCAGACGTCGCAGTACTCGTGGAGGGGAGAGCCGGCTGGGAGGTCGTCGATCGGGCGGTGTGCACCACGTTCACCTTCCACAAGGAGGCGATGTATCGGGACCTGCTTGCGAACGCGGACGCGGTTGCGGGACACCCACTCGTGGAGCTGCTCGCAGTGGGGCCTGAGTCCAGTTCTGCCGACAGCTTCGCGTTTGATCCCTTCCCGATCGACTATCTGGACTCCGTTCACCCGCCGGAGAAGATGTACAGCATCCTGGATGCGGACTCGAGCCAGCGGCGGTGCATCCTCGCTGCGGCCCAGGGGCAGAGTTTCGTCATGGACGGCCCACCGGGGACCGGCAAGAGCCAGACGATTGCGAACACGATCGCCGAGCTGATCTCTACCGGGAAGACGGTGCTCTTCGTCAGTGAGAAGGCTGCGGCGCTCGACGTGGTGCGAGACCGGCTCGGCAATGCCGGCCTCAGTCATTTCCTGCTCGAGTTGCACAGCCACGCTGCCACACGCAAACACGTGGTCCAGGAGCTTGCCAAGACGCTTCAGAACCGCGTGGTGACCCGGCAGAAGTTCACGGGAGATGAGACGAATCGTCTAGCCCAGACGAGGGAGGAGCTCAACAACTTTGCCGCTGGCATGAACGAGGTCCACCGTGATCTGGGCATGACGATCTTCGAGGCGATCGGCTTGCTCGAGCAACTGCCCGAGCACATCGACGCGTCGGCGGACCATGGTTCGGACTGGGCCATGATGACTCGCCAGCGACTGGCAAACCTGCGTGATCAGGCAGCCGAGCTGGGGACCTTGTGGCACGTAGCCGAGACCGGTGATGATTTTTTGTGGCGTGGGCTTGTCAGGCAGGACCGGGGTGCGCCCGAGGCGAGGGAACTGAAGAGAAAGGCCGCTTCCGGAGTCCAGCAGGGGGAGCGGCTGGCGATGAGGCTGGACTCGATCGATACAGCGATCGGAATGCGCTTCTCTCGGGACACAGCTGGTGTTCAGGTGCGGACACAGGTTCTGAACCTATTGGCCGACCGCCGAGACGTGCCCACCGACTGGTTCTGCAGGAGTTCGCTGGAATCTGTTGGTGATCGTCTAGAAGCGGCGCGAACCGCCGCGGAGATCGTCGAAAGTCAGTTGGCGCATCTGAATGAGCTGGCCGGGCCGAAGTGGACTGAGCTCGATGCGGCGGTGATCGATCCTCTCCAGTCCGGGGTGGAAGACAAGATCGTCCGGCCGGTGACGCTGCTGAGCGAGATCGATTCGCTGGTCCCGCAGCTAGCAGCGTTCCGGGACTTGACCGTCGAAGTTCTGGCCGACACCGAAACCCTCGCGTCGATGCTGGGTATTCAGACGAAGGCCATCATGGCCGAGCGCGCTGCAGAACTGGTGGAGCTGGCGGCGTTAGGCGGCGCTGTCGAGAGGCCGGATCCGCGGTGGTTCAACGCGGGGCTACAGGAACAGGTCGCGCGGGCCATCACGGTCCTGGAGTCTCTCGTGGCCCACGCCGAGAGGCGGCAGAAGGCGATGAGCGAGGTGTTCACCCTCGACGCGCTGGACCTTGACCTGCACGCGCTGATGGTGCGATTCCGGGATGTGCACAAGGGGATGGCAAAGCTGTCGTCCGCCGCACGAGGGGATAAGAAGTTGCTGAAGAGCGTCACCGTCACCAGAAAGGTGAACAGGGACCTGATCTCCCAGTTGGGGGAGGCGGCGAGCTGGCAGCAGGCGGTCACTGATTTGCGGAAGGCCGAGGCGCTTCATGGCACTCAGCTTGGCTCCCAATATCGGGGTGTTGAGACCGACTTCGCCCACATGCGCGCGGCGCTGGACAACGCGAGACGCGCTGTAGGCCTGGCGGGTATCGGCGTTGATACACCTCAGCTGACCAGGCAACTGGCCAGCACCGGGGTGCCAGATCCAGAGCTTCTCCTCATCGCAGGCCGGCTACGAGGACTCATGGACCGCTGGACGGTAGAGGTCGCTGCACTCCCGAAATCTGTGGAGATGACGGCAGGCGGAAGTTCGCTGGGCGTCTTGATCCGAGACGCCTCATGGCGGATTGACCGATTGACCGAGGTGCAGTCGCTGCTCCAATCGGTGGCATACGTACTGGGACGGGACGTCGCGGTCGACGATGCCATCTCGATCACCATGAAGACGGTGCGCATCGCCGGTAGCCTCGCGGAGCTAGAAGGCGGCCAGACCGCTGATAGGCAGCTCTTCGGGGGAGCGGTTCTCGACCGGACCACGGATTTCGATCTGTTGTCCAAGAACCTGAAGTGGGTCGAGTCGATTCGAGAGGCGATCGGGAGCCGGATCCCCACAACAGTTGCCGAGGCATTGCCATCTGTGACCGTCGAGGCGTCGGATCTCACCGATGTGTCAGACCAGTGGGATCGTACGGTGCGAGGAATTCTGGATCAGTTTACGGGTGATCGCCAGTGGGAGCTCAGGGAAGATCTCCTGGGAGACCTCGACGGGGCACGAGACTTGCTACGGGAGATGGAAGAGACTGCCGTTCCCGATATCGAGAACTGGTGCCGGTATATCCAACTCCGCGAATGGGCCAGCTCCAATGGGTTCAAGACAGTACTTGCTGATCTAGGAAAGAAGCCCAGGACCGCGGCCGTCGTAGCGCAGTCGATTGAGTACGCGGCGCTCGAGGCGTGGGTCGATGGCGCTGTCCGCGACGACCCACGACTCGTCAACTCGCATGCGCAGGCCAGAGACAATGCCGTGGCCCGATTCAAGGAGCTGGACCAATCACTCGTTGACGATGCCCATTCTCGAGTGATCGAGAGATGCAATGACCGTGCGCCCAGCTCTCTGACCAGCCGTCCTGCTCAGGTGATTATCCGTGAGGCGGAGAAGAAGACACGGCACAAGCCCATCCGGACCTTGCTGCAGGAGACCGGATCCCTGGCACAGGAACTCAAGCCGTGCTTCATGATGAGCCCGCTGTCGGTGTCGCAGTATCTCCCGCCGACCGTGAAATTTGATGTGGTCATCTTCGATGAGGCATCACAGGTACTGCCGTCGGATGCGATCAACTGTGTCTACCGGGCCAACCAGCTCATCGTCGCAGGGGATCAGAAGCAGCTGCCACCCACCGACTTCTTCTCGGCCGGGGACGATTCCGAGGACGAGGATGACGAGGTCGACGTCTTCCAGTCCGTGCTCGACCTCGCGAAGGGTGCAGGAGGACTCACTTCGCTGCCGCTCAACTGGCATTACCGAAGCCGCCACGAGGATCTCATCACCTACTCCAACTATCGCTTCTACGACGGGAAGTTGTTCACCTTCCCTAGCGCTGTCTACGAGGCTTCGGATCTTGGAGTGAAGCTGTTCACGGTAGACGGCGTTTACAAGCGTGGTGGTACGCGGGACAACCCGATTGAGGCTGCCAAGGTTGTCGAGCGGGTTCTCTATTTCGCCACCAATCACCCAGAATTGTCGATCGGTGTGGTGACGTTCTCCACGGCGCAGGCTGACGCGGTGATGGCGGAGATGGAGCGGCAGTCCGGGGAACATCCGCAGCTGGCGGCGATGCTCGGGGACTATGACCGGCTGGATGGCTTCTTCGTCAAGAGCCTGGAGAACGTCCAGGGCGACGAACGCGACGTCATCATCTTCTCTATCGGCTATGGGCCGGACGAGAACGGCAAGCTCTACATGAATTTTGGGCCGCTGGGGAAAGACGGCGGTTGGCGCCGGCTGAACGTCGCGATCACGCGCGCGCGAAGCCGGGTGGAGGTCGTCTCCTCATTCCACGCAGGTCAGATGAGCCCGGGGGCCAATGAGGGGCTGAGGCACCTCCAGAACTATCTCGACTTCGCGGAGCGGGGTCAGGCTGCATTGGCCCTCGACATGGCGGACAGCCTCGGCGACGTGGAGAGCCCCTTCGAGGAGCAGGTGATCGCGGTCATTCGGGGCTGGGGCTATGACGTGGTCCCTCAGGTCGGCGTTGCTGGTTACCGGATTGATATGGCGGTGCGCCACCCGGACCGGCCGGGCACCTACGTCATCGGGATCGAGTGCGATGGTGCGGCCTATCACTCGTCGAAGACCGCTCGGGACCGAGATCGGCTGCGGGAGTCCGTACTGCGCAACCTTGGGTGGGAGATCCACCGAATCTGGGGCCTCAGCTGGTGGCGCGACCGGGTTACACAGGAGCAGCGGCTGCGTGCTGCGATTGAGGATGCGATCGCAGCCAGCGATGAGCCGCGAAAGCCCTCGCCCGCGAGGGAGATCGTCACACCGGTCATCGAGGTCGAGGAATTGGATTTCGACGCCAAGCCGGAGTGGGCTGTCGAATACACCATGGCCGACGAGCCTATGGGCGGGCGTCGCGATCCGAAGACATTGGAAGGCCAGATGGATCTGCGCAGGTACTTCCTCCAGGTGATCGAGGCGGAAGCCCCGGTCCACTACGATCTCCTGGTTGAACGGTTCAAGCAAGCATGGGGAACCCAGCGGTTTGGTGCGGCGATCAAGCGCAGCGTGGATGAGGGGCTTAGCGCGCTGCGGTCGAATGGTCATGCCATCACACGGGATCGTGATGATGTGTTCCGGCTGCCGGGCAGCCCCGCACCGTTCGTCCGTATTCCGGTGGACGGGGAACCGAAGCGGAAGCTGGCACATGTTCCGGCGGAGGAGCTGGATCTTGCCGTGATGTGCCTGGTGAAGGACGCGCACACGCTGGACATTGAGATTCTGGCGCAGCAGGTGTCCAGGCTGTTCGGCTGGTCGAAGGCTACGCAGGAGGTGAAGGGAATCACCGAGGCTGCGGTTGAACGCCTGGTCAGGTTGGGCGACTTGGACCGTAGTGCGACCGGGGATCTGTCGGTGGTGTATGAATAGTGGGCGAAACATGGAAAATCATTCGGACATTAAAAGCCTGATTTGATCGCATCTGAATGACTCGCTAAACATCTGCAGATCTACTTCGGGTTTTCTGTGTTGCAACTTGAATATCCGTATCTAGGAAAGGGGCCCTCATGGCTGAAGTATCGGAAATAGTTTCATTGCTGGAAAGAATTCTCGACAAGCTTGTAGATATTGACTTAAGCATAAATGCTGTCGAGTCAAGTGTGGATTTAGTCGACTCCGGTATTGGTATTATGGCGTCAGAAGTGTCATCGATTGAATCGAGTCTTAGTTCTATTTCGAGCAGTGTTTCGTCGATCGAAATCAATACGATGTAGGTGAGGTCGGAGGTCTGGGTGTCTCAGTATTCGGGGACGTCATCTTTTGGAAATCGGTGGCAATTCCAGAGAGTGACCTCTCGTCGCGCCACCACACGCTGGGACCCTGAATGGATTGTTTCTCGGGCCCTCCGGTCGCTTGCTTGATGATGTGCTTTGCCAGCCCCGTGGGGGACCAGGGGGTGTCCGGATTTGAATCTGCTGACCACCGTAGATTTGCATTTCCGCTGGTGCTCCAGATAGCGGTGCCCCGGTGTGAGTTATCGGCAATCCACCGATCTACTGCGGAACGTTCGTACTCGTTGGCGAATGTTCCTAGATTAAGGTGTAGGAGCTGACCATCTTCAACGAGGTTGAAATTACGTATAATTTCCACTGAATTCCGGCTGCGCTTCTCTCTGGCAATCTGGTTGGTGATCGGATCGATCGCTTCATCGGAAAGTCCGGCACTCAGAATTCGGTCCTCAATGCTCTCCTCCGGGAACTGACGCTGAAATGTCAAGGACAGGATCTCTGGCTGGGCACTGTCGTCGACGGTCGCACTGAAAAGGGATGCGATATGAATCTCAATGTCAATGCCAAAATTGGCGGTTGAGGTGAGCCATTTGACTGTTGTATAAACCTGGGGTGCGTAGGACTCGGCGATGAGGATAATCTTGGGGCGCGAGAATTTTGAAGGATCGAGCGCCTCCTCCCTGTTGAGCGCTCTTTCGAGTTCTTCCCAAGCATTCTCGGGGGTGATAGGACTCTGCTCAGGGTTCTGTAGGTTTAGCCAATCTGCGTGGGCGCGGGAGAGCGTGTCCTGATCAAAGGATGCGACCATTGCGGCATAGGTAATCGCCTGTAAATGGATCTTCGAGTCAGATTCTCGTTTCAGTTCCACGACTATTAGTTGACTGGACGGGTCCACTGCGAGGATATCCAGTCGAGACTTTTGTCGCTCACCCGAATCTAACGACCACTCGTCATACTGAGTTGCGACAATTTGTACGCCGGGCCCCAATATCTGCGGGTTCTCGACGACCCATCTTTCGAGATCAGCCTCTTTGATGTTGTGTTTCTGCAGTTGGCTAAGTGTCAGAGGGTGGACCCGAGTCCCCTCAACGTTGAAAACCTGTCGCTCTGCGCGCATCTGAGATCCAATCAGTTTGTGTTCCATACCCAGCGAATCCCATTGGCCGGTTGATTTTGCATTCGTGTGAGGCCTCGGAGGTTGGGCCGTACTCACCCCAGCAGCGCCGACTTCGTCCCGCTCCACGTCACCACCAATTCATCCCTCGCCCTGCTCGCCGCCACATACAACAGCGACCTTTCCCGCAGCAGTGCCTCCGCCTGCTCTTCCTCCGGCACAGACCGCAGTGTCGCCGCGGATGGCACATGCGTGTCGTCCACCCCCGCAAGGACCACCCGGGAGAACTCCATGCCTTTGGACCGGTGCATCGTCAGGGCCTGCACATGACCAGCGGAGGCCGGGTTGGAGTCCAGTGCCCGCGCCTCGATTCCGCGTTCACCCAGGGCCCGGACGAATCGGTCCCGATCACTCTGCCCGCGAGTCAGCACCGCGATGGTGGACGGCTCGATACCCTCTGCAATCCACTCGGAAATCTGCGCTGCCACACGGTCCAGTTCGTCTCCTGCGGATGAGCACTCGATGAGCACTGGAGTGGGGCCGGTTCGGGCAGAACGGTATTCGGCCGTCGACTCCTCGGACTGCTCCAGATCCTGGTAATCGGCCCCGGACAGGATGCCGACGGCGAACTGAAGGTTCTGGGCGGTGGTGCGGTAGTTCAGCGTGAGACGACGGGACCGGCCGACGATCTTGATCCCGAAGCGGGAGAGCACAATCGGCTGGCCGTAGATCCGTTGGTGCGAGTCCTCCGCGATGAACAAGTCGTTGGGCCCCTCCGCGACTAGTGCGCGTAGCAGCGCCCAATGCGTGGCGTGCAAGTCCTGGGCCTCGTCGACGATGACGTGGTCGGCGGCGGCACCCACCCCGGACTCCGCGCGCAGCCGCAGGTGCTCGGCGGCCAGGGCCAGCACCTCCGGAAAGCTGACAGTGCCCTCCATCCGGTTGTGCCGGCGGTAAGCCTCGACCAGCTTCCACACTGCGATCCGCTGAGGCCGGCTGAGCCGGACTCCTCGGCCGGGCCGCGCGATCCTCGCGTACTGCTCCAGTGACGTGATGCGGTTCGCGAGAACCACCGCAACGTACTCGTGTTCCAAGAACGATGATGCCTTGAGGTGGGCGGGCAGGTCGGTCTCGACGGACTGGGACACCTCCCGCCACACCGCATCGCTGTTCGTGCGGCCGGCGAACTCGAATGCGGTGCCGAAGACTGCCTCACAGGCGGGGCCGGAGTCGTCGGCCTGATCCAGGGCAGCCTTGGCCAGCGCATCGATGCCCCGGACATACACGCCGGGGTCGCCGGGCTGCTTCGCCTCCGTGATGTTGGGATCGAGGGAGCGAAGGTCACTCAGCAAGCCCAAAGCCAGAGTCTTGTTGAAGGTGGTGAGCACAATCCGGGCGTCGGGGTTCAGGGACATCAGGTGCCGGGCCCGGTGGATGGCGACGACTGTCTTGCCGGTGCCGGCACCGCCGGACAGGCGGAACGCCCCGTTGCGGTTGGCGTCGACGTACTTGCGCTGCTCGGGATGAAGGAACGTGCGCCAGGCCGCGAAGTCGCCGCCCTCGATAACGCGGCGCAGCTCCTCGTCGTCCTCGATGTACGCGAACTGCATCTTCGAAGCGGGCCGCTCGAGGGCCTTGAGAACCTGCTCGTCATCGTCGAGCGAGGTGTCGATGGGTTCGTCGTCGAAGGCGTGCTTGTCCCGGATATCGTCGATGCTGATGCCGGTGGCCAGATCGAGGAGCGCGCTGCCCTCCCACGCGACGGCGTGCTGGGCGATGTCGATGATCTCGTTGTCGTCGGCGGCCTTCATCGCCAGCTCCGCGATGGCCGGGTCCAGGCCCAGCTTGTCGGTCAGGTCCGTCAGCGTGTAGCCAATGCCGACGAGGAACGGAACCGACTCCTCCGCCACGGCGCGGTTGAGCTTGTTGTCGAAGTCCGGCACCACGACGCGTTTCTTGCGGTCGCTGTTCCCGTCGAGCTCTCCGACGATGCCCTCGAGCGTGCCGTTGATGGGGTTGACGCGCAGCATCGACTTTCTCGCGAGATCGATGGCCTCGTCGTGCATCCACGTGCCCATATAGATATAGGTGGTATCGCCGCCGAGCTTGTTATCGATGCGGAACAGGATGGCCCGGTATTTGAGGTCGACTCGACCGGTGCGGACGCGGGGGTCCACGGCGGATTTGATCGGCTCGATGTGCAGGCTGGGGTTGGTGTCATCGGAGCTGAGCTTCTCGAAGAAGTCGTGCACCTTCGACTTGATGGAGCCGTCCAGCTTCGGCATCGCCTTGGTATTCGTCGCGATCACCAAATGCGCCACTTACAGCACCCCATTCGCTTGCAGTAGTTCCAGAATCCGCGACGCATCGGGCGCGCAGAGTGTCCATCCGTCGGCCATCGTATTGTCCGCGCCGTCACTATTGGCGAAGGCCACACCGATCTTGGCATGTTCCCATGCGAGGTCGAGGACCTCGCCGCCATCGGTCTCTAGGCCCAACTTGGGGAGCGGCACTGCCGGAGTCAGCGCGGCAAGCGCGCGGATGAGGTCGCGCTCGGCGTCGGAGACCGTCTCTGCGAGCAGCGCCTGCCACTCGGGGGAGAGCGCGTCGGGCTGGTCGGCGGGCTTGGGAACCGGGGCCCCGACGCCGGACTCGAGCAGCTGACGGGTGGTGATGTGATGCTGTCCGCTGAGCCCCAGCCAGTTCGACAGCCGGAGCCATTCCTTCCAGTCCCTGCCATCGTGAGACTCGAGCGCTACGGAGTCATCATCGAGGGCTAGTACCGCGGTGGCGCGGCGATCGCTGTTGGGTGCGGTGCCCGCGGAGACGGTGATGTGGCCCTGGGTCAGCGACCAGCACATGTCGGCGCCGCTGGAGGCGAAGGGAGGAAGTCCGTTCATGGAGTCGAGAGTGGATTCGAGCACCGACTCCACCTGTGAACGTTGGCGGTTGTTCCCCCGCACGAAGAGATAGGGCATCCACCGGCTGAACTTCTCCCAATCCTCAAGGTCCGGGGCGGTGAGGAACTCCAGGAGCTGGGTGACGGGATCCTTGGACAGCAGTTTCAACAGTGCGGGGCGGACGTGGAAGTTCTTCACGACCACGTCCGCGGCTTGCTGGTCGAGCCATGCCGGCAGCTGGTCCTCGCCGGTCTTGAACCGCTGCACGTCGTCGAAGCTGAAGGACCACACGAGGTAGCCGGCGGTGCGGAGATCGGCGCGTTTCTGGGCGTCCTCGCGAACGATGTTGTTCTCCATCGACGCGTGCCAGCGGCGCCCGTCGGCGAAGACCGCGATCTCCGGCAGTCCAGGTGTGGAGAGCACGAAATCGGGTTTGACGAAGCCGAGGGAGACCTGCGGCGTGAGCTTCCACTTGCGGGTGCGCAGCCCGTGCACCGTGATCGTCGCGGACGGCCCGTAGGTGCCAGGCTTCTCGACGACAGCGGCGCCGGTCAGACGCAGCCGATCCACAAACGCATTGTAGAAGTCCTTCTCCAGGAACGACTCATCGCTGGCCGGCGTGGCGGGCGGTGCTTCCTCGGTGATCGAGTCCATCCACTCGTCGAAGCTGGGAGCGGAATGCTCGCCGGCATCGAGGATCTCGTTGAGGTAGGTCAGCGCGGATCTGCGGGACACCTTGTCCAGTTCGTGCGGCGAAGCGAAGGGGAGCAGGCACAGGTGGCAGGCCAAGCGGGCCTCCTCCCGGCAGGGGCATTCGCGGACGATGGTGCGGGCGGCATCGAGCACCGCCCAGACCTTGGCCGGGTCGGCGAACTCGGTGAGATATCCGGTGCCGCCGGGCACGGTGTCGTGGATGAGCAATGCCCGACGCTCCGGCGCCCGCAGCGCGTCGCTGATGGTGGCGACGTCCAGGTGCTCGGGGGATCCGCCGATCACCTGGCGTAGCCCCAGCAGCACCGCGGCGCTCAAACTCGGGTGGGCGAAGCTGTCGAATTCCATCGAGGGGGGCAGATGCAGGAGCACGCCCTGCGTGCGGAGGGTGCGAGCTAGGGCAATGGCACGCACGTGTTCGGCGGTGGAATTGCGGTGGCGGCACCAACTCCGATGCTCGTGTCGGCTGTTGGTGCCGGCCGCGGTGTCCAGCTGCCCGCATGACGCGCAGACGCGGAAGAGCCCGGTTGACGACTCTTGGCCGGCGACCATCAGCTGCTTGCCCTGCGAATTCCCCTTGCCGAGGTTGAGCCAGCGAATATCCATGCGGCGCAGGTACTCCGCACCGAACTCGCGGCCTTCCACGAACCAGGAACGGCCTACGTTGGCGGGATCGATGTCGGCGGCGATCGC
Organism: Tomitella biformata AHU 1821; assembly: GCF_000524475.1. Classification (GTDB taxonomy): domain Bacteria; phylum Actinomycetota; class Actinomycetes; order Mycobacteriales; family Mycobacteriaceae; genus Tomitella; species Tomitella biformata. The sequence goes on along the minus strand of NZ_BAVQ01000027.1, from coordinate 24,746 downwards.
CACGGTGAATTGCTGTCGCTGCCGGTCGTCACGGGAATCGCTGATGGTGGCCTCGTCACGGCGCACCTCCGCGGAGACGCGCTCCATCTCCACTACGGACAGGCTTTGCCTGACATCCGCGATGGCGGTGGTGCCGCAGCGGGGGCAAGCGGCGACGGGCTCGGCATTCGCCCCGGCGGTGTGGGCGCCGATCCAGCCGCACTGCGGGCAGATCTGCCACGTGTGGATGTTGGATTCGCCGGCCCCGAGGTCGACGGCGTCGATCTTGACGGCGAGGCCCTGCGCGTAGAAGGTCGCGCCGGGGGCAAGCTCCGTCAGCGCGACGCGCGAGCCGCGCTGGTAGCTCAGGGAATCGCCGAGGAACTCGAACGTGTCCGGGTCGATCCAGGTGACGCCGACGTCGAGGGTGACGGAATCGTCGAGCAGCGTGTAGTTGGGCAGAACCCCGTAGCGCTCCAGGACCGAGATCCAGTAGTCGGAGGTCAGGTCGATGATCTGCTTGCCCAGCAGTTTGAAGCTGCCCTTGGCCGCGCGGTAGTCGCGTTTGTCGTCGTCGGTGGCGGCGGGGGAGTCCGCGCGCTTCTCGAACTCCGGCATCGCCTCCTCCACCGTGGTCCGTCGGGTCGTGAGCTCGGCGAGGTCGCGGTTCCAGCGGTGCACGGATGAGCGCAGGTCGGTGACGAGCCCGCTCGGCTCATCGGCGTCTTGCGGACTGGCCCAGGTCCGCAGTGAGTCGATAGTCGTTTCGTCGAGGACCGCGTCGAACTGGTCGAGGAATCCGTCGAGCAGCGTGGACGCCTGGGTATCCGCGAGCTCGAGGAGACGGGCCATCCAGGTGCCCTCGTCGAAGCTGCCGAGCACCCCGCGGGCATCGCGCGGCGCGATGGTCTGCGGGTCGCGGGCGAGCTGATCGACGATGTGTGCCACGTACTGGCGCTGCAGGATCTCCTCCGCGGTCAGGTACGTGGCCGGCGGGCGGACGTCGCCCTGGATCACGGAGATGGGATCGAACAGCTTCGGCAGATGCTCGCCGCGGCCCCGCACGAACGCGAGGACCAGGGAGTTGCCGGTGAGTCGGCCGGCGCGCCCGACTCGCTGCAGGTATGACGAGACCGTGCGCGGCAGCGAGCCGAGCATCACCGTGGAGAGGTCTCCGATGTCGATGCCCATCTCCAGAGTGGGAGTGGCCACCAGGACATTCGGGGCCTGGGGGTCGGTGTTGCCGCCCCGCTTAAAGGAGGCTTCGTAACCGAGCCGGGTCTGCGCGTCGAGCAGCGACGTGTGCTCACGGGCGACCACTCGCTTCATCTCCGAGGAGCCGTAGAGCTTGCGGTAGAAGTTCTCCTTCTTCTCCGCCCGGGCCAGAGTTCCGGGGCAGCGCACAAGCATGCAGGGCGCGCCGTCGAGTTCGTCGATCACCACACTGGTTCCGGGTGTGGGGGTTTGGCACACATCGCACACCAACAGGTGCCGCTTGCCGGCCAGGTTCTCCAGCGTCGGCGCGCTGATCTGCACCACCGCGGGCGGCAGCGCGTAGGCGGTCAGCCCGGTGTCGGTGATGATGGCCGAGAGCACGCGCTGCTCGGCGAGCACCGAGAACAGTGACTTCGCGAGGAATCCGCCGTCCACGGGGGAGACGTTCAGGCACTGGGAGGCCCATTGGGCGAACCAGGAGGACGGCGCGGTGATCGCGTCGAAGCCCTCCGGCACGGTGCGGGATCCGACGGCGGGAAATGCTGGGGCGGGGCGGCCCTTCGGGAAGGCCGGCATGCCCTGACCCTTGGGGCGCCCGCCCCACACCCACCGGCGGTTGGCGTCCTTCTCGATGAAGGTCTGCAGCCATGGGTGCGCGATCGCGCCGCGGGTGCGGACCCGCTCGACGGTACCGCGGACCCAATGGGCGATGGCCGACGGAGTGGGAGCGTCGAACGTCATCTGATGCTCTGTCGCGTTCAGAGCAGCTAATCCGAGCCGGGCGGACCGTTCTGCGGAGCCGAGGTTGACCTCCGCTGTGACGCTGCCGGTCAGCTCGAGCGTCCGGCCGAGGCGGGATTGGAGTCCGAACTCGAGGTCGATGTCGAACTGCAGCTGCTTGAGGGCACGTGCGGTCGCGGCCCTGCGCTGGCTGGCGGCGGCGTCGGCGCGCCAGAACGCGGAGAACTCGTCGCGGTCGACGATGTCCGGGGCGAGCAGCTGGTATCGGCGGACGGGATCCTCGCCGGCGCGCGCGATGACGGACTGGCACAGCTCGGGCAGGGGGATGGGCTCGGGGCCGATGGTGTTGCGCAGTGCGGAGCGCAGGCTCAGGCTGTGTGAGCGTGCTTGGACGAAGCCCGCGCGGTGCGCGGCGTCCTGCACGCTGTCGGTGAACATCAGCGCCTTCTTCTCGTCGGCGTCGAGGTCGGCGTCGCCGAACAGGTTCGACAGCGTCACCGAGAGCTGGGTCGCGACGGCGCTGCCGAGGAACCGGATACCGTCATCGGCCCCGCAGGCTGGGCACATGTCGTTCTGGGAATGCTTCTCGACGTCCTCGCCGGTGAGGATGAGGACCGGCAGGGTCTTGCCCTCGAGTTGTTCGGTGGTGTCTGCGGCGGGCGGAGTGTCGGTGAACTCACGATCGTAGACGCGGAACCAGCGCAGCCCCTCGATGGGGCTGGTGAGGGCTGCGGGGTTGAGCAGCGCCTCGGCGGGCGCGGAGATGAGGGCGCGGAAACCCGATGCGCCCGTGGCGTGATCGCGGCGGATCGCGTCGTCGGTGACGTCGAGCGTGCTGCCGGTGGGGCTCAGACGCGCTCCCCATCCCGAGCGCCCGCAGTGCCGGCAGTAGATCGCCGGCAGATAACTCTCCTCGTCGTCCGCGGCGACCCCGTCGTCGGACCAGCGATAGGACGTAATGGACGCGACGGCGCGGTCGATGCGCGAGAGCTCGCGAATCCACAGGTGCACATCGACATTCAGCGCCGTGCGACCAATCTCGGCACGCAAGTGCGAGAGCGCCGCGAAGAAGTAGTCGAGGAAGCGCTGCTGGTCGAGCTGAGTGCGGCCGGAATCCCGCCCCGGACCGGTGGGAAACACTCGATCGGCGAGGTCAGCGATGGAGACCGCGCGGACAGCAAGATCAACAATATTGACTGCCAGTGGGTGGGCCTTGAGCAGACTGAGTTGCTCGATGGGCGAGAGGATTCGCATGTCCGCGCCGGTCAGCTGCGGGTCGCTGTCGAGGTCGTCGGCGCGTTGGAACATGGTCGCCAGCACTGCGGCAGTTAACGTCGCGTTACCCACAGAGGCCTCGGCCAAGGCATCAAGCTGCGCCACCGCGTCCGTCGCCGAGGGAGAGATAGGACGGTAGAGGCGGTTGATTGACGCGTCACCGTCGGCACGCCATTCGGCAGGGGTAAGACGGGTCTCGCCGATCACAGCGGTCTTGTCGAACCGCTCACCGAATACGGTGCGGGCGAACTCCAACATTGCGACGGGATCATCTTTGGATCCGAGGGTGGCAGACGTAGCGACGGGGGTGATGCGCCCGAGCGGGCGGGCTCGGTCCTCGGCCGTGGCGGAGAAATCTGCGGGCCAATAGGACTTGATGGTCAGGCCGAGACGACGGAGAAGCATCGCGACGTCGGTGCCCTGGGCTCCGTCGTAGGTGTGGAACTCATCGAGCACCACGTATTGCAGGGAGTCGGCGGACAGCCGCCACATGGCGGCGCGGTCGGGGTGGAGCAGTAGGTGGTCAAGCATCTTGTAGTTGGTCAGCAGGATGTCCGGGGGGGAATCGTGCATGAGCTTGCGGTCGGTGATCAGGCCGTCCTCGGACACGAGGGTGCGGCCACCGCTAGCTTGCTCGCCGGTGTAGAGGCCGGCGGAGACTCCGGACAGCTCCGGGTGCTCGGTGATCAGCCGCGCGAGCCGTTCGGCTTGGTCATTGGCGAGGGCATTCATTGGGTAGAGGATGAGCGCCTTCATGCCGGTGACGCCGGCCTTCTTTGCGCGCAGGACGTGATCGAGGATGGGGTAGAGGAATGCCTCAGTCTTGCCGGAGCCGGTGCCGGTGGTGATCAACGTCGGCTGAGGGCGGTCGCGGGTCTTGGTAGATAGACGCTTGAAGGCCTCTGCCTGGTGCCCGTAGGGAGAGAAGCCGCTGGGCCGCCAGTCCAAATGTGATGACCAATTTCCGCCTGCCGGTGCAAACGGGAGGCGCAGGCGGACATATGGGCCCTTGAACATGCCATTCTCGGGATCACCGACGAAGTCCGACAAGGTTCCCTGGGCATCAGGATCCGTCAGAGCGAAGGTCGTCGCCAAGTAGTCGGTCAGGCCCTCTCGAAGGTGTGCGGCCTGGAGGGTTGGCAGGAGCGCCCCCATCATGGCTCTCCATCACTGTTTACGGCCGCAACTTTTTCCATCAGATCAGCGAGTAGCGTCAAACATGCTGTAATCCTAATAACGATTGATTCGAACGCTTCCAGGGTCGTCATTCCGACGATTCCAAGATTGTTCGCTGCTTTGGTACTTCCTGAGCCTGAAAGATGAGCGACGCCGCCTGCACTTCGAAATCCTTGGAGTGCGCGGAGTATTGAAGTGCAGTCGGACTTATCCCCGAGATTATCGCCAAATCTCTTGAGTAAGCTCAGTGACTTTTCATTTGGATCAGCTCCGTTGAGGAACTTTTTCAGTGGCCGGGGATTAACTGAGTCAACCATTGACTTAGTCAGCGTCAAGATCGGCATATTTAGGCTTGATTCATCGTCCGATAGCGGCCCTATTAAGGATTGAAATTCAGACTCAATGCCTCCAGTAAGATCCCGCCATATCGGTGTATTTAAGAACTTTTGCGTTGCGTGATTCGCGCGGATCCGAGCCCGGCGCAGATCTCCCATCACATCTTTGGAGCTGGCCCATTGATTCAGGAAGTCCCTACGAAACCTACCTTCGTCCATCGCGCCCGAAGGAGCTACGTTGCAGGAGAGCCAGTGCCCCCACTCGTCAGAGGGAAGGTCGCGGCCAATATCGCCCAAGTAGACCTCTACTAGGCCCGCACTATTAATTCCAAGACTTAGGCCCCAGAGGCTTAAGCACTCGAGCCGAGTCGCGCTCAGCCGGTATTTTGTTGGCTCAGAAGCATAGCGCTGAAGGACGTCTCTTGTGAAGTGAACAGTTGTGAGATAATGCAGACGGGACTGATCTTTATCGAAATATGTGCCAAGCTTATCTGGATCACACGTGTGCTTCAGCTTCTGTCCAGTTTTGCTATCTATCCCGTAGCAGAAATCCGGATAGTCTCGCTCTTCGGATCTTTCTTGTGATCGAGGGCGTCGATGATTATCCAGGGGGGAAATTACGTATTGTCCCATGAGTCCGGATAGAGACTCTCGTTCTCGGATTGAATGTTCCGGAGTTGCAAACCAATTGAAATGGGCCCATTCGTTCTTAAATTCTTGATCATACCGCTCGAAATCTTCTGAATTCAAGCTGGACACGTAATCGACTTGAATTATTGCAGATTGATTTGACGAAAATAGGAATTGCCGAAGTTCTAGTGCTCGAATACCAATCGACCATGCATCGGACTTTACATCAGAACGAACAAGTTCTTGACTTCGGCCTGCGCGATTAAGATAGGACCACCCACTATCGGTTGGGTAGGCGTCCCAGTACCACAGAAATGATGGGCATATGTAGACCACTGGCTGGCTGCTCCCGGCTGGAGACTGCACTTCGACGAGAAATCGTACGGAAATATTATCTTCAACGATTGATATTCCATCGTCAAAACCTCCGCTATCCCAGACTGACACCTCACCCAGATAGCGTCCGATCCAGTTAGTTTTGGCGATGGCATATGCGGCTCGATCAGAGTCGACAAGAACTGCTCCGCGACCTCCGTGTTTTTTCTCAGAGTAAAAATGTTCGCATACTGTTATCCACTCTGTTGGATTGGGTTGGATGGCACTAAGGTCGTCGTGAGGCCACAGGGCTTCTGGATAATTGCCCGGCGGTCTTATCCAGAGCGAGTCGAGTGAGTCGGAGGATGACCTATTGAAGTATCCCGGGATGGACGGAATGCTCACGAAATTCCCCTTAGTGCGCTAGGTTCAGCCGTTGGTGCTCCAGCTGTTTACTGAAATATTGATGGGCTAGAATCAAGTCTTGCTCCCGGTTGACGGCAGCGAAGGGTTTCAAATATGTGACGCCGTCGACAGTGAGATTTGAAGGGCCGGCTGAGCCGGTCCTTCTGTGCTCAGAAGCGAGCGCCGTGGGAAGTTGACGCCCAGTGGCGTCGAATAGTGACTGGCGGTCGTATTTCTGTAAGATCGGGAATTGTGTTTTGTATATGGTAAGCAACTCTTCTGATGTAATGTCAATCATGACGGCGACGATTGCATCAATCTCAATGAGGGCTTGGCGTCGGTCGGCATCGCTGCGCAGGGGCGTTTCGGGGCGCCACTCAGCTTGTATGTCACTAAGGGGTACGACGGGGGAATGGCTTGCGCAGATATTGGGAACCCATGAGTCCTGCAACCAGGATGGGCGATACAACTCTTCCCATATTGGGGAGTATGCCTGGACGAGACAGTTCAGTCTGAGAGTCCTCAAAATGAGATGTTGGATAAGTGGGTGATCCGTAACAATTGGAAAATGTCGGATCAGGCTTTGCGCAAGATGCGTCTTATTTGCTGTTTTTGCGAGGAAGTCCATAGGTATGGAGGACAACAGACCGACGATTGTCGCTACCATGATATTTTCACTGCCTGGTACTTGCAGTGACAAAATTGCATTAACGTGCGTTGTGCCCGGAGGTAATAGCGCAGGCTGAAGGGCGCGCTCGTTACTCGGCTTGATCCATTCTCTCCATGCAGCGCTAAATTGATCAGATGACGTTGGTTGGAAGAACCTCGATTGAAATAGTTCGCGGCTGTTCTTTCTTGAGTATCTGGTATTTGGTACTGCGTTAACAGGGAGGGACATAAGGTCGATTTTCCTGAAGTTCGGTCCTGTTGGATCAGGGTTAGGTTCAGATGAAAATGGATTGCATGGTGAAATATTCGCAGCCAGGAGTATGGAGTCCTCCCAGTCGCGTGGTTCGATTACGTCAAAATCGAATATTTGATCGCGTCGCGAGGTGGTTTCATTCCATCCACTGTTGAACGCTGGGTCGATGGAATGTATACGAGAAGTTCGTGCCATTTTCTCAATGACAGATGCGCTCTGTTGATTATGGAGGAACTGCATTCTTCCAGAGTGGGGGTCGCTCTCTTGGTCGTCAAATAGTTCTGACCAGGATTGAACTACTGATTCCGATATATGGAATAGGCGGTGGGAGTGTGGGGACAGATCGGGCTTGTTGTCGATATTGGACATTCCGGGAACGGGGCCAGAGCCATCGTGGGTCAAGGATCGTTCGATTGTAGACGGATGGAATATGAAACTTGCAGTCGAGAACGAGATTCTTGTTGGATTTCCGTAAATGCTAACGGAGTATTCTTCTTTTGAGTCAATGTCAAATAGACGTAGTTTGTTTTGAAAGTGCCACATGCGAGTTAAGCGTATGTAACAGGATTTGCGAAATTGGGCCAAGTTTGGTGCTGTAAGATGCGTTGCTGGGTGGACTAGTGCCAGTACACCGTTCTGGTTCTGGTTACGCCATCCAGTTTCAATGAAGCTTCGGTATAGGTCCGGTCTACCGCCATGTCCTATGGGGAAAATCGGCGGTGATGTTAGAAATGATCTGAATGCAGTTGTTTGGATGGCTTCGTTGAGGAAATTATTTAGAACTTCAGGATCGGAGAGGGCTACAGTGCGGCGATGCTCGATTTCCGCCTGTACAGTGTTATTTTGCAGAACCCATGCAGGGTCATATTCTGCGAGCACTCGGGCCTCGTCCCAATCGGGTCTCACCCATGGCGGGTTGCCGACTTGAAGATTGAAGCCCCCCTGAGTGAATATTGGGGAAAAGTCTAGTTCCCAATGAAAGAATCCCTGGGCCTCGGCAACTTCGGCGCTAACCATTAGCCATGGAAAACGGGTCATGGCTTTCTCCATTGGAATGGCTTGCGAGAAAGTGATGTCAGTATCTTCTGCGATTCCGAGCGCGTTCCAGCTCATGTCATTGGAAAGAGTTGTTTGCCCGTATTTCTCGAACTTCCCCGGCTTCAATGTAGTGCCAATAATTGCTTCCAGTCCACCGACCCATTGATCCCAGTCTGGTGGCTCGATATCTGTTGTTAGTGGCCACCACCACATCGCGCACCAGGCATCCATTACCGAACGAAGGCGTTGGTACGCGCTATTGGGGTCGCTTAGTAAAACTTCGATCTCCTCGCGTGTCACAGCGTGGATATGCGGTATGGGCTCTGCTCCCCACAGATGGATATCCCGTCGGATTTCAGACTCCGCAATCGTAAGTCGTCTCAGCGTGAAATCCCACAGCGTCTCAACCCGCTGTGCTAGCGCTGCGAGGCGCTTGACGATTGCCTTGCTAGGAGCCTTGCGGATCTCGTTGCGCCACAGACGCAGTTCTTCACGCTGATCAGGTGCGTACTTCCTGGCCTCCGAGACTTCGATTGCCGCGCCCCAGCCCTCAGAAGGTAGGAGGAAGTGGTGAATGCCGGTGCTGATTTCCTGCCCGAGGTGCACATCCTTAGCCGGCGTCCTAAGCCACTGCCCCTTCGCAAGGAGACTCGGTGCGTACACCGAGCGCCGTGCACCGATCAGTGAATTTCCTCGGCGAAGGTGGAGGCCGAACCATGGTGCTTGCAGGCCGGCGACCATGGTGTCCAACCACAGTGAGATCTCCGCGAGCTCGACAGCGGTCGCGTTGAGGTCGACCCCGTAGACCTGGTGCAGCGCTAGATAGGCCTTCACCTTCTGCAGCTCGATCGGATACTGATCGGCGTCGATCAGCTCGCCAAGGTCTTCCTGCCTGCGCTTGAGATATTCGGCGGCGAGCTGGCGGACCGCCTCGATGGCGAACGCCCCGGAGCCGAGGGCTGGCTCGCAGATGGTGAGATCGAGGATCTGCTCGGGAGTGGTGCGGACGCCGTCCTGGTCGAGCAGCTCCTCCAGGGACTGCGAAACCACGAATCGGGTGAGAACCTCAGGCGTGTAGTACGAGGCCGACTGCTGACGCTCACGGCCGGCGAGGCGATAGACGAAGGTGCCCTTTTCGTGGATGACGGGCTTGTCCTCGCCGGTGGCCTCGTCGACGGTGCGGACAAAGTCGGCGGGGGAGAGGTGTTCGGCACGGGTGGTGGGGACCACCCAGGAACCCTTCTCCGGGTCGCCGTTCTTTGCGACCTCGTATAGGTCCTCCTCGGCGAAGAAGCCGGTGTAGGACATCAGGCCCTCATACACCGCGCCCAGCTGGTTGATGCCGAGCTCTGCGTAGGAGATGAAGCCGCGTTCGCGGTTCCGTGACCCCCGGCCCTTGGATTCTTTGGAAAGCAACAGGTGTTCCAGAACCTGCTGGGTGGCCTCGTTCCCGAGACCAACCTCGTCGATCAGCGCGGTGGATTTGGGGGCGAACAGGTCGGCTCGAAGAGATTGGAACTCCAGGCCCGGCGCGGGGTCATCGACAGCGGCGCCGTCGTTGGTAGTTCGGATTACGGGGGAATGCCCCTTGTCGACCAAACGGAACAGCGTCGACAGCGACTCGTAGAGGTGGGTGCCGGAACGTGCTTGCGCGGACACGAGTTCAGACAAGGTGAGTTCGCGGAGACGGTCTAGGCCGTAACCCTCCTCGTATTCTGCCGCGCCGGAAGGCAGCACCCGCATCTCTGGGGAGGCCTCGGCGTAGAGAAGGAAGAGGATTCGGTAGAGGAATCGTAGGGAGTGCTTGGCGAGATCCTGGCCGTCGATGTCGTCGAGAGACAGTCCCTTCGCGGCCCTGCGGCGGACAACCTCGTTGGCGATAATCTCGATGGACAGCCGGATACCCTCGCGGAGGTCCTTCGATACCCCGACGGTGTGTTTAACAGAATCCTCGAGCGTCTCGGTCCACCAGATATTGCCATCGGCATCGGACATCAGCGCCTGACGGCCGAACATCGCGGCGGCACGGTCGATCTCGCCGCCGCGCGCCTCGTGCCGGCGCTCCGTCACCACGAGTAGATCCATGGCCAGGTATCGGCCCTCGGCCCAGCGCTCAGCCTCTGCCAACATGAGCCATTGGCCGGCTTGGACCACGACGAATGCGGGTGGAGTATCGGACCGGAATGCGGCCGACACGGCCTTCCAAACCGTAGCCATTGGCTTGCCGTCTTCCATGGCGGGGATGAGGAGCTGCCCGGTATCCGGATCCTGCAGGTCTTCGATGGAGGCAACCGGCTGAGCCTGCAGGAAAAGCAAGTTGGCAGATTCGCTGAGCTGGGCATCGCGAATCTCGAGCTCGGATCCGGACCGCTCGGCAGCGTAGGTGCTGAGCTCGCCGGGGAATCCCAGGGCGCTTCGGACCTTAGCGTGGGCGGCGCTTGCTCCGTCGGGGTTCTCGGACAGTCCGGCGAGTGTGGCCTGCAGGTCGCCCGCGGCTGCGAGCAGGTCGCTGCGGACGGTCGAGCGACCGGCCTTGGCCTCGGCGTCCCAGAGCTTGCGGAGGGCAAGCACCCTGCCGTGGAAGGACTCCTTCGTGGAATCCGTGGTGAAGTAGTGCTCGCTGATCCAGTCCTCGCCGATGACGATGGAGTCGAAAGTTGCCACGATTACTGGTCCTTCTCTGAGCCGGCGGTGGAACTGGGAACAATGACGAGGAGCGGTCGCACCAGCTGCTGGGTGGGCGCGAGAGTCTCAGCGAGCCGCTGCTCCTCGGAGATCCGCTGGCCCAGCTTGCTGACCTTTTGCTTCTGGCTCGACGCGAGGTTCATGGAGTCGGCGTCGCGATGCCACTTGCCGGCACGCTCATTCCAATGGGCGAGCCGCGACCTGGCCGAATCCTCTTGGGCGGCCAGGACGAAGCTCATCGACTTGCTCGCCTCCGCGACGGCGGTCGGCACCAGGGCTTGGTAGCGGTCGGTGTCCGGGATCGGGCCGGGGTTTGCGGAGCCGGGCTTGAGGCCGGTGTCGGTGATGAGGAAGCTGAGGTCCTCGATTGGTTCCACCAGACAGAAGGCCGGGTTGTTCGGGTTGGGGAATTCGGCGGTGGAGAAGACCCGTGAGATGAGCTGGCCGCGGCGGTTCATCAGCGTGCCCATCAGCAGGACGGTGGGGGCGTCGACGTCGCCGCGGATCGCGAAAATCTGGTTGCGGCCCAGCGCGCCGAGGGCCCGGTCGCTGGCCCAGTCCAGCACCGGGTGCAGCGGGCCGAGGAAGTGTGCCTCGGGCCAGGTGGTGCCGTTGACTCCCTTGCCCTGCCGGGCCGCCTGGAGCTGGGCGTTGCCTACCTGCGCGGTGGTCGCGAGCTTGAGGTTCTCGAGGACCTTTCCGTGTTGCAGGTAGTTCTGCGGCAGCTTGTCCAGGCGCTGGCGGAGGTCCTTCGGCGGGGTCAGCTCGGCGATCGCATGGTTGGGGTGCACCGTCCAGCCGACGCCGCCCTGAGCCAAGGACGCGTGGGGCACGTCGTGGAATGCGGCGCGCAGGGCCTCGTCGAGGAAGGAGATGTCGTCGGGGTAGAGGCTTTGGCGGGGGGACTCCGGCAACGCGGCGGTCGCGGTGTCCGGGGCAGCGTCGAACTCGGCGAAGAACGCGTCCAAATCATCGCCGCCCGCGACCTCGTCGATGGTCCGGACCTCATCCTCCAAGCTGCTGCGCCGGGCGAGGACATCGCGGATCGCGGACTCCTCCTCGCCCACACTGTGCTTGCCCATTAGCGACGCGACGTCACCGAGTGTGGAGTGCGCTTGGTTCTCGCGCTCGAGGAGGCGGGAGAGCACTCGCAGGTCGCCGGAGAAGTCCGCGTCGGACGGCTCGAGGATCAGGGAGGAGATCACCGGGGGGAACTTCTGCCCGTACCGGTCGATGCGGCCGTTGCGCTGTTCGATCCGGATCAGGCTCCACGGGATGTCGTAGTGGATGAGGTGGTGGCACTGTGCGTGCAGGTTCACACCCTCGGACGCGACATCGCCGGTGACGAGCACGCGGATGGGGGAGGTCTCCAGCTTGAAGCTGTCGACGATCTCCTGCTGCTCCACATCGGAGAGCCCGCCGTGGAGCATCGCGACGTTCTCGGGCTTGAGCTTGAGCTGCTTCGGCAGATTCTCCTGCAGCCATTTGAGCGTCGCTACCCGCTCGCCGAACACGACTGCGCGCATCGTGGATTTGGGGCCGACGCCGATCTCGCGGAGCAGATCCACCAGCGCGGTGTATTTTCCGGCGGGCTGGGCGAGGGCCGTCGCATTGAGGCCGTCGAGTGTCTTAAGCGCGGCGAGCTCGATGCGCTGGTCGGCATCATTCGCGTCGAGCTTGGACTGGCGTTGCTTGATCGACTCGGCCAGGGCGGCGGGGGAGGACAAGTACGCCTTTGCGAGGGTCCAGGGGAATAGGCGGTCTGCCTTGCCGGAGTACGGGGTCTTGCCGTGTTGGGGGTGCAGCCACACCTGGGAGAGCTCGGCCGCGACTGCGTCCTCTGCGGTCGAGGGGGTGACGAGTCTGTGCACGGGCTCGGCGCGTTCGGCCCAGTCTCCGCCGACCTCTGCTGCTACCTCGGGGTGGTGGCGGTGCCGGCGGATCAGCAGGGACGCGACATCTTCTTTCGTGAAGGTGCCGTCGGCAGCGACCACGGTGGGATCAAGAAGGCGCAGCAGTTCCGCGAAGGACTCCTCTTTGCCGTTGTGCGGCGTGGCGGAGGCGAGGATCAGCGCCTCGGTGTTCGGCGCGAGGATGCGGGCCAGCTCGTTGTTGAGGGTGCCGACATTGGTGAGGTTGTGCGACTCGTCGATCACCACCGCGTCCCAATGCTGGCGTGCGAGGTGCGCCTTATAGCGGGGGCTCTTGAGCGTGTCGATCGAGATGATCGCCCGTTTGTAATAGGTGAACGGGTTGCGGGTGGCCGGCAGCTTCTGGCGGACCTTCTGGATGCCGGCGGAGTCGAGGCGCACGAAGGGCAGGGCGAAGCGGCACCACAGCTCGTGCTGCATCTGCTCGAGCACGTGCTTCGGGGTGACGACGAGGATCCGCTCACCGCGCCCGCGCCGTACCAGCTCGGACAGGATCATCCCGATCTCAAGGGTCTTGCCCAGGCCCACCGCGTCGGCCAGCAGGATGCGCGGGCGGATGTGCTGGGGGTCAAGGGCTTTCGCGACGGCCGCGCGCTGGTAGGCCAGAGAATCGGCCAGCATGTGCGTGGAGACCGTCAGCGACTGGTCGCCATAAGGGACGGGGGTCTTGCGGGTGAGAGCTTCGAGCCACAGACGGGAATCGCGATAGCCGGGGGATCCGTCGGCAAGCACCCTCGTCTTCGCGGGGTCCTGAACCTCGATGGCATCGAGGCTGGAGTAGAACGTGGCGGTGGTGTCGGCGACTAGCTCGCTGAGCCCGCGTACCCGCAGGAGCCAGCCGTCGGAGCCGTGCTCGGCCGAGGTGACGAGCCATTCCTCGTCGCGGATGACGACGATCGAGCCGGGCGCGACGTTGAGGTCGGGCGATTCGACGGTGGTCATGGCGGTGGCAGCTCCTGCGGTTCGATGGTCCGGCATACCAACCTAGTGTGCGGCTCAATGGTGATGTGACAGAACCCTGGTCCTTTAATTGTCGGTGAGCTGTGGCACAGTCGTGCCAACTTGGGTCAGCGATCAAAAGGGGAAATGGTGGCTCGGAGCTATCTGCGAGATCAGGCGAGCGATGAGGAGTATCGCCTCGGCCGCATGCTGGACAAGGCGGACTTGTTTTTTGAGCTGAACCTCGACGAGGACGACATCAGCCGCACGCAAGATCTGTACGCGCGGGTCGCTGCGCTATTCGTGCGGGTGCATGGGCCGGCGGGGCTGATCAGGAAGTACCCTGCGCTGACCTTGACTACGCTGATCGGGCACGCGGGCCTGGCCTACGAGCAGGGCCGGTTCTGGGAGAGCTTCTGGGACGAGCTGGACACGGCCCGCGATACGGAATTCGAGAACACTCTCCGCCAGTCCTTGTCCGGGATGCTGCAGCGCTTCGGGCTGCGCCAGTTCCCGGAGATCGACGGCAGCTACGTCCGTGTGATGACGATGCACGCCGGCATCCCGGTGCACTGCCTGGGCGACCTCGTCGACGTCATCGAGGAACACCTGCTGCAAGGCCGAGATGCGACAGCCGCCTCGCTGTTGGAGTGGCTGACAGAGCCCGGCATGGAATACCGCCTGAACCGCCTCGACGTGCCCGTGCGGAACTTCCTGCAGCTCGGTGGCGAGATCGCCGTCGACGTTCTCGACCGGATCATCGAGTTCCTCCACTTCACCGCTGACCAACCGGAGGTGTGGAACAACCTCGAGCTCGATACATCCACCACCGGTCTGCCGACCTTGATTCTCGAGGGGCTGATCGATCGGCTGCAGGAACGGCCGCTTGGGCAGGCGGCGGACAAGCCGCATAGGGCAGCTCGCCGGCGCAACCCGGGCGTCGTCTACTCGTTGTCTGACGACCAGGTGATGGTGGGCGTGCCATACCCCGACTCCTCGCCCGCTATGCCGTGGAAGGTCTCTTTCGACGGCGACACCCGCGAGGTGTACGCGGAGCGCGGTTGGGGCGTGGACGAGGACGGCGAGCACCCCCTGACCCTGGTCAGCGTGACGACTCCGGCGCGCGAGGTGCACCTGCGCCACGATGCGTCGGGAGCCCAGCACCAGATTCCACTGGTGGATAAAAGGGATCCGCTCCTGATCTTCAACCCAGACGGTCGGCCGATCCAGCGGCAGACCACACTGCCCCGCGGGGTCGTTCTCGCGGTGTATCCGCATGACGCCGAAGTGGTCGACGGGATGTCGAACGCGCCCGTCGAGACCTTGGACGACGCCCGCGCGCCGTCGGGTTGGCGGGGCTGGAGAGCGGTGAGCATCGACCTGAGCGAGCATGCGTCCGTGCGGCTCCGGCGCTCAGGCAGCCCAGTGGGCCCGGCCCGCACTGTCAGGGCGGCCGGCGCTCCTCGGTACGAGAATGCCGAACCTGTCGAGGGACTCAAGACAAGCAATGGGCTGTCGGTGTACTCCGAGCGTCCGACCATCACCCTCCCCGCGAACCCCGGAGGATCGCCACAGTCGTGGCACATCCGGGCCCGCCGTGCTGGAGCGCAGCGATGGTTGGTGGACGAGGAGTGGGAATCGGACACGGAGAACACCTATGTGGACCCCTTCGAGGGCGTGGCGGCCGGGCTCCTGGGCTCATTCGAGGTCGTCGTGGGCGGCTCGCTGGAGTTTGACCTGCGTCAAACTCTGTTTCTTGCGGAGGGCGTCAAGGTTAACCACGGCGTCGAGTTCCGTCGGCCTGTCGCCGGGGGTTTGTCCACGAGCATCAGCGCTATCACGTGCCTTCGGCCGCTAACGGCAGACCACGCAACGGTGTCGTTCGGCCTCGGCGTCCGAGAGAGCCAGATCCGCCTCGGTGACGGTGAGCGGGCATTCAAACTGGTGCTCCGCCCGCCGTACTTCGAGTCTCGGATCGATCCGTTCGGTGCCCCTGCGCAGTGGCGAACCACGGCCCAGGTGATCGCGCCCTCCGATCTCGAGGCGCATGGCATGATCGCCGCCCGTATCCCGGGGGACGTCGAGGTCTCATTTGCCCTACGAGACCTGTCCGGAGAGGTCCTGCACGAGGAGGTGCCGGAGGTTCCCAGGGACAACCTCTTCCAGTTGTCCACTAGAACTTTTGTGGACACAGCGCGCACCGCGGGGGTCTGCCAATTGGTCGCGCTGATCGATGACTTGGACGGGCGCACCCAGTCGGTGGTGATCGCCCATGTGCGGCCAGCGCGACTGTGCTCCGGAGTCCACATCGACGACGGGCGGCTGGTGTTTGCGGACCTGGCGGATGAGGCTGACCTCGCGGCGTTCGTGTGGATGTCGACCGCGCCCTGGATTCCTGTTCGGTCCCTCACCATCACCGGTGGGAGCGCGGAGCTGCCGGAGGATCTGCGTGACAGCGGGCAGTTGATCGTCCAGGTGTTTGTAGACGACCCCTGGGTGACCATCACCCGCCCGCGGCGTCCGGATTGGTCGGCTTTCCGCGTCGAGCAACAGGGCTGGGTGAGGGACGAGGACCTCGCCCGCGAAAACCTGTCGCGGTTCTTGGCGGGCGAGTCCAGCGCGCCCACCTCGGGAGGCGCGATGGACGCGGTGTGGTCGGCGCTGGCCGTATTGCCCGCGTCAGGGCACGACGACAGTGACAACAGCCAGCGTCGGGCGCTGGTGCGGATCCTCAGCATCCATCCGCGGTCCGCGTTGGAGGCGTTGGGGGACAGCACGATTCCCTCAGAGGAGCTGCCGGCCATGCTAGTTCGCACGGGGCTCGCCCGCAGCGGCTTCTCCGCCGACTTCACGGAAAACGATTTGCACCCGAACCCTTGGGTGGGCTGCCTGGTCGAGCTGTCAGACCTGAACTCGCTGAACAAGCGCCGGGACGAGGTTGCGGAGGAGCGCGAGGCGACGCTGGCATACCTGAAGAATCAGGGCGGCCAGATGCTGCTGGACTTGCTGGCAGGCAAGTCGCGAGATGCGAGTGTCGGTGTGTTCGAGCGGGACACCCAGATTCTGGATGCGAAATCGCCCGCGGATGTGGACGAGATCTTCGAGTATTGCCGGCTGGTTCCCGGGGCGCTGCTGGACCCTGACACGCGTATGGGTTCGACTATCGAGGCTTTCCACGCGAGAAGGGAATGGCTGAGCGAGCCGGTATCTCGCGGGCTCAGCTTCGAGGTCCAAAGGGCGCTGCCCGCGGTCAAGCGAGTCGCGCCGCTGGTGTACGACGCCATCCGTGCTCGAAACGAGGTGCTTGATGGGGCTGACACGACTGCGAACCCGTGGCTGCTTCTGTCCATGCAATCGCTGACGCTGGCGGCTCTGGCGAGGCTGGAGGCGCGTGGTGCATTTAATCGCCCGATGATGAACACCCCCATGACCGATGGCTGGATTCGGATGGCGGAGATGTTCCCGTCGATGGTGACGACAGACTTATTGATTGCCGATGCTTTGGCGAGCTATGTGCGCCACGGCGACCTGATCGGAGACTGGGAATGATTGATCGGCTTGACCCACTCGAGGCCTCCGCCGGTATTGAGGCCAGCTACAAGAGGTACCTCAAGACGATGGTGGCGCCCCGAGACCCTGCACTTGCCAAGGCATTCGACGCTGCTGTCGACGGCACTACGCTCCTCACCAAGGGGCCCCTGCTGGAACTGACACCGCCATACGCCGCGGGGGCGTCTCTGTCAGACCTCGTTCACGAGGGTGTGCTGCACCCTGACTTCCCGGAGTTGGAGAGCAAGGCGGTGCCGATGGAACGCCCGCTGTACAAGCACCAGGAGACCGCGATCCGCAAGGTGGTCGCAGGGCGCAATCTCGTCGTCAGCACCGGCACCGGATCAGGAAAGACGGAGAGCTTCCTGCTGCCGATTTTGAACTCCCTGCTCGCCGAGCGGGCCGCCGGAACCCTCGGTCCCGGGGTGCGGGCGCTGCTCCTCTACCCGATGAACGCGCTCGCGAACGACCAGCTCAAGAGGCTGCGCACGATGCTCGAGGGAATGCCGGACATTACCTTCGGCCGGTACACCGGCGAGACCAAGGAACATCAGAAGGACGCGGAATCCACCTTCCGGGCGATGAACCCAGGGGTGAAGCCTCTGCCCAACGAGCTGCTCAGCCGGCAGCAGATGAGGGCCTCGCCGCCGCACATTCTGCTGACGAACTACGCCATGCTCGAGTATCTCCTGCTGCGCCCGGCCGACCTCGACCTGTTCGACGGCGATCACACAGGGACCTGGAAGTTCATCGCACTGGACGAGGCCCACGTATATGACGGTGCGCAGGGCTCGGAGGTGGCGTTGCTGCTGCGTCGGCTGCGTGAGCGCGTCGCGCGCGGCCGTCAGCTGCAGTGCATCGCGACGTCCGCGTCGCTCACCGGCAAGAGCGAGGCCACGCAGGGGGCCGAGGCGACGACGTTCGCGCGCAAGCTTTTCGACGTCCCGTTTGAGTTCGAGGCGGATGACGATAGCCGCCAGGACCTGGTGACCGCCACCCGCCAACCGCGTCGCGACGAGCCGACCTGGCGGATCGAGGACGATGCCCTCATCGAGCTCGCCGCGGCCGACGCGGACCTGGCCCGTCTGAGCGCGCACTCTGACAGCGGTGACTTCGCGGACGCCCTGCACGGTGAGCAGCGGATCGCCGACCTCAAGGCGATCGTCTCACGGGGCCCGGCCGAGGTCCGGGCCCTGGCGTCGGCATTGTGGCCTGACGACGCCAATGCCAGCGTCAAGCTGGAGGCGCTCGTAGCACTCGGCTCGAAAGTCAGTGATGCGAGCAAGAACCCGGTGCTCTCGGCCCGGTACCACATGTTTGTGCGCGCCACGGAGGGCGCGTACGTCAGCTTCACCGAGTCCGAGCCGCGGGTGTACCTCGGCAGGCACGAGGTCGATCCCGAGACCGGGGCCGCGGTATTCGAGTTCGGCACGTGCCAACGTTGCGGTGCGGTCCACCTCGCCGGCGACGTGACCGTGCACGAGGGCCGCCAGTACTTCAAGCCGGCGAAGACCGACAAGTCGGTCCGCTGGCTCGTGCTGACAGATTCGACCGAGTCCAGCCTCGTCGACGAGGACGAGGTGACCCTCTCCGAGGACGCTGAGGTCGACGAGGCGGGAGGCCTGCGGAGCCTCTGCGCCGGATGTGGATGCCTCAACTCCCTTGGCGGCACGTGCGGGAACGTGACATGCCCGGGCGGGCCGATGCTCACGGTCCGAGAGCACAGAGCCCCCACGCGGGTGATGAGCAAGTGCACGGAATGCGGGGCCAGGTCCCGTCAGGTGATCCGGCGGCTGCGGACCGACACGAACGCCGCGCCCGCGGTCATCACCACAGCGCTCTACCAGCACTTGCCACCGGCCGCGGATGAGACAGTCGAGCAGGTGGGTGAGGGCCGCAAGCTGCTCATGTTCTCCGACTCGCGGCAGGCGGCGGCTTTCGCGGCCCCGTATCTTGAGCGCACCTACGGCCGGATGCTTGAGCGCCGGTATCTGACCCAAGCCCTGCTTGATCCTCGGAACCAGGGCGAGGAGCTGTCGGTAGAGGACCTCGCGGACGACACCAGGAAGAAGGCCTCGCAGGCCAGGCACTTCGAGGAGCGGGCAACCCGGCGTACAGAGCTCCGTGTTGTAAACCCATGGGTGATGGCTGAGCTGATGACGATGGACCAGCGGCAGTCCCTCGAGGGGCTCGGCCTGATGCGAGTGTCGATATACCGTTCCAAGAAGACAGAGCTGCCACGCGGGTTCCAGCAGATCGGCCTCACCGAGGACGAGGGTTGGGGGCTGCTGGAGGAGCTACTCAAGTCGATTCGCCTGCAGGGAGCGATGACCCTGCTGGACGACGTCGACATCAAGCAGACGATCTTCGAGCCACGCAACACCCAGATCCGTGTTCGCTCGATGGGCTCGGACCAGAAACGCCGGATTATCTCGTGGCTCCCTGGTGGACGCGCCGGCACGACGAACAGTCGAATCCTGTTCGTGCGCAAGGTGCTTGCCTCGTTGGGATCGGAGGTCCCTGCGGAGAAGGTCCTGGACGCCTCCTGGCAGTTCCTGCTAGGGGAGGGCTACGTGAAGCTGTCAGCAGACAAGGTGTCGGGAGACATCTATCAGGTGGACCACGAGCAGCTGCGGGTGAGCTCGGGCATCGACTCGCACTGGTTCCAATGCACCGCTTGCCGGCGGCTCTGCGCCAACAGCGTCCAGTCGCAGTGCCCGTATGGCGCGTGTGATGGGACATTGGTCCATTTCGAGATCCCCTCGCTCGAGTCGGACGCCAACCACTATCGCTCGGTTTACCGAACGCTGAACGCCGCCCCGATGTCCGCGGAGGAGCACACAGCGCAGTGGGCGGCCAGCCACGCGGCGGAGGTCCAGCGCAAGTTCATTGCCGGGGAGGTCAATGTGCTCTCTTGCACAACAACATTCGAACTCGGTGTCGATGTGGGTGACCTGCAGTCAGTGGTGCTGCGGAACATGCCGCCGAAGACCGCGAACTATGTCCAGCGCGCCGGCCGGGCCGGACGGCGCGCAGGGGCTGCCGCACTGGTGCTGACCTATGCCAAGCGCAGCTCGCATGATCTGTCTAAGTACCAGAATCCGGAGTCGATGATCGCGGGGGAGATGCGCATCCCCTGGATCCCCATCGACAATGAGCGAATCGGCCGCAGGCACGCCCATTCCGTGGCGCTGTCGGCGTATTTCCGGCACCGGTTCGAGAAGGATGAATTGATCTGGCGCTACGGCGGAGAGTTCTTTTCGCCAGGTGAGGATGGACAGGACTCGCCCGCCTCCCAGGTGCGGCAGTTCCTCACCCCCGTGCCCGCCGGTATCCACGACGCGCTCGTGGAGGTCCTGCCGGCGCATGTCGCTGAGGCGATTGGCCTGGAATCTGGTGCGTGGGTGGACCGGCTATGCGAGCTGCTGGCCATCGCAGAGACCGACTTGCGCAACGACATCGACACGTTCGTGGGGCTCATCGAGGAAGCCAAGGCCGAGGAGAAGCTCGCACTGGGCGGACGTCTGCAGAAGACCCTGAAGACCATCCGAGAGCGGCAGCTGCTCGGCTATCTTGCGAACAAGAACATTCTGCCGAAGTACGGCTTCCCCGTCGATACCGTCGAGCTTCGAACCATGCACTGCGAGGCGGATGTCGGCGCCAGGCTTGAGCTGTCCCGAGACTTGAGCCAGGCCATTTTCGACTACGCGCCGGGCAACCAGGTGGTTGCCGGGGGCAAACTGTGGACCTCCCGCGGACTCCACAAGCTGCCGAAGCGCGAGCTGCCGGAGCTGAAGTACCGAGTGTGCCGCGAGTGCAACCAGTTCGAGTGCGGTCATGAGCTCGACGCCGACGCGCTGTGTCCTAGTTGCCACGTGGAGTTTGGCAGGATCCGCACCTTCGTCGTCCCAGAGTTTGGGTTCGTTGCCGATCGTAAGGTTGACGATGTGAAGGCTGAGCCGCCACAGCGCCTTTGGGGCGGGGCCAGCTACGTCGAGAACGTGGGCGACGTGGTGGACGTCTTCGAATGGCAGTCGACAGGCGGCGTCGAGGTGACAGCGCGCGCCGGCACCCGGGCTCGGATGGCCGTCGTCTCGGAGGGTATGGGAGGCGGCTTCCATCTGTGCGGCTGGTGCGGTTGGGCGGCGGCATCGACCGGCAAGCCGATGAAGTCAGGCCATCAGCGCCCCACCACCGGAGCTCCATGCGAGGGCCGCCCGCAGATTGTGTCTCTGGCGCACCGCTATGAGACGGACGTCGCCGAGTTCACCTTCGGAGACATGGGCTACGACAAGGAGTCTGAATCGCGGTGGCTCTCTGTCCTCTACGCGCTCTTGGAAGGGGCGTCGGAGGCGCTGGAGATCAGCCGTGACGATATCGACGGAACCCTGTCCTGGAGCGGCGATGGAAAGCGCAGCATCGTGCTGTTCGACACCGTTCCCGGTGGGGCCGGTGCCGCGAAGAAGATCGCCGAGAGTTTGGCGACCGTCCTCCAATTCGCCGTGGACCGCGTCAGCCGCTGCGACTGCGGTGAGGAGACATCCTGCTACGGATGCCTGCGCTCCTTCCGCAACGATCGCCACCACGACAAGCTGACTCGAGAGGGTGCGCTGGCGATCTTCAAACAGCTCAAGGTGGAAGGTGCGGCCAGTGCGGATGGGACCTCCGTCGATCGGCCGTGGGGAGTGACTCTGGTGCATACCCCAGAGTCGGTCGTGGAGCTACTCGTCGCGCTGGAGCTGCGGGGTGTGGCCAAGCCAGACATCGGTGTCGATCTCGGCAAGCACTACTGGCCGGTCGAAGCCGTGTGGACTGATTCGAAGGTCGTTCTGGTGGAGGGGGAGGACCCGGATCGCGACGATGGACTATCGGACGGTGGTTACACGGTGGTTCAGGCCGGTGAGGTGGAGGCTTCTCAGCTCGTGGCGATGTTGGTGTGACCGTGACCCCGTGACGCATCGCGTCACGGGGTCCGTTGATCGGTGATCAGTCGGCTCGGCGGTGACGCCCATTCGTCCGAGTGCTGGAAGCGGGCGAATGGGCAGTTGTGGGTTGGGCCGCCGCGAGGCTTGGGAACGTCTCGTAGAGAACCTCGATCAACTGCGAGGCCATTGCCACGTCGAGCTGGATGGACTGGCTGCTCTTCGGCGCAGACCTTCGGTGGTCGGATCCGAAGGTCGACAGATGCAGCAGGGTTTCACCGGTGGCATCGGTCACAGTGTTGAAGAAGCAATCCACCTCAGAGTCGTGAGCGCGAATTGACTGGATACCGGGGGCAATTGAACGGATTCGGGCCATAGATTCAGATCATACTGGATAGCATCATGGTGAATCTTCTGACTGTCGTCGATAGTCATTCAAGAAGGCAGAATATGGCGCGGATGGTCACTGTTCCGCTACGGCCTATTAGCAGGAGGAAGAGATGAAGGATTATATTTACCGAGCACTAGAGAACCATCCGCTAATGGATGTGCATCAAATTATGCAGAAACTGCCAATGGAGTTCCGTGACCAAGCGAAGGTTAATGCAGAGATTTATTACAATAGTGACCTTTTTGCTCAATTTTATATTACCAATTCGCGCAGACCGAGATGGGCAACAAAGGCGTATTCGGTGAATTTTGTTGAAAACTCTGATAATGGTCAATTGGGCCGTGTTAATTACTCGCATTTTTGGGATTATATCGAAGAAGGTGAGGATATTTCATATTTGGGTCCAGAGCTTCGAGAATGGCAGTCTGAAGCGCTGGAGAAGTGGGGCAATGGGGGCTACCGTGCAATTGTGGAGGCGGTAACTGGGGCGGGGAAGACGGGGCTCGCTGTCGTGGCCGCCTACCAGGCGATTGAGGAAGGCTTCAATGTCCTAGTTGTGGTACCGGGAACACCATTGATGCGGCAGTGGTATGACGTTTTGAACGAACAGCTGGACGCGGTAGTTGTTGGGCTTGTTGGTGACGGCAAGAATGGCACTTTTCACGACTGTCATGTGCTGGTGTCAACAATTCAGTCTATCAATAACATTGATCTGGGAGGGCCAGACGCCAAGTATCTGCTGATAGCGGATGAGGTTCACGGCTACGGCTCACCTGTTTGGTCAACCTGGTTGCCGCCTCGCTGTTCGCGACGGCTTGGCCTCACGGCAACTCTGGAGCGAAGCGACGATGGCGTAAATAGTCGATTGATTCCTTACTTTGGGGAAAGTTTCGTCGGATGTGATTATCCACGTGCCTACCGAGACGGACTGCTAGCGGATGTGTACGTGGCACTTGTTCCTGTGGACTTGCAACCGGATGAGCGAGTGCAGTACGACCAACACTCCAAACAGGTTTCCAGGCTGCAGCATCAACTTGAGGAATTTCATGGACTAGATAGTAGCGATTACGGTGAATTCATGGCTAACGTGGAGATGCTAAAGAGGTCTGGCAATCGTGATGAATCAATTGCTGCATCGCGGTATCTTAACGCTGTGAATAAGAGGCGTGAACTGCTTAGCGGTTGCATTGGTAAGGTGGAGGCTGTGACGGTGTTTGGAAAAGCGTTGCAGCACTCTAACGCCGCGCTTGTATTCACCGGGACTAAGGCCATGGCAAAGGTTTCCTGTCAGGCATTGATATCGGTCGGTGTTAGGGCTCAGTCTATCGATTCAGACGTCGAGAAAAATTTACGACCAGAAATCCTATCTGGTTTGACCGATGGCTCCATAAAGGCGGTTTGCGCTCCTCTGGTATTGGACCAAGGGATTGATGTACCGAATGTTGACATGGGTTTGGTTTTATCTGCTAGTCGCACTAGGAGGCAGATGATCCAACGAATTGGAAGAATTATTCGATTAAAAGAAGACGGGCGAGCTGGAATTTTCACCATTTGTTATGTTCGCAACTCAGTCGAGGATCCGAAAGTGGGTGTACATGCGAAATTCTTGAGCGAGATACAGGACGTTGCATTGGAGGTGTGTGATGTCGAGATGGATAGATTTGAAGAAACAGTTAGACATTGGAGGAGATAAGTAGGGGTCTTAGCTCTGGTGGTGTGCCGAAATAATGCAGGGATGGCATTCTCTTTTCCTGCGTATTCGGCCTCGTGAAATGACGTGCGTGTCTTTCATGCGCTCGGGATAGGGAATGGCCAGATGGGACGTCTGGCTGGAGATATTGGACCTGAGGGGCGCGTCTGCGTGGCAAGCGTGATGAACCCGGCCACGGCGCTACCGCTCATGATGTCCCTCGGCGATGGGTAGTCGGGCGTCGGCATTGAACTGGGCTTCGTCACAAACGACAAGAAGATCGAGGTGTTCAACATCATCGGGGAGATCGTCTGCAGTGAGGTCGCCCGGAGCGCGTCGGCCCCTCTCGGACCTGAGTTAGGACATTCTGCTTAGTATCCCGTTTCGGCCCGAAGTCGGTCCAAAATCTCGCGTTCAGTCGGCGGGATCTGTGGCGGGAACTCCTGTGTGACGCCGTTGATGACGATGGTCGCGTGTCGCAGCGGCCGCAGTTGTTTGACGACCTTGCCGATCGCCAGACCCGTGTCCTGTTGGACGCGCCTTGCGACGGCGAGCGCCGCGAACACGATCGTCAGATGCGCCTCGATCGCATCCCGCCGCCTGTGAAA
>NZ_BAVQ01000029.1 GCF_000524475.1 Tomitella biformata AHU 1821 | reverse complement strand
CCCTGCCACGGCGGGGCTTATATGTTGATCAAACTGTAACGATCACCGAAGATCCGTGTCCGAACAGGCCCTGGTTGGCAGTGATTCCGACCTTCGCGCCCTCGACCTGGCGGCCCTCCGCCTGCCCGCGCAGCTGCCACGTCAGCTCGCAGACCTGCGCCAACGCCTGTGCGGGGACGGCCTCGCCGAAGCAGGCGAGCCCGCCGGACGGGTTCACGGGGATGCGTCCGCCGATGGTGGTCTCGCCGGCGCGCAGCAGCTGCTCCGCCTCGCCGCGGCCGCACAGCTGCAGGTCCTCGATCCAGTCCAGCTCCACGGACGTGGCCAGATCGTAGACCTCGGCGACGTCGACGTCGGCCGGCGCGATGCCGGCCTCCTCGTACGCCGCCTGCCCGAGCGACTCCTTGAACGTCAGCGCCGGCGCCGGCACGGCCGAGGCCGAGTCGGTGGAGAAGTTCGGCATGTCCATGATGGTCTGCGGGAACGTGGGCGTGACGGTGGAGATGGCGCTGATCCGCACCGGGTTGGCGATGCCCATCTTGCGGGCGTACTCCATCGAGGTGACCAGGATGGCCGCGCCGCCGTCGGACGTGGCGCAGATATCCAGCAGGTGCAGCGGGTTGGAGACCACGGGGGAGGCCAGGACGGCGTCGACTGTGACCTCCTTGCGGTAGCGGGCGTTCGGGTTGCTGAGCCCGTGCTTGGCGTTCTTGACCTTGACTGCCGCGAAGTCCTCGCTGGTGGCGCCGTACAGGTCCATCCGGCGGCGGGCGTTGAGCGCGAAGTACGCCGGGTTCGTCATGCCCATCAGGCGAAAACGCAGCCAGTCCGGGTCATCCCAGCGCTCCCCGGCGACCGGCGCCAGGAAGCCCTTGGGAGTGGTGTCCGCGCCGACGACGAGGGCGACCTCGCTCAGGCCGGCGAGGATCCGTGCGCGGGCGGTGTCGAGGGCCTGGGCGCCGGTGGCGCAGGCCGCGTAGGAGGTGGCGACGCGCGCCCCGTTCCAGCCGAGGGCTTGCGCGAACGTGGCGCCGGCGACATAGCCGCCATAGCCGTTGCGCACGGTCTCGCCGCCGACGATGTAGTCGACGTCCTGCCACGGCACGTTGGCGTCGGCCAGCGCGGCGCGCGCTGCGGCGACGCCGTACTTGACGAACGAGTGGCCCCATTTGCCCCACGGGTGCATGCCCACACCGAGGATTGCCACATCTGTCGACTTGCTCATGCCTGCTGCTCCTTCACGGCGGTGGGCTTCCAGGCCCACATGCTGCGGTCGCCGGTCTCGTCGGTGTAGATGGTCTCCACGACCAGCTCCACTGGGTTGCCGACCTTGAGGTCGTCCACGCCGTATCCGTTGGCAGCCTGGCCGAGGATCACGATGCCCTCGGGCAGCTCCACCGCGACGAGCGCGAACGGCACGTACGGGTCGGAGATCGGGATGTACGGGGGCGGCGGCTGGTACTGCGCGTCGGTGTAGGACCACACGGTGCCGACGCGGGAGAGCTCGGCGCTAGCGAACTCCTCGCCGGAGCAGGCGGGGTTCTTGCAGAAGTTCAGCTCACGCGGGAACGAGATGGTTCCGCAGGAGGTGCACTTACTGCCGATCAGGGCCGGCTCGGGGCCGGTGGTGAACCAGCCCTCGATGGCTGGGGTCGCACTGGTGGTCATGAAAACCTCATTTACTGGTCAAAACCGGTCGGGCGCTCGTCCACCACATCCGATGGTGAAACGCGTTCCAGTCTCGCATGCGAGTGGTCGAATGGTTCCGGACGTTCCCGTTGGGTGGAGCGGTCACTGGGCCGTCGCGGCGGCGCGCCGGCCCGCGCGGCGGCCGAAGAACGAGCCCTCGCCGAGTTGGGTCCCGCTCGCATAGCCCTTTCCGTCCTGCGCGATATTCGACGCGCACGCGCCCGCGGCGTACAGGCCGGCCACCGCGCTGCCGTCCGCGCGCAACACCTCGGCGTCGACGGACGTGCGGAGCCCGCCCAGGGTGAAACCGGCATAGAACGCCTTGCCGAGGGTCAGGTCGAACGCCGCCCACGGCCCGTCGTCCTGGGCGGCGAGCCACTGCGGGGCCTTGTGGAAATCGGGGTCTGCCCCGCGCGCCGCGTGCTCGTTGTAATGGTCGAGGGTGGACTGCAGCTGCTCGGCCGGGATGTCGAGCGCGGCCGCCATCTCCGCGACGGTCTCCCAGCCGTCGATGAACGGCACGAGGGGGACTTGCGGGCGCGCCATGTGCGCGGAGTCGACGATCAGGTACGCCCTGGCGCCGGGCTGTTCGAGGGCGAACGCGGAGGTCCGCGAGTGGTAGGAGTCCTCCGCGACGAACCGGCGCCCCTCGCCGTTGACGATCAGGCCCGTGAGCAGGATCGACGGCGGATAGACGGGCGCGGTGATAAAGGCCTGGTCCATGTGGGCGGTCGCGCCGCCGACGGACTGGCCCAACAGGATGCCGAGGCCGTCGTCGTAGGTGGTGCCCAGCGTGTAGGGCTTCTGCGCCAGCTCCGGCACGTGCTCGGCCACCATCTCGGCATTCATCACGAAGCCGCCGGCCGCGATGACCACGGACCGCGCGCGGATGGCCCCGGCCTCGCCAAATCGCCGCCAGGTGGCGCCCACGACCTCGGCGGCGTCGACGATGAGCGCGGTGGCCCCAGTCTCGTAGCGGATCTCCACACCGAGGTCCGCCGCGCGGGCGAGCAGGGCGTCGATGGCCATGGCCGCGCCGCCGGTGTCACCGGGCCGGGGCACCTTGTGCCCGCGCGGGGCCGGGACCGCCTCCTCGCAGAACGGCCACACCTTCTCATTGCCGGTGTACATCAGGCCCTCGGTGCCGGGCTGGATGACGGCCTTCTCGGGGTAGTAGCTGCGCTCGAATCGCAGCCCCAGGGACTCGAGCCAGTCGAAGTGGTCCACGCTGCCGTCGGCGTAGGCGCGGATCTTCTCGGGCTCCGGCTCCAGCGAGACCGACATCAGGTACTTGTACATCTCGTCGGCGGAGTCGGCGTGGCCGGTGGCCTGCTGCACCGCGGTCCCGCCGCCCAGGTAGAAGTGCCCGCCGGCGAGGGCGGTGGTCCCGCCCGCGACCGCGGCACGCTCCAGGACGAGCACCCGAGCACCCCGCGCCGCGGCCTCGACGGCAGCGCTGCCGCCCGCGATACCGAAGCCGATCACCAGCACATCGACATCGTCGGTCCACTCCGTCAGCGTCGACGCGGGCACCGGTGCTGTGTTCGGCTGGCTCATAAGGCTCCTCTATCGCGGGGAAGGGGGATCTAGATCGGTTGGAAGTCGGCGATGCGCCACGTGCCGTCGACGCGAGACATGGTGACGAGGACCCGGCTGCCGCTGTGGCTCGGCTCGGGGTTCGCCGCGGTGGTGGTGCTCTGGTTGATGAATAGCAGCACCGTGGCGGTGTTGGTGTCCCCCGAGACCAGCGACCTGCCGACCACGGTGGCCTCGGTGCTGATGCCCTGCTCCCGGGCGGCTGGGACCACCTTCTCCGAGGAGGTCTGGCCGTAGGCGTCCCGGAAGGGGGACGGCGCCAGCCCGTCGGCCGCCGAGCGCAGTTGGACCTCAACCTCCTCGGGATTGTAGGAGAGCAGGGCGACGGACTGCGCCGCCGCGGCGTCGACGGCGAGTGCGGTCCCCGTCGCGTCGCGCCCATGCCGGGAGTGCTGGAGGTAGAGGACCGCGGTGGCGGCGAGGAGGGCGATGAGGACCAGGGCCAGGGCGCTGCGGAGAATGCGGCTGCGGCTCAATTCACGAACTCCATCCCGGAGACCGCGGTGCGGCCGTCCTCCTCGACGACCGTGACCCGGAACCGGTAGGTGCGGACCTCCGATTCGGCGTTGTCAGAGTTGGTGATGGTCTGGTTCGCGGCGACGAGCAACACCGCCTGATCCTCGCCGACCTGCTCGATCCCCACTGCCTCGACCTTGCCCTCCGCGTCGACCTGGCCGGACTCCACCGCCTTCGCGAGTGAGTCCGCGCGGCCGCCGAACGTGGCCCGGAACTCGCCGGTGCTGGCGGCCAGCAGGCGGTCGATGTCCGCGCGCGCGGAGTCTGATCGCAGCGTGGTCAGGTCCTGCACCGACTGCCGGGCGGTGTCGATGAAGGCGGCGCGGCGGGCATCCTCGGCGGAGTCCCCGCGCCCCGCGACGAGCAGCGTGGCGAGCGCTGCGACGAGGCCCGCCACGACGAGTGCGATGAGGAGGCTGGAAACCACTGATGCCACTACGGAGTCAGGCCCATCAACATCTGCTGCCACGTGATCACCCCCGACCCTGACTCCGCGGCGTGGGCCGTCGCCTCGAGATTGGGGGGACCGCTGGCGGCCCAGGGCGACATGTCGCCCATCGGCACATAGCCCTGCGGGTCGGCGCAGATGGCGGGCGTCGGGGCCCGCCTGCCCGGGTACTCCATGCACGGCAGGTTCCGCGCGCCGCGCACGCCGATGGGCGAGTCCTGGGGAATCTTGCAGTACAGGTCGTTCGGCGTCGGCGGGGTGTCCACCAGCGTGGGATACCGCCACTGGTCCGCGGGCAGGTATCCGACGGTGCAGGGCGGCGGGTCGCCGAACTGCATGTGGAAGTCGACCACGGCCATCTGCTCGTCGAGGTTCCCGTTGACCACCGTCTGGATCGCGGCCACCAGCGGCGGCAACAACGTCAGGAGTTGCTCGACCCCGGGCTGATAGGTGGCGGCGACCTCGGCCCCGCTGGTCAGGTTGGCGAGCAGAGGGGGCAGCGCCGGCGCGGCGTCGTCGAGCAGGGTCCTCGCCTGGGTGGCCACGGGCCCGCCGCGCTCGATGATGGACCGCAGCTGGGGGTCGGCCTGCTCGAGCGGGCCGGTGAACTCGGCGAGGTCGTGGTTCCAGCTGCGGATGGCGTCGCTGCTGACGACCTGGCTGTCCAGCAGCGGCCCCAGATCCTCGATGAGGGTGGCGGTGGCCGCCGCGTTGTCCCCGGCCTCAGCCAGGAAATCTCGGGTGGAGGCGACCAGCCCGGCGAGGTCCGCGGCGGAGCCGTCGAACGCGGTGAAGGCCTCGTCGATCAGGGTGTGCAGCTTTCCCGCCGGCACACCGGCGAGCAGTGCGTCCGCCTGGTCGAGCAGCGGGCCGACGGCCTGGGGCAGGCTCGCGTGGGTGGCATCGAGGACCTGCCCGTCGTGCAGGTATGGACCGGAGGTGGTCGTGGGCACCAGGTCAATGTACTGCTCGCCGATCGCGGACATGCTGTGCACGTTGACCTCGAGCCCGTCGGCCGGGATGTCGATGTTGTTGGGCAGAGTCAGCGTCGCCTGCACGCCCGTGCCGGCCAGGCCCACCGATGACACCCGACCGATGGTGGCGCCCCGATAGGTGACGTTGGCGTTGTCGTAGAGGCCGCCCATCTCGGGCAGCTCGGCCACCACGGTGATGCGGCCGATCCCCAATTGCTCCGGCACCCGCAGATACTTCACGGTGATCAGGGAGAGCCCGAGCAGGGTGAGCACCACGAAAATGACCAGCTGGAAGCGGACAAATCGACTGAGCATCATCGGGGAGCTCCGTCCGTGTGGAGGGGGGCGAGCAGCGGGTCCTCGGCCATCGCGCCGAGCCCGGCGGCGTGGCCGAGTGCGCCCTCGCCGGAGGCGACCTGGCGGCCGAGGGGGGTGCCGCGCAGCATGTCGCGTTCCATGCGCGGGACGGTGAGGTCGAGCGTCATGAACAGGTTGGAGTAATCGCCCTGGATGGTGTTGTCGAGGCTGTTCATCGGGAACGGGAACGTCAGCAGCACGGATAGCGAGTCGGTGAGGGCCGCGCCGGAGTCGGCCAGCGCTTGGAGGACGGGCGCGAGGTTCGCGATGTTGTCGGTGAGGTCCTGGCCGCTGGCCGCCACGACGGTCCGCGCGTCCTCGCCGAACCGGCCGAGCGAGGTCAGCGCGTCGGTCAGCTTGGTGCGTTCCGCGTTGAGGACGGTGACCGCCCCGTCTGCGCTGACGAGAGCCCGGTCCAGAGTCACGTTCTGCGCGGCGACCTGCGCCGAGAGCCGGTCCAGCCCGTCGAGGGCCGAGACGATCTCGGCGCGTTGGCCGTCGAGGCCGCCCATCAGGGTGTCGAGCTCGCCGAGGAGGCCGCGCACGGAGCCGGTGCGCCCGTCGAGGGCCGCGTTCAGCTCGGTGGTGATCTCGTTGACCTGCCCGAGCCCGCCGCCGTTGAGGACCACGGACAGCGCGGAGAGGGTCTGCTCGGTGGTGGGGTAGAGCCCGGAGCTCTCCAGGGCGATCACGTCGCCGGCCGCGAGGCGGCCCACCGGCGGGACGCCGGTCGGCGCGGCGAGCTGGATGTGGTTTGAGCCCAGCAAGCTGGTCTGCGCGATCGTGGCGACCGCGTTGCGGGGGAGCTCGGTGCCCTGCGCAAGCGTGACAGTCACCTCGGCGTGCCAGTCCTTGAGCTCGATCCCGGTGATGGAGCCGACCTCGGCGTCGTGGGTGAGGACCGGCGAGTTCCGGGTGATGGTGGTGACATTCGGCATCTCGATCACCACGCTGAACGCCCCGGGGCCGTGCCCCGCCCCGCCGGGGATCGGCAACGACTCGATACCGTCCCACTGACAGCCGCCGAGCGCGAGCGCGGCGACGGCTGGCACCGCGAGCACGACCGCCCGGCGCAGGTGCGGGTTTCTGGAAGCCCGAGTGCGGCTGGTCATCTCGGCGCGCCCCCCATCATCATCTCCAACAGCGGCGGTGGTGAGTACGTCCGGCTGGTCGGCTCCAGGTTCGGCACGGTGTCCTCGAGGCCGGGCTGGCTGTAGATGACCTGGCCGGGATCGGCGAAAACGCCCGTGACGGGGTTGATCAGCAGGTCGGGATAGTTCATCCGCAATGTCTGGAGGACCGGCCCCATGTGCTGCGCGCACAGGCGCGAGGCCTCGGCCGAGTTCGCCTTCTCGGCCCCGGCGATCGCGCCGCAGATGAACTGGATCGGGTTCGCCATGTTCGGCAGGGACAGGACCCCCGTCATCGAGCCCTGGGCGGGCTTGTAGATGTTGTAGAAGTTCGCCATCTGCGTCGGGGCCTGGTGCAAGATCTCCTCCAGCGATGCCCGGTTGTCGGTGAGCAGCTGGGTGACGCCGCCGATCTTGTCCAGTTCCGTGGTCAGCAGCTCGCCGTTCTCGTCGATGAACTGTTGGATGTCGACGAGCGCGGTGTCGAGGCCCGTCATCGCCGAGCCCAGCAGGTCCCGGTTCGAGTTCAGCACCCCCGACACACCCGCGAGGTTCTCGCTGAACTGCGCGATCTGCTGGTCGCTGGACTTGAGCGCCGAGACGAACACCTGCAGGTTGCGGACGATGGCGAACATGTCGCCCCGCCCGTCGGCCAGGGTGGACATGGCCTGGGACAGCTCGGTGATGGCGGTGCGGAACGCCTCGCCGTTGCCGGCCACCATGTCGGAGGCGTCGGTGACGATCGAGGCGAGCGAGCCGGGGTCGTCGGGGCCCTGCGCGTTCGGCCCGCCCGGGCCCAAAGTGTCCGACAACTCGGCGAGTGCGCCCTTGACCTCATCCCATTCCACCGGCACACCGGTCCGCGCCAGCGGGATCGTCGCGTCGTCCGCCAGCTCGGGGCCGCCGGTGTACACGGGGGTGAGTTGGATGAACCGGGCGGAGACGAGGCTCTGCGCGATGATCAGCGCTTGCGCGTCGGCCGGGAGCCGGACGTGGTCGTCGACGTGCATGAGCACCCGCACGCTCTCCGGGCCCGGGGTGATCGATTCGATGGTCCCCGCTCGCACGCCCAACACGCGCACGTCATCGCCCGGGAACACGCCAGTGGCGGAGACGAACTCGGCGGTCACGGCCCTGCGCCCGCTGCCGGAGGTGACGTAGGCGAGCGCCGCGACCAACAGCAGGCAGGCGAGGGCGAGGACGCCGAGGCCCCGCCAATGCTGGCGGATGAGGGGGTTCACGGTGGGCCTCCTGCCCCGGTGACCGCACCGAGTTCGGGCGGGCTGGGAGATGCCGAGCCGGGCGGCACGAGGACGTCGATCAGCGGGGCGAGGTTGGCCTCCGGGAGGACGTTCTGGACGTAGGCGAGGAAGAAGGGCCCCATCGACACGCTCTCCCCGAGGGCCCGCGAGTACGGGCCGAGGCTGTCGACCGCCTCGGATAGATCGCCCTCGCGCGCGACGAGCATGTCCAGCACCGAGTCCAGCTGCCGCAGCGCCGGCGTCAGGGCCTCCCGGTTGTCCGCCACCAGGCCGGAGAGCTGTGTGGCGAGCGCGTCGATGTTGCCGATCAGCGCGTCGAGGTCGGCGCGCCGGGACAGGAGCTCCGCCAGCAGCGCGTCCGCGTCGACGAGGAGGGCGTCCATCTGATCGCTGCGGTGCGCGAGGATGCCCGTGACATCCTCGGCCTTGGCCAGCAGCGCGCGCAGTCCGTCGTCCCGGGAGCTGATCGTGGCGGAGAGCCGGGAGACCCCGTCCAGCGCCGAGTGCAGGCTCGGCTCTGCGGAGTCGAACGTGTCGCTGAGGGTCCGCAGAGTCTGGTCGAGTTGGCCGACGTCGGTCTCGTCGACGGTGTTCGCCAGCCCGCTCAGCGCGTCGGTGAGCGAGTAGGGGGACCGGGTGCGCGAGACCGGGATGATGTCATCCGCGGCCAGCGACCCCGCGCCGTCCGGGACCACCGTCAGCCCTCGTTTGCCGAGGGCGGTCTGGGTGGTGATGGCAGCGTGGGTGGCCTCGCCCAAGACGATATTCTCGCGGACGCCGAACGCCACCAGCACATGGTCGCCCTCGAGGGCGATCTTCTGGACCGTGCCGACCGCCATCCCGGAGATATCCACCTGGTTGCCGACCTCCAGGCCGCCCGCCTCGGAGAACTCGGCCTGGTACGTCGTGGTGTGGTTGAAGAACGGCAGCTTGTCGTACTGCAGCGCGAAGACCACGAGGAGGGCCGTCAGCGCCAACCCGATGAATGCGATGGGGGCGGGATTCATCTCGCGGAAGGTTCTCATCGCGGCGCGCACCTGCCCTCTGTCTGCTGCACCATCGGGTACTCGAACATCTCGCCCTGCGGGTCGGTGAACCGGAACACCAACCCGCACATATAGAACTGGAAGAACGAGCCGTAGGAGCCGGTGCGGGAGAGCCGCTTATAGGTGTCGGGGAGACGGGTCAGCAGGTCGTTCACGTTGTCCTTGTCCTCGTCGAGCAGCGCGGTGGTGCGGCGTAGCTGCTCGACGGTGTCCTGGAGGGGCGGGCGGAGGTTCACGAGCAGGCCGGAGATGGCGCCCGCCGCCTGGTTGATGTGGGTGACGGACTGGCCCAGCGGGTCGCGGTCGGCGGCGAGCCCGCTGACCAGCTGCTGCAATTGGTCTACGGTGCCGGAGAACTGCTCGCCGCGGTCGCTGATGGTGCTGAGCACCGTGTTGAGGTTGCCGATGACCTCACCGATCATCGCGTCGCTGTCGGCGAGGGCGCTCGTGAACCGGCCGGTCCGGCCGAGGAGCGACGCGAGCGTGTCGCCCTGGCCCTGGAAGGTGTCGAGGAGAGCGGCGGTGAGCTTGTTGACCTGGCCCGGGTCGAGGGCCCGGAACAGCGGTTTGAAGCCGCCGAGCAGCAGGTCCAGATCCAGCGCGGGCTCGGTGTTCGAGACCGGGATGGTGCCGCCGGGCTTGAGATTCTGCCCAGCCAGATCCTGCCCGGCCGCGCCGTCCACTTCCGGTGTGGGCGGGAGGATCTCGAGGTAGCGGTCGCCGACGAGGTTCTCATAGCGGATCGCGGCGCGGGCCGTCGGCGGCAGCGCGGCGGTGTTGTCGACGCTGAACCGCACTGCGACCGTATTATCCGGCTGGAGATCGAGCCCGCCGACCTTGCCCACCTGGACGCCCGCGATGCGCACCGGAGCGCCAGACGCCATGCCGGAGGAGCTGGTGAACACCGCGTTGTACTGCGTGGACGCACCGGTGCGGAACTGGCCGAAGACCAGCACGAGGAACGCCAGGATCAGCACCATCACCACGGTGTAGACGCACATCTTCAGCGAGTCTGCGGACACGCGCTGGCGCAGGCCGCGGCCGCTCGGGGCGCGCATCAGTTGCCGCCAGCCGTGGGAATGCCGAACAGGTAGGTGAGCAGGCTCGGCTGGTTGAGGCGAGGCTCCGTGTTCTCCGGTGGATACGGGTTCACGCCGGTGTCGGTGACGAGGTAGGGGGCATGGTCGCCCGGCGTCAGCTGCGGCAGCCCGTAGCAGCCCGGGACGGCGCTCGCGCCGACCGTGGGCAGGTTGTCCGGATAGGAGTACAGCGGGATGCCAGGCACCAGCCCCACATCCAAGGACATCCCCGGGTTCTTGAGCCCGAAGGCCGGCTCGCCGCGCTTGCGGGTCTCACTCAAGCCCTCGATCAGGCAGGTGTATTCCGGTGAATACTGTTCCAGCAGAGCGGTTGTCGGCGAGAGGATGCGCAGCAGGGTGGTCAGGTTCTGCCCGTTCGCATCGAGCAGCGCGCTGCCAGAGCTGGCGAGCTGCGTTGTCGCCACGAGCAGGGACTGGAAGGGGAGGTGTAGTTCGACGATCGTGTCGGCCGTGGTGGCCGAGTGGTCGAGGATCGCCATCAGGTCGGGACTGGCGTCGGCGTAGGTGTCCAGCACCGGGGGCAGCTGATCGAGGGCGTGCTGCAGGGCGGGGAGGCTGCCGTTGACCGTGGCCAGGAACTCGTCCCCGGCGACCAGGGCCTCCCCGAGGGCGTCGCCCTGGCCGCGCAGCGCCACCGAGATGGCGCCGAGTGTGGCGTTGACCTTGTCCGGCTCGACCGCCTGTAGCAGGGTCGTCAGGTGCTCGAACACGGTGTTGACCTCGACCGTCACGCTCTTCGCGGCCACGATGTCGCCGGGGGCGAGCGGACGGGCGGAGGGGTGCTCAGGAGTCTCGAAGCTGACGTACTTCGCGCCGAAAACCGTGGTGGCGGCAATCCGCGCAGTGGCGTTCTCCGGGATCGAGCGCATCTGGTCGCGCTTGAGGTCCAGCTCGATGCGGACCTCGTCGCGGCCCGGGGCGATCGACGCGACGTGCCCGACCTCCGCCCCGAGGTACTTGACCTTCGCGCCCACGTCCATCACCAGGCCGGCGCGCTCGGCGACCACGGTCACTCGGCCGGTCGAGGTGAACTTGTCGCCGTAGGACAGCCAGGCGAGCACCACCACAGCGAGCAGGGCCGAGACAAGGGCCAGCCCCGCGAGCTTCTTACTGTGCGCCATCGGATGCCCCTAGCCCGAGAGGTGGAAGTCGCCGGAGGAGCCATAGATGGCCAGGGACATCACCAGCGTCACCGACACGACCGCCACCAGGGACGCGCGCACCGCATAGCCGACGGCGCGGCCGACTCCGGCCGGACCGCCCGCCGCGGTGTATCCGTAGTAGGTGTGGATGAGCATCACCGTGGCGGCCATGACAATGGCCTGCCCGAACGACCACAGGATGTCGGACGGGGACAAGAAGGTGTTGAAGTAGTGGTCGTACACCCCGGCCGATTGCCCGTACAAGGTGACGGTGGCGAACCGGCTGGCCGCAAATGACGCGACCACGGCCAGGGAGTACAAGGGGACGATGGTGACCAGGCCCGCGACGAGCCGGGTGCTGACGAGATAGGGGATCGAGGCGATGGACATGGCCTCGAGGGCGTCGATCTCCTCGCTGACCCGCATCGCGCCCAGCTGTGCCGTGGACCCGGCGCCGATGGTGGCCGCCAGGCCGATCCCGGCGATCACCGGCGCGCCGATCCGGACGTTGATGAAGGCGGAGAGGAAGCCGGTCAGCGCCTCGACCCCGATATTGCCGAGGGAGCTGTAGCCCTGCACGGCGATGGTGCCTCCGGCGAAGAGGGTGAGAAAGGAGACGATCACGACCGTGCCGCCGATGACGGCGAGACCGCCTGTCCCCATGGCGATCTCGGCGATGAGCCGGATGGTCTCCTTCTTGTGGCGCCGGATGGCGTACGGCATGAAGCGGATGGCGTGCCAGAAGAAGATCGCCTTGTCGCCGATCTCGTCCGCGGCGGCGGACGACCGGGCCGCCAGGCGTCGTGTGCGGAAGAACTTTCCCGTGGTCGCGAGTCTTCCCGTCGTGGTCACCGCCATCGGTCAGCCCGCCGTTGCCTTGATACCGACCGCCGTGACGATCACATTGATGACGAACAGCCCCATGAACGCGTAGACGACGGTCTCGTTCACCGCTTCCCCCACGCTCTTAGGTCCGCCGTGCACCGACAATCCGCGATAGCAGGCGACCAATCCCGCCAACAGCCCGAACATGCCCGCCTTGATCTCCGAGATCACGAGGTCGCCGAGGCCGGTGAGCAGGGTGATCTGGCTGATGAACGCGCCGGGGTTCGCGCCCTGCAAGAACACCGAGAAAACGAACCCGCCGAGGATGCCGATGACGCAGACGAGGCCGTTGAGCAGCAGGGCGACGAACATCGACGCCCACACCCGGGGCACGACGAGCCGGCGCACCGGGTCGATGCCCAGGACGGACATGGCGTCGATCTCCTCGCGAATCGTGCGCGCGCCGAGGTCCGCGCAGATCGCGGTGGCCCCGGCGCCGGCCACGATCAGCACCGTGACCATGGGGCCGATCTGGGTGATGGCGCCGAGTGCCGCCCCCGCGCCACTGAGGTCGGTCGCGCCGATCTCTCGCAGCAGGATGTTCAGGATGAACGTGACGAGGACGGTGAACGGGAGGGCGACCAGCATCGTCGGAATGGTGGAGACCCGGGCGATAAACCAGGACTGGTCGAAGAACTCTCGCACCTGGACCGGCCGCGAGAACGTGAAGCGCATCGTGTCCAGCGACATCGCGAAGAAGCCGCCGATGCCCCGGACCACAGCAGACTGCGTGATCTGCACAGGGACCTCCTCGGATCGGTCGGGCTA
Organism: Tomitella biformata AHU 1821; assembly: GCF_000524475.1. Lineage (GTDB taxonomy): Bacteria > Actinomycetota > Actinomycetes > Mycobacteriales > Mycobacteriaceae > Tomitella > Tomitella biformata. The sequence continues at coordinate 36,861 of NZ_BAVQ01000029.1, read as the reverse complement.
GGGGGCGAGAATCACGTGCGGTGGGTCTAGATGACGTGCAGGGGCAGGGACGGCCCGCGGTCGTTGAAGTCGAAGGCCGCGCCGCCGCTGAACCGGGTGAGCGCCACATCGTCGGACTCGCGGTGCGGTGTCAGTTCCGTGTGCACCTGTACCCGCAGGGACTCGTCATCCTCGGCTTCGACCCGCACGGAGAAGTGCGGGTCGACCCCGCGGACCAGCGCGTTGAGCGGCCCCAGGTGGTCGCCGTCGATGAGGGCGGGCCAGGATCCGTCCGCCATCGCGGCCGAGCGCTTCGGCAACACGATGATGGGCTGCGGCCCCGGCTGGACCGTGATGCCGGTGTAAGCCGCGGGGGCCAGTGCCGGATGGATCGCGAGCAGCGCGACGAGGCCGTCGACGGTGGGTGGCAAACGCAAAGCCCGGCACAGCCGTTCCGACGCGATGCCGGCGGTGCCGGCAAATTGGCGGCGCAGCACGTCGCGGACGACGTCTGGCTCCAGCCGCGCGCCCAGGGCCATGGCGGCGCCCAGCGCGAGCAGATGGCCCTGCAGGCAAATCTCGGCCGCCATCCGGGCGAGCGCCGACCCGGACCACTCGCCCCACTGCAGGTCCGCCAGCAACGGGCCGGAGTAGTCCGCCCGGCCGTCCTCGGCGGGATCGATGTCGCCGAGAACCATTGTCGCGGCGGCGGATCGGCCCAGCTCCTCCGCGAAGCGCGGATAGGGGGCGGGCGGGTTGTCAGCGTCGATGGACACCGTCCACGCGCAGTGCGGGGAGCGGTCCGCCGGCGTGCGAGGCGGGCGGTGGATCGGACGACATTGCGCCCGCGGGTTGGTCGCGGTCGCGGTGCCGTCGAACGTCGGATCCTCGATGTCGTGGCACATCGCGGTGACGTACTCGGGCCCCATCTGCTCGACGTCGAGCAGTGCGCCACAGTGGTCCAAGTGGAACTGGCCGTGGTCGTGGTCGAAGACCTCGTAGCGGAAATCCATGAACTGCGGCGGGGCGCCGATGTCGATCTGCATGCCCTTGAAGATGGTCTCCACCCCGTCGCCCTCGAAGCGCAGCGCGCGCTGCATGCGCTTGGTGTAGACGGGGCTGGCGGCGAGCCATTCCTCGATGGCCACCGCGGTCATGCCCTCGCGGCCCAGTTGCGCCAGCACGTGGGGCATCGCGGCACGGTCGATGAGGTGCCCGGCCAGCAACAGCTCGGGGACCAGCACCGCGAGATCGGTGCGGGACAGGGCCGTCACCAGAGCGCCACGGGTGTCTTGCCGAGCGGATAGTAGCCGGGCAGCTTCTCGCCCGACATCGCGCGCTCGATGCGCTTATGCATCCCGGCCGACAGCGTCTTGTCCGTCATCATCTCGATGAACAGGGCGGAGACGTTCCCGAAGTCGAAGAAGTCTCGGTGCCAGGACCACTGGCCGTTGCCGGCGTACCGGAACCAGCTGCCGCCGAAGCCGTGCACCTCGTAGTGGGAGCCGTCGGGCCGTGTGGCGTCGGCGACCTGCTTCCACAGCCCCATCACGGTGCCGGAGACGTGGTCGATGATGACCTCTTGGTACGGGTACTGCCAACCCTCCAACCCGAGCATCTCCTGGCCCAGTGCGAGATCGCGGATCTCCTCGCGGCCGATCGCCATGAAGTCCTCGGTGGGCCCGTAGTTCCAGCCGTAGGTGGCATCGGCCGTGTACATCTCGGCCAGCGGCTTCCAGTCGTTGGCGGCCTCGCATTTGAGGTTGGCATCGAGCCAGTTCTGGACCATCTCGTCCAACTCGGCGCGGTCATATCCGGTCATGGCTTGCCTCCAGGGGCAGGGTTGGTTTCGCTGGGCAGGTTCTCGAGTCTTAGTGCTTGGGTGGGGCAATAGGCCACCGCGCGCTCGACATCGGCGAGCTGCTCTGGGGTGGGGTGCTCGGTGCGGAGCTGGACCTTGCCGTGCCGGGGGACGTGGAAGACGTCGGGCGCCTCCATCTCGCACATGGCGTGGCCCTGGCACAGCTCGAGGTCTACGTGGATCTTCATCGCCCTGCTCGGCGGCGGTAGCGCACCTGGCACGGTTGCTGGAGCTGCACAACCATCTTGCTGTGGTCGTTGCGGTAGGAGTCCGAGGGCTGCGACATCTCAAAGGTGAAGTCCTGCAATAAGGCTGAGAAGATCGCTTTCAGCTGCATCGTGGCGAACTGCGCGCCGACGCAGCGATGTCGGCCGGCGCCGAACGGGATCCACGTCCACCTGTTGAGCAGGTCCTCCTGGCGGGGCGAGATATACCGCCCGGGGTCGAAGGCGTCGGGGTCCGGGAAGTCCTCGGGGATGCGGTTCGAGATCGCTGGCGTCGCCGCCACCAGGTCGTTCTTGGCGATCTCGTGGCCGCCCACCTCAAAATCGTCGTGCGCGACGCGTAGCAGGATGATCAGCGGCGGGTGCAGCCGGAGGGTCTCTTTGATGGTGGACTCGAGCAGCGGGATCTGGCGCAGGGCGCCGAAGCTGATCTCCGACCCGTCGGAGTAGAGGGTGTCCAGCTCCTCGACAACCTGCGTCATGATGTCCGGATGGCGCAGCAGCTCGATGAGCGTCCACGCGGCGGTGCCGGAGGTGGTGTGGTGGCCGGCGAACATCATCGAGATGAACATGCCGGTGATCTCGTCTGCGGAGAACCGGGGCTTGCCGTCATCACCGGGGATGGAGACCAGGACGTCGAGCATGTCGCGGTCGTCCTTGTCCGTGGGCGGGTTCGCGAGCCGCTTGTGCATGCTCTCCTGGACCAGCTCGACGAGCCCGGCCCGGGCCTCGTCCCGACGCTTGAAGCTCTCGATCGGCAGGTAGGGGTCGACGAAAGCCAGTGCGTCCGTGCCCTTCTCGAGATCGTGGTACAGCCGGGCGAAGCGGCCGTCGAGCTCCTCCCGGAACTTCTGCCCGATCAGGCACGCGGACGAGGTGTAAATCGTCAGCTCGGCGAAGAAGTCCAACAGGTCGATCTCGCCCTCGTCGCCCCAATCGGCCACCGCCCGCGCGACCTCGTTCGCGATCGTGACGGCGTGGCCCTTCATGTGCTCGCCGCGCAGCGATTGGTTGCGCAGCATCTCGCGGCGACGCTCGGGGCTGGCGTCGAAGACCACGCCGTCGCCGAAGATCGGCTTCATGAACGGATACGCGGCGCCCTGGTCGAGAGCCTCATCCGAGGACATGAAGAAGAACTCGTTCGCCTGGGATCCCGAGAGCAGCACCACGTCCCGACCTGCCAGGTCGAAGACGCCGACATCGCCGCATTCCTCGCGGACCCGGCGCATCAGCGCGATCGGGTCGGTGCGCAACTCCTCGAGGTGCCCGTGCTCGTCCTCGCCGCCGGACACCCGCGGCGGTTTGGTGATCTGTGTGGTCATTTCTCATGCCTCCCGTGACGGTGCTGCTGGGTCGATCAGTGGCGCCTCCGGCTGGACCTCGATCAAGGTCACGTGGGCCCCTCGCGGCGTCGAGACGGTGGTGGTGATGGCGGCGGCGATATCGGCCGCGCGCAGGAAATAGGGGTGCCGCGCGAAGCCCCACTTGATCCAGTCCTCAAGCAGGGGGCCGGCGTCCTCTGCGGACATGTCCATGCCCATCGACGTCTGGGTGGCGCCCGGGCGGACCACCGAGGTGCGCACGCCCGTGCCCTCCAGCTCCATCCGCATCTGCTCGGCCATGGCCTCGAGCCCGCTCTTCGCCGCAACATAGGCGCCGGAGCGCGGTCGCGGCGCCGCGACGACGTCGGAGCCGATGAGCACGACATCCCCGCGCTGGCGGCCGATCATGTGTGGGACCAGGCGGGCGATCAGACGCTGCGCGCCCGCCAGATGCACGTTCAGCTGGGCGAGGAAGGTGTCCGGGTCCATCTCATGGACCCGGCCCACGCGCAGGTCCCCGGCCCCGGAGACGAGGATCTCCAGGGGGCCGAGCGCGTCCTCCGCCGCGGTGGTGAAGGCGTCCACCGAGGCGGTGTCGGTGACATCGAGGTGCCCGGCGAAGGCCTCGCCGCCGTTCTGCCGGATCTTCTCGGCGATGGCCTCGCACTCGTCCACACGGCGTGCGCCGAGCGCCACCGGGTGCCCGAGCTCGGCCAGCGCGAACGCGGTGGCGGTGCCGATCCCGGAGGAGGCGCCGCTGATCAGCGCGGGGCGGCGCTGGGGGTGGGGGTCGAAGCGGGACATGTCACCGCACCTGCACTCTCATGGGCATGGTCGCGAAACCGCGAACGTTGGTGGAATGGACGCGTTCGGAGGCGGCCTCGTCGATCTCGAAGGACCGGACGGCCTTGACGAACTCGGCGAGCACGATGTTGGCCTCGAGCCGGGCCAGGTGCGCGCCGAGGCAGTAGTGGGTCCCGAGGCCGAAGCTGGCCAGATTCTCCATGCCCTCGCGCCCGATGTCGTACGTTTCGGGGTTGGCGAAGACCCGCTCGTCGCGGTTTGCCGAGCCGACGAGCAGGAGGACCTTCTCACCCGGGGGGATGACGATATCGCCGTAGGCCAGCTCCCTGGTCGAGGTGCGGGCGACCATCTGGCTGGAGGTGTCGAAGCGCAGGGTCTCCTCGACCCAGTCGGATACCCGCCCGGGATCCTTCATGGGCTTCGCCAGCTGGTCCGGGTGGTGATGGCCCCAGAACATCGCGTTGCCGAGCAGCTTGGTGGTGGTCTCGTTGCCGGCGACGACCATCAAGAACATGAAGCCGATGATCTCCTCGTCGGTGAGCCGATCACCGTCGATCTCGGCGTCGACCAGCGCGGACGTGAGGTCCTCGCCGGGATTGGCCCGGCGCAGCTTGAGCATGTCGCTGTAGTACTGGATCAGGTGCAGTGCGGCCTCGATCGAGGCGACGGGCACATCGAGGACCTCGTCCTCGCGGTGCACCACGAGATCCGCCAGGCGGCGGATCTCGGCCCGGTCGGCGGGCGGCACCCCCATCAGCTCGGAGATCACGTCCATGGGCAGCTTTCCCGCGAAGTCCGCGATGAAGTCGAACTCGCCCGCGGCCAGCGCCGGGTCGAGGTGCTCATGGGTGAGCTCGAGGATGCGGGCCTGCATCGACATGATCCGGCGGGGGTTGAATCCGCGTGAGACCAGCGAGCGCATCCGGATGTGCCGGGGGTCGTCCATTGCGAGGAAGGACATCGTCTTGTGGGCGTGCGGACCATAGGCGGCGGGGTCGAGGGACACACCGTTGGCGCTGGAGAGCCCCTCCTTGTCCCGGAACCCCGCGAGCACGTCGGCATGCCGGGACAGCGCCCAGAAACCCAGCTCGGGATTGTGGTAGGCGGGGGCCTCGGCGCGCAGGCGCTTATAGGTGGGGTAGGGGTCGTCGTGGAAGCCGTAGTCATAGGGGTTGAACAGCAGGGGCGTGTCGGCCCGGCTGGGATCGATCGATGTCTGTGGCATCGCGTTACTCCGTGATCGGTGTGGCGGTGGTCTGTGGCGCGGGCGCCGGGTGCAGGCGAACCGGCATCTCCTTGACGCCATTGATGAAGTTCGAGCGCAGCCGCCGGATCGGACCGACCGGCTCCACGCGCTCGACGCGGCGCGCGAGGGTCGTGAACAGGGCCGTCAGCTCCATCCGCGCGAGGTGGGTGCCGAGGCAGAAGTGCGCGCCACCGCCGCCGAATGACAAGTGCGGGTTAGGTTCTCGCGCGATGTCGAAGGAGAAGGGATCAGCGAAGACGTCCTCGTCGTAGTTGGCGCTGGGATAGAACATCACCACCTTGTCGCCGGCTTTGACGGGTTGCTCCCCGATCACGGTGTCCCGGGTGGCGGTGCGCCGGAAGTTCATCACGGGGCTGACCCAGCGCAGGATCTCCTCCACCGCGGTCGCGGCCAGAGATGGATCCGCGCGCAGCCGATCCCACTGCGCCGGGTTCTCGATCAACGCGAGCATGCCGCCGGTGGCCGTGTTCCGGGTGGTCTCGTTGCCGGCGATCACCAGCAGCACGAAGAACATGTTGAATTCCATCTCCGTGAGGGCGTGGCCGTCCTCGTCGGGCTGGATCAGCTTCGTGATGATGTCGTCCTGCGGCGCTACCCGCCGTTGCGCGGCAAGCTCATTCGCGTAGAGGAAGATCTCGGCCGCCGCCATCTCGCCGTCGGACTCGGTGGTCTGGAACTCGGGATCGTCGAAACCGATCATCCGGTTGGACCAGTCGTAGAGCTTGGCGGTGTCCGCGTCGGGCACCCCGAGGAGCGCCGCGATCACGGCCAGGGGCAGCGGCGACGCGACTGCCTCGACGAAGTCCACCTGAGGGTGTTCGAGCAGGTCATCGACTAGGTCGTCGCAGATCTGCTGGATCCGGCCCTGGAGTTGGGCGATCATCCGCGGGGTGAAACCGCGGCTGACGAGCAGTCGCTGGCGGGTGTGCTCGGGCGGGTCGAGGTTGATCAGCATCGCCGCCTGCTTCAGCCGCGTTTCCTCGTCGAAGTCCGGCAGCTGGGACGTGCCGACGGCGCTGGAGAAGGTATCCGAGTCGCGGGAGACCGCGATGACGTCGGCGTGTTTGGTGACGGCCCAGTAGCCGGACCCACCCTCCTCAGGCTGCCAATAGACGGGTGCGGTGCGCCGGATCTCGGCGAAGAAGTCGTGGGGCATGCCGGCGAGATAGACGTCCGGATCATGCAGGGTGACGGGCTGTGGGCTGGTGGCCCGCTGGTCCGTCGGCGTATCGAATCTCATGTATTACCTCGCAAGCACGCTGGCGATCTGCAGGTGCGTCGGTGGGCGAAAGTAGCTCGATGCCGATGACTGTAGACGGGATTTTCCCGCTTGTCGACACCTGGCCAGACTCCTGTCTAGTTTGACGTCCAATTGCAAAAACCATTGCTATGGACAGGAGGGTGATCTACAGTCCAGACACATGTCTATGTAAGGACGGCTGACGGATGACTCTCCGGCCCACCACAAGTTCGGCGCTGCTGATCGACGGCAAGCTGGTGCCCAGCAGCGCGTCAGGCAGGACCTTCCCGATCATCAACCCGGCGACCGAGGAGACCCTCGGGCATGCGGCGGACGGCTCCGCAGAGGACATGGACGCCGCGATCGCCGCGGCGCGGGACGCGTTCGACAACACCAACTGGTCGCGTGACCACGCGCTGCGGGCCAGGTGCCTGCGGCAGTTGCGGGACGCCCTGCAGGGGCACCTCGAGGAGCTTCGGGAGATCACCATCGCGGAGGTCGGCGCACCAGCCTTCTTCCTGCGCGGACCCCAGCTGGAGGGGCCGATCGAGGACCTCGGCTACTTCGCGGGGCTCGCCGAGACGTACCAGTGGGAGACCGGCCTGGGGGTCGCCCGGCCTATGGGCATCCCCTCGCGCCGGACGGTGTTCCGCGAGGGCATCGGCGTCGTCGGCGCGATCACCCCGTGGAACTTTCCGCACCAGATCAACTTCGCCAAGCTCGGCCCCGCGCTCGCGGCGGGCAACACCGTCGTGCTCAAGCCGGCCCCGGACACCCCTTGGTGCGCGGCGCTCGTCGGGAAGGTGATCGCCGAGGAGACCGACTTCCCGCCGGGCGTGATCAACATCGTCACCTCGAGCGACCACGGCCTGGGTGCACAGCTCTCCGCCGACCCCCGGGTGGACCTGATCTCGTTCACCGGCTCGACGGCGACGGGCAAGGCGGTCATGGTGGCCGCGGCCGACTCCCTGAAGAAGGTGTTTCTTGAGCTTGGCGGCAAGTCCGCCTTCATCGTGCTGGACGACACCGATGTGGCCGGGGCCTGCGGCATGGCCGCGTTCACCGTGGCCACCCATGCCGGGCAGGGCTGCGCGCTGACCACCCGGCTGCTGGTGCCCCGAGAGCAGTACGACGCGGCGGTGGCGGCGACGGCGAAGGCGATGGCCGGCCTGCGCCCCGGCGACCCAGCCGATCCGGGAACCATCTGCGGGCCGCTGATCTCCGCCACGCAGCGGGCGCGGGTGGAGTCCTATCTGGAGCTGGCGGTGGCCGAGGGCGGGACCATCGTCTGCGGCGGCGGCCGCACTCAGGGACGGGAGCGCGGCTACTACATTGACCCCACCTTGATTGCGGGAGTGGACAATTCCGCGCGGGTGGCACGCGAGGAGATCTTCGGTCCCGTGCTGGTGATCCTGCCGCACGACGGCGACGCCGACGCCATCCGCATCGCCAACGATTCCCCCTACGGGCTCTCCGGGGCCGTGTGGGGCACCGACCCGGACCGTGTGCAACGCGTCGTCGATGGCGTGCGCACCGGGACGCTGAGCGTCAACGGCGGCATCTGGTACGCCGCCGACGCGCCGTTCGGCGGCTATAAGCAGTCCGGCATCGGCCGCGAGATGGGCGTGGCGGGCTTCGAGGAGTACCTCGAGACCAAGCTCGTCGCCTACCCGGGCTAGTGCCCGTACCCGCCAATTCAGCACCAACACCACCCCCACATCACCGACATGAGGAGATCCGCATCATGGGACGTTTCGAAGGCAAGACCGCCATTGTCACCGGCGCCGCGCAGGGCATCGGCGAGGGCTACGCGCGGGCGCTGGGCAGGGAGGGCGCCAATGTCGTGGTGGCCGACCTCAACGCGGAGCGCGGCCGGCAGGTGGCGAAGCAGATCGTCGCCGACGGCGGCGCGGCCGTGTTCTGTGAGGTGGACGTGTCCGACGAGGCCTCCGCCGCCGCCTTGGCCGCCTTCACGATGGAGACCTACGGCAGCATCGACCACGTGGTGAACAACGCCGCGATCTACGGGCAGATGAAGCTGGACCTGCTGCTGACGGTGCCCTGGGACTACTACAAGAAGTTCATGTCCGTGAACCTCGACGGCGCCCTCAACGTCACCCGCGCCGTGTGGAAGCCGATGAGCAAGGGGGGCGGCGGGTCCATCGTCAACCAGTCCTCGACCGCGGCCTGGCTGTACTCGGGCTTCTACGGCTTGGCGAAGGTCGGCGTGAACGGGCTGACCCAGCAGCTCTCGCGCGAGCTGGGGGGCTCGAAGATCCGCATCAACGCCGTCGCCCCCGGGCCCATCGACACGGAGGCCACCCGCACGGTGACGCCGGGGAACATGGTGGCGGACATGGTCAAGCAGATTCCACTGCAGCGCATGGGCACGCCCGACGACCTGGTGGGCATGTGCCTGTTCCTGCTCTCGGACGAGGCGGCGTGGATCACGGGGCAGATCTTCAATGTCGACGGCGGACAGATCATCCGGTCATGAGCGGGGCTGAGAAGACGGACGGCGCGGTCCGGGTCGGCTACATCGGCCTCGGCAACATGGGCGCGCCCATGGCGAAGCGGCTGCTGGACTGGCCCGGCGGGCTGATCGTCTGCGACGCGCGCGCGGAGGCGACGGAGCCGTTCACCCGCAAGGGCGCGGCGGTGGCGGCGACGCCGGCGGAGCTCGCGCGCCAGGCCCAGGTCATCTCGGTGACCGTGCTCGATGACGACCAGGTCCGCGAGGTCGTGGCGGGCCCCGACGGCATCCTCGAGACCGCGGGCCCGGGCACGGTGATCGCCGTGCACTCGACGATCAGCGACGCCACCGCGGTGGAGCTGGCGGCGCTGTGCGAGCGACAGGGGGTCGGCCTGGTCGACGCCCCCGTCAGCGGCGGCGCCGGCGGGGCCCATAAGGGCTCGCTCGCGGTGATGGTCGGCGGCGACGAGGCCGCATTCCAGGCCGTCGCCGGGCCCTTCGGCTGCTGGTCGGACCTCGTGGTCCACGCCGGACCCGTGGGCGCCGGCACCCGGATGAAGCTGGCGCGCAACCTATTGCACTTCGTCGCGTTCACCGCGACGACGGAGGCGCAACGGCTGGCCGAGGCCGCTGGGCTCGATATCACCGAGCTCGGCAAGGTGGTCCGGCACTCGGACGCGATCACGGGCGGGCCGGGCGCGATCATGCTGCGCGAGAGCACCGCGGCGCTGGCCGAGGACGACAACTGGTATCCGATCCTGCGCCACGTGCGCGAGCTCGGCGAGAAGGACCTGACGTTGGCGCTGGGCCTGGGCGATCGTCTGGGCGTCGATCTGCCGCTCGCCCGGCTGGCCCTGGGCGGGCTGGGCGCGGGGCTCGGGGTGGGCGCGGGACGGGCCGCCCAGGCGGCTGGCGCCGCAGAAGAGCATGAAATCACCGGTAGCTCAAGGGAGAGAACATGATTGACGACACGCGTGCTCGTGGTCTGGCCAGGATGAAGGAGGTCTACGGCTTCGACGTGCAGGACGGGCCCGGGGACCACTTCGCGATCACGGTGGACCATCTATTCGCCGATATCTGGAACCGCCCGGGCCTGAGTGTGCGGGATCGCCGGCTGCTCCTCCTCGGCGCGTTGAGCGCGCAGGGGATGACCGACGTGGCGGAGATCCAGGTGGGTGCGGCGCTCGAGAACGGCGAGTTGGACGAGGCCCAACTTCGAGAGATCGCCATTTTCCTGTGCCACTATGTGGGGTGGCCGGTGGGCACCACCTTCGACTCGATGTTCGGCAAGGTGCTGCACCAGCGCAAGAAGGCCGCGGCCAGGGCGGCGGCGGCCGAACAGGAGGAGCCTGCCCCGTGATCGACACCCCCGAACAGATTCTGACGCCTGAACTGCTGGCGGTCATCGACGAGACGCCAGGGTTCATGCCGCACGACGAGGGCCTCGCGCTGCAGGAGGCCGCGCTTCGATACCTGGGCCGGGGCGTGGGTGTGGAGATCGGCACCTACTGCGGTCGCTCCACGGTCTACCTCGGCACGGCGGCGAAGGCGGCGGGCGGCACCCTCGTCACGGTCGACCACCATCGCGGCTCGGAGGAGCACCAGCCGGGTTGGGAGTACCACGACACCGCGCTGGTGGATCCGCACACGGGACTGCTCGACACTGCCGGCCGATTGCGGCGCACGCTCGTGGACGCGGGGCTGGAGCGGCACGTGGTCACCGTCATCGGGGGCTCCCCGCAGGTGGCCGCATTCTGGCGCACCCCGCTGTCCCTGCTGTTCATCGACGGCGGCCACAGCATGGCCGCGGCCGAGAACGACTTCACGGGCTGGGCGCCGTGGCTCGAGGTCGGCGGCGCGTTGCTGATCCACGACGTGTTCCCAGATCCGGCGGACGGGGGCCGGCCGCCCTATGAGATCTATCGGCGGGCCCTGGGCTGCGGGGACTTCCGAGAGGTCTCGGTGACGGGCACGCTGCGGGTGCTCGAGCGGGTCGCGGGTCAGCCGGGGACGCTGCCGGCGTAGCAGGGCACGCGGCAGTCGACATCGCGGTCGGCGTGGCCCTCGATGGCCACGCCGGCATCGGTGAACAGGGCGCTCCCCGCGGTGGCGCCGGACAGCGCGTCCGCGGCCAACAGCATCACCGCGGACGTCCAGGAGCTCTTCTCCACCGGCCAGCGCTTGCCGTCGGTGAACACCAGCCCGGTCCAATACGCGCCGTCGGGGTCGCGGAGGTGCTGCATCGCCGCGAGGAGCTCGCGCGCGCGGCGGGTATCGCCGATCGCCGTGAGTGCCAGCGACAACTCGCACGTCTCGGCGCCGGTGACCCACGGCTGGTGGTCGACGCAGCGAATGCCCAACCCGTCGACGACGAAGTCCCGCCACCGCCGGTCTAGCAGTTCCTGGGCCGATCGCCCGCGCACCGCCCCGCCGAGCACCGGGTAGTACCAGTCCATGGAGAACTCGGGCTTGGGGGAGAAGGCCTCCGGGTGCCGGCGCAGCGCGTGGCGCAGGCGGCCGAGCGCGACCTCCCAGGCCGGCTGCGGCGCGTCCAGCTCGCGGGCGAGCTGGAGCGCGCAGTGCAGGCTCAGGTGGATGCTGGAGTTTCCGGTCAGCAGGGCCTCGCGGACAGGCTGCCCGTCCGCGCCTCGGGCCCAATAGAACTCGCCGGCGGGCGCCTGCATCTCCAGCGCCATATCGATCGCCCGGCGCACCATCGGCCACATGCGCTCGGCGAAGGCGCGCCGGCCGGTGACGAGGAGATGGTGCCAGACGCCGACGGCCGGGTAGGCGCAGAAGTTGGTGTCGGTGTCCGGGTTCTCGACCGTCCCGCCGCGCCACTGCATCGGCCACGAGCCGTCGGCGCGCTGGGTGGCGCGCAGCCATAAGTAGGCGGCCTCCGCCTCATCCGCCAGCCCCGCGACGGTCAGGCCCATCGCGGACTCGACGTGGTCCCACGGATCTGTGTGCCCGCCGGGGAACCACGGGATCTGGCCGGAGGGCTCCTGCATCGCGGCGATCGCCAGCCCCGTCGCCCGGGCCTGGCTGGCGGTCAGCACTCCCGGGACGTCCGGCAACCTGATCCGGCCCGTGGACAGGCTAGGGCGAGGCAACGGTGACCTCGGCCTTGGTCAGGTACAGGGCCACGCTCTTGCCGATGAGGGGGTTCAGGGCCCGGTCGAGCGCGCGGGTGGCGAGGGGGGCTTTCATCATGTCCCACACCAGGAGTCGGTGGTATGCGCGGACCAGGGGGTGTTGGTCGTTGTCGACGCCCACCGCGCACTTGAGCCACCAATAGGGGACATGCAGCGCGTGCGCGTGGTCGCGGTGGTCGACCGATAGCCCGGCGCGGGTGAGCTTGGCCGCCAGCTCGTCGGCGCGGTAGATGCGGATGTGGCCGCCCTCGACCTCGTGATAGGCGTCGGACAGGGCCCAGCAGAGCTTCTCGGGCAGCCAGCGCGGGACGGTCACCGCGGCCACCCCGCCCGGCTTCAGGATCCGGGCGGCCTCCGAGATCGCGAGCTCGTCGTCGTGGATGTGCTCGAGCACCTCGGAGATGATCACCACGTCGAAGGACGCGTCGGGGAACGGCAGCGCCAGCGCGTCGCCCACCTCGGCGCGGGCGGTCGCGGCGGCGGGTGCCTGGCCCTCCAAGCGCATGGCCGCGAACATCTCGGCCGCCGCCGTCATGTCCTCGGCGTTTTGATCCAGCGCGGTGACGTCAAGACCGCGCCGGTAGAGCTCGAAGGCGTGCCGGCCGTTGCCGGAGCCGATGTCGATGGCCTTGTCGCCGGGGCGTACCCCCAGCCGATCGAAGTCGATTGTCAGCACTGTCGGCCTCCCATTTCCTAGCTGTGCTTGCTCGCGATTGTGTCTGCGTACGCCTCGGCTGTCTTGGCGGCGACGGAGGCCCAGCTGTAGTCCCGCAGCACCCGGGCCCGGCCCTGGGCGCCCATCCGGTCCCGCCGCTCGGGGTCGGCGAGCAACTCGGCGAGGGCCGCGACGAGCAGCTCGGTGTCGCCGGGCGGCACCAGTGTGGCGCATGCGCCGTCCGCTCCGACGACCTCGGGGATGGCGCCGGCCGCGCTCGCGACGAGGGGGGTGGCGCAAGACATCGCCTCGACGGCGGGCAGCGAGAAGCCCTCGTATAGCGAGGGCACACAGGCGATCTCGGCGGATCCGAGGAGCGCGGCGAGCTCACTGTCGTCGATGCCGGACACTGTGTGGACGATGGCGCGGATGCCGAGTGCGTCGATCAGCCGCTCCGTCGCCCCGCCTGGGGCGAGCCGCGTGACCAACGTCAGCTGCACGTCGTGTTCGGTGCGCAGCTTGGCCACCGCCTCCAGCAGCGTGCCGACTCCCTTGAGAGGCATGTCCGCGCTGGCCACGCAGATCAGCCGCCCCGCGACGCGGGAGCTCGCGGGCGGCGCGAAGACCTCCGTGTCCACGCCGAGCGGGATGGTCCGCAGCCGGCCCGCGGGGACGGCGAACGCGGCGCGGATGTCCGCCTCGGAGGACTTCGACACCGTCAACAGCGTCGGGATCCGACGGGCGACGCGTGCTTGCATGGCGAGGAACCCGTACCAGCGCCGGACGGTCAGTCGTCGCCATCCGCGCGCCGCCTGCAGGTCCACGTCCCGGTCCCGGGTGATGGGGTGGTGGATCGTGGCGACGAGTGGCAGCCCGGACCGCTGGAGGGCCAGCAACCCGTAGCCGAGGCACTGGTTGTCATGGACCACATCGAAATCCGCGCGCCGGCGGGCGAGGATCCGCGCGACGCGGAGGCTGAACGTCAGCGGCTCGGGGAACCCGGCGGTCCACATCGTCGCGACCTCGAGCACGTCGACGGCGTCGCGGATCTCGCCGGGTCGCGGCGTGCGGAACGGGTCCGGCTCCCGGTACAGGTCCAGGCTGGGCACCTTGGTCAGCCGCACCCGCGGGTCGACGTCTGGATACGGCTGGCCGGAGAAGACCTCCACCTCATGGCCGAGCTCCGCGAGCTCGCGTGAGAGATGCCGGACGTAAACGCCCTGGCCGCCGCAATGGGGCTTGCTCCGATAGGACAGCAATGCGATGCGCACGATTCACCCAGCTTTTCTGTCAGGCCCGAGACGAGGCTGGGTTGGAGGCTGAGCGGAGCGGCTCGAGGGTGGCCGCCAGGCGCTCGAGGTAGCCACGCGCCTTCCCCTCCTCCGCGTCGGGCAGGCCGAAGACAACCTCGGTGACCCCGAGGTCGCGCCAGCGCGCCAGCCTGTCCAGGTCCGGCTTGCGGTCGAGCACCAGGACCTCGGGTTCGCCGTCGCGTCCGGCATCGCGCCAGATCCGCTGGAGCTGGGCCACGCCGTCGTCGATGGCGTCCTCGATCGGCGTCGTCATCCAGCCGTCGGCAGAGCGCGCGATCCACCGGAAGTTCTTCTCGTTGCCGGCGGCGCCCACGACGGTGGGGATCCGCGGCTGGACCGGCTTGGGCCAGGCCCAGCTGGGGCCGAACTCGACGAACTCGCCGGAGTAGGCGGCTTCCTCATCCGTCCACAGCGCGCGCATGGCCTCGAGGTATTCGCGCAGCATGGTGCGCCGCCGCGCGGGCGGGACCCCGTGGTCGGTCAACTCGTCGATGTTCCAGCCGAATCCGACGCCCAGCCGTACGCGACCGCCAGAGAGGTGGTCGAGGGAGGCGATGGTCTTCGCCAGCGTGATGGGATCGTGCTCGACGGGCAGCGCCACCGCGGTGCCGAGCGTGATGGTCGTGGTGACGGACGCTGCGGTGGCCAGGGCGACCCACGGGTCGAGCGTGCGCATGTAGCGGTCGTCGGGCAGTGTCTCGTCGCCGGTCTGGGGGTGTGCGGCGTCGCGCCGGACCGGAATATGGGTGTGCTCGGGCACGTAGAACGCGTCGAATCCGGCCGCCTCCGCGGCACTGGCGGCGGCGGCCGGAGCGATGCCGCGGTCACTGGTGAACAGGGTGATTCCGAACCGCACATGGACTCCTCGGCAGGTGATGACGAGCTTGCCTCGGCTCGGCGGCGCCGACCCGAGGCAAGACTATCGTCTAGACACGTGTACAGCAAGGGGTGGGAGACCCCCGGCGTCAGCCCTGGCTGATCAGCTGCGCGGCCACCGCCGTGCCAGCGGCGACGGCGCCGACGGAGGGCCACGCCCCGATCTTCTTGGCGAGCGGGTGCGAGGCGCCGAACGCGCCGAGGTAGATCGCGAGCAGCGCCCCGCCGCGGGCGGGACCGGAGGTGCGGATCCAGCTATTGGCGCACACCGCGCCCGCCGCGGCGAGGGCTACGCCGCCCAGCGGGCGGATCCCGGTGCCGCGCGCCACGGCGTAGCCGCCCACGAGCCCGGCCGCGGCGATCGCTGTGGTGGCGATCTTGGGGAGGGGGGCGGTGAGGATGGTCAAGTCGGGTGCTCCTTAGTCGGTGCTGGGGACGGGGTCGTCGATCAGCGGGATCTCGATGTCGAAGACCTCGGTGCCGAGCGGGTCGCTGAGATCTTGCTCGCTGACATACTCCATCGCGCCGGTGACGGGGTCCACATCCAGGGCAGAGATCGGCACCTCGTGCACGGCGACCACCATCTGGTTGGGCTCGGCCGGGTCGGGCAGCGCCCTGCTCGACGGTGAGAGCCCGGACAGGGTCGCAGAGAAGCCCTTGACGGTGGTGGACAGGCCGGCCCCCGAGGGCTCGGGCAGCGCTCCGCCGGTGGAGATCACCGTGCCGGGCGAGCCGCTGCCGGGAGTGGACACTCGCATGTAGCGGGGGGTGGCCGCCACGTCGTAGCGGAACGCCTTGAGCATCGAGAAGCAGGCGAGGACCAGGACCACCGAGAACGGCACCGCGGTGGCGATGGACGCCGTCTGCAGCGCCACCAGCGAGCCGGTACCGCCGACCAGCAGCAACACCGCCGCCGCGATGCCCTCGAGGACCGACCAGTACACGCGGGTGATCTTGGGGGTCTCCAGCTTGCCGCCGGTGGACAGGATGTCGATCACCAGCGAGCCGGAGTCCGAGGACGTGACGAAGAAGAACACGATGACGAATATCGCGAGGACGCTGGTGACTACTCCCAGCGGCAGCCCGCCGAGCAACTCGAACAAGGCAGTGTCGATATTGACCTCGCCGTCGACAAGCATGTCGCCGTCGTCGAGCTGGCGCAGGATGCCGGAGTCGCCGAAGATCGTGAACCAGATGGATGCGACGACGGTGGGCGCGAGGATCACGCCGGCGATGAACTCGCGGATGGTGCGCCCGCGTGAGATGCGGGCGATGAACATGCCGACGAACGGCGCCCAGCTCATCCACCAGCCCCAGTAGAAGATGGTCCAGGCGCTGGTCCAGCCGTCGTCGAGGAATGGGGACGTGGCCAGCATCTGGCCGGGGAGCGACTGGATGTAGCCGCCCAGGTTCTGCACCCAGGACTGCAGCAAGAACAGGGTGGGCCCGAGCATCAAGACGAACGCGGCCAGGCAGGCGGCGAGCACCATGTTGATGTTCGAGAGCCACTTGAGGCCCTTGGAGACGCCGGAGACCACGGAGAACGTGGCGAGGCCGGTGACGCCGATGATCAGCAGGATGATCAGCCAGTTATTGGTCTCCACCCAGCCCAGGTAGGACAGACCAGCAGAGATCTGCTGAACGCCGAAGCCCAGCGAGGTCGCGACGCCGAAGAGGGTGCCGACGATCGCGATCACATCGATGGCGTGCCCGATGGGCCCCTCGATGCGCTTGCGCCCCAGCATCGGCTCGAGCAGCCAGCGCACGGATAGGGGGCGGCCGCGGCGGAACGTCATATAGGCCAATCCCAGGCCCACCACCACATAGATCGCCCAGGCGTGCAGGCCCCAGTGGAACATGGTGAGATCCATCGCGGACTTTGCCGCGTCGATCGAGCCGGACTCCTCGCCGGAGGCCTCCGGCGGGGTGATGAAGTGCGAGAGCGGCTCGCCTACGCCGTAGAAGACCAAGCCGATGCCCATGCCCGCGCTGAAGAGCATCGCGAACCACGACACGATCCCGAACTCCGGCTGCTCGTCGTCTCGGCCGAGGCGGATGTTGCCGACGCGGCTGAATGCGCAGTATGCCGCGAAGAACACGAATCCGGTGGCGGACAGGATGTACCACCAGCCGACGCCGTCGGCGATGCCGTCACGCAGCGCGGTGAACGCGTCGGCACCGGACTCCGCATACACGACGGCGAAGATAATCAGGGCCAAGATCAGGATCGAGGCGGGGATGAACACCGGCTTGCGGATCCCGCGCCAGGCTTCGCGGATGCTATTCAACGGTCATGCTCCTCTGCGCCACGTGCCAGGCCGTTCCGGGTAACCGCGGCATGGCGACGGCGATCTTTCGGAGCGGACAACACGCGGGCTATCGGCGTTTCAAAGCGATGTGCTTTCCGCCGACGCTATGGGACTTCGGCTGGCCCTTCAACTTGATTCACGAATTCGGGCCCCCAATTCAGCGGGTGTTCGGCCGGGTTCTCACGTGTGCCCGCTCGCCCTGGGGGCCGAAGAGGCTGAGGATCTCCACGGGCTCGGCGCCTGCATTACCGAACCAGTGTGGGATGTGGGTGTCGAACTCGGCGACCTCACCTGGCGTCAGCGTCACGTCCTGATCGCCGAGGATCA
This sequence comes from Tomitella biformata AHU 1821, assembly GCF_000524475.1. GTDB lineage: Bacteria > Actinomycetota > Actinomycetes > Mycobacteriales > Mycobacteriaceae > Tomitella > Tomitella biformata. The sequence goes on along the minus strand of NZ_BAVQ01000029.1, from coordinate 19,056 downwards.
GCCGGAGCCGCCCGGAGAGGACATAGAGCCACTCGTAGCCCTCGTGCGTCTGCAGCGTCGGCGAGCCCGTGGGCGCCCCGGGCGGGATGAGGTGCTTGAAGGCCTGGATGCCGCCGGGGCGGCGGGTCAGCGGCAGGATCGTCTGGCCGTGCCGGCTGATCGGGCGCGGGTGGATGCGGGGATCACCGGTGGTCGGCGCGTTGACGAGCTCGTCCAGCGGCAGCTGGTGCGCCCGGGCCAGCAGCAGTAACAACTCCAGGGTGGGCCGGCGCTGGCCGGACTCGAGCCGGGAGAGCGTGCTGGGCGAGATCCCCGTCGCCTCGGACAACTGGGCGAGGGTCACTCCGCGGCCGGTGCGCAGCGTGCGCAGGCGCGGCCCGACGGCGTCCATCACGCCGCGCAGGTCCGGGGACTCGTCGGGGGTGCGCATACGACCTATCTTGCCACTTCAGCAATAAAGGTTGCCAGTATTGCTGTGGGCGCGGAACGTTGTAGCCATGACGAAGACGAGTGCGGGAAATCTGGACAAGCGGTACGACGTGGTGATCGTGGGCGGGGGCGCGGCGGGGCTCGCGGCGGCGGTGACGCTGGCCCGAGCCCGTCGTGCGGTGCTGGTGATCGACTCCGGCGCGCCGCGCAACGCCCCGGCCGGCCACATCCACAACTATCTGGGCCGCGAGGGCTCGGCACCCGCGGACCTGCTGGCCGACGGCCGGGCGGATGCCATCGGATACGGCGCGGAGGTGCTCGCGGGGACCGCAGTCTCGGCGGAACGGGAGCCCCACGGCTTTCGAATTCTGCTCGACGACGGCAGCGCGGTGCTCGCGCGTCGGCTGCTGGTGACCACGGGGCTGGTGGACGAGCTGCCGGATATTCCGGGACTCGAGAGCCGATGGGGTCGCGAGGTGCTGCACTGCCCGTACTGCCACGGCTGGGAGGTGCGTGAGCAGCGGATCGGCGTGCTGGGGACCGGCCCGCTCGCGGTGCACCAGGCGCTGATGTGGCGGCAGTGGTGCGAGGACGTGACCCTGTTCCTGCGGGCTGAGCTCGGCGCGGAGGACGCGGAGTCGCTGGCGGCGCGCGGCATCACGGTGGAGCGCGGCGCGGTCGCCGGGCTGGCGCTCACGGTTGACGACGGTGGCGCCGAGCGGTTCGACGGCGTGCGCCTAGAAGACGGCACCGTGGTCCCGGTGCAGGCCGTGGTTGTGGCGTCGACCATGGTGGCGCGGGCCGACGTGCTCACGAGCCTGGGCCTCGAGCCCGTCGAGCTGGAGATGGGCGGGCACGTGATCGGCTCGGCAGTGCCCGCAGACGCGATGGGCACGACCGCCGTGCCCGGAGTCTGGGTGGCCGGCAACGTCACCGACCTCAAGAGCCAGTTGATCATCGCGGCCGGCGCCGGGTTGACCGCGGCCACCGCGATCAACGCGGACCTCAGCGCGGAGGACACCAGGCTCGCCGTCGCGGCGCACCGCAGCTGAACCCGCCACGTGGACCTGGGGGGCCATTCTGGGGGGGCCATTGGGCGGGACGGGCCGCACTGTGCCGTAGATCTCAGCCTACGTTGACGACAGAGTGGTCACGGCGACAGCGAGGAAGGCAGGGATCAAGATGAGTGGGACCTCGATCAGTGCACAGTGGGCCGAGCCCGCGTCCGCAGCGTTGGGCAGGTTGGCCCCGGGCCCCGCAGGGACGCTCGCCCTGCTCGCCGGCTCGGTGTCGGCGAGCGGCGGCGACCTGGCGGGACTGGCCCGCGCGGTCTGCGCAGAGACGCTGGGCCTGACGCCGTTGCCGACGCCGACGTCGGCCGCCGCTGTCGACCCCGCGATCGCGGAGGTCGCGGCGGCGTTCGCGGAGCAGTTCAGCCAGGACGTCTCCGCGATCACCCCCGCGGAGCGTGCTGCGCTGTCGGCCGCGCTGGGGGAGGGGGCGCGCGAATTCGTCCTGTCTGTCTACGTCGCGGACTGGGCACCGCGCGTGCGCCGGGCGCTGGAGGCGCTGTTCGCCCCCACCGCGGGAGACGCAGTCGTGTGGCCTGAGTCGGAGCCGACAGTGGTGGCCAGCCTATGGCCGACGATCGAGGCGCAGATGGTCGCGATCGCCCGGCTGTCCGCCGTCGACCCGGTCACGACAGAGGTGGTTCGATTGCGCGGCGCACGCCAGCACAACTGCCGGCTGTGCAAGTCCCTGCGCCAGGTCACGGCGCTCAACGCCGGAGCGGACGAGTCGACGTTCGACGCGGTGGACCACTACGAGGACAGCGTGTTGTCCGCACGGCAGAAGGCGGCGCTGGCACTGACCGATGCGCTGATCTGGCAGCCTGCGCACCTGTCGGCGGACGTGCTCGATGCGGTGCGCGAGCATTTCACGCCAGCCGAGGCGGTGGAGCTGGTCCTCGACAACGCGCGCAACGCCTTTGCCAAGGTCGCGGTCTCTCTGGGCACGGACGAGGCGAACGTGGCAGAGGGGGTGCAGATCTATGAGGTCCGCCCCGACGGCACCATGGATTTCACGGCGGAGTTCACCCCGACACGGGATTGATCCGGGCCTGCGACTGGTCGGCGGATTGCCGTAAAATCGTATCGAGTGCCATCTGACACTCGATATGGAATCGAGGCCCCTGGTGAATCTGAGAAACGTCCCCCTGCGCCTGGCCACCGGCGCGTTCATCCTGAACTCCGGCATCAAGAAGCTGGGCCTCGACGAGGCGGGCGCGGCGGGCCTGCAAGGCATGGCCGAAAATGTGTCCCCGCTGGTCAACTCCATCCCGGTGGCAACGTTCGGCAGGCTGCTTGCGGGCGTGGAGATCACGCTTGGCGCGGCGCTGCTCGCCCCGGTGGTGCCCGCGGCCGTCGCCGGCGCGGGGCTCACGGCGTTCAGCGGCGGACTGCTCACGATGTACGCGCGCACCCCGGGAATGCATGAGCCGGGCTCGCTGCGGCCCACGCAGGCTGGCACCGCGCTGGCGAAGGATGTGTGGATGTTCGGCACCGGGCTGAGCCTGCTGATCGACGGGCTCCGCTAGCCGTCCGCTGGCCGCCACTGGGCCATGCCGAGCACGATCAGGCGTAACTGCCGCTCGGCGCGGTCCAGCACCACATCGCGGCCCCGGCCCGTCTGGTGCACGTCCAGCAAGGCGGCGACCGTCTCCAGCATGGCCGTCACCAGCAAGTTCGCGGCCATCGCAAGGTCGTCGGCCTCCCACTCGGCCAGCCCGGGAAGCCGAGAGAGGTCGATGGTGAGCTCGCTGGCGAATAACGCGAGCTCCCCGCTGATGGCGCGACGAATTTCGGCGACACCGCCGTGCCGCTCGCGGCTGATGAAGCGGAACTGCGCGGTGTGGGCCTGTACCTGCCGGTCCAAGATCTCGAGCGAGGCCGCCGTCGATTTCGAGTGGGGGTCGCGTCGGGCATCTCGCAGCATTTCGCGGAGCATCCGCATGCTGTCCTCGACCAGCGCCACACCGAGGTCCTCCAGCGAGGGGAAGTGGCGGTAGAACGCGGTGGGGACAATCCCGACCGAGCGGGTCACCTCGCGCAGGCTCAGGCTGGCGAAACTCCGGTCGGCCAGCAGCTCCAGGGCGCCGTCGAGCAGAGCCTGTCTGGTGCGCTCCTTGCGCTCCGCCCGGCTTGCCGGCTCCTGCGCTGCTGTGTCGGTCACAGTCCCGAGTCTATGGCCCCGGTTTCGACCCTCGACCGCAGCTGCCGTAACCGGGATCACATGAGCCTCCTATTGACATGACGTGTGTGCATGCTGCCAGAATAGTCGGAGTACACACGTACACTCAAACTTGAAGCTAGCGCAGTGCCGAACACCCTTGGAGGTTGTGATGACGATGGCCATCCCTCGTGGCTTGAAGCGATCGTTCGGGATAACACGACTGGTAGAGGCAATGGCGACCCCGCACGCCCTGGACCGCTACCTAGAGTTGGTCGACCCGATGGTCACGGTGCGTGACTTGCGGGCCGAGGTGACAGATGTACACCGAACTACGTCCGACTCGATCACCGTCACGCTCCGGCCGACTCGGCAGTGGGCCGGTTTCGAGGCGGGTCAATTCGTCCAGGTTGGGGTGGTCATCGACGGGGTCCGCCACACCCGCTGCTACTCCCCATGCGACTCGCAGCACCGCGCGGACGGCCGGATCGAGCTGACCGTCAAGGCGCACCCCGGCGGCCTCGTCTCCGGACATCTGCACGAGCATGCGCGGGTGGGGCTCGTTGTGGACCTCTCGCAAGCCGCCGGCACGTTCCGGTTGCCGAATCCCCGGCCCGCCGACGTCCTACTGATCAGCGGCGGCAGCGGGATCACCCCGGTGCTCTCGATGCTGCGAACTCTCGTCGACGAGGGATTCGCCGGCCGAATCACGTTCCTGCACTACGCGAATGCGGAGTCCGATGTGGCGCAGCTGGCCGAGCTGCGAAGTCTGGCCGCCGCGCACGGGAATGTCGAGCTGACGCTGGCCTACACCGAATCAGGGGACGGCGACCTGCACGGCTTCTTCGGCCCCGAGCACCTGGCCGCCGCCGCGCCCTGGCACGCCTCGGCGCAGACTTACCTCTGCGGCCCGCCCGGGCTGATGACTTCCGTCGCGGCCCTCTATGACGAGCTGGGACTGGCCGACCAGCTGCACCGCGAGGAGTTCACTCCCACGGTGATCGTGCCCGAGGGGACCGCCGGCGGCACCCTCGCCTTCACCGCCAGCTCCGCCGAGGCCGAGAACTCCGGCGCCACCATCCTGGAGCAGGCCGAGGCCTCCGGCCTGACGCCCGAATACGGCTGCCGAATGGGAATCTGCTTCTCCTGCACCGCAGTCAAGCGCTCGGGCTGCACCAAGAACCTCCTCACCGGCGAACTCGAGTCCGACCCGGACCAGCCCATCCAGCTCTGCGTGAACGTCCCCGTCGGCGACGTGGCCATCGAGATCTGACCCTTCCACCGATCGGAGAACTGACCATGTTCGCACTCTCGCTCACCTCCCTTCCCCTGCTGAACCGGGGGCGAAACACGAAGAACGCTGAGCCAGTCGCCATCTCCTATGAGGACGTCGAGGCGCTGGGCGCGGAGCTCGAAGAGTTGCGCACCCGCACCGTCGCCAAGCTCGGCACGTCCGACCGCGAGTACATCTACAAGGTGATCAAGGCGCAGCGCGGCCTTGAGGTCGCTGGCCGCGCCGCGATGTACCTGCCGTTCCTCCCGCCCGTTTGGCTGGCCGGAGTCGGCGCGCTGAGTGCGTCGAAGATTTTGGACAACATGGAGATTGGCCACAACGTAATGCATGGCCAGTACGACTGGATGCGCGAGCCGGGACTGAACTCGCGGGTCTTCGAGTGGGATACCGTCTGCCCGGCCGACCAGTGGCGGCACTCGCACAACTATCTGCACCACACGTTCACCAATATCTCCGGCAAGGACCGCGACATTGGCTACGGCATCCTGCGCATGGACCCGTCGGTCAAGTGGAACCCCTACTACCTGGGCAACCCGGTGTGGGCGACGCTGCTGATGGTGTTCTTCGAGTGGGGTGTGATGATGCACGACCTCGAGATCGAGAACGTCCTCAAGGGCGAGCGCAAGTGGTCCGACGTCAAGCCCATCCTCAAGGGCTGGTGGCGCAAGGCCGGCCGCCAGGTCCTCAAGGACTATGTGGTCTTCCCCGCGCTGACGGGACCGTTTTTCGTGAGCACCCTGGTCGGCAACGCCAGCGCTAACGTCGTGCGCAACCTGTGGACGTACTCGATCATCTTCTGCGGCCATTTCCCCACCGGCGCACAGGTCTTCACCCAGGACGAGACGGCGGATGAGACGCGCGCCCAGTGGTATGTGCGGCAGATGCTCGGCTCGGCCAACATCACCGGCGGCCGGCTGTTCCACATCATGAGCGGCAACCTCTCGCACCAGATCGAGCACCACTTGTACCCGGACGTGCCGGCCCACCGGTACCCCGAGATGGCGCCGGAGGTCGAGGCGCTGTGCGCGAAATACGACCTGCCGTACAACAAGGGCGGGTTCTTCAAGCAGATTGGCTCCGTCTGGGGCAAAATCTTCCGGCTGGCGCTGCCCGATTCCATCACCGGCCTGCGCGCCGAGCCCGGTGTTATCGTGGAGCGCGAGCCCGCAGCGGCGTGAGCCGCCCTTCGTCATCCGACGAAAGACGGGCTGACCGACGGGATGGGGAGCACACCATGGTGAGCAAGTTCGAGCGCCGCAAGGACATCGTTCAGGAGTTGACGGAGTCGACCGCCACGCACGTGGGGAAGATCGCGATGATCATCACCAATTGCGTCAAGGACGTCACCAAGGAGATCGGGGACCTGATCACCGACGGCTTTGAGATGCGCGAGGCCGCCAAGCAGGCGGGCCGCGACGCCCACCGCGATGGCGGAGCCGACGATGTGAAGATCGACATCCCCCGCGCGAGGTAGCCCAGTGTCGCCTGATTGGCGAATGTGGATTCTCTAGGGCGCGGATCTCCGCATCAGTTCCGCGATATCGCGGTCGTAGGCGACCATCAGCACCTCATCCGCCCGGGTCGGGGCGGAGAGGATCGCCTCGACCGCCAGATCGACGGCTGCGGCGCGCGGCCAGCCGTATGCGCCGGCGGAGATCAGGGGGAAGGCGACAGATCGCGCGCCCAGGGAATCGGCCACCGCGAGGCTGCGAATATACGCAGAGCGAAGCAAATCTGTGCGGTCTTCGTCCTCCGAGTAGACGGGGCCGACAGTGTGGATTACCCACTGCACGTGCAGGTTCCCGCCCGTGGTTGCCACTGCGTCGCCCGTCGGGAGCCCGTCCGGCAGGGTCGTCGCCCGCAGTTCGCGGCAGGCGGCGAGGATCGCGGGGCCGCCCGCGCGGTGGATTGCACCGTCCACCCCGCCGCCTCCGAGCAGGCTGTTGTTGGCCGCGTTCACGATCGCGTCCACGCGCATATTGGTGATGTCGCCCTCGACGACAATGATTTCCGGCATTGATTCCCTGCTTCCTGTGGCTGGCAGGCCGATGGTCTGACACTAGGCGAGATCAGGCCTCGGGTTGTAGCGAGCCGTTTGTCCTCACACTTGAGGCGGGGCGTCGACATCGCCGGGCCCGCCGCCGCGGCGCAGGATCTCGGCCTGTGCGCGGGCGATGCCGCCGTGCTCCAGGGCCGCGAGGGAGGACTCCCCACGCCAACGCACCTGGCCGCGTCGCCGCACGGTGATCGCGAGCCGGCCCGCGAGGTGCTCGATCGCGCCGGGGATATTGCGGCCCTGCGACGGCAGTGGGACGGGAAGCACGTGCGCGGAGCCAAGCGGCGAGGACGCCTCCACCGATACCGACCACAGGAGATTGCGGCCGTGGAGCGACCAGGTCTCATCGGTCACCTCCGCGCGAACCGGTGAGACGGCGGGGTTGCCGAGGCGGAGCACGGTGCCGTCGGGCATGCGCACCACGAGTGCGGTGACCTCGGTGCGCAGCGGACCGGCGCTGACCTGTCCGCCCGCGAACGCGACGCACGCTCCCGGCTCTGCGAAGCCCTGTGCCTGGCCCCACCACCAGCTGTCAGGGAAACCCTCGCGGCCCCAGTTCTTCTCGCAATAGACCTGCGCGCCGGTGAGGTCGATCTCTCGTCCCCCAAGCACCGCGCGCCCCTCCGCTCGTCCGCCGAGCAGCCACGGATGCCAGTACTGGTTGAGTCCCGGCACGGATTGGAAGAAGCTGGAGCCGCCGAACCGCCGCCTCGGCCACGGCACGTGGCTGGTCACCCGCACGTCCAGGAGCGCGTCGGGCCCGAGGTCCACGCGCAGGCGGTCTGTCTCGCCGGCGAACACATCCCCGGCATAGGCGCCCAGCTCGGTGCGGCTGGCCGCGGCGGTGGGATGCGCCGTCGTGCGCAGGAATCCGTCGGGACTCCCCGCCAGGCCGACGGTGGCCCACGGGCCGTCGGGGCCGCGGTTGACCCCGCACAGGGCGATCACGACGTCGCCGGTGGCGGGCTGGGTGAACCGCCAGAAATACCCCTCCATCGCCACCCCGTGCGCAGGCAGAGGGTCGCCGAAGGGCAGGTCGGCACCCGTCGCGCGGTAGCGGGAGAGCAACATCTCCCCAATCTATGGCGGCAACCGTGCCGCCCGCGCTGGTTTCGCGAGTTCGGCGGGTCAGCTGGTCATGGCGTCGAACACCCGGTCCGACTGCTCGACGCTCCACCCCGCGGGCTGGAGGATGTCCGCCCACAGGTAGGCGGCCTCTGCGCCGTAGGTGTGGCCGAAGCCGGACGGCACGTCGGTGGAGAACACCATGTCCATGGTGACCTGCCAGAACGTGACGAAGGGGAGCCACCTCATGCCCGGATCCACGTCGGGGCCCAGTGGCTCGCGGAGCCAGTCGGGCTGGTGCAGCAGCAGGTCGAACGACCACCAGACGATGGGGTCGCTGGCGTGTTGCCAGAACACGGTGCGCGGGGCACCCCACGTGGTGCCGAGCTCAACGTCCTCAGGCTGGGAGGCGAAGCGCACGTGCTCTCCGTCGCGGTAGACCGGCTGGCGTTCGGGGGAGCCGGGATCGCGGTGATCGGTGATGTGGCCCCACGGCTGCGCGAAGTTGGGGGTGCCCACCCACAGGCCGCCGTCGGTGCGGGCGGTCATGTCGGCGGCGGAGGCGAAGGCGGACATCCCGCCGAATGCGCCGAGGCTCTCGCCGAAGGTCACCAGCTTCGGGCGCTGGTCCTCTGGCCGGGTGGACCACGCCGCGTATACGGCTTCGAACAGTGCCTGGCCCGCGAGCTTTGGCGTCTCGCGGTCTGCGATGAAGGACAGGACGCTGGGCAGGAACGAGTACTGCATCGACGCGATCGCGGTGTCGCCGCCCGCGACGTACTCGAAGGAGTTCGCGACGTTGGCGTTGACCCAGCCGCGGCCCGTGGTGGTCACCACGGCGAGCACCGCGCGGTCGAAGGCTCCCGTGCGCTCGAGCTCCGCGACGACGTTCGCGGCGATCTCGTCGACGTCGGCCCCGGACTCGCGGCCGGCATAGGCGCGGATGGGGCTGCGCGCGGGCGCGCCGGTGACAGCCGAGATCTGCTCGGCGGTGGGGCCGCCGGCAACGAAGGTGCGGCCCTCTCGGCCCAGAGAGTCCCAGGCCTGGGTGGACTCGGGCGAGCCGGAGCGCTCGGGGAGCTGGGGCTGCTCGACGCCCTCCGCGGTGCTTTGGTCGGATGCCTCGGCCGTGGACTCGGCGATGCTGAGGACGCCGCGGTACAGGGCGCCGTTGACGACCACGACGGCAAGCGCGATGACGATGACGAGCGCCGTCAGGCGGGCCACGGGCAGCGGCACGAACCGGTCGATGAAGCGGGTGAGCGCGTTGGTGCCGCGGCGCAGGCCCCGGCCGATGGAGAGCAGGATCCAGGCAACGATCAGCGAGAGGATCAGGATCGAGATGTAGAGGGCGCGCTCTGCGCGCGGCACCCCGACGAGGTCTCGAATGGTCTGCTGGTTGTCCGCGCCCAGGTACAGGAAAATCGGGATCGCCACGACGGCGCAGCCTGCGAGGATCCACCAGCCGATCCGCTTGGTCTGGGCGGTCCAGGCTGGGTGGACGCCGCACCGGCGGACGGCCCATGCGGCGAGGCAGCCGAGCCCATAGCCGGTGATGACGCTGATACCGGTGGCCACAGACTGCAGGTACCAGGGGCGCGGCAGCAGTGACGGCGTCATCGACGCCATGAAGGAGAGCAGCGCGACAGCCAGGCCGACGGGGTGGAACCGCGCGAGATGCCGCACGACAGCCCGCCTGCTCGGAGGAGTCTCAGGGTTTTCGTCTGAGCCTGCCGTCGGTTCCGAGCCTGCGGGCTGTTGTGTCACGGTGTGGCTACTCCGATTTTTTGTTGCGTCTACGGCTGGTGAGAACGCCGACGAGCCATCCCACGACGAACACGATCAGCAGAATGAACCACTGCGGGCCCGTGAGATCGAGCCCGAAAAGCTTGATCTTCATACTTGCCGTGTTCATCAGGACGAAGACGACCGCGAGAATGGCGATGATCAATCCGGCCCATTGCGCGGGGCTGACTTTGGCTACGAAGCTCTTCATCGGTCTCCCCTAAACTGTTAGGCGAGCGCCTTGGCCTTGAGGGCCTGGAACTCGGCATCGGTGATAGCGCCCGAATCGAGAAGCGCCTTCGCGTCGGTGATCTGTGCGGCGGGGGTGTGCCCGGCCACGTCGCGAATGTAGTTGTCCTGCGCCGACTTCATCTGTGCGACCTGAGCCTGCGCGCGCTCGGCCATGCCCTGGCCGCGGATGATCAGGTACACCAGCGAGGTGAGCAGCGGGATGAAGAACAGGAACACAATCCACACGGCCTTGATCCAGCCGCTGGTCTTGTGGTCGCGGAAAAGGTCGGTAAGGATCGTCCAGAGCAGCATCAGGTAGCAGATGAACGCGAAGCTAATGACGATCAGCCAGAGAACATTCCAGAAATCCATTGCGACAATCTCCCCAAAATCGGACCGGACGATTCCAGTCAGTTTGATAAGAATGTTGCACTGTGTATGGGCTTGTCAAGCCGGGTTTCTGTCAGGTGGCGCCGGGGGCCCAAGTAGGATGCCGATCGAGTATTCCCCGGTTGAAAGGATCGCCGTGACCGCCCAGGTCGAACAACGTGAATTCCAGGCGCAGACGCGTCAATTGCTGGATCTGATGATCCACTCGATCTACACCAATAAGGACACGTTCCTGCGTGAGTTGGTCTCCAACTCCTCGGACGCGCTGGACAAGCTGCGGTTGGCGGCGTTCCAAGACAAGGATCTGGTGGCGGACACGTCGGATCTGCACATCGAGCTCGTGGTGGACGCCGAGGCCCGCACGCTGGCCGTTCGCGACAACGGCATCGGCATGTCCCGCGAGGAGGTCATCGACCTGATCGGCACCCTCGCCAAGTCCGGCACCGGCGAGATGCGGAAGGCCATGGCGGCCGCGCAGTCCTCGGCCGCGCCGGAGGAGCTGATCGGCCAGTTCGGCATCGGTTTCTACTCCACCTTCATGGTCGCGGACAAGGTCACGCTGCTCACCCGCAAGGCTGGCGAGCAGGCTGGCACGCGCTGGGAGTCCAGCGGCGAGGACACGTACACCATCGAGGAGGTCGCCGACGCCCCACAGGGCACGACGGTGACACTGCACTTGAAGCCGCATGACGACGAGGACCACCTCTTCGACTACACCGCGGAGTGGAAGCTCACCGAGATTGTCAAGCGGTACTCGGACTTCATCTCCTGGCCTGTGCGGATGGCCCGTGAACTCCCGGCCACAGAGGAAGACGGCGCGCCCACGACCGAGATGGTCACCCTCAACTCGATGAAGGCGCTGTGGACCCGACCCCGCAGCGAGGTCACCGACGAGGAGTACACCGAGTTCTACCGCCACGTCAGCCGCGGCTGGGACGAGCCCCTCGAGATCATCCCCATGCGGGCGGAGGGCACGTTCGAGTACCAGGCACTGCTCTTCATCCCGACGCAAGCGCCGTTCGACCTGTTTCAGCGTGAGTCCAAGACCGGCGTGCAGCTCTACGTCAAGCGCGTGTTCATCATGGACGACTGCGAGGAGCTGATGCCGGAGTACCTGCGCTTCGTCAAGGGTGTGGTGGACGCACAGGACCTCTCGCTGAACGTCTCGCGTGAAATCCTGCAGCAGGACCGGCAGCTGCGGCTGATCCAGCGACGCCTGGTCAAGAAGGTGCTCTCCACCATCGGGGAAATACAGCGATCCAGGGCTGCTGACTACACGACGCTATGGGGCCAGTTCGGGCGCGTCCTCAAGGAGGGGCTGCTCTCCGACCAGGACAACCGGGACACGATCCTGGGGCTCTCGTCCTTCTCGTCCACCAACTCGGAGGACGGCGTGACGACGCTCGCCGAGTACGTCGAGCGGATGCCCGAGGGCCAGGGACAGATCTACTTCATGACGGGCGAGACCCGCGCGCAGATCGAGGGCTCCCCGCACATGGAGGCCTTCCGCGCCAAGGGCCGCGAGGTGCTGATCCTCACAGACCCCGTCGACGAGGTCTGGGTGGACCAGGTGCCGGAGTTCGACGGCAAGACCTTCCAGTCGATCGCCAAGGGCGAGGTCGACCTGGACACCGAGGAGGAGCGCGCCGCTGGCGAGAACGAGCGCGAGCAGCGGGGCCGCGACTTCGCGGAGCTGCTCACCTGGCTACAGGAGACCCTCGACGAGCAGGTCAAGGAGGTGCGACTGTCGACGCGACTGACCGAGTCCCCGGCGTGCGTCGTCGGCGACGCCTTCGACATGACCCCCGCGCTGGAGCAGATGTTCCGCGCGTCGGGCCAAGAGATCCCCACGGCCAAGCGGATCCTCGAGCTGAACCCGACGCACCCGCTGATCGAGGGGCTGCGGGCGGCGCACGAGGCGAACGCCGAGGACACGGTGCTGGCCGACACCGCCGAGCTGGTGCTCGGCATGGCGGTGCTGGCTGAGGGCGGCGAACTGGCCAACCCGGCGCAGTTTGCGAAGCTGCTGGGCGAGCGGCTCACCGCGGCGCTGTAGTGGTTCCAGACAAGCTGTAGCGGTTCCGCACTGTAATGAGGACGGCTCGCGCCATGATGGCGCGAGCCGTCCTCATTACGGTGAGCTACTCGGTGGTGCCAGCACCCGCGCCCGTGTCAGGTGCCGCGTCCGCTCCACCGCCGAAGATGGCGGCCAGGCTGCCCATGTCGAGTCCGTCGAGGGGGCTGCCGCCCTCGTCGCCGCCAGGCTGCTCGGCGCCCGGGTCGGTGGTGCCCGCGCCGTCGCCGTCGCCACTGCTCTGGTCGCCGCCGAACATGTCGCTGCCGATCACCTGCATGATCAGGTCCATGCCGCCGGGCATCGTGAGGACGGTGCTGCCCAGATTCAAGACCTGCGGGATGGTCCCGAGGATGCTGCCGGGGACGAAGCCGAAGGTGTAGGCGTAGGTGACCGCGTCCGCGCTCTGGCAGGCGCCGGCGACGACGTAGATGCCGTCGCCGAGCTCTCCGGTGGTCCAGCTGTTCTCCCCGTTGGCCTTATAGGGTGCGCCGAACGTGGGGAGGGTGCCGAGGTCGACGGCGGCGCCAGTCACGAGGGGAAGGGCGTCGATGGGCGAAAGCACCGCGGGGACCAGCTCGCAGTCCGTGTCCGCGGGCGGCGCGATGTGGATCCCAATCGTGTTGCCGGAGACCTTGGATGTCACGACGGGTTTGGCCTGCGGCGCTGGGGGGACGGTCTCGTCCGCGCTCGCCAGCCCGGGCAATGCGAGGGCTAGGGCGCCGGTCAGAGCGATAGCGCCCGTCGTCCCGCGGGTGAGCATTCTCCTCAGTGACATCTGGACTCCTGGATTTGGTGCTGGATAGTGGCGGACGGTTCTGCCCCACCAGGATGCTGCCAGAGAAAAGGGCCACTGCTAGTCGTGCGTCCATATTGCTGTGAACTGTCACACGTTATTGCGCAGGGCGCAGTGGCCGGAGGTCAATGCCTCGGTGGCGATCGGCCAGCAGACCGTGGAGTACGTGGTGCACGAGGAGACAGGCAGAACCTGGCCGCTGCCCGATGACGTCGCCGGGCCTGATGGTGCGGCCCGCGCGAGCCGGAGCTGCGCGAGCTCGACGCGTTGATCCGTGAGAGCGCCCCGGGATTGCCCCAGTGATGTTTGCGAACCAGAAACGGAACATGGGCCGGTTTGTTAGCGCCCGCCGCAGCCCGGTCCACGGCGAATGCCCGCACTCGAAGGTCGGGTGCGGGCAATCGGCAACTGGTATGGATTAGCTGCTGCTGTTTTCGCCGCTCCCGCCGGTCAGTGAGCCGATGTTGAGATTGTCGGTAAGTATGGCGCTGCCGGCGCCGGAGGAGATCTGATCCATGATGATCTTGAGGCCGTTATCCAGCTCGAGGACCCCGCTACCCAGGTCCACCGCTTGGCTGATGCTCCCGAAGCCGCTAGGCACGAACAGGACCTTGAAGGTGTAGCCCTCCAGCGTGAGCCCGTTGAGGCAGGCTCCGACCACGGCGTACGCGCCGGGCGCGAGCGGGTCCGTCACGGAGTTGCCATCAGCATCAACGTCGTAGGGGAATCCGCCCTTGAGGAGGGGGAGAAGGGAGACCAAGTCGGTCGGCGGTGCGACCGAGAATGGAATGGCGTCGATGGCGGACAAGACGACGGGCAAGCACGTGAGACCGGTGGTGCCTGCGGGCGGGGTGGCCTTCATGACGATCGTGTCGCCGTCGACGTGGGCGGCGAGGGTCGGCGGCGGGGGGACCGGGTCGGCGGCATTCGCGACTCCCGGGAGGGTGAGTGCCAACGCGCCGGCTACTGCGATCGCGGCTGTCGAGACTCGGGTTATGAGGGTTCTCTTCGGCATATTTCTGTACTCCTAAAGGATTCTGCGGAGGATGAAATTGGTCGAAGTATCGATTGTGGCAGAGCGTCTGAGATTCTATATGCGGTATGAAAATACTGCTTATGTTTTATGTCAGCGCAACGGTCATAGGGGCCGCGGCCAATTGATTCGAACTGGCTCAGGCCAGGCCGCGCTCGAACGCGTACGCCGCCGCGGCGGTCCGCGACCCCACGCCGAGCTTGCCGAAGATGTTCGACAGGTGCCGCGCCACGGTCTTCTCGCTGAGCACCAGGTCATCGGCGATCTGGAGGTTGCTGCGCCCGGTCGCGACCAGACGCAGCACCTCGGCCTCGCGGGCGGTGAGCCCGCCGGGCACCGCGGCGGGGGATAGCAGCCGATCCACCTGCTCGGCGTCCGGATCCGCTCCGAGCAGGTGGAACCCGGCCCGCGCGGCCACGAGCTCGCGGCGCGAGGACTCCGCGTCGCCGAGCGCGGCGAGCGCGCGGCCGGTGAGGGCCCGGACCCGAGCCTGGTCGTACGGGCTCTCCGCCCGAGCCCACACATGCTGCGCCTTGCGCAGGTAGGGCAGCGCGCCGGCCGGGTCGCCAGCGGCCAACTCGACCGCGCCCGCGGCCTGGGCAGCCGCCGCCGCCAACGAGAGGGACCCGAAGGCGGCGGCGAGCTCGAATAGCTCGCCCGCGAGAACCCGCGCGTCCTCGACCTCGCCCGTGGTGAGCAGCACGTCCACGGCGGCCGGCAGCAGACGGCACCGCTGGACCGGGCCGCCGGGCTCGGCCAGTTGGCGGGCGATCGTCGCGCGTGCCGCACCGGCTCGGCCCTGCGCGAGCCACAGCAGCGCGAGTCCGGGCTGCGGGTCCAGGCCGCGCTCGGCCGCCCGCTCGTATGCCGCGTCGGCCCCCTCGTAGGCGCCGCGCAACCGCAGCAGATCGCCGGTCTCACACGCGGCGAGGGCCACGGCGTCCATCGCCCCGACGGCGATGTAGCGGCGCGTGGCGCGCTCGAGCTCCGCGAGCGCGCCGGCCCAGTCCCCGTGCACCCGCAGCAACTGGCCTCGGTGCACGGCGCACTGGCCGGTGAACGCCAGCAGCCCCGGCTGCGCGTCGCACCATCGCTCCAGTGCCGCCGTCCACTCCGCGACGCGGGAGAAATCGCCGATCTCCTGGCAGCCCTCGATCGCCGTGCAGTACACGTGACCGGCGATGATCGGCGACGTCTCGCCGGCGATCACCCGCACCATCGCCCCGTCGAGCAGCTCGAGCCCCTCGGTCGCCTGGCCGGTGTACAGCGCCATCCGGCCCTGCGCGCACATCCCCATCGCGGTCAGGTCGGGGTCGCGGTGCCTGCGCCCGGCGTCCGCAGCCTCATCTGCCGCGGCCGAGGCCAGCGCGAATGCCTCCGTGTTCAGATGGCGGAACATGCGCAGGAAGGCGACCCAGCCGCGTTCCGCCGAGCCCTGGGCGAGCTCGACCACCAGGCCCTCGGCCCGGTTGGTCCAACCCGTGGACAGAGCCGGCTCTCCGTGCGCGGCCGCGGACATTGCCAGCCGGAATGCGCACCGCACGGACTGGGCCAGGTCGCCGCACTCCTGGTTGACGGCGAACGCCCGCTGCAGGGCCTGGACCGCCACGTCGTGGCGACCGACGAGCTCGGCGGCCGTGGCGCACTGGTCGAGTTCGGGTGGAGAGAGCTCACCGAGCTCCACCCGGGACCAGGCCTCGAACGCCGCGGCCCAGTCGCCGCGCGCGAATAGGTCGCTCGCCTGCGCCCGCTCGTCGATCTCGCCCACCGGATGCCTCCTCAATCGAGGGTACGGCGCGGCGGGCGGCCTGCACCGTGTCAGGAGACCGGGGTCAGGGCCTTCCGGGCGGCGATCCGTCCGGCCACGAACCCGGCGTCGCGCCCGACCCCGGACAGCAGCATCGAGCCGAAGCAGTACTGGAAGCTGAGCCCGCAGAAGTAGAGCCCGGGCGTCTCCGTCGCCGCACCGCGCATTTCCCGAGGCCAGCCGTCGTCGCCCAGCATCGGCAGATGGATCCATGCGAAGGACTGCCGAAATCCGGTGGCCCAGACGATGGTCGCGACGTCGCGGGGCGTGCCGTCGACGACGGGGCGGCCGTCCGCCACGGACTCCACTCGCGATGTCACCCGCTCGACCCCGCGTTCGGCCAGGTCGGATCGCTTGACCCGCAGCATCGGGCCGCCATGGTGGCGAATCTTCGCCATGGTCTTACGGCCCACGGGCGTACGACGGGTCAGCACGTGCCGCCATGCGAAGAGCAGCAGGGGGAACATGACGCGCATCTGGCGCGAGTCCAACTGAGGGGGGATCTGTCCGCAGTCCCGGCCGGCCAGGACCGTTGGATTGGTCTTGGCGATCTCGAACGCGAGGTCGCAGCCCGAGTGGCTGGCGCCCACGACGAGGACCGGCCCTGCGCCGAGTTGTTCCGGCCGCCGGTATTGGCTGGAGTGCAACTGTAGGATCGCCGGGTCCAGCTCCGAGGCGATCTCCGGGATGCGCGGGGTCCGGCCAAAGGTGCCCGTCGCCACCACCACATTGCGGCAGGAATAGCGGCCGCGGTCGGTGGTGACGACGAACCCGTCGCCGTCGGGATCCACACTGACGACGCGGGTCCGCAGCCGCACCGGCAAGTCGAAGTGGCGGGCGTAGGAATCGAGGTAGTCGCCCACCTGATCCTTGCCGGGGAACGACCATCGCGGCGCGGGGAACGGCAGCCCTGGCAGTCCGTCGTACTGCGCCGGCGTGTAGAGCTTGAGGGTGTCCCACTGCTGGCGCCAGTTGTCACCGACGCGGGCGCTGGCGTCGAGTATGACGAACTGATGCCCGCGACGCTGCAGGTGGTAGCCGGTGGACAGGCCAGCCTGGCCGGCCCCGATGATGACGGTCTCAATCTCGCGTGTCTTCTGTGTGGTGTCCATGCCGTCAACGCTAAGAGCGGGCGGCGCGTCTGGCATCGGGCGAACGGCGTATCTCCGCGGAGCGGCGGATGGGTGGATATGCCCACGCACGGGACCGCCGGCAGCGCGGGCAACGCCAGGTACAGGGCCTGGAGGGTGGGGGATGCTGGAGCAGCCGGTGCACCAGCTGCTGGAAGCTGAGGAAGTACTCGAGGTTGTTGTCGGTGAAGTTGTCCCACTCCTGATAGGTCCGCCAGGAGACGCCCGCGGCCTCGAGCCTCTCGGGCACCGTCGTCCACGTGTAGCCGCTGATCCAGTAGTTGCGGTTGGGGCTCGTCGAGGTTCGCGGACCCTGCGCAGTGTGCCGAAGAGTCCAGGCTGCCCGGCGGAGACGCCGAGGGGCCCCCGCCGACCGAGCCTGCGCCGAGGGCGAGGAAACGGCGACGGGACACGTGGCCGGGCTGCGGCGAGGGATCTCGGCCCGCGCTGGAGGGCGCGGGCAGCGTCCGTAGGGTTGGCGTCGACTTGTACCCGTGCGGGAAGGACCCTTCATGCAGGCTGGACCCAAGACCACCGTGCGCGTCCACGTGCGCCTCGACGACATGACGCCTGCGATGCATGTCGGCAACGCCTCGGTGGTGCGGATCATCGAGGAGGCGCGGATGTTCTACCTTGGCCACCCCGTGCCCGGCCGCCTGCCGTTCAACAATGGAATCCTCGAGGTCCTGCAGGGCCGTGCGAACATGCTGATCGCGCAGCAGACAGTCGAGTACGTCGGTGAGATGTTCTACTCGACGGAGCCCCTGTTCGTGACGTTCTGGATCGGCCACCTCGGCGGCTCGAGCGCCACGCTGTGCGCGGAGATTCGGGTCACGGAGGACGCGGACCCGATCGTCAAGACCGAGGCGACCATGGTCATGGTCGCGGTGGACACGGGTAAGTCGTGGCCGCTGCCGGATGATGTCCGCGCGCACCTGGCTAACCACATGGCGGAGCCCATCGCGCTGCGGCCGAGGCCGGGTGCTCGGGTCTGATGGTCAACATCCAGGCGTCGACGTGGGATGAGTACTTCGCGCAGTGCGGCCCCCGCGAACCGGAGCTGCGAGAGCTCGACGCCCTGATCCGTGAGAGCGCGCCGGGCCTGGCTCCGGTGTTGTTCGGCGGGATGTCGGGCACGATGCTCGGCTACGGGATGCAGCCCTATAAATCCGCGAGCGCGAAGGTGGCGAGCGAGTGGCCGCTTCTGGCCCTTGCGAACCAGAAGCGGCACATGAGCCTGTACGTGTGCGCCGTCCTCGACGGGAAGTATGCGGCGGAGATCTACGAGCCGACACTGGGAAAGGTGAAGATCGGCAAAAGCTGCATCCGTTTCACCAAGGTCGCCAACCTCGACCTCGACGGTGTGCGCGCGATGGTGTCCGATCTCGACGCCCGGATGGCATCGGGAGAAAGGCTTATATCGTTTTGGTGTTGGGTTTTCCCAGCTCGACGGCCCGCTAGGGTCGAAGGTGGGAGAGGTCTGGTGAGCGCGGTTTTCGGTTGAGGATCATGCCTCGTGAACAGAGAGTGCGACACCAGGCCTGCCCCGCCAACATGGCCCGTTTGAAGGGAATTGACGGACCGGGCTGGCACCGTGCCCGCCCGGCCGCGTCGGATGACACGTAAGCACGGGCACACCCTGGCGGCGGCGGACGGCGACCATTACCTGATCGCTGGACACCGACAGCCTCCACGGTGACGGCGGCCAGACCCCGGTCGCCGGCGCCAGGGGATGCTC
>NZ_BAVQ01000030.1 GCF_000524475.1 Tomitella biformata AHU 1821 | reverse complement strand
GTACATTTTTTGGGGATGGCCCCGCACCTTTGGGTGCGGGGCCTTTCTCGTTCCCAAAGCAATATTGGCGGAGCTGGCTGCGTGGCCGGCGGCCTGTCGGATGCAGATGCTGCAGAGGGCGACCACCCTGCCCCATCGCCGATAGGTAGAGGTGATCCTCGCGCTATCAGAACATCGGGCCTACCATTGACCAGATGAGTCCTGAGCAATTGAAGCCTCGAGGCGCGATAACCCCGTCGCGCGGCGGCAGTGGGCTGGCGAGCCCCAACTCTTCGACCCATCCGTAGTCGGCGCGACCTGTCTGCTCGGAAGATCTTGTGGCCTCAGCACCCCTCGATACAGACGTTTTCATCCCGGAGGTACCGGCGTGACTTCTCAAACTCCAGTTCTCGATCCCAAGCGCTGGACCGCACTGGCCTTTATCGCCCTGGCCCAGCTGATGGTGGTGCTCGATGGCACCGTCGTCAACATCGCACTGCCCCACGCCCAGGAGGCGCTCGGTTTCTCCGATGCGAACCGGCAGTGGATCATCACGGCCTACGCGTTGGCCTTCGGCGGCTTGCTGCTACTCGGTGGGCGCATCTCGGACATGTGGGGTCGTAGACGCACATTCATCGTGGGCCTGATCGGGTTCGCCCTGGCATCCGCAGTGGGCGGTGCGGCGGTGAGCACCGGCATGCTGATAGGCGCTCGCGCGCTGCAAGGCGTGTTTGGCGCGCTGCTGGCGCCTGCCGCACTCTCGCTGCTCACGGTCATGTTCGCAGAGGGCAAGGAACGCGCGAAGGCCTTCGGGATCTATGGTGCGATCTCCGGCGCGGGGGCGGCAGTGGGTCTGCTGCTCGGCGGCGCGCTGACGGAGTACCTGAACTGGCGCTGGACTCTTTACGTCAATGTCATTTTCGCGATTATCGCGGTGCTGGGCGCGGTGTTCGTGATCCGCGAGCCGCCTGGACACCGCAACACGAACCCGATCGACATCCCAGGCGTGCTGCTGGCCAGCTCAGGGCTGGCGGCCGTCGTCTATGGCTTTGGGCGGGCGGCGACGGACGGTTGGCTCGATCCGCTCACCCTCGGTGTGCTGATCGCCTCGGTGGTGCTGCTGGCCCTGTTCGTGCTGGTGGAGAGCAAGGTGGCGTACCCGCTGCTGCCCCTGCGCGTGATTAGGGACCGCAGCCGCGGGGGCGCTTATCTGACCTTGGGACTCGCCGTTATCGGAATGTTTGGCATGTTCCTGTTCATGACGTTCTTTCTCCAGGACGTGCGCCATTACAGCCCGGTCGTCGCGGGTGTCGCGTTCCTGCCGATGGTGGTCGGCATGATGATCGGCGCCACCCAGATCGGCGCGCGGCTGGTGACCCGGGTCCGGCCGCGCCTACTGATGGGCCCTGGACTGTTGGCGGCCTGCATTGCGCTAGTGATCCTGACGAATATCAGCGTGGACAGCAGCTATTCGATGGTGCTGCTGCCAGGGCTTTTCTTGATGGGGTTGGGCATGGGGACGGCGTTCATGCCAGCGATTAGTTTGGCAACGTCCGGCGTGGAAGTCGCCGACGCGGGCGTGGCCTCGGCGATGGTGAACACCTCGCAGCAGATTGGCGGCGCTATCGGCACGGCCCTGTTGAACACGATCGCGACCAGTGCGACGGCGGCCTACATCACGGCGCACGCAGTCTCGTCTCCGGACGCGATGCCGGCGCTCAAATTGGAGGCCATGGTGCACGGCTTCTCCGTCGGCATCTGGTGGGCCGCCGCGATCCTGGGGCTGTCCTCCTTGCTGGCCTTCATCTTGATCGACAGCAAGAAGCTCGATGGCGTCGGGATCGAGGGCCTCGACGAGGCGGCGCCGGCGCTAGCGTGATCCCGCGTCCCCGCCACGCACTCGCAGGCGGGGACACCGGCTCAGCTCCTATAGCGGAGGATCGCCGCCACCTCGGCGCCGTCGGGCATGTCCTCCCCGCGTACGGCCGTGACCTTGGCGCCGGCGAGCAGGGCCCGTCGGGTGATCTCATCGACGACGCCATAGACCTGGGCGCCGTCATTCTCCGCGAAATGCACATCCCCGGTCTCGGGATCAACGGTGCCGGGCACCACACGCTCGATATTGACGAGCACCGTGCTGATCGCACCGTACGTCGCGGCCTTGGCGACATCGGCAACGTCCGTGAGCCCGCGGCCCTGGGATCGTCGCTCGTCGAAGAGTTTGCGCAGGTCGAAGAGCTCGTCGCGGTAGTGGCTGTCCAAGACCTTACGGGCGGCGTCAGCAAGGTCCGCATCGCTTAGCGTCTGAGGGTTGCCGTCGATACCCTGCGCCAGCAGACCCGGATAGGTGGTGGTGCTGCGGTAGATCGAGGCGATGGGGTCCGCCGCCGCGAGGATCAGCGGGATGCCGTGGCCGATCAAGGTGGTGCGCAAGGCGTGGTCGACGGCGCGGGAGAACTGCCTGATCCGGGTCTTGCGCGCGTCCGGGCTGTGCAGCCTGCCACCGGGGCCGTGGCCGCTGGGGCCGGGTGTGCCGAGCAGGGTTTCGAGGTCGGTGGGGAGACCGGGCACCGACAGCTCCACCGCGGGCTGGTCGGCGGACACCAGCACCAGGCGTACGGCGCCCTCGGCCAGGGCCAACACGAACGCCGTCTGCGGGAATGACGCCGTTCGGAGCATGGGCTTGATGTAGAAGCGATCGCCGGTGAACGTCACGGCGTCGAGTCGGTTCGGCAGCCGATAGCTGCGGATCCGCTCGGTGGTCGCATGCACCACCAGTGTGCGAGATTGGTAGCGCCAGAACTCGGACCACTCGGTGAGGCCTTCCAAGGACTGCTCGAGCGTGGCGCGCTCGGCGGAGTTCTCCACCTGAGCAAGGGCGGCGCGGACCTGGCCGGCGAACTCACGCTGCACGCGATCGTGGTCCTGGACGTTGTCGGCGGTGGGAGTGTAGATCGAGATGCAGGTTCTTCCTGCGGCGGACGCGAGGTCGGCGATTTCTGCCTGGCTCGGGATATCGGTGTGCACCATTGCTAGCCCTTCTCTGGGAGAACTGACTGTTGAAGACCTACCCCCAGGGTATCGAGTGCGTAGATGCGCGTCCGGCGAACAATGAAGCTGCACGTAGAGTTGCCATTATGTCCATGTCCTCGATGAGCGTCCCGTCCGCGATCTCCAGTGCCCGCTACGTCAACCTGGTCACGTTCCGCAAGGATGGAACGGGCGTGCCGACCCCGCTGTGGGCAGTGGAGTCCGACGGCACATTGCTGATCTGGACCAACAAGGACACCTGGAAGGTCAAGCGGTTGCGCAATAACCCCAAGGTGACGGTCACACCCTGCGATGTCCGCGGGCTCATCAACGACGAGGCCGTGGAGGTCGAGGGCACTGCGGTGCTGATCGAGGACGCGGCCGGGCTCAAAGATCTGCGCAAGGCGATGCAGGGCAAATACGGTTGGCAATTCTTCCTGACCGACCGCTTCGGCGCGCTGTTTCGGCTGGGCAAGCGCCCGCATGCCGGTATCGCGGTGACGTTCCCCGCACCATGACACTAGCGCGCAGTAAGTGCGGGCGAACAGGCTGCTAGAGCAGTCCCGCATCGTGCATGCAGATGGCGACCTGCACCCGGTTGGACGCGTCGAGCTTGGTGAAGATCCGGGAGATATGGGCCTTCACGGTCGCGACGCTCATGAACAGCGCGGCTGCGATCTCCGCGTTGGACATGCCAGCGCCAATCGCGACGGCGACCTCCCGCTCCCGGTCGCTGAGGTCGTCGGCGAGGCGGCGGGCGTCGTTTTCCCGGCCGTTGGGCAGGCCGTTCGCCACCTTGCTGATCAGCTGCGCTGTGACAGTGGGGGAGAGCGTCGGCTCGCCCTCGTGCACCCGGCAGATCGCGGCCACGATGTCAGCCGGCGCGGTGTCCTTGAGGAGGAAACCGCTGGCTCCGCTGGCGAGTGCACGGACTACATAGTCGTCGGCGTCGAACGTGGTGAGCACGATGACCTGGGGGGCGCAGTCGCGCGCGGTGATCTCCGCCGTCGCGGCGATGCCGTCGAGGACGGGCATGCGGATGTCCATGAGCACCACGTCGATGGGGTCGGCAGTGGTTTTGGCGGCCTCGACGATGGCGCAGGCCTCCCGGCCGTTCTCCGCCTCGCCAACGACCTCGATCTCCTTGGCGCCGCCCAGGATCATGGTGAGCCCCGCCCGCACTAGGGCGTCATCGTCGGCGACCAACACGCGGATGCTCATGCCCGACACGGTAGTCATGGGTGTGGAACGGGACGGAGAGTGGGGCCAGTACCGCTCAGCTACAGAGCTGAAGCGAGACCGTCAGCTTCCGAATGAGCTGCCCAAATTGAGGTCGTTGAGTATTCCGCCGGCCATGCTGCCGCCGTTGATAGACCCAAAGATCCCGTCATCAGAAGCTTCCTGAAAGCTACCCAAGTTATTGGTCCAGCCATTCATGAAGTGGGTTGCTGTCCAGGCCGTGCGCATATTTTTGTCTAGAGAATATGTTACGAGCGTCCGAATTACGGAATTGTCCGCCACGGCAACCACGCCCGCAGCACGAAAGCGCGGGCAGGGGTCACCTCGTGGGTGAGCGTGCCGCCGGCCAGCTCCACCCGCTCCTCGAGACCGACGAGTCCGAGCCCGGAGGCTGGGGTCTGCAGCCGGGAGTCGCCGAGATGCAGGGGATTGCTCAACTCCACCGCGATGCCGCTGGCGGGAGTGCCGGTGAGGGTGATGGACACCGTGGTGTCCTGCGCGTGTTTCCGGGCGTTGGTCAGGCCCTCCTGGACGACGCGGTACATCGTGCGACCGGTCGACTCGGAAACGGATCCAGCCTCGCGGGTGTCGGTGAGCAGCACGCGGAGGCCGGTGGCGCGGGCCTGGCCGATGAGCTGGGCGATGTCCTCGGCGGAGGGCTGAGGCAGGTCGGGGTTCGCGTCGCCGGGCCCGTCGCGCAAGATACCGAGCACCTCGCGCAGCTCTGTGAGCGCGAGGTGGGAGTTGTCCTGGATGATGCCGGCCGCAACTCGCATCTCGTCGGCGGAGAGGTCGGTGCGGAAGGTCATGGCACCGGAGTGCAGGGCGATCATCGAGATGCGGTGTGCCAGAACGTCGTGCATCTCGCGGGCGATGCGGGTTCGCTCAGCCTGGCGGGCCTGGTCCAGGCGCATGGACTGCTCGGACTCGGAGCTGTCGGCCCGGTCGCGCAGCGTTGCCAGCAACTCCCGGCGGGAGCCGATGTACATGCCCCAGCCAGTGGTGATGCAGATGACGGAGACGATGATGGCCCCGGTGAAGAACCCGTCCTCGTCGGTGGTCGGGTTCACGATTTCCAACGCGGAATAGCAGGCCAGGGACAGCAGCGCCACGGGCAGGATCTCGGGCAATCGTCTGCGCGTGGCCAGCGACATCAAGGCCAGCGTGGCTGGGCCGCCTGACAGGGCGGAGATGCTGGACATTAGGGCGGTGAGCGCGGCGACGGCGACCGGGCGGCGCCTGCGCCAGAAGGACAACGCCAACGCCAGCGCGCCGAGGCCGAGGTCCAAGAAGAGCCACCAGCGCGCGTGCTCCCACTGCCAAGAGGCGAGTTGGACCCAGCCCACGAGGCTGATCGCCACCACGAGCACGGTCCGCCAGATGTGGCCCCAGGTCGAGATGGGGGGCGGCGGTGGCTGGGTGGCGGTCACGGCTCTAAGAGTAGGGGTCGTCGGGGTCGAGGTCGTGGACCCTGAGTCGGCCACATACTTTCGGCTATCAAGGACTAGACCGTAGAGGGATGTTTCAGACCGCCCGGAACTGGGATAATTCTCGGCATGATCAAAGTAGAAGGGCTAACCAAGACGTATAAGGGCTTCACGGCCGTCGACAACGTCTCATTCACCTGCAAGCCGGGCGCCGTCACGGGCTTCCTCGGACCGAATGGTGCGGGCAAGTCGACCACGATGCGCATCATCGCCGGCCTGACCCCGCCTAGCCGCGGCATCGCCACGGTCAACGGCGTCAACTTCAGAGATATCCCCAACCCTGGCACCCAGGTCGGTGTGCTGCTCGACGCGTCGGCGCAGCACGCGGGCCGCACCGGTCGCGAGATCCTGACCATCAGCGCGCTCACGATGGGCCTGCCCTCGTCTCGGGTCGACGAGATGCTGGCCCTGGTCAGCCTGTCGCCCACGGAGGCCAAGCGCCGCGTCAAAAATTACTCGCTTGGCATGCGCCAGCGACTGGGCATCGCCAACGCGCTGCTCGGAAACCCGCAGATCCTCATGCTCGACGAGCCCGCCAACGGCTTGGACCCCGCGGGCATCCACTGGATGCGCGGGCTGCTGCGGGACTACGCGAATCGTGGCGGCACCGTGCTGTTGTCCTCGCACCTGCTCCATGAGATCGAGGTGATCGCCGACGAGATCATCGTGATCGGGCACGGCAGCATTGTCGCGCAGGGCACCAAGGACGAGCTCCTGCAGACTGCGGGCACGTTCGTGAAGGCCGGCGACAACTCCGCGCTGGCGGTCGCGCTCACCGCAGCCGGCATCATGGCCGCCCCGTCCGGCGACGGCGGCCTGCGCACCGAGAGCACCCCCGAGCAGGTCGGACGCGTCGCCGCGGCCGCCGGCATCCCCCTCGCCGAACTTCGTCCGGCGGATGGCGCCGGGCTCGAGGAAATGTTCCTCGAGCTCACCGCATCCACGCAGCGTGAGGTCAACACCCCCGTAGGAGTCCAGGCATGAGCGTTCAAGATTTCAGCGCCCCCACCGCCGCCCCGTCATTGGCCACCATCGACAAGTCCGCGCCGGGGATCCCCCTGAGCCGGCTCGTCCAGGTCGAGGTGCGCAAGATGTTCAACACCAAGTCCGGCTTCTGGCTGATGGCCAGCATCGGGATCCTCGCGCTGGTCGCCACCATCGGCGTGATCGCCTTCATGAACGGCGAGGACCTCGAGTACTCGGTGTTCGGGTCGGCGATCGCCGTCCCGATGGGGATCTTGCTGCCGGTGATCGCGATCCTGTCGGTCACCGGCGAGTGGAGCCAGCGCACCGGCCTGATCACGTTCACGCTCGTCCCGAACCGCGGCAAGGTCATCTTGTCCAAGGGCGTGGCGGCGGTGCTGGTCGGTGTCGTCTCCATGGTGCTGGTGCTGGTGCTCGGGGCGCTCGGCAACATTCTCGGCAGCGCTATCAAGGGCGTGCCGGCGGTCTGGGACGTCTCCGTCAACCAGTTCCTGCTGATCATCCTGGCCAACGTGCTGGGCATGCTGGTCGGCTTCATGCTCGGCGCGCTGATCCGCAACTCCGCGGGCGCCATCGTC
The DNA here is from genome assembly GCF_000524475.1 of Tomitella biformata AHU 1821. Classification (GTDB taxonomy): domain Bacteria; phylum Actinomycetota; class Actinomycetes; order Mycobacteriales; family Mycobacteriaceae; genus Tomitella; species Tomitella biformata. The sequence goes on along the minus strand of NZ_BAVQ01000030.1, from coordinate 4,449 downwards.
GGCTACTTCGTCTACTTCTTCGTGGTGCCGACGGTCTTCGGCGTCCTGGCGGCGACCCAGGGCTGGTTCGAGAGCCTGCAGCCGTGGGTGGACTTCAACTACTCGATGTCCACTCTCTACAACTCCCCGGTGGCGCATGACTGGGCGACCCTCGCGGTGTCGGGTCTCATCTGGCTGGTCGCGCCGATGACGTTCGGCCTGATCCAGATCACCAAGGCCGAGGTCAAGTAGCAGAATCCGCTCGACACTGACGGCGATGGTGGCATGCTCAGGCATGTTGCCATCGCCGTTTCTTGTCTGGAGGGCTCCACCATGGATATTGCCGGAAAGGTCGCCATCGTCACCGGGGGCGGCGGTGGGATCGGCCGGGCGATCGCCCAGGCGCTGGTCGCGGGCGGGGCACAGGTGGTCGTGGCGGATCTTGACGCCGCCGCCGCGGACAGTGCCGCCGCAGGTCTCGACGGCGCTGTCGCCGCGAGTGGGGACGTCTCGGACCCTGACGTCATCGCGGGCCTGCTCGCACTCGCCGAGTCCTCGTTCGGGCCCGTCGACCTGTATTTCGCGAATGCCGGCATCGCGGGCGGCGTCGGCCTGGACCTCGCCGAGTCCGAGTGGGACGCCACCCTCGACGTGAACCTGCGCGCCCACATCCGGGCAGCGAAGCTGCTGATGCCCGGCTGGCTGGAGCGCGGAGAGGGCTACTTCATCTCCACCGCCTCGGCGGCCGGGCTGCTGACACAGGTCGGCTCTGCCGCGTACTCGGTGAGCAAGCACGCCGCTGTCGGGTTCGCCGAGTGGCTCTCGATCACATATGGGGACAAGGGCATTCGGGTGAGCTGTCTGTGCCCGATGGGGGTGAACACCAAGCTGCTCTACGAGGGGGAAGAGTCCGGCGACCCCCTCGGCCGAGCTGCCACCGCGGCGGTCGTCGCGGCCGGGCGGGTGCTGGAGCCGGCCGAGTGCGCCGAGGTGGTGCTGGCGGCGGTGGCAGCCGAACAGTTCCTGATCCTGCCGCACGAGGGCGTACTGGAGATGTACCGGCAGAAGGGCGCGGACTACGACCGGTGGATCCGCGGGATGCGCCGCTACCAGGCTGCTGTGTTCGCCGGGCTCGACTAACTCCCGCACCGGAAACCCTTGCGCATGGGGCTTCCTCGTTCTATGGTTAGTTACATGAGTAGTGAAGCAGGTGACCAATTATGCTTGACGGCGACAAGCCCATCTTCCAGCAAGTGGCGGAGCTGATTGAGAACTCGGTCATCGACGGATCCCTCGCCGAGGAGGCACAGGCGCCGTCGACCAACGAGCTCGCGCTGTTCCACCGGATCAACCCCGCCACCGCAGGCAAGGGGCTCAATCAGCTTGTCGCGGAGGGCATTCTCTACAAGAGGCGAGGTATTGGAATGTTCGTCGCGACTGGCGCCCGCGAGACCCTGCGAGTCCGGCGTCGGAAGTCCTTTGTCGCCGAATTTCTCCAGCCCACGGTGGTGGAGGCGCGCAAGCTCGGCATCACCGCCGCAGACCTCAAGACACTGCTCGACGGCATCGAAAACAACAGCGGCACAACGGAAGAGGGTCAGTCATGAGTGCGGGAGTGGCGGTCGTGGTGCGCGGCCTCGGAAAATCCTACGGCGATGTGCGGGCTCTCGACGACGCCTCCTTCGCGGTCGAAGAGGGCGTCATCTGCGGCGTTCTTGGACGTAATGGCGCGGGCAAAACCACTGCGCTGCAACTGATCACCGGGCAGGCGCTGCCCTCTGAGGGCTCGGTCGAGGTGTTCGGCCGCCGGCCTTTCGAGGACAGCCACGCGATGCGGATGCTCTGCTTCATCAGAGAGGGGCAGTGCTACCCCGAGAACTTCACGGTGGCGATGGTGCTGGCCGCCGCGGCCGACCTTCTCCCCCACTGGGACGCGGAGTTTGCGGACCGGCTGTTGGAGCGGTTCAATCTGCCGCGTAAACGCCGCGTCAAGAAGCTCTCGCGGGGCATGACCTCGGCGGTGGGCATCGTGCTCGGCCTGGCGTCCAGGGCGCCGTTGACCCTGTTCGATGAGCCCTACCTGGGCTTGGACGCGGTGGCGCGGCAGATTTTTTACGATGAGCTGCTCGCCGACTATGCGGAGCGACCCCGCACGGTGATCCTGTCGACGCACTTGATCGATGAGGTCTCCGACCTGCTCGAGCAGGTGGTGCTTATCGATCAGGGCCGAGTGCTGCTTGACGACACCACGGAGCGCCTGCGGCAGCGCGCGATCGTCGCCACCGGGCCCGCGTCTGCGGTGGACCTGCTGTCGGCCGGACGGAACCTATTCAGTCGTGAGTCGATGGGCGCCCAGGCACGCGCCGCGATCGAGGGCGCCTGGGCGCCGCGGGACCTGGCGGCGGCCCGAGCGATGGGCGTGGAAGTGGAACAGGCCTCACTGCAACAGCTGGTCGTCGGCGTCACGCGCGGCACCAGCGTCGAGGGAAACTAGGTGAATGACATGAACAGAATCCTCGCGATCGCGAGAATGCAGACGCGTCAGTGGCCGCTTGCCCTCATTCCGTGGGGGATCATCACCGCGGTCTTGGGCGCGAACATCGCGATCTTGGTGATCATCCGCGGGCAGGGCGTCGAGCTCCCCGCACAGCAGTTCAACGGTGTGGTCTCAAGCATCTTCTTCTTCGTCGCCGCCACCTATGGGGTGGCGATGACCCAGTTGTTCCCGTTCGCGCTGGGGCTCGGGGTGACTCGGCGGGAGTTCTTCGGCGGTACTCTCGTCGCCGCGGCGGGGCACGGCGTGCTCACCGCTGCCGCGCTCACGGCGATGGCCGCGATCGAGAGCGGCACAGATGGTTTCGGCGTGCACCTGCGGGCGTTCTCCGCCGTCCTCTGGGTCAGCGGCAACTACGCGCTGGTCTTCTTGGGGCTCGCGGCGGTCGTCATCGTGTGCGCGGCGATCGGCATGTTCGCCGGCACGGTCTACCTGCGCTGGAAGGCCGTCGGCATCTTCACCCTCAGCCTGCTTGTCGCGATCGCCGCGGCCGCGGCCGCCGTGCTGATCACCTGGCAGCGGGGATGGCCGGCGGTAGGACGCTTCTTCGTGGATTCGCCGGCGGCGGTGCCGCTCATCGCCCTGCCGCTGGCCCTGACCGTGCTGGCCTTCGCCGGCGGATACGGGCTCCTGCGCCGGGCCGAGGTCTGACGAACTAGGCGCTAGCTGCTGAACCAGGTGGCGACGTCGGCGGTGTCGGCACGCGTCGTGCGGAAGCTGTTGACGGCGTGCTCCTCATCGGGGTAGCCGAAGGAGATGGCGCATACCACCTTTCGGCCCTCCGGCAGGTTGAGGAACTCGTGCAGGTATGGGGAGCTGCCGGCCAGCGCGGCCTGCGGGATGGCGCCGAGCCCCAGGGACTGGGCGGCCAGCAGGAACGTGTTGACGTAGAGGCCGCAGTCGACGGCGCCGTAGACGCCGAGCGCCTCGTCGGTGGTGATGACCGCGACGTGCGGGGCGCCGAACAGGTCGAAGTTCTTCATCGTCTGCTCGCCCGACGCGGCCCGGTCGCCGCGGGGGATGCCGACGCTGTCATAGAGCGCCAGTGCGGTCTCGAGGCGCCGGGCCCGGTACTCGCCCACATACTCGCGGGGGAACTCGAAGTCCGGCGATTGGGCATTCGCGCGCACGTAGGCGGCTAGCCCGGTGCGGAAGCGCTCGGTGCCCTCGCCCTCGGTGATCACGACCTGCCAGGGCTGGGTGTTGCACCAGGACGGCGTCCGCTGCGACAACTCCAGGATGCGCTCGATGACGGCGCGGTCCACGGCCTCGGGCTTGTACGCGCGGCAGCTGAAGCGACCGTCGAGCAGTGATCCGAGAGTGGCGGAGAGGTCTACGGTGCTGGTCAGGGGCTGCGGCGCAATGGAGTCCGCCACGAAGGTGGCGGTCTGGGCGAATTCGCGGCGGAGCTCGATCTGGGGGTTGTCCCGCCAATGCAGGATCGCCGCGACGTAGCCGGCGGCCACCATCCGGGCGAGGAAGGCCGGCTCGAGGTCGGTGCGGACGTCGCCCCTCGCGTGGCCGGCCTCGATCAACGGCACAATCTGCGTGCTGATGTGGGCCGAACGCTCGGCGGGCCCCTCCCCGCTGGGCAGGTCCCGGTTCATCTCGCCGCTGACCAGCAGCATGTATTCGGGCTCGCGCTCCGCCGCGATCACGAAGTTCTGGAACATGCCGTGGATACGCTGGCGGGTCGGGGTGTCCTCATTGAGGGCTTGCTCCATGACCTCGCCGAAACGCTCCGTCATATCCCCCCACATCGCGGCTAGGACAGAGTCCTTGGTGGGGAAATAGTTGAAGAAGGTGCCCCGCGAGACGCCAGCCTGCTGGGCGACCTCGGTGACGGTGCTCTGCTCAACTCCTTGGGAGAGGAACATCGTCGCGGCCGCAGCGATAATCCGCTCCCGCGTGTCCAA